>CANMBU010000003.1 GCA_947496175.1 uncultured Roseovarius sp.
AGAGCCAGAGCCAGAGCCAGAGCCAGAGCCAGAGCCAGAGCCAGAGCCAGAGCCAGAGCCAGAGCCAGAGCCAGAGCCAGAGCGCACCAGCGTCCCGGCCCCCGAGCCGGGACCCCCCGACGTGCAGGACCCCCCGGAGAACGCGGAGGTTCCGGAACAGGTTCAGGACGCATCACAACCAGAGCCAGAGGCGCCCAAACCATCGCTTGGCACCGCAGCGGCATCCATGGCCGCGTCCCTTGCGGCTGAAAAACCCGAACCCGAGCCCGAAGAACCCGCCAAAAAGCCGGGCCTGTTGGGTCGTCTGCTTGGGCGGACGGAGAAAAAAACCGTCGTGCGCCGGGTGCTCGACGATGACATGCTTGAACAGCTCGAAGAGCTGCTGATCACGGCGGATATGGGCGTGGATACAGCGCTGCGCGTGACGGCCAACATGGCCGAAGGGCGCATGGGCCGGAAGCTCTCAACCCAAGAGATCAAAGAGCTGCTCTCGACCGAGATTGCCCGAATTATGGAACCGGTTGCCCGCCCCATGCCGCTTTATCCCAAGCGCCCACAGGTTGTTTTGGTCGTAGGCGTCAATGGCTCCGGCAAAACCACCACCATCGGCAAGCTTGCCAGCCAATTCAAAGCCGCGGGAAAGACAGTGGTGATCGCCGCCGGTGACACGTTCCGTGCTGCGGCAGTGGAGCAGTTGCAAATCTGGGGTGACCGGGCAGGGGTGCCAGTCCTCACCGCGCCCGAAGGCTCAGACCCGGCCAGCCTGGCCTTTGACGCCATGGATCAGGCCGAGCGGGACGGCGCGGACCTCTTGATGATCGACACCGCCGGGCGGTTGCAAAACCGCGCTGATCTGATGGAGGAGCTGGCCAAGATCGTGCGGGTTATCCGCAAGAAAGACGAAAGTGCGCCGCACAACACGCTTTTGGTGCTGGATGCCACCACGGGTCAAAACGCGCTCAGTCAGGTCAAGACCTTTCAGGAGATGTCGGATGTGTCCGGTTTGGTCATGACCAAGCTTGATGGCACGGCGAAGGGCGGCGTTCTGGTGGCGCTCGCAGACAAGTTCGGCCTGCCTATTCACGCGATTGGTGTGGGAGAACAGATTGACGATCTGGCCCCGTTTGACCCTGAGGATTTTGCGGATGCATTGACAGGGCTGGAACGATGATCCGGGTGCTTGTCTGCTCAGCACTTCTGGGTCTGAGCACATTGCACGCTGCAAAAGCCGAAGATCCGCCCGCGCCCATGACGCCAGAGCTATGTCTCTCGGGCTGGCAAAGTTTCAACTTTCTGATCGGCACGCCGCCCCGCCTGCGCGCTATTCAGCCCAATGTGACAGAAACAGGCTGGTGCCGGATCGACAGAAGCTTTGCGGATTTGCGTGAAAACGATTTCGCCTCTGTCGAGTACCGCGCGACAGGCATTGAAGCAGCAGTAAAGAATCGCGGTGTTCCCCTGACCTTTGAAGCGGACTTTCAGGGTATCAGCCTTGTCCAAGGTCTGAAGATGGACCTCGGGCCTGGCAATGAAAACGCGATGGGTGCGCTTAAGATCAAGGCACAGCGCGATCCTGACAGCTTTGATTTTTTGATCGAAAAGCTGCTGTTCGATGCCGAAGACCTCGGGTCTATTTCGCTCACAGCAAGCGGCGGTGGCATCGATCTGAAGTCTCTGGAACGCATGCAACTGACGCTTGGCGGCATGCGGCTCACGTCTCTTGTTCTTGATCTTGACACCACACGTGACCTCTCCCGCGCCCTGCGCCCTGTGATCGAAGAGGTGGCGTCATTGCGCGATTGGGTGCAGATCCTGAACCGCTTGCCTGCCGAGATGTTCACCGCAGGAAGTCGCGATGCTTTGATGCGTTTTGCGCGTGCCATGCCCGCCGCAAAGGGGACACTTACGCTTAGGATGCAATCTGAGACGGGTTTGGGTCTTGTGCAGATCATCGGTGCCACTATGACCCTGGAAGAGAGCGGTGGACGCATTTCGGATATAGCCGCCGCCGTTGAGCAGCTTGTGACCGGTTCCACCATCGACGCCACATGGACACCCTAGTCACGCGCCTGGCCAGATCATGAGCGACTGGCTGATCTCCATTGAAGGCACCGAGACGGGTCATCAGATGGCCTTGGCGCTCGCCATGCTCGCGGCCTTCCTGCATGCCGTTTTTGGTGCTCTGCAAAAAGGGCGGCACGATCCCTGGCTGACACGCGGTGCCATTGACATCAGCTATGCCGCCATGGCCGCGCCTTTTGCCTTCTTCGTGGTGCCCTGGCCCGAGCCGCATATGTGGCTGATTTTTGCTGTCGCCTGGGCCATTCACACCGTTTACAAAGTGCTTCAGGCCATGGCTTACACACGAGGGGCTTATACAGTGGTTTACCCCGTGGTGCGCGGTACGGGGCCTCTTTTCACTGTGATTGGCGCTTACCTGCTCTTTGGTGAAACATTCTCATTTGTGCAGTGGCTTGGTGTGGGGGTGCTGCTCTCAGGCATCTACGGTTTGGCGATCTACAACCTGCGCACACTCACCCTGAACCGTGACACCATGCCCGCCGCCCTGGGGTTGGCGGTCGTCACCGGCCTCTTCGTGGCCCTCTACACGACCTATGATGCTTACGGCATTCGCTCCACAGCCAATCCTTTCACCTTTCTGGCATGGTTTTTCTTTTTCGACGGGCTGGTCTTCCCGGTTATTGCATGGGTGCGCCGAAGCCGCATGGCAGCCCCTCCCGATCTCGGCCCCTTGATGGCACGCGGTGTTCTGGGTGGATTGACCGCATTCCTGTCCTTTGGCTCCATCATGCTGGCCACGCGGCTCGACAAGGTGGGAGAGGCCGCCGTGCTGCGCGAAACCTCCACCGTATTTGCCGCTTTCATCGGATGGCTGGTCCTGAAAGAAACCGTCGGCCCGCGTCGGATTGCCCTTATGGCATTGATTGCAGCGGGGGCTGTGATAGTTGAGGTGGGCGGATAAGGTGAAAGGTACGACATGAGCGACAAGACCGTCTCCCCCATGGTCAAAACCGTTTTGGAGTTTGGCCCGATCCTGGGGTTCTTTGCAGCCTACCTCTGGCTCAAAGATCGTACATTTACCTTTGGGGGGACGGACTATGACGGCTTTGTCGTGGTCACTGCGGGCTTCATCCCCGTTTTTCTCATTTGTATGGGGATCTTGTGGAAGCTCACCGGCCATCTCTCCAAGATGCAAGCCGTGACGGCAGTCTTGCTTGTTGTCTTTGGTGGCTTGAGTGTCTGGTTCAATGACCCGCGGTTTTTCAAAATGAAACCCACGATCATCTATCTTCTTTTTGGTGGAATCCTGGCATTTGGTCTGACGCGCGGCACCTCTTACTTACAATATGTGATGGAAGGGGTCATGCCCCTGACGCAAGAGGGCTGGATGATCCTGACCCGGCGGCTGATGTATTTCTTCTTTGCCCTCGCAGCCCTGAACGAGGTCGTGTGGCGCACGATGAGCGAGGAGAGCTGGGTCTACTTCAAGACGTTCGGGCTTACCGCGGCAATCTTCCTCTTTTTCATGTCCCAGGCAAAACTCTTTTCTGAGCACAGCGCCGACAGCTCAGAAGACGTTTAATCCGACGTAAATTTCATCGAATGTGCGTTTGATTGCCTCCGAAATGTCGCATTTCGGTGCAACGACTCCCACCCATGAAACGTCGTTGGTCGTCAAAAGTCGTGGACGCCGTGTCCTCCGTGCCTCCCATGCGGGTGGAATACCTCGTGCCGATTGTCGTGATGCTCATGCTCTGGGTCGGATTGTCGAGTTTCGGCCTTGCAAAAGAGAAGAGCTTTGTCATGGTCCTTGTGATGGGCCAGACCTATGCGATCTGGCGGAACTTGCCGACGGCAGCAGCCCAGCTTTCTCAACCAGATCGTGATCGATCCCGGATGCTCTACTGGCCTGTGGGCGCGATGCTCATGCTCGCGATCAGTCAGCTTATCATCAGCAGCCCGATTTTCAGTCAGCGGATACTTTCTGCGGCCTGCATCTTTGTTCTGGTCGTTATGATCCTTGGTATGCGGCGAGAGGATGAGGTTCTTGAACGGGTCTCGCCCAATTCAGTGGTGCGCGGCAAGCTCATGGCGCGGGTCTCGCTTCTGCGTGTGAATGCGCTGGCTGCGGGGACGGTTCTTATTGTGAATGAGCTTCTCATTCAGTCGGGGTCACTCACTGTGTGGATGACCGGTATGGCGCTTTTCGCCATGATCCTGCATGCATTATATTGGTTCATGGTGCTTATGGTGATGCCGCCCGAGGACAATCCCGTCTAGGCTCGCACGACTTCTCAAACATTTTTGGACTTCCATGAGCGGTGTTGACGCGCCTGACCCACTTGGGTAAATCCACTCCGTGGCGATTTGTTACCGGATTGCGGGCCACGTTAAACATGCCGCTAAAGAGGCGAGAGGTGAAAGCTCCCTTTGGTTTGTCCGGTGGGGGCTTTTTTTGTCCCCGCAGATACGCGAATTTTGGCCCGGAGGTCGAGGATGGACAAAAAATGGAACACACGCACCAAGCTGGTGCATGGCGGGACACGGCGCAGCCAATATAACGAAGTGAGCGAGGCAATCTTTCTCACCCAAGGTTTTGTCTACGACAACGCCGAGGCGGCCGAGGCGCGGTTCTTGCAGGCGGGTGAGGATGAGTTCATCTATGCCCGTTATGGCAATCCCACCGTCGCGATGTTCGAAAACCGCATCGCCGCTCTGGAAGGGGCCGAAGACGCCTTTGCCACCGCCAGCGGCATGGCGGCGGTCTCTGGCGCGCTCATGTCCATGCTCAAGGCGGGCGATCATGTGGTGTCGGCCCGTGCGCTCTTTGGCTCTTGCCTCTACGTTCTGGAAGAAATTCTGACGCGTTACGGCGTTGAGGTCACTTTTGTGGATGGCACCGATCTCGCGGCTTGGAAATCGGCCATCCGCTCTGACACATCGCTGGTGTTCTTTGAGACGATTGCCAATCCAACTTTGGAAGTGATCGATGTTGCCGCCGTTTCCAAACTGGCCCATGCCGTCGGGGCCAAGGTCGTCGTCGACAATGTTTTCGCCACCCCAGTCTTTTCCAACGCGATGGAGCAGGGGGTCGATGTCGTGGTCTATTCCGCCACCAAGCATATCGACGGGCAGGGCCGCGCGCTGGGCGGGGTGATCCTTGGCACGACGGACTATATCCGCAAAACGGTTGAGCCCTACATGAAGCACACAGGCGGCTCGATGTCGCCTTTCACAGCCTGGGTGATGCTCAAAGGTCTGGAAACGATTGACCTACGCGTGCGGGCGCAGGCAGAGGGCGCCGAGGCCATCGCGCAAGCCCTGCAAGGGCACGCAAAGCTCACCCGTGTCGTCTATCCTGGCCATCCAAGCCACGCTCAGCATGAGTTGGTCACGCGCCAGATGGGCAAGGGCGGCACGGTCATCGCTTTGGAGGTCAAAGGCGGGCAGGCGGCGGCGTTCCGGTTCCTCAATGCGCTGGATATCGTTCTCATCTCCAACAACCTCGGGGATGCGAAATCCATCGCCACACATCCGGCCACAACCACGCATCAGCGTTTATCCGAGGACCACAAACAAGAGCTTGGCATCACGCCCGGTCTCATCCGGCTTAGCGTTGGGATCGAGGACAAAGACGATCTGATTGCGGATGTTCTGGGCGCGCTTGACGCTGTTTGACGCGTCTTATGCCGACCTGCCGTAAAAGCCTATCTGCTCGCTCTGCGTGAACCGCACGCCGGGTCTGTCGTAGTAGGAAAAGACCGAGATGACGCGCGGTGTTTCTCCTTTTACTGGTGAAACACGATGCGCGGTGTTGCGCCCCTTGAAAACATTGAGCGATCCGGGCGTCAGATGAAGAGCGCGCACCTGGTCGTCTTCTCCGCTCAAAAGCCGCGCAACACCGTCATAGTTCGGATCATCCTCCGTTCGCAAATCCGTGCGGTACTCAAACGCGCCACCCGCTTCAGGCGCTTGCAGAAGAAGGGTTGTGGTAAACTCCGAGCGGTCAAAGTGCCAGTTGAGCGCCTGACCTGCATCGTAAGACATGACATTCACCCGCGCCAATGGATCGTCCATGACGTAAAGCGCCGGCCGCCCCATGGTTGCTGCCAGAAAACGCGCAAAGGGCGGCCATTCGTAAAGACGAAGCAGGGCAGAGCCCCTGATCTGATCGGCGCAAAGCGTCTGGTTCGATGTGTGAAACTGCGTCAAGGCCGGGTGATCCGGAGTAAGATCCGGTATGGATTTCAGAAAGTAAATGTTGTGCGCTCGCTCGTGGCGAAAGCTCTGCGTGGCAAAAGTATCTGCCATTCTCGCCGTCTCGCCTGCTGCTATATGCATATGCATGAAGTCCGTAAGTGTGAACATGCCCTCCTGCGCAAGCGCGTTTTGGCAGCGCCCCACAAGATCACACCAAGCCGTGCTGTCGGATTTGTCCAACGGATATCGCTCAAGATTTAGAATGTCATGCATCAAACGCTCCTCTTTGAATCAGGAACAAACCTTTTGACGTCTCTGTCTTGTCCATCCGCGACAGACCGTGTCAGCAGAAACAAATGATCCGTTTGTCTTATTCTGACGTAAGCGTGAATACAGTCGCAATTTCCGGCATTAGGCCCTATATGGTGGTCTGTCGGTACAGAACGAGGACCCCGGCCATGAATATTCAAACCACCGATTTGGGTAAAGAAATGAACCGTGCCGAGGCTGAAGACGCCCTTGCGCGTCTGCGGGCGTGGGCAGAACAAGCGACGCCCGAAGAAGTGGCGGATTTGGATCCGGCAGTTGCACGCCTTCTGCCACAGACAGAGGTGTCGAACTACCCGCTTCTGCGCCGCGACTATCCCGAGGATTTCACCCCTGATGCAGATTACAAGGCCACGATGCCCGATTTGCAGAACGGGCCGTCCTCGCTCATTCGTGGGGCAAAGAGACAAATCCAGCATGTGGGCATCTCGAACTTCCGCCTGCCCATTCGCTTTCACACACGCGACAACGGTGACCTCACGCTTGAGACATCTGTGACCGGCTCTGTCAGCCTTGAGGCGGGCAAGAAGGGCATCAACATGTCCCGCATCATGCGCAGCTTTTACAAGCACGCCGAAAAAACCTTTAGTTTCGAAGTGATTGAAGCGGCGCTGGATGATTACATCAGCGATCTCGACAGCTTTGACGCGCGCATTCAAATGCGGTTTTCCTACCCGATGAAAATCAAATCTCTGCGCTCCGGCCTTGAAGGGTATCAGTACTACGATATCGCGCTGGAGCTGGTGGAAACCGAAGGTGTGCGGCGCAAATTCATGCATCTCGACTATGTTTACTCGTCGACATGCCCGTGTTCGCTTGAACTCAGCGAACACGCGCGGCAAGTGCGCGGGCAGCTTGCAACACCGCATTCACAGCGCTCGGTTGCGCGGATTTCGGTGGAGGTGGCCTGTGACAACTGCGTCTGGTTTGAAGACCTGATCGACAACGCGCGCAGCGCCGTTGAGACCGAAACGCAAGTCATGGTCAAACGCGAGGATGAACAGGCCTTTGCCGAACTGAACGCGGCCAACCCGATCTTTGTGGAAGACGCGGCGCGGCTCTTCTGTGAGCAACTCCTGAACGACGCGCGGATCGGCGATTTCCGCGTGATTGCGAGCCATCAGGAAAGCCTGCACAGCCACGACGCGGTCAGCATCCTGACCCATGGTGACACGTTCTCGGCTGAAAGCTTGGATCCCAAGCTGTTCTCAACGCTGATCCACGTTGGGTAAAGTCAGCACAGCGGTTCTCACCTCGCCGAAAACTTGATCAAATATACTGCGATGCGGCATAAAATTGCTGCATCGCAATGCCTTTTTATAAAGGCTGCTTCACCCTCTTTTGCTGCGACTGCAAAAAGTGTATGAGCAAGTCGCAGGACAGCGCGACTCCTGTGCGACATACTCGGAAAGGACCCTCGCTGTGGAACCACTTTCAGCACCTCTCAAATACTCGATCGCAAGCTTGCGCATGGCTGGCTATGTGATGGAAAACAACATTAAAATTGCACAACTGGCTGGCAAAGCTGCCCTCGATGCGCAGCTCTTTTTCGTGGGACTGCGCATTGGCGATGTGACCCCGACTCAGTCACCTAAAGCAAAACCGGCACCCAAAGCGAAGGCCAAAGCCAAACCGGCGGCTAAGCCCAAGCCTGCGGCTAAGCCCAAGGCAAAAGTGATCGCGATGCCGAAGCAAGTGACCAAAGCGAAACCCGCCGCGAAACCCGCGCCGAAGCCGGTTGCTAAAAAAGTTGCTGCAAAACCTGCAACCAAGACCGCGCCAAAGCCAATGGCCAAGAAAGCCACGGCCAAGCCTGCTGCCAAAGTCGAGAAGGCGGCAGCGGTCAAAACGGTTGCGAAACCTGCTCCGGCAAAGCCAGCGCCCGCTGCTGCAAAACCTGCGCCGGCCAAAGTAGAAGCCAAACCAGCGAGCGCCAAGACGGTGGCCCCGAAAGCGGCTCCGACGCGAAAGGCGAAGCCCAAAGTGGCGACCAAGCCTGTCGCCAAAGCCGCGGACGCCCCAAAGGCGAAGGCGGCTCCAACTCCCAAAGCTGTAGCGCCGGCGGCCAAGGTGGCATCAAAACCTGCCATTGCAGCACCTGCAAAGCCTGTCACACAACCGCAAAAGGTTGCAGCAGCGCCAACCACGGATGCCGAAGCCAAACGGCCCCGCAAACCGTCCATGCCACCTGCTATGCCAGAACCGTTGAGCACAGCAGCTAAGGATGGCTGATCTAATTTAAGTACCTGGTAATTTGAGTAAAATCTCCCGGGTTGCGTTTAACGCAACCCGGGATTTTGCTATTGGCGGTACTCATCTGAGCCGGACGGTCCTATGTTTTGCGCAGGGAGGGAACCTGAACTCAAATCACGAGGTTTCCAAATGACGACTGTTACTGCACATATCTCCGAATTGGTTGGCCGTTTGGCCAAAAGTCTGCGTCAGGCTATCGAAACTCAGGCCCAGTCGGCATCGCGCCGCGGCTTGATAGAAAAGCTAGAAGCCAAATCGGACGCTGAACTGTCACAACTGGGTGTCAAACGCGAAGAAATCGGTCAATACGTCTTCCGCGATCTGTTTTACGCGTAAGTCATAGGCTGTGACCCGGGCGCGCAACCAAGTTGCGCTCGCCCAGGGTTTGCGAGTTGGTTTCAAACAACTTGCAAGTTTTGCATGCGAGATGGCCCTCGCGGCGCTCTGTAATCGTGACCCAGAGCATTGCAGTCTACGCGATGCGGATCACATTGCTTGCCCTGTGGGCTGCAGCACTTTTGCTGCGGTCGTCCACAAGCTCTGTCATGACCGTCTTGGCCTCTTCGACGTCCTCGGCAATGCCATCAAATTCCATCCAGGCCAGTTTTGGGCGGATGTCCTTGATATGATGGCCGCACACAACGACCGGTGTGTTTGGGCGGCAGATGTGTATGGCAACAACAAGCTTCGCCAAAGCGTCCAGCGACTGCGAGGATGTCATAGACAGCCCGATCACATCTGTCCGATTTTGCTCAATTTCAGCGACAAGCTCGTCATGCGTGAGGCCTGTCAGCATCGCAATGTCCCAATTGTCTTTGCGGTAAACATCGGCCGCCATATGCACGCCCAAAACATGCTGTTCGCCAGGAACAGACGCAAAGATAGCGGCCTTCTCGTTGCGCGACTGCACAGGTTCGAACAGGTGCCGCATGCTGCGCATAATGGCCAAAAGACGCCCTGTTGCCACGGTGACCTGCCAAAATCCAACGCGGTCTTCTTCCCACCAGTCGCCCAGCGTTCTGGCCGCGGCGGCCAAGTATTTGAGATAAATCACCTCTGGCGAAATATGCTTGGCATTGAGCTCAAGAATGAGCATGGCAGCTGCTGTCTCATCGTCAGACATCAGTGCCTCACAAAGATGCGTCAACTCCTCCTCTGACGATCCAGGGTCTTCCAATTCCAATTTTTCATCCTGCGCCGCGAGCCGTTTGATCGCTTCGCGCGCAAGACTTTCGAGCTTTTGTTCTGGTAGCTTCTTCGCACGCCGCAACAGGTTGAATTGGCGTTTGACGTAGGTTCCAAAGTCGAAAAGCTGCGATGACTGAGTTCCAAAAGACAAGTGCTGTTCTCCCGTTGCTGCACCCTCCTCAGATCCGTTTTTAACCTCGCAAAAATACCCTCACTCGTTCCTATCGTTCCTTTTTTCGAATCCAATACTTCGATGAGGATAGCACAAAAATGTAGCACCTTCATGATCAATGGCGGGCGCATTTAAATAGGCCCGTCTTTTCATTTCCAAGTGGCGGATGACACGTCAATGCGCACGGCAGGGGCGCGCTCTGCATGCCTGAAAACTCTGGAATTGAGTGCGAATGTCTCAAAACTAATCGGTGGGGACTGTATCGCCGCATTGGGAGGGCGAAGTCTAAACTAAGCGACTTTCTGCCATGTGCGAGCTACCTGCTCACTTATCCACAGGGCAGAGTTTGTGTCGCGATGCTCTGAGATTTCGCGCGACCCGTGCTTGACACTGGCGCACCCCCCGGCCAACTCTGCGCGCATGTTGGACTTTCGCCCTGTCGGATATGTAATTGGCCTGACGGTCATGGCGCTGGGGCTGGCGATGATCCTGCCGATGCTGGTCGATATCGCCGAAGGGCGTGAGCATTGGATGGTCTTTGCCGAAAGCGCTATTCTGACGGTTTTGGTGGGCGGACTGGTTGCACTGGCCTGTCGCAATGGTGTGCGTGAGGGGCTGACCATCCAGCAGACATTCCTTTTGACCACTGGGGTTTGGGTTGCTCTGCCAATCTTCGGCGCTTTGCCGTTTATTCTCGGTGCGACAGATGCGCGGATTGTCGATGCCGTGTTTGAGGCCATGTCGGGCCTCACGACCACCGGGTCCACAGTGCTTTCTGGCCTAGAGGAGCTGCCCAAAGGACTATTGTTATGGCGCGGCTTGATGCAGTGGCTGGGCGGCATCGGCATCATCGTTGTGGCGATGGTGTTTCTGCCGGAATTGCGCGTCGGTGGCATGCAGATATTCCGCAGCTCCGGCTTTGACACGATGGGAAAAATCCTGCCGCGTGCAACTGAGATTTCTTCCCGTATTTCAGTGATTTACCTGACGTTGACCTTGCTGTGTGTCACAGGTTACATCATGGCCGGCATGAACCCGTTTGACGCCACAGTGCATGCCATGACGACGGTCTCCACAGGTGGGTTTGCAAACTACGACACCTCTTTCGCGGCCTTAGGCGCCTCAGCGGAATATGTCGCAGTGGCGTTCATGATGCTGGCCGCTTTGCCGTTTGTGCGCTTTGTCCAGATCACCGCAGGCACGGCACGCCCGCTTCTCACCGATCCTCAGATCAGGGGCTTTTTCCTGACCGCTGTCGCCTTTGTTCTGATCCTTAGCGCGTGGCGCATGTTAGAGGCGGAAACCGTCACCGAGCCCACATTCCGCAAGGTTTTGTTCAACACAGTCTCCATCCTGACCGGCACGGGATACGCCAGCGCCGACTACATGCTTTGGGGTTCTTTCCCTGTTACGATCCTTTTCTTCATCGGTCTGATCGGCGGCTGCGCCGGGTCAACCTCTTGCTCGATAAAGGTCTTCCGCTATCAGCTTCTTTTTGCCTCGGTGCGCGCACAGCTGCGCCGCATCTACACACCGCACGGGGTCTTCACGCCGCGCTATAATGGCCGCGCGATTGAAGAGGATGTGCTCAGTTCCGTCATGAGCTTCTTTGTCTTCTTCGTGGCCACTCTGGGCATCATTTCAGTCCTCCTCGGCTTCACCGGTCTCGACTTCACCACGTCGATTTCCGGTGCCAGCGCAGCCTTGGCCAATATTGGCCCGGGTTTAGGCGACACAATCGGCCCTACCGGCAACTTCGCCACCCTCAACGACACCGCCAAATGGATCCTGACCGCCGCCATGCTGATCGGGCGGCTCGAACTCTTGGCCGTTTATGCCATTTTCACCCTGTCTTTCTGGAGAGCCTGATGACGCAACGACCTTTAGGGGCCCAAATTTCCCACATGCTGAAGGCACGCGGTGTCGATGTGATCTTTGGCATTCCCGGCGTGCACAATGTCGAGATGTATCGCGGCATCGAAGAGGCGGGGATCACTCACATTCTGGCCCGCCACGAACAGGGGGCGGGGTTCATGGCCGATGGCTATGCCCGCGCGTCGGGCAAACCCGGCGTGGCTTATGTGATCACCGGGCCGGGGCTGACCAACATTATGACACCTATGGGCCAGGCCTATTCCGATAGCGTGCCGCTGCTGGTGATTTCCTCTTGTCTTGATGAAACGGCGGCCAAACGCGGCCAGCTGCACCAGATGATTGATCAGGAAGGGGCCGCAGCCTGTGTTTGTGACTGGAGCCATGAGGTGAAGTCTGCCGAGGCGGCCTATGCGCTGATTGATCGGGCGTTCAATGAGTTTGCGACGGCCCGGCCCAGACCAAAGCACATTCAGGTGCCCATTGCGATTGGCGGCAGCACGGTTGAGGCAGCTCCAGATCGGCCAGCGACCCCATTGGCCCGCCCAATGGCGCGGCCTGACGATATTCTTGCCACCGCCAAGGCCCTTACATCCGCAAAACGGCCTTTGATCCTTTTCGGCGGGGGCGCAAAGGCCGGAGCAGGGGTGGCCACCGAATTGGCCCGGCGCAGCGGGTCAGCCACGATGATGAGCTATGCGGGGCGCGGTATTGTTGATCCGAATTACGAGCTTGATCTGGGGGCGTTTCTGGCCCGCCCGGACAGTGCCCAAGCTTTTGCGCAAGCTGATCTGGTTCTTGTGATCGGCTCGGAATTGGCTGAGGTGGATTTGTGGCGCACCGAACTGGGCCACAAAGGGCAGTTGATCCGCGTAGACATTGACCCCACTGAGCTGGACCATCCTGCCGCAGAGCGCTCAATTGTGGCAGATGCCGCCGCGTTCCTGGAAAACCTCCTGCACGCCTTGCCGGAGTCCAACAAAACCGACTGGACCCCCGACGAAATCGCCGCCCACAACGCCCGCTGGTGGGCCGAAACCGATGCGGAACGCCCCGGTATCGTCGCCGTGGCCGATGCCCTGCGCGCCGCCATTCCGGACGACACGATGATCTATTCCGACATGACGCAGTTTGCCTATGTCGCCAAGGAAGTCTGGCCGATGTCCCGCCCGGGGCACTGGCACCATCCCTTTGGCTACGGCACGCTGGGCTATGGCATGCCCGCCGCCATTGGCGGCGCCATCGCACGTAAAGGCAAGCCCACACTGGCCATCTGCGGTGACAGCGGTTTTCAATACACCCTGCAAGAACTCGGCACAGCCGTGGAACATGGCCTGCCGCTGCCCATCATCCTATGGGACAACGGCAAGCTGAAAGAGATCGAAGACAGCATGATCCGTTCGCAGATTGCGCCCAATGCCGTCATTGCCAGAAATCCGGATTTTGTTGCTTTGGCCAAGGCTTACGGCGCGCATGCAACCTCGCCCAATTCACTGGACGAGATGGGGCAGGCGGCGCGCAAAGCCTTTGAGGCCGACCGTCCCACGCTCATTCACGTCAAGGCTGGCATCGCAGGCTGATCTGTCTTCTTTCTTGTTTGAAATACCCCGGGGGTCTGGGGGCAGGGCCCCCAGCCGGTCGGGTTTTGCGCCGCAAAAATCGAAACTCAGTCCCAGCAACTCACCAAGACAGTCATACCAGAAGCCCGGTCCGTCAGCGCCTCAAGCCCCACATCGGTCTGATCACGCGACTCTTGCGTGCTCACACCAAGCTCCCCCAAAAGCGTCCGGATCACATCGGCTTTGGCGGCAAAGCTGACCCCGTCGGGCAGTTGCCGACCCCCCTGACCATCGGGTAGAAGCATACCCAGCACGGCCCCGCCGGCATCAACAACAGGCCCGCCAGCGTCCCCATCAAGAGCCGTCAGCGCCAGACGTTTAAGATCCTGTTCACCATTCAATCCTTGCACATCGGCAAGCTCACCAAACGTGATGGTCGGCGCACCCAGAAGCCCGCCATAGGAATATCCCGCCACGGCCACATCGGATTTCAGACGCGGTTCCTCCGGGCTGAAGGCCGCGATGCCGATGGGGGCCAGCGTTTCCAGCGGGCGCAGCACGGCGATACCGCGCTCTGCATCCTGCACGGCAATCTCGGCCTCAAAACGTTCGTCAATGGTAATCCGGCGGCACTCAGCCACAACTTCCGAGGTGGTCACCACCGTTCCCGCACGATCCACGTAAAAGCCTGAGCGTGACAGGCGCGGCTTGCGGATTTCCAGCCCTGCGATCAAATCAATGCTCTGCGTGCCGCTGCCCGCAGCTGGGTCAAGGACGGCCTCAAAGGTCGCAAAGCTCTTCTGCATTTCGGCCAAGAGCCGCGCGCGCCGCTCCTCATCGCCCGCGGGCCAGACGAGGGAAAAGCCTTTCAGACGCCCCTGATCCAGCGTGACTTCCGTGTGCGAGACAATTTTTGTGCCCTCGCCAATCAGCTTGAAACTGTTGCTGTTCAGAACGCGCTCGCCGGTTTCAGGCACAATGGCCAGCGTCTGCATGATGTCATAAAGCCCGGTCAGCGTGGCACGGTTGCCTTCCTGACTGATCAAAAGCACCTGCGCCACGCCGTCACCTGTGTAATGCGCAAAGGGCGGTTCGTATTTCTCAAAGGCCACCATGGCCGAGGGCATCTGAATCTCGATTCCGGCTTTGGCATCGCGCACAAGTGCAAGGTCCAAGTCTTCCAGAACAGAATTGTATTGCTTGAGCAAAACGGCACGCTGCCGCGTGGTCAGAACGCCCGTGACCTCGAAATTATTGGCCTCTTGCCAGCGCGACATGGAATTGCGCGTGCCGCGGCCAAAGGCGGCATCAATGCGCCCCTGATAAAACCCGGCCCATTCCAGCGCGATCTGCAACTGGGCCCGTTCTTCCCGTGTGAGCTGTGCCTCGCTGTTGCGGGCCTGCCGGACAGTTTCGTCAGAGGGTTCGGGCAATTGCGGCTCGGGGGCTGCGGCCTCTTCTGTCGTGTTCGGTGTGGACTCTGATTGCGCGGTCTCTGTGCCTTGGTTTTGCGGCACCAGGAGCGCGGGGTTGCCCAAAAGGTTGGTGCCAACCGGCCAGAATTGCTGGCGATAGTCCGTCACACGCGCGATGTAGCTGTCGCGTGGGATCAGGCGTGCGGCCCGCAGGTTGCGCAAAATTGCTTGTGCATCTGCAGGCGCATAAGGCCCAAGTGCCACCGCGTACCATCCGCCGCGCAACGTGAACCCGTTCACATCCTGTACCCGCGACGCATAGCGCCGCACCGCGGCCTCGCCGGCGGTCAGACTGGGATGCGCCTCGACCTGCACAAACACCTGTTGTTGCGCAGAAGCGGGTGCGACGCTGACAAATACCAAAACCACAAGCGATAACAGAAACCGCGTCATAACATCCCCTTGCCCAGATAAATCGTGCGACCTGAGGCATCTTTTACCAAATCTGAGGCCGGGTGCATCCAAAATTTGGGCCTGCGCGGAATTGACCCCGCCGCACGCGCGGCTTAGGGAGTGGCGACAGAGAGTTTGGCCGCGATATGAGGCCGATGCAGAGGACTGATATGGCCAACGCTCCCAGTAAACCACGCTCCTTTCAGGAGGTCATCCTGCGGCTGCAATCCTATTGGGCCACAAAGGGTTGTGCGGTGCTGCAACCCTATGACATGGAAGTGGGGGCGGGCACCTTTCACCCGGCAACGACACTTCGCTCACTGGGCAGCCAGCCTTGGGCCGCGGCCTATGTGCAGCCTTCGCGTCGCCCCACCGATGGGCGTTATGGCGAAAACCCCAACCGGTTGCAGCACTACTACCAGTATCAGGTGCTGATCAAACCCAGCCCGCCGGATTTGCAAGAGCTCTATCTCGGCAGCCTGGAGACCATCGGCATCGATATGGCCCTGCATGATATCCGTTTTGTCGAGGATGACTGGGAAAGCCCCACTCTAGGCGCTTGGGGTCTGGGCTGGGAGGTCTGGTGCGACGGCATGGAAGTCAGCCAGTTCACCTATTTCCAGCAGGTCGGCGGGCATGACTGCCAACCTGTTTCCGGCGAGCTGACCTATGGTCTGGAACGTCTGGCGATGTATGTGCTGGGCGTCGATCACGTCATGGATATGCCGTTTAACGATCCTGATGCGCCCATTGCGCTTACATATGGCGATGTCTTCCGCCAGACTGAGCAAGAGTTTTCGCGCTGGAATTTCGATGTGGCCAACACCGAGGTGCTCTTGCGCCACTTTGAAGAGGCCGAAGCCGAATGCGAGGCTATCCTGAGCCAGCCTGCCGAAGACCCTAAAACCGGGCACAGGATCATCATGGCGCATCCCGCCTATGACCAATGCATCAAGGCCAGTCATATCTTTAACCTGCTCGATGCGCGTGGCGTGATTTCTGTCACCGAGCGGCAGGCCTATATCGGTCGGGTCCGTGCGCTGGCCAAGCAATGCGCCGACGCCTTTGTGCAGACCGAAGCAGGCGGAGCAGCGGCCTGAGATGGGAAAAGTTCTGGGCATCTCAATCCTGCTCTGCGCGCTCATTGCGGGCGTGGCGATGTATTATCTGCAAGTCTACCATTTCTATGAAGAAGTGACGCCAACCGGTACGGATGATGTCCAGTTGACGCGCATTGCTGAGGCCGCCCCTGAACCCATTCTTTACCAAGGTTTTCAAGCGATTGACGCCACAAGCTCGCCTATTCGCTACCGGGCGTGCTTTACCACGGAGATAAGCCTCACCACCCTGACCGAAACCTACCGGATCTACGAGGATGCCGAGCCGCTGACCGCGCCGGGCTGGTTTGAGTGTTTCGATGCCGAAGCCATTGGCGGCGCGCTGGAGGATGGCAGCGCGCTGGCCTTTCTGGGGCAGGAGAATATTCAATACGGCATCGACCGCGTGGTGGTTGTGACCGAAGAGGGCCGTGGCTATGCCTGGCAACAGATCAATGCCTGCGGCGAGGTTGTCTTTGACGGCAACCGCGCACCCGAAGGCTGCCCCGAACCGCCGCAAGGATACTGACCGATGCCTGATCTTCTGATCGAACTTTTCTCCGAGGAAATCCCGGCGCGCATGCAGGCACGGGCGGCGGACGACCTGAAGAAACGTGTGACCGACGGGATGGTTGAGGCGGGGTTGACCTATGCCTCGGCGGCGGGGCTTGCGACGCCGCGGCGGCTGACGCTGACGGTTGAGGGATTGACCGCTGAAAGCCCGACATTGAGCGAAGAGCGCAAAGGCCCGCGTGTCGATGCGCCGGAAAAGGCCATTGAAGGTTTCCTGCGCGGCGCAGGGCTGACCAAAGACGATCTGGAAATCCGCGACGAGAAAAAGGGCGAGGTTTACTTCGCCAAGATCACCAAGCCGGGTCGTCCTGCGGCGGAAATCATTGCCGAGGTGCTTGAAGACACGATCCGCAACTTTCCATGGCCCAAATCCATGCGCTGGGGCGCAGGGTCCTTGCGTTGGGTGCGGCCTTTGCACAGCATTCTATGCATTCTGACCGATGATGTAGGCGAGGCGCAGGTGGTGCCCTTGGATGTGAATGGCATCGCCTCGGGCGGCACTACACGCGGCCATCGGTTCATGGCGCCAGATGCATTTTCAGTAACGTCTTTCGAGGATTACACCGCCAAGCTCAAGCGCGCGCATGTCGTCCTTGACCCCGAAGAACGCGCCCGCGCCATCTGGCAGGACGCCACCAATCAGGCCTTTGCCGCTGGTTTGGAGGTTGTCGAAGACCCGGGCCTTCTGCGCGAGGTTGCGGGGCTGGTGGAATGGCCCGTGGTGCTGATGGGGGCGATTGATGCGGAGTTCCTCGACCTGCCGCCCGAGGTGCTGCAGACGTCGATGAAAGAGCATCAGAAATTCTTTTCCGTGAAAAACCCCAAGACGTCCCGGATTGAACGCTTCATCACCGTGGCCAACCGCGAGACCGCAGATAACGGAGCCACCATTCTGGCGGGCAACCAAAAGGTGCTGTCCGCGCGGCTGTCGGATGCGAAGTTCTTTTGGGAGAATGATTTGCGCGTGGCCAAAGAAGGCATGGCGCCTTGGCTGGAGAGCCTGCAATCCGTGACCTTCCACAACAAGCTCGGGTCTCAGGCGGAGCGCATTGAGCGGATTGCCATGCTGGCGCGGAATATGGCTAATGTGACAGGCGCGGATGCTGATCTCGCAGAGCAAGCGGCACGTGTGGCCAAGGCTGATCTGAGCTCCGAAATGGTCTATGAATTTCCCGAACTTCAAGGGCTTATGGGGCGCTATTACAGCGACGCGGCTGGTCTACCAACCGAGGTTGCGGCGGCGTGTGAAGAGCACTACTCGCCTCTTGGACCATCCGACGATGTGCCCACAGCTCCGGTCTCAGTCACGGTGGCTTTGGCCGATAAGCTCGACACGCTGACCGGGTTCTGGGCGATTGATGAGAAGCCCACCGGGTCAAAAGATCCCTTTGCGCTGCGCCGTGCGGCGCTGGGCGTCATTCGGTTGGTGCTGGAGAATGATCTCAGGCTGTCGTTGATGACCTCCATCCAAAGCGCTCTTGGCGTGGTTCTGAAACTTGCCGAATGGCGCGCGGCCGCAGCCAAAGAAACCGGCGACAGGGCAAAGCAACTCGCCCATCAGGCTGAGGTGGCCGAAGGGGTGGTGGCCGCTGTCGCGCCTGACCTTCTCGCCTTCTTCCACGACCGCCTCAAAGTTTTCCTGCGCGACGAAGGCATCCGCCACGACGTGATCGACGCCTGTATCACGATGGAGGGCAATGATGATCTAGCCCTTCTGGTGAAACGCGCGCGGGCCTTGCAGGCGGTTCTTTCCACCGAGGATGGCGGAAACCTCGTGCAGGGGTTCAAACGCGCCGACAACCTTCTTTCCCAAGCCGAGGAAAAGGATGGCGTGGAATATTCCTTTGGCGCGGACCCGAAATTTGCTGAGGACGCGACCGAAAAAGCCCTCTTTGCCGCCCTCGATGCGGCAGATGCAAAGATCGCCAAGGCCAGCAAAGAGGAAGATTTTACCACCGCCATGGCCGCCATGGCCGACCTGCGCGGACCGATTGACGCGTTTTTTGAGGCGGTGCAGATCAACTCAGATAATGAAATTCTACGTCGCAACCGTTTGAACATGCTTCATAAAATCCGGGAAATCTGCCTGCAAGCGGCAGACCTGCGGAAACTGGAGGGCTGATGGGACAGGGGCACACTGTCCATTCTGTCTGACAGCTCTTGCCTATTAAATTAGCATAGTTATGCTGCGTGCGAGAAGGAAACGCCGCAGTGCAGCAAAACGACCCGCATATCACCCTGATCACGCCGGATGCGCCCATGGCGGCCAGCACCCATGGCGGACGGGCAAAATGCCTGCAACGCCTTGTGCGGCTGGATTTGCCGGTGCCGCGGACCGTGGCGCTGTCTTTTGAGGCGGTGAATGGGATCGCTTCTGGCGAAACCCCTGATATGTCAGCCCTTCTTCAGCCATTCGGCGACTCGGCAGTGCTCTGTGTCAGGCCTTCATCGGAAGACCCTGATTGGGGCGGGCCGGGCGCGATCCTGAACATCGGGATGAATGATGCGCGCTATGTCGAACTATCGGACAGGCTTGGCAAGGCGGCAGCCGCCGATCTTTACCTGCGTTTCGTGCAATCCTATTCGGTGCATGTGGCACGGGTGGATCCCGATCTTTTTGATGACCTCTCGGACGAGCCGATTGAGGCCTTGGGAGAGGCTTTGGCGGCGTATGAGGAAGATATCGAAGAGGCGTTTCCGCAGGATACCGGGGCGCAGCTGCTGGAAGTTCTGAAATCCATGGCGCGCGCCTGGCAGGGCACGACAGCGCGGCTTCTGCGGCAGGCCAAGGGCGCGCCTGCGGATGCGGGACTTGGCCTTGTGGTGCAGGAAATGGCACTGGGGCTTGGCACGGGCGTGAGCGGTTCCGGTGTTATGCAATTGGTCAACTCTGACACCGGCGCGCGGCAATGCACGGGCCGCTATCTGAGCCAGAGCCAGGGACGTGAGGCGCTCAACCAAGAGAAAGACGCGGTTTTCCTGCAAAAAGATGAACGTGGCCCGTCGCTTCAGGAGATGGCGCCAGAGGCGTTTGCCGATCTCAAGACCTACACCAAGCTCATGCGCGAAAAGCTTCGCGAAGAGATGCAGTCAGAGTTCACCATCGAGGATGGCAAGGTTTACCTGCTCGACGGGGTGCGCGTCGCGCGCAGTGCACGCGCGGCAGTGTCCATTGCCGTGGCGCTGGCCGAGGATGGCATCATAAGCCGCGAAGAGGCGCTGATGCGGATCGAGCCGCGTGCCTTGAATGAGCTTTTGCACCGCCAGATCGACCCCGAAGCCCCCCGCGATGAACTGGCGCGCGGCATTGGCGCAAGCCCCGGGGCGGCCACTGGCAAGATTGTCTTCACCGCCGCCGATGCACAGGCCGCCGATGCAAAAGGCGAGGCGACCATTCTGGTGCGCCGCGAAACCAGCCCGGAAGACATTCGCGGCATGCATGCCGCCGCTGGGGTGCTGACGGAGCGGGGCGGGATCACAAGCCATGCGGCTGTGATTGGCCGGGGCATTGGCAAACCTTGTGTGGTCGGGGCCAACGACATCACGTTCCAGACCAAGCGCAAGCGGCTTGTGTTTCCAGACGGTCGGATGTTCAGGGCCGGTGACATGATCACCATCGATGGCAGCAGTGGCGAAGTGCTCGCCGGTGAGCCCCCCATGCTGGAGGCCGCGCGCGATGACAGTTTCAGGACATTGATGGAGTGGGCGGATGCGACCCGTGATATCGAAGTGCGGGCCAATGCCGACACGCCCGAAGACGCGCTTGTGGCGCAGAACTTCAAGGCGCAGGGCATCGGGCTGTGCCGGACGGAACATATGTTCGTGGACCCCAGCCGCCTGATTGCCATCCGCGAGATGATTTTTGCGGATTCCAGCGAAGACCGCGCCTCGGCGCTCGAAGTGCTTTTGCCCATGCAGCGCGCCGATTTCACCGATCTTTTCCGCATCATGCAGGGGCGTCCGGTCTGCATTCGTCTCTTTGATCCGCCGCTTCATGAATACCTGCCCTCAGACCGCGACGGCATTCGCGAGCTGGCAGAGGCACTGGATTTGCCCGTGGCAGACGTCACAGAGCGGGTTGAGGCGCTTGACGAATACAACCCCATGCTGGGCATGCGCGGCGTGCGCCTGGGCATCGCCGTTCCTGAAATCTACGAAATGCAGGCGCGGGCGATTTTTGAGGCTACGGTCGAAGCCAGCCATGACGGTGAGGCGGTGGTGCCTGAAATCATGATCCCGCTGGTCTCTGCCATGCGCGAGGTTGAACTGGTCAAGAAAAGCGTGGATGCCGTGGCCGCGGCTGTGCGCACCGAAACGGGCAGCGACTTCACCTATCATCTGGGCGTCATGGTGGAAACGCCGCGAGCCGCTTTGCGTGCCCATGAGATCGCGCAGCATGTGTCCTTCCTCAGCTTTGGAACCAATGACCTCACACAGATGACCTATGGCCTGAGCCGCGATGACGCCGGGCGCTTTATGTCGGCCTATGTGCAGCAGGGCGTCTACCCCGAAGACCCGTTTCACGTGCTGGATGTGGACGGGGTTGGCGAGCTTCTTGAGATTGGGGCCAAGCGGGGCAGAGAGGCCGCGCCAGAGTTGACGCTGTCCATTTGTGGTGAGCACGGAGGCAACCCCGAATCAATCGCATTCTGCCGAAATGCCGGGTTTGACTACGTTTCCTGCTCACCTTTCCGGGTTCCGGTGGCGCGACTTGCTGCCGCACAATTGGCGGTAAAAGACAGGGTTACGTAGACAATCCGTCGCCAGGCGCCAGATTTGCCAAATTCTGGGATCAATGGCGTTCCATTTATTACTTTGTGGCGGAAATGTGCCGAGGCCGGACTGGACCAAAAGCCTTATTTTTTCTATATGCGCCGTGAATTAAGGCCGAATTGCGGCCTGGAAAGACCTGGGGGCTAAGATGAAAAAGCTGACGGCGCTTGCGCTGATGGCATTTGGTACGGCTGGATATGCCGAACCGGATGCAGGCCATTTCTCTGCGCACAACCACCGTGTGCTGAGCTCAATCCCGAGCTCGATTGTTGTGAATGTTGACGAGTTCAGAACCGACATTTCCTACACCAAGGATTGGATTGAGGATCAAACGTTCGAGGGCGGCAATGCCGAATGGGAATGTCTCGCCGAGGCGATCTATTTTGAGGCGCGCGGTGAAAGCGTAAAAGGTCAGTTCGCCGTGGCAGAGGTGATCCTGAACCGCGTGGACAGCGCGACTTTTCCGGACACGATCTGTGGTGTCGTAAACCAGGGCACCGGACGCAAGTATCAGTGCCAGTTCACCTATACCTGTGATGGCTACAAAGAGGTCATCAATGAACCCAAGACATACAAGCGTGTTGGCAAGGTGGCGCAGGTCATGATGCAGAACGGCGCGCCGCGTGATTTGACGGATGGGGCGACGCATTACCACACCAAAGCGGTAAATCCACGCTGGGCGCGGAAATTCCCGCGCACCACGACCATCGGTGTTCATCATTTCTACCGCATGCCAACGCGCGTCACATCGAACTGATCCGCCGCTAGAATCCGGTTGACACGAAGCCCGCCACCGTTAAAAGGCAGGCTTCAAGACGCATTTCGCGGGGTGAGCATCGCCCTGCTGCAGGAGAGACAAAATGGCGAAGCCGACCACGATCAAGATCCGCCTGAACTCGACCGCGGATACGGGGCATTTCTATGTCACCAAGAAAAACGCACGTACCATGACCGAGAAGATGGTGGTGCGCAAATACGACCCGGTCGCGCGCAAGCATGTTGAATACAAAGAAGGTAAGATCAAGTAAGATCCGCCTTTGTTGAGTTTTGGAAAGGCCGTGCCTGCAAGGCGCGGCTTTTTTCGTTGTGGTCGGTGTTTCGGGATGTCGCCCTGCCTGCATTCATTCTTGATGTTCATGCAAGCGCATTTGACCGAATTTGGAAGCCGTGAGATATTTTCGACATTCGCTTAGTTTTTTAGGATTTTGATATGTTCAATTCAGCCACAAAAGCTGCGTGTTTTGCAGCTGCTTTCGCCCTTGCACCAACAGCACATGCCGCCACAGTCACCTTTGACATCGAAATTGCCGGAGTAACCGGCATGTTTGATGCCCCCGAAGAGGGTGGCTTGCTGTCGAGCTTTAACATCACCTTGGGCGGGGTCACGTTTGACACCCTTGGCATGGGGGTCTCCGCCCCGGTCTATAATGCAGTGGACAATGACATCCGCGGCAACCCGGCCACCGAAGCATCTATTTTGAACGCAGTGGCAGGGCCGGGATGCCCGGCCTTATCCTGTATTCTGTCGCTTGAGGACTCGGTTGATCCCGGTGTTGTCCCGCCGCTCTATGCGATCTTTCCACTGGAAGGCGGTATTCCCGGCACAGTCACAAGCGCGGGTGAATACACGATCACAGCTCCGGCGCCCGTACCGTTACCGGCTCCATTGGCGTTGTTGCTTGGTGCTGTTCTAAGCCTTTTGGGGCTGCGGAAGGCCAAGGATTGGCAGCGACACTTTATGACTGTCCGGCTGAAGCCTCGCCCAGTTTGATCCAACATCCACAGTGCCGCCTAGTGTTTTGAAAACAGTTTGTTTTCAAACAATGTCAAATTAGTGGAAAAATAGCCGGATTCAGCCCGAATTCAGCCTAATTCTCTCGCAAGTGTTTTCCATAGACCCAGTGTGTTTTGGAAGTGAGTTATGAGTGGGCTGATTAAAAAGTATGCACCTCAGATCGGGTACTTCATATTTCCGAACTTGCGCCGGGAATTGATCGGATCCGGCGAGGTGCAAAACAGGGACCCCGGCACTCCGGTCAATCTGTTGGTCAAGGCACATTATCACGGCGATCCTGATGTGCTTTTTGCCAAAGCCAGCAGCTTTGCCGACATCATGCATGTCACACGGCGCATTGCCAAATACAAACATCTGCCTCCGGTTCGCATGGAATGGGGCAAGACCTATGCCACTGACATCCGCGTTTTTGGTGTGTTCCGCTATGCCAATTACAAGATCAGGATTGATCACGTGAATCCGCTCGACCGCGTATTGATCACAAACGAAGGAAACCGGGACGTCCGCTCGTGGAAACACCGGGTAGATGTAAAACCGTCGCGCTCAGGCGCAGTTTGGACTGATTACCTTGAGATCGACGCAGGGATGTTGACACCGCTGGCATGCCTCTTTGCCCGGTTCATGTATACGCATCGCCACAAACAGCGCGGCGCTGCGGGTGTGCGGGCTGTGATGGGTGAGAAGGCCAGAAAAGTGCATCACATGGCGACGAAGGAAAATGGCGGTTTTTCCAAAATCACCTGAGGCATTCTGCTTGAACGAAAAAGGCCGACCCAAAGGGCCGGCCTTTTCTTAGACGTATGACGTCTCGACTACTCTCGGTTGCCCAAAAGTTGCAACAGGAAGATGAACATGTTGATAAAGTCGAGGTAGAGGTTCAGCGCCCCCATAATGGCCGCTTTGCCAAGCCACTCACTGTCGCCGCTATGCGCATGGGCGAGGTACGTGTTCTTGATCTGCTGCGTATCATAAGCCGTCAAGCCTGCGAAAATCAGTACGCCGATCACAGAGATAGCGAACATCACCGCGCTGGATGCCAGGAAGAGGTTTACAATCGAAGCCACGATCAGCCCGATGACACCCATGATCAGAAAGCTACCCCAACCGGAGATGTCTTTCTTGGTGGTGTAGCCCCAGATTGACAGGCCCGCGAACGCGATCGATGTGATCAAGAAGACCTGCGCGATCGAGAAATCGGTGAAGACCACGAAGATATACGAGATCGACACACCCATCACGGCCGCAAATGTGTAGAAAAAGAGTTGTGCCGCTGCTGCGGACAGTTTGTTGATCATGGCGCTAAAGGCGAAAACCATGACCAGCGGTGCAAACATTACGATGTAACGGGTAAACCCAGTGAACAGCGTGTTCATCAGCGCCGCGTTGTTGCCAACCGCCCAGGCCGCCGCAAAGGTCAGCACCATGCCAATCGACATGGTCGCATAAACCTTGTTCATATGAGCGCGTAGACCTTCGTCGATCTCAGCCGTACGCGCGCCAGTTGACGTCCGGATCGTTTCGAATTCAGCCATTAAAGCCTCCGATAAGTGTCCCAAACAAAGTCCATACCGGACCTTGGTTCTAATATCGGTAAGGTTGAAGGGCTTTTCAAGCAATTCTGCGGCGAAAAATTGACAGAAATACTCTGATAGCGTCTTTTACAGCGCTTTGCGACAAGCTGACGCTGTTACAAGGTGCGAAACGCGTAGAAAATACATGATTTCACGCGTTTCGCAGTCCGGTGGAGCCGTGAAGCTTTCGCCGCATCGTTTAGCGCGCCACGTCCCAGATCGGGCGATTTGCTTCAAGTTCCGCTTCTTCGCGGGTCAGACCAATGTCGCTCAGCGCGCGGTCATCCAGGCGCGACAATGCGCGGCGCTCGCGGTAGACGGCGAACATATCAGCAAGCGAGGCACGGCGCGCCGTGGCGTTTGCATGTGTGCGGCGGGTGGATACGGTCAGCATGGGTATATCCTTTCAATTTTAGTGATACGTTTTTGGATTACATCTTTTCTGTTGATATATCTGGCACAGAAGGTATGATTTTCAAAATGAATGTTTGATACAATTAGCATCAAGGATTGTGATGGAATGAGAAATCTGGACATGACCACGCTGCGCTCTTTCATGACCGTGGCAGAACAAGGCGGCGTCACACGCGCGGCCCAGGTGCTGAACCTCACGCAATCCGCGGTGTCGATGCAGCTCAAGCGGCTTGAAGAGATGTTGGGCATAGAGCTTATGGACCGCTCAAACCGGCGCATTGCGCTCACAGCTTCGGGCGAACAGCTTTTGACCTACGCACGCCGCATTGTGGACCTCAATGATGAGGCGGTGGGGCGTCTGGCCGATGAGATTTTCGAGGGTGAACTGACGCTAGGCGTGCCACATGACATTGTTTATCCCGTGATCCCGCGCGTGTTGAAGACATTCAATAGCGTTTTTCCAAGGGTCAATGTGGCGCTGAAATCCTCCAGCACGGTGAAACTGCACGAAGCGCTCAAGCGCGGTGAGGTTGACCTTATCCTCACCACCGAGGAACAGCTTGCTCCGGGCGGTGAGACCCTGGCCGAGATGCCACTCAAATGGGTGGGTGCTATGGGCGGGCAGGCGTGGCGCAAACGCCCCCTGCGTCTTGGCTTTTGCAGGTTCTGCATTTTCCGCCCCATCGTCCTGCGCCGTCTCGATGCCATGGGTATTCCATGGGAGCTTGCCATTGAGTCGGACGAGGACCGCTCTGTTGAGGCCCTGATCAGCGCGGATCTGGCGGTGGGGGCGCTTTTGGAATCAAGCATTCCGCCGCATCAGGAGGCGATCAACGCGCCCGGGCAGTTGCCCGATCTGGGGATTCAGCGGATCAACATGTATGGCGCGTCCGGTCGGGATGAGATTGCCACCAAACTGGCCGATCTGCTGCGTCAGGGCTATTGCGCCACGCCGCCTGCGCTGGTGCGCCAAGCCTGACGCCGATCAATCCTGATCTATCGTGATCACCACCTTGCCGGTTGATTTCCGGCTGCGCAAAAGCTCCAGCCCTTGCGCGGCCTCGTCCAGCGGCAAGGCATGGCTGATGTGAGGTGTGAGTTGTCCTGCCTCATACCAGGCCAGAAGCTGCGCCAAGCTGTCGGTGATGACCTGAGGTTTGAAGGCAAGATAACCACCCCAGTACAGCCCCAGCACGGAAAGGTTTTTGACCAACAGATGATTGGCCGGGATTTGCGGAACATCCCCGCTGGCAAATCCAATGGCCAATAGCCGCGCTTCGGGCTTACACGCGCGAAAGGCGGCTTTGAACTGATCTCCGCCGACCGGGTCGTAGACGACGTCGACACCGCCCAAATCGCGACAGGCCTCTCTGATATCCTCTGTTTTGGCGTCAATCAGATGATCGGCTCCGGCGGCCTTGGCCACCTCAAGCTTGTCCGCTCCACGTGCGCACGCAATCACCGTGGCCCCCATGAGCTTGCCGATTTCCACCGCCGTCAGGCCCACACCCCCGGCCGCCCCCAGCACCAAGAGCGTTTCTCCGGCCTGAAGCTGTGCCTTGTGATCCAGCGCCACGTGGCTGGTGCCATAGGCAATCTGGAACGCGGCAGCATCGGTGAAAGGCATTGTGTCCGGCAATTTGACCGCCCGATTGGCCGGAAAAGCGCCGAATTCCGCCAACCCGCCTTGGCCACCAAACACCGCCACACGGTCCCCAACAGCGAAATCCGACACATCAGCGCCCAAGGCCTCAATCGTACCTGCCACTTCCATACCCAGGGTAAAGGGCGGTTCGGGCGTGTCCTGATATTCACCTTTGATCATCAATAGATCGGCGAAGTTGAGACCACACGCTCCGATACGGACGAGAATTTCAGTCGCTTTTGGGTTTGGCGGATCACAGGTCACCAAAGCAGGGGTCGCATCCGGGGCAGAGAGTCGAAAAGCACGCATCCACAACTGTCCTTTGTCAGGTCGAGCAAGGTCGTGTCCTTGGTTGGCGAAAATCTGCGCGTGATGCAAGGCTGCCTTTGTCGCCCAACAGTTGCAAAAATTCGCATTCTGATCTATACTCGTGTAGATTGTTAAAATGTAATACTGATCACGTTATCGTTTAGCAGAGCATCTTGTCTTTTGACTTATTGGTGGTAATTTTCCCCTGCGCGGCTGGGATGCGCCGTGCATATAAACGAAATGCGCGCTATAGGCTGCAATGAGCTATGGAATAGTCGCGTTAACATTGTGAAAGGATTGCCCATGCCGCACCCCGTAGATGTGCATGTCGGTAAACGGATACGTCATCGCAGATGGCTTGTCGGAATGACGCAGCAACAACTTGCTGAAAGTGTCGGAATCAAGTTCCAGCAAATCCAGAAATATGAAACCGGTGCAAATCGGGTCAGCGCATCGCGCCTCTGGGATATTGCCGGGTCTATGGATGTGGATGTGAGTTTCTTTTTCGAAGGGCTGGAACGAGCCACTGAGGACAAGCAGACCACAGATGCAGCGCCGGCTGATCTTTTGGGGGACAAGGAAGCGCTGGATTTGATCCGGTCCTACTACTCGATCCCTGAAAATCAACGCCGACGCCTGTTTGATCTTGCCCGCGTCCTGAGCGACGTGGCTTGAGCCAAACGCCGGTCCGGTCTAGTCATGCCGCCTAGGGGCGGCATGAGGGCTCTGGGATGGACCAGTCAGATATCGTCGAAACAGCGCATGCGCTGGCAGATGCGGCGCGTGACGCCACTTTACCTTGGTTTCGCACCAAGAACCTTCAGGCCGAGAATAAGGCCGCTTCCTCTAAACCTTTCGATCCTGTGACCCGTGCAGACCGCGCGGCCGAAGAGGCGATGCGCAAAGTGCTGGCGGAGCGCCGGCCCGATGATTCCATTCTGGGGGAGGAATTCGGGGCCACTGGCGGGCGCACCGGACTGACCTGGGTGCTGGACCCGATTGATGGAACGCGCGGATTTTTGACCGGCACGCCGACCTGGGGCGTCCTGATCGCGATCTCGGACGAGAACGGACCGTTCTACGGCCTTATCGATCAGCCCTATATCGGTGAGCGTTTCGAAGGGGGGTTGGGCCGGGCCGAGATGTCTGGACCTCATGGTCGCAAAAACCTGGCCACCTGCGGCAACCGTCCGCTTGGCGAAGCCAATCTCTTCACCACCTTTCCCGAGGTTGGAAACAAAACCGAAGGTGAGGCCTTTCGCGCTGTGGCCGAAAAGGTGCAATTCGCGCGCTATGGCATGGATTGCTATGCTTATGCGCTTTTGGCCTCAGGCCAGGTGGATCTGGTGATTGAAGCAGGGCTCAACGCCTATGACATACAAGCGCCCATTGCGGTGATCGAGGCCGCAGGCGGTGTTGTCACGGATTGGCGCGGCGGACCAGCGCATCACGGCGGACAGGTTATTGCCGCAGCAGGGCAGATGCAGCACAAAGCGGCGCTGGGCATTCTGTCTGAATTTGTCTGACAGAAAGTGAGCACAATCTCGCGAGTTGGCTCAGCCGTGGTGGCGATCGGTTTTGTCCTTGCATAGGATCAATGCCATGGGACTCCGATTTCTAACCATCTGTGCGCTCGCCATGGCTCTGGTCGCGACACCTCTGACCGCCCAGGAGCTTCGTGACGCCAGTCAGTCAGCCCGCGCCTGGCTCAATGACTACCGCGCGCAAAAGAATGCTCCGGCCCTTGGAACGTCACCTCAACTGACAAAGGCCGCCGCCGCCCATGCACGCGACATGGCGCGCAAAGGGTTCTTCAGCCATCAGGGGTCTGACGGAAGTTCCGTTGCAGATCGGGTGCGACGCCAGGGATATGGCTATTGCTTCGTGGCCGAGAATATCGCCAAGGGGCAACGCGATCTGGGGACTGTCTTGCAAAGCTGGGCAGAGTCCAGGGGACACAGACGGAATATGCTCAGCCGTGAGGCACGGGATTTCGCGCTGGTGCGCGGGCCGGGCAATATCTGGGTGATGGTTCTGGGAAGGTCGGGCTGCTAAGGTATTCTGCCTTCAACCTGAGACATCAGCGAATGGCGAAACGTTTTAGGCGCCCTGCCGTTTGTTGCTCTTCGGAAGAGACGTGTGTCTCGACCGCCCACACACGTCACACACTCCGTACTCAAAAGGCGGCCGCAACACACATTGGCGGTTCTACGCCGAGTTTGTGTCCGGAATTGGGGCAGAACAGGGTTTGCGCAAGACCAATTCACGGCAGGGGGCCACAAAGGTTGACGCGCTTTGCGCATTGCTGTGCGCGACCGGCTGTGCCAGATCAGGGTTAAGTTAAATGCCATGGGAGGCGTGATATGCTGCTTGGAATGAGGCCAGAGGCAGAGCAAAAGCTGGCCGCCGTGCGTGCCATGGTGCGTGACGAGATCGCGCCTCTGAATGCAGAGTATCACGCCGAGATTGGTAAGGGCGGCCGCTGGACCTTCACACCCCGGCAGGCGGAAATTCTGGAAGGGCTGAAGGCGCGCGCCAAGGCGGCAGGATTGTGGAATTTCTGGCTGACCGATCATGACCGCGGCATGGACCTGAGCACGGTGGAATACGCCTATTTTGCCGAAGAAATGGGAAAAACGCCTTTGGGCGCAGAAGTTTTCAACTGCAATGCGCCAGATACCGGGAATATGGAGGTGTTCGTCAAATACGGCACGGGTGACATGAAATCCCGCTGGCTGGAGCCGCTGCTGGAGGGGGAGATCCGATCTGCCTACCTGATGACGGAGCCGGATGTGGCCAGCTCAGATGCCACCAACATTGCCATGTCCTGTGTGCGGGACGGGGATGACTACGTGCTGAATGGCGAAAAGTGGTGGGCCACGGGAGCAGGGGACCCGCGCTGTGCGGTTTACATTGTCATGGTGCGCACTGGGGGTCAGGACGCACCAAAGCACCAACGCCATTCGATGATTGTGGTTCCCTCAGACGCGCCCGGCATCGAAAAGCTACGCCCGATGCAGGTCTATGGCGCCGATGATGCCCCGCATGGGCATATGCATATCCGGTTTACGGATGTGCGCGTGCCCGCGGAAAACCTGCTGTTGGGAGAGGGGCGCGGGTTTGAGATTGCCCAAGGACGGCTTGGACCAGGGCGCATCCACCATTGCATGCGCGCCATTGGTCAGGCCGAGGCCGCGTTGGAGTTGATGTGTCGCCGGTCGCTGGAGCGGGAAGCCTTTGGCAAGCCTTTGGCGCAGCTTGGCGCAAATTTCGACATTCTGGCCGAGGCGCGGATGGAGATTGAGCAGGCGCGGCTTTTGTGTCTCAAGGCGGCCTGGATGATGGATCAGGGCGATGCGCGCGCCGCTGCGCCGTGGATTCATCAGATCAAGGTCGTTGCCCCGCGCATGGCATTGAAGGTCGTTGATGAGGCGGTGCAGATGTTCGGCGCGCAGGGCATTTCGCAGGACACCGAGCTGGCGGCAATGTGGACCCACCTGCGCACGCTGCGGCTGGCCGACGGGCCCGATGCGGTGCATCGCAGGCAGGTGGCGCGCGCCGAGCTGCGCAAATATTCCCAAGCGAAGTTTTGACAATAACTATTTGTTTTTTGGGTATTTATTACAAGAAAGAAGGCGGGCGGCTCAGAGCAATCATAGCCTCTCGACAAAGGCGCTGGACAGGGTCTTAATGCCGTCATGACGTCTGAGCAAAATGCACGGCCCGGGTGGGGTATCTTTTGGATGGTGGTGACCGGGCTGCAGTTTGTGGGCGTCACCGCGCTGGTCAAACTTTTGGGCACGCGCATTCCGGCCCCTGAGGCGGCGTTTCTGCGCTATGTGCTGGGGTTGGTGTTTCTTATTCCGATGCTGGGCACGCTGAGCCGGTTGCGGCTGGACCGAGGCACTCTGGGGCTTTTCGCCGCGCGCGGTGTGGCGCATTCCCTGGGCGTGGGCCTGTGGTTTTTTGCCATGGCACGCATTCCCATCGCGGATGTCACCGCGATGAACTACCTCTCCCCCATCTATGTGACGCTGGGGGCCGCGTTCTTTCTGGGGGAAAAGCTGGCGCTGCGCCGGGTGCTGGCTATTCTTGTGGCCCTCATAGGTGCGCTGATCATTCTGCGGCCCGGGTTTCGCGAGGTGGGGCCTGGGCATCTGGCGATGATCTTTACCGCGATTGTCTTTGGGGCGTCCTATCTTCTGGCCAAGATGCTCTCAGAACGGTGCAGCCCCGGGCTGGTGGTGGCGATGCTTTCAATCACTGTGACGATTGGATTGGCACCTGTGGCGCTTGCCAATTGGGTGACGCCGACATCTTATGAGCTTTTGGTGCTGTTCGGTGTGGCCGCACTGGCCACAGGCGGGCATTACACAATGACTCTGGCCTTCCGCGCCGCCCCGCTGGCCATCACACAGCCGGTGTCGTTTCTGCAACTGGTTTGGGCCGTGGCGCTGGGGCTTGTGGTCTTCGGCGAACCGTTTGATCCCTGGGTCATCCTCGGCGGTATGGTGATCGTGGCCGCCGTCAGCTTTATCAGCTGGCGCGAAGCCATCCTAAAGCGCCGTGCGATTACGCCGACTGTCACCCAGACAAAGGTGTAATTCGGGGGTTATCGCAGTTTGTCGTGAAACAGGACGAGCAGCTCGTCGCGGCTGACCGAAGGTTGTTTGGCGAAACCTGCATCATGGTTGTCAGATGTGTGCCCAACACCGTTTGTGGCAACAGCATGAAAGAGTGCCCTTGGCGCAGCAAGGCTCAGATTGAGAAGATGGATCATTCGTTATCTCCATTTACTCCCATGCAGAGCCCCCGATCTGATGGTGTGTGAAACATCAAGGTCGCGGGAAGTGTGTCGGCAATCAAGTTGTAGGTTGATGTTCACGCTATACCAATGGTGTAAATGATAATAAAAACAAAGCTTTGTGGTAGTGTTTCTGAAAGTGACGTTGCGTCCAATACGAATCTGGCGACGCTTGGCCTTTTTCAAACCGTGACCAATCTGCGGAAAATCGTTCTATTGTTTCGAGTTCAGTTAAAGTTAAACAATCCGATGGTGAATCGCTTAGTAAGCCCCTGAAAACAAAAAACCCCCGAGGACGCGCCTCGGGGGTTCTGATGTGTTTGAGATCGCGACTTAGGCGAAGGACCAGCGCTCGGCCCAGCGTTCGCCGTCCATATCCCAGTTCGAGCCCATCGCCTCTGGCGTTTTGAGCTTGTTGGACGTGGCAAAGACATAGTTCGCGAACATCGGGATGATGACGCCGCCCTGGTTTGAGACGATGTCCTGCATTTCGAAATACATCTCCTGACGCTTGGCCGGGTCGAGTTCAGCCCGCGCCTCAACCATGAGGGCTTCAAAGCGGTCATGGCACCAGAAGCTGTCGTTCCAGTCTGCTCCACAGCTGTAGGCCGTGGCAAACATCTGATCCTGGACAGGTCGACCAGACCAATAAACCGCGGAGAAGGATTTCTTCATCCACACATCTGACCAGTAGCCATCGTTGGGCTCACGCACAACGGTGAGGTCAATGCCAGCTGCTTTGGCCGAGTTCTGGAACAGAACGCCAGCATCCACCGCACCCGCAAAGGCCGCGTCCGCTGCCGAGAGGCTGACTTCAAGGCTGTCGAGACCGGCTTCCTTGAGGTAGAATTTGGCCTTGTCCGGATCGTAGGTCTTTTGCTCAAGCTCGGTGTTGTAATAGAGCTGACCTTGACCCACGGGGATGTCGTTGCCGACAGAGCCATAGCCGAAGAGGATCTTCTCGACCATTTCTTCGCGGTTGATGGCGTATTTCAGAGCCTGACGTACATTGTTGTCGTCAAACGGCGCCTGGTTTGTAGACATCGCAAATGTGTAGTGCTGGGTGCCAGCCACAGAATGGATGTTCAGATTGGCGTTGCGCTCCAGAAGACCCACGGTCTTCAGGTCAACGCGGTCAACCACGTCCACATCGCCAGAGACCAGCGCGGTTGTCCGCGCGTTTTGGTCCACCAGGGCCAGCATTTCGATGCTGTCAAAGAAGCCCACGGTGTCGCGCCAATGGTTCGGGTTGCGTTCCATTGTGATGCTGACCCCGAAGTTTTTCTCCTTCAGGATGTAGCTGCCGCAGCCATCGCCGGATTCCCAGTCAATGGTGTCGTCTTTGGCCGGATGGATGGTCAGGTGGTAGTCGCTGAGGATGAAAGGGAAGTCCGCGTTGCCGCCAGACAGTTCCACCACCACATTGTTGCCATCGACCTTCATGTCCTGAATTGGTGCCACCAGAGGACCCGCCGCCGAGGTGGAATCTTCACCACGGTGGAAGTTCAATGAGGCCACAACATCTTCCGGTGTCAACGGTTTGCCCGAGTGGAAGGTCACGCCCTCGCGGATTTTGAAGGTCCAGGTCTTGGCGTCTGCGGTGGCTTCCCAGCTTTCGGCCAGTTCAGGCTGCAGCGAGCCATCTGGCGCCACTTCGGTCAGGCGACCATGGATGGCAAAGGCCATGCCGATGGTGAAGCCGTTTTCCCATGTGCCCGGGTTCAGCGTATCGGTGGTCTGGCCGTGGCCCTTACCCACACGAAGATGTCCGCCGCGCTTGGGCGCAGCATAAGCCGCGCCACCCAGTGGCAGAGTTGCTGCCATGGCAGTTGCGGCGGTTGTCTTTAGAAATCCACGGCGGTCAAGCAAGCCGCCTTTGATGATCGACATATTCAGTTCTCCCTGTTTTTTGTCGTTATAATCTTGATACGTCTGTGTTGAGTTCTCGTTTGATTTACTCCGTCACATTCCCCGTTCTGTCCGGCGCTCTCAATCCCAAAGGACCTTCTGTGGTCCCGATCGCGCGCCATGACACCCGTTTTATCAACGCGTGCATAGGTTAGACGGCTCGTCCAACTCGATGCAACGGCAAACTCAAACATGACGCCATCATCTTTCCACGAGTGCCGCATTTCAAGCTTTTGCTGTCGCGGCTTGGAGAAAATCGGTTATTGGTTGACGAGTCAATTAAAAAAGAATACCGCGAAAATACAACTGCGGGGGAGGTTTGATGCCAAAGCTTGGGATGGAACCGATTCGACGCTCGGCCTTGGTCGAGGCGACAATCAGTGAGATTGGCGCGCAAGGCTCACTTGATGTCACGGTAAGCCAGATTGCCCGCCGGGCGGGCATGTCGAGCGCGCTGGCGCATCATTACTTTGGGTCCAAGGAACAGATTTTCGCGGCCGCCATGCGGCACATCCTGACGCTTTATGGGGCCGAGGTGCGCGGTGCGATGATCATGGCCAAGACGCCCCGTGACCGCATTGAGGCCATCATACGCGCCAGTTTCGCACCTGCGCAGTTCCGCACCGAGATGGTCGCGGCCTGGCTCAATTTTTACGTTCAGGCGCAAAAATCGGACGAGGCGCGGCGGCTTTTGCATATCTATCAGCACCGGCTGCGCTCTAACCTGCATCATGCCTTTCGTCAGCTTGCCCCCGAGGATGCGCGGACACTGACACGTGGTCTCGCGGCGATGATCGACGGTTTGTATATCCGGCAGGCGCTGCACAAGGCGCCGCTCTCGGGCGAAGAGGCCATCAAGGTGCTGTTGCATTACATCGACACATCCTTGCCAGCGGACATGCGTGAATGACACAGCCTAATATCCTGATTTTCATGGTAGATCAGCTCAACGGGACGCTGTTTCCCGATGGGCCCGCCGACTGGCTGCATGCGCCCAACCTGAAAAAACTCGCTGCACGGTCCACGCGGTTTCAAAACGCCTACACCGCCAGCCCGCTTTGTGCGCCGGGGCGGGCCAGCTTCATGTCCGGGCTCTTGCCGTCTCGTAGCCGGGTCTATGACAACGCAGCCGAATTTGCCGCCGATATACCCACCTATGCGCATCATCTGCGTCGCGCAGGGTATCAGACCTGTCTGAGCGGCAAGATGCACTTTGTCGGCCCTGATCAGTTGCACGGCTTTGAAGAGCGCCTGACGACGGATATTTACCCGGCTGATTTTGGCTGGACGCCGGACTACCGCAAGCCGGGGGAACGCATCGACTGGTGGTATCACAATATGGGGTCCGTCACCGGCGCAGGTGTGGCCGAGATTTCCAACCAGATGGAATATGACGATGAGGTCGCCTACAACGCCACGCGCAAAGTCTATGATCTGGCCCGCGGTAAGGACGCGCGCCCCTGGTGCCTGACCGTCAGCTTCACACACCCGCATGACCCCTATGTGGCGCGCAAGAAATACTGGGATTTGTACAATGATTGCGAGCACTTACTGCCTGATGTGCCAGCAATGGACTACGACGATCACGACCCGCATGCGCAGCGGATTTTTGATGCCAATGACTGGCGCAACTTCAATATCACAGAAGATGACATCACCCGCTCACGCCGGGCCTATTTCGCCAATATCTCTTATCTCGATGACAAGATCGGCGAGGTGATGGAAGCGCTGGAGGCGACGCGACAAGAGGCCGTGATCCTGTTTGTCTCCGACCATGGTGACATGCTGGGCGAACGCGGCCTGTGGTTCAAAATGTGTTTCTACGAAGGGTCATCCCGCGTGCCCTTGATGATTGCGGCCCCGGATATGACACCGGGTCTGGTGACCGACCCTGTGAGCACGATTGATGTCTGTCCCACGCTGTGTGCGCTGGCTGGTGCGGATATGGAGGAAATCGCGCCCTGGACCACGGGTGAAAGCCTTGTTTACCTGGGGCAGGGTGGATCCCGTGACGCGCCTGTGGCGATGGAATACGCCGCCGAGGCCTCTTATGCGCCGCTCGTGTCGCTGCGCTATGGCAAGTGGAAATACAATCGCTGCGCCCTCGACCCTGATCAGCTCTTTGATCTTGAGGCTGATCCGCATGAGCTGACCAATCTTGCGGACCGTCCCGAGCATGCAGGCACGTTGAGCCAGTTGCGCGCCAAATCCGAAGACCGCTGGGACCTTGATGCATTTGATGCACAAGTCCGCGAAAGCCAGGCCCGCCGCTGGGTGGTCTATGAAGCGCTGCGGCAGGGGGGCTACTACCCCTGGGACTACCAACCCCTGCAAAAGGCATCGGAACGCTACATGCGCAACCACATGGACCTCAATATTGTCGAGGAAAACCAGCGCTTTCCGAGGTGCGAGTGATGTTAAGTTTACGCCTGCCTTTCTTCTTGCCAAAAATATCCCGGGGGTTTGGGGGCTGGCCCCCATTGCGCCGAAAAATCAAAGGACGCGCCTTATGATGGAAGCGGATTACGTCATTGTCGGCGCAGGCAGTGCAGGCTGCGCCATGGCCTATCGTCTCAGCGAAGCGGGGCACTCTGTCCTGGTGATCGAGCATGGCGGCACGGATGCAGGTCCGTTTATTCAGATGCCTGGCGCGCTCAGCTATCCGATGAATATGAGTATGTATGACTGGGGCTACCGCACCGAACCCGAGCCGCATCTGGGCAACCGTCGACTGGCAGCCCCACGCGGCAAGGTCATTGGCGGATCCTCCTCGATCAACGGCATGGTCTATGTGCGCGGCCATGCGCGCGACTTTGATCACTGGCGCGATCAGGGGGCGGATGGCTGGGGCTTTGCCGATGTGCTGCCCTACTTCAAACGTCAGGAAAACTGGACCGATGGAGGCCATGGCGGCGACCCCGATTGGCGCGGACGTTCGGGGCCCTTGCACGTCACACGCGGCGAGATGGCCAATCCGCTCACGCGGGCCTTTATCGAGGCTGGCGGGCAAGCCGGGTATCAAATTACCTCCGACTACAACGGTCAGCAGCAAGAGGGCTTTGGCCCGTTTGAGATGACGGTGCACAAGGGGCAACGCTGGTCTGCGGCCAATGCCTATCTCAAACCGGCTTTAAAGGGCGGCAAATGCGACGTGATCCGAGGGCTCGCCGCGCGTGTGGTTGTCGAAAATGGACAGGCTAGGGCAGTTGAAGTCATCCGCAGAGGGCAGCGCGACATCATGCGCGCCCGGTGTGAAGTAATTCTCTCAGCGTCGGCCTTTAACACACCGAAATTGCTCATGCTTTCAGGCATTGGCCCTGCGGCCCATCTGGCTGAGCATGGGATTGACGTGGTTGCCGACCGTCCCGGTGTCGGGGCCAATCTGCAAGATCATCTGGAGGTCTACATTCAGATGGCTGCCAGCCAGCCGGTGAGCCTTTACAAATACTGGAACCTGCCCGGCAAAGCGCTTGTCGGGCTGACCTGGCTTTTGGGCAAAACCGGACCGGGAGCGTCGAACCAGTTTGAATCCTGCGGCTTTATCCGCTCGGATAAGGGCGTGGATTATCCCGACCTGCAATTTCACTTCCTGCCGATTGCTGTGCGCTATGACGGGCAGGCCGCCGCGGAAGGACATGGGTTTCAAGCGCATGTCGGCCCGATGCGATCCGAGAGCCGTGGGGCCGTCACCCTGCGCTCAAACCGGCCAGAGGACGCGCCGGTTATCAAGTTCAACTATATGAGCAAGGAAAGCGACTGGCGCGATTTTCGCCGGGGCATCCGGCTGACGCGCGAGATTTTTGCACAAGATGCGTTTGCGCCCTTTGCCAAGCATGAAATCCAACCGGGTGCAGCGCTGCAAACCGATGACGAGATCGACGGCTTCATTCGCGAACATGCCGAAAGCGCTTACCATCCCTGTGGCACCTGTCGCATGGGCCGCGCCGATGATGCTCATGCGGTTGTCGACCCCGAGGGTCGGGTGATTGGGGTCGACGGCCTGCGCGTCGCTGACAGCTCGGTTTTTCCACGCATCCCCAACGGCAATCTGAATGCGCCTTCGATCATGGTCGGAGAAAAGATGGCCGACCACGTGCTGGGCCGGCACCTGCCGGCTGACAATGCAGAGCCGTGGATCCATCCAAACTGGAAAACCGCTCAAAGGTGACAGCGGATTGATCCGTATCAAGGCAAAACCAGCGGGGTGAGATCAAACTTGGCGTGTTGACACTGAAGACAAGGGAGAGCCGGATGTCACACACCCCGCATGAATTGCATGAGGAGTTTCCAGATCACGAAGACCGGATCAAGGTGCTCAAAGCCACGAATGGCCATTTTGCACGCCTCATGGATCAATATCACAAGGTCAACCGTGAAGTGCATGGTGCAGAAACCAATGTTGCGCCTGTTTCTGAAGCAACCGAGACGGATATGCGCCGAGAGCGCGCACGTCTGAAGGATGAAATATATCAAATGCTTGTGGAGTAAGGCTTGACCTCGGGCGCAGCCATGAGCGGACCATGGACACTAAGAACTAAATCGCACTGAACAACGGGGTATGGCGTGAAGCTGTGCCCGCCGTTACCTCTGTGAAAAGCTGATTTGAAGCCGAGTTGACCTTTTGAACGTGAGCTGAGTGATGGGCAGATGGCGATCGCGCAGCGGTACTTGGCGCGTTGCGCCATCCCCAAAGGCAAAACGTATCAGAGCTGTGACAAAAGCCGTACGGCCTCGTCATTTCCTTGTGCCAAAACGCTTCGATCCTCGCCCGGAAAGAACCGCGCTCGGGTTGCTGTGTTCATCGGGGCAGGACTGAGGATATCGACTCTCGGGCCAATCTTGACAGTCTCGGCTTGCCAAGAGCGGATCAGCGCCATTTGAGCGGCTTTTGTGGCACCGTAGCTGCCAAAGAACTTCTCGCCCGCGCGGGGATCATCGAAAAACACCGCATGTCCGGTTTCGCCAAGCAGGGGGGTCACAAATCCAATGAGACGCGCAAGAGCCGTGATGTTGATGTCGACCGACTTTTTGAGGTCTTTCATCTCGATATGCGCGGTGGGGGCCAAAGGGGCGGCATGAATGGCTGTGTGTACCCACGTGTCGACCTTGCCCCAGCGGTCATAGATCGAGCGGCAAAGCTGTGCCATGGCGCCTTCAACAGTGATATCCATCGGCGCGAGTGTCGCCTCGCCGCCCATCGCTTTGATCTGGTCGTCCAGCTCTTCCAAACCACCAGTGGTGCGACCCACGGCGACCACATGATGCGTTTTAGAAAGCTCAAGCGCACAGCCCGCGCCCAGGCCGCGAGACGCCCCGGTGACAAGGGCAAGTTTTCTATCTGTCTGATCTGTCATGGGCGTTCCCATCCCATAAGGCGGAGGCGCAAATCAAGCGCATTCGCTTGACTTTCCCCGCCCCGTGCGAAAAACAAATCCCAAACACGGGACATGAAAGGACGCTCGATATGCAAGACACTGTTCTGAGCAAGGCAATTCTCGGCCACGAAGGCCTGATCCGCAAGCTGGGGCTGGTCCTCGGTGGTGCGCTGTTCATCTCGCTTGTCGCGCAGGCGAGCGTGGGCTGGCCGGTGCCGATGTCACTGCAGGGATTGGCCATTCTGCTCGTAGGCTTCACGTTTGGCTCGCGGCTGGGCGCTGCGACACTTGTAACCTATCTGGCGTACGGCGCGATGGGCTTCCCTGTGTTCTCGAACGGGATGGCCGCCACAGCGCTCGTTGGCCCGACCGCAGGGTTCCTTTACGGCTTCGTCGGCATGGCCTTTCTGGCAGGTCTTGCCGTTGAGAAAGGGTTGGCAAAGGGCGTGCTGTCCACAGCTGTCTGCGGCGCTGTGATCTCGCTATTGCTTTACATTCCCGGTCTGGCCTGGCCAGCAGCAGCCCTTGGCAAAACTCTTCCTGAGCTTTGGTCCGGCTGGATGGCACCGTTCTTGCTGGGCGATGCGATCAAGGCAGTGATCGCCTCTATGGTGATCTGGGGCGGCTGGCAAGCGTTGAAAGCGCGCAAAGGCTGATTCTCTTATAAGTTGTTCCAAGAGCACCGCCTTTCGAGGCGGTGTTTTTGTTTCGGATTCTGGGTCAATCTTCACATTTTTGAACGATAAACCTGCTGTTTTTCTACTTTTATTGAGTGCAGGCATGAATTTTAGTCAAATTTGTAGCATTTGATCTCCCGGCCATAATTTGACCGTATTCCTCGCAATATTTCAATTTTTAGTTGTGTTTTGAACCGTGTCGCCCAGTGGCAAAGGTTCAGTGTGAAAAGGTGTGTTCATATGCTGAAAATCATTCGCTTGCTCCAAAAACTCCATCCCAATACGTTCTGCGAAGATGAAGATGGCGCGGTGACCGTCGATTGGGTCGTCTTAACGGCGCTGATTGTTGGTTTGGTCGCTGTGGCCTTTGCCGGGGTCGAAGGCGGTGTTGCTGCGTTGACGGGGCAGTTGGTGGCGTATTTGACCGGTCTTTTGTAATCCCGCACAGTCTGCGCTGGTGTAAGTTCAGAGTTGGAAATCACGTCTTTTCCAACCCCAAAGTGTCAGCCCCAAAGTTCCAGCCATTGAACGCCTGCGCGAAGCTCGGGCCGTGATGCTGCGCGTGGCGTGGATGACAAATCCTAACCGGGCAGCCGCAGGTCATAGGTTGATCTCAGCAAGGACAAAACCACACGACCCTCCTCAATAGCGGCAACCTGTGCCTGGCCAATCCGGTCGCCCACGGTGACCTTGCTGACGCGGCCATGCAGGCGCAACAAGGCGCTGCTATCTTCCGGTGTCAGAAACGTGCCGATCAGAAGAGGGCGATTGCGTGCACTCTTGTAGTCTGCGTGCAGCGTGGCCGCAGACAGGGTTTCAGGCGGGGTGGGGGTGGTATTGTCCTGAGACATGAGATGCTTCTTTTTCCACAGCGCGCCAATGACGCGGATTGGATGAGCAGGTATGCCTGTTTTGATGGTGCTGAAAGGGGAATGCGGTTTGTGCGGCGGATTTTCGCCGCGCCGCAGCATTGAAGGACGACGTTATTCCGCCGCCTTCAGCTCAAAACCCTTCTCGATCTGATCGGAAGGCTCCACCGGATAATCACCTGAGAAGCAGGCGTCACAGTATTGCGGACAGGATTTGTCACGGCCCTTAGCTTCTCCGACGGCGCGGTAAAGCCCGTCGAGAGAAATGAATTTGAGGCTGTCCACCGCCAGATGATCCCGCATTTCCTCTTCGGACATGGTGGCGGCCAGAAGTTTTTCGCGGTTGGGCGTGTCCACACCATAAAAACAGGGCCAGGCGGTGGGCGGAGAGGCGATGCGGAAATGCACCTCCTTGGCGCCCGCATCCAGGATCATTTCCTTGATCTTGCGGCTGGTGGTGCCGCGCACGACGCTGTCATCGACCAAGATCACGCGTTTGCCCTCGATCAGTGCGCGGTTGACGTTGAGCTTGAGCCGCACGCCCATGTTGCGGATCTGCTCGGTGGGCTCGATGAATGTCCGACCCATATATTGATTGCGGATGATGCCCATGGCGTAGGGAATGCCGCTTTCGTGGCTATATCCAATCGCTGCCGGGGTGCCCGAATCCGGCACCGGACAAACCAAGTCTGCGTCAACGGGGCTTTCCTTGGCCAGCTCAATGCCGATCTGCCGCCGAGTTTCATAAACGGACTGGCCGCCGATGATGCTGTCGGGACGTGAGAAATAAACATGTTCAAAGATGCAGAAGCGTGGTTTTTGCGGGCGGAACGGATGGTGGCTTTCGACGCCATTGCCGTTGATCACAACCATTTCACCCGGCTCAATCTCGCGGACATACTTGGCGCCAATGATATCCAGCGCACAGGTTTCCGAGCTTAGCACCCAGCCATCGCCCACCTGACCCAGAACCAAGGGGCGCACGCCCAAAGGATCACGCACGCCGATGAGCTTGCTGCGGGTCATGGCCACGATGGAAAACGCGCCTTCGACCCGACGCAGGGCGTCTTCCATGCGCTCGGGGATCGTGCGTTGCAGCGAGCGGGCCATCAGGTGAATGATGCATTCGCTGTCGGAATTGGACTGAAAGATCGAACCGCGCTCTACCAGCTCTTTGCGCAGCGCATCGGCATTGGTGATATTGCCATTATGCGCAATCGCCGCACCGCCCATGGCAAATTCGCCAAAGAAGGGCTGCACGTCGCGGATCACAGGCGTTTTGCCACCTGCCGTGGAATAGCGCACATGGCCGATTGAGAGCGGCCCGGGCAGGGTTTCCATCAAAGACTGACGGGTAAAATTATCGCGCACATAGCCAAATCGCCGGGCGGAGTTAAACCCGTGATCGGGGTGATGGGCGACAATGCCGCCCGCCTCTTGTCCGCGGTGTTGCAGGGCGTGCAGACCAAGGGCCACGAAATTGGCGGCATCGGTGACGCCGTAAACCCCGAAAATCCCGCATTCTTCGCGCAGTTTATCGTCATCGAACGGATGAGAGGGCGGCATGGTTTTGTCGGACAACGGGCAGCTCCGAATCCCTTTACGCTTGGACCCACTAAATAGGGTGTCTGAGGACATATGTCACGAAACTATCACGTATCCGGAGCGGAAATAACGTAACGCAAATTGTTCACCTCAAGGGTCAAGCAGCGCGTTTTGTCATATGATCCAGCAAAAGGCTGGCCTCGTGGCGTTTCAATGTACGTGCGGCAGTATGTCCAAACGCTTCGATCTGTTCTTCCAAGGACGGGAACAGTGCCAGCAGTTCTTCTGTTTGGGTGCGTTCTAAGCCCTTCAGAGCCTGGCGCGTTAAGAAGAAACTTTCACTGAGAACACCATCTGTTTCAACAATCTGATGCTGGTCGAACATGACATGGACATAGCGGATCGTGCCGCCGGGTCGGATGTGTATACCTTCAAATCCGCAAAGATGCTTTGCGGCGATCAAGACGTCAGTGTAGCCAAAGAGCAGCTCAGCTTCTGGTGCGCGCAGGAGCAATCTGTGTTCTTGAGACAAGACAAGATCGCGCGTGTTGCCAAACGCGCCCTTAGGTACGACGACGGGCGCAAATGCGCCTTCGGCCGTGACCTCGGTTCTGCCAATCCAGTTTACCGGCTGATAACCGTCCTGCATCGTCCAAACCAGATCACCGATGTGAAGCGTATCAATGGTCTTGCAGCCGTCTGGCGTTACAATGCGCGTGTCAGACGCAAAACAGGTGATGAACGTGTTGTAGGACGAACTGCCGATATTGGAGCCGCCCGTTTTTTCATACTGGACGCCATCCTGAAGCTCGATATCGGGTGAAAATCCCCACACGTCCCCGGTGACGCCATTTTGGGAAAAAACCGTGATTGTGATGGTTGGGCCGGTCAAATCGCCATTTATGTCCAGTGCCCGCACGAAGATCAGGGACTCCGCTTCAACAGGCGTTCCGTTTGACACGATTCCACCGCCATCTGTGACCGAGTGCCCGGCTGCGTTGTCATCTTCAAAGACGTCCGGATCGCCGCCTGTATCATCAATCGTCACCGTGGTGCCGCCGCCTGCGGAATAAGTAAACACCGTACCATCCGGGGTGTCGGAATTGTTGATCACGGGATTGCCAACAATCGCTCCATTGGAGCTGCTATCAACGACCAGATTGTCGTTGTTTACGGCAAAAAAACTGCGGGCAACCATATCTAACTCCACTTTTTCACGGCTGATTTACACGTGCTTTTATCCAATCAAGATCGCTAAAATATGTCGCAAAAATGGTTTTTCGCGAAAAATCAACAGAAGTTGAAGATGTGAGCCGGATTACTGTGGCGCGTCGCAAGCGCTGACAAGTTGCTCGTATTGCTGTGTAATCCACCCAAGAGCCTGTTCGGGGTCGCCGTCCTGCACTTTCTCGGTCAGTTGTGAGAACACGCGTGCGGAGCGGCTGTCATCGACAATCTGGATGTTCTGGCTACTGATTACCGTTTCATAGACGAAATAGGCAATCGCAACGAGAAGAATGCCGCGCGCCACACCAAAGAGGAACCCGGCCCCCTGGTCCAGCCCGCCCAGGGCAGAGCGTTGGACGATGGAGGAAAAGAGCGGTGTAATCAGGGAAGACACGATCAAAGCCACCGCAAAAACAAGGGCTGCGGCGCCGATCATGGACAGTTCGCAGTTATCGCCGATCAAATCGCTGATAACAGGGATTTCCTTGACCAACGGTTCCACCTGCGGTGCAAAGATAAACGCCAGAACAGCGGCCACGACCCAGCCGGCAATGGCCAGCGATTCGCGCACAAAGCCGCGTGAATAGGCCAAAAGCGCAGATAGCACGATGACAAGCACCACGATGCCGTCGATGATGGTAAAGCCTTCCATATGCTCTTTCCTGTCCCAATGACGCGGATCAGCCTGCGCCGAAAATCTCACCTACAAAGCCGGTCAGATCACTCATCTGCGTGAGCGTCAGTCCGCCCGACCCCTCGGATTTTCCACCCGAAGGAAGGATGGCTGATGTGAAACCAAGTTTTTTGGCCTCTTTCAACCTGTTTCCGGTTTGAGCAACCGGTCTGAGGGCACCTGACAGGCTGATTTCGCCGAAAAGGACACAGTTTTGGGGCAATGCTGTGTCTTCTCGGGCACTCAAAAGCGCCGCCGCAACGGCCAGATCGGCGGCGGGTTCGCTGATTTTGATGCCCCCAGCGACGTTGAGGTAGACATCGAGACCGGCAAACGGGATGCCGCACCGCGCCTCCAACACCGCGAGGATCATGGCAAGACGCGCACCGTCCCAGCCCACCACGGCGCGGCGCGGCTGGGAATGCGGGGTGGGGGCGACAAGGGCCTGCATCTCGACCAGAACGGGCCGTGTGCCTTCGATGCCTGCAAACACGACGGAACCCGGCGCAGGATCGCCTCTGTCGGACAGGAAAAGTGCCGAGGGGTTGGTGACCTCAGCCAGTCCCGCACCGGTCATTTCAAAAACACCAATCTCGTCCGCAGGGCCAAAGCGGTTCTTCACGCTGCGCAGGATGCGGAACTGATGGCCGCGCTCACCTTCGAAGTAAAGCACGGTGTCGACCATATGCTCGACAACCCGGGGACCTGCGATCTGGCCCTCCTTGGTGACATGGCCCACGAGGATGACAGACGTGCCCTTGCGCTTGGCGAATGTGGTAAGTTCGTGCGCGGCGGCCCGCACCTGCGCCACCGAGCCCGGCGCGCTTTCCACGTTGTCGGCCCACATGGTCTGAATCGAGTCGATGATGACGAGATCGGGCTTTTCAGCCTCCAATGTCGTGAGAATATCGCGCAGCGAGGTGGCTGTGGCGAGCTGCACCGGCGCATCGCCAAGGCCAAGCCGCTGGGCGCGCAGGCGCACCTGGGCGCTGGCCTCTTCGCCCGAGACATAGACCACCTTAACCCCCGCCGCGCCGAACTTGGCCGCGGCCTGCAACAGCAGGGTGGATTTGCCGATGCCCGGATCGCCCCCCACCAAGATTGCCGAAGACGGGACAAGCCCGCCGCCCAAAACGCGGTCAAGCTCTGCTATGCCCGATTGCGTGCGTGGGGGTGGCGCCTCTTCGGTTGCCAGATCAGCCAGCTGAATGGCGGTGCCGCGTTTGGCACCCAGAGATTTGGAGGCCGGGCCGGTCGAAAGCGGTGCCTCTTCGACAATCGTGTTCCACTCGCCGCACGCCTCGCAGCGCCCAGACCATTTGGAATGCACAGCACCGCATGCGGTGCATGAAAAGGAAACAGTTTTGCCCATGCCCCGGTCATGCCTGATGCCGGGGCGCGGGTCAAATGGTCATCTGCCTGGAAAGACTGCTCACTCTGCAGGTGTCTGGTGAAGGCCAAAGACATAGCCGTTTTTGGGTGGCTCAAACTCGGGCAGGGCGATCTCTGGCTCTTGCCCAAGCTCGGGCAGGATGTCCTGCAAATCCTCGCGCAGCCGTGCGATCTGACTTTGCGCGATGCTTTCCTCGGTTTCAACGTCCTGAGACCAGTGTTTCAGGTCGTGAATAACGCCTTTCGCCTGATCAATGCGCTGATTGAAGGTCTCAACCTCCTGCTGGCGTTGTTTGAGGAAGGCCCGGGCGCGGTCGACCTTGTCATCAGAATAGACCTCGGCCAAATCCCGGCTGATGAAAGACATCTGTGCGGCGATCTCAAGGATCTGCGGCTCAAGCGTCTCAAGGTCCGGATGCTCACGCATATAGGCCAGACGCTCGCGAATGCCGTCAAACTCGGTTTTGATGTTGAACATGCCCGCCCGGTCAGCGGCATGGGTTGTGGCATAGGCTTGGGTCACATCCTGCATTGAGAGGTGAAACTTGCGATGCGAGTTTTCCAGCGCCATGATCCGGAAGTTTGCAGGGAGAAAGGCACAAAGTAGAACTGCCAGTGCCGTGAGTGTGATCTGTGCGATTTGGCCTGCATTGTCATAGACGGTTCCGCCGAACGCGGCCTGAAACTCTAGCCAGGGCAGAACGCCGAATGAGGCCAGCGCCGTTGCCCCGACGAGCAATAACGCGGCAATGGAAAACGCCAGGAGCGCCAGTCGGTTTACAGCCTGACTGACAATCGCGGCGGCGGTGCGCATGGTTCTGGTCATTTTCTTCCCCCAATAGAAGTGGTTCTGCACTCATGTAGGCAGGAAGTTGCCGAGCGTGCATACACATTGGCATCACCGTTTGGTGCAAAACTGAAAGACTTTTCTAAAATTCTGGTTTTATTGACTTAATTTCTGTTCACACCACGATCACCAGCGCGTGCGCGCTTCTCCGTGGCAAAGCCAATAGCGATAGAAGCAAGAATACACGCCGTGAAGAGATAAAGCCCCCAGGCGGTCTCAATCCGGCCCACCCCAATGCCTTTTGTCAATGTGATGTAAAGCGCGATGAGGAAAATATCGGCCATGGCGAGTTTGCCCAGGACATGTAGCACCGGCAGTGTAGAGCGGCGCAGAAAGCCAAAGTGAATGAGCGCCAGGCCGATGGTTTTGAGATAGGGCGCGAAAAGGGCAAAGAAGGTCACAAGAAGGGCGAGAAAGACGTCGCTCTCCCAGAGCGATTGCAAACCGGTGATGACCGAAATCTCACTGAGGCCGAAAAGCGGCAGAAGCCCTGCGCGCATGAGTGGGGCGAACCACGCGACGGGGAAGAGGACCAGCAGCGTGAGGTTGAGGTATTTGATCATGGTCCGTCCTTCATGCGGTGCCGCAAAAGCCTTCTAAAGGCTTTTGCCTAAACTTTTCAGAAAAGTTTAGGCGCTTCTCACCGAACAGCTTCAATCGGTCCTTCTGCGGACCCGGTGATGAACTGTTCCAGATAGGGATCGCCAGAGGCGTCCATCTCGGCTACAGGCCCGGTCCAGCGGATTTTACCGCCGTGAAGCATCGCCACATTGTCGGCAATCGCGCGGACGCTCGTCATGTCATGGGTGATGGTCATGGCTGTGGCACCCATCTCGACCACGATCTCGCGAATGAGCTCGTTGATCACACCTGACATGATCGGATCAAGCCCCGTGGTCGGTTCATCGAAAAAGATGATCTCCGGCTCGGCGGCAATGGCGCGGGCAAGGCCCACGCGCTTTTGCATGCCGCCCGAAAGCTCAGCGGGAAACTTGTCGGCCTGATCTGGTGTTAGACCTACGCGGCGCAGTTTTTCGATGGCAATCTCACGCGCCTCGTCCTTGGGCCGTTTCAAAGACCCGCGCAGAAGGCGGAAGGCCACATTTTGCCAGACCGGGAGCGAGTCAAACAGCGCGCCGCCCTGAAAGAGCATGCCAAATCGCGCCAGAAACGCGTCGCGATCGCCTTTGGTCACGTCCTTGCCATCCAGCGTGATGAGGCCGCTGTCAGGGTGAATAAGCCCCAGCACGCATTTCAGCGCTACGGATTTGCCTGTGCCCGAACCCCCGATGATCACCATCGATGTGCCCTTGGGGATGTTGAGGTTCACCCCCCGCAGAACCTGATTGTCGCCAAAAGCTTTGTGGACGTCGTTGAGCTCAATCATATCGAGAAAAACACCCCCGTGAGGATGAAATTCGCAGCCAGGATGAGCACGGCGGCGGCTTGCACTGAGCCTTTGGTTGCGCGACCCACGCCCTGCGCGCCGCGGCCTGAGTCCATGCCGTAGTAGCAGCCCATGAGGGCCGCGATGACACCAAAGACGCCGCCTTTGACAAGGCTGGATATGATGTCGCGTGCCTCAAGGAAATTGACGGTGTTCTGCATATAGGTGGCGGCATTGAAGCCCAGATTTTGCACAGCCACGGTGTAGCCGCCCAGGATGCCAATGATATCGCCGATGCCCACCAGGATGGGCACGGTGATGAGCGCGGCCAAGACCCGCGGGGCGACGAGGTATTTCATTGGGTGGGTCGACAGCGTCGTGAGCGCGTCGATCTGTTCGGTCACTTTCATCGTGGCAATTTCGGCGGCGATAGAAGAGGTGACACGCGCTGCGATCATCAGGCCGACCAGAACCGGGCCAAGTTCGCGCACCATGCCGATGGCGACGATCTGCGGCACCACGGCCTCGGCATTGAACCGCGCGCCGCCGGAATAGATTTGCAACGCAAGCGCGCCGCCGGTGAAAATCGCAGTGAGGCCCACGACCGGCAGAGACAGCCAACCCAACTGCAACAAAGCATGCAGAAGTTCGCGTGGGTAAAAGGGCGGTCTCAGGATGTGTGAAAACGCGGACAGCATGAAAAGCGTCACGCGCCCCAGCATGGCCAAAGCGGCCAGCGTATTGCGTCCAATCGCCGCCAGAGGAGAGAAGATGAGGCTCATCCGCCGCTGTAACGCCGCGCGTAGCGCGCGCCCAGAGAGGTGAGGATTTCATAGCCAATCGTACCTGCGTATTTGGCAAGATCATCAACAGTCTGATCCGGACCAAGAAGGCGCAACGATCTGGGATCACTGGACATTTCAGTTATATCAACACTGATCGAATCCATTGAAATCCTGCCTGCAACAGGGCAGGGCACGCCATCCGCATAGAGAATTGTCTTTGGCCCCATCGCACGAATGATGCCATCGGCATAGCCGGCGGACACGGTGGCGATGCGGGTGGGTTTCGTGGCTGTGAACGTGTTCCCGTAGCCGACAGTTTCGCCCTCAGACAGCTCGCGGATTTGAATCACAGGCAGATCAAGGCTGGCCGCCGCTGTGGCCTCGGCAAAGGGCAGGCCACCGTAAAGGCCGACGCCGGGGCGGCAGAGATCAAAATGGTAGGCCTCGCCCAAAAGAATACCGCCCGTCGCAGCCAAAGAGCGCGGCACATTTAGCCCTTCGGTCATCTCGGCAAACGTGGCCAGTTGTTGCGCATTCATCGGATGATCGGGCTCATCGGCGCAAGCCAAGTGCGACATGATAAGCAGGGGATGCGCGGCCAGCGCCATTTCCCGCAGGGCGGCCCATTCGGACGGCTCCATACCAAGCCGGTTCATGCCGGTGTCAAGCTGAATGCCAAAGCGGGTGAGTGGTGCGGCTTCGAGGTGACGAATGAGTTGATCAACCGAGTTGATCATTGGCATCAGATCCATATCGCGGATCATGTCGGAATCGCCCGACATATGGCCTGAAAACACATGAATGGCCGGGCCAGGACCAAGGGCTTCGCGAAGCGTCGCACCTTCTTCTGCGACCGCGACACAAAATGTCCGCACCCCAGCGCGGGCCAGCGCACGCGCCACCCGCGCCATTCCCAGGCCATACGCATCGGCCTTGACCACCGCGGCAGTTTCCCCCGCGGTTTTTGCATCCAGCGCGCGCCAGTTGGCGACGATGGCGTCAAGATCAACAGTTAGCTGTCCGGTGCTCATGGGAGGTGGTTTTGACAGGATGGTGGCAAGGGTCAAGTGGAAAGGCAGCTCTTTGCGGGTCGGGCCAAGACTTTTCTGAAAAGTCTTGGCAAAAGCCTTCAGAAGGCTTTTGCTGCATAGCGCGTGAAATCAGAACTCCTGACTGTCCTGCTGCCAGGGTTTGACGAGGTTTCCAAAGCGGGTGAAGCGGCCCTCAAAGCTCAGTTCCACGGTGCCAATGGGTCCGTGGCGTTGTTTGCCGATAACCACCTCGGCGCGACCGCTAAGCCGTGCCATGCGCTCTTGCCACGCGGCCATTTCTTCAAGTTTGTCGTCCGATGGTTTTTCGCGCTCCGCATAGTATTCTTCGCGGAAGACGAACATGACCACATCCGCATCCTGCTCAATCGAGCCGGATTCGCGCAGGTCGCTCAACTGCGGGCGTTTGTCGTCACGTGATTCCACCTGACGGCTGAGCTGCGAGAGGGCCACCACTGGGATATCGAGCTCTTTGGCAATCGCCTTCAATCCTTGAGTGATTTCAGAGACTTCGTTCACACGGCTGTCTTTCGCTGAAGCGGGGCGCACGAGCTGGAGATAGTCCACAATCAGGACATCCAGCCCATGCGTCCGCTTCAGCCGACGGGCACGCGCCGCAAGCTGGGAGATAGGCAAAGCGGGGGTGTCGTCGATGTAAAGAGGGCACGATTCGAGCGTTTTGGCCGCCTCGACGAAGCGGCGAAACTCCGCTTCGGTCATGTCGCCGCGCCGGATCTGTTCAGAGGGCACTTCTGATGCCTCCGACAGAACCCGCGCGGCGAGCTGCTCGGCGCTCATTTCGAGCGAATAGAAGCCCACGACACCGCCATCGACAGCCCCTTCAGAGCCATCGGGAAGCGCCCCGCGTTTGTAGGCTTTCGCGATATTGAAAGCGATATTGGTCGCAAGGGAGGTTTTGCCCATCGACGGGCGTCCTGCGAGAATAAGAAGGTCTGAGCGGTGTAAACCGCCCAGCTTTTTGTCCATATCCGTCAGGCCCGTGGAGATGCCTGCCAGGCCGCCGTCGCGCTGATAGGCGGCGTTGGCAACATTAACCGCGTCTGTTACGGCTTTGAGAAAGCTTTGAAATCCGGTCTCGGATTGACCTTGTTCAGAAAGCTTGTAGAGCTTTTGTTCGGCCTCCACGATCTGATCGCGCGGCTCTGAGTCCACTTCGGCGCGAATGGCCTTGCCAGCAATTTCATGGCCCAGGCCAATCAGCTCGCGGCGCACGGCCATGTCATAGATCATCTGCGCGTAATCACGCGCGGCAAAGGCGGAAATGGCGGCACCGGCCAGTCGGGCAAGATAGGCCGGGCCGCCCAGTTCCTTCAGTCCCTCGTCATCTTCGAGAAAGGTTTTCAGCGTCACTGGAGAGGCCAGGTTGCCCTTGGCGATGCGCGCTGCCGCGGTCTCGAATATCCGCGCATGGACTGGATCATAGAAATGCTGCGGCCCGATCAGGTTGGCCACCCGATCATAAATGTCGTTGTTGGTCAGGACCGCCCCCAGGAGCTGTTGTTCAGCTTCAATGGAATGCGGCATCGTCTCAAGGTTTTCGACGCCTGTATCGTTGGTGTTTAAGCTCGCAATTTCTGTCATCTTTAGCCCCATGTCCCGTGGGGAGGTGTCTTACAAAACACCGTCGGAGCGGTGCAAATTGTATCTTTATGTGGATAGCATGTGGATATCCGCTCGATACCATATCTTGCCGAGTAGAAGTCGTTTCCGTCAACATATCGTTTGACGTTTTCTCAGGTTACGCTGCAAGCAGGCGGAAACGCGCGTAAAATTTTTTTGCAAAATTGTCTTTACACGCAGGTGGTGTGTCGCGACTCAGCCGCGCGTGGCCTGCCAGGCGCGCGGGTCGCGCAGAAACGATTCGACACCATCAAGTGTGGCGGCGTCAAACTACTAAAGATTTGTTTGAGGTTCTTGTGTGCACATGATGCATTTTTTCTTTTGGTTCTTGTGACTAACCGACCGGCGAGTTAAGCCATCCTATCAATCTGTTATGTTCATCACAAAATGTAGTGGAAATTTTTACATTTTTCCCTTCATGTTGTGGCAAGTTAGAATCAGTAAAGAATCATGCGAGGACGAAAATGCTGGGTGCATTAGCTATGAAGAGCTATGAAGGTGATGATAACGCGATGCGTGATCGTCTCCGGGAAATCGTCTACCAAAAGTCCTTTTCAAATGATCGGAAAGTCGAGCTTTCATCGGGAAAGGTGAGCAACCTCTACTTCAATATGAAACTATCGATGTTGGACAATGAAGCATCCTACTTAATAGCAAATCTGATTTTGGATATGCTCCCTGAAGATGTGGATTTCGTCGGCGGCTTAGAGATGGGTGCTGTACCTATTGTTTCGGCGTTGTGCCCGGTCGCTTTCACTCGCGAGCATAACGTAAGAACGTTCTTTGTAAGGAAAAAAGCAAAGGAACATGGTGCCAAGAAACTAGTGGAAGGCCTAGCTGACAACGAAAGCTTGAACTGTAAAAAAATCGTTGTGGTCGACGACGTCACCACTACGGGTGGATCAGTTGTATCTACCTTTTCAACGCTTGAAGGTCTTGGTGCCGATATTTGTTTAGTGATTTCTGTAGTTGACCGTGAGGAAGGCGCTACTGAACTCTTTGCTCAGAAAGGCATTCCTTTCAAAAGCATTTTTACGGCTAAGGATTTTACTGGCTAACATCCCAATGCAGTAGCATCTGCGGATCAAATACCGTGACTGGACCGTCTTCGGTGTCGATCTTTTGCGGGTAGCTGACAGGGTCGCCCTTGGTGAGCGTGATCGTCTCGGTGTTAACCGGCAGGCCGTAGAAGGCGGGGCCGTGTTTGGAGGCAAACCCGGCCAGGCGGGGGAGCGCGCCTTCCTGCTCGAACACTTCGGCGAGGATCGAGAGCGTGTTTGTTGCTGTAAAGCACCCTGCGCAACCACAGTCGCTTTCTTTGTTGGGGTCGGTATGCGGCGCGCTGTCCGTGCCGAGGAAAAAGCGGGCGTCGCCGGACGTCGCAGCGGCGCGCAAGGCGAGGCGGTGTTCTTCGCGCTTGGCCACCGGCAGGCAGTAGTAATGCGGTCGGATGCCCCCCACCAACAGGTGGTTGCGGTTGATCACGAGGTGATGTGTGGTGATCGTCGCACCAAGCCCGGCGTCATGGGCTTTGACATAGTCTACACCGTTGGACGTTGTGATATGCTCCATCACCACGCGCAGGCCCGGTGTTGCGCGCCGCAGTGGGTCGAGCACACGGTCGATAAAGACGGCTTCGCGGTCGAAAATATCAATCTCCGCATCGGTCACTTCGCCATGCACACAAAGTGTCAAGCCGATCTCGGCCATTGTGTCCAGCACGCCCCGTACCTTTTCAAAATCCCGTACACCGGACGCAGAGTTGGTGGTTGCCCCGGCTGGATAGAGTTTTACAGCCCTGATCAGACCGTTTTGATGAGCAGCGGCCACATCATTGGGGTCTGTTTCCTCGGTGAGGTAAAGCGTCATCAATGGCTCAAATGTTATACCTTCGGGCAGGGCGGCCATGATGCGGTCGCGATAGGCGGCGGCGTCCTTGCCGGTCACCACGGGTGGCACCAGATTGGGCATGATGATCGCGCGGCCGAAATGCCGGGCGGTTTCGGGTAGAACGGCGCGCAATACGGCACCATCACGCAGGTGCAAATGCCAATCATCAGGGCGGGGGATGGTCAGGCTCTGGCTCATGGGATTGTGGCTTACACAATCAAAGCCGCAACCGCCAGAGACGTTCCTGCCTTTCGCGAAAATCCTGGGTCACCGCCTTTTGCGAAATGCGCTAGAGAAAGTCCCGTTCAGGCATCAACACACTTTGTTCTTCCGCACGTTCATAGGCGGCGCGCAGCGCGCGGCGAAACCGTGGTCCGGGCGTATTCTGCAGTACGTGATTGCAAAACTGAGCTGTAAGATAGAGCCGGCCGCCATCCTCCAGCCTTGCCAGGGCAGATTTGAGGTAGGGCGGGTCTTCGCGCCGGACACGGAACAGGCGTGCAAGGCTTAGGATGTCGAGCTTGTCGGCGCTCATCTGAGCCAGCAGGCGCAACAGCACTTTCATGCGAATAAGGCCCTGATCCAAACGGGGGCCCATAAACCGCATGCGAAAACGCGTCACATTGGAGCGTTTGAAGAGGGCGGCATGCATGGCGTCTTCTTCGATTTCCGGATCGTAAAGAATGAACGCCTTGTCGGCGGCATCCAGCATATCCGGCGCATAGCCGTACCGCGTGGTGAAATCGAGACGGCGCATGCGGCGAAACCGGTCATCCCATTCGGTGAGACGCGGATCAAGCGTGGCTTGCGGCTGAATAGCCAAGACACGCGCGCCCGGAGAGGCCACTGAATAGGCCGCGGCGGCATATCCACAGGGGCCCGCGCCGTAAAAAATCACCTGATCAAACTCCTCGAAGAACCCATCATCAATCAGTTCATCGAAAAAGCCGTAGACACGTCCTTCACGAAACCAGGTGCGTCCTGTGCAAGTCAGGCAGAGATGTGACCAGCCCAGAGCCTTGGCCATTTGCCAGCCGATCGGTTGGGCATCAGTCGACGTGTCGCTCAGGGTGTCAAAGGCTTCAAAGCTCACCAGAAGGGTCTGTTTTCCGGCGATATAGACCGCGCCGTGCTTGGATCCCAAGGATTTTGCATACCCGTCAGGCGGCATGGCGGCGGCCAACCGTTCCAGCCATTCTTCCCAGCTGAGCCCGGACAAGGAGATGTCCAGGACAGAAGGATAATCGGAACTCATGCTCGATCCTCAAACTACAATGGGCCGCTTTGCGCGGCTTTCTGGGGGAAACGCTAGGCATCAATCTGGGCGAAATCATGAAAATTGAAGGGTTTTGGCGGGTCGAGGGCGTGTGGGCTTGGCGGTGCTGGCCTTGACCTTGGATGGTGGACATGCAGTTCTCTGAGCAGGAAGGAGCGCCCATGACCGCATTGAAGACGATAGACGATGTAGATCGGCTTTTGGCCGGACAGAACTATGTCTGCGACCGGGCTTTGAGCACCGTTGTGTTTCTGGCGCTGCGGCTGGGGCGGCCGATCTTTCTGGAAGGTGAGGCCGGAGTGGGCAAAACTGAGATTGCCAAGGCGTTGGCCGCGGGTCTCGGGCGGCGGCTCATTCGGTTGCAGTGCTATGAGGGCTTGGACGCCTCCAGCGCTGTTTATGAATGGAATTTCGCGCAGCAGATGATTGCCATACGGGCGGCAGAAGCGGCCGGCGACGTCAAAAGCGATGCATTGAACACAGCGCTCTTTACTGAAGAATTCCTGATCGAGCGCCCCTTGCTTGAGGCCATGCGCCCGCAGGAGGGTGGCCCTCCAGTGCTTTTGATTGACGAGCTGGACCGTACGGATGAGCCGTTTGAGGCGTTCCTGCTCGAAGCTCTCAGTGATTTTCAGGTGACGATCCCGGAATTGGGCACAATCGAGGCGCCCGAGCCGCCCATTGTGGTTCTGACGTCAAACCGCACCCGCGAGGTGCATGACGCCCTCAAACGGCGCTGCCTCTATCATTGGGTGGATTACCCCAGCTTCGAGCGTGAAATCGAAATCCTGCACGCCCGCGCCCCCGAAGCCGCCGCGAGCCTCAGCCATGAGGTGGTTGCCTTTGTGCAGCAGCTGCGCACCGAAGATCTCTTTAAAAAGCCCGGCGTGGCCGAAACCATAGACTGGGCCAAGTGCCTTCTGGCGCTTGATGTGATCAGCCTCAGTCCCGAGGTCATCGCCGACACGCTGGGTGCGATCCTGAAGTATCAGGATGACATTGCCAAGCTGCAGGGATCAGAGGCCAAGCGGATCTTGGATGAGGCGAAGGCGAGTTTGGAGGTCGCGTAGTGCTTCTTTCTTGTCAAAAATACCCTGGGGGCTTGGGGGTGAAACCCCCAATCAAAAGATATGCCTGAATACGCCCCCCTCGATCTCCCCGAAAATCCCAAGCTCACGCACAACATCACCCACTTCGCGCGCGCTTTGCGCAAGGCGGGTCTGCCGGTGGGGCCGGGACGGGTGATGGACGCCATTCGGGCGGTGCAGGCGGCGGGGTTCACCTCAAAGACGGATTTCTTCTTCACGCTGCGCGCCTGTTTTGTGAACCGCCCCGAACAGCGGGCGGTCTTTGCGCAGGTCTTCCGGCTTTACTGGCGCGATCCGCGGTATATGGAGCATATGATGTCGCTCATGCTGCCCGCCATCAGAGGCGTGCAGGAGGATCGCACGGCCAAGGCGGCCGAGAAACGCGCGGCAGAGGCGCTTTTGGATGGCATAGAACCTGAGATACCCGAGGCGCGGGAGGATGAAGGCGAAGAAACGCTGATCGAGATCGACGCCTCTCTCACCATGAGCCGCGAAGAAAAGTTCAAGACGCTCGATTTTGAGCAGATGAGCACGTCCGAGATCGCCGAGGCCAAGCGCATGCTGGCGCGGCTCAGCCTGCCGGTCAAACCCTTTGCCTCACGCCGGGGCATGCCATCCCATACGGGTCACCGCATTGATGCGCGCAAGACGCTGCGCGCAGCGATGCGGCGCGGCGGCGAGATGCGGCGCATTCATTTGCAAAAGCCGCGTCCGCGCTGGCCCAATCTGGTGGTGCTCTGCGACATTTCCGGCTCGATGAGCCAGTATAGCCGCATGGTGCTGCACTTTCTGCACGCCGTGGCAAATGAGAAGGGCGCCGGTTGGGCCAAGGTGCATGCCTTTACCTTCGGCACGCGGCTGACCAACATCACCCGGCATCTGGCGACGCGCGATGTGGATGCGGCACTTGCCGCCGCAGGGCAGGAAGCGCAGGATTGGGAAGGCGGCACACGGATCGGGGCGTGTTTGCACTGCTTTAATCGTGACTGGTCACGGCGGGTCATGGGGCAGGGCGCGGTGGTGCTTTTGATCACCGATGGGCTTGATCGCGATGATGCCGACAGCCTTGCACATGAAATGCAGCGGCTGCATCTTTCGTCCCGTCGCCTCATCTGGCTCAACCCGCTGCTGCGCTGGGATGGATTCGCACCAAAAGCCACGGGCATTCGCGCCATGCTGCCGCATGTGGATTCCTTTCGGGCAGGCCATTCCATTGCCACGCTCGAAGATCTGGCCGACGCAATTTCAAAGGCGGGCGACATGGGCGAAAAGGCCAGGTTGATGGCGATGCTCTGAGCCTTGTAACGCGCCGCATGCAGGATCATAGTGCGCCCATGACTGACCGCTTTGACACGATACCTGAGATTGCTTTGGACTGGCACCGTGCGGGTAAAGGCGTTGCTTTGGCCACGGTGGTGCAGACCTGGGGCAGCGCGCCGCGCCGCGTGGGCAGCCAGTTGGTGATTTCCAGTGAGGCCGAGATCGAAGGCTCGGTCTCGGGCGGCTGTGTCGAAGGCGCGGTCGTGGCCGAAGCGCTCGATGCGATCGAAGACGGCAAACCTGTGATGCTGGAATATGGCGTGAGCGACGGCGATGCCTTTGCCGTCGGGCTGGCCTGCGGCGGCACCATTCGGGTGTTGGTGGAGCCGGTCGGCGCAGTGATGCCAGTGGCACTTCTGGAAGCGCTTGTCGCGGCGCGGGATGCGCGGCAGCCGGTGGCTTATGTGACAGGCATGGCAGCTGAAAGACGGCTGGTGCATGACGGATTTGTGGACCGGTTTCGCATGGACCGCTCGGGCTTTGAGGAGGACGGCGAGACATTCATCGCCATACACAATCCACCTTTGCGGATGATTATCGTCGGAGCCGTGCATATCGCGCAGGCATTGGTGCCGATGGCTCGGATTGCCGGGTTTGACCCCCTTCTCATTGACCCTCGCGAAAGCTTTGGGTCCGAGGCGCGCTTTCCCGGCGAGACGATCCTGCATGACTGGCCCGATGAGGGCGTGGCGGCATATGGTTTGGACACGCGCACGGCGCTGGTTCTTTTGACCCATGACCCCAAGCTGGATGATCCGGCACTTGAGGCGGCGCTGCGGTCCGACGTGTTCTATATCGGGGCGCTTGGCTCGACCCGAACCCATGCCAAACGTGTGGCGCGGCTGACGGAAAAGGGCTTTTCTGACGCTGAGATCGCGCGCATCCACGGCCCGATCGGTCTGGACATTGGGGCATCAAGCCCATCCGAGATTGCCGTGGCCATCCTGTCGCAAATGATCCGCGTCTTGAGGCAAGGTGCATGAAATTCGCCTCTGTCCCATTGGCTCATGCAGAGGGCGCGATCCTGGCACATTCCGAACGCCTGACCGGTGGGCGCCTGCGCAAAGGTCAGGTCCTCGACGCCGAGGACATCGCGAAACTGCGCGCTGAGGGGCTGGCAGAGGTCACTGTCGCCGAACTGGAGCAAGGCGATGTGCATGAAGATGCCGCGGCGCAACTTCTGGCTCGGGCTGCCTTGGGCGATGCAGAGCACCTCAGTTTGAGCAACCCGTTTACCGGGCGCGTAAACCTGATTGCCGACAAGCCGGGTGTTGTTCTGATCGACAAAGATAAAATTACGGCCGCCAATGAAATAGATCCGATGATCACATTGGCCACCGTCGCGCCCCTGTTTCAGGCCCATGCGGGCGGCATGGTCGCGACCGTTAAAATCATTTCCTACGCTGTGCCGGAGACGGCGGTGACGCAGGCTGCGCGGTTGGTACGCGGGTCGCTCCGCCTGGCTGCTCCGAAATACGCTACGGCCAGCCTGATCGTGAGTGACACAGCAGAAGGTCCAGGCCTGCGTGGCGTGGACGCCATCCGTGACCGGCTGACGGGTCTGGGCATGCGGCTCAGTCAAACCCTGAGCTGTCCGCATGAAATCCCGGCTTTGTCAGATGCCATTTCTTCGGCCAGTGCCGATGTCATTCTCATCCTGACAGGGTCGGCCACATCAGATGCACGGGACACGGCGCCTGAGGCGCTGCGCCGGGCCGGTGGAGATGTGACGCGGTTCGGCATACCCGTGGATCCGGGCAATTTGCTCTTTCTGGGTCAGTTAAAGGACCAACCGGTCATTGGCCTGCCCAACAGCGCGCGGTCTCCGGTGCTTCACGGCGCCGATTGGGTGCTCTCCCGCGTGGCATGTGGTGTGCCCATTTCGGGGCGGGATTTTGCAGCGATGGGCGTGGGCGGATTGCTCAAGGAAATCCCAACCCGGCCTCAGCCGCGGCGCATGAGCGGGCGCTAAGCGGGTGTCGCGGAAGGTGCGCATCCAGGCACACCTTCGCAGTTGAGCTTTCTGGATGCCTGGCTAGACCTGCGCGGGCACAAAGACATGGCTGCCGCAGTCTTTTTCGATCTTACCCGCATTGGGAAAGCCGAAATGATAGCCGCCGATCATCATATTGTCGGCGATGGCCTTGTCCACCAGCGCCTTGCGGGTGGCGGTGGCCTTGTCCTTGTCGGAATCGAAGGCCAGCTGCCAGTCAAGGTTGGCCAAAAAGAGTGCCGGCACAATGATGGCGTCGCCGATGAGCAGGACCTGTTCGTCACCTGAAGAGATGTGGAAATTCACATGTCCCGGTGTGTGGCCAAAGCTTTCTTCGGCGCGCAGGCCGGGGGCCAGTTCGCTATTGCCCGAAAACTGCGTGACATTGTCCCATTTTGGAAAAGTCGCCTGAATGCGCTGGGCCAGTCCTTTGCGCCGCTCGGGCAGGGCTTCGATGATGGAGGGGTCGGTCCAGAACTTGTATTCCGTCTCGCCAACCATGATCTCAGCATTGGGGAAAAGCTGGGCGTTGTCTTTATCCATCAGGCCAAAGATGTGATCGGGATGCATGTGGCTGATGAGGACTTTGTCGACCTTGTCGGGGGTGATCCCGGCGGCAGCCAACCCTCCATTGGTGCCAAGTCCGGCGGTTGGCGCAAGCTGCCCGCCGGTGCCTGTATCCAGCAAAATGGTCTTTCCACCGGTTTTGACCACAGTATAGGCAAACTCGATGGGCACGTAATCTGTAGTCAAGTTGGCCTTTTTGAGGGCGGCTTTGATGTCGTCGCCGGGCACGCCGGGAGAGATCGCATCGAAGCCATCGTTTTGCCAGACGCCGTCATAGATCGAAATGATCTCGATATCGCCGATCTTGTAAGAGTAGTGGCCTGTCTTGCGCAGATCAGCTGCCTGGGCCGACGTCATAAAGGCAAGCTGGCCTGTCAGGCCAAGGGCCGCAACGCCTGCGCTGGATGCCAGAAACTGTCGTCTGTTGGGGGGTGTCATGAAAAATCTCCCGGATGTTGGGGTGTGAGGAACCATTGATGGTGGTCTTCAAGGTTTTGCTTGGCAATACGAACTCGGCCAGGCTCAACAAACTGTGACTTTGTACCCTGCAAAGAGTGCCAGCTGTCGCGGACACTAACGCTGCGCCAAACTGACCTGAAAATGACGAAATTACAGGGTTCTCATCTGGCGGGGGGCGTGTTTAACTTCCTTTAGCTAATAACAAAGCCAAATAGGGAGGAGCCGATGGCACAGGTCAGCATGACCGTGAACGGCAAGCCTGCGTCCGGTGAGATCGAAGGACGCACGCTTCTGGTAGATTTTATCCGAGAAAACTTGAACCTGACCGGCACGCATGTGGGCTGCGATACCAGCCAATGCGGTGCCTGCGTGGTGCATGTGGACGGCAAGGCAGTCAAGGCGTGCACCATGTTTGCGGCCGAAGCTGAGGGTGCCGAGGTCACGACAATCGAAGGTATGGCGGCGGATGATGGCACGCTCAATCCCGTACAACAGGCGTTTCAGGATCATCACGGTCTGCAATGCGGTTTTTGCACACCGGGCATGGTGATGTCGGCCTCGGCGCTTTTGGCGGAGAACCCCAAGCCATCCGAGGCGGAGATCCGCGATTACCTTGAGGGCAATATCTGCCGCTGCACCGGGTATCATAATATCGTTAAGGCGATCCTGGCCGCATCGGGCCAGGACGTGAGCAACATCGCCGCTGAATAAGGCGCGCGCTCATCAAGCCGGAGGCTTTCTTCGCGAAGAAGCCCACAAGGGTTGATGAGCAGATCAGAAAATAGGGAGGATTAAATCATGCCCAAAGATGGAGGCATCGGCGCCAGTTCCAAGCGGCGCGAAGACGTGCGGTTCCTGACGGGGAACGGCAACTACACAGATGACATCAACATGCGCGGTCAGGCCTATGTGCATTTCCTGCGCTCGGATGTGGCACATGGCACGCTGAAGTCAGTCGACACTAAGGCGGCTGAGGGTATGCCGGGCGTGCTGCGCGTCTTTACCGGCGCGGATTTTGCCGAAGTGGGCGGGCTGCCTTGCGGGTGGCAGGTGACCGACCGGCATGGTGAGCCGATGCAGGAGCCTGGGCATCCGGTTCTGGCCCAAGGCAAGGTACGCCATGTGGGCGATCCGATTGCCGCCGTTGTGGCTGAGAGCCGCGAGCAGGCGCGCGATGCGGCAGAGGCCATTGAGGTCGATATTGACGAGCTTCCTGCAGTGATGGACATGAAGGCCGCTTTGGCTGATGGGTCCACCAAGGTGCATGACGATCTGACCAGCAATCTTTGCTATGACTGGGGTTTCGTTGAGGAAAATAAGGATGCCGTGGACGCGGCAATCAAAAGTGCCGCGCATGTCACCACGCTGGAACTGAAAAACAACCGGTTGGTGCCCAATGCGATGGAGCCGCGCGTGGCGGTGGGCGATTACAACCGCTCGACCGATGACAGCACGCTTTACACCACCTCGCAGAACCCGCATGTGATCCGCCTTTTGATGGGCGCGTTTGTTCTGGGCATTCCAGAGCATAAGCTGCGCGTTGTGGCCCCAGATGTGGGCGGGGGCTTTGGCTCCAAGATCTATCACTATGCCGAAGAGGCATTCTGCACCTTTGCGGCTAAGGCGCTCAACCGGCCGGTCAAATGGACCTGTTCACGCTCTGAGGCGTTCATCTCTGACGCCCATGGCCGGGACCACGTGACGAAGATCGAATTGGCGCTGGATGCGGACAACAATTTCACTGCCGTGCGCACCGAGACTTACGCCAATATGGGGGCGTATCTGTCGACTTTTGCGCCCTCCATCCCGACCTGGCTGCATGGCACGCTGATGGCGGGCAACTACAAGACGCCGGTCATCTATGTGAACGTGAAGGCGGTCTTCACCAACACGGTGCCGGTGGATGCCTATCGCGGAGCCGGGCGGCCTGAGGCGACCTATCAGCTGGAGCGCGTGATCGACAAAGCCGCGCGTGAGCTGGGGGTCGATCCGATTGCACTCAGACGACAGAACTTTGTCACCGAGTTTCCCTATGCCACGCCTGTGGCGGTGGAATATGACACCGGGGATTACAACGCCACGATGGACAAGCTTCTTGAGATGGCCGACATGTCGGGCTTTGAGGCGCGGCTGGCCGAAAGCAAGAAGAACGGCAAGCTGCGTGGGCTTGGCGTGAACTGCTATATCGAGGCGTGCGGCATTGCGCCCTCAAACCTCGTCGGGCAATTGGGCGCGCGGGCTGGTCTTTATGAATCCGCGACCGTCCGGGTGAACGCCACAGGCGGGATCACGGTCATGACCGGCAGTCACAGCCACGGGCAGGGGCATGAAACGGCCTTCCCGCAAGTGGTGGCCGACATGCTGGGCATTGACGAGAGCATGATCGAGATCGAGCACGGTGATACCGACAAGGCGCCCATGGGCATGGGCACCTATGGCTCGCGCTCCATCGCGGTTGGCGGCTCGGCCATGGTGCGCGCGACCGAAAAGATCATCGCCAAGACCAAGAAGATTGCCGCGCATCTGATGGAAGCCTCTGAGGCCGATATCGAACTCAAGGATGGTCAGTTCAACGTCGCGGGCACGGATAAATCCGTGGCCTGGGGCGATGTAACCTTGGCCGCCTATGTGCCGCATAACTATCCGCTTGAAGAGATCGAACCGGGGCTGGAGGAAACAGCCTTCTACGACCCGGCGAACTTTACCTACCCGGCAGGGGCGTATGCCTGTGAGGTCGAGGTTGATCCCGACACCGGCAAAGTCACCATCGAACGCTTTGCCGCCGCCGATGACTTTGGTAACGTGATCAATCCGATGATTGTCTCAGGGCAGGTCCATGGCGGTCTGGCGCAAGGCATCGGACAGGCTTTGCTAGAGAATGCCGCCTATGACGAGAACGGTCAGTTGCTCAGCGCGTCCTACATGGACTACGCCATGCCGCGCGCCGATGACGTGCCGTTCTATAGCGTTGATCATTCCTGCCAGACGCCCTGCACGCACAACCCTCTGGGTGTGAAAGGCTGTGGTGAGGCCGGGGCCATTGGCTCACCGCCTGCGGTGGTCAATGCAGTGGTCGATGCGCTTCAACGCGCAGGCCATGACGTCACCCATATCGATATGCCCGTGTCGCCCTCGCGCGTCTGGGCAGCCATGCAAGGGTAAGGAGATCAGACATGTATGCATTTGACATCGAACGCCCGGGCACAATCGCCGACGCGGTAGCGGCTTTGGCCAAGAGTGACGAGAACCAGCCATTGGCAGGGGGACAAACCCTGATCCCCACGCTGAAACAACGGCTGGCGGCCCCTGAAACATTGGTGAGCCTTGGCGGGATCAGTGAAATCCAGGGCATTTGCCAGGATGATGCCGGCCGGGTCTGTATTGGCGCGGGAACAACCCACGCCGACGTCGCAGCCGGGGCGGGGGCCTATCCGGCACTGGCATCACTGGCCAACAACATCGGCGACCCGGCGGTGCGCAATCGCGGTACGATTGGCGGATCATTGGCCAATAACGACCCCTCGGCCTGTTACCCGGCAGGGGCGTTGGGCTCTGGAGCGACTATTGTCACCAACGCACGCGAGATTGCGGCGGATGATTACTTCCAGGGGATGTTTGAAACCGCATTGGATGCGGGAGAGATCATCACAGAGGTGAAGTTCCCCGTTCCAGAGGCGGCCAACTACCAGAAGTTCGAACAACCCGCCTCGCGCTTTGCGCTTGTGGGCGTGTTCGTGGCCAAATTCGCGGGCGGTGTGCGCGTGGCTGTGACGGGTGCCTCTGAAGGTGGCGTCTTTCGTTGGTCCGAGGCGGAAACGGCATTGTCGGGGAATTTCTCCGCCTCAGCGCTGGATGGGCTGTCATTGCCTGCAGATGGGATGATCAATGACCTTCATGGCTCAGGCGCCTATCGCGCGCATCTGGTCGGCGTTATGACCCGACGGGCGGTTGAAGCGGCCTGACCCTTAAACATATGACGCTTCAAAAAGTGAGTCCGGCCTAAGAGGGCCGGACTTCTTTTTTAGATCTCAGAAATTTCTTCGCAAACCTGCCATTCATCCGACTTCATACGGCAACACACCGCGCTCATCGGGTGTCACCTGTAATCGCCGCTCCAGCGGTGGCACGGAGCGTTGATGGCAGTCCGTGCGCTCGCAGATGCGGCAGGATATTCCGATGGGTTCAAACGCCCGTGCGTTGCCCAGATCCAGATCGTCGGCATAGACCAGCGCATCGGCATGGCGCACTTCACAACCCAAGGCGACTGCGAACCTCCGGACGGGCGCACCGAAATGCCCGCCGGATTTGCTGACGTCCCGCGCCAGGCTGATATAGCGCACGCCATCTGGCGTCTCAGCCAGCTGCCGCAAAAACCGCCCCGGTGTTTCAAAGGCCCGGTGCACATTCCAAAGCGCGCAGGCCCCGCCAAAGCGGGCAAATTGCAGCCGCGTGGCGGAATGGCGTTTGGTGATCGTGCCCGCTTGATCCACGCGCACAAAGAAAAACGGCACGCCTTTGGCCCTGGGGCGCTGCATGGTGGAGAGCCGGTGGCACACCTGCTCGATAGACGCCCCAAAGCGCGTGGCCAGGATTTCGAGATCATGTCGATGTGTCTGCGCCGCCTGCAAAAACGCGCCATAGGGCATGAGCGCGGCCCCGGCGAAGTAGTTCGCCAGCCCGATCTTGGCAATAGAGCGCGCGGCCTCGGTCTGAAACCGGGCGAGATCAAGCGTGGCCTCCAAGAGCTTATCCTGCGTCAGAAGCGCAAGCTGTAGCAAAAGCTGAAACGTCCGTGTTTCAGGTTCAGCCAGCGTCGAGAGATACAAGATGCGCTCGGTTGTATCAAAACGGCGCAGATGCGGGCCGTCGCTTCCGGCGATCTTGATGCCAAGCTCAGCCAGCCGCGCCTCGGCCAGATCGCGGATCTGCCGGGGGTCGCCTGTGCCCGAGGCAAAATGTTCGGCCGCGCGGTCCACCGCGTCGATGTAATTGTCGCAATAGTGAAAGAAATCACGCACCTCGTCCCAGGGGCTGGTCTGAATGCGTGCGTCTTCGCGGCCCAAGGCTTCATCGAGACTGGCCAGACGTTCATGGGTTTCGCGGTAGGCGCGGTGCAACTCGAGAAAGGCGCGTGCTAGTGCCGGCGCGTTAGAGGCCGTCAGGCGCAGATCGCTCAAGGGCGGCATGTCATCGGCAAAAACCGGATCGGCCAGCGCCTCACGCATGTCACTGACAAGGCGCTCGGAATCCGCGCTGCTGAGCTCGGTGACGTCAAAGCCAAACTCCTGCGCCAGCGACAGAACCACCGTGGTGCTGATCGGGCGCTTGTTGTTTTCCATCTGGTTCAGATAGGGCAGGGACACGCCAAGCTTTTCGGCAAAATCCTTTTGGGTCAGGGTCAATGTCCGGCGCATCTCGCGCAGTTTGACGCCAGCATAGATTTTTTGCGCGCGCATCGGGAAAGCCTCATTTGCAAATATGCGAAGATCATTTTGCAAACTCTGTCCGAGGACGCAAGCCCGTGTTGGGTTAGCGTGTCACGCGCGCCCCGTCGCGAAAGACCTGACGCCATTCAAGAACCGTGCATGTTTTGCGAAGCCCTGTCGGGTAGAAAGGGTCCGTGCGCACCAGCTCTTCAACGGTTGCTGCATCCTCGGCCTTGACGCTCCACATTCCACCGCGCCCGGCCCCGTTGGAGGTAAACAGGGGGCCAGCGGCGGTGATTTTGTCAGCATTTGCGGCCAGAAACGTGAGGTGATCGGCCATATGCGCCTGCCGCAAATGCTCTTTTCCATCGGCGTCTTCGAAGAGAACGATAAAGATCATCGGGAACTCCTTTTTGATGTATACATTATGAAATACGGCGCAGGTGCAGCACAGACTGGAAAACTGCCCTTCATAGGTGCAAAATTGCAGTGCTATGACATGGGATGATTTGAAATACATTCTGGCGCTGATGCGCGGAGGCAGTCTGAACAAAGCGGCGCGTCAGCTCAATGTGGACAAGACCACCGTTTCAAGGCGGGTGGCCGCGCTGGAGGAGGCGCTTGGCACAGCTTTGGTCGCGCGTGGCAGCCATGGTCAAATGCGGCTGACCCAGGCAGGCCGCGAAGTGGCAGGTCAGGCAGAGGCTATGGAAGATGTAGAGCGCCGCATTCGTGCAGGTCTTGGCGCGCAACCGGATGGGTTGGCCGGGCGCGTGCGTCTTTCGACGGTGCCCATTCTGGCGCATCACGTATTGCTCCCGCAACTCGGTGCGCTCCGTGATCTTGCGCCGGGTTTGAAAATCGAGCTTTTGGCAGAGGCGCGGGATGCGGATATCCTGGAGGGAGAGGCCGATATTGCCTTGCGTCTGGCGCGTCCAAGAACCGGCGGGCAGGGGGTTTTGGCGCGCAAAATTGGTGTCATGTCTTATGAGTGTTACGCGGCCCGCATGACGGGTGGCGATCTGCCGTGGGTCGGGTTTGAGCCAAACATGCAGCATCTGGAGGTTGCGCAAGCGATTGAAACTCTGGCCAGTGCGCCTGGGTCGCGGCGTGCCGGTCTCTCTGTGAACGATGCCGAAGGTCTGTTGCGTGCGGTTCAGGCCGGGCTTGGGAAGTCTCTTTTGCCCCGGATCATTGCCGATGCGATGTCCGGGCTTCGCCGAATGGATATGGAGGCGACCCACATCCCGGAGCGAGAGCTTTGGGTGCTGACGCGCCGCGATCACGCCGGACTGGACCGGATCAGGGTGGTTCATGCCTGGTTGGACGGGATTTTCAGCGCGGTGTGAGTGCCAGCCGCTTTTCCCGCCAGATGACAAAGGAAATGGCCACCGTTCCTGCGGCTGAGGTGCACACCATGATCCATAAGAGCGGGAAAGCCCCGGTCCCCGGGGCCAGCAGCGCACCGGCCAAGGCCGAAAGGGCCGCGCCGCCGCCAATCATCAAGGCCCCGGCAAGCCCGCTGGCTGTCCCGGCAAGGTGCGGGCGCACTGAGAGCGCCCCGGCCGTGGCGTTGGGGATGGTCATGCCGTTGCCCAGCCCCATGAGGGTCATGAGGCCAAAAAAGCTATAGGCCGATCCCAACCCGGCATAGAAAAGAGAAAGATTGAGCGCCACGCCGCTTGTGGTCACAAGCGTGCCCCAGAGCACCATGCGGTTGACGCCAACGCGCACCGAAAAGCGCCCCGAGGCAAAATTGCCCAGGAAGTAGCCAATGGCAGGTGCGCCAAAGAGCAAGCCAAGCTCGGAGGGCGAGAGGCCAAACACCTTGTCGCCCACATAGGGCGCGCCGCCCAGATAGGCAAAGAAGGACCCAGAGCTCAGCGCCGCGGCCAGTGCGTAGCCCCAGAAGCGCGGAGAGGCGAAAAGTGCAGGGTATTCCGTGAGTTGCTCGGCAAAGCTGTGGCCCTGCAGGGGAGCTGTTTCGCCAAGGTCAGACCAGGCCAGCCAGGCGACAACAGCGCCCAGTGCAAAGAGCGCCCAGAAACTGGCCTGCCAGCCAAAGGCCTCGTCCAGCACCCCGCCGATCGCCGGGCCAATCATCGGCACGACGGCCATGCCCATGGTCACGTAGCCGATCATCGAGGCCGCCTGCGCCTCGGGCACCATGTCGCGCACAATGGCGCGACTAAGCACCATAGCGGCGACAATCGTGGCCTGGATCATGCGGAAAGCGAGGAACACCCAGACATTGGTGGAGAAAATGCAGCCCAACGTGGCCAAAAGGAAAATCAACAACCCGCCGATGATCACCGGCCTGCGGCCAAACCGGTCAGAGACCGGACCCAGAATGAGCTGTAGCGTGGCGTTCACGGCCAAGTATACTGCGACCGAAAGCTGCATCAGGCGGTAGTCGGTCTCAAAGTAGGCAGTCATACCCGGCAGCGAGGGCAGGAAGATGTTCAAGGCCAGCGCAGACAACCCGGCCAGAAGGATCAGCGTGAGGATATGGGGTGGTGTGGCGCGATCCAAAAACCGCACCGGCGCGCGAGGTTGCATGGGTTCTGATTAGGCGGCTCTGTGGGGGATGTCCATTGCATTTGCGTCACCCGAACACGCGGATTGCACCGAGAAGAAAGTTAGCAGTTTTGCAATTTATAAAATTGTTATTTCTGAAATTTTGCAAATTTGCTCAATTTGTCTTTCACCAACAGCGCCTACTCTCTATTCTCCGCGCGAGTGATCAAGGGGGCTCCCGATGAAAGATATCCTGCAGGAACTGGAAAATCGCCGCGGTCAGGCGCGGCTTGGTGGTGGTGAAAAGCGCATCACGGCACAACATAGCAAAGGCAAACTCACCGCGCGTGAGCGCATCGAGTTGCTGCTCGATGAGGGTAGTTTCGAAGAATTTGACATGTTCGTCACGCATCGGTGCAGTGACTTCGGCATGGACGAGAACAAGCCGTATGGTGACGGAGTTGTGACCGGGTGGGGCACGATCAATGGCCGGCAGGTCTATGTGTTCTCGCAGGATTTCACGGTTCTGGGGGGCTCTGTCTCCAACAGTCATGCGCAGAAGATTTGCAAGATCATGGATATGGCGGTGCAAAATGGCGCGCCGGTGATTGGCATCAACGACTCAGGTGGAGCGCGCATTCAGGAAGGCGTCGACAGTCTCGCGGGATACGGAGATGTCTTTCAGCGCAACATCGAAGCCTCGGGCGTGGTGCCGCAGATCAGCGTGATCACTGGCCCTTGTGCCGGTGGGGCGGTCTATTCGCCTGCGATGACCGACTTCATCTTCATGGTGCGCGACAGCTCTTACATGTTCGTCACCGGCCCCGACGTGGTCAAAACCGTGACCAATGAACAGGTGAGTGCCGAGGAACTGGGCGGCGCGTCCACCCATACCAAGAAAAGCTCGGTCGCCGATGGCGCGTTTGAAAACGACGTGGAGGCCATGGCCGAAGTGCGGCGTCTGGTGGATTTCCTGCCGCTCAACAACCAGCAACCCGCCCCGGTGCGCCCGTTCTTTGACGATGTGGACCGGATGGAGACGTCGCTTGACACGCTTGTGCCCGACAATCCCAACATGCCCTATGACATGAAAGAACTGATCACCAAGCTCGCGGATGAGGGCGATTTTTATGAGATCCAAGAGGATTTCGCCAAGAACATCATCACCGGCTTTATCCGGCTTGAGGGGCGCACCGTGGGTGTCGTGGCCAACCAGCCGATGGTGCTGGCCGGATGTCTTGATATCGACAGCTCCCGCAAAGGCGCGCGGTTTGTGCGGTTCTGCGATTGCTTCGAAATTCCGATCCTGACGCTCGTGGATGTGCCCGGCTTCCTGCCCGGAACGTCACAGGAGCATGACGGCGTGATCAAACACGGCGCGAAGCTTCTCTTTGCCTATGGTGAGGCGACGGTGCCGAAGGTGACGGTGATCACGCGGAAGGCCTATGGCGGGGCTTATGTGGTGATGTCGTCCAAGCATCTGGCCGGAGACATCAACTATGCCTGGCCGACCTCAGAGATCGCCGTGATGGGCGCGAAAGGGGCGACTGAGATTATCCACCGCGCGGATCTCGATGACCCGGACAAAATCGCCCAGCACACCGCCGATTACGAGGCACAGTTCGCCAACCCGTTTGTCGCCGCCGAACGCGGCTTCATCGACGAGGTGATCCAGCCCCGCAGCACGCGCAAAAGGGTTAGCCGCGCCTTTGCAGCGCTCCGCAACAAGAAGCGCAAGCTGCCGTGGAAGAAGCACGACAATATTCCATTGTGAGGGTGTTTTGATAGAAGCGCGAACTAAATTTCTGAATTCAAAAATTGAGAACGTAAAGTACTTCGCTGGTGGGAATTTTTTAATTTTTAGTTCAGCAGTTCTACTTTCCAGATTTTATGAAGGAAACCTTGTGTTTTTTTGGGTAAGCGCTTGCTCAAGCGTTTTTGGTTCCCTCTTGGCATCAGGCTACTATGCCCTCTACCTAAATGAATTGTTTTTAAGGAGAACTAACCTTCTGTTGCTCGAAGCATATCCCAAGAGCCAAGCAGTTAAAAAGTCTCCCCAAAAAGCGTCGCTACCTTTGGTTCTACTGTTCGGTCCTAGGTATTTAGACAGTTATCTTCTAAAAAATCATGATGATTTCGAAAAAGAAGAGAGCGCCCATCAAGTTAGGTGCATGCGAATGCAAATACTCGGCGTTGTTTCTTTTGTTGTCGCGATAGGGCTTTTTCTGCAGGCAGAGTACTTAATCAGCGTTGAACGTAGCGCTGCTTCAGATAGTCAGCATGTGGAAGATCCTCTAAGTTCCGACAATTCTGATGAAGGAACAACGGAACCATGACCCAACTCTACAAAAACCAGGCCTTCACCATCGCCCATGCCGATGACGGCGCGTTCGTCGGCGCGGGGCTGCGGGCGTTTTTTGAGTATCGCCAGTTGGGCATCGCCGAGGCGACGCAAGGCAAGTTTGGCGCGCACGTGATCCGGGCGGTGCCGGGGATGGAAAGCCCGGCGGAGTGGCATTCGCATGATCTGGAATTTCAGATGGTCTATGTCACCAAGGGCTGGGTGGTGTTTGAGTATGAGGGCGAGGGAGAGCATATCCTGCGGGAAGGCTCTTGCGTGCTGCAACCGCCGGGGATCAAGCACCGCGAGGTGCGGCATTCGGATGATCTGGAACTGATCGAGATCACCAGCCCCGCGGAATTTGCCACCAGCCCGGAAGATGCGCCTGCATGAAACTTGCGCGTCTGGCATATCCTCTGCTGGCTCTTTGGGCCTCAGCGGCCTTGGCGATCTCGCCTGAGGATGTTCAGACGCGTATTTCTGATGCCAAGTTTGAGACGGCCACAACCGTGCTTTTTGAGGCCAAGGATGGCTCCAACAAACAGAGAGAGGTGTTTCTCTGGGTCTACCAGACGCGGTTGGGGCAAATCCTGAATTCGCGCGCGCCCAATGCGGCGGAAACCGCCGAGCTGAAGCGTATTTGCACGCAGATGCACCGGCTGGCGTCCAAATCCAAGGTGGGGGCCTTTGAGGCCTATGGCATCGAGCTGGCCAATGGGCGCGGTGACACCTCGCGCCTGCCAAGCTCAAAGCGGGTGGTGTTCTTTTTCTGGGACAAAGGGCGCTGCGCCACGCCCAGCCAGGGGACAATAGAATGAGATGCCGGGCGGCATATCTGCGGGCGCTTGTCGCGGCCTGCCTGATATCGGGCCCGGCATCGAGCGCGATGGCGGCGGAGGAGGCTCCCATCGCGCTCCCTTCGGGGCTTGAGGCGCATTTGCAGGAAACGATTTCCGACCAGCCGGGCAGTGGCCTTGTCTATCGCTTTCGCTTTGTCGCGCCCGCGTTCACCGGGCAGGAGGACTTTGAAGTGCAGACCGCTGATCTGGAGCATCTGTGCAACGATTACGCCCTGCCGCGGATCCCCAAACTTGGCCCGAAACCCGACAGGATTGTGATATCCCTGGCCGATCAATCGTCAGAATTCGGACGTTTTGACCCCGATGTGATGCAGATTTTCGAGACGTTTTCGCTGCAAAGCGGCACCTGTATCTTGGAGCTGTTCTGATGCAAACACAACATCTTGCGGCTCAATCCTTAGGCATCACTACGTTTGAGGCTTTCGAGTCACAGACGTCATGCTTTGATGTGCGTGCATATCAAATGCCATATTGCTCCGGTATGTTGAGGGGTGGTTGCGAATACGCCAACCACACCTCGGAAGACGAGCAGGCGGGGCGCGAGACGTGTCGTCTGTTCACGTACAGAGACAGGAGACTAACATGTCGAACAGTATCAAGGGCCTTATGGCTCTGGCCCTCGTGGCCTTCGTGGCAGCCTGCGCCCAGCAGGAAGAAGAATTTGTCGTGGTTGACCCAGAGCCGATCTCGACTGAGCCGGAGTTCACTGGCAAGCTTAAGTAAGGTCTTTGACCTTGTGTCAGGGCAGGCCTTCGGGCCTGTCCTGAGACCGATCCAGCGGGTCCTTCGCACAAGCGGAGGTGGATCATGCTAAAACACCGCGGCTTTCCCGGGCGCCTTCCTGGCACTGATTTTCAATTTACTATCCGACGTGCAAACCCCAAGGGTGTCACCCCTTTGGTGGCGCGGGAACGTTTTCGTGATCGCAGACCCGCGGACCGAAGGGCCGATGCGGCGTTCATGCGCGCCTTATGGGAACATTTCGGCGATCAGCCTTTTGAGCGCGGCAATCTGGATGCGGGACGACTCAGCTGGCTTTTTGGCCGCGAAGTGCGCCCGGCTGAGGAGCCGTTTGACCCCGAAAGCTATGATGCGCTGCTGATTCTGGACGTGGCCGTGGCGCGCGCCTCTTTCCCCGAAGCCTTTGAAGAAGGGGAATTTTCGTGAATTTTGCGCAAAATACCCCTCGGACAAGCATATTCTTGCCTATAGGTTGCGGGAATACGCAAATTACAGCCGACTTTGAACCTTGTAGTTCAGCACCCTTGGCGCGGGGCGCAACCACCGCCATATTGAAGCTCATAGACGTGGCCTTCCCCCAATGGGCCAACACACACCGTCTATACCGTTACCCTTACCCTAATGGGCGGCTTCGTACTATTTTGTACGGGCCGCCCAATTCTTTTGGGCGTGCGCGGATTGCCACCCACGCTCGGCGATCCCTTGCGCAAAAACGCAAAAAGCACATATATATAGTTCAAGCCGGAACAAAACCGGCGATATATGCGTTGATCAACAGCGCTACATATAGAGGCACATCGATATGCAACTTACAAAATCTTTCCCGTGCGCGCTCGTGCTGCTTGGTACGCTCGCGGCCTGTGGTGACACGGCTGGTGAACAAGCTCTTATCGGCGGTGCGGCCGGTGTGGGCACGGCGGCTGTTGTTGGTGGCTCACTGGTCACCGGCGCTGTTGTCGGTGCCGGCGCCAACGTGGCCTATTGCCAGCTCACAGACGCCAACTGCAACTAAGCAAGCCCTGCGCTCCAGCAGGGTAACGAGCTCTTCAAACGCGTCGCGGACCAGAGCACGAGTTCTTTGGTCGCACAGCTTTTTGCGCAAAGACGATTCTTTTTCGCGAAGACTAAGAACCGACATGTGTCGCGCACAAGGCATTAGCCCGGCCCTTCCTGCGTGCCACGGCAAAGCCGTGTGGCATGAAGACGTTGAGAAAAACCGCCAGATGTGTGTGGCACCCATCTGGCGGTGTCGGTCAAAGCATGCAGAGGCAGACTGGCCCCGGGACAATGCATGCTCTGTCATAGGTTTAGAACCTCAAAGTCGCCGAGAAACCGAGGCGATCTGCGTCTTCGGAAAAAGCGTCACCTTCGATATCTGCGAAGATGTACTCAAAGCCCAAGGTGAAGTTTTCTACTGGTGTGTAGAAGGCGTTCACGTGGACGGTTTGGACCTCGTCAAAGGCGTTCCCTGCGACCACAGTTTCCAGCCCGTAGTTGGCATACCCGTAAGCGACACCAACATTCCACTTATCACCGAGATCCTGACGAAACTCGAGCGTAAATGCATCGACGTCGTTGTCAGTCCCAAGAGCGTCTGGATCCCCGCCAGGGCCGATCAACAGGTTGCCGAGATTGTCGCCATGCGTGTATGTGCCGGTGAAAGTACCGCCTTGCCAAGGCGAAACGCTGCCCGAGACTGTGACGCCGTAGGTATCAACATCGCCCACTGGTGTTGGTCGTGTGCCAATCAAACCAGCAGCACGTACCGAAAAGCGATCCTGGCCGTAGAAGGCCGCTGCGGTGAGAACCGGGTCTTCGGAGTTTTCACCGCCGTTGGCCTCCTCAAGCGACGCCGAGAGTCGCAAGCCGGTGCCTGTATCGTAGGTGTAACGGACCTGTGGAACGCGCGCGAAGGTGATGCCCACTGGACCTTCGAAGTCCGCCGTGGTGGGGTAGTGCGTCAAAGGCATGAAGTTGGTCCAGAACTGGCCCAAAAGGACTTCGCTGTTGCCTGTCTTGTAGCGGATGTTCGCATGACGCAGGCGCAGGTCTGGCGACGTGGTGCTCGCATCTTCGCTGAACAAATCGAATTCAAGCTGCGTGCTGAACGTCCCAATTCCGGTATCCGATTTACTGCGGATGCCAAAACGCGACACACGGACGCTTTGCTCGAAATCACCACTGGTCTCATTTGCCGGGTCCAACAAAGCGGATGGATCCGACGTGTCGCCTTGCGAAAAGTCGAAGTCGTAGAACGCTTCTGCGCGGACGAAACCATAAATGGTGACCTTGGTTTGCTCACTGAGCGCAAAGCTCAAGCGGCCCAGGCCTTCCCGTCCAGAGATTTGATCCGGATCACCAAGAGACTCCGCGCGCGGCAGAATAAAGCTGCCCAAGTTTGGTATTGCACCGGGCAGAGTTTGACGCTGTGGCTTGGTCTGCTGTGCTTCCAACTGTGCCTGCTGAGCTTCAAGTGCGTCAATTCTGTCTCGCAGTTCTTGCAGCTCGTCGGCGGTAGCCAACGACGCAGTAGCAAAAAGGCTGGCAATGCATACACCAGCCTTGAGTTTAAAGTGGTTCATAATCCCTCCAAAGGCTTCTTCCGCGCAGAGTGCGTGTGTCCGCAACGTGCTAGAGGATTGGCGGTTTCAGAAATGACGCTGTTTGAAATTTTTTTGATAAATTTTGCTTTGACATATGTAACTGTTGCCAATTTGAAAACAATTTACACAAGTAAAAACAAGTATTTAATATCATCATGCCCAATAACATCTACGAGAGGCAGACTTCCATGGCATCAGGCGTTTCACGCTTCACTGACGTTAAACTGGTCTGCATACAGGGCTCGAATCATCGAAACCATCACACTCCGACCGCTCCTTGAGGCGGTCCTCCAACCGACAGAAAGACGTCTTCATGTTTAACAAGATCCTGATCGCCAACCGTGGCGAAATTGCCTGCCGCGTTATCAAGACAGCGCGCAAAATGGGTATTGCGACGGTGGCCATCTACTCCGACGCTGACCGCAACGCACTGCATGTGAAGATGGCGGATGAGGCGGTGCACATCGGCCCACCTGCGGCGTCAGAATCTTACATCGTGATCGACAAGGTTATGGCCGCGATCAAGGAAACCGGCGCCGAGGCGGTGCATCCGGGCTATGGGTTTCTCTCGGAGAACCCCAAATTCGCAGAAGCGCTGGAAGCTGCTGGTGTCGCCTTTATCGGACCACCTAAAACTGCGATTGAGGCGATGGGCGACAAGATCACCTCAAAGAAAATCGCTCAGGAAGCCAATGTCAGCACAGTGCCGGGGTACATGGGCCTGATTGAGGATGCCGATGAGGCGGTGAAGATTTCCAATGAGATTGGGTATCCTGTGATGATCAAGGCCTCCGCGGGCGGTGGCGGCAAGGGCATGCGCATCGCCTGGAGCGATGACGAGGCGCGTGAGGGGTTTCAAAGCTCGAAAAATGAGGCGGCGAATTCTTTTGGCGATGACCGCATTTTCATAGAGAAATTCGTCACGCAGCCGCGCCATATCGAAATTCAGGTGCTCTGTGACCAGCACGGAAATGGCGTGTTCCTGCATGAGCGCGAATGCTCAATTCAGCGCCGCAATCAGAAGGTGGTTGAGGAGGCTCCAAGCCCGTTTCTCGATGAGAAGACCCGCAAGGCCATGGGCGAGCAGTCTTTGGCGCTAGCCCATGCGGTGGGCTATGCCAGTGCCGGGACGGTGGAATTCATCGTGGATGGGGACAAGAATTTCTACTTCCTGGAGATGAACACCCGCCTGCAGGTGGAACACCCTGTGACCGAGTTGATTACAGGCGTAGACCTTGTGGAGCAGATGATCCGCGTGGCGGCAGGCGAAAAGCTCAAGATCAAGCAAAGCGATCTGAAAATCGGCGGCTGGGCGATTGAGAACCGGCTTTATGCCGAAGACCCCTATCGCGGGTTCCTGCCGTCGATTGGCCGTCTGACCCGGTATCGTCCGCCCGTTGAAGTGGCCGCAGGGCCAATGCTGAAGGCGGGCACCTGGCATGATGATGCGCCATCGGGAGAGACGGGTGTGCGCAACGATACCGGCGTCTATGAGGGCGGCGAGATCAGCATGTATTACGACCCTATGATCGCCAAGCTTTGTACCTGGGGGCCGGATCGCGCCTCGGCGATTGAAGCGATGCGCGTGGCGCTCGACAGTTTTGAGGTGGAAGGCATCGGGCACAACCTGCCCTTTGTGGCGGCCGTGATGGACCATCCGAAATTCATCTCGGGCGACATGACGACAGCCTTCATCGAAGAGGAATATCCCGAAGGATTTGAAGGGGTTGAGTTGGATGACGCCGCCCTGCGCCGGATCGCGGCAAGTGCGGCGGCCATGCACCGGGTGGCCGAAATTCGGCGCACCCGTGTGTCGGGCCGGATGGACAACCATGAACGCCATGTGGGCGAGGATTGGGTGGTGTCTCTGCAAGGACAGGATCACGCCGTAAAGATCGCGGCAGATCGCGATGGATCGACGGTAACCTTCGAGGATGGCACCAGCCACCGCGTGTCCAGCGACTGGACGCCGGGGGATCAGCTGGCCAAGCTGGACGTGGACGGTGCGCCACTGGTTCTTAAGGTTGGTAAGGTTTCGGGTGGCTTCCGCATTCGCAATCGCGGCGCGGACATAAAAGTGCATGTGCGCACCCCGCGTCAGGCCGAATTGGCCACGTTAATGCCCGAGAAACTCCCGCCTGATACATCGAAAATGCTGCTCTGCCCGATGCCGGGCCTGATTGTGACTGTGAATGTCGCGGAAGGCGATGAGGTTCAGGAAGGGCAGGCGCTTTGCACGGTTGAGGCGATGAAGATGGAAAACATCCTGCGCGCCGAGAAGAAGGGCGTGGTGTCAAAGATCAATGCTGGTCCGGGCGATAGCCTGGCCGTGGATGACGTGATTATGGAGTTCGAATAACCCCAGATGCCTTGCGCTGAACGGCATATTTTTCCGGCACTTTTGGCTGGTGCGTCCGTCCTGATGGGCTGTGCGCGGGATGATGAAGCATCCATGCGTGACAGGCTTTCGGCCTGGTTCATCCTGGGCGACACGCTGGCCTTTGCCTCAGAGCGGGGATGTGCTGCGGGGGCGTTTTTGGTCAAGGATGACACGCCTGCATCGGGTCTTCCGGTGGAACGCGATCTTGGGGCGATGTTGCGGTCTTTGCCGCGTTTTGGCGTGGCCGCGGTGGACGATCCTGCATTGTCCCCGGATGAGGCAATGCGCCAGGCGGCCAATACGGATCGCCCGGTCGGCATGGCCATGCGCCGCGCCGCATTAGAGGCGCGGGACTGCATGCAGGGGGATTTGGGGGCAGAGTTCCGGCGTCTTTTGACCCGGTCCGAGGCGGTCTTGGCCTATCATAGCGAAGAACGCGCTGTGATGATGCTGGACCGGCCCAATCGGGTGCTGGTTGTGGCGATGGGGGCGGGCGAATGACAGCGTTGGCTCAGCTTCCGCCGCGCCGATCGCGAATCTCCTGTTGCCGTGTGGGCAATTTGTCGATGGCACGGGTGATTTCACGCACATCCCACGGCAGTGGTTTGCGCAAGAATATCCGCCCGTCCTTGCCAATGAGCGCCAGCATGAAGCCGCGTGGATGCAGCTGTTCGCGCAAGGCAGAGCCGCTGCCTTTGTTAGGATCCGTCAAAACAATCACGTCACGCTCGCGCAACTCATCAAGGCCTTGGTTCAAAAACGCCATTTGCTGGATGAATCGCGGGTCTTCCGGACTGTCGGCAAACACAACAAGGGGCCTGTTTTTCCAGACAAATTCACTTAAATCGACACCATCACCGGAGAAAATGATCTCCGATGGCGTGGTTTTTGATGTTTCTGTAGCCTCTTCAGCAGACAAGCTTCCTGCCGTAAGCATCAGAAAAGACGTGGTTATCGCTCTTAACATGGGGTCTCCTGTCTCCAAAAATATAGGCGTGCAGAAGGAAAATGCGACGACAGAATGCGTCGCAGGTCGAGAAAAATTTAACTTTAAGCCCCCGGTGAGGAATTCCAGCACAACATGGTGCGAATTCAATGCACATAACTTTGGTTTTGCGACCACGGTGGGAAAGGGGTGCTTGGTTATGGATATTAGGCTTCATCTGGGCGCACATCGAACGGCGAATACAAGCTTTCAGCACTATTTATTGGAAAACGCAGATGTTTTGCGCAAATCGGGTCTGGTGGTCTGGGGGCCGAACCAAACACGTGGCGGGTTGTTGACCGGTGTGATTCCTGTGGAGGGGCGTCAATCACCCGCTGAGCAGTTGCACCGCGCCAAGTCCCGCATCGCGCTGAACCTGGCTGAGGCCGCGGCGACGGGTGCCAAGATGGTGCTTGTCACCGACGAAAACATGATCGGTGCGGCACGTCGCAACTTGCGGGATGAACGGCTCTATGCGGCGATTGGCGAACGCATGGCGCGGTTTTATGAGGCCTTCGACGGGCGGATCGGATCCGTATCGCTGTCAGTCCGGAGCCAGGATACCTATTGGGCTTCGTCGCTGGCCTTTGCTGTGGCGCGTGGCCATAGGCTGCCATCGGCACGCGTTTCGCGGCATCTGAGCCGGAACACACGCACCTGGCGTGATGTGATCACTGATTTGGCCTGCGCGCTGCCTGATGTGGCAATCAACGTGCTGCCCTTTGAGACATTTGGCGGTCTGCCCGAGGCACGTCTCAAGGCAGTGACCGGCCTGACTGATTTGCCGCGACGCGCGGCACGAGAATGGCTCAACCGCAGCCCGGATCTGCCCGTTCTGCGCAAAGCTATAGACGAAAGAGGCGGCGACAGTGGCCTTTTGCCGAACGGCACTGGGCGCTGGCTCCCGTTTGACAAAGAACAGGCCAGCGCGATGCGCGAAGCCTATGCCGATGACTTCTTCTGGCTTCGTGCCGGAGCGGAAGGCTTGGCAACACTGACAGAGAAAACATGGCCTGACACAAAGCGGTTTGAGCCGCAGGAGGCCAAGATGACCAGAGGACGATACCATGGGAAAGAACACAGACGCCTGGCGTGAGATCGCTGAAAAAGAGCTTCGCGGACGCCCGCTTGAAGATCTGACGTGGAACACGCTGGAAGGTATTCCGGTCAAACCGCTATACACCGAAGAGGATGTGGCGGGACTTGATCACATCGGATCTGTCCCAGGACAGGCACCTTTTACCCGTGGTGTTAAGGCGACAATGTATGCCGGACGTCCCTGGACGATCCGGCAATATGCAGGCTTTTCGACGGCCGAGGAATCCAACGCCTTCTACCGCCGCAATCTCGCTGCAGGACAGCAAGGCGTCTCAGTGGCCTTCGATCTGGCCACTCACCGTGGTTACGACAGCGATCATGAACGCGTCGTGGGTGATGTCGGCAAGGCGGGCGTGGCGATTGACAGCGTGGAGGATATGAAAATCCTCTTTGACGGTATCCCGCTGGATCAAGTCAGTGTCAGCATGACGATGAATGGCGCGGTGATCCCGGTTCTGGCCAGTTTCATTGTGGCCGGCGAAGAGCAGGGGCATGATCGCAGCGTTCTGTCCGGCACCATTCAGAACGATATTCTCAAAGAGTTTATGGTGCGCAACACCTACATCTACCCGCCGGAACCGTCGATGCGGATCGTCTCGGACATCATTGAATACACGGCCAATGAGATGCCCAAATTCAACTCGATCAGCATCTCGGGCTATCACATGCAAGAGGCGGGCGCGAACCTGGTGCAGGAGCTGGCTTATACTCTGGCCGATGGGCGCGAATATGTGCGCGCGGCCATTGAGGCGGGCATGGATGTGGACAAATTCGCAGGTCGGCTGTCCTTCTTCTTTGCCATCGGCATGAATTTCTTCATGGAAGCGGCCAAGCTGCGCGCCGCGCGGATGCTGTGGCACCGGATCATGACCGAATTCGGGGCCAAGAACGACCGTTCCAAGATGTTGCGGACCCATTGCCAGACCAGCGGTGTAAGCCTGCAGGAACAGGACCCCTATAACAACGTCATCCGCACGGCCTATGAGGCGATGAGTGCGGTGTTGGGGGGCACGCAGTCGCTCCACACCAATGCGCTGGACGAGGCGATTGCGCTGCCGACGGATTTCAGCGCGCGTATCGCCCGCAACACGCAGTTGGTGCTGCAGGAAGAGACCGGCGTGACCAATGTCGTCGATCCTCTGGCGGGGTCCTATTACGTCGAAAGCTTGACGGCAGAACTGGCCGAAAAGGCCTGGGCACTCATGGATGAGGTCGAAGAAATGGGCGGTATGACCAAGGCCGTGGCCTCTGGAATGCCCAAGCTCCGGATCGAGGAATCTGCGGCCACGAGACAGGCGATGATTGACCGGGGCGACGAAGTGATCGTGGGGGTCAACAAATACCGCAAGGACAAAGAAGACCCGATCGACATTCTCGATATCGACAATTCTGCCGTGCGCGACAGCCAGATCGCACGTCTGGAGAAAATCCGCGCCGAGCGCGATGAAGCTGCGTGTGAGGCGGCTTTGAATGAATTGACACGACGGGCGAAAGAGGGCGGCAACCTTTTGGAAGGCGCCGTTGAGGCCGCAAGGGCACGGGCATCTGTGGGAGAGATCAGTATGGCTTTGGAAAAGGAATTCGGACGGCACCGCGCCGAGGTGAAAACCCTCGCCGGGGTTTATGGCGCAGCTTATGAGGGCGACGAAGGGTTTGCCGCGATTCAGAAATCGGTCGAGGATTTTGCGGATGCCGAGGGGCGCAGGCCCCGGATGCTGGTGGTCAAAATAGGTCAGGACGGGCATGACCGCGGGGCCAAGGTCATTGCCACCGCCTTTGCCGATATCGGGTTTGACGTCGATGTGGGACCGCTCTTCCAGACACCCGATGAGGCGGCACAGGATGCGATTGACAATGATGTTCATGTGATCGGTATTTCCAGCCAGGCCGCTGGCCACAAGACCTTGGCGCCGCAACTCATTGATGCGCTTAAGGAAAAAGACGCCAGCGATATTATCGTGATCTGTGGCGGGGTGATCCCGCAGCAGGATTACGAGTTCCTGCAATCTGCAGGGGTGAAGGCGATCTTTGGGCCGGGCACAAACATCCCCGAGGCGGCGCAGGATATCCTGCGGCTGATCCATGAGGCGCGCGTTGCATGAGCCAAAAACGCGGCATGATCCTTGCCGGAATGGCAGCCGGGGCGCTCTGGGCCGTAGGGCTGCTGTGGATTGGCGCTCAGATCCCCGTGCCGATTGCAATGATTCAGCCGGTGCTGATGGGCGCGGTCTTCGGCCCCGGTGTGGTGCTGATGCTGATGATCGCCAGACTGGCGCAGAGGCGTTTTGGAGATGACACCGCCATTGACGGACAGAAGCTGACCGGCGGCGCGGCGGTAGATCAGGCCGTGCTGACGAACACTTTGGAACAGGTCGTGCTGGCGCTTTGTATCTGGCCATTGGTTGGCTTTTTCCTGGGCGCGGGAACGGTTCTGGCACTTGGGCTGGGGTTTGTCGTCGCGCGGTTGTTGTTTTGGGTCGGATATCACCTCTCGCCGCCGCTGTGCGCCTTTGGCTTTGCGGCCACGTTCTATCCGACACTCTTCGCAGCAGTTTGGGTCATCTTTCGGCTTGTCTCGGGCTAAAGCGGTGCAGGTTTAGAAAATCTGCTTTGCATTGCTGTGTGTTCTGGCAAACAAGGGACGGGTGGCGCGCTGGCCGTTTGCCTGCAGAATTCCTTGCAAAGAAGAATGCTGAGACATGATAGTTCTGGATCACTTCGCTATCGCCGCTGAAACGCTTGAAAGCGGTCGGGCCTATGCCGAAGAGGCCCTTGGCGTGTCGCTGTTGCCCGGCGGGCAGCATCCGCATTTCGGCACGCATAACCTGCTTTTGGGGTTAGAGGACGGGCTTTATCTCGAAGTAATCAGCATTGATCCTGACGCGCCTGCGCCTGAATATCCCCGCTGGTTTGATCTGGATCGCTTCACTGGTCGAGCGCGGCCAACAAACTGGATTTGCCGGACCGATGATCTGAGCAGGTTTGTCGCGGAACATCCGCAAGCCGGTGTGCCCGTTGCATTGGCACGCGGCGATCTGCGATGGCAGATGTCCGTCCCACCCACCGGAATTCTGCCCTATGACAACATGTTTCCCGCCGTTATCGAATGGGCCAGTGATGACACACCAGCGCGCCGTTTGTCCGCATCCGGATGTGGATTGAAAATGCTCACGATCTCGCATCCTGACGCTGATCTGCTGAGCCAGACACTGGCTCCGGTGTTCAAGGAGACCCGCGTGCGCTTTGAAACGGCTCCTGCGGGTCTGGTTGCCGAGATGGACACGCCATCAGGTGTGCGTGTGCTGGAATGATCCTGCGCGCGGCCACAGATGCAGATGCAGAGGCCGTTGCGCGGATCGTGAACCCCTATATTCGGGACACAACGGTCAGTTTCACCGAGATTGAAAAGACGGTGGATCAAGTGGCGCAAGAGATCGCTGTGCGGCAGGCCGAGGGCAAGCCGTTTTTGGTGGCACAAACCGATGAAGGGGTGGTGGGATACGCCACCTATGATCAGTTCCGCAAGGGCACGGGCTATGGTCGCACGATGGAACACACGGTGATGCTGGCCTCTGACGCGCGAGGGCATGGGGTGGGCCGGGCTTTGATGGCGGCGCTTGAGGATCATGCCGTGACGCAAGGGGTCGGGTCGCTGATGGCCGGGATCAGCGGCGAAAACACAGAGGCCGTCACGTTTCACCTTGCCCTCGGTTATGAGCAGGTGGGGCACGTTGCGCAGGCGGGTTTCAAGTTCGGCAGATGGATTGATCTGATTTTGTTACAAAAACGCCTGTCACACGGGTCAGACAGCCGCTAAAGTTCCGCCCATGTCCATCTGGAACCGTATCTCCGAAGCGCTTTCTGCACTGGCCAAGGGCGAGCCGCTCACGCGTGTCTTTGACGCGCTTCGCACGCCGCCCGAGCGCAGCGTGGCATTTGCCATTGCCGTCATCGCGCTGGGGGCCAAGATGGCCAAGGCCGATGGGTTGGTCACACGCGATGAGGTGACCGCTTTTCGCGAAGTCTTTCAGATCGCGCAGGATGATGAGGCCGGCGCGGCGCGGGTCTTTAACCTCGCCCGGCAGGATGTGGTCGGGTTCGAGGATTACGCCCAGCGGATCAAGACGATGTTCGGGACTGAAACGGACACGCTTTTTGATCTGATGGAAGGGCTCTTTCACATCGCGGTGGCCGATGGGGTGTATCATCCGAATGAAGACGTGTTCCTGGAGCGCGTGGCTCAGATTTTCGAGATACCGGACGCGCAGTTTCAAGTGCTGCGCAGCCGGTTTGTGCCTGATGCGAAGCCTGATCCTTATGCAGTCCTGGGCGTGAATCCAAACGCGCCGATAGATGAAATTCGTAAGCATTACCGTGCCTTGGTGCGTGATATGCATCCTGATCGCATGATTGCGCGGGGTGTGCCGCAAGAGGCGATCAAGCTGGCCGAAAAACGGCTGAGCGATATCAATCACGCCTGGGAAGAGATCAGCGGAAAGGGCTGAGATGCGCATCGCCACCTATAATGTGGAATGGTTCAACGCGCTTTTTGACGATGAGGGCGGGATGTTGGACGATCGTGAGTTGTCGGGCCGCCATGGGGTGAGCCGCCATGAACAGCTCACGGCACTGGGCATCGTGTTTACGGCGCTGGATGCCGACGCGATTATGGTGATCGAGGCGCCTGACACCAACAAAAGGCGGTCTACTGAGCCTGCATTGGAGAATTTCGCAGCGGCGATGGGGTTGCGCGCGCGCAAGGCCCTGATCGGCTTTGCAAATGACACGCAGCAGGAAATTGCGCTGCTTTATGACCCCGATGTGCTGAGCTGTCGTCATGACCCGCAAGGTGAAGAGACGGGCAAGCGCGGGTCTTCTGACGCTCCGCAATTTGATGGGGTGTTTCGGATTGACCTGGATATTGACGCGACCGAGGACCTGGTTGCGTTTTCCAAACCTCCGTTGGAGATTGCGGCCGAGACGCGGGATGGGTTCGCCTTTCGCATGATCGGCGCGCATCTGAAATCCAAAGCCCCGCATGGCGCGCGCAACCGCGATGAGGCGATGCGCATGGGCATTTCCAACCGGCGCAAGCAACAGGCGCAGGCGGTGTGGCTGAGACGCCGGGTGGAAGCGCATCTTGAGGCAGGTGAGTCGCTTATTCTGCTTGGAGATCTCAATGACGGTCCCGGTCTGGACGAATATGAGCATCTTTTTGGGCGCTCGTCTGTTGAGGTGATCTTGGGGGACGGCGCCAGCTCTGCGCACGCGCTTTATGATCCGCATGCCAAACGCGCCCTGACACGTCGGATCGGCGCGATGAACACCACAGCCCGCTTTTATATTTCCCAGGAAAAACGGTATCTTCAAGCCCTTTTGGACTACATCATGGTATCGCCTGATTTGCGGGCCAGGGGACCCAGATGGCGTATTTGGCATCCCTTTGATGACCCTGATTGCTGGAAGATGCCGGACCTGCGTGATGCGCTCATTGCGGCCTCAGATCACTTCCCGGTCATCATGGATATTGACCTCACGTCTTAAAACTTTCGCCCAAATCGATTATATTAGAGCCATGAAACATATGATTTACCCTGTGGTCTTGCTGGGTGCACTTTCGCAACCCGCTCTGGCCGAAGAAGAAGGCCCTTCGCTTATGGAGCGCGGGGCGCAGCTTTTCATGGAAGGGTTCATGCGTGAAATGGAACCCGCCTTGAAGGATTTTCAAGGGATGGCGGAAGACATGGAGCCCGCGCTGCGACAGTTCATGACTGAGATTGGTCCGGGCTTCATGAACCTGCTGGGGGAAATCGAGGATCTGAGCGCCTATCACGCGCCGGAAATCCTGCCCAACGGGGACATCATCATTCGCAAGAAAACGCCTGCGGAAAAGGCGGCGGAAGACAGCGATGGGGATATCGAGATTTAGCCGCGGGCGACCCGGACTTTCGTTTCCGCATCAAGGGTTTCCGCCAGAGAGTTGAAGCGCGCTTGTGCGACTTCGCCAAACATCGGCTCTGCCGCCTTTGAGAGCTTCAACGTCAAATGCCGCTTTTTGGGTTTCCACACCAGCTCGCCCAATGTCTCGTCCTTACGCAACCAGAACATCGCGGCAAGGCGCATCGCCTTGCCAAGCACCTCGGCCTGGTGCTCATCCTTTGCCGTGACCAGCTTGGTCAGGGCCTCAAACCGCGTGCCTTCGCGCCGGTTGGAGTAGCGATGCATCAAGGCCAGCCCCAGAAAGACGCGTTCGGCGTGTTTCAAGCCGCCCAGATTTGCGCGTGTGGCGTTGTCAAAGCAATCTTCGGCCCGGTAATCGGGATGCGCGCGCCAGCTGACATCATGCAAGAGACAGGCCGCCTTGATGATCCGAAACTGATCTTTGGGCACCGAGCGAAACAGTGGCTGGACAAAGTTGAACACCATGCGCCCATAACCGGGCAGGCGGGCATCCTTGGCCTCGGCAAACCGGCACGCCTCAATAAGTGGGTCCCGGTCGCGCAGGGCCTGGGGCATTTGTTCATAGAGAAGCCCCTCACGGATGCCATAGCTCGACACAGCAATGTCGCGGGGCTTGAAGGTTTTCACCACCTGCCGCAGCACATCAATGGCAATGACGGCAAGGTCCATCCGCGCTGTGGACACACCGGCGCGCTGGCGCAGCTCTTCCTGATCGCATTCACTGATATAATCCGCCGTGGCGCGCACAGATTTGGCGCTCATTCGGTATTCATGCAGCACATTAAGCGGATAGCCGCGTCGTTCCATGTCGATCTTGGCAATCGCGCGCCAGGACCCGCCGACCAGAAACAGACGGTTTTTCTGCTCGCCCATCTGGTCATACATCGTGGTCAGGGTATCGCGAATATGCGCGCGCCGCGCGCGCTTGCCGCCTTTGAGGTCCTTGAGTTTTAAGGGACCAAGCAAAGAGGTTAGCCGCTTGCCCACCTCACCACCGTTGATTTCGGCCAATTCCATGGACGACCCGCCAATGTCGCAAACAAGGCCATAGGACCCGGGCCAGCCCAACAGCACGCCTTGCGCAGAGAGTCGGGCTTCTTCCTCACCATCCACGACCCAAAGCTGAATGCCGGTCTCGCGTTCGACCTCATCGCGAAAGGCCGGGCCGTCCTCGGCCTCGCGAATGGCCGCCGTGGCCACCGCCGTCAAAGGCCCGTCACAGATGTTATCCGCCAATAGCTTGAACCGTTTTATGGCGGCCAGTGCGCGTGCACGCCCATCAGGATTCAGACGCCTGGTCTCTGATAGTCCTGCGCCAAGCGCACACATGATCTTTTCATTGTAAAAATAGGCCGGGCTTCGTGCGGCGCCGTCAAACACCACCATACGCACCGAGTTTGATCCCACATCAACCACACCGACACGGCTGAGCGCCTTGGCCCGGGGGTCCTCGAACAGCGGGCGACCAAAAGGCCCCCAATCGCTCTGCGTGGCGTCGGTTGTTCCGTCCATGACATCCCCGGTTCTGCTGCGATGTTTATGCGCCAGCGTATGCAGTCCGGTCAATCAGTCAGTCTTCGGTGTGCGTCAGCTGTGGCACATCGGATGCGCCTGCGGACCCGCGCCCGGACAGAGATGGGTTTTCCATGAAAAACCGGTGGCAATTAAAGGCAAATTCGCCTTCGGGGATGATGGCACGCTCAAACCGTCCTTCGGGCGACATGACCCAGCTTTGCGCCACATCCGCCATGTTGGCCGCCATGATCTGGCTGACGATCTGTGCCTTGACGGTTTTGTTCGTGATCTCGATCAGCGTCTCAACGCGCCGGTTGAGATTGCGGCTCATCCAGTCGGCAGAGCTGATGAAAACCCGCGCCTTTTTCGACGGCAAGCCCGCGCCATTGCCAAAGCACACAATGCGTGAATGCTCCAGAAATCGTCCAATGACCGATTTCACGCGGATATTGTCGCTCAAACCCTTGATGCCTGGCCGGAGACCACAAATCCCGCGCACCACCAGGCTGATCTTCACTCCGGCCTGACTGGCCTCGTAAAGCGCGTCGATCACATCTCGCTCAATGAGCGAGTTCATCTTGGCCCAGATCATCGCCGGTTTGCCTGCCTTGGCATGCGCCATTTCCTGACGGATCATCTCGATGAGCCTGGGTTTCATGCCATCGGGAGAAATGGCAAGGTTTTCAAGCATTTCCGGCTGGGCGTAGCCGGAGAGGAAGTTGAACACCTTAGTGGCATCCCGCCCAAGCGCCGGATCACAGGTGAAAAAGCTAAGATCGGTGTAAATCTTGGCCGTGTCGGGGTGATAATTGCCAGTGCCGTAATGAGTGTAGGTGACAAGACTGTCGCCCTCACGGCGCACGACGGTCGAGATCTTGGCGTGGGTCTTGAGATCCATAAACCCATAGACCACATGCGCACCCGCACGTTCCAGACGACGCGATTGCCGGATGTTGGCCGCTTCATCAAAGCGCGCCTTCAACTCGACCAGCGCGGTGACGGATTTGCCATCTTCTGCTGCCTCGCACAGCGCCTCGACGATGGGGGATTTCTTGGACGTGCGATAGAGCGTCTGTTTGATCGCTACCACATCAGGATCACGTGCCGCCTGGCTGAGGAAGCGCACCACCATGTCGAAGGTTTCATAGGGGTGATGCAGCAGCATGTCCTTTTGCCGGATGGCTGCGAACATGTCGCCATCATGGTCCTGCACCCGCTCGGGCACACGCGGCGTGAAGCAGGGCCAAAGAAGGTCCGGGCGGCTGTCGATCACAAGCTCCTTGAGGTCTGCAAGGCCAATCATGCCCTCGACCTCAACCACCTCATAGGGCTTTACATCCAACTCGCGCATGATTGTGCGACGCAACTCTTCGGGCGCACCAGAGGACATCTTGAGGCGAACAACCTCGCCACGGCGGCGACGCTTGAGCGCCACTTCAAACTCGCGCACCAAATCTTCGGCCTCTTCCTCGACCTCAAGATCGCTGTCTCGCAGGACGCGGAAATTGCAATGTGCTTTGTAGGTATAGCCCGGAAAGAGATGCCCCAGATGCAACAGCAACAACTCTTCCAGCGGCAGCGAGCGATGCGCGCCGGGCTCAGAGGGCAGGGTCACAAACCGGTCAATCTGCGCGGGGATCGGCAAAAGCGCCTGCAAGGGGCGCTTGTCAGACTTTCGCTCCATCTGAAGGGCCAGCGAATAGCCCAGATTAGGGATGAAGGGGAAAGGGTGCGCCGGATCAATGGCCAGTGGGGAGAGCACCGGAAAAACCTTGGCCAGAAAGGTATCTTCCAGAAAGCCCTCATCTTCCTTCGACAGGCTGGTGCCGTCCAGAATGGAGATGTTCTCTGCCTCCATTTCCTTTTGAAGCGTCTGCAGTGTGTCCTGCTGATCGGCCAAAAGTTTGCGTGCATCCTCGTCTATGAGAACAAGTTGTTCGGCTGGGGTTAGCCCGTCGATTCCCGGTGTGGTGTTGCCTGCATGGGCCAGCTCACGCAGGCCCGCGACGCGCACATTGTAAAACTCATCCAGATTGGTGGCGGAAATCGACAGAAACCGCAGACGTTCCAAGAGCGGTACGCGCGGGTTTCTGGCCTCTTCCAAAACGCGCCAGTTGAAGCCCAGCCAGCTCAGCTCGCGGTTATAAAACCGCCCGCGTCCGCGCACATCCAAACCACCCGGCGTGACCGGTTCTGGAAAAGGGGATTTCAAAAAATCTGCGTTGCTCATCCGGGGCTTATGACTGGTTTTGGTAACGGGAAGATGACGAGTGTGCCCGTATCAGCCCATCTTGTCCAGAACCTCTTTGGCCAGGGCACGGGTGACGGCCCGCCCTTGCGCAAGCGCCGCGGCATCCAGCGCCTCAACGGTGGCTTGTGCCGCAGCACAGGATCGGTCGATGCGGCGCACAAGGTAGGGCAGAACATCGGCGGTGGGCACCACCTGCCTGTCATGAAAGAGCTTGGCCATAAGCGCGGTCAAAAGCGCATCATCGGGGGCCTCTAGCGCGACCACCGGCGTGCCTTGCAGGCGGCTGGCCAGATCGGGCAGGGTGATGGGCCAGAAATTCGGCGCGTTTTGTCCGGTGAAAAGAAGGCTGTGTCCCTCGGCCAGAACCAGGTTGTGCAGATGGAACAGCGCCTCTTCGGCCTCTGACTGACCTGCGATCCGATCCACGTTCTCGACCGCAACCGAGGCGCTTGCCAAGGAGGGGATATCGGCCTTGGCAACTGCTGTGGCCTCGACAACTTCAGCGCCGGACAGTGTGGCCCAGACATGCACCAGATGCGTCTTGCCTGAGGCCTCGGCACCAACCAGCGCCAGTTTGCGACCGGGCCAGTTTTGCCACCCTTCAATCATCGCCACCGCGTTGGCGTTGGCGGAGGAGACAAAAAAATCCTCTCGCCCGTGGGCTGTTCTGACGGGCAAATCAAAGCTGAGCTGCTGAGGCATTACTCCGCGTCCTGCTCCGGCTCGGAATCTTGTGGTTCAAGCCCGCGATAGAGCTTACTACCAAGATATTGCCGCGTGGCAAATCGGGCCAGAACACCGATGGCGGCGGCCACGGGAACCGCAACCAGCATGCCGACAAAGCCGAAAAGCGCGCCGAAGACGGAAAGTGCAAAGATAAGCCAGACGGGATGCAAGCCTACTGAACTTCCGACGAGTTTGGGTGTGAGAACATTGCCCTCAAGTACCTGACCAATCATAAAAATCCCGGCCACCAGACCGATGGATACCCAGTCACCCCAGAATTGGAACAGGGCCAATCCAATGGCCAAGGCTCCGCCCAGCAAAGCGCCGATGTAAGGAATGAAGGTGATCAACCCGGCAAAGGCCCCGACCACGAGGCCAAACTGCAGGCCTACAACCATCAGTGCCACGGCATAATACGTACCCAGCACTAAACAGACCGTACCCATACCGCGAATGAACGCCGCCAGCGTGTCGTCGATCTCTCCGGCAAGTTGGCGAATAACCGGCGCATGGTCGCGGGGCAACAGGCGGTCAATTTCCGCCACCATACGGTCCCAGTCGTAGAGCAGATAGAACGCCACGACAGGTACAATGACCAGAAGAACCACGACATTGATCAGCGAAGACACCGAAGACAACACGGTTTCAATCAACTGCCCGCCGCGTTCCTGAATGGTTTCGCCAACGGAAATCAGGGACTGGCGCAGGGTAGAGGTATCATCGACCAGTTGCGGGAAGCGATCCGTTAAAAACGCCTGCAGGTCATTGAAAAGCTGCGGGGCTATGTTGATCAGGTTGGCGGTCTGCTCGACCAAAGTTGGAATCACCAAAAGCGCCATGACCACAAAGATCATCAAGGCAATCAAGGTGATGATCGTGACCGAAACAGCCCGTGAAAACCCCATTTTTTCAAGGCGATCCGCAACAGGGTCCAGGAAATAGGCAATGGCTCCGCCTAGCACAAAGGGCAGGATCACATCGCCCAGAAACCAGAGTAACAGGAAGCAAAAAACCGAGGCGAAGCCCCAGTATTTCAGCTGTGTTGAGACGGGAAGTGCCATGTACCCTCAATACGCGTTTGACTACACATCGCGTATGACGGGCAGGGTTTCAAGGGGCGCTCGCGTCCTGAACGCCCCTTGAACAAATTCTGTGCTTTAGTGGCAAGCAGGGCGTGTACCCGGCAGCAGCACTTTGTCTACCACGTGGATCACACCGTTTGATGCCTTGATGTCTGCAACAACAACATTGGCGCTCTCGCCGGTGCCGTCTGCAATGCTCACGCCGCCTGCATCTTTGGTGATGCACAGACGCTCAGAGGCCAGAACTGGTTTGAAATAGTTCGACCCGCCTGGGATCTGACCCGCGGTCAGTTTGCGGTCATCAACGTGATAGAGCAGCACGTTGGTCAGCTGGTCTTTGTTCTCTGGCTTCAGCAGTGTTTCAACTGTGCCTTCTGGCAGAGCGGCGAATGCGTCATTAACAGGCGCGTACACAGTGAAGGGTCCTTCACCGGACAGCGTTTCCGCCAGACCTGCGGCCTGAACCGCGGCCACGAGCGTGGAAAAACGTTCATCCCCTGCTGCGATCTCAACAATATTGGCGGCTTTCGCGCCAGTTGCCAGTGTTACGGCTGTGGCAGCCATTGCGGCAATCTTGAAGATCGGTTTCATTTTTAGTACCTCTTTTTTGCTAGCATGCTCTGTGCATGTGCATAGAGCTACGCGGATACGTGCGGATTGGTTCACTTTCCGCACGTATCTTTTCCGCAGATGCTCCATTTCCCGCCGATCCTGTCTTGTTTCATGCTGGGCAAACCCATAAACGGGACCGGACGTTCGAATTGCAGATGAGAGTGCCCATGCGCCTGTCCCGTTATTTCCTGCCTGTGTTGAAGGAAACGCCCTCTGAGGCCCAGATTGCCAGCCACCGTTTGATGCTGCGCGCAGGCATGGTCAAACAGGCCAGTGCCGGGATTTATTCCTGGCTTCCGCTGGGGTTTAAGGTACTGCGCAAGCTGGAAAATATCGTGCATGAAGAGCAAATGCGCGCGGGGCATATTCCGATGCTCATGCCGACAATTCAGTCCGCGGACCTCTGGCGCGAAAGCGGGCGGTATGACGATTACGGCGAGGAAATGCTGCGCATTCGCGACCGGCACGACCGCGATATGCTCTATGGTCCGACCAACGAAGAGCTGATCACGGATATCTTTCGCGCCCATGTCGGCAGCTACAAAGACCTGCCGTTGACGCTTTACCACATCCAGTGGAAATTCCGCGACGAGATCCGTCCGCGCTTTGGCGTGATGCGGGGGCGCGAGTTCTACATGAAGGACGGCTATAACTTTGATTTGACCAAGGAAGACGCGCTTCACGCCTATAACCGCCATCTGGTGAGTTATCTGCGCACCTATGAGCGCATGGGCCTGCAGGCCATTCCGATGCGCGCCGATGGTGGGCCGATTGGCGGCGACTACACGCATGAGTTCCTTGTGCTGGCTGAAACCGGCGAGTCCGAAGTGTTTTATGACAGTGAGATCACCGACCTGCGCTTTGGCGAGCGAGAGATCGACTATGACAGCGTTGAGCAGTGTCAGGCGGTGCTGGAGGAATTCACTTCGCGCTATGCGCGCACGGACGAAACCCATGACGAGGCGATCTTCAACGAGGTGCCTGAGGCGCGCCGCCGATCCGCGCGGGGCATCGAAGTTGGGCAAATCTTCTATTTCGGCACGAAATACTCAGAACCTTTGGGCGCGACGGTCCAAGGCCCGGATGGCAAGCCTGTGCCTGTCCATATGGGCAGTCACGGCATTGGCGTCAGCCGTCTGGTGGGCGCGATTATCGAGGCAAGCCATGACGAGAACGGCATCATCTGGCCCGAAGGTGTCACGCCTTTCCATGCCGGGATCGTCAACCTCAAGCAGGGCGATGCCGAGGCCGATGCGGCCTGTGAGGCGCTTTATGCCTCGCTGACTGCCTTGGGTCTTGAGCCGCTCTATGATGACCGCGATGAGCGGGCAGGGGGCAAGTTTGCCACCATGGATCTCATCGGTCTGCCCTGGCGGATCACGGTGGGGCCGCGGGGGCTCAAAAACGGCGTTGTCGAGCTGACCAGTCGCAAGACCGGTGAAAGCGAAGAGATGCCACCGGAAAAAGCCATTGAAAAGATTGCAGAAATCTACGCACCCCATCACCGGAGTGTGGCCGTAGAGCCGATGCAACAGCGCAGTTTCCACACCTGGCTTTAAATGCTATACTGTCCTCAATAATAAAAAGAACGAGGCAGGATTAGTATGATGAGAGCACTCGCTTTGGCGGGCGGCATTACCGCATGTGCAGGGTTTTCCCAGTTCCCTGAATACTCGCAACAATATTATCAGCGCTTGTCTGGCGCAGTCGACGAACTGGCCGTGATTGTGGCCGATTTTGACCGGGACGCCACGTCACTGGGTCTGGATCGCGGCGCGGCCATTCAGCAGCTCGAACTTGGCTCTGCCATGGGAGAGGCAAGGGCGCTTTCCATGTCCCGCGTTTTCAAACGCCACGACCGGTTGAGCGAGGATTTGTCTCAATTGCAGGGGCGCACATCCCTGGAACGTGCATTCACGCCATGGCGCTTCACCGAGCCGAAGCTGGCGCAGGAAACGCTGGCGGACTTCCGGCCCGCTGTGCCTTTGACCTTTGAAGGCATCGGGTTCGCCGCAATGGGTCTGGCCGTCGGCTACGGGTTGATCAGCATAGTGTTTGGCTTTCTGGCCAATCTTTTCCGCCGCAAAGACCGCGCACCGCAAGTGAACTGACCGCCTTCCGCTTGACCCCGGCGCGCTTGTTGATCAATGTCCGCGCAAACAAAAACCTGAGGTCCAGAGTGGCAGTCCAACCGGCACCTTTTTCCGCATTTGAATGGATGATCGCCTGGCGGTATCTGCGGGCCAAACGCGCCGAGGGTGGCGTGAGCGTGATGACCTGGATCAGCCTGATTGGCATCACGCTGGCGGTGTTTGCCCTGATTGCGACGCTCTCGGTGCGCTCAGGCTTTCGGGCAGAGTTTGTGGACACGATCCTGGGCGCGAACGCCCACATGACCGTCTACAGCGTCGGAACCGTGAACGAGGCAGGCCGGGTGGACCGGTCGATCCCCAACTATGCCGAGATGGCTGACCGTGTGCGCGAGGTTGAGGGTGTGACGCGGGTTGCGCCGTTGATCAAAGCGCAAGTTTTGGCGTTGGCGCGTGATAAGAGCACAGGCGTGCAAGTCTTTGGAATTGAATATGAAGACTTGTTAACCTTACCACGTATCGCAGATCCTGAGACGGGGCTGGGCAATATTGAAGATTTCAATGTGAACCCGCAGGAAAGTCTCGATCGTCCAATTGCCATTGGGTCAGGCGTTGCGAGAACTTTGGGTGTCGGGGTGGGCGACAAGATCAAGCTTGTCAATCCGACCGGTTCGACAAACCCTCTGACAGGCACCAGTCCCCGTATCAACGCCTATGACGTGGTCTATATCTTTTCCGCCGGGCGCTATGACATCGACCAAGTGCGCGTTTATCTGCCTTTTGAGGAGGCGCAGAGCTTTTTCAACCGCGAAGGTACGGCGGACGAGCTTGAGGTTATGGTCACCGATCCTGAGAGGGTGGATGAAATGAACCTGGCCCTTCTGCGCGCAGCGGGTGACGGTGCGCAGCTTTGGTCCTGGCGAGACGCCAGCGGTGGGTTCCTGCGCGCACTGGAGGTGGAGGACAACGTGATGTTTGTCATCCTGTCGATCCTCGTTTTGATTGCCGCGATGAACATTACCAGCGGGTTGATCATGCTGGTGAAAAACAAAGGTCGGGATATCGGCATCCTGCGCACCATGGGCCTGACCGAAGGCTCAATCCTTCGGGTGTTTTTCATCTGTGGTGCGATGACAGGCATCCTCGGCACGCTATTCGGCGTCATTCTTGGGTGCTTGTTTGCTGTTTACATCGACCCGCTCTTCAGCTTCGTGAATTATATGATGGGCGGGGGTGTCTGGGACCCGTCGATCCGGGGGATCTATAACCTGCCTGCCAAACTGCAATTCTGGGATGTGATGTCGGCCATTGGCCTGTCTCTGGGCCTGAGTTTCATCGTGACTATCTTTCCCGCCCGCCGCGCGGCGCGGATGAACCCTGTTGAGGCGCTGCGCTATGAGTGATGTCATGCTGCGCCTGTCGGGACTCTCCAAGACCTACAACAGCGGCAAGACCAATGCGGTTACCGTGCTGCAGGACGCAAAGCTCGACATCAAGGCGGGCGAAATGGTCGCCCTTGTGGCCCCCTCAGGGGCGGGAAAGTCCACGCTTTTGCACATCGCGGGCCTGCTCGATACGCCCGATACTGGCACGGTTGAGATTGGTGGCGTCAATATGACAGGACTCAGCGACCGCCGCCGCACCATTGCGCGGCGTCAGGATGTTGGTTTTGTCTACCAGTTTCACCACTTGCTGCCGGAATTTACGGCTGAGGAAAACATCGTCCTGCCGCAGCTGGCCAATGGAATTGCCAAGAGCGACGCCGAGGCGCGTGCGTGCGATCTTCTGGCGCGCGTCGGCATCGCGGACCGCGCCAGCCACCGCCCCTCGGCCATGTCAGGCGGCGAACAACAGCGCGTCGCCTTTTGTCGCGCGCTTGCCAATTCCCCACGTCTTCTTTTGGCCGATGAGCCAACGGGTAACCTTGATCCCGGCACCTCGGATCAAGTCTTCGCGGCCCTGATGGACCTTGTGCGCGGCACAGGTCTCGCGGCGCTGATTGCCACGCATAACCTTGAACTGGCCGCGCGCATGGACCGGGTGGTGAAGCTGGAAAACGGACAAGTGGTCGCGGCATAGCTGCGCAAAACGAGGGATAACATGAAACTGTCTTTGAACGAGATTGAGGCAACGTCAAAAGCCGCGCTCTTGCGCCACGGAGCGGCGGATTGGGTGGCGACGGAAGTCGCCGCCGCCATTCGCGAAGCCGAAGGTTTGGGCAACAAGATCTGTGGGCTTTACTATCTGGAAAGCTATTGTCAGCAGTTGAAAACCGGTCGCGTGAAAGGCGATGCTGACCCTGAGGTGACACGCCCCCGGGCAGGAACCGTGCTGGTGGATGCCAAGTTTGGCTTTGCGCAAGCCGCCTTTGCCCGGGCCTTGCCCGAAGCTTTGAAGGCCGTTGAAGAGGCCGGTGTGGCCTCTCTGGCGGTCTGCCATGCGCATACCTGCACCTCGCTGGGATACTTCACGGCCCAAATCGCGCGCGCGGGCTTTGTTGCGCTGGGTATGACCAATGCCACACCTGTCGTGGCCCCGCCCGGCGGCAAGCACCGCGTGATTGGAACGAACCCGATCTCCTTTGCTGTGCCGGACGGTAAGGGCGGCATTGCCATGCTGTTTGATCAATCCACCACGACCGTGGCGCTGGGCAAGATCACGATGGCCAAGGCGGCAGGGCAGTCCATTCCCGAAGGTTGGGCCGTAGACGCTGAGGGAAAGCCCACCACTGATCCCGAGGCGGCACTCAAAGGATCTCTGGTCAGCATGGGGGGGTACAAAGGCTGGGGCTTTGGTCTGATGGCTGAATTGCTGGCCTCCGGTATGACCGGAAGCCTCGCAGGCGTGGACATTGGCCCGCTCAAAGCCCCTGAAGGCGCCCCGCATGATATTGGAGACTATTATCTGATTATGGACCCGGCCACCTCAGGCGCGTTCTTTGATCGTCTGGCCCAAGTTGAAACAGCTGTCGCGCGGGACGCAGAGGTGCGCATTCCGGGGCAGGGGCGTCAGGTGGCTGATCCTGTGGACATTGAAGACGCCGTTTGGCAATCGGTGCTGGCGCTTGCCGGTCAGTAAGCCGCGCGTCAGCCGCAGCTTGTTAATGCCTGACGGCGCGCCACTTCGGGATCTTTGCTTGAACTGCGAATGATTGCCCGGCTCTCAGAGACCGAGCAGCCGTCGATCGTGATAGAACGCCCACGACGCACGGCGATCAACACATCATAAATCTCTGTGTCCGAGAGTTGTGTAAACCTTGCAACGCTGAAGCGGCGCGGAACAAGATCTGAAGGGTTCAGTTCCTCGGTGGCGCGGGATACCGATGCAGGCGCCGTGAAACCTGTCGCCAAAAGCGACACAATCAAGCCTTTGTTGATGAGTCTGTAAAAACGAGTCATGTGCTCTACCCAATTTTTTTGTTATATATTGGCCTCATCTAATCACGTACAATCCACGATTGCGAGAGCAGGATCTTCAGGCTTGCTGTGTCACGAAAACCCCGGCCGCCATAAGGCCGATACCTGCGGCACGCGTCATCGATAAAGGAGACACCGGGTTGCCAAACAGCCCAAACTGATCAATCAGCGCCGCTGAGATGAGCTGTCCCAGTAAAACGAAGAAGACCGCATTTCCGACACCAAAGCGCGGTGCGATGAAGGTGATAGACAAAACGTAAAAGGCAATCAGCACACCCCCCAGAAGGAGGTGCTTTGGCACTTTTGTGACCCCCAGCACGGCGCTTGGCCCGTTTGCCGCCAAGACCAGCAAGGAGGCCATGAATGCCACTGAAAACAGGATCGCAGCCGCCGCCACAGGTGATCCCAACCTGACACCCAGGGCTGCATTAAGTGCAGCCAGAAGAGGCACAGCAACGCCTGCAAGTAGCATGACAAAAGCGTAAAGCGTGGTCGGCATGACGTCTCTCCTTTGAATTTGGATGAACTCTCTCATGTCTGCGAAACCTGATCCAGATCAAAGCGAAACTGTGCCATTGAGATATTCACCTTCCCAACAGTTCCCGTGGTGCGGGAGACAGGCCCAGGCAGACGGATCGCAGGATCCTGAACCTGGGTCCTCGTCCGTTAGGGCGCAGTTAATTTCAAACAAAATTTGATCACGTGGATCGATGCTCTAGTTTTGCGCTAAGGAGATGCAGAATGCCCAGTAGGATCGTTGCCACACTGTTGAGCCTGTTGCTTGCCTTGATGGTCGGTCTGGGCACGTCCAAATCCGCCTCTGCGGACGACGCTGCCCGAAAAGTGATTTCGGATCAGCTTTCGGCGTTTCAGGAAGATGATTTTGTCACCGCGTTCACGTTCGCGAGCCCGATGATCAAGGGCATCTTTGGCACGTCCGAGCGGTTTGGAGAAATGGTGCGCAATGGGTATCCGATGGTCTGGCGGCCTTCTGAAGTGGAGTTTCTGGACACTCGTGATGTCGGAGGGGCGCTGGTGCAGGATGTGCTCATTCGGGATGCCGAAGGGGTCTACTATGAGCTTGAGTATGAAATGATTGCGGGAGAGGACGGCTGGAAGATCAACGGGGTGCGCGTGCGCAGGGCCGGAGAGGGATCCGCCTGACCCGTTGATCTTCGGAACCGTTAGTCTTGGGCATTGGGAATTGCCCAGACTGTGGAAGCTGGTAGTCTCTGAGCATCAGGAAGGAGACTGCTGATGCTTTCGATTGATCCATCTGCTGATATTCAAACCGTTATCACCACATTTGAAACCTCCCCCGGCGCGTGTCAGGATCTTCTGGATGAGCTGCGCGAGGCGTATCAGGCGTTTATCTCCAAACAGCCCGGATTTGTGGCGGCCGGGTTGCATGTGAACGACGCCCAGACGCGGATTGCCAACTATTCGCAATGGCAAAAGCGCGATGATTTTCTCGCCATGCTGCGCAGTGACGAGATGCGCCGCCGGAACCGCAAGATCAACGAGCTGTGCAAAAGTTTTGAGCCGGTGATGTATGACGTGGCGGAGAGTTTTGGGTGAGCGAAGAGCCAGACATGGCGCAGGAAATGCGGGCGCTGCGCGAAGAGGTCACGCGGCTCAATCAGCTGTCCTTTGTGCGCATCCACAACTCAATCCCGAAACTGCTCAGCTACAGCTTTGCCCGCGGCCTGGCCTTTGGTCTCGGCACTGTACTGGGGGCGTCCGTGCTCTTGTCTTTGGTCGCCTGGTCGGTGAGCCAAGTGGAATTTCTGCCGGTAATTGGCGAATGGGCCGCAGAGATAGCCAATCAGATGGAAGCGGCGCGGGAATAGGGGGCGGGTGCTTTGTGGACGCAAGCCGTTATTTGATCTGCTTAAGATCGGCCCAGTCAATACGAAGCACATTCCCTTCAACCTTCGGTAGTTTACTTCTGCGGATGAGTTTTCCAGAAACTTCAAAGGTTTCATCAATCTTTACCACAAGAAGTTGATTGAAGTGACGATCAAGCCTCACTGTCACTGATTTGGTCTTCTTGAAGGGGGTTATGGTTTTCACCTCAACAAAATCGTTTAAGAGACGCCCATCAGAACCCATGGCGCGGTCCTTATGGAGCTTGATCCCATACGTGATCGCACCATAAAGTTCGCCAATATCGCCATATATATTGAGGTGTTTTCCTGTAGTTATGTGATAGTGCCGGGCAACATCTAAGAGTTCTTCAAAGACAGGCACTAAGTTGACATCTGCGTTCGGGAAACGCGCCTCCAACTCCAGTCTTTCAAGGTGACTGTTGATACTTTTCCAGCTTATCCATTCGCCGTCATCCCAGATCGCATTGTGGGGACCTAGTGTTTGTCTTTCCAATAACCTTCTCCAGTTTTACTGATGCGGAACCCTATTGGCTCAAAATGGTAGCCCACCAATAGAGCTTCAGTGCTAGGACTTTAAGAGGGTATGCTTCCCGCTCAAACCCCACCGTCCCGCAATCCCGCAAGTTTCGGGTCGTCTTTTGTGCGCACTCATGCCACTCCCCCCAGAATGACTGACCAGACGTCCCCCCGCATTACCCCGTCCGCCGCCCTCATGCTTCTGGCGTTGGCCGCCGTGTGGGGGGGATCGTTCTTCTTCGCCGAGATCGCTTTGCGCGAAGTGCCGCCTTTGACGATCACGCTGCACCGGGTGTTTTGGGCGGTGCCGATCCTTTTTGTTGTCGTGCGATTCATGGGGCTGCACTTGCCACGTGCGCCAAAGATTTGGGGGGCCTATCTGGTGATGGGCGCGCTCAACAATGCCATTCCCTTTTCATTGATCTTCTGGGGACAGGTGCAGATCGAAAGTGGACTGGCCTCAATCCTCAACGGGACCACGGCGGTGTTTGGTGCCGTCGTGGCAGGGGTGTTGCTCAAGGATGAGCCTTTGACCTGGCCCAAGATCGTCGGGGCGCTTTTTGGCGTGGCCGGTGTGGCAGCGATCATGGGGGTGGATTTGCTCTCGGGGATCGACCTGCGCAACCTTGCGCAACTGGCGGTGCTGGGGGCGGCGCTCAGCTATGCGCTTGCCTCTGTCTGGGGCAAAGTGGCGCTGGCCGGGCAGCCGCCGCAGATGAATGCGCTGGGCATGCTGATCGGGTCGACGATCCTTATGATCCCGGTGGCTTTGTGGGTCGATGGTGTGCCGCGCTTTGACCTGTCTACGCCCGTCTGGGCCGCGCTTCTGGCGGTGGCGGCTTTGTCCACGGCGCTGGCCTATCTGCTCTATTTCGCCATCCTCAAACGCGCGGGTGCCGCCAACCTGATGCTGGTCACCCTGATGATCCCGCCGTTTGCCGTCGGGCTGGGTGCGGCGTTTCTGGGCGAGACGCTTGGCTCTGAGGCGCTCATTGGATTTGCCCTTATTGCTGCGGGACTTGCCATTACTGACGGTCGTCTTTTTCGACGCCGAAAGTGACCCAGATCAATGTGTGCCCCCGCCATATGTGTCAGGATTCATCCTGAAACATTTACAGGAGGTCCAAATGTACAATCATGTTGTCGTTCCGGTATCTTTCGACGAAGACCGCGATGCCGCCGGAGCCATGGAAATTGCCGCGGCCGTCAGGGCCGAAGGCGGGCGTGTCTCGCTGCTGCACGTGATCGAGCAGATCCCGGCCTATGCGACCTCTTATCTGCCGTCGCACTATCTTGTAGACCGGCATGACGCCATTCAGGCGGAGCTCGATAAACTGGCCAAAGACCTGCCGGATGCCACTGGCGTGGTGGTGGATGGCCACTCAGGCCGCACCATCCTGGATTGGTCCAGCGACAATGGGGCCGACTGCATCGTTATTGCCAGCCACCGGCCCGGCATGCAGGATTTACTGTTAGGGTCCACGGCCCACTATGTGGTGCGCCACGCCAAATGTTCAGTGCATGTGGTGCGCTGACGCAGGTGGCTTGAGTTGGGCGCATATCGCGCCCACATCACTCCATAGAACAGGCAGTTTTATGGAGGATGACAATGAAATGTCCGGTGGACGGAGAAACCCTGGTGATATCGGATCGCTCGGGCGTTGAGATCGACTATTGCCCGCAATGCCGCGGCGTGTGGCTGGATCGCGGAGAGCTGGACAAAATCATTGAACGCTCTGGCCCCGAACCGTCGCGCGCGCCCCGGCGCGAGGCACGAGACTGGGACGGGGACGACCGCCCGCGGCGCAAGAAAAGCCGGGGCGGATTCCTGGAAGATCTCTTTGATTTCTGAGTATTTTCAGAACAGTGAAAGCCTGTAGCACAGATTTTCACTGTTCAATCAAATACTCAAATTCCGGCAATTGCCCCATGCCGCGCCGCGCGTTAACCTGAGCGCGGGAGGGGACATGCAGCACATCATTGCACTCTGGGCGCATCCGCGCTCGATGTCGACGGCGACAGAACGGATCATGCGCGAACGCGGTGATCTGACCTGCCTGCATGAGCCTTTTATGCATGACTATTACGTGGGGCAGGGGCGCGATTTTCCCGGGTTTGAACCGATTGACGGTCATCCCACTGACTATGATGGCATTCTGGCGATGATGGAGGCTGAGGCCGCCAGCCAGCCGGTATTCTTCAAAGACATGGCCTATTACGTGGTGCCGCGCATGTTGGAGGATGCTCAGGCTCTGGGCCGGATCACACATAGCTTTCTCATCCGCTCCCCGCTGGCCTCGATCCTGAGTTATTACAAGCTGGATCAAGGCTTTACGCTTGAACATGTGGGGCTGGAGGCGCAGTGGCGGCTCTATGAGGCGGTGTGCGCCGCCGGGCATGAGGCCGTGGTGCTGGATGCCGAGACCGTACGCGCCGACCCCAAAGGCATCATGCGCGCCTATTGGGCGAAAGTGGGATTGGCCTATCGCGAGACCGCGTTCGACTGGCAGGCCCCGCCGCGGGAGTGGGAGCATGTGAGCGCCTGGCACGAAGAAGCGATGACGTCCTCGGGGATCCGCACAGCCGATGCCGAAGAAATGCTGCGCAAGGAGATGGAGTTTGAGGCCTTGGCCGAAGAGGTGCCGCATTTGAGGGCGTATCTGGAGCACCATGCGCCGTTTTATCAAAAGCTGAGTGATGTGGCGCTGAAGGTGTGACGCCAGGCTAGGACACAGGCGCTGACGGATCGCAGGCACGGAAGGCGGCCAGAGGCTCGGCAATGCCTGCCAGAGGGAAAGTGACATTGGTTTCACCGGCGATGGCGGTTGTCGTGTCGTTGAACTGCAACCCATCAAGCACATTACCAAAGCCTGTGTCGGCGACCGTCAAAGACCGCTGATCCTCGCTCAGTTGATGGCAGTCCGTGCCGATGCGGCGGGCCTGCGGGCCGGTGAACTGCATCTGGAAGCTTTCGGTTTGCGGCCAAGGGGCCATGCGCGTGACCGTCACGGTGTAAAGCGGCTGTGTCGGGTCATAGGTCAGCTCTATGGCTGCCTCGGCTGTGGCATGGCTCAAGCGACAGGGCAGGCCGGGGGTGAATTCCCAGGCATGGAGCGAGGTGGGCAAGAGGCAGAGGAGGGCAAGGTGGCGCATGTTGAGGGAGGTAGGGCGGTTTGGGTGGGGTTAAATGGGTAGAATGCCCATCCTACGCTTTTAAAAAGGGTCTGACGAAGCTCCAAAAGGATCGCTATTGTCCTCAAAGGGGTCGCTTGGTTTAGCGATTTTGTTCCAACAATCCATCAAAGAAAGCAAAGCTGCAGACGACCCATTTAAAGCAAACGTTGAAAGCTTTTGCACCTTCTCATTGTAAATAGCTACCGCTGAACCCCGTTGCAGTTCACCTAAGAATTTTTTGGTTTTCTCAATGTCTGTTAAGTTGGCTGATACACCTGTATCACTTGCTTGCCCACTAATAGTCCATCTTGAATAATCAATATCGACGATAAAGTTTACTGGCCTTGGTTTTAAGTCCCAGCTGTCGTCGAATACAAACAATCCCAGTCCTCCAGAGTCGTAAGCCACAATGTTGAACGACTGAGCAAATCGATTGTAGGTCGATGCAGAGCACCATACATTTTTTGCTACTGTATTATACGTGATTTCGACTTCCCATGCACCTTTAGAAAAAAGGGTTTGAGACTCATATTCATTTTGCTGAGCAGTGGCCACAGAAGCTGCGCAAGAAAGAAAAAGGGGAATCAGAAATCTAGATAACATCCAGATATTATATCAAGTCTTGTTAACTTTTCACCTCTTCCTTCTCTTCACATTCCCGCCGCGCTGTCCCGGCCTCCCAGCCGTTGACCTTCCCTTGGTCACGTCACTGGCCGCTTCCACCGCAGACTGACGCGCCAGCGGATCATCCGCCACGGCCAAATCCACCGCCTCCAGCCGTTTGACCTCATCGCGCAGCCGTGCGGCCTCCTCAAATTCCAAGTTCTCCGCCGCCTTGCGCATCTCGGCGCGCAACCCGTCGAGATGGGCGGCTAGGTTGGCGCCGACCATGGGTTTGTCGACCTTGGCTGTGACGCGGTTCATGTCCACGTCGCCTTTGTAGAGACCGGCGAGAATGTCCTCGACGTTTTTCTTCACCGTCTCGGGCGTGATGCCGTGCTCTTTGTTATAGGCGATCTGCTTGTCGCGGCGGCGGTTGGTCTCGCCCAGGGCGCGTTCCATCGAGCCGGTGATGCGGTCGGCATACATGATCACGCGGCCATCGGCATTGCGCGCGGCCCGACCGATGGTCTGAATGAGCGAGGTCTCGGAGCGCAGGAAGCCCTCCTTGTCGGCATCAAGGATCGCCACCAGCCCGCATTCGGGGATATCGAGCCCCTCGCGCAGCAGGTTGATGCCCACCAGCACGTCAAAGGCCCCGAGGCGCAGATCACGGAGAATCTCAATTCTTTCAATGGTATCAATGTCGGAATGCATATAGCGCACGCGGATGCCTTGCTCGTGCAGATATTCCGTCAGATCCTCGGCCATACGCTTGGTCAGCGTGGTCACAAGCGTGCGGTACCCGGCCGCCGAGACGCGGCGCACTTCGTCCAAGAGATCATCGACCTGCATCTCGACGGGGCGGATTTCCACCTCAGGGTCCAAAAGGCCGGTGGGGCGGATCACCTGTTCGGTAAAGACGCCGCCGGTCTGCTCAATCTCCCATTTGGCGGGGGTGGCGGACACAAAGACGGATTGCGGGCGCATGGCATCCCATTCCTCGAACTTGAGCGGGCGGTTGTCCATGCACGACGGCAGGCGGAAGCCATGTTCGGCCAGCGTGAATTTACGGCGGTAGTCGCCCTTGTACATGCCGCCGATTTGGGGGACGGAGACGTGAGATTCGTCCGCAAAAACAACGGCATGATCGGGGATGAATTCAAAAAGCGTGGGGGGTGGTTCGCCCGGTGCACGGCCTGTGAGGTAGCGCGAATAGTTCTCGATCCCGTTGCACACGCCCGTGGCCTCCAGCATTTCCAGATCGAAATTCGTGCGCTGTTCCAGGCGCTGCGCTTCGAGCAGCCGGCCATCATCCACCAGTTGATCGAGCCGCGTGCGGAGTTCTTTTTTGATGCCGATCATCGCCTGTTGCATCGTCGGTTTCGGGGTCACGTAATGCGAATTGGCGTAGACGCGGATGTGCTCGAAGCTATCGGTTTTTTCACCTGTCAACGGATCGAATTCGGTAATGGATTCAAGCTCCTCTCCGAAAAAGCTCAACTTCCAGGCACGGTCTTCAAGGTGAGCCGGAAAGATCTCCAGGCTGTCGCCACGCACCCGGAATGATCCACGCTGAAACGCCTGATCATTGCGGCGGTACTGCTGCGCCACCAGATCGGCCATGACGGCGCGCTGATCATAATCCGAGCCGACCTTGAGGTCCTGCGTCATGGCGCCGTAGGTTTCGACCGAGCCGATGCCGTAGATGCAACTGACTGAGGCCACGATGATGACGTCGTCGCGTTCCAAAAGCGCCCGCGTGGCCGAGTGGCGCATGCGGTCGATCTGTTCGTTGATCTGGGATTCCTTCTCGATATATGTATCGGAGCGCGGCACGTAGGCTTCGGGCTGATAATAGTCATAGTAGCTGACGAAGTATTCCACCGCATTATTGGGAAAGAACCCCTTGAATTCGCCGTACAATTGCGCGGCCAGTGTTTTATTGGGGGCGAGGATGATCGCCGGGCGTTGGGTCTCTTCGATGACCTTGGCCATGGTGTAGGTTTTGCCGGTGCCGGTGGCGCCCAAGAGCACCTGATCGCGTTCCCCCTCGTTGACACCTTGACTGAGCTCGGCAATCGCCGTGGGCTGATCGCCTGCCGGGGCAAACTCGGTCACCATCTCAAACCGCTTGCCGCCCTCCAGCTTGAGCCGCTCGCGCACATCCGGGGCAGGCGCATGCATCAGGGCGTCGGTCTTGTCGGAATGGGCATAGGGCATGGGGCGATTCCTTTGGCTCTCATCAGAGTTGATGCCTGGGCCACAGAGTTCAAGATGCGGTGGTGCACAAGCAAAGAGTGCTGACATAAAATGTCAGGGTGTGGGTTTGGGTATTTGTGACAAGAAAGAAGCCGGTTTGATGTGTATTGCGCGCATTTGCGCTCTTGTGAGGGTGGGGGCAGTTGCGGTACATCCAAAGCGCGGGAAATGGAGTTTTGACATGCCAGCACGGATTTACAAGCCAGCGCGCAACGCGATGCAGTCTGGCAGTGCCAAGACCAAGCATTGGGTTTTGGAATTCGTAAATGAATCAGGCCGTGAGGTCGATCCGCTTATGGGATGGACCAGTTCGGCAGACACGCAGACGCAAGTGCTTCTTCGCTTTGAGACCAAAGAGGCGGCGCTGGAGTATGCGCAGGACCATGGCATTGAAGCCGTGGTGAGTGAGCCGAAAACCCGCAAGGCCAATATCCGTCAGGGCGGCTATGGCGAGAATTTCGCCACCAACCGTCGGGGCGCGTGGACGCACTAGCACTCCCGACATTCTTGTTTTTTGACACGGATCAAAGCTGCCTTTGGCCATCAAAGGTATTCTTGGTGCATGTCAAAATGAACAGGAGAGTGCGATGGCAAATGGAGCTCAAAGAGCGCATAGTGTGAAACCTATGGCAAAAGCTGTGCCTGTGGTGCCCAAGGATGCGCCCGGTACGGATGCGGAATATGAGAGCTATCCTTACTCGGACAAGCTGAGCCGAAGGGACTATGAAACCCAGAAAGCGCAGCTTCAGGCCGAGCTTTTGAAGGCGCAGCTTTGGGCGCAGGAAAGCGGCGAGAAGTTTGTGCTGATCTTCGAGGGCCGTGATGCGGCCGGCAAAGGCGGCACGATCAAGCGGTTTACCGAACACCTCAATCCACGGCAGGCGCGGGTTGTCGCGCTCAACAAGCCTACGGATGAAGAAAAAGGTCAGTGGTTTTTCCAGCGTTACATCGACCATTTGCCGACTTCAGGTGAAATGGTGTTTTATGACCGTTCCTGGTATAACCGGGCCGGTGTTGAGCGGGTCATGGGCTTTTGCGAGCCTGCCGAATATCTGGAATTCATGCGCCAGACGCCTGAGCTTGAGCGGATGCTGGTGCGCTCTGGCATCAAGCTTTACAAATACTGGTTTTCAGTTGGACAGGGCGAACAGAAGCGCCGCTTTGACAGTCGTGCCAATGATCCACTCAAGCAGTGGAAGCTCAGCCCGATTGACAAGCAAAGCCTTGGAAAATGGGATGATTATACCGAAGCCAAAGAGGCGATGTTTTTCTACACCGACACTGCCGATGCACCCTGGACCGTTATCAAGTCGAACGACAAGAAACGCGCGCGGCTGGCCTGTATGCAGCATTTCCTGAGCTCAGTTGATTACCCGGGCAAGGACCACAAGATCGTCACAGGGCCGGATCCTTTGATCGTATCTTCGGCCAAACATGTGCTGCACAAAGCCGATCATATCCTGGGCAAGTCACTGCATCCCGAAACACGTCGCAAACAATAGCGTGATTGTGCCTATCGGGCTTGCTCGGGTGCGACGCCCGGCTTAAGTCTGGGATCATGTTTCGTGCCTTTGCTTTGACACTGTTGATGTGGGCCGCGCCAATGGCGCAGGCCCATCCGCATGTCTTTGTGGATGTCGGTCTCACGTTTGAGACAGATACAGACGGCAACATCACTGCCGTTCAGGTGCGCTGGACCTATGATGGGCTCTTCACGCTTCTGGTGCTGGCGGATGGGGGCTACGACGCAGACGCGGACCTGAAGCTGACCGACGATGAAAAAGCGGCCCTTCTGGGGTTCGAGTTGACGGACTGGCCAGAGGGATTCGAGGGTGCCTTGTTCCTGCATTCAGAGCAGAAAAAGATAGTCTTGGGCACGCCGGAAGCCATTTCGGTTGAATTGGTCGATGGGCAGCTTGAGACGGTGCATCGGCGCAGTTTGGAGCCGACAGACGCCCATGATTTGGTCGTTGAGCCGTTTGATCCGTATTATTATGCGGCCCTGACGCTTCGGTCCGTGAATGGGCTGCCCGAGACGTGCGACACCGATATTGTCAGACCAAATCAGGAGGAGGTCGCAGAATGGGTTGCCGGTTTGGGCGATCAGTCGGGTGAATCCTTTTTTGAAGAGTTCCGTGTCGGCAAATACTACACCGACCGCCTGGAGGTGACATGCGCCACGTCGTGACGGGGGGCGCAATTCTGGTGGTTGGTCTTGCGGTCTGGCTCTGGGGCATGGGCGGATCGGACCAAATCCTGAGCTGGGCAACGACAGGGCAGGAGCGCGTCCAGAACGCCATGGCGGGCTATCTGCAAGAGTTGCGCGCGGGCAACCGCGCGGCGCTCGCCGGGCTTTGGGGCTTGTGTTTCGCGTATGGCTTTTTCCATGCGGCGGGGCCGGGGCATGGCAAGCTGTTGATCGGTGGGTATGGCTTGGGCGCGCAGGTGCCTTTGACCCGTTTGAGCCTAATCGCCGTGATCTCCAGCCTCGCGCAAGCCGCCGTTGCTGTGGCGCTGGTCTATGCCGGGGTGTTTATGCTGGGGCTGTCGCGCACCGCGATGACGGACATCTCAGACAGATGGTTGGCACCCGTCAGTTATGCAGCGATAGCAGCAGTGGGGATCTGGCTTTTGTTGCGTGGTTTGCGTCACTGGCGGCAAACACGCACCTCGCATCACCATGACAACCACGAGCACAAAAAGCATCACGATGATCACGTCTGTCAAACTTGCGGACACAGCCACGCGCCGGATGCGGAACATGTCGCCCAGGCGCGCACTTTGCGCGATATGCTTGTGTTGATTGGGGCCATCGCAATCCGTCCCTGCACCGGGGCGCTGTTCCTGCTTATCCTGACGGTTCAGCTTGGAATCGGCATGGCGGGTGTCGTCGGCGCGTTCATCATGGGGTTGGGCACGGCCAGCGTCACCTTGGCCGTTGCTATCGCATCAGTCACGCTGCGCGATGGTCTGCTGGCCCGGTTGGCCACATCCGGGCGCATTCCGCGCGCGCTGCCGCTGGTAGAGATGGCCGCAGGCGCGCTGGTGGCCATCATCTCATTGCAACTGATGATGCGCACGCTTTAGTCCGCACAGTAATCTTCTTGCGCCGATGACAGCGCGGCTCTAGGGCTGATCTATGCAAGCTCGCCTCACATATAGCCAGCATACGCGCGCAACGCTCAAGCTGGGCCTGCCCTTGGTGGGCAGCCATGTGGCACAGATGGCCATCACGCTCACCGATGCGGTGATGCTGGGCTGGTACTCGGTCGAGGCGCTGGCCGCCGAAGTGCTGGGCGGGACGCTGTTTTATACGCTCTTCCTGGTTGGATCCGGTTTTGCCTGGGCGGTGATGCCGATGGTGGCCGCCGCGGCGGCGTCGGGGGATGAAACCCAGATCCGCCGCGTGGCGCGCATGGGCGGCTGGGCGTCGATGATGTTTGCAGCACTGGTGATGCCGATCATGCTGTTTGCTGAGCCACTCTTCGTGTCCATGGGGCAGGATACGGGCGTGTCCGCCTTGGCGGGGGACTATGCCGAACTGGTTGGCCTTGCCCTGATCCCGTCGCTTCTGGTGATGGTGCTGAAATCCTATCTCGCCGCGCTGGAACGCACGCAGATCGTGCTGTGGGTGACGGTCGGCGCCGTGGGGCTGAATGTGCTGGTCAACTATGCCTTCATCTTTGGCAATTGGGGTGCACCGGAACTGGGCGTGCGCGGAGCTGCACTGGCGTCGCTGATCACCACAAGCATCTCGTTCATCGCGCTGGCCATCTACGCCACGCGCGTGGAACCGGAACACGCGCTTTTCACCCGCATCTGGCGTCCCGACTGGGAAGCGCTGGGCCAGGTGTTTCGCCTCGGCTGGCCGATTGGGATGACAAGCCTGGCCGAAACCGGGCTGTTCGCGGCCTCAACGGTCATGATGGGCTGGTTGGGGACCATCCCACTGGCCGCGCATGGCATTGCGATGCAAGTCGCCTCGGTCACGTTTATGGTGCATCTGGGCCTCTCCAACGCGGCCACGGTGCGCACTGGCCAAGCCTTTGGGCGTGGGGACGGACCGGGATTGCGCGATGGAGCCAAGGTGGTTCTGGGTCTGTCGATGGCATTTGCGCTTGTCACTGTGGTGATCCTTTTGGTGATGCCGGAGCCGTTGATTTCGCTGTTCCTCGATCCTGATGAGCCAGACCGCGCGGCGGTGATTGGCGTGGGCGTGGGCCTTCTGGCGGCGGCGGCGCTCTTTCAACTGATGGACGGAGGGCAGGTCATGGCACTGGGCCTGTTGCGCGGGGTGCAGGACACGCGCGCACCGATGATCATTGCCACGATCAGCTACTGGATCGTGGGCGTGCCGGTCTCGTATCTCTTTGGCTTCACGTGGGGATGGGGCGGGGTTGGCATCTGGCTGGGTCTGGCCGTGGGGCTGGCGTTGGCTGCCGTGCTCTTGCTCATCCGCTTCTGGGGCTGGTCGGGGCGCAATGTGGGCGCGCGGGCCTTGCAAGAGGGACCAGAGACCGCTACATAGCCGCCCTGCGGTCGCAGCCTACCCGCATTAAAAAACAAGGACCAAATCAATGGATACGATTGTGATCTGCTCTGGCGGGCTGGATTCCGTGTCGCTGGCCCACATGGTGGCAGCGGAGCAGAATCTGCGCGGGCTTCTCTCGTTCGACTATGGCCAGCGTCACGTGAAAGAAGTTGAGTATGCGGCCCGGTGTGCCGAGCGCCTTGGCGTTCCGCATAAGGTGGTGGATATATCGAGTGTCGGCGCGGCTCTCAGAGGATCAGCCCTCACAGATGATGTGGACGTCCCCGATGGCCATTACGCCGAAGAGACAATGAAACTCACCATCGTGCCCAACCGCAACGCAATCATGCTGGCCATCGCCTTCGGCATGGCCGCTGCAGAAAAGGCAGACGCCGTTGCGGCAGCGGTGCATGGCGGGGATCATTTCATCTATCCCGACTGCCGCCCCGGTTTCATCAACGCGTTTCAGGCCATGCAGGATCACGCGCTGGAAGATGTGGCCGAGATCAAGCTCTACACGCCGTTTGTCGAGATCAGTAAAGCCGACATCGTCACCGAAGGCGCGCGGCATGGCACGCCCTTTGCCGAGACCTGGTCCTGCTACAAGGGCGGTGCGGTGCATTGCGGACGCTGTGGCACCTGTGTGGAGCGGCGTGAGGCGTTTCATCTGGCCGGGGTCGCAGATCCGACCGAGTATGCCGATGCCGAGTTCTGGAAATCCGCTGTGGGGGTCGCCTGATGTACCGGATCACCAAGGAATTCCACTTCTCGGCCAGTCATCAACTGCACGGCCTGCCCGAAGATCACCAATGCGCGCGTTTGCATGGGCATAACTACATCGTTGAGATTGAGATGAGGGCTGAGGATTTGAACGCCCATGGCTTTGTGCGCGATTATCTCGATCTGGCCGAGCTGAAGCGCTACATCGACGATACGCTTGATCACCGGCATCTGAACGACATTCTGGGCGACGACGGGGTGACAGCAGAACGCATGGCCAAGCATTTCTATGATTGGTGCAAATCGCGCTGGCCTGAAGTGAGCGCGGCTCGGGTGAGTGAAACCCCCAAGACCTGGGCCGAGTATCGCCCATGAGCGACACCCGCATCCGCGTCTCCGAGATTTTCGGACCGACGATCCAGGGCGAGGGCGCCCTGATCGGGCAACCGACTGTCTTTGTGCGCACGGGTGGCTGCGATTTTCGCTGCAGCTGGTGTGACAGCATGCATGCGGTGGACAATGACTATCGCGACACATGGACCCCCATGACCGCTCAGGCGGTGATGGAAAAGGTGGCAACGCTGTCGGGTGGAAAGCCTATTCTGGTGACGCTCTCTGGCGGCAATCCGGCGATCCAACCCTTGGCTGAGTTGATCCGGTTGGGGCAGAGGCAGGGGTACTACTTTGCCATGGAAACCCAAGGCTCTGTGGTGAAAGACTGGTTTGAGGCGTTGGATATGCTGGTGCTGTCGCCCAAGCCGCCATCGTCGGGGATGGAGACCAACTGGGGCTTGGTGGCTGAATGCGTGGAGGCCGCGCAGGGCACGCAGACAGTGCTCAAGATCGTGGTTTTCAACGAGGCGGATTTCACCTATGCGCGGGACGCTGCGGCACGGTTTCCGCAGCTGCCGGTGTATTTGCAGCCGGGTAATCACACGCCGCCGCCGCCAGAGGATGATGGCGCAATGGTCGATCAGGCCGGGCTTGATGCGCGGATGCGGTGGCTGGTGGATCGTGTCACGGAAGAAAAATGGTATGACGCCCGGGTGCTGCCACAGCTGCATGTCAGCCTGTGGGGCAATAAGCGCGGGGTTTGACGGAGGATCAGATGGCCGACAATATCTACAAGGATCTCAAACAGCTGGGCGGCGCCACCGTGGTGCCGCAAAACCCCGATGAGGCCGAGCTGGAACGCGTGGAGAACCCGCAGGCCGATGTCGCCTATAACGTGCGGTTCACCGCACCTGAGTTCACCTCGCTCTGCCCCATGACCGGCCAGCCCGATTTTGCGCATCTGGTGATAGACTACGTGCCGGGCCAGTGGTTGGTGGAGAGCAAATCGCTGAAGCTTTACCTCACAAGCTTCAGAAATCACGGTGCTTTTCATGAGGATTGCACGGTGAGCATCGCCCGGCGTCTGGTGGAGTTCTTAGAGCCGCAATGGCTGCGCATCGGCGGCTACTGGTACCCGCGCGGGGGCATTCCGATTGATGTGTTCTGGCAGACAGGCGAGATGCCTCAGGGCGTGTGGGTCCCCGATCAGGGCGTGCCGGGGTATCGCGGACGAGGGTGAGGGACAAGCGTCATCCCCGACTTGACCAAGGATCTTTGAATATAGAGGTCCTTGGGTCAAGCTCGAGGATGACGGGCAGAAATGTTCGCGCGGAACCAAGGGCCGCAGGCCCGCCGCGCGATCGGTCGTTCATTAAGGCGCCATTGGTTCGAGCCTAATGGACGACACCGCCCCATCGGGCTGGCGATTGGTTGACGTCAGCGCGTCGATCAAGAGGCTTGCGAATTGGGCAGACATAAAGTGCTTTGAACCGGAGACAGATCGCCATCCCGCGGTCTGGCCATCGCGCGGCTCTTGGACCACTTCCGCTAACGGTATTCTCTGGCAAAAGAATTAAATCAGACTAAAAGGCGACAGCTTCTATACCAACGTCACCGGCGGCTTCCGTCGCATCCCCAGGGCGGCGTTGAAGGCAATCGCCGCCAGCAAGATCGCCCCGCCGATGGCGGTGGCTGTAGAGATGGTTTCGCCCAGGAAAAGCCAGACCCACAAAGGCCCCAGGACCACTTCGGCCAGTGACAGAAGCGTCAGCTCGGCGGCAGGCACGTGCTTGGACCCGATGGTATAAAGCACCAGACCGGCGCCCACCTGAAACAGCCCCATGCAGAGCGCGATGCCGCCGTCGCGGGGTGTCAGCACCAAGGGCAAGCCAAGCACCACGCAGATCACGCCCATCACCACTATCGCCATCAGGCCCGAGACAAACACCGCCGGGAGCATCTCACCATTGCGCCCCCATCGCAGGGCAATGGTGAAGATGGCAAACCCAAGCGCCGAAAAGAGCGCCGCGAGATTTCCGCTCATGGAAGAAACACCTGAGCTGTCGCTGACCATCACGCCGATGCCGCCGCAGGCCGCCAGAATGGCGATCCAGGTATGCGCGCGCACGCGCTCGCCCAGGATGATCCATGCGAGCACTGCGGTCATGAAGGGCGCGCTGGCAAAGAGCAGCATGGCATCGGCAACGGACGTATTCTGAATGGCGTAAATCCCGCCCGTATAAGCCGCGACCAGAGACGCGCCGCCGATCATCGTGGGCCATCCGCCCTTGCGCGCCAGGGTGAGAGGGTTCTGGCCCGTGCGCAGGCGGATCACGACATAGAGCAGCGCTGTCAGGCCAAAGGAGCGATAGAACAGGATTTGCCAGACCAGCGCATCCTCGATCAGGCGAATGCCCAACCCCACGGTGGACCACAGCACACCTGCCAGGATCACCAAAAGGTATCCTTGAACGCGGGTCTCTGGCAGAGATTGAGCCGGGGCTGTTTCTGTCACGACAGGTTCTCGTCTTCAGGAATTTGCGTGGGATGCGGGGAGGCCGGAGCAAACACGGTTTCGGCCACCACGGGCGCGTCATCGGTGTGCTGTGTGGCGCGCAATTCACGAAACCCAAGGTACAACCCGCCGCTGACAATCAGCGCCATGCCGGTCAAGGTATTGATCCCTGGCACTTCGCTGAACACGAAATATCCAAGTGCAGTGGCCAGCGGCAGATAGGTGTAGTCGAACGGAGCTACCAGACTGGCATTGGCCACCTGATAGGCGCGGCTGAGGAAGATATAGCCGCACATGCCGGTGGCGCCGAGCAGGACCAAAAGCGGCCATTGGCTCAGCCCGGCCTCAGGATAGGTGAGGTGCAGATGGGGATAGTCAAGCGTGGCAGAGACCAATTGATTGACCAGCCAGCCCATAGGCAAAATCAAAACGCCCGACCAGCCGAGCGTATGCAACCCGACCGTCAAGGAGCTTTCCTGCTCACCAATTGTGCGCACGAGGATCTGACTGGCCGAATAGGTGACGGCACAGGCGAGCGGCAGCAGGGCAATAAGCGAAAACCCGTCACCGGTGGGGTTGACGGCAATAACCACGCCGACAAACCCCACTGCCAGCGCGCCGATGCGGTGGGGGCCGATGGTTTCCTTGAGCCAGAACGCGGCCATGAGGGCCGTGATCAATGGGGCAGAAAAGAAGATCGTGGTGACCTCCGCCAATCCCATGAAGGGAAAGGCGGTGTAGAAAAGGGAAAACCCTGTCGCAAAGAGCGCCCCGCGCATGAAGTGAATATGCGTGAATGGGGTGCGCAGTTTGTGGGGGCCGCCTAGAAACAGAATGAGCGGAACCAAAACCACAATGGACACCACCGACCTGATGAAGAGCAGCATCCAGATCGGATAGCTCAGCAAAAGCGATTTCATCATCGCATCCTGCACGACGAAGAACAGCATGCCGATTTCGATGCACAGAATGCCTTGCAGAGCACGCGAGGGCGCAGACACAGCTGAAGTGGTCGACGAAGAGGGATCTTGCGTCGTCATGGCGTCACCTTGGTTTCATTGAACGGCGGAAATGCCACCGCTAAGGGGAAGCGTGCCGTTCCCAAAAGGGCGCGTCTCGCTTGTTTGCGACCTCGTGTCGGGAATGGAACAGATGGGGTGGTGAGGCGCTGTCCCTTTCTGTCGTAAATACAGAGGCTTCCGAGCGAGATAGATTATCTGAGTTGCGTGCAGGCGACCCCCATGCTCATGTCAGCCCAAAGAAATTTGAAAGACACCCCTCATGCCGACCTCACGCCCTTTCTGGCTTGTCGCCGCCCCTGTGGTGTTTCTGATGCTGTGGTCGGGTGGGTATCCGGTCGCGAAAGTGGGGTTGCAATACACCCAGCCGATGACGCTTCTGACCTTGCGCTTCGGGATGGTTGTGGCGCTGATGACGGTGCTCTTCATCATTTTGCGCCCCCCATTGCCCAAGACACGGGCTGAATGGGGGCATCTGGCCTTTGTCGGGTTCCTCATTCAGGCGGTTTACTTTGGGCTAAGCTATTTTGCCTTCGCCTCGGGCGTGGCGGCAGGCACAGTGGCGCTTTTCATGTCGCTGCAGCCGGTTCTGGTGGCGATGGTCGTGCCGCGCTGGGCGGGTGAACATGTGGGGCGCAACCAGTGGCTTGGGCTGATCCTCGGGCTGGCGGGCGCTGTGGTGGTGATCTCGGCGCGCTCTGCCGTTGAGGCACCGTCGCTCTTTGGCGTCACCTGCGCGCTTCTGGGGCTGGCGGGCATCACCGCAGGCTCGCTTTGGGAGAAACGCTTTGGGCTGAGCCACCATCCGGTCACGGCCAATTTGGTAGGTTATATCGCGGGGCTGGTTGGCGTGGCACCTCTGATGCTCTTGCAAGAGGACATCTCGATTGACTGGACCTGGGAGTTTACCGGCGCGATTGGTTATCTGGTCGTGGGTAATTCGCTGATCGCCGTGGGGCTGCTCCTGGCGATGATCCGGGCAGGCGACGTGGCGCGGGTCTCTGCGCTCTTGTACCTCGTGCCGCCTCTGGCCGCGCTCTTGGCGTGGGGGCTGCTGGGAGAAGTGATGCCGCCCTTGGCCTGGGCTGGCATGGGCGTGGCCGCAATGGGGGTGTTTTTGGCGACACGGAAGGTGGGGTAGGTTGGAAAGTCAGCTGTTTGGACGAAGCTGCCATGTGTTCAATGCCCCCAAAGCGCGGAATCAAGGGCCGCAGGCCCGCCGCGCCAGCGCCGGACCGGCCCGGTGGGCCGGCGCTTTGTTCACGTAAGCGCGCCGAATGTATTAAAGAGGTGCTTGGCGGGGATAAATCTTAGCAGAACAGATGGAGGCTGCGCCGTCCCCCTGTCCGGCGCTGTCGCGGCTTAGTGTGAATGACGCGGATTTGAACATGTAGGCCGGGGTTCACTCCTGCACATATCGGGTTGGCGGGGTGAAACCCCGCCCTACGACGTTATCCCCGGTTCATCCGGTTCTCGATGAGGTCATCCACCACAGCCGGCTCCGCCAACGTCGAGGTGTCTCCAAGAGAGCCATAATCATTCTCGGCGATCTTGCGCAGAATGCGGCGCATGATCTTGCCGGAACGGGTCTTGGGCAGGCCCGGAGCCCATTGGATGAGATCCGGAGACGCGATGGGGCCAATCTCTGTGCGCACCCAGTTGCGCAGCTCGGTCTTCAGCTCATCGGTATATTCCTCACCGCCCATCAGCGTGACGTAGCAATAGATGCCTTGCCCTTTGATATCATGCGGATAACCCACCACAGCGGCCTCAGAGACCTTGGAATGCGCGACCAGAGCACTTTCCACTTCCGCCGTGCCCATCCGGTGGCCCGAGACGTTGATCACGTCATCAACGCGGCCGGTGATCCAGTAATAGCCGTCTTCATCCCGGCGGCATCCGTCGCCGGTGAAGTAATAGCCTTTGTAGTCGGCGAAATAGGTTTTCATGAACCGCTCATGATCGCCCCAAACGGTGCGCATTTGCCCCGGCCAGCTGTCTTTCATGCACAGCACGCCCTCAACGCCGTTGCCTTCGATAATCTCGCCGGTTGTTGGCTCAAGCACCACCGGCTCAATCCCAAAGAACGGGCCACAGCATGACCCGGGCTTGGCGGCTGTTGCGCCGGGCAGGGGGGTCATCAGGTGTCCGCCGGTTTCGGTCTGCCACCACGTGTCCACGATGGGGCAGCGCCCGCCGCCCACGACATCGTTGTACCAATTCCACGCTTCGGGATTGATCGGCTCTCCCACGGTGCCCAGCACACGCACGGAACTCAGGTCGCATTTGGTGACGTAGTCATTGCCTTGCCCCATCAGCGCACGGATGGCCGTGGGGGCGGTGTAGAACTGATTCACTTTATGCTTTTCGCACACCTGCCAGAAACGGCTGGCATCCGGGTAGGTCGGCACGCCTTCGAACATCAGCGTGGTCGCGCCATTGGCCAGCGGGCCGTAGACGATATAGCTGTGGCCCGTGACCCAGCCCACATCAGCCGTACACCAGTAGATGTCGCCCTCATGGTAATCAAAGACCAGCTCATGGGTCATCGCGGCATAAACGAGATACCCACCGGTGGTGTGCACCACACCTTTGGGCATGCCAGTGGACCCGGATGTGTAGAGGATAAAAAGCGGGTCTTCGGCGTTCATCTCTTCGGGCGGACAGTCTGCCTCGACCTTTTCGGCCTCCTCATGAAGCCAGTAGTCAAGACCATCGCGCCACGCGATCTGATCCCCGGTGCGCTTCACAACAAGACATTTCACCTCGTCAAAGTCATTCAAGAGCGCCTGATTGACATTGTCTTTGAGCTTTGTGGCTTTGCCGCCGCGTGGGGCGGTGTCGGCGGTGATGACCACCTTTGCGTCACAGCCATTCACACGCGCGCCCAGAGCATCAGGCGAGAACCCGGCGAAGACAATGGAATGAATGGCCCCAATCCGCGCACAGGCCAGCATCGCATAGGCGGCCTCGGGGATCATCGGCAGATAAAGCACCACGCGGTCACCTTTGCCCACGCCCATGGATTTTAGCACATTGGCCATTTTGCAGGTTTGCGCGTGCAGCTCTTTGTAGGTAATGTGTTGTGCAGGCTCATTGGGATCATCAGGCTCCCAGATGATGGCCGTCTGATCACCGCGCTTGGCCAGATGCCGATCAATACAGTTGGCGGCCACGTTCAGCGTGCCATCCTCGAACCATTTGATCGAGACATTGCCGAAGGAATAATCAACGTCCTTGACCTTGGTGAACGGTTTCATCCAATCAACACGCTTGCCATGTTCCCCCCAGAAAGCGACCGGGTCTTTGATCGAGGCAGCATACATTTCTTCATATTTGGCGGCGTCGATATGGGCTTTGGCCGCAAACTCGGGTGCGGGTGCATAGGTGGTGTCAGACATGGCAGTCCCTCACAGTCGTATTATGAAATTCTTTGTTGCCTGCCCCGCCGACAGAGAGAAAAACTGGGGGACAGGCAAAGGGCCTCAGATGGCCAAGTATTCAGCGCGCAGCTCTTCGTTCTCGAGAACTTCATCGGCGCTGCCGTCAAAGACGATGCCGCCGGTGTCGAGAATGATGGCGCGGTCGGCAAGCTCCAGAGCGCGAATGGCGTTTTGTTCCACCAAAACAGTGGTTATGCCCTGTTCCTTAATCACACGGAGCGTCTTTTCAATCTCGTCCACGATGACGGGAGCGAGACCCTCATAGGGTTCGTCCAGAAGCAGCACCTTGATGTCACGTGCAAGCGCCCGCGCCACGGCCAGCATCTGCTGTTCGCCGCCCGAAAGCGTGACACCTTCCTGTTTGCGGCGTTCCTTGAGGCGTGGGAAAAGCTCATAAATCCGGTCCAGCGACCAACCGATGGGTGGGGCAATTTGCGCCAGCTGTAGGTTTTCTTCCACGGTCAGGCCGGGGATGATGCAGCGATCTTCCGGCACCAGTCCGATCCCGCAGGCCGCGGCCTGATGCGAGGACATTTTGTGCAGGGGCTGGTGATCAAGCCAGACCTCGCCGTGGTTCATCTGCGGGTTGTCCATGCGCGCAATAGAACGCAGGGTCGTGGTCTTGCCCGCGCCATTCCGGCCCAGAAGCGCCAGGATCTCGCCCTCGTGCACATTGAACGAGATGTCCTGCACGATGTAGCTTTCGCCGTAATAGGATTGCATCCCCCAGACCGACAAAAAGGCGGGCGCGGTTTCGGCGTAGTTCTTGCCTTTGGAAAAGTCAGGTTTGACGTTCATTGTCTTTCTCCCGCTTTACGCCGCTTCGCCAAGATACGCTTCGCGCACCTTGGGATGGCCTTTGATTTTGTCCGGTGTGTCTTCAACAAGGGGGGTGCCCTGCGCCAGCACTGTGATCCGCTCGGCCAGGGAAAACACCACATGCATGTCGTGTTCGATGATCGCGATGGTGATATCGCGTTCTTCCTTGATCTGCTTGAGCAGGTCGATGGTGTTGTTGGTGTCGGCCCGCGCCATACCGGCGGTGGGTTCGTCCAGAAGCAAGAGCCGCGGCTCTTGCGCCAGACACATACCGATCTCAAGCCGCCGTTTGTTGCCGCGCGACATTGCTGCGGCGTGATCATGGCGTGCATCGGCCAGGCTCAGGCTTTCCAGCATATGCTCGGCCTGTTCCACGATTTCCTTTTCATTCATCGTGCTTTCGAGCGCGTGCATGCGAAAGGCCCCATCGCGCTTGGCGAAAATCGGGATCATCATGTTTTCGATGACCGACAATTCACCAAAAATTTCCGGTGTTTGGAAAACGCGGCTGATGCCCATCTGGTTGATCTGATAGGGTTTGCGGCCCAGCACAGATTGCCCGTCAAACATAACCGAACCCGTGTCCGGAATGAGCTTGCCGATGAGGCAGTTGAGCAGCGTGGATTTGCCCGCCCCGTTGGGGCCGATGATGGCATGCACGCTGTGCTCTGCCACGCTCAGATTCACATCGCCCAGGGCCTGCAGGCCGCCGAAGCGTTTGTTGACGTTCTTGACTTCAAGAATACCCATCGCTTTGGCTCCTTATTCTGCAGGGGTGGATTGCGTGGCTTCTTCGCCGTCGCCCTTGGTCTTTTTTCGACCAAAGAGACGGGCGATACGTTGGCCACCTTCGACAAGGCCGCCTGGCAGGAAGATCACCACGGCCATGAAGATCAGGCCAAGGGTCAGGTGCCAGCCTTTGCCAACGAACGGATAGATGATCGTCACCAGGAAATCCTCGATCCCATCGGGCAGAATGGCAAACCATTCATGCAGGATGTCTTTGTTGATCTTGCTGAGGATGTTTTCCATGTACTTGATCGCGCCGGCACCAAGAACCGGGCCGATCAATGTGCCGACACCGCCGAGGATGGTCATGAGAACCACCTCGCCAGAAGCAGTCCAGAACATCCGCTCAGGACCCGCTTGCGTGTCCATCGCCACCAGAAGACCACCTGCCAGACCGGCATACATGCCGGAGATCACGAAGGCCGCCAGCGTGTAGGGCCGCGCGTTCAAACCGGTGTAATACATCCGTGTCTGGTTAGACTTCACCGCGCGCAGCATTGTGCCAAAAGGTGAGCGGAAGATGCGGATTGCGATGTAGAAGCTGATCAGCATGAACACAGCGGCGATGTAGTAGCCCGAGTTGAAGGTGAAGAGCCAGTCGCCTACACCCAGCTCAAAGCTCGTGCGCATGTCCATACCAAAGAGGTTGGCACGGCCGATCTCACCTGGTTCCAGATTGGACAGAAGCGGGCTGTCTGTGGCTTTGATCTGCAGTCCCGTTTCCCCACCGGTGATTGGTGTCAGAACCGAATAGGCCAGTGCATAGGACATCTGCGCGAAGGCCAGCGTCAGGATCGAGAAGTAGATGCCTGAGCGCCGCAGCGAGATGTATCCCACCGCCAGGGCGAAGATACCGGCAAAGATCACACCCATGATGATCGCAGGGATCACGTTGAGGGTGACAAGCTTCATCATCCAGATCGCGGCGTAGGAGCCGACACCGAGGAACGCGGCGTGACCGAAGCTGAGATAGCCTGTGAGGCCAAAGAGGATGTTGAACCCGATGGCAAAGATGCCAAAGATCACGAAGCGCTGCATCAGATCGGGGTAGCCTGCGTTGAAGGTTTCTCCCAAAGCGCTTTCAGCAGGGAAAGGGTTGAGGATGAAAGGGGCCAACATGGTCAGCACCACAACAATCATCAAAAGGCGAAAGTCTTTCTTTTCGAGACCCAGCATGGCTTAGTCCTCCATCACGCCCTTGCGGCCCATAAGGCCCCGAGGACGGGTCAACAGAATGATGATCGCCACCAGGAAGATGATGATCTGGTTGAGGCCGGGCAGAACTTCGAGCACTTCACCCATTGAGGCAAAGGCTTCGAGCACACCCAGGAGGAAGCCTGCGAGCACAGCACCGGGCAAAGAGCCCATGCCGCCGACAACCACCACGACGAAGCTGAGGACCAGAAAGTCCATGCCCATATGGTAGTTGGGCGAGTTGATCGGCGTGTACATCACACCCGCCAGCCCCGCGACCGCAGCCGCCAGTCCGAACATAAGTGTGAAACGCCGGTCAATGTTAATGCCCAGAAGCTGCACGGTTTCGCGGTCGGCCATGCCGGCGCGGACAACCATGCCAAAGGTGGTGAATTGCAGGAAGGCGAAGACGCCGCCGATGAGTAGTGCGCCGAAGGCGAAATAGATGATCCGCCAGTACGGGTAGATGATCACGTTGGGATCAAACCCGAGCATTGCGCCAAAGTCGAATGATCCACTGAACGCTGCGGGGGCAGGGGTTGGGATCGGGTTGGCGCCATAGAACGCTTTGATGATCTCTTGCAGAACAATCGCCAAACCAAAGGTGACAAGGATCTGGTCCGCGTGGGGACGTTTGTAGAAATGCTTGATCAGGCCCCGTTCCATCACGATGCCGACAAGCACCATGATCGGGATTGAAAACAGAATGGCCAGTGGGACAGCCCAGTCGATGATCGCGGCCCCGGTCTCGGCGCCAAACCAGTCGTTCATGTACGGCACTTGAATTTGCGCCGGATTTCCCAGGAAGTCGGTTTTGGTCTCATCAATCACGGTGCGTGACAGTTTGAGCAATTGGCTGAGCGTCACAGCGCAGAACGCACCGATCATAAAGAGCGCACCATGCGCAAAGTTCACCACACCAAGCGTGCCGAAGATCAGTGTCAAACCAAGCGCGATGAGCGCATAGGCTGAGCCCTTGCTAAGCCCGTCGAGTGTCTGAAGAATTGTTGCTTCGACACCAAAGAGCAGCACCACAACGGCGAAGAACGCAACGATAGCGCCCAAGATGCCCGCTGTCGCAGTGATATTGCTACGAGAGTTGTCCATTATCCCACCTATTGAGTTCTGTGCGGAGCCAGCCATGCCAAGTTCAGACCACGCTGGTCGGCATGTGGGGAGGTCAGGGCGGAGGCCGCCCTGAACAGGTTTTCAAATTGTGCTTAGGCGCCTGGGTTGCAGGAGCCCAATGTCGCCTCAGCACCGCCCATTTGTGGGTGATCTGGCGCGTAGGTCACTTGCTCAACCGGAGTCACCTCAACGATTTCGAGAAGGTCGAATTCGCTGTCTGGGTTCTCTTTACCCTTCACAACCAGCACGTCTTTGAAGCACTGGTGATCGTCGGCACGGTAGAGGGTCGGGCCGTTGCCCATGCCGTCGAACTCGAAGCCTTCGAGCGCTTCGACAACCGCGCATGGGTTGAACGAACCGGCACGTTCCACGGCATCCGCATAGAGCAGCGCCTGCACATAGGTGGTGTGCGCGGCCTGTGACGGTGGGAAGCCGTACTTGGTGCCGAAGGATTTAACGAACGCTTTGGAGCCTTCGTCCTGTAGCGACCAGTGCCAGTTTGTCGAGCCAAAGATACCAGCAACGTTTGCACCCGCACCCTTCGCCATCAGACGAGAGTAAAGTGGAACGATGATCTGGAAGTCTTTGCCGTTCACCTGCTTATCACGCAGACCGAACTGAACCGCGTTGGTCAGCGAGTTCACCATGTTGCCGCCGTAGTGGTTCAGAACCAGCGTGTCAGCACCGGACTGAAGAACAGGCGCGATGTAGGACGAAAAGTCTGTTTGCGTCAGCGGTGTTTTCACAGCCGCAACAGTTTCCCAACCCATGGCTTCTGTCGAAGACTTCACCGCTTCTTCTGTGGTGTAGCCCCAGTTGTAGTCAGCCGTCAGGTGATAGGCTTTACGGTCTGTGCCATATGCGCCAGCCAGAACAGGCGCCAGAGCAGCACCAGACATGTACGAGTTAAAGAAGTGGCGGAAGCCATTGGCCTTGCGGTCTTTACCCGTTGTGTCGTTGGAGTGCGTCAGGCCCGCCATGAAGATAACGCCTGCCTCTTGGCAGAGCGCCTGTACGGCCACAGCCACACCTGAGGACGAGCCCCCGGTGATCATGATGGCGCCGTCTTTTTCGATCATCGACTTGGCCGAGGCACGTGCCGCATCCGCTTTGGTCTGCGTGTCACCTGTGACGTATTCCACTTTCTTGCCCAGGATGCCGTTGCCTTGCAGGGCTTTGGACGAGAAGGTGTTCATCATGCCGCCGTCGCCGCCGCCATTGAGATGCTCAACCGCCAGCTCATAAGCGCGCAGTTCGTCTGCACCCTCATCAGCATAAGGGCCGGTTTGAGGCACGTTGAAGCCCAGTGTCACGGAGCCGCCGGTGGGCTCGTTGGTGAAGGCTGCTGCGGATTGAGCCGTAAAGATCGTCGGCAGAGCAACACCTGCACCGGCGACAGCGCCGGTTTTCAGAAGCCCACGACGTGTGAGATCAGTTTTTGACATGTAGATCCTCCCTAGTGTCAAACGGCGAAGATTGCCGAGTAGAAGACGATCTCCTCCATCGTCTCTTCGCCACGCACTGAAGTGCAGCTTTATTATCGCAGGGCAAAAGAAAATCAGGCAACAAGCGCCTTTCGCATAACAATTTTTTTGTAAAGAAATTTCACAGAGACGCGCGAGTTCTTGTAAATTTCTTTCTCTCACGTTACGGAAAGTAAAGGTTTTGAGGGAAAAACAAAAATGCTGGACCGCAGCATGGTTGGTACGCGCATTCGGCAAAGGCGGGTGATGACCGGTCTCAAGCAAGCTGAACTGGCCGAACGCGCTGGAATTTCGGCCTCTTACCTCAACCTCATCGAACACAACCGGCGACGAATCGGCGGGCGAACGTTGTTGCAGATTGCGCAGGTTCTTGAGGTCGAGCCTTCGTTGTTGTCAGAAGGCGCCGGTGCGCAGCTATTGGCGGCACTGAAGGAAGCAGCGGCAGGGCAAAATGATCTGTCCCCCGATGCCACCGCTGAGGTCACGCCGGAACTGGATCGGATTGAGGAATTTGCTGGACGCTTCCCGGGGTGGGCGGGGCTTCTGGCGCAGCTCAACCAACGGTGCGAGGATATGGAGCAGACCATCACGGTTTTGACCGAGCGGTTGGCGCATGACCCGCAACTGGCCGAAGCCTTGCATGAGGTCATCTCTACCGCCACCTCCATCCGCTCAACCGCTGCCATTCTGGCCGAAACCCGAGAGCTGGAACCAGAGTGGCAGATGCGCTTTCATCGAAACATCAACGAAGACGGATCGCGTCTGGCCGAAGGGGCGGAGGCGCTGATGCACTACCTTGAGGCGGCACCCGACACCAAGGCAGATATCCGGTCTCCTCAGGATGAGCTGCATGCATTTCTGGAAAGCCACGGGTTTCATTTTTCGCAGCTCGAAGGCTGGGGTGCGGCCTCGCGCGTTGAGCCGATCATAGAGAACAGCGCGGAACTTCGAACCGGACCGGCGCAGGAGCTGGCGCGTGTGCTTTTGCGCCAATATGTAGATGACGCCCGTGCTTTGCCGCTTGATGAGATGCTGCGACACGTAGAGCGCTATGGAATAAAACCAGATGTGATATCGCAGCAAAGTCAACAACCTCTGGCGCGGGTCTTTCGCCGCCTCGCGTTCTTACCAGAGAACGTGACCGGTCTTGTTGGCCTGGTCTCCATTGATGGGGCGGGGGCAATCGTGTTGCGCAAACCGATCCTGGGCTTTTCCGTGCCGCGCAATGGCGCGGCCTGCACAGTTTGGCCGATCTATGACTGCCTCGCACAGCCCGGCCGTCCACAGCGGCACATGTTGCGCCAGGGTGATCTCAGGCTAGAGGCTTTGGCCGTCACAGAGGAAGTTGTGCCAGCGCAATTTGACCGCGGACCCTTGGTGCGAGCACATATGCTACTGTTGCCGCTAGAGGCGGGGGCGGGACAGGAGAATGCGCGCGATGTTGGGTCGACTTGCCAGATTTGTTCGATGGCAGACTGCCCGGCACGGCGTGAGCCGTCGATCTTGTCGTCAGGGCTTTAGGGCTCTGGTGACATTACGCTTTTGACAGATTGCCGCAGTTTGGCGATAGTCGGTGGTGCGCCTGAGGGGTCGTCTGGTACGGCACGGCGCCGACTGATCGGAGGGAGGCCGATTGGATGGGAAAAAAAGTTCTTCTGATCGAAGATGAACAAAACATCATCGAAGCGGTCAGTTTTATCCTGTCGCGTGATGGTTGGGAGGTTAAAACGCATTCCAACGGGCATGATGCGATAGATGCCGTGCGGGCCCGGACGCCGGATGTGATAATTCTGGATGTCATGTTGCCGGGCAAGAGCGGGTTTGACATCCTGCGCGAAATCCGGGCCGATCAGGGTCTTGCGCATCTGCCAGTTCTGATGCTGTCAGCGCGCGGACAGGCCAAGGATGTTGAAATGGCTGAACATGCCGGTGCAAATCAGTATATGACCAAGCCGTTTTCCAATGCCGAAGTGCTCGACGCGGTGCGTAATCTGGTGATGTCATGAGCCGCGAACCCAATCCACTCTTTCTCGCGAAACGCACCTACCATGGGCGTCGCATGGCCGATGCCGCACGGCTCTTGCCCATTTTGGGTGGCGGATTGTTTTTATTGCCGTTGTTGTGGAAGACCCCAAGCGAACAGGGCGGAACCGGCACGGTTCAGGTTATGCTCTATGTCTTTATCGTCTGGATCTTCCTGATCGGAGCCGCGGCAATTCTGTCGCGGCGCATTCCCAGAAGCGAAAGCGACCCGTCTGAACCCGAGCAAGGCTAGAGGCGCGCCATGGCGACGCTCAACATCCTCGTTCTCACCAGCCTCTTCTATGTGGTGCTTCTTTTTGCCGTGGCGTTCGCGGCAGACACTGCGGCGCAAAGAGGTCGGGGCAGATGGCTTGGCTCGCCTTTAATCTATACGCTGTCCTTGTCGATTTACTGCACTGCATGGACGTTTTATGGCGCGGTGGGCTTTGCGGCTCGTTCGGGTCTGGAATTCATCACGATCTATCTCGGCCCAACTCTGGTGATGATCGGCTGGTGGTGGACCCTGCGCAAAATGGTCCGCGTGGGCCGAAGTCAGCGAATTACGTCCATTGCGGATCTGATCTCATCCCGGTTTGGTAAGTCCAATGCGCTGGCGGTGTTTGTCACGATACTCGCGGTGATCGGCACCACGCCCTATATTGCGCTACAGCTCCAATCGGTGACGCTTTCCTACGCGGCTTTTGCGGACTTTGGAGCCAACACTGGTGAAGAAATCAATCAGAACCTGACGGCGTTTTGGGTTGCCGCGGGTCTTGCTGTGTTCACGATCATATTCGGCACACGCAACCTCGACGCCAACGAGCGCCACCACGGCCTTGTCATGGCCATCGCACTGGAGGCGGTGGTGAAGCTCTTTGCCCTTTTGGCCGTGGGGGTCTTCGTTGTCTGGGGGCTGGCCGGAGGCCTCGACAACACGCTTGACCGTATTGAGGCGTCGGCCATCGCGCGCTGGGATGTGCCGGGATCGCGCTGGGTCGGGCTGACCCTTTTGTCAGCAGCGGCCTTCATGTGCCTGCCGCGCATGTTTCAGGTCATGGTGGTCGAGAACGACGACGAGCGCCACTTGCGGATGGCGTCCTGGGCCTTTCCCGCTTACCTGATGCTCATGAGCCTCTTTGTTGTGCCCATCGCGGCCGTCGGCCTTGATATCATGCCACAGGGCAGCAACCCTGATCTCTTTGTGCTTACATTGCCCTTGTCCGAGGGGCGGGACGGTCTGGCGATCCTGTCGTTCCTGGGCGGGTTTAGCTCGGCCACATCCATGGTGATCGTTGCGGCAATTGCGCTTTCGACCATGGTCTCAAACCACATCGTCATGCCGGTCTGGCTTTGGACGACGGGCGGCTCGGCGATGATGTCGGGCGACGTGCGCCACGTGGCCATGCTGGCCCGGCGACTCTCAATCGCGGTCATCCTGTTTCTGGGTTATCTCTATTTCCGCCTCTCAGGAAGCGGCGCTGCGCTGGCGGCTATTGGTTTGATCTCTTTTGTTGGTGTGGCGCAATTCCTGCCTGCGCTGTTGGGGGGCCTCTTTTGGCGCGGTGCCAACCGCAAAGGCGCTTTGGCGGGGCTGGCGACGGGCTTTGCCATCTGGGCCTATTGCCTCTTCCTGCCAAGCTTTGGTCCCTTCATGCTCATGCCGCAGGAGGTGCTTGATCAGGGGTTGCTGGGCATCAGCTGGCTCAGACCACAGGCGCTCTTTGGCACAGAGGGGCTGAGCCCGGTGGTGCATGCCTTCATGTGGAGTGTCTCGCTCAACACGTTGGTTTTCTTCATCGTCTCGGTCTTCAGCTTTCCGCAGCCGGTAGAGCGGCTTCAGGGTGCACAGTTCGTTAATGTGTTTGAACATTCCACCACGAGCGGCGGATGGCGTGGCGGGCAGGCTCAGAGCGAGGACCTCTTGATCATGTCGCAGCGGATTATGGGGGCAGGTGAGGCACAGGCACTTTTCTCAAATGCGGCCAGGGCGCAGGGTATTGACGGGCACTTGCCTGAACCGACGCCAGATTTTCTGGGCGAGTTGGAACGCGCCATGGCGGGGTCCGTAGGCGCGGCCACGGCACATGCGATGATCAGCCAGATTGTCGGACGGGCCACGATCTCGGTGGAAGATCTGATGGCCGTGGCGGATGAAACGGCGCAAATCATGGAATACTCCAGCGAGTTGGAGGCCAAGACCGAAGAACAGGAACGCACCGCCCGGCAGCTCAGACAGGTGAATGAAAAGCTCACGCAAATCTCGGTGCAAAAGGACGCCTTCCTCAGCCAGATCAGCCACGAGCTTCGCACACCGATGACCTCAATCCGTGCCTTCTCGGAGATTTTACGCGACACCGAGGATATGAGTGAAAACGAGCAAAGCCGCTACGCGTCGATTATTCATAATGAAGCAATCCGGCTGACGCGTCTTCTGGACGATTTGCTTGACCTGAGTGTGCTGGAGAATGCGCAGATCGTTCTCAATCTCCAAACGGCGACCTTGTCCCACCTGTTGGACCGCTCTGAGGTGGCATCAGGTATGAGCGACGGGTCCTTCAAGGTCAGACGATCCCCCGATGTCGAAGACATTGAGCTTTACACAGATACGGACCGTCTTGCGCAGGTCTTCATCAACATCATGTCGAATGCGCGCAAGTATTGCGATGCCGAAACGCCCGAGTTGAGCATCACGCCTCGGGTTGAAGATGGCATTGTGACAATTGACTTTGCGGATAACGGGGCAGGGATCCCTGCTGACAAACAGGGCACGATTTTCGAGAAATTTGCGCGTGTGAGTGAAACCAAGGCAGGCGGCGCCGGGCTTGGGCTTGCCATCAGCCGCGAGATCATGGCCCGGCTGGGAGGCAGCATTCAATATATGCCCGCCCAAACCGGCGCGGCGTTTCGGGTGAGCTTGCCGTTGAGTGCAGAAAACACGGCGCAGGCAGCGCAGTAAGCGCGTTTTGATAGCCTCTCAAGGGGCGTATATCTCATTTGGCACACATGATCCTTGGTGACCGAGGCTTGGTTTAGCTATTCGTAACCAAATTGGCGTTAATCTTCGTTCGCACCTGAATTCCAAAGATGGCGGAGGCGATGGGCGAAGACAGCGCAGACTCAGTCATCCATCGCATGGCCAAGGTGGCTCGCGATGGATTTGACGCGCGTGAGATGTCGCCGGCCAAGGCGCTGCGTCTGGCGTTGGCCAAGTCAGCTGCGCGTCTGATGGGGCTGGCCTTGACTGTTCGAACTGTTGAGCAGACCAATCTGCCCTTGCCGCAAATTGAGGCCGCGTTGGGGGACGAGGGGCTTCTTATTCTGCTTGACGGTCCCGATCAGACTCGGGGTGCTGTGCGGCTTGATCTGCAAACTTTGTCAGCCTTGATCGAAATGCAGCTTAAGGGCCGTGTGATCCAAGGCGAAGCTGACCCTCGACCTTTCACGCCTACTGATGCCGCTATTGCGCAGCCTTTGATCAATGCGGTGTTGGACGGGCTGGATGAGGCATTGAGCGAAGCCAACATAGTCGAATGCGCCAGCGGGTTTCGTTTTGGCGATCGGGTCGCGGATGTCCGTAGTCTGGCGTTGGCACTGAGCGAGCCGGATTTTGACCACTTTCGCTTGAATCTGGACTTGGCCGGAGGCGCAAAAAACGGCGTTTTGGATTTGGTCCTTCCAAAGATGCGCAATAAACTGGCAAACCAGACGAGTAATGAGGCCGGAACGCTTAGCGTCAAGCTGGAGCAAAACGTACTAAACGCACCGGTGACACTTGATGCGGTCTTGGGGCGCGTCCATGTCCCACTTCATGACGTTTGCGAATGGACGCCGGGCACGGTTTTGCCGCTGTCGCCCGAAGTGCTGAGCGATGCGAGGCTCTTGGGAGCAGAAGGCCACAGTGTCGCCAGCGTGAAATTGGGCCAGCTCAATGGCTTTCGTGCTGTGCGGTTGGTCGATCAGGGCGCCGAGCGGGACGTCGTCTCTCCGGGTGATGCAGGAGAGGGGGCTCTCATCGCCGACACCCTTGAGGTGGATACAGATGACACGCTTGCCGGACACCCGCCTTTGCCGTCACTGGAAGACAACGCAGCATCCGCGCCACCGGATGTGGGTGCATCCGACATTGACATGGATATCTCCAGTTTGACGCAGCTTGAGACATCAGATTTGAATGAAGATCGGATCGCAGACTCCTCAGGCGTTGGCGACGATGACATTGATCTAGACCAATTGCTGGCATCATCGGCTCTGCCGGCACCAGCTGAATAGGTGTTCGCCTTGGATCCCCTAAAGCTTGTTCAATGGCACTTTCAGCATCACATCGCCGTGCTCATCCGCAGGGGGCATTTTGCCCGCGCGCATGTTGATTTGCAGTGACGGAATGATCAGCTTGGGCATCGGCAGCTTGGCATCGCGCGCGTCGCGCATGGCCACAAAGCTTTCGCAGTCTTTACCGCCACCCACATGCACATTGCGCGCCTTCTGCTCACCGACCGTTGTTTCCCAGGCGTATTCCTCACGTCCAGGCGCTTTGTAGTCGTGACCCACAAAAATACGGGTCTCATCCGGCAGGCTGAGGATTTTCTGGATCGAGCGATACAGCATCTCAGAAGACCCACCCGGGAAATCGCATCGCGCCGTTCCAAAATCCGGCATAAAGAGCGTATCCCCCACGAAGGCCGTGTCACCCAGCACATAGGTCAGGCACGCCGGTGTGTGCCCAGGCGTGTGCATGACATCGCCGCGCAGCTGACCCACCGCAAAACTGTCGCCTTCCACGAAGAGCTGGTCAAACTGTGAGCCATCGCGCTGAAACTCGGTGCCTTCGTTGAACACTTTGCCAAAGGTGTCCTGCACTGTGGTGATCTGATCGCCGATGCCAATTTTGCCACCGACGCGTTCCTGAATATAGGGCGCGGCTGAAAGGTGATCGGCATGGACATGAGTTTCCAAGAGCCATTCGACTTTGAGCCCTTCGTTTTTGACATGTGCAATAATCGCATCTGCCGAGCGCGTATCGGTGCGCCCGGATGCGTAGTCAAAATCCAAAACGGAATCGATCACCGCACAGGCGCTGCCGCCAGGGTCCTTAACCACATATGAAATGGTATTTGTCTGCTCATCGAAGAAAGCTGAGACGTGAGGGTGCATCGCGAGCTCCTATTTTCTGCACAGGATTTAGGCACTTACCCGCAGCCTACGCTATTTCGGGCAAAACTGTCATGACAATGTTGCGATTGGCATGCCATAATTCAAGAGTTCAGCACAACCACGGGCGTAATCGCACAGGGTGCGGGGGACCCAACCGTGGCACCAGGGAGGAATATCAGTCATGGATCGTCTGTCCGACGAAATGACCAAATTGCACAATCAAATTTTGGAAACAGCGGAAGAGTCGCGTTATCTTTTGCATCCCCACCTGACGGGCCTTTTGAACCGAATGAAAGCACAGGGTCACGAAATCCCCAAAGATATCCGGCAGCTGCATGACGAACTGACTGACGCAGCCATTGAGGCGCAGTTCGACAACATGCCTGTCTGAAAATTACGGTTTCGCTTGTAAATCATTGCGCAACGCCTCGTTTCGGCGTGTAATCACTCCAAGCCGCGAGGAAAGGCGGCATGGCACGAAACGGGGCAACGAGTGGCGTCCGAAATACATTACAGCGTTGAGAACGGCATAGCCGTGCTCTGTATGACGCGCGGCAAAGACAATGCACTTGTGCCGGATATGCGCGCAGAGCTGATCGCGGCCATACGGCAGGCCGTGGCAGATGATGTGGTATCTGGCGTTGTGCTGACCGGTCTTGGCCGTGGGTTTTCCTCTGGAGTTGATATCGAGGAATACAATCAAGAGCTGCGCAGCCCATGGCTCAGGGATGTGTGCCACGCGATTGAAGAGGCCCCGAAACCTGTTGTGGCAGCAATGCATGGATCAGCTTTGGGCGCTGGTTTCGAGCTTGCGCTTGCGGCACATGCCAGGGTGGCCAAGAGTGGGACAAAAGTCGCCTTGCCAGAGGTGCGGCTGGGCCTTTTGCCCGGTGGGGGTGGCACACAAAGATTGCCGCGTCTTGTCGGAGCCCAAGCGTCGCTGAAGATGCTCTTGTCAGGTCAGGTTTACGCCGTTGAAGATCCAATGCTTGCTCCTGTGTTCGCACATGTGCTGCAAAACGACCCCGTGCCAGCCGCGATCGAATTGGCCCGTCAATTGGCGCAAGCAGGCATCTGGCCCAAAAGTTCAGAGTCTGTGCAAGGGTTCAGTGATGCTACCGGATACCAGCGCAGCATCCAGTCAGTGCGCAGCAAGCTCGCGGAAAACGACAAACTGGAGTCGGATGTTCTGCGTTGCACCGAGGCGGCACAGCTTTTGCCATTTGACCAGGCTATGCAATTGGAAAGCACCTTGTTCGAGGCGCGACGCACCTCATCCGCGTCACGGGGCATCCGCCATGCGTTTGCCGCCGAACGACGCGCACATGCAATGCCGGATCTGACCGGAACGATCCCTAAGCATGTCGAAAAAGTCGTTGTGATCGGCACAGCCCCAACTCAGGCTGATCTGGTGGTTGCCGCGCTGAACCGGGGCAAGACGGTATCGATCCTGACGTCAGAACCAGTCGCCGCCGAGCAAATCGCGGCTCGGGTGCGCGACATGTACCAGACAGCTGTTGAACGTGGGCGTATCGACATCATCGACCGCGATGCGCGGTTACGAGAGCTGAGCGCAGGTGATGACCGTGGTGTCATTCCGCAGGCCGATCTGATCCTTGACAGCGGTGGTGTGGTGATCGCGCATACCAAGGCCAAACCGGATGTCGCGTGGTGTGTTCTGGACGAGGCGCTGCCGAGTATGGAACGCGCCGAGCAGGTGGGGCATCCGACCATGGCCCTGCGCATTTATCGCCCAGCCTATATTCCCCGCTTGGCCGAGATTGCGACCAATGCCGATAGCCCGGCTGATGCCGTGGCGCGTGCGGTCAGCTATTTCTCTGCCCAGGGTGCCACGGTGCTGCGCGCCACAGAACGTCCTGGTCTGCTGGGTCATCGACTTATGGCGGCGCTGGAACGTGCGGCACTTGTTCTGGTGCGCGCCGGGGCCGATCTCTTTGGCGTTGATGCGGCCGCCGAGGCGGTGGGCTTTGTGCGTGGACCATTCCGGTTGATGGAAGCCGGCCGGTTGGAACAAGCCTCGCAACGCATTCGGCGCATCATTGGCCCCGAAACAAACGCACCCGAACTTGGCCTTCTGGAGGCGCGCGCGGTGCTTATGGCGTCTGGGACTGCGTCGGGCACGGGCTTTTATGCGGCGCAGGAGGACAGAATTGTGCCGGACCCGGCTGTACGCGGTTGGCTCGACACGTGGCGCGCCGGGCAAACTGATCTGAAGACGGATCTGTCACGCATCGAAGGCCCATCGCTGCAACTGGCATTGCATGCGGCCATAGTGAACAAGGCCGTGTCTATGATCGAGGCGGGCGATGTCGTGCGGGCCTCGGATATCGATTTGTGCATGGTCAAAGGATATGGCTTTGACCGGACGCGCGGCGGGCCGCTGCTTTGGGCGGATATTCAGGGGCTGTTGCCACTTTTACGGACGATGAAGGCGCTGGCCCCCTTGTCAGATGTCTGGCACCCGCATCCCAAAATTGAAGACATGGTCAAAAACGGTGAGCGGTTTTTTTAAGCTTCTCGACTTTGACCTGAGACATCAGCGAAAGGCGAAGCGCGTGCGACGATTGAGTAACTTGCTGCGTTTCGCGATCATTTGTGGGTCAGCTTTATCGCGAAACGCTTCAGCTGAACGCAATCCCTAGCACCACCATCATGAGGCCAAACATCGACAGGAATAATGCGCCTGTGTTCATTGGCACGACCTTTTGAAGTTCCGCGCGCAGCGCCTCATCCGAAAGACCGGCCTTGCGCGCCTTCATTACCCGCAGGATGCACCAGATCAAAAGCGCAAGCCCGCCCAGCGTCACTGCGGCCCCCAGCCAGATGAGTATTTCCATAGCGCGTTTCCCTGTCTCTGTCGTCGTGATCCTGCGCCTATTGCATCTGGTCTTGTCCCGCAAGGCGTTGCAATAAATCGGGGCTTGCGGGGCAGGGGCGGCGGCGGTAGGGAAAAGGTCTGTCGCAAGCGGAGAGAATTATGGACGACCAGACGCCCGGAGCCGAGAGCAGCTATCGCGTAACCGCAGACGAGCTGCGCCAGTTTATCGAGCGTTTTGAACGCCTTGAGTCTGAGAAGAAAGACATCGCCGATCAGCAGAAAGAGGTGATGGCCGAAGCCAAGGCGCGCGGCTATGACACCAAGGTCATGCGCAAAGTCATCGCACTTCGCAAACGTGATAAGGATGATCTGGCCGAAGAAGAGGCCGTGCTGGACATGTATAAGGAAGCGTTGGGCATGTAAGCCGCGAGATCAGGGCGCAATCATATTCACGCCCGAGACCCGCGCGACCTCAAACACATCCTCGTCATAGATCTCGGACAGCCGGTCAATCAGCTCTTCTGACCAGCCGGGCAAATCCAGCTCTTCTTCGATTTCCTCTTCTTTCACGAACTTGTCCAGAAACGCCACGATCACACGGCGTTTCTGGATTTCCGTCATATCCGGTTGACTGGCCATGTAGGTCTCAAACCGCTGGACGCCTTCTCCGGTCATGATCTCTTTGATCAGCATGTATTCGCCCTGAAAGCTTGCGTTCGGGTCAAGCCCGGCCAGTTCGCGCACCACCTGACCCCAGATGAGGGGCGTGTCTTCGTTGCACCAAATCGTCATGGGCATATCGGGATGCGCCTCACGCAGACGCCGCACCATGTCGGTCCAGCGAAACGCGCCCGGATCGACCCCGTTGAGCATATCCGTCATCGTCTCAAACGGTGTCTTTGGCAAAATCGCCGGGAAAAACGTGGCCAGATCGCGCAAACCCACAAAGAACTCTATGTCGTCATTGGGAAAGATCTGGCGAAACGCCTCCATGCGGGCGGCGGCCTGGGGATAAAGCTGGCCTTGTCCCACGGCCATCTTTTGCGTTCCGAAAAATCCCTGGTTGGACAGGACCAGCCGATCCGCGGCGGGATCATGGTTGATTGTATCCAGCACGATATCGCGCGCCTCGTCATTGATCCCGGATTTCATCGCGGCGTTTAGAATATCACGCAAAAGCTTGCGATAGACGCGCGGGTCGGGCACATCGGTGCCAAGCGCCGACAGGCGTTCCTTGTTCTCTAACAGGCACTGAATGAGCCTGTCATCGTCTGTCATATGCGCGCCCGCGTGGATGACGACCTGCATGTTTGCCCCTCGGGATCGTTTGTCTGGAATATACCGGCTTTGACGGCCATGAAAACCGGATTCACATTGCCGCGCAAAGAAGGTGATTTTCATCTTGCAGAATGCGTCCGAGATGCGTAATCAGGCGCCCGTGCCCCTATAGCTCAGCTGGTAGAGCAACTGATTTGTAATCAGTAGGTCCGCGGTTCGAGTCCGTGTGGGGGCACCACTGAATTAAAAATAAATAAAATCAAATACTTAAGAGGTATTCTTAAATCATCATGCGAGTGGGGAATTATTCCATATCTGTCGTGGTTTATCCTGTGATTCCAGTGCGATACATTAATTGTAAGCCTTTTTTGTGATCAGATTTTTGAACGGAATTGCGCATAAATTACGCATAAAAATCTGAAATTACGCACGACTGTTCGTATTAACGTTTCATGGTTGCTCGCCCCACCTTTCAGCAACCAATTGGAGGAACGGTTTTGACGATACTACAGAGGGGCAATGTCGCTTTATCTGGTTAAGTTGAAAAACGACTGACTTATCATCAACTTAATTAAAATTTTAGGCGGTAAGTAGCTGATTCCCTTGACTTAATCAGACCCAGCGGCTATGCTAATGATAATCCGATGCGTGAGCGGTCGGTAATTGACGGTACATAATCCATCGGGAGGAGCGCTTGCGCTCCTCTCTAGTCATTAAGGGATGTGTTTCGCCCCATAGCCCCAAATTTTTCCGTGTGCTGATCGATCATACTTCTGATTGCCAAGTATATCAGACACTTTGCTAGCGAACGGTGCATCTCGTACTTTATGCCCCATATTATGGCGAATTGTGTAGTGAGACGGGTGGGCAAGAAGGTCGCAGAGCTGAAGGCCAGCAACATTATCCTTCTTAGTCCTGAATTTTAGTTTAGAAGATGGAATGCGCTCTTGCACCAGGGCCCTAGGAGCAAAACGTGTTCCCATTTGCTTAAAGTGCGCAAACTCGTCCTGAAGTGCTTTGTCCTGAGGCTTTGATCTTGCTTCGGGCATAATGTCACCAATCGAGAACTTGCGCTGTAATAGCTGCGCATACTTTTCGACAATAACCTCCATTAGTACATGGTATGGATGTGTTCGCTCCCAATGGTGCTTGAGAGCCAATTCCTGTTTGTCCACTAGCACCGTTATGACGGTGTATTCTGCTTCATTGAAAACGCGAAGAATCTGTTCATCAAAGTGCGCTCTGGTCTCAGGTACTTTGAGGCACTCAAATGGACCTTTACTTTGGCGAATGTCGGACCGGTGAAAGCAAATCGGTGTATCAGGATCTTCGTCAAAGACTTCGGCTTTAATGCGGTTGAATGCCGGTACCGAGTAATCCCTCGCATGTTCAATTTTCATGACCACACCAGTCAAACTTAGGTATCTATATTTTTCGAGGTCAAGGCGTGTCATTCTGTCAACGCCATGTTCATCTAGATACATTCTATACATGAGGAAAGCATGGTCTGTGCAACCGGAAAGAGTCAATGCGGCAAGTTCAGAGATGCCGCTCGCAAGTTGGATGATCACGAGAACTAACCAAAAAACCGGAAAAAATGTACGCATAAACTACGCACAGACCCCCTAAATCTCGCTGTAGCAACAAAACTAAAATCCGTGTGGGGGCACCATTCTCTTCCCGAAAACCGATTAGGTTTTGTACACTTTGTTCGCTCCGGCTTTCACAATTGCGTCATGGCTGAGCGACCCTTGATGCATGTATGTGCAGGATTTACAGGGGTTTGGGTGCATCAATGCCTGTAAACATCAGGCGGCCCCGCCAAGAAAAACCTTGTTCGCCAAACGGCTCGCATGTTTGTTTGATATCAACCAAAGCTCGGGAAGGAAGATCCGATGAAAAGACTATTGTTATCAGCGACGCTCGCGTTGGCGCCGGTCGCGGGGCACGCCGCAGAGGGCGAGCGCGTTCAGGTCAAGGGAGAAATCATTGATACCTGGTGTTACTACTCAGGTGTCATGGGGGGGCCTGAAGCTGTTGTCGGCTCGGCGCATCACACCTGTGCGCTCTGGTGTTCAGCAGGGGGCATCCCTGTTGGCCTGTTAGGTGAAGACGGTGAAATCTACATGGTCCTGAAGATTGAGGGTGACGACGGGTCGGCCAGTGGCGACACGCAGCTCAAGCTGGCCAGCCATGAGATCGAGGCTGACGGCATTCTCTACAAACGCGACGGTCTGAATTATCTGGTGGTGGAAGAGGTTGTCGCCGATCTTGGCATCACCAATCTCAACCACGAAGACTTCGGTCCTGTGCCGGGCTTTGCCATCCCGAAACCCAAGAAGTGAGCCCTGCCATGAAAAAGTTTATCTTGTCTCTCGCCTGCATGGCGCTTCCGATGGCTGCCAGTGCCGAGGATTTCTCGGCCAATTCAGAAGCCAAAACCTGGAACCTTTTCGCAGAACAACCCGCACGATTTGAGGCCAAGGTCGTGGATATTCTGTGCGAACTATCAGGCGATTGCCCGGACAATTGCGGGGATGGCAAGCGTCAGCTGGGCCTGTTGCGCGCGGCCGACGGTGTGCTGGTCTATCCCAACAAGAACAGCCAGCCTGCCTTTACCGGGGCAGCTTTGGAACTGGCCCCGTATTGCCAGGCGGATGTCGAGGTGGACGGTCTTATGATTGAGGATCCGGATCTTGGAGCTCAAAACGTCTATCTTATTCAGAAAATCCGCAATGTGGGTGATGCCGAATGGGTCAAGGCCAACACCTGGACCAAGAAGTGGGCGGCGGCTCATCCGGAAGCCAAAGGGAAAGGTCCGTGGTTCCGCCGCGATCCTCGCGTAAAAGCTAAAATCGAGAAGAACGGCTATCTTGGGCTGGGCTTGGAAACCGATGAGGCGTTCATCGCAGACTGGTTCTCTGAATGAAACGCGTTGTCTCAATGCTGGCGGCCGGGTCACTGGCCGCCTCGGCTTGGGCGCATGATGGCCATGATCACGATGGTGGCACGGCCAGTTCTGTGATTTCGCCGGATGTGGAGCAGGCGCTGAAGGAGGCGCCGACTGCTCTTCCCTGGGAGGTCGGTGGGCCGTTCGAGCTTATCGATCACACAGGCGAGACGCGCAGTCAGACCGACCCGGATGGCAAGTACCAGCTTTTGTTCTTTGGCTATGCCAATTGCCCCGGTATCTGCAGCGCGGCCTTGCCGATGATGGCGCAGGCAGCAGAGCAACTTGAAACGGATGGTATCGAGGCGCAGGCGCTGGTGGTGACGATTGACCCCAAACTGGACAATCTTGAGACCATGGGGCCGAGCCTTGCCAAAATCTCGGATCGCCTCTTGGGCCTGACCGGGACACCTGCGGCATTGGGCGTGGCCTATGAGGCTTACAATGTGCAGTTTGAGCACCTCTTTGATGATCCGCAATACGGGCCGATCTATTCCCATGGCAGCTTTATCTATGTGCTGGATCCGGAGGGGAATGTTCTGACGCAAGTGCCGCCGATCCTGCCGCCAGAGCAGGTGAGCCAGATTGTGCAGAAATATGTGAAGGCGGGGTCCTGAGGGGTGCTGGCCTAGACAAGCTGCCATTTCCTTCTGTGATTGTGCTAAGGACATGCGCAAATTGTGACACTCAAAACGTCGACGCGCCCCGGTTCGTTGTTGATACAGCTTTGAACCTTGGGGGCAGTTTCGTCCCGCACGGCGACCTAGTGTCAGCTTTGAACCCAAGATGACACTCCTCGCGCGGAATCAAGGCGCGTAGCGCCGCCGCGCGATCGCCAGACCGCCCCCCGGGCTGGCGATTGGTCAACGTGGGCGCTTAAATCAACGAATTCGCAGGCTTGGCTGCCATAAAGTGATCTGATCTGATAGCAGGTCGCCATCCCGCGGTCTGGCCATCGCGCGGCTTCGCACTCCAATTGGCTATGGCAGCAAAGCCCCGCTGAGCGGCCCTTGTACAGGAAATGATTACCAGAGCTCCAGTGACAGCTTCCAGGCTGAGGCGGGGCTCACCGGGGCACCGCCATTCCATTCATGACATAACCGTCAGCCCCCGCAAACTCCGCTTGCACACCGCCCATCCCCCCCCTAGAAGACCCCAGTGATTTTGACCGCCGCGGACGCCTCCGCGGCCCCTATGCACTGGAAGGACGAACATGCAGGTCACAGAGACGTTGAAGGAAGGCCTCAAGCGCGGCTACACGATGACGCTTTCGGCCAAAGAGCTTGATGACAAGGTCATGGACAAGCTCAAGGAAGCGCAGCCGGACATTGAGATGAAGGGTTTTCGCAAAGGTAAGGTGCCCTTGCCGCTGTTGAAAAAACAGTTTGGCGACAAGGTCATGGGTGAGGCCATGCAAGAGGCCGTCGATGGCGCGATGAATGCGCATTTCGAGGAAACCGGCGAACAGCCCGCCGCGCGCCCCGATGTCAAGATGACCAATGAGGATTGGAAGCCGGGCGAGGATGTCGAGCTTGACATGAGCTACGAGGCGCTGCCGGACATCCCCGAGGTTGATCTTTCAAAGATCAAAGCGGAACGCCTTGTGGCCAAGGCCGCTGATAAGGACATCAAGGAAGCATTGGATAACCTGGCCAAGACGGCGCAGGATTTCAAAGACCGCAAAAAAGGCACCAAAGCCAAGGATGGCGATCAGGTTGTCATGGATTTCGTCGGTCGTGTGGACGGTGAAGCCTTTGACGGTGGAAGCGCCGAGGATTACCCTCTGGTTCTGGGGTCCAATAGCTTCATTCCCGGTTTTGAAGAGCAGCTTGTCGGCGTGAAAGCCGGTGAAGAGAAGGTTGCCAAGGTCAAGTTCCCGGATGAGTATCAGGCGGAGCATCTGGCCGGGAAGGATGCGGAATTTACCTGCAATATCAAAGCTGTCAAAGAACCTGTTGCGGCCGAAATAAATGATGAACTGGCCACGAAATATGGTGCGGAGAACCTTGATGCGCTCAAAGTGCAGATCGGTGAGAAGCTGGAGGCGGAGTATTCCGGCGCGGCTCGCGCGGTGATGAAGCGCGGCATTCTTGATGAGCTCGATAAAATGGTGAGCTTTGAGCTGCCACCGTCGATGGTCAAGGCCGAAGCGGATTCAATTGCGCATCAGCTTTGGCATGATGAAAATCCCGATGTCGAAGGTCATGATCACCCCGAGATTGAGCCAACGGAAGAGCACACCAAACTGGCTGAGCGCCGGGTGCGTCTGGGTCTTCTGTTGGCTGAGCTTGGCAAGAAGGCCGAAGTTGAAGTGACCGATGCGGAAATGACGCAAGCGGTTATGGAACAAGCGCGTCAGTACCCGGGTCAGGAGCGTGAATTCTTTGAATTCGTTCAGCAAAATCCGCAGATGGGTCAACAGCTGCGCGCGCCGATCTTTGAGGAAAAGGTCATCGATCATATCGTGGAACAGGCCAAGGTGACGGATAAGGAAGTGACCAAAGCCAAGCTTGAAAAAGCGGTTGAAGCGCTGGAAGAGTAGGTGTCAATCGACATCAATAGGAACGGGCCGCCCAAATCGCGCGGCCCGTTTTTTTGTATGAGTGGTCGAAATGCTTTAGGCGTCGAAGGCGCGAGACCCAGACGTTGCAGCGCCTGACAAGGCATTCTGCAAGGCGATTGCGGCGGCGCGCTCGCGCTCGGTTTCTGCAGATGTGATTTGGTCCCGCATATAGGTTTTGAGTTCGGGATTCATTGCCGCATCCGGAGTTGGTGCAAGAGCCGCGGCGACTTCTTCTTCTGGCGCAAAGATATCGCCATCGATGCCCGCAAAGGCCCGCACTTTGCTGATCCGCTGGTCGCTGCAATCAATCAGGGCCGCCAGAGCCTTGACCTTGCCCATATCCGCCGTTTTGCCGACATACCCGTAAGGCGCATTGTCCGAGCGGTGCAGGATACGGTCCATGAGCGGGTCGATGACCGTGATGATATCTGCGATCCCGGCGGACTTGGCATATTCCATAATCCCAACCATCAATTCCGAGGTGGTGTAGGACACGGTGTTTTTGCCATGCCCGCCTGAGAGGCGCTGCCGGTCAACGCAAAACCGAGTTGATTCCCAGACGGTTGCGCTTCGCAGTGGAGGCTCTCCATCCAGAATGTCAAAAAACACATCCGAGAGCATATGCGGGCCTGTCGTCTGCAAAAGACGCGCGCATCCTGTCACGCCATAGCTGTCATTGAGTGTGATGACATAGGCCGGGTCCAGCCCGTCGAACAAGTCAATTTCACGTCCGTTGTGCACATTTACATCCCAGCCCATGCGATCTTGGAAAACCCGTGCGCGCAGCTGATACATTTCGTCGAGAATTGCCCCAAAGCGATGCTTGTTAAGGGCGTCTACTACCAACAACATTGTCTGTTCCTTCCCTGTTTTGGTGCGAATGGAAGGAAAGGTAGGCAATGCTCTTGTTTTGGATATTAGGGAAATCCCGTAGAGCAACTAGAGGTTTCTCAAATAAAAAATGAAGGCTATCCCGGAGTGATCAAGCCCAGGCTGACAGCGCGCCCGACGGCCTGAGCGGTGGTCAGTGCGCAGAGTTTTTCACGGCTGGATCTGATGTGGACCTCTACTGTGCGCACAGAGATTGAGAGGATATCAGCCACATCCTGTTGCGACTTGCCCGCTGCAATCCATTGTAGGATTTCCACTTCGCGGGCGGACAAGGTCGCGCGCCCCAGCAGGTACGAGAGACGCTCAGAATGCATCACCGTGTCATGCAGATTGACTGCTAAGGTTTGCACCTGTTGGATCACCTGACCCTTCAGTTTTATCCAATCCGGTGTGGTCAGGTCAGATGTGACGCTTAACAGACCGGTATCGCCAAACGGGCCGCGCACCGGCACTGTTAGGCCGGATTGCGGCAGGCTGAAGTCTCTGGCACGGTGGAAGACCGACTGAAACCCGGGGTCTTGCCGAAGGCGTTGCCAGTCTACCGGAGCAATGCTGCGCGATGCGGCCTTTAGCGTGGGGTCCACAAGGTGAAAGCGTTCGCCCATATAGTGCTCTTTCCAGGCGTCAGGGTAGGTGGTGAAGGCATGGACCTTGCCGGAAATCGGATTGGTGGACGCATAAGACGCGTAATCCAGGCCGAGCGTGTCGCAAACCGCGCTGAGCTGTTGCACAAAGTCTGTTTGGCCCTTGGGCGTTTTCGCCAGGTCAATGAGGCTTGTGTACGGAGTCATTGCGGTCGTTTGTTTGCCGGAGGAGGCAATGGTTTCATCTCCGGACAAGACAGGGCGCGCATTTGTAAAATGACACGGGACTTTTGCGATGCAGGCAGCGTATCGAACTGATCCAGCATTTCCTGCATCTCTTTGACTTCGTCGTCTTTCGACGGTTTGTTTTGGAACAGACGAACGACGGAAATACCGAGCAGGTCTGCGATGTGCCAGAGCTGCGACGGTAGAATACGACGCGCGCCTGTTTCGTAAGCCTGCATTTGCTCGACTGAAATGCCGAGTGCTTGCGCAAGTTCTGACAACTTCAGACCCTTTTCATTTCGATATGTGCGAACTCTTTGCCCGATGAGTTTGTCAATTTGCATTGTTCACAGCTTCACTTGAATACCACCTAAGGTAGAATAATATGTTTTCAAGTTAATTTAAAGGAGTTTTGAACGGACATGGCTGCAACAGAAAAAGCCGCCCGAGCGTGTTCAGCTCGGGCGGCTTTTAGGTCGTAAAGTTAAGAGCTTAGCTTTCGTCGTCAGATGCTTCTGAGTTGTCAGATGCTTCTTCTGGAAGCACGTCTTCAACGGCCTCAGCCAGATCAGCGTCGTCGTTTGCTGCAGATCCGATATCGTCAAAGAGCTCCGCGATCTCAAAATCAGCGGCTTCTTCTTCCTCGGCGGCCAGCTCCTGAATGGTCTTCCCGGAAGCCTGAAGTTCGGCTTCTTCCTGTGAGCGCGCGACGTTCAATTGGATGGTCGCGTCCACTTCAGGGTGCAGATTGACCAACACCTCGTGCAGACCAAGTTCTTTGATCGGGCCCGTCAGCGCGACTTGTTTGCGGTCAACGGTAAACCCGGCCTCGGTTGCGGCATCGGCGGCGTCACGTGTTGTGACGGAGCCATAAAGTGAACCGGCGTCTGAGGCCTGGCGAATCACGATGAACTGTTGGCCATAGAGTTTATCAGCCAGCGCATCGGCTTCTTTCTTGGTCTCAAGGTTGTTGGCCTCAAGCTGAGCTTTCTGCGCTTCAAACTGAGCGATGTTGGCCTCAGAGGCTGACAAAGCTTTTTTCTGGGGCAAAAGGAAGTTGCGCGCAAAGCCAGGCTTTACGTCCACAACATCGCCCATCTGTCCCAGTTTGGCGACGCGTTCGAGAAGGATTACTTGCATGTCAGATTTCCTTCTTATTTCACAGCGTAAGGCAGCAGGGCCAGGAAGCGCGCGCGTTTGATGGCACGGGCCAGTTCACGCTGCTTTTTGGCGGATACTGCGGTGATACGGGAGGGCACGATCTTGCCACGCTCAGAGATATAGCGCTGCAGGAGTTTCGTGTCCTTGTAGTCGATCTTTGGTGCATTCTCGCCTGAGAATGGGCACACTTTACGACGACGGAAAAATGGTTTTGTTGCCATGGTTTACAGTCCTTTTCTCAAGCTGATCAGCTGCGACGCTCGCGGCGGTCGCCACGCTCTTCGCGTTTTTGCATCTGGATGGACGGACCTTCGGCGTGCTCGTCGACCTTGATGGTCAGGACGCGCATCACATCGTCATGCAGACGCATCAGGCGTTCCATTTCCTGAACAGCCGCGGCAGGCGCGTCAGTCTTCAGAAAGGCGTAGTGGCCTTTGCGGTTTTTGTTGATCTTATAGGCCATCGTTTTGACGCCCCAATACTCGGATTCGACGATCTTGCCGCCATTGTCCGAAAGGACGGTGCCAAAATGTTCGATAAGGCCTTCAGCTTGCGTGTTGGACAAGTCCTGACGCGAGATAAAAACATGCTCATAGAGCGGCATGTGTGGTTCCACTTCTGTCTAGGCGCATTTCAAAGGCGGGCCATTTGCCTTTCGCGACCCATCCACGAGAGACTGCGCGGTTCAAAGATTTGAGCGAAAGGAAGCCGGGCTATACGATGGATCGTCTGTTTGCGCAAGCAGGGAAGGCCAGAGCAGGCTGCCCGTAGGGCAAATCGCCATGACCCTGCCGAATGCTGGCCCCATTTCTGTCGCGATTGGTTGCCAAACTCATCTTCAGATTTCCATCGGTATAGGCTTGGACAAGGCGGAAAATGGCGGCTGTTTCTGATCATTCTGACACCCAGACCCATGATTTGTCTGATGCGGTGCTTCAACCTACTGCTCGTGCCAGCTCGGCACGGCGCGCAATTGCGTCCTGCGCGGGTGGCGCTTTGTACATGGCGGCTCTGGGAATTTGGCTGGTACCGGCCGAAGACAGCGCGATGCAGCTGATCAAGCTGGTGGCGTCCTGTGTGATGGTCGCCGCTGGTGCGTTTTTGTTTCACGGTGTTTCGGCGCGGGCGCGCGAACCTGAGGTGCAGGTTGACCTTATTACCAGGCAGCTGCGGGTTTATGAGTATGACAGCCGAGGCAAAGCCGTCTTGAAGGCGTGCCATGAGATGGACGACCTGCAGGAGCTTTCGCTGCGCAAAGACCGGTTGCGGGCGCGCGATGAGCAAGGCGAGCTGATGGTTGACGTCGAAATTGGCGAAGATGAGGGCAGGGCGCTTTTGCGCAGTCTCAAAGCTTAGAGGCGACGCGCTCGGCAATCAGGACTTTGTGTTAATGCACACAGAATCCCGCGTCTGTTCGTTATTCCACACATTGTGTTGAAAACTGCCACCTTGCTCTTGTGCGTGGATACACCATCTTAGATGCATGGATAATCTGACACGCCAAGGAGCACAGTCTTGAAACATCTTGCCACCGCCGGAATCCTGGCACTTGCTACAACAGCCTCAGCCGCCTTTGCGGCACCGGAGAAGTACACGCTGGATGCCAGCCACAGCCAGGTGCTTTTCAGCTTTGACCATTTTGGATTCTCCACGACCTACAACATGTTCTCAGGCTTTGAAGGCGAGATCGTGTTTGACCAAGACAACCCCGAAAACTCGAGCGTTTCCGTGGCCATGCCGGTTAAGTCGTTGTTTACAGGCTGGGAGGCGCGGTTTCAGCACTTCATGGCTGAAGATTTCTTTGGAGCGCAGGACGGTGACATGATCACGTTCACCTCCACGGCGATCGAGGTGACGGGTGATAACACTGCAGATATCACGGGTGATCTGACAATCAACGATGTGACCAAATCCGTAGTTTTGGATGCAAAGCTCAATCAGGTCGGACAAAATCCGTTGAACGGCAAGGATTGGGCGGGCTTTGACGCAACGACCGTCGTCAAACGGTCCGATTTCAACCTTGGAGCCTTCGCGCCAAATGTGAGCGATGAATTGGATGTACGGATCTCTGTCGAGGCCGGCAAGGCCGAATAAAGGGTCGCTGACACACGAGTTTGGAAAGGTCCGGGATGCAAATCCTGGGCTTTTTTCATGATCTGCGGTTTGCAGGCAAAAAACAGCGCATCCCGATGCCAGTTCGCTATCAGGCAACAGGATGCCGATTTGTGTCTATCCCAAAACCTTGAGTTGAGGCATTTTGCACTATGCCCGAAATTAGGACGGGCGTTCCCTAAAGCGTTTCGCGACACTCTGTGATTCAGGTTTATCGCAAAACGCGTTAATGAAGGTATGGCTGCCATGATCATCTACCCGACATTAGAGCTTCATAATGGTAAATGCGTGTCCCTCACGCGAGGTCGATTGGAGGACCCTGTTCTTTGGCATGTTGATCCACTTGAGACCGCCAAAGGGTTTGCGGCGGCGGGTGCTGAATGGATGCATGTCACCGATATCAATGCGCTGGCAGGTGAGGGCGACAACAACGATATACTGGAAGAGATCATTCGCTCTGCTGGTGTTCCAGTGCAACTGGGCGGTGGGTTCCGGTCGCGTGAAGTTGTAGAGCGCTGGATTGAGAAAGGGGCCGGTCGCATCGTGATTGGCACGATGGCGGCCTATGAGCCTGAGATGGTGCGCGAGCTGGCCAAGTGGCATCCCGATCAGATCGTGCTGGCCGTGGATATCTTTCAAGGTTCGGTCATGACCGAAGGATGGCGAACGCAAAGCGCGTTTGACCCTGCGGCTTTTGTGCGTGCGTTCGATGAAGCGCCGCTGGCCGGGATTATTGTGACGGATATTGACGCCGACATCGAAGACACAGACAGCTCAGTGGGTGTCATTGCCGGGCTGGCGGCGGAGACGCGGCACCAGGTGATTGCGCGCGGTACGGTGCGCAAGGCGGATGATGTGTCGCTGCTGAAATATGTGCCGAATATCTCTGGCGCGATCATCGGGCGCGCGCTTTTGTCTAAGGACGTCGATCTGGCTGAAGCGCTGGAGTTGGCACAGGCCACGCCGGAGCCGGTTGCGGATTTCCAGTAGAGCTGCTGCTCAATTGTAGACAATCCAAGGAAGAGCGGCGATGCGCGGCTCTTCGCTTTGATGGGCTTGCCCATTGGGGGTAAGGCGCGCTAAGAGCAGCGAAAGAATTTTGGAAGAGGGCAGCAGTATGCGGCGTGTCGTTGTCACCGGCCTTGGGCTGGTTACTCCCCTGGCTTCGGGCGTTGAAGAAACTTGGAGCCGTCTTTTGGATGGACAATCTGGTGCGGGCACGATCACCCGGTTTGATCCGGTCAATGTCGCGACGAAATATGCCTGTGAAGTGCCGTTAGGTGATGGCAGCGACGGTACGTTCTGCACTGACGACTACATGGAGCCCAAAGAGCGCCGGAAAGTGGATGACTTTATCTGCTATGGCGTGGCTGCGGCGGATATGGCGGTCCGCGATGCGGATTGGATGCCAGAAGATGAGGAAAGCCGGTGTCGCACCGGCGTGATGATGGGCTCTGGCATTGGCGGTCTGCGCTCTATTGAAGAGACCACGAACATCATCCGCGACAAGGGTGTGCGGCGGGTATCTCCCTTCTTTATTCCTGGTGCGCTCATCAATCTGATCGGTGGTCAGGTGAGCATTCGCCATGGCTTCAAAGGCCCCAACCACGCGGTTGTCACGGCCTGTTCCACGGGCGCGCATGCAATTGGCGATGCCTCGCGGCTGATTATGTTTGGCGATGCCGATGTGATGGTGGCCGGTGGGGCCGAGGCGTCGATCTGCGAGATCGGGATTGCCGGGTTTAACGCATGCAAGGCGCTGTCAACAAAACGCGCAGATGATCCCAAAGCTGCGAGCCGCCCTTATGACGCGGATCGCGATGGGTTTGTCATGGGCGAAGGCGCGGGCATGGTTGTGCTGGAAGAATATGAGCACGCCAAGGCGCGCGGCGCAAAGATTTACGCCGAAGTCTTGGGGTATGGGTTGTCTGGAGATGCCTATCACATCACTGCGCCCAGCGAGGATGGCGACGGCGGCCTGCGCGCAATGCAGGCGGCGTTGAAGAATGCGGGTGTGACACCGGCGGATGTGGATTACATCAACGCGCATGGCACATCGACTATGGCGGATACGATTGAGTTGAAAGCGGTTGAGACGCTTTTGGGGGATGCGGCCTCGAACGCGACGATGTCATCGACGAAATCATCCACCGGGCACCTCTTGGGCGCCGCTGGGGCGATTGAGGCGATTTTCTCGATCCTCGCGGTGCGCGATCAGGTGGCACCGCCCACGATCAACCTTGATAATCCGGCTGTGGAAACACCGCTCAACCTTGCGGCGAATGCCAAACATGAGCGTGAGATCAATGTGGCGCTGTCCAACAGCTTTGGCTTTGGCGGCACCAATGCGTCGCTCTGTGTCGGGAAGGTTCGCTGATGTGGCGCAACATCGCCTCAAATTTCCTGACTTTGCTGGTGGTAATTGTTTTCCTGCTGGGGGGCGTGATCCTTTGGGGACAGAACCAGTATAGCAGCGCTGGCCCATTGGAAGAGCCGATTTGCCTTCAGGTGCCGCGCGGCAGTTCGATGCGCGGGATTTCGGAAAACCTTGCCGAACAGGGCGCGGTCTCAAACGGTTCGATCTTTCGGATTGGCGTGGATTACGCGGACAAGACGCAGCTATTGAAAGCAGGCAGCTGGCTGATCCCCGAAGGATCGAGCATGAGCGAGATTGCCGATATCATCACGCGCGGTGGGGCGAGTACCTGTGGGACGGAAGTGGTGTATCGGATTGGGGTAAACTCTGCTCAAACAGAAGTCAGAGAGCTTGATCCTGCAACCAACAGGTTTGTGGAACGTGTCGCGTTTGCCGTGGGAGAGGACGCGCCCGCCGACTACACCGAAGTCCGCGAGCAAGCCGATACGCGGTACCGTGTCGCCGTGGCCGAAGGTGTGACCAGCTGGCAGATCGTGAATGCGTTGAGTTCGATAGATGCGCTGGAAGGTGAGGTCGCCGAAGTGCCGCCGGAGGGCAGCCTGGCACCCGATAGCTATGAGTTCAGCTCTGGTGATGACAGGGCGAGTGTGATTCAGCGGATGCGGGACGCGCAGGATGCGATCCTGGCTGAGGTGTGGGAAGACAGGGATGGGGACATTCCGCTGACTGAACCCTATCAGGCGCTCATCCTGGCCTCTATCATTGAAAAGGAAACCGGTGTGGCCGAGGAGCGCGGACAGGTGGCCAGTGTGTTCACCAATCGCCTCAGACAAGGGATGCGGCTTCAGACCGACCCAACGGTGATTTATGGGATCACCAACGGTGAGGGCGTTCTGGGACGAGGGCTGCGTCAAAGCGAATTGCGCCGGGCAACGCCCTACAACACCTATGTGATTGAAGGCTTGCCGCCGACGCCGATTGCCAATCCGGGACGCGAGAGCATTGAGGCGGCGGTGAAGCCGTTGGATACAGACTACATCTTCTTCGTGGCAAAATCGCTCAATCCACGTGATGGGCACCTCTTTGCGGAAACGCTGGAAGAACATAACGAAAATGTCGCTGCCTACCGCGCGCTGGAGCGGGCGCAGGACGACCAATAACACTTTCCTCGGTCTGAACCATGTGTTGCGGCCCCCGAACGGGGGTGCGCACGGTTTGCGTAATGTTTGTTAAGCCTCATTGAGCAGAGTTGTCTCACGCGCCTTAGAAGATCGGGGTATTGCCTGCTTCTCCGGCGCTGTCGAAACAACCACCAATGAGGTCAAAACCCCGCTTATGCCCTTGATTACAATCAGTGAAACCCCCAGCGGATTGACCGAGGCGGTTGACACGCTGGAACGTCAGCTTGCCGATATGCGCAAGGAGCTGTCGGCGATGTATGATCGGGTCCAGCTTGGTGAATTCGGCGAGTTGAAGAATGCATCCAGAATCATTGCCGACATCCGGCAATGGCTCAAGATCGCCATCGAAGCGGAGGCGCAACTTGCAAACCGAGAAAAACAAGAGCTTGGCATCAGCCTATCCTACGGACTTGATCTTGACCGGGCAAAAGAGACGATTGGATGTGAACTGGATCGTCTCAGAAGATCCCGCGATACAGGCTGAGTTTCTCGATAGTCTGAATGACGGAGAGACAATGGCGTTGCCCTATCTCTTTGAGTTTTGGGCGATGGATCACCAACTGCCACCGAAGGGTAAGTGGCGGTCCTGGGTGATCATGGGCGGGCGCGGTGCAGGCAAGACGCGCGCCGGGGCCGAATGGGTGCGTGCTCAGGTTGAAGGGTCACGGCCGCTTTATCCGGGCAAGTGCCGGCGTATGGCTTTGGTTGGGGAAACGATCGACCAGGTGCGTGAGGTCATGGTCTTTGGCGAGAGTGGCATTCTGGCCTGTTCACCACCTGACCGACGCCCGAGCTGGCAACCGACACGCAAGCGGCTTTTGTGGCCCAACGGGGCAACAGCGCAGATTTTCTCGGCGCATGACCCTGAAAGCCTGCGAGGTCCGCAATTTGACGGGGCCTGGGTGGATGAAATGGCCAAATGGCGGAAGGCGCGGGAGACGTGGGACATGCTGCAATTTGGCTTGCGGCTTGGCAGAGACCCGCGTGTCTGCGTCACCACGACGCCGCGCAATATCGGGGTTTTGAAAGAGCTGCTGGAACGCGACTCGACTGTTGTGACCCATGCCGCCACTGAGGCCAACCGGGCACGGCTGGCACAGAGTTTTCTTGAAGAAGTGCAGGCGCGATACGCAGGCACGCTTTTGGGGCGGCAAGAGCTGGAAGGGCTTTTGATCGACAAGGTGGACGGGGCGCTTTGGACGCCCTCGGGTCTTGAAGCTGCGCGTATTGATGAGGTGCCAGAGCTTGACCGGATTGTTGTCGCAATTGATCCGCCTGTAACGGGGCGGGCCGGGTCGGATGAATGTGGGATCGTGGTGGCGGGCGCCGTGACCAAGGGGCCGGTGCAGGATTGGCGGGCCTATGTGCTGGCCGATTGCAGCATTGGTGAGGCCAGTCCGATGACCTGGGCCAACGCGGCAATCAGAGCGATGGAACAGTTTGGGGCGGATCGTTTGGTGGCAGAGGTCAACCAAGGGGGTGACATGGTGGCAGAGGTGATCCGCAATGTGGATCCGTTGGTACCGGTCAAAACCGTCCATGCGACACGCGGCAAGACAGCGCGAGCCGAGCCGGTGGCGGCGCTCTATGAGCAGGGCCGGGTGAAGCATGTGCGCGGCCTGGGTGATCTGGAAGACCAGATGTGCGCGATGAGCGTCAAGGGATTTGAAGGCGCGGGCAGCCCGGACCGGGTGGATGCGCTGGTCTGGGCTTTGAGCGAATTGATGATCGAACCGGCCGCGCAATGGCGCAACCCGCAGGTGCGTACGGTCTAATAAATCTTTCGTAAACCTTTGCGGTTTTGATGCACATCGAGGCTGAGAGCGGCAGGTTTTCGGCAAGACGACGGGTCAAGGAGACCTCAGATATGATACTGAAATTCTTCGGCAATGCGCGTGCTCAACAGGCGGCGCCTGAGCAAAAGGCAAGTGCCGTTGGGCGCGTGGCGGCCTGGCACAGTGCGGGGCGTGTGGCGTGGTCACCGCGCGATGCAGCGACACTGACACGCACGGGATTTCTGGGCAATCCGGTTGGATTTCGCTGTGTGAAGATGGTGGCCGAGGCGGCGGCGTCTTTGCCATTGATCCTTCAGGAGCGTCAGACGCGTTATGCCGAGCATCCGGCCTTGGATCTGGTGCGGCGGCCCAATCCGGTGCAGGGACGCGCGGAGCTCTTTGAGGCGCTATACGGTCAGCTTCTTTTGACCGGGAACGGGTATCTTGAGGCGGTTGCCTCACCTGAGGGTGGCTTGCCCATGGAATTGCACGTGTTGCGGTCGGACCGTATGAGCGTGGTGCCGGGCAGTGATGGCTGGCCCGTGGGGTATGAGTACAGCGTCGGTGGCCGCGCGCATCGGTTTGATGTGGGTGAGGGGCCGTCTCCGGTCTGCCATGTCAAGAGCTTTCATCCGCAAGATGACCATTACGGCGTGTCGCCGATGCAGGCTGCGGCAAGAGCGGTGGATGTGCACAATTCGGCGGCGCATTGGTCCAAGGCTCTTTTGGACAATGCGGCGCGCCCAAGCGGTGCGATTGTGTTCTCTGGTGCGGACGGGCAAGGCACGCTCTCGCATGATCAGTATGACCGGTTGGTCAATGAGATGGAGAGCCATCATCAGGGTGCGCGCAATGCCGGGCGACCAATGCTGCTTGAAGGTGGGTTGGATTGGAAGCCGATGGGCTTTTCGCCCTCGGATATGGAATTTCAGAAAACCAAGGAGAGTGCCGCGCGTGAGATTGCGCTGGCCTTTGGGGTGCCGCCGATGCTGCTCGGGATTCCGGGTGATGCGACATATGCGAACTATCAGGAGGCCAACCGCGCTTTTTACCGGCTGACGGTGCTGCCCTTGGTGGCGCGGGTGGCAGCCAGCGTGGCGGATTGGCTGTCTGCCTATTCTGACGAAGCTCTGGAGCTGCGGCCTGATTTGGATCAGGTGCCGGCGCTTTCTGCAGAGCGTGATGCGCAATGGGCGCGTGTGACGGCCGCGACTTTCCTGAGCGACGCGGAGAAACGGGCGCTTCTTGGGCTGGCCGCAGTAGAGGCGGGCGTATGAACTCAGATGACAAAAACAACGACCTAGACGGGCTTTATGCCTCGTTTGACGGCACGCAAGCCATGTTTCGGCATGTGGAGCGGCGGCTGACCTCGCTGGAACTGAGCGTTGCGGCGATGGAAACCGAGCGTGCGGTAAGCGAGGAAAAGCAGAAGTTCATGGAGGCACGGTTCAACCAGATTGATCGCCGGTTGGAAAAGATCGACGGACATATCTCGCGGCTGGTCTGGCTTATCATTGCGGCCATCCTGGGCGGGTTCATGTCCTTTGTTATGCAGGGGAGTATGCTTGGTGTTTAAGTTCACGAAATTCTCCAGCAGCTTGCTGGTGGTTGGCGTGTCTCTGGCGCTGACGCCTGCATTTTTTGCAGCGGGACCGGTTCTGGAAGCACGTTGGTTTCCGGTGGTGCGGGATGTGGAGGTGAGCCACGACGAAGAAACCCGTGAAGGCACAAGTTTCTACGTGCGGTTTCGCAAGGTTCGGCAATGCGAGTTTCTGGCGTTGGTCTGGTATGAAGGGCCGGTGCGTCTGAGCGTCGATTTTGAGCCGCATTCCGAGGATTCCCCGCGCACGCGTCCAGTGGGCGAGCAATATAGCGGGCCGTGGCTTTTGCGGGATCTGCACGGGATCCGCGGCAGCCGGGCGCATGCCTATCACCGCTGTCATCCGCTTTGGACCACGATCACCACTTTTTACGAAGGTTAACGTCCGCAGATGCGTGGACGAAAGGAGCAACAGATGCAGACCGAGACCGGGCTTGAACGCAAGTTTTGCCGATTTGATGAGGATCTCACGGTTATCGATGGGACCCGTATTGAAGGGTATGCCAGTTACTTTGGGCGCAAGGATCGAGGAGGCGACGTTGTGGCGCGCGGAGCGTATACCGGATCATTGCAGCGGCTTGCCGAGGAGGGACGTCAGATCAAGATGCTTTGGCAGCATGATCCGGCCCAGCCCATTGGCGTCTGGGACGAGGTGCGCGAGGATGACAAGGGGCTCTACGTCAAGGGCCGTCTGCTGGATGGCATCGCGCGCGCCCGAGAAGCGGCCACGTTGATTGCATCACAGGCCATTGACGGGCTGAGCATCGGGTACCGCACCGTCAAGGCAGTGAGAGATGACAAGGGCCAGCGGCTCTTGAAGGAACTGGAGCTTTGGGAGGTGTCGCTTGTGACCTTCCCCATGCTGCCCAGTGCGCGGGTGGGGGCCAAGGACGATACCCTGGTCAGCGACACTTTGCGTGAATTGGCGGCGGCCTTTGAGGACGCCCGACAGGAGATCGCGCAGATGTAGAGGCGCGCCCCTAACCACGAAACCAAACAGGATCGAGAAATGAGCAACACCGAGACGCGGTCTCGGGCCGGGGAAGATCTGTCTCCGGTCACCGAGATCAAGGCCGCCATGGCGGGATTTGTCAGCGACCTCAAAGGCTTTCAGGCCGACATTCAACAGCGACTTCAGCAACAGGACGACAAGATGACCAAGATGGAACGTAAAAACATGGGGGCCAAACGCCCGATACTTTCGCAAAGCGTGGATACAGGTGCGCCGCATCAAAAGGCGTTTGGCTCTTACCTGCGCTCCGGCGATGATGATGGACTGCGTGGACTGGAGCTTGAAGGCAAGGCGCTCAGTACCGCTGTGGCGGCAGAAGGGGGCTACCTCGTTGACCCAGAGACGTCGGCCACGATCAAGAGCGTTCTGGGCAGCACAGCGTCGGTGCGTGCGATTGCCAATGTGGTTGAGGTCGAGGCAACGTCCTATGATGTGCTGATTGATCACACGGATATTGGCCATGGCTGGGCCTCTGAGACCGGCGATGCGACGGAAACCTCAACACCTTCAATTGACCGGATTTCCATTCCGCTGCACGAGCTGAATGCGCTGCCGAAAGCGTCACAGCGTCTGCTGGATGACAGTGCGTTTGATATCGAGGCGTGGCTGGCTGGCCGGATCGCCGACAAGTTTGCCCGCGCAGAGGCCGCTGCCTTTGTGAATGGCGACGGCGTGGACAAGCCCACCGGCTTTCTGACCCATTCCATTGTGGCCAATGGCGGCTGGAGCTGGGGAAACCTGGGCTATGTGGCCACGGGTGCGGATGGTGATTTCAACGGAGCCGATGCAATTGTCGATCTGGCCTACGCACTCGGCGCGCAATATCGCGCGAATGGCACATTTGTGATGAACTCCAAGACAGCAGGGGCTGTGCGCAAGCTGAAGGATGCCGATGGGCGTTTTCTATGGTCGGATGGTCTGGCGGCGGGAGAGCCAGCGCGTCTTCTGGGGTACCCGGTGCTGATTGCCGAGGACATGCCTGACATTGCAACAGATGCCACGGCGATTGCCTTTGGTGACTTCAGTGCAGGCTACACCGTGGCAGAGCGCCCCGACCTGCGCCTGCTGCGCGATCCGTTCTCGGCCAAGCCGCATGTTCTGTTCTACGCGACCAAGCGTGTGGGCGGCGATGTGAGCGATTTTGCGGCGATCAAACTGCTGAAATTCGGCCTGTCCTGAGCCTTGGCATGTGTGATCGGGGGCCTGTGTCCCCGGTCATTGCCCACGCATTTTGCAAGCCGCCAGGCGCGTCTCCTTGGTTTGGTGTGAGATCGGGTGCGTGGCATCGAGCAAGGAGATGGGTTGGGATTTCTGGAGTGAAACCATGATGTTAATCGAAGAGACTGCCGTTTCTCAATCCGCGCTCCCGCTGGATGAGTTCAAGGCGCATCTCAAGATGGGAACCGGGTTTTCGGATGCGGATGTGCAAGATCCGCTGTTGGAAAGCTATCTGCGCGCGGCAGTGTCGGCGATTGAGGCGCGTACCGGAAAGATTTTGATTACGCGCACTTTTTCATGGACGCTGACCCGGTGGTGGGATGCCACGGGCCAAGCGCTTCCGGTGGCGCCTGTGAGCGAGATCGTTTCATTGATCCTGCGCAACCGGATTGAAGAAGAAGAGATCATCGATACCACGCATTACGTGCTGGAGGCCGATGCGCAGCGTCCAATCCTGCGCTCTGTGGGCAGTACATTGCCCGGTGTGCCGCCCGGTGGCGTGGCGGAGCTGAGCTTTGTGGCGGGTTACGCCAGCGCTTGGGGCGGTTTGCCTGCGGATCTGGGGCAGGCGGTGATCCTGCTGGCCGCACATTACTACGATCATCGTCATGAGACGCGTCAGGGCGACACACAGATGCCTTTCGGCGTCAAATCCCTGGTCGAGCGCTATCGTACCGTGCGCTTGCTGAGCGGGGGGCGTTTGTCATGACTGGCCCACGTCTCAACCGGCACTTGATGCTGGAGCATCGGGAACGCACGCCAGATGGCGCAGGTGGATTTGATGAGGCCTGGGTGTCTCTGGGCTCGGTTTGGGCTGATGTGCAGGCGCGTACGGGCCGAGATGCCGCCGGTGAAGCGGTCAGCCTTTCGACCACCGGATACCGCATCATTGTACGTGCGGCGCCCTATGGTGCGCCATCGCGGCCCGCACCAGGGCAAAGGTTTCGCGAAGGCGTGCGTGTCTTTCGCATTCAGGCTGTGGCCGAAGCAGATGCGCAGGCGCGCTATCTGACCTGCTTTTGTGAAGAGGAGGTCGTGCTGTGAGCTATGGCGTATCAGCCGCGTTGCAGGCGGCGGTTTTTCAGAGGCTGGCGGGCGATTCTGCTTTGAATGGTCTGGTGGCAGGCGCGATTTATGATGCGCTGCCCCAGGGCAGTCTGCCCCCTGTCTATGTGACGCTCGGACCTGAGGACGCACAGGTGCAATCAGATGTCACCGGGCAGGGGGCATGGCACCGGTTCACGGTTTCTGTGGTCACAGAGACGTCGGGATTTCATGCCGCCAAGGAAGTGGCAGGTGCCATCAGTGATGCGCTTGTGGACGCGCCTTTGATGCTGAGCCGGGGGCATCTTAACGCCCTCAACTTTTACCGCGCCCGGGCGCAGCGCGAAGGCACCGGCGCGCTCAGGCGGATCGACCTCATCTTTCGCGCGCGTGTGGACGACACCGCGTAACCCCAACAGTTTCGGAGACAGACATCATGGCAGTGCAAAACGGCAAGGACCTTTTGGTCAAAATTGACCTCACAGGCGACGGAAACTTTCAGACTGTTGCGGGCCTACGGGCCACCCGGATCAGCTTCAACGCAGAAAGTGTGGATGTCACGAGCCTAGAATCCGCAGGTGGCTGGCGCGAATTGCTGGCTGGCGCGGGTGTGAAATCAGCCGCGATCAGTGGCTCGGGCATCTTTCGCGACGAAAGCAGCGATGAGCGTGCGCGGCAGATCTTTTTCGATGGGGAGATGCCGGATTTTCAGGTGGTGATCCCGGATTTCGGCATCATCGAAGGCCCGTTTCAGGTCAGTTCGATTGAGTATGCCGGCACCCATGACGGCGAGGCCACCTATGAGCTGGCACTGTCTTCGGCGGGTCAGCTCAGCTTTGTGGCGGCGTGAACGGTATGGCGAACCCCTATGCCGGAGAAGTGGCGCTTGTGATTGATGGCACGCGTCACGTTCTGAAGCTGACGCTGGGGGCTCTGGCTGAACTTGAGGCAGGGCTTGAGGCGGACTCACTGGTCGCATTGATCAAGCGCTTTGAGGATGGTGGGTTCTCCAGTCGTGATGTGCTGGCGCTGATCGTGGCGGGGCTGCGCGGCGGAGGATGGTCCGGAACGGCCGATGACCTGCTCAGTGCAGATATCGAGGGTGGACCGGTGGGCGCGGCTCACGCGGCAGCCGAGCTTCTGACGCGCGCGTTTCTAAGTGCTCAGAGCGCATGAGTGGGGCTGACACAGAGCGGTTTGACTGGGCTGGTTTGATGCAGGCCGGGATCGGCATGCTGCGGCTTGATCCGGCGACATTCTGGGCGCTGACACCTGCTGAGTTCGAACTGGTGTTGGGCAAGCCTGCGGGGTTCAGACCACTCAAACGTGCGCGGTTGGAAGAATTGCTTTCGGCATATCCGGATGAACAAGAAGAGGTGAAAGATGGCTGAGATTGGCGGGCTTGATGAGCTGGATGCGCAGATCGCGGCGCTGGATGAAAACCTGGGCGCGGCAAGCGATATGGCCGCAGCGTTCAACACCGAGATGGCGCGCGTGAAGCTCAGCTTTGCGGGGACCGGCCAAGATGCGGCACGGATGGAGCGCAGCTTTAGCCGAGGGCTGACCAAAGCGATGCGCAACGCGGTTGTGGATGGTGACAGTTTGTCTGACTCCCTGCGCAATTTGGCCAATTCGATGGTCAATTCGGTGTTCAACGCCGCCGTGCGTCCGGTCACCAATCAGGTGGGCGGGCTGATCTCGGAGGGGATTGGCGCGCTGGTGGGCAATCTGCTTCCGTTTGAGAAAGGCGGCAGTTTTGCTCAGGGTAGGGTGCAGCCCTTTGCCAATGGCGGGGTGATCAGCGGGCCGACGACGTTTCCGATGCGGGGCGGCATGGGCCTGATGGGAGAGGCCGGACCAGAGGCGATCATGCCACTGGCACGTGGGGCCGACGGCAAGTTGGGGGTGCGTGGCGGGAGCGGCCAGCCGATCAGCGTGGTGATGAATGTCTCAACCCCCGATGTTAAGGGGTTTCGCCGCTCACAGGCGCAGATTGCCGCCCAACTGGGTCGCGTGATCGGGCGCGGCAATCGCAATCGCTAAATCAAAGGGCAGAGCATGAGCTTTCACGAGATACGTTTTCCGGCGAGCCTGAGTTTTGGCTCTATTGGAGGGCCAGAGCGGTACACGGATGTGGTCACGCTGGCCAATGGGTTTGAAGAGCGCAACACGCCCTGGCGACATTCGCGCAGGCGCTATGACGCAGGCGTTGCCATGCGCAGTCTGGACGACATCGAGACGCTGATCGCGTTTTTTGAGGCACGGCAAGGGCAGATCTTTGGCTTTCGCTGGAAGGATTGGACGGATTACAAATCCTGCCCGGCATTGGGCGAAATTGCCTATGAGGATCAGATCATTGGCACAGGAGATGACGTGACCGATGCGTTTCAGCTTATCAAGACGTATCGCTCGGGTGAGACAACCTATGCGCGGCCGATCAGCAAGCCTGTGGACGGGACAGTGCGTGTGGGGCTGGGCGGTGATGCGCAGCAAGAAGGCGTGCATTACAGCGTGGATGCTACGACCGGTGTGATCACTTTTGTCCATCCCGTGAACACTGGCGTGCCAATCACCGCCGGGTTTGAGTTCGATGTCCCGGTGCGGTTTGATACCGACCGCATTCACACCAGCCTCGCCAGTTTTCAGGCCGGAGAAGTGCCCAACGTGCCCATCGTCGAGGTGCGCGTATGAGCGGGTTTGATGCCGGGCTGAAGGCGCATTTGCAGACCGGGCAGGCCACCACCGCGCGATGCTGGGCCGTAACCCGGCGTGGCGGCGAGATACTTGGGTTCACTGACCATGATATGGATCTGGCTTTTGAGAACGTAGTTTTCAAAGCAGAAACAGGGCTTTCCGCAGCCGCCTTACAGCAAACCACGGGTTTGTCGGTGGACAATTCCGAGGCGGTGGGGGCGCTGAGTGATGCGGCCATTCGCGATGCCGATATTGAGGCCGGGCGTTATGACGGCGCCGAGGTGCGCGCGTGGTTGGTCAATTGGGCCAATGTGGATGAGCGCCAGCTTCTTTTTCGTGGCACGATTGGGGAAATCCGCCGTGCGGGCGGGGCCTTTGAGGCGGAGCTGCGCGGTCTGACTGACCGGCTCAACGTGCCTTTGGGACGGGTTTTTCAAAAGCCATGCTCGGCGGTTTTGGGCGATGATGGGTGTGGGTTTGACCTCAGCACACCGGGCTACACGACTGATGTGCCGGTTGAGACGATCGAAGGTCGACGGGTGCTGCGCTTTGCTGCGCTGGCCGGGTTTGATCCGGGGTGGTTCCGGCATGGCGTGCTGCGGGTGCTGGATGGTGAGGCCGCAGGGCTGTCAGGACTGATCAAGAGCGACAGTGAGACGGCCGATGCGCGTGTTCTGGAGCTTTGGCATCCGATCCGGGCAGAGATCGCGCCGGGCGATACCTTGCGCCTTGAGGCGGGATGCGACAAGGCGCGCGAAACCTGTCAAGCCAAGTTCAATAATTTCCTGAATTTTCAGGGTTTTCCGGACATTCCCGGAGATGACTGGTCGATCAGTGACCCAACCCGCGCACAAGTGCTGGATGGCGGGAGCCGCAGGTCATGAGCGGGGTTGAGGCGCGTGTGGTGGCTGAGGCGCGGGACTGGCTTGGCACGCCCTATCGGCATCAGGCCAGCCGCAAAGGGGCGGGGGCGGATTGTCTTGGCCTGATCCGGGGGATTTGGCGTGCGCTCTATGGGACCGAGCCCGAGGCGGTGCCGCCCTACAGCATGGACTGGTCAGAGCCTGCGCGGGACGAAGTGCTATGGCGCGCAGCGGGGCGTCATTTGCGCCCCAAGGACCGGGAGGAGGAAGCGCTGGGGGATGTGGTGCTCTTTCGCATGCGTGACGGATCGGTGGCCAAGCATCTGGGCGTGGTCACACAGACCGGAGCGCAGGCAAAGTTTGTGCACGCCTATTCCGGTCATGGCGTGGTGGAAAGTTCTCTGACCAGCGCGTGGCGGCGACGCATCGTGGCCTGTTTTGCATTCCCCGAGGAGATTTAGAGCATGGCAACGGTAATTCTCTCGGCGGCAGGCGCCGCCATTGGTGGCGGTTTGGGTGGCTCGGTTCTGGGGCTGTCCATGGCTGCAGTGGGCCGGTTTGCAGGGGCGGTTATCGGGCGCTCCATTGATCAGCGTTTGATGGGGCAGGGATCGGACACGGTTGAGACCGGTCGGGTGAACCGTCTGCGCCTTACCGGCACTGGTGAAGGAGAGACCATATCGCAGGTCTATGGCCGCACGCGGGTGGCTGGACAGGTGATTTGGGCCACCGAATTTCTCGAAACGGTCCGCGAAACCGGTGGAGGTGGCGGTAAGGGCGCGCCGAGCCGTCCCAAGACGCGCAGTTATTCCTATTCTGTTAGCCTGGCGATTGCGCTTTGTGAGGGAGAGATTACGCGTGTGGGCCGCATCTGGGCGGATGGTCTTGAAGTGCCGCGTGAGGATTTGACCTTGCGGGTCTACACCGGCTCTCGCGATCAGCTGCCTGATCCCAAGATTGAAGCCGTGGAAGGGGTTGGCACTGTGCCCGCCTATCGCGGCACGGCTTATGTGGTGATCGAGGATCTGGATCTTACCCCCTATGGCGGGCGTGTGCCGCAATTCAGCTTTGAGGTCAGCCGCCCTGCGCAAGAGGGTGTTGACGCGGCTGAGGGCGATCTGGTGCAGGCGGTGCGCGGTGTCGCGCTTTTGCCGGGCAGCGGGGAATATGCGTTGGCCACGACGGTGGCCAATGTGACCTATGGATATGGCGCGCGGCGCGCAGTCAACGCCAATAGCCCGTCGGGCAAAAGCGATTTTTCAACCTCGCTGGATCATTTGACTGGTGAATTGCCGCGTGCAAAGGCCACTTCGCTGGTGGTGAGCTGGTTTGGCGATGATCTGCGCTGTGGTGACTGCACGATCCGGCCCAAGGTGGAACAAAAGACCTATGATGCGGGCAATATGCGCTGGCGCGTGTCTGGATTGAGTCGGGCGCAGGCCGAGGCGGTGCCCGAGGATGGGGCAGGCCAGCCGATTTATGGCGGCACGCCGACGGATCAGTCTGTGATCGAAGCGATATTGGCGCTGAACGCGGCGGGTCGTGACGTGATGTATTACCCGTTTATCCTGATGGATCAGCAAGGGGGTAATGCACGCCCTGACCCCTATAGCGACGCGGCGGATCAACCGGTTCTGCCCTGGCGTGGGCGGATCACCACATCAAAGGCGCCAAACCAACCGGGCAGCACAGATGGCACGGCGGCGGCCGAAGCCGAAGTGGCCGCGTTTTTTGGCACGGCGAATGCGGCTGACTTCAGCATTGCCGGAGGCTTCACCGCCGCGCAATCTGAGGTCTTTACCTCTGCGACAGCGCTTTTGCAGTATTCCGGCCCTGTGACGGTCAGCCCTGTGCAATATAGCGGCCCCAATGAATGGGGATACCGGCGGTTCATCTTGCATCAGGCGGCATTATGCGTGGCCGCGGGCGGTGTGGAAAGCTTTTGCATAGGGTCGGAAATGCGCGGGCTCACGCAAATTCGCGGGGAAAACAATAGCTTCCCTGCCGTTGCGGCGCTGATTGATCTGGCGACCGAGGTGCGGGCGCTTTTGGGGCCGGATGTGAAGATCGGATATGCCGCGGACTGGTCGGAATACTTTGGCTATCAGCCGCAGGATGGCTCAGGCGACCGGTTCTTTCATCTCGATCCGCTTTGGGCGAATGCCAATATCGACTTCATCGGGATCGACAATTACATGCCGCTGTCTGATTGGCGCAGTGGGACCGTGCATGCCGATGCCGAAGGGGGGTGGGCGTCGATCTATGATCTTGAGTACCTGAAGGCGAATGTCGAGGGCGGTGAGGGCTATGATTGGTACTACGCCACGGATGCCGCCCGTGAGGCGCAAACCCGGACCACAATCACCGACGCCGAACATGATGAGCCTTGGATCTGGCGCTACAAGGACATTCGCAACTGGTGGCAAAACCTGCATCATGACCGGGTGGGCGGTGTGCGGTCACAGACGCCGACAGCCTGGGTGCCGGGCAGCAAGCCAGTGCGCTTTACGGAATATGGGTGTGCGGCAGTTGATAAGGGCACGAACCATCCCAACCGATTCATTGACGAGAAATCATCAGAGTCGCTTTTGCCCGCTTTTTCAGATGGTAAGCGGGATGAATTGATCCAGTTTCAGTACCTGAAAGCAGTATCCGACTACTGGACGGCGCCCGAGAACAACCCCGTCTCCGAGGTTTATGACGGGCCGATGATCGACATGGATCACGCCTATGTCTGGGCCTGGGATATGCGCCCCTATCCGCAGTTTCCCAACAATCAGGAGCTTTGGAGCGATGGGGCGAATTACACACGCGGGCACTGGATCAACGGGCGTGTTTCGGCGCGGTCTCTGGCGTCTGTCGTGGGTGAAGTCTGTGCCAGGTCCGGGTTGGAAGATATTGACGTCACACAGCTTTATGGCCTTGTGCGTGGCTACAGCGTGGACCAGGTGGGCGAGGCCCGTGGCACGTTGCAGCCCCTGACGCTACGCTATGGCTTTGACGCTGTGGAACGTGACGGGGTCCTGCAATTCCGGATGCGTGATGGGGCGGTGGATTACGAGATTGATCCCGACTTTCTCGTGCGCGACAGCGAAATGCACGGGTTGATTGAATACACTCGTGGCAGCGAGGTTGAACTTGCCGGTCGTGTGCGTCTGCGCTTTGTCGAGGCGGATGGCAGTTTTGATGTGATCGCTGAAGAGGCAATCTTGCCGGATCAAGCCACGCATGCTGTGTCCACCTCGGAGTTCCCGCTGGTGATGACGCGCGCAGAAGGGCGGCAAACCGTCGAGCGTTGGTTGGCCGAAGCGCGCACAGCAAGCGACACGCTGCGCCTGACCTTGCCGCCCTCGCAGATGTGTATCGGCGCAGGCGACGTGATCTCTATCCCCGAGGAGGGCGGGCAGGGTCACTATCGTGTGGACCGCACCGATCAGTTGTCTGGCGCGCAGAAGGTAGAGGCCGTGCGGGTTGAGGCGGACACCTATGAAGTTGGCGAAGTGCCGGATATCTCCGCTTCGCTTCGTACTTTTCAGCCTCCCAGCCTTATCAAGCCGCTTTTCCTCGATTTACCCTTGTTAACCGGTGAAGAAACACCGCACAGCCCGCATGTGGCAGCGTTCGGGTCCCCCTGGCCGGGCAACGTGGCTGTGTATGCCTCGGATGAGGATGCCAACTATGGTCTCAACACGCTGATCGAGGCGCAAAGCGCCGTGGGGGTTTTGGAAACCACTTTGGAAACAGCACCTTCCGGGCGCATTGACCGAGACGATGCGGTGCAGGTGCGCATGCTGAACGGCGCGCTGCAAAGCGTCAGCGATCTGGCGTTTCTGGGGGGCGCGAACCTCTGCGCGGTGGGGGATGGCACGCCTGACGGGTGGGAGCTGATGCAGTTTCGCGATGCGGAACTGGTCGATACCGATACCTATCTTCTGTCGCATCGCCTGCGGGGTCAGATGGGTACGGAAACCGGCTCCGAATGGCCGGTGGGCAGCTACATTGTACGGCTTGATGGCCGCGCCAGGCAAATCGACATGGCCGAAGCGCGGCGTGGATTGGCGCGGTATTACCGCATTGGACCTGCCGCGCGCCCGGTCGATGATCCGTCCTACAGTGCGGCTTTGCTGGCCTTTGACGGGTTGGGGTTGCGCCCGCTCAGTCCGGTGCATCTGCGCCTGAATGGCACGCCCGGCGCGGACCGGACCCTCACCTGGGTGCGGCGCACACGAATTGACGGGGACCGGTGGGACACGCTTGAGGTGCCGTTGGGCGAAGAAAACGAAAGTTATCTGGTGCGCGTGGTGCAAGCAGATGCCGTGCAGCGCGAAGAGATCGTGAACAGCCCGGACTGGACCTACACGGCCGCTGCACAGACCGCAGATGGGCTGGTTGGAGCGTATCAGATCGATGTGGCACAAATCTCTGCCAAGTTCGGGCCGGGGCGGTTTGCGACGTTGGATGTGCCGGGGTAAGGCAAAATAAGCGGCTACCCGCGCGCGCAGTCCACGCATTTCCGCGCCGCAGGATCCAGCCGCAGGCGCCCCTCGGCAATGTCCTCACCGCAATCATCGCAATAGCCGAATTCGCCCTCATCCATCCGCGCCATAGCCGTCAAAAGCCGGGCGCGCTCGGCCTCTCGCCGAACCCCGGTAGCCTTGGCCATCGCCTGATTTTGCAGGGCATCCATGCGGCTGAGGCGACCTACGGCCTGCTGATCCAACTCAACGGTAGCCTTGCCCGCCGCGCCAAGCGCGTCTTCACCGCTCAATTCGGTTAACCTGGCCTCAATCAGCGCACGAAATTCCGCCAGTTGTGTTTCATCCATTTCCGTGACACCCCACATAACAGCTTTGCATTTTACCCCGAATGCCTATCTGATATACAGCAAAGCAATGAGGAAGGAGCCACGTCATGGCCGAAACCCGTGCAAAACTCGCTGAACTGGACCCGGTTTGGGCCCGTATCATCTCTGAGGCGGACGCCGCCGTGCAGGATGAGCCGCTTCTGGGCGGCCTCGTGCATAGTTCGATCCTGCACCATAAATCTTTTGAGTCCGCGCTGGCGTATCGCATTTCGCTGAAGCTGGCCTCGAATGAGATGCCGGAACAAATCCTGCGTGAGATCTGCGATATGGCCTTCGCTGAGGATACCAGTTTGGGTCAGTCCGCGCGCGCCGATATCGTTGCGGTCAATGACCGTGACCCGGCCTGCGACCGGTTCATCCTTCCGATGCTGTATTTCAAGGGCTTCCAGGCCGTGCAGGCCTATCGCGTGGCGCATTGGCTTTGGAACAATGACCGCAAGGATATGGCGCGGTTTTTCCAGATGCGCTGCTCTGAGGTGTTTGGCGTTGATATTCACCCTGCCGCCAAGATCGGCAAGGGCATCATGATCGACCACGCGCATTCTATCGTGATCGGTGAAACGGCTGTGGTGGGCGACAATGTCTCGATGCTGCATTCCGTGACCCTCGGCGGCACCGGTAAGGAAGAGGAAGACCGTCATCCCAAGATCGGTGATGGGGTTCTCATCGGGGCCGGGGCCAAGGTTCTGGGCAACATCAAGGTGGGTCATTGCTCGCGCATCGCGGCGGGCTCGGTGGTTCTGGCCGAAGTGCCGCCCTGCAAGACCGTGGCGGGCATTCCTGCGCGCATCGTGGGCGAGGCGGGTTGTGATCAGCCGTCCATGTCCATGGACCATATGCTGGTAAAAAATCAGTAAAGCCAAAGCTTTCCGAGGAAACTCTCCTCAAATGCGCGCGCGCCTTTGGCCTGCGCGCATAAAGCGTTTTGAATTTATCGTGTAACCACACCTAAATTCGAAACGCGCGCAGCGATTGAGTGTTGCTTTGCGTTTCGAGAAAAGCTGTGGTGCAGATTTTTCTCGAAACGCTTTATTTTGTTCCTATGCTGGCGCCATGCAAACACCCAGAGGAAAGGGAGAGCCATGGGAATTCGCCAGACAAAAGGACGTGGGCGGCTTTTTGACAGCGTGCTCGACACGGTCGGCGACACGCCGGCCATCCGGATCAACTCCATCGCGCCGGATCATGTGACGGTCTATGTGAAATTCGAGGCGTTCAACCCCGCAGGGTCGGTCAAGGACCGGCTGGCGCTCAACATCATTGAGGCGGCGGAACGTGACGGGCGGCTCAAACCGGGGCAGACGGTGGTTGAGGCCACATCAGGTAACACCGGCATTGGTCTGGCCATGGTCTGTGCGGCCAAAGGCTATCCGCTGGTTGTGACCATGGCCGACAGTTTTTCCATCGAGCGGCGCAAGCTGATGCGTTTTCTGGGGGCTAAGGTCGTGTTGACGCCACGTGCCGAGAAAGGCTTTGGCATGTACCAGAAGGCCAAGGAACTGGCCGAAGCCAATGGATGGTTCCTGGCCTCGCAATTTGAGACGCCCGACAATGCCGACATGCATGCCAGCACCACGGCGCAGGAAATTCTGGGCGACTTCAAAGGCGAGCGGCTGGACTATCTTGTCACGGGCTACGGCACGGGCGGCACGGTCTCAGGCGTGGGCCGGGTGCTCAAGAAAGAGCGCCCCGATGTGAAAATCATCCTGACCGAGCCGGGCAATGCGGCGCTGGTGGCGTCGGGCTATGTCAACACCCGCAACGAGGATCATCAGCCGACCGAAGGCCACCCGAATTTTGAGCCGCACCCGATCCAGGGCTGGACCCCGGATTTTATCCCATGGGTGCTGCAAGAAGCGTTGGATCAGGGTTATCACGATGCGCTTTTGCCTGTGGCTGGGCCGGATGGCATCGCTTGGTCCAAGCGCCTTGCGGCGGAAGAGGGGATATTCACTGGTATCTCCGGGGGGTCTACCTTTGCCGTGAGCATGCAGATTGCCGAAAAAGCGCCGGAAGGCTCGGTCATCCTGTGCATGCTGCCCGATACCGGCGAGCGATATCTCTCGACGCCGCTCTTCGAGGGCATCCCCGAGGATATGACCGATGAGGAAGAGGCGCTTTCGAAATCAACGCCAGGCTATCAAATGTAGAGTAAAGCGTTTCGCGACGCTCTGTGGTTCAGGTTCATCGCGAAACGCTTTAAAAAATCTGGAACGCCGAGGTTTTGACACCGACGTTGTCGCGCCTCCGAGACGTCGTGTGTTAGTTAGTTCCCGTCCGGTTGGATTCTTTTTGCAAACGCTTCAGACGCCGTTCCTCGCGCTTTCTCTCTCGTTTTTCAGCACGTTTTTTGCGCTTTTCAATCGTCTCGGGACTGAGTTTGGGCAGGTACTCGGCGTTTTCTCCAGGAAAAGTGTTTGGTTTGGCCATAAGAGGAGCTGGGCTTAGCGCGATGGCGGCGGTTAGCAGTGTAGCGATCAGTTTTACCGTATGTGACATGTCGAGGGGCTCATTGTCTGATTGTAACTGATCAAAAAATGAGATGTCTGGCCCGCTGTCTCAAGAGGTTCTGCTTTCACTATTGGTCACGGTGTTGTGCGGCTATGCGCGCAGGCTTGGGCACTTAGTCGAGTGCGCGCCTGTTTTGACAATCGGAAAAACCAGCAGGCGAGCTGGTGTTAAAATCCGTCATGTGTCCAATGCAACGGCATGATGCTCACGGCTGGAGGCGCTGTCAGCGGGCTTACCGATGGGGTTTTTTCGGCGCCAAAGGGTAACCATGACGGGCTAAGCGCGGCGATCGCAATTGCTCCGACCAAAAAGATGCTTTTCATGTGACGCTCTCCTGACCTGACAAGACAAGTCTTGTTTGACACGCCAGACATGCGGTCAATTGGGTGCGTCATACAATAACAGCCCACGATTAGCGGGCTGTTATCAGATATCAAAATACACCAAGTATTTGATTCAAAATGTATTTCCTGACCAGGGCGAACTGCAACCCTCGCAAGAAACCCGGTCGCATCAGGCCAGCATCACCATCGGGTTTTCCAGGTTTTGCACGATCTGCTCCAAAAGCTGCGCGCCCAAAGCGCCGTCGATGACCCGGTGATCGACTGACATGGTCACAGACATCACGGTCGCCACGGCCAGTTCGCCATCTTCGCCCACAACCGGCTTCTTCACGCCTGCACCCACGGCCAGGATCCCGCCATGTGGCGGGTTGATCACAGCGTCGAAATTGTCGATGCCGAACATGCCAAGGTTGGAGATGGCAAAGCTGCCGCCCTGGTACTCATGTGGGGCCAGTTTGCGGTCGCGCGCCCGCGCAGCAAGATCTTTCATTTCCGCCGAAAGCGCCGAGAGTGACTTCATGTCGGCGTCTTTGAGTACTGGCGTGAAGAGGCCACCCTCGATGGCCACCGCGACAGCTACATCTGAGGGTTTCAGCTTCAGCACCTTGTCCCCGGCCCAGACCGCGTTGCAGTCTGGCACAGCTTGAAGCGCAAGCGCACAGGCCTTGATGATGAAGTCGTTGACCGAAAGCTTCACGCCACGCTCTTCCAGTTGTTTGTTAAGCTGGCTGCGGAACTTGAGAAGTGCATCAAGCTTGATGTCGCGACGCAGGTAGAAATGCGGGATGGTTTGCTTGGCCTCGGTGAGGCGCGCGGCAATCGTCTTGCGCATGCCATCCAGCGCCACGTCCTCATATTCGCGGTCCTGATACATCGCTTCAACCGCACTGGCCGAAGGGCCAGAGGGTGCTTGTCCCGCACTTGATGCGGGACCTCCCACCGCCTCCGCGGGTTTGGCCGCACCAGCTTGCGCACCTTCCACATCTGCCTTCACAATACGACCATGCGGGCCGGAGCCTGTGAGAGCGGCCAGATCAACGCCTTTCTGCGCCGCGATGCGACGTGCCAGAGGTGAGGCAAAGATGCGGTCGCCCTTGGCGCTTGTTGGTGCAGCAGGCGCAGGGGCCGCTGCCGGGGCTGCCTCTGCGGCAGGAGCTTGAGCTGCGGGAGATTCTGCTGCCGCGGGCGCAGGGGCCGCACTCACATCGCCAATATCATCGGCGCTTTCGCCATCTTCCAGCAGCACCGCAATGGCGGTATTCACCTTCACGTTCTCAGATCCCTCAGCCACGAGGATCTTGCCGATGACACCCTCATCGACGGCTTCAAACTCCATCGTGGCCTTGTCGGTCTCGATCTCGGCCAGCAGATCACCGGAACTCACGGTATCGCCTTCCTTGACCAGCCATTTGGCCAATGTGCCTTCTTCCATCGTGGGTGACAGGGCGGGCATCAATATTTCCGTAGGCATCGCTCTGTCTCCTTAACGGTACGTCACTTGGTTGACTGCTTCGATCACTTCCGCGGTCGAGGTCAGAGCCAGTTTTTCGAGATTGGCGGCATAGGGCATGGGCACGTCCTTGCCTGTGCAATTCACCACCGGCGCATCAAGGTAGTCAAACGCGCGCTCCATCAGCGTGGCCGAGATGTGGTTGCCAATCGAGGCCACGGGCCAGCCTTCTTCGACGGTCACGCAGCGGTTGGTTTTCATCACCGAGGCGATCACCGTGTCATAATCAAGCGGGCGCAACGTGCGCAGGTCGATGACTTCTGCGCTGACGCCCTCTTGGGCCAGTTTTTCCGCCGCTTCCAAAGCGTATTGCATGCCGATGCCAAAGCTCACGATGGTCACGTCCTCGCCGGAACGCACCACGCTCGCCTTGCCGAACGGAATGGTGAAGTCATCCAGAACCGGCACATCAAAACTGCGGCCATAGAGGATTTCGTTTTCCAGGAAGACCACCGGGTTCGGGTCGCGAATGGCAGATTTCAAGAGGCCCTTGGCGTCAGCCGCCGAATAGGGCTGCACCACCTTGAGGCCGGGAACCTGCGCATACCATGCAGCATAGTCCTGGCTGTGCTGCGCTCCCACGCGGGCCGCGGCGCCATTAGGACCCCGGAACACGATGGGACAACCCAGCTGACCACCCGACATATAGTTTGTCTTGGCGGCAGAGTTGATGATCTGGTCAATCGCCTGCATTGCAAAGTTCCAGGTCATGAATTCCACAATCGGCTTCAACCCGCCCCAGGCCGCACCCACTCCAATCCCGGCAAAGCCATGCTCGGTGATGGGCGTGTCGATGACGCGCTTGGCGCCGAACTCTTCCAAAAGGTTCTGAGTGATCTTGTAAGCGCCTTGGTATTCAGCAACTTCCTCACCCATGACAAAGACCGTCTCGTCGCCGCGCATCTCTTCGGCCATGGCCGCATTGAGCGCCTCGCGCACGGTCATCTTGGTCATTTCGGTGCCTTCGGGCCAATCCGGGCTGGCATCGGGTGCCGGCGCTTCGGGCGCAGCGGCAGGCGCTTTCGCCTCGGCCGGTGCGCTGGCGGGGGCGGCTTCTGCCGCAGGGGCAGGGGCGCTGGCCTCGCCAATATCATCGGCACTCTCGCCATCCTCCAAGAGCACCGCAATCGCCGTGTTCACTTTCACATTCTCAGTGCCCTCGGGCACAAGGATCTTGCCAATCGTGCCTTCGTCGACGGCTTCGAATTCCATCGTGGCCTTATCGGTCTCAATTTCTGCCATGATGTCCCCGGAGGCGACGGTGTCGCCCTCTTTGACAAGCCACTTGGCGAGGGTCCCTTCCTCCATCGTAGGCGACAGGGCCGGCATCAGGATTTCTGTAGGCATATCTTTATTCTCCTGGAATCTCTGTCGCTTACGCGTCTACGTAAATATCTGTCCAAAGCTCCTCGAGCGCGGGCTCGGGGCTTTCCTTGGCGAAATCGGCGCTGGCGTTGACGATTCCCTTGACCTCTTTGTCGATGGCTTTGAGCTCATCCTCGGTGGCGTGTTTGCCGCTCAAGAGCATCTCGCGCACATTCTCGATACAGTCCTTTTCCTCGCGCACCTTCTGCACTTCTTCGCGGGTCCGATACTTGGCCGGGTCCGACATAGAGTGGCCGCGGTAGCGGTAGGTTTTGACTTCGAGGATGTACGGCCCCTTGCCGGCGCGACAATGCGCGATGGCCTTGGCACCTGCGTCTCTGACCGCCAGAACGTCCATGCCGTCCACGGCTTCCCCGGGAATACCAAAGGCGGCTCCGCGGGTGTAGATGTCAGGGGAGGAGGTGGAGCGTTTCTGCGACGTGCCCATGGCGTAGTGGTTGTTCTCGATGACAAACACCACCGGCAACTCCCAAAGCGCGGCCATATTGAACGTCTCGTAAACCTGTCCCTGGTTCGCCGCCCCATCGCCAAAATAGGTGAAGGTCACGCGGTCATTGCCCTGATATTTATCCGCCAGGGCCAGTCCCGCGCCGAGGGGCACATTGGCGCCTACGATGCCGTGACCGCCATAGAAATGTTTTTCGCGGCTGAACATGTGCATTGAGCCGCCTTTGCCGCGCGAATAGCCTCCCTCGCGACCCGTCAGCTCGGCCATTACGCCATCGGGGTTCATCCCGCAGGCCAGCATATGCCCATGATCGCGGTAGGTGGTGATGCGCTTGTCGCCGTCTTCGGTGTTGGCTTCCAACCCGACAACGACGGCCTCCTGGCCAATATAAAGGTGACAAAAGCCGCCAATCAGACCCATGCCGTAAAGCTGACCTGCTTTTTCCTCGAATCGACGGATCAAGAGCATGTCGCGGTAAAACTGTTTCAGCTCCTCGGCAGAAACATTTGGTTTCTTCGTTGTTTTTCGGGCGGCCATGGGTGAATGGCTCCTTTATTAGAGAAGTAGTTTAGCGTTAAACTATCTTTTACAGCATACCACTGCATTTTGCGAGGGGGTTTTTGACGCAGGGGCAAGACAGGCTTAACCCTCTGGTAACAGGCTTACTCTTTGACAGACTTGACCCATGTCAAAATGATCCGGAACCGGTAATCGGCTAAATCAAGTGAATGGCGCACGATATCCACGGCTCTGTGCTGGGTCATGCGGTAGGGATGTGGGTATTTGCGAAAAGAAAGAAACCTGTTTTTGCCAGCTTCTTTCTTGTCAAAAATACCCAACACCGCGATACAAGACCGCCTCGGATCGGGTGTTCAAAACTGCCTTAGCGGATCACAATCTCATCTGATCGCAGAAGCCCCAGCACATCGCGCGCCTGTTGGTCCAGCAGGTCCAGATCGAGAAACGTGTCCGACAGGCGCAACGTAAGGTTCTCCATCCGGAGAACCTGTGTCTCAAGCTCAGCCAATTGTTCGCGCAGAACTTGCTCGCCAGCCTCAATTTCGGCGCGGCGGAAAAGCCCGTAGTCGCCCTGAATGGCGGCAAAGGCAAAATAGGCCGCAAGGCCAAAGGCAATCACACTGAAAATGAAAAGACCAACTGCCGGTCGTTTGAGCGCTGTCATCTGAGTCCGCCTCTGCCTCGGTTGCCCATCTCTTTTCGGACGGTGCTGGTGCATTCTGACATACCCGAATCGCTTTGTGAATCCCCTTTTCACACCAATGTCATAATGAGTAGAACTGGGAGTGAAGGAGAGTCTTTCATGCCACATCTGCCGCCACGCGATGCGCTGCCCACACATGATGTGACGAACCAACCCCCAGCGCGTCGCAGCCTGCCGCTTTGGACGGGCGATCCCGGGGTGCAAACCCATGCAAAAGCCGCCGGCGCAGATACCGAACATCTGGCGCATTTTGCGGAAATGATGGGCACAGGAGAGATGAGTGACGCAGGGCGCGAGGCCAATCGAAATGCGCCGGAGCTTGTGCTTTTTGAGTCCGGTGGCCGGCGGCTTGATGAGGTGCGGTTTCATCCGAGCTATCACCAGTTGATGCAGGCAGGCATCCAAGCAGGGTATGCCGCCATTGCGTGGGAAGGCGGGCAGGGCGGTCACGCCACCCATGCCGCCATGGTCTATTTGATGAGCCAGGCTGAGCCGGGCGTGTGCTGTCCCATGACCATGACCTATGCCGCCATTCCGGCGCTCAGCGTCGACGGGGCGCTGTTTGCCGAATGGGGTCCCAAACTTATGTCGCGGGTCTATGATGGCGCGCCCAAACCGCTGGCGCGGAAACCCGGCGCGACGCTGGGGATGGCTATGACCGAGAAACAGGGCGGTTCGGATGTGCGTGCCAACACCACCCAGGCCACGCGGTCTCGGGATGGCTACCGGTTGCGGGGTCACAAGTGGTTCTGCTCGGCCCCAATGTCCGACGGGTTTCTGACTTTGGCGCAGGCGCCCGGCGGGTTGACCTGTTTTCTTGTGCCGCGCTGGCTGGAGGGCGAGCGCAACGCCATTCACATTCAACGGCTCAAGGACAAGCTGGGCAACCGCGCCAATGCCTCGGCAGAGATTGAATACCACGATGCGCTGGCCTTCCCCTTGGGCGAGGAGGGCGCAGGCGTCAAGACGATCATCGAGATGGTGCACCACACCCGGCTCGACACGGCGATGGCACCGGCGGGGCTTATGCGCGCGGCGCTGGCGCATGCCACTCACTGGGCGCGTCACCGCAGCGCGTTTCAGCGCCGGTTGATCGATCAGCCGCTCATGCAATCGGTGCTGGCCGATCTGGCGCTCGACTGGGAAGGCGCGCTGGCTTTGGGGATGCATGTCGCCGCCGCTTTTGACCGTAAGTCCGAGAGCGACCGTGCCTTTGCCCGGCTAAGTGTGGCCTTGGCGAAGTACCTCAACAACAAACTTTGCCCCGGGTTCGTTTATGAAGCGATGGAGGCCCTGGGTGGCATGGGCTATGTCGAGGACACGCCTCTGCCGCTGCTCTACCGCGAAGCCCCCCTCAACTCGATCTGGGAAGGGTCGGGGAATGTCATCTGCCTCGATATCCTGCGCACCCTGCAGCGCGCGCCTGAGGCCGGAGAGGCCCTTAGCGCCGAACTGGCCAAAGCGGGTGGGCAGTATCGTGGCTATGATGCCGCGCTGAAGGCGCATATTCAGCGGTTTCCCAAGCTGCCAGAGGAGGGGCAAGCGCGCTGGTATGTGGAAAGTCTGGCGACGCTGCTGACGGCGTCGGTTTTGATCCGCACCGCGCCCCCTGCGGTGAGCGAGGGCTATGTCGCCACACGGCTGGAAGGACAGCGCGGGCGAACGGTAGGGGCGATGGGTGGTGTGGATGTATTGGCTGTGTTAGAGCGGATTGAGGGGTAGAAAGGGGGGGCTTGGGGACGTCCTCTGACGTGATCGTTTAGTTACGCGGTAGGTGGCTGCTAGGAGCCCATTTTGACCGATGCTGCGAGATGCATGAATGTCAGCTTTCGCGTTTGTTCAGTGATGGTTGACGATGTTTCAGTCTGCAAATCTCCGAATTGCCACACAATCACATTGTGAAGAAATTCCCCGGAAACCAGCTTTTAACTTTCGCTCGCTTCAAACTGAAGACGTCGAATCTATCAGCCACACAATAGATGCTTTCCGTCAACGAAATTGCAATCCCACTGCCCAATTTAACTACACTAACATTATGGTCTACATGTTGATTTCGTTCCAAGAATTGACCAACAACTCCAGCGTAAGGTTGGCCCAAAAAGGTCGACCATCCGAGTTGCGGGATCGAAGCAGATGTTCTTTGCTCTACAGTCCAAGTCGGTTCTCTTGCATTCGAAAGGTCTTTCCTCAGGTGAGCATCGCGGTACAGATGCATAAATCCGTATTGAGCGTCCGTTAGTTCATACAAGCTCTCAGCAAATCCGCGCCAATCGACTGATTTGTGGGGTTTTGCGTAGACAGATAGCGAAGCTGGCAGATAGCGACCTTTCACGTTTCGGTGCTCATGCTTTACTTCTGCTTGGTATTTTGTGGTCAGATTGCGCCTCCAGCCAAGGCCGGCATGAAACTCAGACATTGAACCGTTTACCCGGAGTTGGCCAGCGCCTGCCCAATGAGGCCGCGCATCTTCCACATCCGTAAAATCAGCGACCTTGTCGTTCCAAACGCTTAGGATTTGAGGAACCAACCTTTTGTCGTGCTCAGCAAAAAGCTCAAGTAACTGTTTGCCAAATTGCCAATCAACAGTTGGCTTTCCAATTTCCACATGGAAAACCAAAAGCTCCTTTGCAATGATATCACGCATTTGATTTCTGCTCACGTTGGTTTCGTGGTGGTTCTAGCCACATTTTCAAAAACGTTTGTATTTGTCACGAGCTTCAAAAGCGGTCGTCTGTTGAGAATTACTGAGCGGCAGCTTCGTCCCGCATTTCTGCCATTGATGCATAAGTAACAAAGCTCTTAACAGAGATCATTTTACTCCCCATTTACCGCACCAAAGGCACGGCCACCCGCGCAGCCCGTCATCCCCGACTTGATCGGGGATCTCTTGGTCAAGAGGCCCTCGGGTTAAACCCGGGGATGACGTGCCGCCCTTTAAGCCGACAGATGAATGTTGAACTTCGCCCGGATTTCCGCATCCAGCGCCGGATCAAACCGCGCCGCAGACCGTTCGCCAAGGATGGCCTCTTTGCGCGCAACGGCCTTTTCGATCAGATCCGGTTTGCCGTTCTCGGCCCATTCCTTGGGGGAGGTGCGGTCGCCAAAGATCGGATAGACGTGGTCGCGCTGCATCCGGCCCAGCGTTTGATCGGTGCCAAGGTAATGCCCCGGGCCACCCATGCAGACCTCCTTGATCTGATCGAGCGCGAGGGTTTCATCATCCACCTCGATCCCCCGCACACAGCGCAGGGCCTGTCCGATGATGTCATCGGCCAGGATCAGGCTTTCGTGGCAGAACCCCAGCAGTGAGGCATGCATTCCGGCTGCCTCATAGACCATGTTGAGCCCCGACAGCCCCGCCATGACGTTGGAGCACATTTGCTCCCATCCGGCCTGCATGTCGGGCATCTTGCTGTCCGAGGCGCCGGCAGCCGCACCGCCGGGCACGCCGTAGAACTGATGCATCTGCGCGCAGCCTGCTGTGAGCAGCGCCTGTTCGCCCGACCCGATGGACATCGCGCCGGTGCGCAGGTCCAAGCCAAACGGCCAGGTGCCAAAGATCGCCGGATGGCCCTCTTTTACAGCATTCACGTAGACCAGCCCGGCCAGACACTCGGCTGTCGCCTGCACGATGGCCCCGGCCACGGTCGAGGGCGCAGTGGCTCCCGCCATGCCGGCTGAGAGCAAGAGCACCGGCATGCCGCCCTTGATGCATTCCTCCATCACCTGACAGGATTCCGTGGCGAATTTCATCGGTGGCACGACGAAGCAGTTGGAGTTGCTCATGAAAGGGCGCTCGCGGAACTTATCTTCGCCGCCTGCTATCATGTAGAGCATCTCAAGGGCGGGCGGCACGTGATGCGGCTCAGTAAAGGACGTGCCGATATGCTTGGTCGTCCCGCAAGAAGCCGCATAGACCGTGTTCAGGTCCATCTCCATATTGTCGGTGATGTCGCGGGCCACCATCGGGCGCTGACAGAAATGCACATTGTCGAGCACGTCCACAATCCGCGCCGCATCATGCAAATCCTGAAGCAAGCTCTCGCGATATTCATTGCTGGTCACATCGACCATATGCACCGCGGCACCCGCCGTGCCGTAATGCACCCGCGTGCCGCTGAGTTCCATGTCGTTTTGCCCATCGCGACTGCATAGTGTGACAGACCGGTTCGCCTTGGCCAGCATGTCCTCAACGAGGCCACGGGGGAACCGAATGCGGCCATCCTCGCCTTGAATGGCACCGGCCTCAGTAAGGTAAGCCACGCCGCTTTCGGGGGCATCGGCCAGCCCGATCTGTTCAAGCGCATCCAGAGCGGTTTCGTGAATGCGCTGGATTTGCGCGTTGCTCAGCGGCTTGTACGTGCCGCCTTCAAGGCCCGCGCGAATGGGGCGCAGATCTTCGGTGAGAGGCGCCGCACGGCTGGCACGGCGCGCAGCACGTCCACCAGAGCGGCGAGGGGCTTGTTCATTCATCTAAGGGGTCCTTGGTGCAATGGATTGGGAAAGGGTGTGATCAGATCAACCCCCGCCCGGACGCCCCCGCGCCGCACGACCCCGCTCCGCTCCGATAGTGCGGATGACCAAAGCAATTTTACAGCGTGGCATCATCGCCAGCTCCTCCCTCTGGTCTTCAGAATGCGCGCTTTTGCATCTCAGGCTAGCCTGAAAACGACTTTTGTCGCAAATGTGCCATCCATGCGAGATTTTTCAAATATCTTTCGCCGCCTGCACATTGGTGCAAAACCTACAAGTCAGGCCATCAATTCTTTTGATGACCGTAAAAGCCTGATTTGTTAGCGATATCACTTTATTTTAAGGTCAAACTGCGACCTGCCAAAAGATAATTGGCTTGAGAAATTGTGCAGGGTTTGCAAGTATAAGGGCGTGGGTGGCGCTGATTATTTGGGGACTTTTCGCAAAAATATCGGGGGCAGTCACGTTCAAGAGTGATGCGCATGGTGCGTATTGTTTCTTTTAGTATGGGGATCTCAACGTGAGTTTTCTAAAAACACTTGCTGTCGCAGGGGGCATGCTCGTTGGAGCAGTGTCAATGGCGGCAGCGTCTACAGTGTCCATTCTGGCCGAAGGTCAGGGGGGCAATCCGGGGGTGATTGATTTCACAATCAGCTTTGGTGACATTACGGACGGTTCTGCTTCGGCGCAATGTGGGTCCGGTGTTGCCTGTCTTGATCAGATTGTCATCGATCTGACAGCGGGCGACGGCGAGTCCAACGCGGCGGGTGACAACGGATCGTTTGGCTTTATTGGCCTGACACCAGAAGGTGCCTCCGCATCGTCAAACTTTTCATTCGCGTTCTCTGACGGACCTGATGCAAATGACAATGACAACTCTTTGTTCAACCTGTTGACAATCAACGCATTCAACAATGTGTTTGATCCGGGCAATGTTCTGCGCTTCTCAGCGGAGATCACGGGCTTGGGTCAAAACAACGGCGATAACTTTTTCGACCGGGGTGTGGTTGCAACGGCGTTTCTGAGCAATGGTGTCTCTGGATCAAGCGGATTTGTCACTGTAGTTGACGGGTTCAGCTCTGTGTCCAACATTGCGCCGGTACCGCTTCCAGCGTCAGCTATTCTGCTCTTGGCAGGATTGGGTGGCCTTGGCGCGATGCGCATGCGGAAAAAGCAAAGCTAAGTTGAAACCGTAGAAAACTAAGAAGGGCAGCTGTTTAGCTGCCCTTCTTTATGTGATCGCTCTTGTCTTAAAACGCCGCCAGTATTGCCACTGGCAGACCAACCATGCCGCCGATGATGATGGCGATGGATGTTGTCAAACCTTTGAACATGTTCTCTCTCCCGCTTGCATGCATTGGATAGGTATGCCGCCGCGGTTCTGCGGGCAGGCGACAGGCTGTCGCAGGTTTGAGAAAACTGGCCTATGCCGCCTGAGCCAGCCCTTGTGCCATGTCGATAAGATGCCTGATGGCCGCTTCCAGCCGTTCATCAGCCACCGTCAGGGCGACGCGCACATGGCCGGCGGCAGCTTCGCCAAAACTTTCACCGGGCATAACCGCCACATGATGCTGATCGAGCAACTGCATGGCGAAATCCTCGCCCGAAAGCCCTGTGGCGCGGATATCAAGCATCACGTACATCGCGCCCTGCGCCGGAACGGCCCGCACAACGTTTTGCCCCGCAACCTGCGCCAGCACAAGGTCCCGCCGGCGTCGAAACGGCTCGGCGATCTGCGCTTCAAAAGCTTCGCCCTGATCCAGCGCGAAATAGGCCGCTTCCTGCACGAACCCGGCCACGCCATAGGTGGTGTGTGTCGCCAGATTGCCGATATGGAAAATCGCCTCTTCCGGCCCGATGATCCAGCCGATGCGGCTTCCGGTCATGGCATGGCTTTTTGACAGCGATCCAATCACCAACGTGCGTTCCGCCATGCCGGGCAGGGTGCGCGCACTGATATGCGTGCCTTCCCACAGTTGGGTATCATAAACCTCGTCCGAAATGAGCCAGAGGTCATGATCCTGGCATACCCGGGCAATCCCCTGCAGTGTCTCGGCGCTGTAAACCGCGCCGGTGGGGTTGTTGGGCGAATTGATCAAAAGGCTCTTGGCGCCCTTGGCCACAACCGCAATATCCGCCGGATCAGGCTGAAAATTCCGGTCTGCCCGGGCCTGCACTGCCAGGGGTTGCGCGCCCACACCCCGTATCGTGCCGGGGTAGGTGGCATAGTAGGGATCAATGAAAAGCGCCGTATCCCCCTCGTCACAGGTTGCATGATGCGCTGCAAAAAGCCCGGCCTGACCACCCGGCACGATCAACACGTTTTCCGGCTTGGTCTCTACCCCGGTGCGCGCCGCGACGCGACCTGCCACCCGTTCGCGCAGATTGGTATTGCCGGTGAACATCGAATAGCCCACATGCCCCGCTTTGGCCGCGCCATACATCGCGTCGAGGATCGAGATATCCGTGCCGATGTCATGCTCGCCAATGGTCAGCATGGCGATGTCCACGCCCTGCGCCTGCATATCCTTGGCCCGGTAATAGACGTCCCAGCCGTCAGAGCCGCCCCCGGTCAGCCCGGTGATCCGTTTCGAAAGCGCCATGATGCACCTCCCATGCCAAGCGATTTGCGGGCGACTTGGCCTGCGCGCTTGGAGGATGTCAAGCCGTGCTCAGCTTTGTGCCGCATCAGGCATATCCCCCATCAGATACCGTGGACCAGCCCCTCGCCGTGCCGCCCGGTCGCGCGGGTTGTAAAGCGCGCAGGACTTCAGCGACAGGCATCCACAACCAATACAGCCATCCAGCCGTGCCCGCAGGTTTTGCATCTGTGCAATCCGCGCATCCAGCGTGGCCCCGAACCGGCGGGATATACGTGCCCAGTCGCGCTTGGAGGGCGCACGGTCCCTGGGCAGGTCAGACAGCGCCTCGCGGATCTCGGCAATGGAAAAGCCAAGCCCTTGGGAAATCATAATAAAACTCAACCGCCGCAGATCACCCCGCGTGTACCGGCGATGCCCGGCAGCAGTGCGGTCCGGAAAGACGAGTGCCTCTTCTTCGTAGTAGCGAATGGCCGATGGCGGCAGTCCGGTGCGGTCCGCCACATACCCGATTGTCAATCCGCGGGAGGCCAAGCGACTGTTTTGCATGATGATTTTATCTCTTGATTTCAAGTTTACTTGAGATTGTAGGCTGAAAATCAAACAGGCTCAAAGACAAAGGATTCTCTATATGCCCCTTGAACATATCAACATCACCGTGCCCGACCCCAAGGCCAGCGCCGCAACCTTGTGTGAGCTCTTTGATTGGCACATCCGGTGGCAGGGAGAGGCCAAGAACAACGGCTTCACCGTGCATGTGGGCGATGATGAGAGCTATCTGGCCCTCTACGCGCCCAGTTATACGCTCAACCCCGAGGCTGAGCGCTACCACCATGTGGCCGGCCTCAATCATGTGGGTGTGGTGGTGCAGGACATTGATGTGGTGGAGGACCGGGTCAAGGCCCGGGGTTACACGCGCACCGAACGCGACGAGTACGAGCCGGGCATCCGGTTCTACTTTGACGGGCCGGATAATATTGAGTTTGAAGTGGTGCAGTATGACTAAACTCCATCAACACGATCTGGTCTACCGGCAAACGTCAAGCCATGCTCTTTTGAGCGGTATGCCAAAAGGCGCAATACCGTAACAGGGTAGCCTTGACGCGCAGTCTGGATCGTAAGACGGTGGTCCACATCTACTGTGTGCATTTGGATGCGTTATGTCTTATATTCGAAAACTTTTTCTGTCAGTTTTACTCACATTGGCCACCGGAGTGGTTTCTGCTCAGGCCGAGACGCCGCCGCCTTTGCCCCCTGCCATGAAACATCTTGCGAACGACGCAACGATGAAAGCGCTTTGGCGACATGAAGCGACAACCGTTAACACAGCCGATATGGCCGATGCCGCCATGCGCATTTTGTTTGCACTATCCTATCACGTGGCGGGATGCCACGGGCCTGATGCAGTGGTCATCCCGATTTCCATTACCTCGACGACAACGACCAAAGACGGGTTTGGCACTATCAAATCTCAAGAAACTGACACGTTCGAAAAGGTGCTTAAAGTCCGCCCGGAATTTGCACAACTGGCCCGAAAAACGGTGCGTTATTATTCAGACAATGTGAATAATCGCCGATTTGTGGCCGTGCGCGACTTGATCTCACAAGACCGCTGCGATGGTCCGCGCCTGCGCCACCTCGAAGAAGGGCTGGCCAAGGCGGCGGGCGTCTCGCTTCCCGCTGCTGCGGCTGTGGACACGACGCTTGGGGCTGACTGGCGCGGCTTTGTGATGGACTGCATGGCCGCCACCGTGCCCGACGTTATCAACAACGAACTGAACGGCGCACGGGTGTGTAACGCGGCCGAGGCCGCACTGGTCGAGCTGGGCAACCCAGACTGGTACGCCGCCTTCCGCAGTCAGGGCCTGTCCGCATGGTCGACGCTCAGTGAGGCAGATCAGGCGCGCTACACCACGCTCTTTGACAGCATCTTCAGAAACCCTGAAGGGCCGATCCATAAAAGGGGAGAGGCGTTTGTCGCAGAGGCAGGCTTGTTCTGATGCGCGCGCGCAGCGAGGCTTGCCACACCGCGCTTGGCAGCATATAACCGCGCCATGACGACGAACTGCATCATTATCTGCTGCATTACCGACTGAGATATCTCAGGCGGGCCGTCCTCTATTCCATCCTTATGTTTTAGTTGCTAAGCCCGCCGCGGGACCACGCGCGCGAGGACGCTATGGAAGTGAAAAAAACGGAGATAAAACTCCACAATACGGCGAGCCGGAAGAAAGAGGTGTTCACACCTTTCGATCCCAAGGATGTGCGCATGTATGTCTGCGGCCCGACCGTCTATGACCGCGCCCATCTGGGCAACGCGCGCCCCGTGGTGGTTTTTGACGTGCTTAACCGGCTCTTGCGGCATGTGTACGGGGACAAAAACGTCACCTATGTGCGCAATTTCACGGATGTGGACGACAAGATTAACGCGCGTGCGGCCGAGAGCGGACGTGAGATTGGTGACATCACGGCGGAGACTACGCAGTGGTTTTTGGATGATATGGCCGCCCTTGGCGCGCTGGAGCCTGATCACATGCCGCGCGCGACGCAATACATCCCGCAGATGGTGGCGATGATCGAAAAGCTCATCGCCGATGGCCATGCCTATGCGGCTGAGGGCCACGTGCTGTTCCGCGTGCGCTCTTATGAAGCCTATGGCAAGCTCTCGGGCCGCTCGGTCGATGACATGATCGCCGGTGCCCGGGTCGAGGTCGCGCCGTTCAAAGAAGACCCGATGGATTTTGTCCTCTGGAAGCCGTCCTCAGAGGATTTGCCCGGATGGGACAGTCCTTGGGGCAGGGGCCGTCCCGGCTGGCATATCGAATGCTCGGCCATGGCGCATGAGCTTTTGGGGGAGAGTTTCGACATCCACGGCGGCGGCAACGACCTGATGTTCCCGCATCATGAGAACGAAATCGCCCAAAGCTGCTGCGCCCACCCCGAGGGACAGTTCGCGCGCTACTGGATGCACAACGAGATGCTGCAGGTCGAGGGCAAGAAGATGTCCAAAAGCTTGGGCAATTTCTTTACGGTGAGGGATTTGCTGGATCAGGGGATACCGGGCGAGGTGATCCGTTTCGTGTTCCTCAGCACGCATTACCGCAAGCCGATGGACTGGACGGCGGAGAAGGCGCGGGAGGCGGAAGCAACTCTTTGGAAATGGGCTCAAGCCTGCGAAGAAAACCGTAAATCGTTTGACGCAAGCTGGCCGATAGAAGACGAAGTTGTTTTTGCCTTATCTGATGATTTGAATACGCCGTTGGCAATTTCCGAACTACATCGCCTTTACTCGCGTTGGAGAAAAACTGATGACACAAAGGCGCTGTTTTTGTTGTTCACATCCTCTGAGTTTCTTGGCCTGAATTTGCAGAAATTTTACTATGAAAGCCAACATCCTGAGTCTGCACAAATCGAGCGGAGAGGTGCGATCCTTTTGGAGGATGAAGAACAATACCTCTTAATCGAACGGCTGGTTGAAGAACGTGCACAAGCCAAAGCTGACAAGGAATGGAAACGCGCTGACCAATTGCGTGAAAAATTGAAACATGCCGACGTGATTGTTTCAGACACACCTGAAGGTTCAAAATGGGAGCTTGGGCCCAACTTTGATCCAAGTGGCTTGGAGGACGAAGACGCATGGGAATGACCCACCAGAATTTCTGTTCTGCCCGGGCTTGCCCCGGGCCGCGCCCGACCCTCTCGTCGCACCGAAGGTGCGCCAAAGATGGTCGGCACGCCTTTGGCGTGACGAGAGGGCGCATGGGGTACGGTGCGCGCAGAAGCGGTCTTCGAAGTAGCGACGCCGCCTCGCTGCAATCATGTGCTGCGAACGCCCACCCAGGGTCGGGCGCGTCCCTTCGCGCTTTCCGTCCCGGGCTTGACCTGGGACCTTGTGACCAAAGCAGGAGAGACCCCGGATCAAGTCCGGGGCGTGACGTCTCCAGCCTCACATCATTTTTGGTCTTTAACCCATTGTTAACGCAAATGTTTCGCGCGCGAAACAAATCGCTTGGCACTCAATCCCACCCCACCGCAGTTCCGGACCTGATCCGCGACCTCTCCGTCAACACCAAGAGACCCCGGCGCGGGGGCCGGGGCTGCGCCGGAGCCGACGCACCTCTCGCAGTCCCGGACCTGATCCGGGACCTCTCCATCCCTCGTGCACAGACCGAATGCTGCCTCGGAGGCCCCCAATGACCAAAACCCGCCTCTCTCTCTACGACACCACCCTGCGTGACGGACAACAAACGCAGGGCGTGCAATTCTCCACCGAGGAAAAGCACGCCATCGCGCAGACGCTGGACCAGCTGGGTGTCGATTACATCGAAGGCGGCTGGCCCGGGGCGAACCCCACCGACAGCGCCTTTTTCGACGCGAGCCCCAAGACGCGCGCCACGATGACCGCCTTTGGCATGACCAAGCGGGCCGGGCGCAGTGCCGAAAATGACGACGTACTGGCCGCCGTCATGAACGCCAACACGCCTGCTGTTTGTCTTGTGGGCAAGACCAACATCTTCCACGTCACCGAGGCACTGGGCATCACGCCCGACGAGAACCTCGAGAACATTCGGGCCTCGGTGGCCCATATCGTGGCCAAGGGGCGCGAAGCACTCTTTGATGCAGAGCATTTCTTTGACGGCTACGCGCTCGACCCCGGCTATGCCACCGCCTGTCTGGACGCCGCGCGTGAGGCCGGCGCGCGCTGGCTGGTGCTGTGTGATACCAATGGCGGGACACTGCCGGCGCGCATTGCTGAGGTGGTGGATGCCCTTATAGCCGGCACTGCCGGCACAAAAGCCTTTCCCGGCACGCAGCTTGGCATCCACACCCATAATGACACTGAACAGGCCGTGGCCGGATCGCTGGCGGCGGTTGAGGCCGGGGCCTGCCAGATCCAGGGCACGCTCAACGGCCTTGGTGAACGCTGCGGCAATGCCAACCTGATCGCGCTTATTCCGACGCTGCTCCTCAAAGACCCCTATGCCAGCCGGTTTGAGACTGGTGTGAGTGAGGACGCCCTGGAAGGCCTCACGCGCGCGTCTCGGCAGCTTGACGAAATCCTCAACCGGGTGCCGATGAAACAGGCCGCTTACGTGGGCGCCTCCGCCTTTGCCCATAAGGCAGGGCTGCATGCCAGCGCCATCCTCAAGAACCCCGCCACCTATGAGCACATTGACCCTGCCCAGGTCGGTAATGCGCGCATCATCCCGATGTCCAATCAGGCCGGGCAATCCAACCTGCGCCGCCGACTGGCCGAGGCGGGGGTTGAGGTGGCCAAGGATGAACCGGCACTGCCGCGCATCCTGGACGTGGTCAAGGAACGCGAAGATCGCGGTTATACCTATGACATGGCGCAAGCCTCGTTTGAATTGCTGGCACGTGATGAATTGGGTTTGCTTAGCCAGTTCTTTGAGGTGGAACGCTACCGCGTAATTTCCGAACGCCGCCGCAACGCGCGCGGACATGTCGTGGTGGAATCCGAGGCCGTGGTGACCGTACAGCTTCAGGACGGCTCGAAACGCACTGGCTACTATAAGAATGAACACGCCACGGACCTGCATGATGACGGCCCGGTCAATGCGCTGTGGCAGGCGCTGCGCGCCGATCTGGGGCCGCTGCAGGCGGCGATAGACGGCATTCGTCTCACCGACTTCAAGGTGCGCATCACCAATGGCGGCACCGAGGCGGTGACACGTGTGATCATAGATTTTGAGGATGAGACCGGGCGGACATGGTCCACGGTGGGTGTGAGTCCGAACATCGTCGACGCCTCCTTTGAGGCGCTTCTGGATGCCATCAACTGGCGTTTGCAACGCAATGGAGGCAGTGCATGAGCATACCCGAAGCGTTCCTGATGCTGCACCGGGACATGACGCGGCAGGGGCCGGGCACGCCGGAGGATGTACGCTGGGCGCTCAGCCAGATTGAACTGCCGGAACATCCGCGCGTGCTGGATGCGGCCTGTGGTCCGGGGGCCGATCTTGTGACACTCGCCGAGGCGCTGCCTCTGGCGCAGATCGAAGGCATTGACCAGTTGCCGCATCTGGTGGACGAGGCCCGCGACGCGACGGATAGGTTTTCCAATGTCACCGTCTCTGAAGGGGACATGTCGCAGATCACAGGGTTTTACGACCTCATCTGGTGCGCCGGCGCGCTTTACTTCCTGGGGGTGACCGAAGGCCTGCGCCTGTGGCGCAACGCCCTTGCCCCGGGTGGCACGGTGGCCTTCTCCGAACCTGCGCTAGAGGCCGACGCCTCCGACGACGCGCGCGCCTTTTGGGCCGATTACCCGCAGGTCACGGATGTGAAAGGCGTCTGCGCCCGGGTCGAAGAGGCAGGCTACGAGGTGCTGGGCACGCGCCTGATCAAAGGGCTGGCCTGGGCGGGGTATTACGCAGAGCTTTCCGCGCGCATCAACGGGTTGCGCAGCGAAGGCAACGGGGCGCTCGATGAGGTGCTGGACGCCGCAGAGCGCGAAATTGCCCTGTGGCGCGCGGCCCCTGATCAGGTCGCCTATGTGCTGGTTCTGGCGCGCCCCCGCCTGATGGCGGTGTGATGTTTGATGCCGACTTGACGGCCTGTGCCGGGATCGTGGAACGCGGCGACCCGGACCGCTTTGCCGCCACGATGGCGGCCCCCGTTGCCGCGCGGCTCAAACTCTTTCCGATCTATGCTTTTAATGTCGAGGTCGCCCGCGCGCCCTGGGTCACGGCCGAGGCGATGATCGCCGAGATGCGCCTGCAATGGTGGCGCGATGTTTTGAGCGAAATCGCAGAAGGCGGTCCTGTTCGACGGCACGAGGTCGCCACGCCTTTGGCGAAGGTTCTCTCACCCGATATGGCCAAGCGGCTCGACGCAGCAGTGGAGGCCCGCCGCTGGGACATCTACCGCGACCCGTTTGAGGATAGGACGGCCTTTCAGGAGCATCTTGAAAAAACATCCGGCCTCCTGCTTTTGGCCGCGGCCAAGGCGCTGGGCGAGGTCGATGAGGCTCCGGTACTCAAAGCTGGCTACGCGCTGGGTGTGGCCAACTGGCTCCGCGCCGTACCCGCGCTGGAACGGGCAGGGCGCGTGCCGCTGGTCGATGGCAGGGTAGAGGCGGTGCAGGCGCTGGCGGAGGAGGGATTGGCGGCCTTGAAAGAGGCGCGCAAGCTGGGTGTGCCCAAGCCAGTGCGCCCGGCGATGCTGGCGCTGTGGCAGGTGGAGGGGCTATTGCGGCAGGTGGCGCGCGAGCCAAGCGTGGTGGTTAAAGATCGCATGGCGCTTTCGCCGTTTCGACGGCGGTTTGGGTTGATGGTGAAGGCGTTGACGGGGCGGTGGTAACGCGGCCTAAACGGTGCGACCGTCATCCTCGGGCGTGACCCGAGGACCTCTGGATCAAGAGATCCCCGATCAAGTCGGGGCTCACATGACACCTTACCCCCGAACCTCCTCAGGCCTTAACACCAGCCAGATCAGCGCCCCGCCTGCCAGTGTCAGGAACGGCACCATGGCGAGGTTGACCGACAGCCACCCGACCTCTGGCGCGCCGCCTGTGCAGTTCATCAACCCGCCGGAGGCCAGTGACGCCACGGTCACACCGCCAAACACAATCAGGTCATTCATCCCCTGCATGCGCCCGCGTTCTTCCGGCTCGTGCGCTGAGGCCAGCATGGTGGTGGCCCCGATGAAGCCAAAATTCCAGCCCAAGCCCAGCAGGATCAGCGCGATGAAGAAATTCTCCAAATCCACGCCCTGCATGGCCACGGCCCCCGCACAGGCGAGGATGATAAGACCCGCACCCATGATCTTTTCCACCCCAAACCGCGCAATCAGGTGGCCGGTGAAAAACGATGGCGCAAACATCGCGAGCACATGGCCCGTGACCACGTCCGCGGCGTTATTCTGCGAAAAGCCACAACCCACCACCGCAAGCGGTGTGGACGTCATGACGAGGTTCATCAAGGCGTAAGACACCGTGGCACAGATGACCGCCACAGCGATGCGCGGGGTGGTCAAAAGCTCCCACCGTGTGCGGCCCTTGGGGCTGTCTTGCGTGACAGGGGCGGGTTTCGGGATGTCGAGAAATAGAAACAGAAACGCGCCGATGAGGTTGATGGCGATGACCGCGAAATACGTGCCAAGGAAGGGGATCACCATGGCACCCGCCGTCACCTTCACAAGTTGCGGCCCGATGATGGCGCTCGCCAGTCCCCCGGCCATGACATAGGAAATCGCCTTGGGCTTGAAACTTTCGCTCGCTGTGTCGGAGGCGGCAAAGCGGTAAAACCCTTGCGCCGACATATAGATGCCGGTCATGAAGCTGCCGATGAGGTAGATGGGGAAGGAGGCGACATAGAGGCCATAGGCCGCGACAGACGCGCCCAAAGCGCCCCCCATGGCGCCGATGAGAAACCCGGCACGGCGCCCAAAGCGCTGCATCGCCATCGACAGCGGATTGGCCGACACCATTGAGCCCAGAACGATGAGGGATATCGGCAGGGTGGCAAAACAGATATTGCTGGCCAGCGTCTGCCCGGCCAGACCGCCCACCACAAAGATCATTGCCATCTGCGCGCCCAGGAACGCCTGCGCGAAAACCAGCACCCAGACATTGCGCTTGGCGCGGCTGTCATCGACAGGTGTGATCACGGCATCGGTCATGGGTTCGTGCTAGACCTCTTTGCCCGTCCTCACAAGAGGCTACTCCGCCGCATCAATGATATGGGCAAATGAGCCATGCACGCGGCCCTGGCTCAGGCCCATATCGGGTAGGGCGGCGCCCTCGGCATCTGTGGCGGAAAAGAGCGGCGTGCCTCGCGCCTTCAGCGTTGAGGCGTAGTGGAATTCATGCGCGGTGTAGCGTCCCTGAAAGGGGCCGGATTGCGCGGTCAGATGGCGGTAGCCTAGATGCAGCTTGCGGGTGGCAAAGGAGGTTTCCAACGGTAAGAGCCCGGCCATGGCGTGGCGCTTGCCATCCGCATCGACCAGGCCCTCCCCAAGCACCATGTAACCGCCGCATTCACCATAAATATCAGAGTGTTCAGCGGCATTTCTCAAGCTCGTCAGAAACCTGTCTGCCGTTGCCAGTCGACCGGCATGAAGCTCTGGGTAGCCGCCAGGCAGAAAGACGAACTCCGCCTCTGGCACGGCCTTATCCGCCAAAGGCGAAAAGACCTTGATCTCAGCCCCCGCGGCCCGCCAATCGGCCAGCATATGCGGATAGGTAAAGGCAAAGGCCTGATCCTGCGCCACCGCGATCACCTGCGCGGGGGGCGTAAGGCCCTTTGCAGGCCGGGCATTAGGTAGATCAGCACTCAACCCCAACAGAGTCTCCTGATCCAAACTGCCCGCCAAAGCCTCCGCAGCCCGGTCCAGAAACGCCTCCAAGTCAGCGCGTTCGCCGGCCTGCACCAAGCCAAGATGGCGGGATGGCATGGCAAGGTCTGCATCCCGGCGCAGCGCTGCCAGAACAGGCAAGCCCAAAGGCTCAAGCGCCCGGCGCAGCATCGCCTCATGCCGATCACTGCCCACATTGTTGAGGATCACCGCCGCTACCCGCACATTGGGATCATGGCCCGCAAACCCTGCCACAAGCGGCGCAACTGATCCCGCCTGTTTGCCCGCATCCACCACCAGCACAACCGGCAGACCGAGCATCCGGGCCAGATCGGCCACGGCCCCTTTGCCCTCAGGTGGCGCGCCATCGAAAAGCCCCATCGCGCCCTCAACAATCAAAAGCCCGTCGCCTCCCGCAAGCGCTTTGATCCGGTCCGGCGTCATCGCCCAGGCATCGAGGTTCATGCAAACCTTGCCTGATGCGGCCTCATGAAACTTTGGGTCAATGTAGTCCGGCCCGGACTTGGCCCCGCGCACCGGCACAGCCTGCCGCGCCAAATGCCGCAAAAGCGCCAGCGTCACTGTTGTCTTGCCACTGCCAGAGGCCGGGGCTGCAATGATCAACCCCTGACCCATGCGCCCTGGTCTTTCACTGTTCCCAAAATACTCAAATCCATCGCAAGACACGCGCGCATCGCCATGAAAATCAAGCGCTTTCCGCCGGTCGCCCCCGGCCCAGGGGATCAAGATCGCGTGGTGGTTGGCCGTCGATCATCGCCTGCCAGTCGAGTGCCTGACGCATAAGCACCGAGCGCCCAACGCAGAGGATTGCAGGCGGCTCCAGCCCGCTGTCTTCGATGTCTTTTGCCATCGCACCCAGCGTCGTCTCCAGCACCTGCTGATTGCCCGTCGTGGCCGAACACACCACAGCACAGGGCTCATCCGCATCCCGCCCCGCATCAAGCAAGGCGGACGTGATGGGGCCTGCGTGTTTCATGCCCATATAGATCACGATTACCTGGCTGCCTTCGGAGATGGCGCGCCAGTTGAGCGAACTGGGCGTTTGGCCCGATTGGTCATGGCCTGTCACAAAGGTCACAGATTGATTCACATCGCGGTGGGTGACGGGAATGCCTGCATAAGCCAGCCCGCCAATGCCTGCGCTGATGCCAGGGATGATGCGAATGGGCACACCGTGCTGCACCAGCGTCTGTGCCTCCTCGCCGCCGCGGCCAAAGACAAAGGGATCACCGCCCTTGAGGCGCAGCACCCGTTTGCCCGACTTGGCCAGATCCACGAGGCGCAGCGAGATGTCGCGCTGCTTGGCAGAGGGCTTGCCGCCCCGTTTGCCTGCGTAGATATGCTCGGCCTGCGGCGCCCAGTCGAGAATGCGGTCCTCGACCAGCGCGTCATAGACCACCACATCGGCCTGACGCAGCGCATTGAGCGCGTGCAGCGTCAACAACCCCGGGTCGCCGGGACCCGCCCCGCATAGCCACACCCAGCCGGGCGAAAGCTCGGGCCAATCGGTCTCAGGCAGGGTCACAGACTCAGTCATGTCTCTTCTATGCCGGGCTTTGGCGCCGCTTGAAAGCCCTGGAACGACCGGTTGCACGCTAAGAGGCGACATTCGCGGGGTAATTTGGCCGTTGGCGTGAGCGCAGGCCGTGCCTATAGTCCGCGCGATATGGCTCGTAAACCCGATGGACCTTTGCGCCGTGGCTGGACCACAGGCGCCTGCGCCACCGCCGCCACCAAGGCGGCGTTGATGGGGCTTTGGGGGGCAGGGCGGCCCGATACGGTGGGCATCACGCTGCCCGGTGGAGAGCAGCCAGAGTTTGCACTGTCCCACTGGGCGGAGGGTCCGGATTGGGCCGAGGCCGGGATCATCAAGGATGCCGGCGACGACCCCGATGTCACGCACGGGGCGGAAGTGCGCGCCCGTGTCAGCGTCTCATCGGGTGGCGTGGGGTTTCGCGCTGGGGAGGGCGTGGGCACCGTGACAATGCCGGGGCTGCCGATCCCGCCGGGGGAACCTGCGATCAATCCGGTGCCGCGCCAGATGATGACCGAGGTCGTTGAGCAGATGGCCATACGGACAGACAACGCGCCAGACATTGAGATCACCGTATCGATTCCCGGTGGGGCGGCGTTGGCGCAGAAAACATGGAATCCCCGCCTGGGCGTCAAAGGGGGCTTGTCGATCCTTGGCACGACGGGCATCGTGCGCCCCTTTTCCTGCGCTGCCTGGATTGCCTCGATCCATCGTGGCATCGACGTGGCGCGTGAAACGGGCCTCACACATGTGGCAGGCTGCACCGGGGCCACCAGCGAGAAGGCGGTTCAGGCGCTCTACGACCTGCCCGACCACGCGATGTTGGATATGGGCGATTTTGCAGGTGGTTTGCTCAAGTACCTCGCCAAACATCCCGTTCCGCATATCACCATTGGTGGCGGCATTGGCAAGATGACCAAACTGGCCCAGGGCGCGCGTGATTTGCATTCAGGACGCAGTCAGGTGGATTTTGATGGCTTGGCCGATGCATTGCGAAAGCCTGAGTTGGCTGGCATGAATACAGCGCTGCAAGTTTATGAAACTGTTGGAAAAGAGATGGCCGAATGGATTGCATCTGAAGCGTGTGAACAGGTGCAGTCCATGCTCCCCGATACGGTTTCTTGCGATGCTGTGGTCATAGATCGGCAAGGCGACATTATTGCGCGCGCAGGGCAGAGGCCGGGATCATGACGCTTTTGCTTTTGGCCGGAACGGGCGAGGCCAAGATCATCGCCCAGGCTTTGCACGACAAAGGCATAAAGGCACGTGCCTCGCTTGCCGGGGCCACCCGTGCACCGAGCCCTCTGGCGATTCCGACAGACAGCGGCGGGTTTGGCGGTGAGAGTGGATTTAAGTCTTACCTGCAAGCACATGATATTAAGTCCGTTTTGGACGCCACACATCCTTTTGCGGATCACATCTCACACCGGTCTGAACGTATCTGTCGCGCGCAGAACATACCCTATTGTCAGCTCCTGCGCCCGGCATGGACGCCACAGTCCGGAGACGACTGGATTTGTCTGGACCGCGAGGAAGAGGCGGCAGCGCATATTCCGGATGGGTCCACCGTTTTCCTGGCCACCGGGCGGCAAACCTTGTTGCGATTTGAGAACCTGGCGAACTGCAGGCTCATCTGCCGCCAGATTGATCCACCGGATGGTCCGTTTCCCTTTCCCAATGGACGATACTGCATCGGTCGTCCGCCGTTTTCCTTTGACGATGAAGTCACTCTTTTCAAGGAGTTGGGGGTCGAATTTCTGATCGTCAAAAACGCCGGGGGCAACATTCCCCGCACCAAACTTGAAGCGGCACGCCATCTGGGCATTCGGGTGATCATGCTCAATCGTCCGGTGCAGCCCGACGCCAAACGCGTGACAACCACCGAAGAGGCGTTGGCATGGGTGCAAACCCTATGAAAGACCGCATTATCGAGACATCCGACGATGTGGAAGAGGGGGTTCAGGAACTATGTAAAATCTGCCCTCGCATGGCCTATGCCTATGCTCAGACCGGGGCATTGCCGCTGCGGCGTAAACCGGATGGGTTTGCCGAGCTTCTCAGTGCGATTGTCAGCCAACAGGTGAGCGTGGCTTCGGCGCAGGCCATCTGGGGACGTATGAAAGACGCGGGCCTGACAGGGCCACGCAAGATCATGTGGGCCAGCGATGACGCTCTGCGCGCCGTGGGCCTCAGCCGTCAGAAAATCCGATATGCCCGCGCGCTCTCGCAGGCAGGGATTGACTATCGCGCCTTGAGAGACGCGCCGACGCCGGAGGTGATTGCAACATTGACAGATGTGCCCGGGATCGGTGTGTGGACCGCAGAGATCTACGCCATGTTCTCGCTTGGCCGTGCAGATATCTTTGCGCCGGGGGACCTGGCCCTGCAAGAGGCGGCACGGGTGCTTTACAATTTGCCAGAGCGTCCCAAGGAGAGAGCTCTGCGGGACATGGCTCAGGCCTGGTCGCCTTGGAGATCAGTGGCAGCTCGGCAGCTTTGGGCGTTCTACCGGGTGGTCAAGAACCGAGAGGGTATCTGACGCCAGATCAGGGCTTTGGTGTCCTGAAGCGATTGCTCGGACTGAGACGAACCGCTTCAGGCTTAGAGGTCATGCGGCATAACCCGCATCACGTCTCTTTTGTTCAGAGATCTTTAGGAGCTTTGTTCTTGATCTCGGGCCAGTTGGCATCCGCGTTTGCGCCGTTGCCGGACACATCCTTGCTATATCCTTCCAAAGCCGCAGGATAGGAGTAGACAGACAGCTTGCCGTCATCGACGCGGAACAATGTTGGGTCGCCATCAAGCTTCTTGCCGAGTGCTGCACCCATGCGGCAGAAACCGCCATGTTGAGGGGCATATTTGGCAGGGTCTGCTTTGAATGTTTCCATGTTTTCCGCAGATGAAAAGCGATAGATGGCGCCTTCGTGCTCGGCGGAGTATTTCTCGCTGCCCAGAACGGGCTTGCCCACAGTGAAGTAGGCGACGGGGTCATGGCTTTTCAGCGCGATCTTGGCAGCACTGACGTTAACCGGTGCGGTTGAGGTGATGTCATAGGCGACCGCGGGGCTGGATGCGGCAAATGAAAGGGCGAGGCCAAATGCAATCAATGTCTTTTTCATGAGTATATCTCCATTTTTAGCGGGTCATGTTTTTGGTGCGAATGCTTGGGAAGCACGTTGCGAATGTCATATAAGACTAAAATGACCAAACGGTCAACAACTCGATGGGCCGAACACGATTTTGTGAATTGTTGATCGCTTGGTCAACATGGATTATAGGATACGCAAGACGAAGCGCTGACCTAAGCCAGACTAAGCAGAGATTGTAAAAGTACGAAACCATGGCACGCCCGTATTCATTTGACCCAGACGTCGCACTTGACGCGGCCATGCATGTTTTCTGGCGGGCTGGATATGATTTGGCGAGCTTGTCAGACTTGCAAAGCGCCATGGGCATTCAACGAGGGTCTTTATACCAGGAATTCGGGTCGAAGAAAAAACTGTTTCTCAAGGCGCTTGCGCTCTATGTGACAAAATTCGTTGATCCCGGAATTGATGTGCTGACCCGGTCCGGCGATACAGGTCAGGACCGCATCAAGCGCTTTTTTGACATGGTCCCGTCTGATGAAACACGCGGTTGTTTGTTGTGCAATTCTGCAGCAGGTGCGGCCGGCACAGATGATGATGTACGTCACGCCATTGCCGAACAGCTGGAACGTCTGCGCAAGGCGTTCGATAGCGCTCTCGTCGAAGACTACTTGGATCAAACCGAGCGGCGGGAAAAAGCCGAAGGGCTTACGCAACTGTACATTGGAAAGCGTGTCGAAGCCCGGGCCCTGCTTTGATACGAGATGAATGTCCTTTCGGGGATATCACAGGAACGGGCGCTGATCTGACAAAGAAGCTGGCAACACTATAGCTGGTTCGAGAAGCGTTTTTGGCATTGCAAATCCACGCGGAAAGAACGGTGCATGCAGTCGTTTGAGCCATAGACTAACAGTTGAACCTCTCTCGCTGACCCCCTACACCCGTCGCATACAAACGAAGGAAGGGCCCCCATGACACGTGTTTTGAATGCAGGTCGCAAAGAGCCGCTTTCCGGGACAACCCGGTCGGTTGTGGTGTTTTTGCATGGCTACGGGGCCAATGGGGCGGATCTTTTGGGGCTTGCAGACCCGTTGGGAGAACACCTGCCTGATACGCTGTTCGTCGCCCCCGATGCGCCGGAAACGATTCCTGGTGCTCCGTTCGGATTTCAATGGTCGCCCATACCTTGGATTGATGGCTCCAGCGAAGATGCGGCGGAGACCGCGTTTCGGGCATCTGCCGCGGACGTGGACGCCTTTCTCGATGCACTTATGGTGGATGAAGACGTTTTGCCTGAGCAAGTCGTGCTGTTTGGCTTTTCCCAAGGCACGATGATGGCCTTGCATGTGGCTCCGCGCCGGGAGGATCCGGTGGCAGGGATCGTGGCCTTTTCAGGCCGATTGTTGCAACCTGAACTGCTGGTGGATGAAGTCGTAAGCCGACCGCCGGTGCTTTTGGTGCATGGCGATGCCGATGACGTGGTGCCGCCGCAATCCTTGCCTGAAGCTGCTGAGGCTCTGCAGGGGGCTGGATGGACTGATGTTTATGCGCATATCATGAAGGGCACCGGTCATGGCATCGCGCCTGATGGCCTGTCGGTGGCTCTGGCCTTTATGCGTGACAGGCTTGGGCTTTGAGGCGCGAATACCCGCCGCTGAAATGACAGTGCACACCCAAATGTGACAGGCCACCAGGTATGGATATATGCTAATCATGACGCATAGGCGCAGGCCGCGAAAGCGGGTCTTTGCGCCGCGGATGAGGTGGTGAACACGCATGAGACGAACAGGTATCACAGCATGGCTTCTTGGCGGCATGATCAGCCTGGCCGCCGGGCAAAGCGCAGAGGCTTGCGCGTTTCACGGCTATGTCCCGGACCCGACTCTGGTGGATATCCTGCTGGCCACAGAACATATCGTGGTCGCGCGGCCTGACCCGGCTGATCCCTCCAGGTACAAACCGATAAAGGCGCTCTTGGGCCCTGATACCGCCAGCGTTCCCGTGGGGGTAAGCCCCGCGACACGCGCGCGGCTGTCTGAGCAGACCACTCAAACGGTTCTGCTGGCGCGGGACGGGGCCTATGGATCGTGGCTGGAGCTTGCGGTTCTGGATGACAGGTTTCGAGGCGTGATTGACCATGTTGTGGAGCATCAGATCGAATGGTCCTTCGGTGCGGATGCCGAAAGGCTGTCGATGTTCTCAAGCTATCTCAACGACCCCAACCCAGACCTGCGCCGACTGGCATTACAAGAGTTGGATCGTGCGCCCTACGGGGCTCTGCGCGCCGCGCGTCTGCCGCAGATCCCGACTCTGAAGCAGGACCTGAAATCAGGGGACAGTGACCTGTTGCCTATTCGCATTTTGTTAGCGGGGCTGTCGCAAGATCCTGAATTCGGGCCATACATGTCAAAAGAGCTCGACGCGGCGATTGCGCGGGATTTGCCCTATCTCGGGGCCTATGCGACCGCTTGGATCGAGCTGGAAGGGAAAACCGCGGCACAGGCGATACTGGATCGCATAACAGAGGGTGAGGCGTTGACTTTGGACACCCGTCTCAGGCTTCTTGAGGCTCTTGCTCTTCAGCACACCCATGCACCAGCCTCCACACGCCGGGTGATTGCGCGTGGTGTGGCCGAGCTGTTGCGCAGCACACCCGACCTCAGGGAGGCCGCCGCCACACAGTTCGGCTTTGGCGGAGGGTGGGCGTCATCCGACAGGGCGCCTGTAAGGAACACGCGCGAAATCGACCGGTGACGGAACACGTATTGGCGTGATTTCCAAGGCTCTGACTTTTCCAAACTGCGAAAACGTTGCTTTTTTCGCGGCTTCGACGCAGTCTGCCTGCCGTGGGTGACGTAGGGTAACGCAGATGGAGCAGACGCGGTCTGAACTTCAGGAACTGAGCGATTTAATTGGGGTGGTGTACGACTCGGCGCTGGAGCCGAAGCAGTGGCAACAGCTTTTGATCGTCCTCAACCAGAAATTCAAAGGGTTCATGGGGGCTGTCTACACCCAGGAAGGCGAAAAATTCATCGGGATGTATAACCCTGATGGGTTCAACACCGCCTCACAAGAGGTCTATGACAAGCACACCAAAGACGGCAAAGTACACGGCATCGGGGAGGATCAGAACGACCAGCGCCGAGAGCTTTTGAAGCGCATCGATCCGCAGATTGGGGATGTCTACTACTCGCGCGAGATTTTTACGGACGAGGAATACCGCTCCTCAATTTCGTACAAGACCGTTTTGGAACCGGCCGGAATTGGCCATTGGGTGTCGCTGAAATTTGCTCAGAGCGGGCTTCGCGAGGCGGTGTTCATCTTTTTCGAGAATGAGAAAAGCAATGACACCCCTGATCCCGAGGCGCTCAAACAGGTGTTTGAACTGATCTCACCTCATGTGGTGCGGGCCACCCGCATTGCACGGGCTTTGCGCATGGCCAAGGAAGCCTCCGAGACATTTCAGGGCTTTCTGGACGCCATCGTTTTGCCGATGCTGGTCACGGATCGCGAGGCGCGGCTGGTCTTTTCCAATGCGGCCGGGCAGCGGCTGTTGGACCGGGACGCCCTGTTTCGTACCAATGCATCGGGTCAGCTGATGCTGAGCGATCCAAGAAACACCAGCGCGGTCTACCGCCAGATTGAAGGTCTTGCGCAAAATAATGTGCCTGCTGGTCTGCGGCTGGAGGAGGATGACGGGCCGGTGTCGCTTTGCATTGCGCCGTTTCATCCCTCGATGGCGGATGCAGGTGAGGCGGATCAGGATCTTTATGATGCGCGCCGGCTCTATGCGATCTTCGTGGGAAGTCTCGGTGATGAGCCGGTGAACACAGGGCTCCTGCGGGATGTGTTTGAGCTGACGCAACGCGAGGCAGAAATTTGTAGCGCTGTGGTTGCGGGACAAAGCCCGTCCGAGATTGCAGCAGCGACGGGGAGGGCGGAAAAGACTGTTCGCAACCAGATTCAGGCAGTCTACGAAAAGGTGGGTGTGAATTCGGCGCAATCGCTGAACGATGCCCTGTCTGTGTTCAAAACGGTTGGGGCGATCTTCAACGTGGAAGACAAACACATGTTTGAGCTTCGCAATTGAACACCGCCCCCACACGCCCGATCAATTTGGAGGAGAGAGCGGGCGCGTTTCAGGTCCTTGGCTTGGTCACGCAGACCAGTTGGCCACAACATCAAAGCCAGAGGCCTCGGGAGGCGCGGTGAGGTGATCGGCAAATTGCGACCAAAGCTGCGCCACGGCGTCTTCATTGGCGTCTGAGACTTCCTTGCTTTCCACCAACGCAACCATACATCCGCTGCCGTCTTGGTTGATGGTATTGATGAACTGATGCAGCCCCGGCAGGTTCATGATGGCCGGTTTCATCTGGTCGAGCCGCGCAATTGCGTCCTGGACCATGTCGGGTTTCATCTGAAAATGCGTAACACGCGCAAACATATGTGAATCCTTTTAAATGTGAGTTGGGCTGAAATTGCGCCCGGGATCAGGGTTTCGTGATTGCGCCCGTGAGTGTGATTTGTTGTGCGCCGGTCTCCGGATTGGTCAGGCTGCGATAGGTTCCGCCCCCGGTCAGCCCTTCCATCTTGCCAGTGCCCGCGACCATGACCCAACGCCCTTCAAATGCGCCATCGACCCCCAATGCGGTCACAGACCAGCGATTGGCAGCCATACTGCCATCTGCACTGTTGTAGACGCACATGCCGCCACCGGACGCAGATGCGCCGCGAATTTCTGCTGCACCCGTGCAGGATCCGCTCATGCCCGAAAAGGGGTGGTCGGCCGCCTGCATTTGGAATGCGTCATGGGTCGAACGCAGTTCAAGCACCAGATGGCCATCCTCCAGCGCGTGAATGGTGCTGGTGGATTGGCCAACTACAGTACCGGTTGAGTCGTATGTTCCTCCAGCCTGTGCTGTGCTGGCAAGCGCCATGCAGAACGCTGTGGCCAAAACCTGTTTCATTTTTTCCTCCCACGCTGAAAATTATGCCGCACCCAAAGCATGGGCGCGCTGTGTATACATAATTGTAGAGGAGAGATGGGTCCGTACGCATGGGCAATCTTGCCCAAACGGGGTGGGAATTCCTTTCTGAAAGGAATTCCCAAAAGCTTTTTGAAAGCTTTTGGGTCGGGCGTCGCTTAGCCCATTTTGCGCAGTCGTTTGAACAGGCTCGAGGTATCCCAACGCCCGCCGCCCATTTTCTGCACGTCCTTGTAGAACTGATCGACAAGCGCTGTGACGGGCAGGGAGGCGCCATTTTTGTCGGCGCTGGTGAGGCAGATATCAAGGTCCTTGCGCATCCAGTCGACGGCAAACCCGTGTTCAAAGTGATCGTCAAGCATCGTCTCGTAGCGGTTGGACATCTGCCAGCTTCCTGCTGCGCCCTGGCTGATCACCTCGACCACGGACCGCCCATCAAGCCCGGCTTTTTCCGCAAAATGCAGCGCCTCTGACAGGCCCTGAAGCAGCCCGGCAATAGCAATCTGGTTGCACATCTTGGTCACCTGGCCTGCGCCGCTCTCGCCAATGCGTTTGCAGAGCTTGGCATAGACATTCATCACCGGCTCCGCGGCATCATAGGCGTCCTGATCGCCGCCGCACATGATGCCGAGCTGCGCATTTTCCGCCCCCGCCTGACCGCCTGAAATCGGCGCGTCGACAAAGTTGAGGCCGTGATCCTTGGCGACTGCACAAAGCTCATGTGTAACGATGTCCGAAACGGTGGTGTGATCCACAAAGATTGCGCCTTTAGACATGCCTGCGAAGGCACCGTCATTGCCAAGGCACACGCCGCGCAGATCGTCGTCATTGCCTACGCAGGCCATGACAAACTCGGCCCCTTCAGCCGCCTCGCGAGGCGTTTTGGCCGCGCGTCCGCCATGCTGCGCCACCCACGCCTCGGCCTTGGCAAAGGTTCGGTTGTAGACGCATACATCATGACCAGCGGCTTTTAGGTGCCCTGCCATCGGGTATCCCATTACGCCCACGCCCAGAAATGCCAGCTTTGCCATGATATTCTCCCTTTGCGCCTTAAGGCGGTCATTGTCATGGGCGGGATTTCTGACTATCCCGACCCAAGATGCAAGGTAATTCGAGGCAGGCATGGCGCAAGTTTTTGTGTGGCTGATCCGGATCGCCGGAGGGATGATCCTTCTGGGCGTGGCGGCTGTGCTGATCAGCTATTATTTGCTGTCGCGGTCACTGCCGGATTATCAGAAAACACTCGCCACGGATGGTGTGGCGCAGCCGATGGATATCGTGCGCGACAATTCCAATGTACCGCATGTTTTCGGGCAACAGGACACCGACACGTTTTTTGGACTGGGCTATGCCCATGCGCAGGACCGGCTGTGGCAGATGGTGATGCTGCGCCGGACTGCGCAGGGGCGGTTGTCAGAAGTGCTTGGTGTGCGCACGATTGAGATCGACAAGCTGATGCGCCGGTTTGATTTGTATGCGCTGGCCAAAGACTCTGTCGCGGCGCAGGACAGCCAGACCCAGGCCGCACTGGCCGCTTACTCGGCGGGGATCAACGCGCGGCTGAGCGAAATCAACGCCTTTGCTTTGGGGCGCGGCGCGCCGGAATTGTTCTTTATCAATTCGCCAATTTCACCCTGGCAGCCTGCGGATTCGCTGGCCATTCTGAAACTTCTCTCGGTGCAGCTGTCCTCGCATCTGGAAGAAGAAGTGCTTTACGCGCGCAGTTCGCTGGCGCTGAACAACGTCGCGCGACTGAACGACATCATGCCGTTGGCCCCGGGCAATGGCATCGCGGCGCTGCCGGACTATGCGTCGCTGTTCCCACAGGGGCAAAGTTCTGCGCAAGCTACGGGAACAGGCATTCCAGACCATCCCTTGTCACCGTTCCAAAAGCGCGCCCATGCAGGAGCCTCCAATGTCTGGGCGGCAGCGCCAAAACGCTCTGCGGCTGGCGCGACGCTACTGGCCAACGATCCGCATCTCGGCTTTACCGCTCCGGCGATGTGGTATCTGGCCCGGCTTGAGCTTGAGACGGGTGGGGTTATAGGCGGCACAATCCCGGGCATTCCGATTGTGATGACCGGGCGCTCGGACACGCTGGGCTGGGGGATCACGTCATCCTATCTGGATGATCAGGATCTTTATGTCGAAAAACTCAATCCCGAGAACCCGCAGGAATACTTGACACCCGACGGGTACAAGCCGTTTCGCACCGAAAGCTCGATCATCCGCATCAAAGACACCACGCCGGTCACCATGACCTTGCGTTGGACCGAGAATGGCCCGGTCCTCCCCGGCTCGCACTACAACCTCGCCGAAGTGACACCTGCTGGGCATGTCGCCTCGCTGGCCTGGACGGCGCTGTCAGACCGCGACACGACGATGAGCGCAGCCTACGCTCTGATGCGATCGCAATCGGTGCGCGAGGCGCTGGCCGCGGGTGAGCTATACGTGGCCCCGTCGCAGAACCTGACCGTGGTGGACCGCAACATGATTGCGATGAAAACCGTGGGGGCGATGCCACGCCGCAATGCCGCCCACGAAAGCCAGGGGCGTATGCCCAGCCGGGGATGGATCGACGAGAACCGCTGGCAGGGGATAAATGCCTATTCGGCCAATCCGGAGTTTGTGGCCCCCGCCGGAGGGCTGTTGGGCAATACCAACAACAAAACCGTGGACCGGCCCTTCCCACAGCATGTGAGCCATGTCTGGGGTGACACGCAGCGTGTCCTGCGCTGGCGGCGGTTGATGCAGACGCGGCAAGTGCACACGCGAGACAGCTTTATCGAGGCACAGCTTGACACGGTCAGCTTTACGGCCCGGTCGCTCTTGCCCCTGATTGGCAAGGATCTGTGGTTTACGGGAGAGGCCGCGCCCGATGGCACGCCGGAGCGTCAGCGCCAGCGCGCTTTGGACCTGTTGCAGCGCTGGAACGGCGAGATGAACGAGCATCTGCCGGAGCCGCTGATTTATGCAGCCTGGTTGCGCGCGCTGCAGGAGCGGCTCATCGAGGATGACATGGGGCCTCTGGCAGAAGAATTTACCCATCCTGATCCGGTTTTCATCGAGCGTGTCTACCGCGATATTGACGGCGCGTCGGCCTGGTGTGATGTGCGGCAGTCAACCATCACCGAAACCTGCACTGATATTGCGCGACTGGCGCTGGATGATGCGCTCGTGTGGATTGATGAGCGCTATGGCACCGCGTTGGAAAGCCTGCGCTGGGGCGATGCGCATCAGGCCACACATGATCATCAAGTGTTGGGAGATATCCCGGTGCTGCGCTATTTCGTGAACATTCGCCAGTCCACCTCCGGCGGCGACAACACGCTCTTACGCGGGCGCACGGCGGGAACAGAGCCCGAGCCGTTCCACAACGTGCATGGGGCCGCCTATCGCGGGGTCTATGACTTCGCGGATCCTGACAGCAGCGTGTTCATCATTTCCACCGGCCAGTCGGGGCATTTCCTGAGCCGACATTACGATGACCTGTCGCAACTCTGGCGGCGGGGGGAGTATATTCCGATGTCGCTCGATGCAGATCTGGCAAGGGCGGCGTCTGTTGGGGTCACGCGGTTTCTGCCAGCCAAATAGAGCAGCATGCCTTGTTTGACGTCAGACGGCAGCAGCACTAGCGTCTGATGCATCCATAGCGGAGCCACAGGCCCTCATGCTCGACCGTCCTCTTGCCAAGATCGAAAACCTGCAAGTGCGCTTTGCGACACGGCAGGGTGTGGTCGCGGGGGTGGAGGATGTCTCTTTTGATGTGTTCCCGGGCGAGACGCTCTGCATCGTCGGTGAATCCGGCTCAGGCAAATCGGTCTCGGCCCTCTCGCTGATGCGACTGGTCGAGTTTGGCGGCGGAGAGATCACAGGTGGGCGTGTACTGTTTGAGGCCGAAGGCACAGCACAGGACCTGACGCAAGCCACTGCTGACACCATGCGCCATCTGCGCGGCAACGACATAGCGATGATCTTTCAGGAGCCGATGACCGCGCTTAATCCGGTATTTACAGTGGAGCGACAACTCACAGAAGGTTTGCGGAAGCATGAAGGGCTAAGCCGCAAAGCCGCGCGTGACCGAGCGCTGAACTGGTTGCGCCAAGTGCGATTGCCAGAACCGAAGCGGCGTCTGCGGCAATATCCGCATGAGCTTTCGGGCGGGATGCGGCAGCGTGTTGTGATTGCCATGGCATTGGCCTGTCGGCCCAAGCTGCTCATCGCGGATGAGCCGACCACGGCGCTTGATGTGACGACGCAGGCCGAGATCCTGGCGCTGATCAACCGGTTGAAGACTGAAACCGCCGCGGCGGTTCTGTTTATCACGCATGACATGGCCGTGGTGGCCCAAGTGGCGGACCGTGTGGTGGTCATGCACGAGGGGCGCAAGGTGGAAGAAGGCCCGGTCAACGATATCTTTGAGCGCCCAAAGGCAACCTACACCAAGGCGCTGCTCAAGGCTGTGCCACGTCTGGGGCAGGGCAGCATTGTCTCTGACGTGTCGGATAAAGCTCCGCCGCTGCTTGAGGTCAAAAACCTCAACACATGCTTTGCAGTAAAGGGGGGCATGCTGCGTCGCACGGTGGCTGAGCTGCACGCGGTCAAGGACGTGTCTTTCTCGTTGCTACCGGGCCGCACATTGTCGCTGGTCGGCGAGTCGGGCAGTGGGAAATCGACTGTGGGTCGGTCCATCTTGAGGCTGTTGGAGCCGACATCCGGTGCGGTGCTTTTCGACGGGCAAGATATTCTGGGGTTGGATCCTCAGGGCCTGCGCGCGGCGCGGTCGGGCATGCAGATGATTTTTCAAGACCCCTACGCCAGCCTCAACCCGCAGCGCCGCGTGGCCGATCAGGTGGCCGAGCCGCTGTGGAACTACGCGCCCATGCCACGTCACGATATTGAGGCCCGCGTTGCGGCGCTGTGTGACCGGGTGCACCTGCCGCAGGGTCTTTTGCACCGCTATCCGCATGAGCTTTCCGGAGGGCAACGTCAACGGGTCGCGATTGCGCGCGCGTTGGCGTTGAGCCCCAAGCTGATTGTGGCGGATGAGGCCGTCAGCGCGCTGGATGTCAGTGTGCAGGCCGAGGTCCTGAGCCTGTTGCGGGACTTGCAGGCGGATTTGGGGCTGTCTTATCTCTTCATCAGTCATGACATGGCCGTTGTGGACCAGATGAGCCATGAGATTGCGGTTATGTATCTGGGGCGCATTGTTGAGCGTGGACCCCGCGACGCGGTGCTGCGCGATCCTCGTCATAGCTATACCAAAGCCTTGCTGAGCGCTGTGCCGGTCCCGAATCCCAAGCAGCGCATCAAAGATGATGAGTTGAATTTCAAACCTATTCCCTCACCTATACATAAGATCGGACAAGATCCCGGCCCTTCGATTTACGAAGAGGTGACGCCGGGCCATCATGTGCTGATCTCTGACAGCGGATATGACTGAAAGGACGCCCCATGCCCGTGAAAAACCGCTTTGCCGACCTGCAGGATGAAATCACCGCCTGGCGACGGGATATTCATGCTAACCCTGAATTGATGTTTGACACGCATCGCACCAGCGCTTTGGTCGAGGAAAAGCTCAAAGACTTTGGCTGTGACGAGGTGGTGACCGGCATTGGCCGCACCGGCGTTGTGGGCGTGATCAAGGGGCGCGAAAACGGATCGGGCAAGGTTATTGGCCTGCGTGCCGATATGGACGCACTGCCGATACATGAGCAGACCGGGCTGGACTATGCGTCCAAGACCGACGGCAAGATGCATGCCTGCGGGCATGACGGGCACACCGCGATGCTTTTGGGGGCTGCGAAATATCTGGCGGAGACGCGAAATTTCAACGGCACGGCTGTGGTGATCTTTCAACCTGCTGAAGAGGGCGGCGGCGGCGGGCGCGAGATGTGCGAAGACGGGCTGATGGACCGGTTCGGCATTCAGGAAGTTTACGGCATGCACAACTGGCCCGGCGTGCCGGAGGGGACGTTTGCCATTCGCCCCGGACCGTTTTTTGCCGCGACCGACAAGTTTGACATCGTTGTGGACGGCAAAGGCGGGCACGCCGCCAAGCCGCATGAAACCATAGACCCCGTGGTGATGACGGCCCAGTTGGTGAGTGCGCTGCAGACCATCGTGAGCCGCAACGCTGATCCGATTGAGAATGCCGTGGTCTCCGTGACGTCGATGGAGACTTCCTCGAAGACGTTCAATGTCATTCCGTCACAGGTCACGCTGATGGGCACAGTGCGCACGCTCAGCCCGGCCATCCGCGATCTGACTGAAAAGCGCATGCGCGCGCTGTGTGAGAACATCGGCGAGGCCTTTGGTGGGACGATCACATTGGAGTATGAGCGCAACTATCCGGTGATGGCCAACCACGCCGAACAGACCGAGTTTGCCGCCCACGCTGCGCGACAAGTGACCGGGCAATGCGAGGACGCGCCGCTCGTCATGGGCGGCGAGGATTTCGCCTTTATGCTGGAGGAACGTCCCGGCGCGTATATCTTGATGGGCAATGGGCAAACTGCCCCGGTGCATCACCCGGAATACAATTTCAGCGATGACGCCATCCCTTTTGGCTGCAGCTGGTGGGCCGAAGTGGTCGAGCAACGAATGCCGGTGTAAAGGGGCAGTGGGTTCTTATCGGGGGCCAGCCCCCAAACGCAGGTAAACTTGGGGGCCAGCCCCCAAACCCCCGGGATATTTCTGGCAAGAAGAAAGACCAGTCGCGCGCCCGCCTTTCTCTTTGCTGAAAATATCCCCGCCGGAGGCATCCCACCTTTATCGCCGGGCACGCGGGTCGAGCGCGTCGCGCAGCCCGTCGCCCATGTAGTTCACGCTCAGCACCGTCAGGGAAATGGCCAGCCCTGGCCAGATCACGCGTTCGGGGTAATCCTGCAGGTAAACGGTCGCGTCTTTGAGAAGTTGACCCCAGGTGGCGAAGTCCGGTGGGAAGCCGAAACCGAGAAAGCTAAGCGCGCTTTCGGTGATGATCGCCGTGGCAATGCCCAGTGTGGCTGAGACCAGTATCGGAGAGAGCACATTAGGCAGGATATGGCGGGTTATCAATTTTGCCGGCGACGTACCGATGGAGCGCGCAGCCAGCACGAATTCGCGTTCTTTCAGGGCAAGGACATCGCCGCGCACGATCCGTGCCGTGGGCATCCAGCTTGTCAGGCCAATAGCGCCGACGATGAGGATGAACGTGCCGGTTTCCGGGCCAAGAAGGCTTGTGAGGCTTTCGTTGAAGAGCAGCATCATGACCAGCAGCAGAGGCAGGAGAGGCAACGACAAAAAGAGGTCTGTGAGCCGCATGAGCGGGCCATCGAGTAGGCGGAACATGCCGGCCAGCACGCCGATGAGACTGCCCAGGCCGATAGAAAGCGCCATGGCCGCCAGGCCGACTGCGATGGAAATTTGTCCGCCTGCCATGACCCGCGCCAGCGTGTCGCGGCCCAGATTGTCGGTGCCAAAAGGATGCGCCCAGCTTGGGCCCTGGTTGCGGGCGCGGATATCGGCGAAACCGGGGTCAAGCGTCCAGAGGAATGGGCCGAGATAAACCGTCAGGATGATGAGGCCAAATACAACGGCGCCCAGAAGCGCACCGCGATGCTGCGCAAAGGCGTGCCAGACACCACGCCACAGGCCGGTTGTGCGCGCTGGGTGATCAGTCATAGCGAATCCTCGGATCAAGCAGTCCGTAGAGGACATCCGCAAGCAGGTTGGCCAACACGATCAGCACGGCAAAGATGAAGGTCAGCGTGTGCACAGTTGGCAGGTCATTGGCACGGATCGCGTCTATCAACTGGGCGCCGATGCCGTTGATGGAAAACACCTGTTCGGTGATGATCGCGCCGCCAAAGACCGCAGGCAGGCCAAGGGCGATGACCGTGACCACCGGAATCATCGAGTTGCGCAGCACATGCACCAGAACCACCACCACCTCAGAGAGGCCCTTTGCGCGCGCCGTGCGCACATAATCCTGGTTCAGATTGTCCAGCATAGCGGCGCGCATGTAGCGGCTGATCTGGGCTGTCGTCTGCAGGGACAAAACCATCACCGGCAAGACCATTTGGCTCAGTTGCACTTTGAAGCTGGCCCAGTCGGTGACCTCATGGGTGGTGTCATAGACAAAGTCGAACCAGCCCAATTGTACTGAGAAGAGTGCTATCACAAGCGGACCGCTGAAAAAGGGCGGGATCGAATAGCCGATCATGGTGACAAATGTGCCGGCCTGATCAAACACCGAGTACTGGCGGTAGGCCGAGTATATCCCGATGGGAAGGGCGATGAGAATGCCCACGACATAGGCGGTGCCCACGACCCAGAGCGTCTGCGGCAGGCGCTCTGCCACCACATCCATGACCGGGCCGCGATGCTGCCAACTGAGCACGCGCAGCTTGCCCTCGGACAGGGATGTGCCGAACATATGATCCATGAAGACCTGTGGCTCGATCCAGAAGAACTGCACCAGCCATTTGATAAAGCGGATGTGCATCGCCTCGCCAAGACCCAGGGCCTCGCGCATCTGCGCCTTGACCTCGGGAGGCACGGTGAGTGGCACCTGTGCCATGGGATCACCCGGCGCCAGCTCCAACAACAGAAAGATGACCAAGGCGATAAACAGCAGTGTGGGCACTGCCAGGATGAGCCGACGCAGCGTATAGCTCAGCATTCAACAATTCCGCACGCCATGTGCATTCAGTTGCCGTGCTTGCGCACCCAATCGGCGGCGTTCCAAAGCTCTGTATCCCAGGTGTTGATCCGCACACCGCCCAGGGAATTGGCATGGGCGGAGACACGACCGCGATCCACAAGCGGCAGCAGGACAAAGGCGCCGACCAGAGCATCGTTCATGGCCTTTGCAAGGGCGGCACGCTCGTCCATTGCGCCGGTTCTGCGCAGCGTATCAGCCAGAGAGTCATACGCGGCGTCGCAAAAGCGCGAGATATTGCTGCCTTGCCATTGGTTGTCTGGTGACGGGATCTTGTCGCAGCGCCAGCTTGACATATACGCCTCGGGATCGGTGCCATCGAAGCTTCCGGCAAACATCTGCACATCGGCAAAGAATTTCTGAAACGTGTCCGGACTTCCCGGATCGCCGCCGAAAAAGACGCTGGCATCAATGTTGCGCAACTGCGTGTCGATACCAATCTCGGCCCACCATTGCTTGATCAGAACCTGGAAGTCCTGCCGGACGCTATTGGTCGAGGTTTGAAATTGAAGCCGCAATGCGACGCCGTCTTTGTCCCGAACGCCATCTGCATCGCTGTCGGTCCAGCCTGCTGCATCCAACAATGCCTGAGCGGCTGCAATGTCCTGGGTCTTGCAGGCGTCATTGGCTGTGGAGACATAGAGCGCGGGGGCGGGCAGGACGTTGCAAGTGACGCGGCCAGCGCTTCCGTAACCGATCTCGACCAGAAGCTGGCGGTCAATGGCAAGGCTTAGGGCCTCGCGCACTGCCGGGTCGGTGAGAAACGGATGTGGGTGGGCAATTGTCGAGCGCTCTTCACCAAGCGTCGCAGAGGGGGCCGTGAGGTTCAGCACGATCCGTTCCACTACCGTGCCAAAAGCAGACACCACCTGACCCTTTCCGGCAGCTTCCATGCGCGTCAGAACCTCCGGGGCCAGTTGCAGGTTCCAGCCATAGTCAAACTCGCCGGTTTCCAGCACCGCACGCCCTGCAGTGCTGGCATCACCGCCGCCCTTGATCAGGACATTGCCAAAGGCAGGTTTGGCCGGGTCGCGGTAAAGGGGATTGGCCGAGAGCTGCACCACATCATTGGGGCGGAAACCGTCAACCACAAAGGGGCCTGTGCCAATCGGTGCGAAGTTTTCGGCGCTGCATTCCGGCGCACGGGGGCCAAGACACTCGGCAAATTGCGCCTTTTGCAGGATCGGAGCCAAGCCGCCGACAAAGGCCGAATAAGGAAAAGGCTTGGGCCCGTCAAAACGCACCACCGCGGTCAGGGCATCAGGCGTCTCAATCTCGGCAATGCCACCGAATTTCTCAAACTGGGCACATCCTCCGCCTTCGGCTGTGCAGTATTCCCATGTGAATTTGATGTCTTCAGAGGTCAGGGGGCTTCCATCTGACCACAAAAGGCCTTCGCTGAGACGCCAGGTCACAGAGGTCAGATCTCCGGACACACCACCATTCTCCAACGATGGGATGTCATCCACAAGCCAGGGCACCATCGCACCGGTTTCATCATACCGCACCAAAGGTTCCAGGATCAGGCTGGCGGCTTCGATATCCTTGGAGCCGCCTGAAAGGTATGGGTTCAAAATCGATGGCGCTTGCCAATAATAGAGATTGAGCTGGCCGTCGCTGGCCCGTTCCGCGCTGGCTGCTGTCGCCAAGCAGCATATAGCTCCAGCCCAAAGGGCTTTGCGTCCTCGCGCCATGTTGTTTCCCCCGCTGTGGACGTTTGTTCGTCTCTTCTTTGCTTCACAAGACATATGCAGCCGATTTTTGAGCTGCAGGTTGTTTATTCTTTTGCCGGAGCGTGATGATCCGGCGCGTGTTTGTCTTCGAAAGCTTTGTGAAACGATAGCAAAGACCACGATCCAATCAATGAGTGTTCACAATAAAAAAAGCGGCCGAGTGACATCCGACCGCTTTTTTACAATTAGTTCAAAAACTTGAGGTTACTTGGCGCCAGGCCCAATGATCATAATCATCTGGCGGCCTTCCATTTTGGGCATGTTTTCAATCTTGCCCACGCCCTCTATGTCCTCGGCAACGCGTTTCAAAAGGTCGCGGCCCAGGTCCTGATGGGCCATTTCCCGACCGCGGAACCGCAAGGTGACTTTGACCTTGTCGCCGTTTTCCAGAAAGCGAAAGACGTTGCGCATTTTCACGTCATAGTCATGGGTGTCGGTGTTTGGCCGGAACTTGACCTCTTTGACCTCGATGACCTTCTGCTTTTTGCGCGCCTCGGATTCGCGTTTTTGCTGTTCGTATTTGTACTTGCCGTAATCCATGATCTTACAGACCGGGGGATCGGCATTCGGGGAAATCTCCACCAGATCGAGACCAGCGTCTTCGGCCATCTCCATAGCTCTTTCGGGTGTCACAACCCCTACATTTTCTCCATCGGCGCCGATGAGGCGGATTTCAGAGGAACGGATGCGGTCGTTGATGCGCGGTCCGGTGTCGCGCGTAGGGGGCGCGTTGTGGGGTCTGCGAGCTATGGCTTTGGTCCTTCTTATCGTCTGACTTGAAGTGGCAACCTAACGCCGCTGAGGGACTGATTCAAGCGGCAAAATCGGCTGATCTGAGCCGATTGGTGCCGAATTTCCCCTTGTACCTTTTCAAGCTTGGACGCATCTGAGAGCTACAGACACCGTAGTTCGCGCATGAGGCGCACAGACTGCATTTAAAGGGGATGAAGATTATGAAAAACCTGCTTTGGGTTCTTGTGGCACTGGTTGTGATTGCCGGAGGGTACATGCTGTTTTCCGGCAAGTCACCGCAGGAGATCGCAAGCGACGTCAGCGAGAATGTAAACGCACCGGAAGCACTGGAAAGTGCTGCGGATGCGGCGGGTGAGGCGGTAGATAACGCAGCTCAGGCCGTCACTGAGGCAGCAGAAGGTGCGGTTGACACTGCAACTCAAGCCGCAAGCGATGCCGCCGCGGCAACAGAAGAAGCTGTTGAAGGCGCTGTAGAAGGCACGCAAAACCTTGCGGAAGAGGCTGCTGACACGGCGGGTGAGGTGGCGGATGCCGCCGCAGACACCGCCCAAGAAGCTGTCGATACCGTAACCGAGGCCGCAGAGGGCGCGACGGATGCCGCCGCTGATACGGCCAATGAGGCTGTGGAAGCCGCCGAAGGTGCGGCAGACGCAGCAGCCGATACCGCTGCAGAGGCTGCGGATGCTGCGACAGACACAGCCGCTGAGGCTGCTGACGCGGCAACGGATACAGCAAGTGAGGCTGCGGACGCAGCGGCTGATACTGCGTCAGAGGCCGCAGATGCCGCTACAGACACAGCGACGGAAGCTGCTGAAGAGGCGACAGAAACAGCTGCGCTGGACACAAACACCGAAGACGCAGCAGCCGATGCCGCGGCCGAAGGAACGCCAGGCATCAGGGAGCTTCTGACCGTGGACGGATTTGACCTTGATAAAGTCACCGATTTTATCGACGGCTCAAATCTTGGTGCGCTAGAGAAAACAGGACTGACCACAAGCCTTAAGGCGGCGCAGGATAATCCTGAGCTGCTTGAGAGCGCGCTCAAAGCTGTTCGCGATGCGCTTGGGCTGTAAGTAACGGCTGATAGCTCATAAGAAAGTATTCGGGTCCGACCGTGTGTCTTGGCGCATGGTCGGGCCCGAATTTTATTTAAGTCTTCTGAAGGTCGGGTCGCTGTTGAGCAGGCTCGTGCGGCTCTTGGTTCCTTTCCGCTTTGCGCTCCAAGCAGACCTTGCATACAACTCGGCGCCCTCGGTGCCTTCTGTGCGATGAAAGAATTCTGCTACGACCGCCGGCCTTCAATCCAGAAACGCTTTTTCGACGACGTATTCCTTGGGATCGGAATTGGCCCCTTCACTCAGGCCGTATTCTTCGAGCATGTCCTTGATTTCAAGGTTAAACGCCATGTTGCCGCAGACCATCGCGCGGTCGGTTTCGGGGGCCAGAGGAGCCACGCCGAGATCCTCAAACACCTCGCCCGAGCGCATGAGGTCCGTGATGCGACCCATTTTGGGGCTCTCTTCGCGGGTGGTTGTGGGGTAGTAGCGCAGCTTGTCAGCAAAGCCTTCGCCCATCAGTTCGGCAAGCATTTCATCGCTGCGGATGCTCTCAATCAGCTCCGCGCCATAAGTCAGCTCACCCACCTCGCGGCAGGTATGGGTGATGATGACCTCGTCGTAATCCTCGTAGGTTTGCGGATCGCGGAGCAGCGAGGCAAAGGGCGCAAACCCGGTGCCAGTCGCAAAAAGCCAGAGCCGTTTGCCCGGCAAAAGCGCGTCATGCACCAGCGTGCCCACGGGCTTGGGGCGCAGAATGATCTGGTCGCCCGGCTGGATGTGTTGGAGACGCGATGTCAGCGGGCCGTCCTGCACCTTGATCGAATAAAATTCCAACTCATCATCCCAGGAGGGCGAGGCGATGGAATAGGCGCGCAAAAGAGGCTTTTCCTTGCCCGTCTTCTCATCCGTCTGCATGAGGCCGATCATCACGAACTCGCCCGAGCGGAACCGCAAGGAGGCAGGCCGCGTGGTGCGGAAGGAAAAGAGCCGGTCCGTCCAGTGCTTGACCTCTGTCACGGTCTGGGCGTCGGGCAGGGTGGGTACTTTGACAGCTTTGGCTTCGGTCACTTTTACAGTCTCATTCATGCGCATCAATTGCCGGGGAATTTTATCCCCGGCATCTCCTCGTATACATTGATTTAGGTCAGGTGAAGGGATTATTCAGCGGCAAATTCGCTTGCCGAGACCCCCCGAAGACGGCTTTGGTAGTCATGCGCGCGCCAATCGGCGCGGAACATCCACTGATCCTCGGGTTGGCGCTTGGCCAGATCCTCGGAGATTTCAATCTCGTCAAACCCCGCACGCCGCGCCATTGCATATTGATCCGCAATCACATGGCCGCGGGCGCGAAGGCGGCCCTTGAACCCCATCAGGCGTAACTGGCGCGCAATGGTGAATCCGCGCCCATCAGCAAAGTTGGGGAAATCCACCCGGATCATGGGCGTGTCATCAAGACGCCCGGCCAGCTCATTGGGGTCATTGGACGAAGCCAGGTCAATGGCCACACCGGGATGCGCATCATTGAGCGCGGCGAAATCGCCCTCCCAGTCGTCTTGTGCAAAACCTGCGTCGGATACGATAATGCTCATGCTGTTTCTCCTGTTCTGACGGCTTTCCCGTCCACGAAATGGATGCCGCACTCTGATTTTTCTGTTCCACGCCAACGGCCTGCGCGGATATCTTCATTTTGTTTGACAGGGCTGGTGCAGGGCATGCAGCCAATCGACGGATAGCCCTTGGCCACCAGCGGATGACGTGGCAGCCGGTTTTCTTCCATGTAGGTCTGCACATCTTGCCGCGTCCAATGGGCGAGCGGGTTGACCTTCATGCGACCTGTTGCCTCTTCGACCTCGAAGAAATCAAGGTCTGAGCGGTCTCCGCCGTGATAGCGTTTGCGCCCGGTGATCCAGCCATCAAAGCCTGCAAGCGCGTCTTGCAGCGGTTGTGTTTTGCGCAAGGTGCAGCAGGCGTCGGTATTGCGCTGGTGTAATGTGGCATCCGGGTCTTCGGCCTTGAGCGTCGCGTTTGAGGCGCGAATGATGCGCAGATCGCTAAGACCTAACCGTTCGCTTACTTCCTGCTGGTAGACCAGCGTTTCGGCAAAGAGCATCTCGGTGTCGATAAATATGACCGGTGTGCTGCGATCAATGACCGAGACCATGTGCAAGAGCACAACGGACTCCGCGCCAAAACTCGACACCAGCGCCAGCTTCCCCGCATCCGGGTTGCCAAGCGCATGTGTCAGCACGGCTGTGGCCGAATGCAGCCTGTACCACTCATTCAGGCTATCAACCCGAACCGGCAGATCCGTGTTGATCTTATTCAGCAGCATAGGCTTCGGCCTGCTCATAGAGGGCCGCTTTGAACGGAGGCATACCCACACGGAGGTAGGTCTCGATGAAACTCTCATCTGCTCCATCGCGCAGGTCAAGATACGCCTCAACGATCCGCTCGATGGCCGGAATGATCTCGTCCGCAGAGAAACCCGGACCGGTGCGGTCGCCAATGGCGGCGGTTTCTGTGTGATCTCCGCCCAGCGTGATCTGGTAATTCTCAACACCCGCACGGTCGAGGCCGAGGATGCCGATATGGCCCACATGGTGGTGCCCACAGGCGTTGATGCAGCCCGAGATCTTGATCTTCAGCTCGCCAATCTCATGCTCCAGCTTCAACGCGTCAAAGCGCGTGGCAATCTCTTGGGCAATCGGGATGGACCGGGCTGTGGCGAGCGCACAGTAATCCATGCCCGGGCAGGCGATGATATCGCTGATCAGCCCGATATTGGCCGTGGCCAGACCATGCTTTTTCAGGGTTGCATGGATCGCTGGCAGATCGGATTTATGCACATGCGGCAGGATCACGTTCTGCTCATGGCTGATCCGCAACTCATCATGACCGTAGCGCTCGGCCAGATCGGCCATGACGCGCATCTGCTCGGCTGTGGCATCGCCCGGGGTCGCGCCATGCGCCTTGAGGCTGATCTGCACGATGGCATAGCCCGGCGCGCGGTGCTCTGCGAGGTTCACATCCGCCCAGGACCGGAAGATCGGATCGGTTTTATAGGCCGTCTCAAAGATCGCCGTGCTGTTCTCGCGGAAGGCAGGGGGCGCAAAGGCGGCCTTGATGTCCTCAAAAAGTGCCACGTCAATACCGCTAAAAGTCGGGCGGATCACCTTGAACCGCTCCTCGACCCGCGCGCGGATGTCCTCAATCCCATGCTCATGCACGGTGATCTTGATGCGCGATTTGTACTTGTTGTCGCGACGCCCCAGCAGGTTCCAGACGCTGACCACCGCCTCGACATAAGGCAGCAGATCGTCCTGGCTGACAAACTCAGAGATGACCTTGCCAATCATCGGCGTGCGGCCCAAACCGCCGCCAACGATGACCTTGTAGCCGATCTCGCCCTCGCGCTCGACGATCTGCAGGCCGATATCATGGGCCAGGGTCACCGCGCGGTCAGCGGGTGCACCTGTCACGGCGATTTTGAACTTGCGCGGCAGGAACTGGAATTCCGGGTGATCGGTCGACCACTGGCGCAAAAGCTCTGCCACAGGGCGCGGATCGGCAATCTCATCGGCCGCGGCGCCGGCAAAATGGTCCGCCGTCACGTTGCGGATCGTATTGCCCGAGGTCTGAATGGCGTGCATGCCCACCTCGGCCAAAGCGTCGAGCATATCGGGCACATCGCGCAGATCGGGCCAGTTATACTGAATATTCTGGCGCGTAGTGAAATGGCCGTAGCCTTTGTCCCACTTCTCGGCCAGCAGCGCCAACTGACGCATCTTGGCGCTGTCGAGCGTGCCATAAGGGATGGCCACCCGCAGCATGTACGCGTGCAGTTGCAGGTAGAGGCCGTTCATCAGACGCAGCGGCTTGAATTCATCCTCAGTGAGCGAGCCGTCAATGCGGCGCTCAACCTGTGCACGGAACTGGCGGTTGCGTTCGGCCACGAAGGCTGCGTCGAATTCGGAATGATTATACATTTTTGACTGCTCCAAGAGGTCCCGGGTCAGGCCCGGGACGGCGTTGCCGCCTGTTTGCCGTGGAAGTAATTCGACGGCCCTGTGCGCCGGAATTCCTCGCGAAAATGGGTGGGTTGAGGTCCGTCCTCGGACGCGGCGGCATCGGCCAGATACGCGCCAACGACCAGCTCGGGCTGACCTTCGGCCTGAGCCAGGCGTAGATTGGCCAGGCCCTCCTCGGTGATCAGCTCAGCCTTGGAGAGATCACGTGTCCATTGGTCATCGGCGGTCTGATAGACCACGTCGCCCTCGATCAGCGCATTGGCGGTGACGACTTTGGGGGTAAAGGCGCGGGGCATCAGGCAAACTCCTGTTGAATGTCCGAAAAGGCGGCTTCGGCGGCGCGGGGCGCAAGACCGATGAGCATGAGGGCAGGGCCATTGAGGTCAGAGGCGTCCAGATCATTGACCAGCCCCGACAGCGTGGTCGCCAGAATGCGCTGATCCGGGCGGCTGGCGTTTTCAATGATGCTCACCGGTGTGGTGCGGTCGGCGCCATACATCAGCAGACGGCCCTGAATGAAGCGAGCGGATTTCTTGCCCATATAGACAGCGGCCACCTCTCCGGGACGGGCCAGCGAGGCCCAGTCGTGATCGGCATAGCCCTTCATGTCATGGCCGGTGACAAGGCGCACAGATGAGTTGCGCCCCCGCTTGGTCAGGCTCTGACCAAGGCTTGCGACACTGGCCGAGGCGGCGGTGATGCCGGGGACGACATGCCAGCCGATACCGGCTGCCATGACGGCCTCAATTTCTTCATCCAGACGCCCAAAGACCGTAGGATCGCCGCCTTTCAGGCGTACAACCTGCGCACCGGTCTGAGCGTGCTCGATGATGAGCGCGTTGATGTCATCTTGCGACATGGAGGGGCCAAACCCCTCTTTGCCAGCGTTGATCAGGATGGCTTCGCGGCGGGCGAGTTCGAGGATATCTTTGGTGACAAGACGGTCGTGAATGACCACATCAGCCGTATCCAGTGCCTTGCGCGCCTTGAGCGTCAGAAGTTCCGGATCACCGGGGCCAGCACCGACAAAGGCGACGTGACCGTCACGCTCTTGCGCATGTTGATGTTTGTCCAGCAAGGCGGGCAGAGCGTCTTGCACAGCCTCTTCGCCGCCCTGATCCATCGCGCGTGGGCCGGCGTTGAAATAATACTCCGACCAGAAGTCGCGACGCTTGCGGCCCATGGGCAGCACGTCAACCGCCTTACGGAAGGCCTTGCCGATACGTGCGAGCGGGCCCAGAGTGGCAGGCAGGCGCGCCTCAAGGTCGGATTTGATGGCTCGCGCCAGAACCGGGGCCGCGCCTTCGGTGCCGATCGCCACGGTCACAGGATCACGGTCCACGATGGCAGGGGTGATAAATTCGCTGTCGCCCAGATTGTCGACGATATTGACCATCGCCCCATCCGCGCGGGCAATGGCCGAGGTGCGGGCGTCTTCGGCGTCATCCTCGTCAGCGGCATAGAAAAGCACCGCACAGGTCGCATCGCCGGGCTCCATGGCGCGGCGCACCAGCCGCAAACGGCCTTCATTTGCCCAGTTTTCGATCTCTGTGGCGGGATCAGATGAGAACACGGTCAGGTTGGCTTCGGTTTTGAGCAACAGCCGCAGCTTCGCCAAAGCGGCCTCACCGCCGCCTGACAGCACCACACGCCGACCTTCCAGCGCCACGAAGATGGGAAAATGTTTCAAGGCCGTCGCCTCCAGTTACAGGATTCTTAGGTAATATATAGGAAATTATTCCAATAAAACGCCATATACGCTTGCAAATAAGGATCAATGTTCTAATTTGCAGCTGAGTTATCGGGAATGTTCTGGAAAAGAGGAAAAACCGGAATGGCTGTCCGTCTCGACGATCTGGATCGGAAAATTCTTTTGGAACTGCAAAGCGACGGGGGGCAATCGCTGGACGATATCGCCAAGTCGGTGGGCAGTTCCAAGACGCCGGTGTGGAACCGGATTCGCAAGATGCGTGATGGCGGGGTGATCAAACATCAGACCTATCTGCTCGATGCCGAGGCACTGGGGTTTGAGGCCTGTTTCTTTGTTCTCATCCGCACGTCAGAGCATGATGCGGGCTGGCAGGGGCGGTTCCTGAATGCGTTGCAAAGCCGCCCCGAAGTACTGGAGGCGCACCGGCTGGCGGGGGATATCGACTACATCCTGAAGGTCGTGGTGGCCAACGCGCGGGCCTATGACACGTTCTACCAGGCGCTGATTTCTGAGGTGAAGGTGCACAATGTGACCGCACTTTTGTCGATGGAAGAGATCAAGTCGACGACGATGCTGCCGATGGAGGTGGAGTGAGGGGGATGTAACTCTCGCGCGGAATCGAGGCGCGTAGCGCCGCCGCGCGATCGCCAGACCGCCCCATCGGGCTGGCGATTGGTTGATGTCAGCGCTTTGTTCAAAGAGTTTGCGGCTTGGCAGACATAAAGTGCTTTGAACTTACAGTAGGTCGCCACCCCGCGGTCTGACAATCGCGCGGCTCAATGGTAATTGTTATGTATGGCTTAACGCAGTTGGTAGGCCGGGGTTTCACCCCGGCATTGCGTGCAGTAGCGGGGTGAAACCCCTCCCTACAACTACCGATGGAGGTGGAGTGAAGCGCGCTTTTGTCATCCCCGACTTGATCGAGGATCTCTTGATCACAGAGGTCCTCCGGTCGAGTCCGAGGAAGACGGGAGAAGAGTACCTCGCCCTACGCCGACCCCTCCAGCGCCGTGATAATCGGCGAGAAATCCGCGGCCTTCAAACTCGCCCCGCCCACAAGGGCTCCATCCACATTGTCCGTGGCAAAAATCTCGGCCGCATTGGCAGGTTTCACCGATCCGCCGTAGAGCAACGGGATCCCACTCCCCTCAGCCTCGCCGAAACGTTGAACCAGCCGGGTGCGGATGAAATCATGCACTTCGTCAATCTGCGCTGTGGTGGGCACTTTGCCGGTGCCGATGGCCCAGATGGGTTCATAGGCCACAACCGTGTTGGCCGCACAGCAGCTGTCGGGCAGGGAGGCGGCCAGCTGACCGCCGATGATGTCGAGCGTGTTGTTGGCCTCGCGTTGGGCCAGCGACTCGCCCAGGCAGATGATCGTCACAAGACCCGCCGCCTGTGCGGCCTTGGCCTTGGCGCGGACATCTTCGCTGCTTTCGCCGTTGTCCTCGCGGCGTTCCGAATGGCCCAGTATCACGGATGTGGCCCCGGCATCGACCAGCATCTCGGCCGAGATGTCGCCGGTATGGGCGCCTGAGGCTTTGGCATGGCAATCCTGACCGCCGATTTGCATAGGCGAATCTGCCAAGGTGGCGCTGGCGGTCTGCAAGAGCGTCGCGGGCGGGCAGATCAGGATATCCACCGCAGGATCGGGATGCGCCCGGGCCAGCGCCTCCAGCTCGGCAAGTGCTGCACGGGTGCCATTCATCTTCCAGTTTCCGGCGGCAAGTTTGCGGGCAATCGTCATCTGAGGTCCTTCAATGTCTCCCGTGCCAGATCGCAGGCCAGCTCCGCGTCGTCAAGCGCGGCATCGGGCAGGGACCAGTAGGGCATGGACGTGGGCGGCTTGCCTTCGCGCTGATAAGTCCAGCGGATGCTGCCCATGTCTTCCAGCTTGGCAATCATTTCCGCACCTTGCGCCTTGAGATAGGGCGTGCCATCCGAATGCAGGATGGCAAAGATCGTGCCGTCGGCATAAAGACACAGCCCTCCCATCATCCTGCGTGTGGTGATGTCGCCAACCGGGTCAAACAGCTCAACCGAACCGGCGATATCGGCGTCCGAGACGCTCATTTCTTTTCGAACATCGCCTCATCGAACTTGATCGACTCGCCGCAGCCGCAGGCCTCGGAGACATTGGGGTTGTTGAAAACAAAGCCGGATTCCAGCAACGAGGTCTGATAATCGATCTCGGTGCCAAAAAGGAACATCTGCGCCATCGGCGCAATCATCACCCGCGCGCCATCCTGTTCAACCACCTCATCATGGGGATCCACCTCTTTGACATAATCCATGGTGTATTCCATGCCCGCACAGCCGCCTTTCTTGACGCCGATGCGCAGGCCCTGATGGCCGTCTTTCTCCATCAGCCTGGAGATTTGCGCCGCCGCCTTGGGGGTCATGCTGACCGCTTGTTTGCCTGGAATGCCGAACATGGGGCTCTCTCTTTGCTGTGATGGTTATAACTTAGGAAAGAAGTCGGGCAATCTCAAGCGCTGGCAGATGGGCCGGTAAGGCTCGTGTTGCCTACACCGCCAGAACCCCAAAAAACCGTGTGCAAGGAACGGTGCTTGCTGTTCCAAAATGCAAGCTGGAAGACTTGCTTTATAGAAACCCCAACTCCAGCCGAGCCTCGTCACTCATCATATCCATGCCCCAGGGCGGTTCCCAGGTGAGCTCAACATCGACATGTTTGACCCCGGGCATAGGCTCAATCGCCTCGGCGACCCAGCCAGGCATTTCGCCGGCCACGGGGCAGCCCGGCGCAGTGAGCGTCATAATCACCTTCACCGCATTTTCTGGATCAACATCAATGGTATAGATCAGACCCAGGTCATAGATATTCACCGGTATCTCAGGGTCAAACACCGAGCGGCACGCCTCAACGATCTGATCGTAAAGCGGATGGTCAGTGGTTGAAGGCGCAATCAGAGGCGTACCTTCCATGGGATCAGGATTTTGGGTCATGTCCGGTCCTGTGACGTTTTCCTGAGCAAAGATATAAGGTTTAAGCTGCGCGTCGTCCAGAGGCGGCTTGCCACAGTATCCTGCATTGAGGAGAATGTGGCCTCTGATACGCTTGCATCAAAAGAAAAACGGCGATCCGAAGACCGCCGTTTTTTGAAACTTAAAAGGTAGTTGTCTTACGACGCTTTCTTGCGACGACGCAGCGCGCCGATGCCTGCAAGACCGCCCAAGAGCAACAGACCGGTTGCCGGAAGTGGCACGGCCGCTATCTCGATGCGCGAGATGCGGAAATTGTCGTTATCGTCGAGTGCACCAATGCCAAATCGAGTGACAATCTGGCCGCCGAAATCAAACACACCCTCGTCGCCATCCGTATCAGGGAATGCAAGAGGATTTGGGATGTCAAAGTTGGTTGCATTAGGGCTTTGGCCAGCTACTGCAAAAACAAATTCGTCGTTGTCATCGACATCCTCGAACACAATGTTCAGAAGTCGAACAGCTGTGTCGAAAGTGAAAACAAGGATGTCGTTGCTTTTGAACCCGTCAATACCGCTATTGTCGGCGCCACGGCGACCATTGTTGTTATCGATCCCGAGACCTTCCACGTTTTGTGTGATTTCGATATCAATTTCATTGTTCAGGGCGATGTGAAGGTTTGGTCCAGCTGGGTTTTTCACAACCCGGAATGTATCCGCATCAACGGTAAACCCATCATACCCAGAGGTTGGCCTAACTGCGGCGCCACCCGTGTTCGTACCATACACAGACCCAACTTTGGAGAAGCCCAGTTCGTCTGTTTCGAAACTAATGACGGTAGATGCGCTTGCGGCCCCGCCAATCATGCCAATAGCGGCCGCTATTGTGAGAAGTTTTTTCATACCAGTATTTCCACTTGTTACAGGGCAAAGACGCCCCCAATGGGGCGCAAGTAGCAGATTTCCGCCGACTGCAGAACATGATTTTAACAAAATAAGCTAACAAAATGGTGAGAATCTGACCTACTGTTTCCGCATGCGGAACAATACTTCCTTACAGTGCAAACTGTTACTGGTTTTGGTGACCTCACTTTGCCGCTTTCCGCCTGCGAATAGGCGCCGGACGCACACGCGCCTCGATATCTTCGTAAAGCATGCCGACGATATTTTTGCCGGTTGAGGTCTCAATGCCTTCCATCCCTGGAGAGGAATTGACCTCCAAGACTTTGGGTCCAGTCTCGGAACGCAAAAGATCTACACCGGCCAATCCCAGACCAAATGCCTTGGCTGCGCGCAGGGCGGTTTCGCGTTCGGTTTTGGTAATGCGCACCGATTTGGCCGAGCCGCCGCGATGCAGGTTGGAACGGAAATCGCCCTCGGCCCCGGTGCGTTTCATTGAGGCGACGACTTTGCCGCCGATGACCAGACATCGGATGTCCTCGCCGGCAGATTCTTTGACAAAATCCTGAACGAGGAAATTCGCCTTCAACCCGCGAAACGCGTCGATCACCGACTCCGCGGCTTTCTTTGTTTCGGCCAGCACCACACCCTTGCCTTGGGTGGATTCCAGCAATTTCACGATCAACGGTGCTGTGCCCACCAGCCCGATGAGATTGCCGGTGTCCTGGGGCGAGGCGGCAAAGGCGGTGTTGGGCATGCCGACCTTGGCGCGGGCCATGAGCTGATGTGCATAAAGCTTGTCCCGGCTGGCTGTGATGCCCGCAGACGGGTTCACGCAATAGGTGCCGATGGTCTCGAACTGGCGGATGACGGCGGCGCCATAGGAGGTGATCGAAGCGCCGATCCGTGGGATCACGGCGTCATAGCGCGGCAGGCGCTTGCCATCGTAATGCACCTCTGGAGCCAGCGTGTTAATCGCCATATAACACCGGGTTGTGTTGATCACCTCAACCGCATGACCACGTTTCTCGCCTTCCTCCACAAGCCTTCTTGTGGAATAATTATCCTCCCGGCTCAGCACGGCAATGCGCAGGGCGCGATTGGGCTGGACCTCGCGCATGCGCTTGGTGTGGTAGACGTCGTAGTTGAGCTCGGGCTGCAGAAATCGGTCGGTGGCGGCAATCGAGATGTGATCCTTCATCGCCTGCCGTCCCAAAAGCATCCGGCTTGTCATCGAGGACCGGTTGGTCAGTGTGATTTCTATGGGCCAGCTTTGCCCGGCCACTTCCATCGTGCTTTTGATCACAAAGCGCAGTTCTTTTTCACCGTTTGAACTCGCCACTTCGCGACGGTCTACGATAGGGGCCGAGCAGGGGATCACCAGATCATCACGCCCCGGAATGGGATGCACGGTGAACCGCACCTTGGGTTTGGTGGCCGAGCCAAAGGTTTCGATATCAAAGGCATGCAGAGCCGAGGTGCGCGCACCCGTATCCACTTTGGCGCGCAGGGCAGGGACGCCCAGATCGGGCAGGCTGATCCATTCTTCCCAACCAAATTGAAGCGTTTCGGGCGCGGAGCTGTCAGCCATGGGATACCTTCTTGTCATTCAAGGGCTCGGCGCGGAGATATTTTTCCGGCCGAACCCCGATCCCAACATGTATCCCGCGCCAACTCAAGGGCGCTTTATTTGTTGATGTCCTCGTGCACGATACGGGTCTGGTCATCAGGGGACCGAAAAATGCGCCGCAAGACAAGCCATGAGACGAGCGAAAGGGCCGCAAATATGGCCATCAGGGTCGACACCCCAAGCGGCGGAAAGATGACCACTATGCCCGCCATGATGGCAGCGCCTACGGCGATGCCAAGGAAGATGTAACTTGGCACCAGAACTTCCAGGATGGCCAGCACAAGTGCGGCGCAAAGCCAGACCCACCAGAGTGATACCCAGGCCATTATGACTTTCCTTTCAGCATGTTGAAGGCATTCCCGAAGGCTTCAAGCGCCTGCGCGGGCACCAGAACGGTGGATGAGGACGGGCCTTGGCCCAATGCGTTGAGCGACTCCACCTGTTTCAGGGCGACCTGATACTGCGCGGCTTCCAGACCGTTATCGGCAATCGCCTTGGCGACAACGCCGGTGGCGTAAGCTTCGGCATCGGCCTCAACCCGGCGTGCCTCAGCGGCCTTTTGCGCTGCATAAAGCTCCGCATCGGCGGCCAGTTCCACAGCGCGACGTTGACCTTCGGCCTCGGTGACTTGCGCCCGGCGCGCACGCTCGGCGTTGAGCTGTTGCAGCATGGCATCACGCGTCGCCTGATCGAGGTTCACATCGAGGATTTCGGCCCGCGTGACCTCGATTCCCCAATCATCCACAGCACTTTCGACCAGGATTTTGATGGTCGAGATCAGCTGATTTCGGTTGGCCTGCACATCATCAAGATCCATTTTACCAATTTCGGCCCGCACGATCCCGGCCACGGTGGTGGCAATCGCGGCGTCCACATCGCGGATCCGGTAGACCGTCTTTTCGGGTTGGGTGATGCGGTAGAAGACGGATGTCTCAACCTGCACCAGCACGTTGTCCTTGGTGATGGCGTCTTGGCTGGCATTGGGGAGCTGGCGTTCAAGAATGGATATCTTGTGCCGCACAACATCCAGAAAAGGCACGATAAAGTTGATGCCAGGCCCAAGCACGGAGCGCAATCGGCCAAAGCGTTCGACCACATGTTGTTCAGATTGCGGAACGATCTTGATGCCCTTGAAAATGACAAGGAAAAGAAGAAAGGCGAGCAGGATGTAAATCAGATTCGAAGAAAGCAGATTGATGATTTGATCTTCTGTCATGTAGGTCCCTCTTTAATGTATACTACGGTATACAATATATGTGCTCACGGCGAATTTACAATGTAAGGTAAACCGCTTTAGAGAGAGGCGAAAGTGAAAGAAGCAGGTGTGCCTTGGGCTTTTCCTTTGATCTTCAGGCCGCGGATGGGGCGGCGCGAACCGGTGTGATCCACACCCAGCGCGGTGATATCCGCACGCCGGCATTCATGCCTGTGGGCACGGCGGCGACGGTCAAGGCGATGATGCCCGAAAGTGTGCGCGAGACGGGCGCGGATATCCTATTGGGCAATACCTATCACCTGATGCTGCGTCCGGGCGCAGAGCGCGTTGCATCCCTTGGTGGGTTGCACAGGTTCATGAATTGGGACCGGCCTATCCTGACAGACAGTGGCGGATTTCAGGTGATGAGCCTGGCAGGGTTAAGAAAGCTTACCGAAAAGGGCGTGACGTTTAAGAGCCATATCGACGGGTCGAAACACGAGCTGACGCCGGAACGCTCGATGGAAATTCAAGCGCTTTTGGGCTCAGACATCGTGATGTGCTTTGATGAGTGCCCGGCACTGCCAGCCATGGACGAAGAGGTGGCGCGAGCCATGCGCCTGTCGATGCGGTGGGCGGAGCGGTCGAAAGAGGCCTTTGGCGACCGGCCCGGACATGCGCTTTTTGGCATTATGCAGGGCGGGGTAACGCAAGAGCTGCGCGAAGAGAGCGCCAAGGCGCTGGTTGAGATCGGGTTTGATGGATACGCCGTAGGCGGATTGGCTGTGGGCGAGGGGCAGCAGGCCATGTTTGGCGTGCTGGACTATGCCTGCGACAGCCTGCCAAAGGGCAAGCCACGCTACCTCATGGGTGTGGGCAAACCCGATGACATTGTGGGCGCCGTGAAGCGTGGCATTGACATGATGGATTGCGTTTTGCCCTCTCGTTCGGGCCGCACGGGACAGGTTTTCACCCGCCGCGGACAGCTCAATATTAAGAATGCGCGTCACCAAGATGACACACGCCCCCTGGATGAGGCCTGCTCTTGTCCCGCCTGCCGCAACTATTCGCGCGCCTATCTGCATCACCTGTTCCGCAGTCAGGAAATTTTGAGTTCTATGCTGCTGACCTGGCATAATCTGCAGTATTATCAGGATATTATGGATGGAATGCGCAGCGCGATAGCCAATGGAAATTTTGCCGGTTGGGAAGAAAACTTCCATGCCGAACGCGCCCGTGGCGACATCGATCCACTCTGAAAACTGCATTATCCCGATTTTGGCATCAGTCCGTTTCTGCCCCATCGGCGGATTCTTGCTAGGTGAAACGCTCGGAGTCGGGGTATGCTCTGGGTGTTTAAGTGATGTCTGTGAGTAATAGTATTATGCCTTTTGCAATGTTTGCTGTGAGCTGGATGTCAGCAGCCGTTTTGGCGGTCGCTGTTCTGGCGTAAAAATTAAGGTTCGTTATGATCCGTTTACCCTTTGATAAGGTTTTGCATGCACCTTCGGTTTCACGGGCGGTTCACGCCCGGTTGATGGGAACCGATAAAATGACTTTTGCTGTCTTTTCCTTTTCCTGGGCCTTTATGGCGATGGTCGCAATTTCTCTGCTGGCCTGACTTCGCCGGATTTTTGGAACCGCACGCGCGCTTATGTGACCAAAAGTCAGGGTAACCTGACTAGGCGCGTGTGCGGTCCTTTCCTAGTTTGTTGTGTAACCAGTGAGGACCTGACCATGCCGTTTGCCGTATTTACCGCCAGTTGGATTTCTGTTGCCGTTTTGGCCGCATCCGTTTTGGCCTGAACCCTCAAACAAACCTGTAATTTGATTGAATTCGCGCTTGTGCCAGCGCTGTGCGCACGGCATTGTCGGCGCCACAGGTAAAACGACCCCATATAAGCCGACCAAGGTTGAAACAGGGCGGGCATCGCCCCAGATTAACCAAATCGAAACGGAAAAGGCCGGGCGTTGCCGCCAAGTCGGGACCAGAGCCTTTTTGCGAGTATAGGATATCGAGCATGAAAGATCCCCTTAACGCCTCTTACCCAGTGCTGCCGCTGCGCGATATTGTGGTGTTTCCACATATGATCGTGCCGCTTTTCGTGGGCCGTGAAAAATCGGTGCGCGCGCTGGAAGAGGTGATGCAGGATGACAAACAAATCCTGCTCAGCAGTCAGATTGATCCGTCTGAGGATGATCCAACATCTGACGGCATTTACAACACCGGTGTGCTGGCCAATGTGCTGCAGCTGCTCAAACTGCCCGACAGCACGGTCAAAGTGCTGGTTGAGGGCGTGAGCCGTGTGAAAATCTCGGATTACATTGAAAATCCAAACTTTTTTGAGGCTCGCGCCGAGTATCTGACCGAGATGCCGGGCGATGCCGCAACGATTGAGGCGTTGTTGCGCACGGTGACGGATGAATTCGCGCGCTACGCCAAGATCAAGAAAAACATCCCCGAAGAGGCGTTGGCGGCCGTGACCGAGGCCGATGATGCGGCCAAGCTGGCCGATCTTGTGTCGGGGCATCTGGGCATTGAAGTGGACCAAAAGCAGGAGCTTTTGGAAACGCTCTCGGTGAGCGAACGTCTTGAGAAGGTTTACGGTCTGATGCAGGGCGAGATGTCGGTGCTTCAGGTCGAGAAAAAGATCAAGACCCGCGTCAAATCCCAGATGGAGCGCACGCAGCGTGAATACTACCTGAATGAGCAAATGAAGGCCATTCAGAAGGAATTGGGCGATGGCGAAGAGGGCGAGGGCGAAATCGCCGAGCTTGAAGAGAAAATCGCCAACACCAAGCTCTCGAAAGAGGCGCGTGAGAAGGTCGATGGCGAGCTGAAAAAGCTCAAAAACATGAGCCCCATGTCGGCCGAGGCCACTGTGGTGCGCAACTACCTCGATTGGATGCTGTCGATTCCATGGGGTGTGAAAAGCCGGGTCAAAAAAGACCTCAGTCGCGCGCAGGATGTGCTCGATAATGACCACTATGGCCTTGAAAAGGTTAAGGAACGTATCGTCGAGTATCTGGCGGTGCAGCAGCGCTCGAAGAAACTCAAAGGCCCGATCCTGTGCCTTGTGGGCCCTCCGGGTGTCGGTAAGACGTCGTTGGGTCAATCCGTGGCAAAGGCCACCGGGCGCGAGTTTATTCGCATCTCTCTGGGTGGTGTGCGCGATGAAAGCGAAATTCGCGGTCACCGCCGGACTTATATCGGCTCAATGCCCGGCAAGATCATTCAGGCGTTGAAAAAGGCCAAAACGACCAATCCGCTTATCCTCTTGGATGAGATCGACAAGATGGGTCAGGATTTCCGCGGCGACCCGGCGTCGGCTATGCTTGAAGTGCTCGATCCGGAACAAAACTCGACCTTCGTCGATCACTACATGGAGGTCGAGTATGACCTCTCGAACGTGATGTTCCTGACCACGGCGAACTCCTACAACATGCCCGGGCCATTGTTGGACCGGATGGAGATCATTCCGCTGGCCGGCTACACCGAGGACGAAAAGCGCGAGATCGCCAAGCAGCATTTGCTGCCCAAGCAGGTCAAGAACCATGGCCTGAAAGCCAAGGAATTCAGCTTTGGCGACGATGCGCTGACCGATATCATTCGCTATTACACGCGTGAGGCGGGGGTTCGGAACCTTGAACGTGAGATTGGCAAGGTGGCGCGTAAAGCGCTGACCAAGATCATTCGCAAAGAGGCGGAAAGCGTTGATGTCACGTCAGAAAACATCGACGATTTCCTTGGCGTGAAAAAGTTCAAGTTCGGCCTGGCCGAGGAAAAAGATCAGGTCGGTGTCGTGACCGGGCTGGCCTATACCTCGGTGGGCGGTGAGCTTTTGAACATCGAGGCGCTGCGCCTGCCGGGCAAAGGCCGGATGAAGACCACTGGCAAGCTGGGCGATGTGATGAAGGAATCCATCGACGCGGCAAATTCCTATGTGCGTTCGATTGCACCAAAGATCGGGGTCAAGCCGCCAAAGTTTGAGAAATGGGACATCCATGTGCATGTGCCTGAAGGGGCCACGCCGAAAGACGGGCCAAGTGCGGGTCTTGCCATGGTGACGTCGATCGTCTCGGTTTTGACCGGCATTCCAGTGCGCAAGGATATTGCCATGACAGGTGAGGTCACCCTGCGCGGCACGGCCCTTCCGATTGGCGGCCTGAAGGAAAAACTCCTTGCGGCATTGCGCGGTGGGATCACAACGGTGCTTATCCCGCGCGACAATGAGAAGGATCTGGTGGAGATTCCCGACAATGTGAAAGAGGGGCTGGAAATCATTCCCGTCGATCACGTGAGCGAAGTGCTGCGTCTTGCTCTGGTGGATACGCCACAGGCGGTGGAGTGGGATGAAGAGGCCGAGGAAGCGGCGGCCGCTGCGCTGCAATCCACGCAAGGGTCAGGCGCAACAGCGCATTAACTCTACCTAAAGCGTTTCGCGAAAATTCGGCATCACAGCTTTTCGCGAAACGCAGCACGATCTTTGAATTTTGCGCGTGTTTCGCATTTTGAGATGGCTCAAGTTAAATGCGGAACGCTTTACAAAACACAGAAAGCGGCGCTTTAATCTAAAGCGCCGTTGTTCTTTTGAATCGAGCGGTTTGTGCAGCGACCCTTGGGTTTAAAGCGCGCCTGCAGCTCCGAGGATGATCAACAGAACTGCAAGACCGGCCAATGTGCCTTCAAGCTTTTCGGAACTCGCCGTCGAGTCCTCAGCGATCACTTCAGGTTCCACAACAGGGTCCGACAAAGACCCGGCAAGAGATGGCTCTGCCGCAAGCACAAAAATCAAACCGGCAGCAATAGTTAAGTGTTTCACGTAAATTCCCCCAGAATTTATTCTGCAACAGTTTACATTTCCTGAAACGGCAAGGTCAACTGAGAGGTGGTCTTTAATGTAGATTTCCGTATGCTGTTTCCAAAATATAAACAATCGGGTGGTTATTATGGCAACACGCAGCGCGACAAAGGCAAAATCCAAATCGGTTGCGTCAGGTGCAAGCAGCAAGGCGAAGACACCAAAAGCAGGGGTGAAAGCGACGCCGGCCAAGGCGACCGCGGCAAAACCCACGCCGACGCCTTCTGATCCTCCGGCATCCAAAGCGCCAATTGCGGCAGTTTCCAAACCTGCGGCCCCGATAGCGACACCTGTGCAAACCGAAATGAAGCGCAAGGAGCTGGTTGAAGAGGTGAGCCGTCGTACCGAGCTTCCAAAGCACAAAGTCAAACCCGTGGTTGAGGCAATGATCGCCGTCATGGGCGAAGCCGTTGCAGAAGGCCGGACCATGAATCTTCAACCTTTGGGGCGAATGATACACAAGCGACGCAAGGAAACCCCAAACGCGCATATCAGCGTTGTGCGTATTCGTCAGGTCAAACAGCAAAACTAAAGCGCACACTCAGGGAAGCTTGAGTTGAGACTTGCACGCACCTGGTTGTGTGGCTAGACAGCTCTCCGGCGGGCGATTAGCTCAGTGGTAGAGCGCTTCGTTCACATCGAAGATGTCAGCAGTTCGAATCTGTTATCGCCCACCATTTTTCGCTGTGTGGATCATAGCCATGCCTCAAGTCGAGCCGGATCAAGCCCGTGTGCCCAAGCTGCCTGAGCTTTGGGTGCTGCGGCATGGCGAGACCGAATGGAACCGTGCCGGACGTTTGCAGGGGCTCTTGGATAGCCCGCTCACAAAAACCGGCATGTCTCAGGCCCGCACACAGGGCAACATCCTGAAGCGCTGTGCGCTGACACGCGACACGGTTCTGGTGACAAGCCCCTCGGGCCGCGCGCGGCGGACAGCCGAGATCGTGAACGAAACCCTTGGGTTGCCGGTCAAAGTTGAAACTGCCTTCACCGAGATTGATATGGGCGCGTGGCAAGGGAAAACCGTGGATGCGCTGGCCAAGGCACACCCGGAATTACCGGTTTCGGAAGACCCGAATTTGTGGAAATTCACCGCACCTGGGGGCGAAACAATTGAAGCCATGAGCGCACGGGTGCAAAGCGGGTTGATGCGGTTGCAGGGCCCCACAGTCATCGTCACCCATGGTGTCACATCGCGGCTCATGCGATGCTTTGCACTTGGGCTGTCGCCAAAGGCCTTGTCGTCGCTTGAGGGCGGGCAGGGGGTCGTGCATCACGTCAGGGATGGCACAGCCTCTATCCTTCGCTCATAGTCAGCAAGGTGCCTTTCACATTCCAAACATGCGGACCAATGGGATCCCTACGGCCACAAGCGCGACCAAAACGCATATTGGCCAGGTCCATGTAGGCCAAGTCTGGGGCAGGCGGGTTTTCATAACCATCATTGTGCCGCCGAGAACAAGAGCAATTGTAAAAGCCAAAAGCATAAGGACGCTGTAAGCGCCTTTCACCGGATCAACCGCACCCGAGCCGCCGACTTTCATAAAGTAGGCGGTCCATAGCACGCCAAGTCCCATACCCGCCAGGATCAAGAGGCGTATCGCGCCTGCTCTGGGAAGAAAAACAAGGCCAAAGTACAAGGCCAGAGGAAGGGCAATACCGACAAACCAGGACGCCACGGACGAAATCTCCTTACCAGGCCCTCACCACAACCAGGGCGATTGGTACTTCAATCAGGTCCAAAAAAGAAGACGTGCTTGCCCAAATCTTGACGTGACGTAACGTCCTAAAGCAGATGATAACCACATTTGATGACGAAACTTGGTCACGATGCGCTTCTGCCCTTGCGTCTGCAGTCTGACATTTGCTAGAGGGCGCGGGCGGAGGGCGGTTAGCTCAGTTGGTAGAGCGCTTCGTTTACACCGAAGATGTCGGGGGTTCGAGTCCCTCACCGCCCACCATTTTCCTTCGAAATTGTAAGCCAACATGAACCGGCGGCGTTGTATGTGATTTCCCACTGAGAGCGCTTGACGGGGCGAAGCGCGCAGCCTAAGAAGCACCTCACGTCTGGGCCTTCGGGGTCAGGCTTGCAGCGGGCGGTTGTAGCTCAGTTGGTTAGAGTACCGGCCTGTCACGCCGGGGGTCGCGGGTTCGAGCCCCGTCAACCGCGCCACTGCTGCAAAAACATGATCTGCGCGGTTGTAGCTCAGCTGGTTAGAGTACCGGCCTGTCACGCCGGGGGTCGCGGGTTCGAGCCCCGTCAACCGCGCCAAGTTCACTTCTCTGCCTTAAAGATTTCGCTGTTGGCGCACCATACATGGCCATGCGCTACCGGTTTGCAACGACCTGTTTCATACCCAGATGGCATGATCCTTGCCTCTTGCACTCAGCCTAGGGCGCGCGCTGTGCCTCGTTCAGTGACCAATCATACGCGTAGCGGATCGACCCTGAGCGCCGGGCCAATGCCGCTGACAGTTCGGGTTTGGCCACGCGCTGCAAGCGCTGCAACACTTCTGTTTCGTTTGCGCCGAAATCTTCCTGAAACCAGATGTAGATTTTTGACAGCGTCACGCCGCCGTTTGGGGCAACGCGGACACCGCGAAAATTATTCACATAAGCCCGCTCTGCCGCGTCCAGATCGTGGTCGAGTGTCGCCGCGCGCCAAGCACGATCCATCAGGTTGGGGCATCCGGCCGCTGCGCAATTCAATGCATAGTGTATACGGGGTTCCTTGAAGACCGGACGGATGATGCGGTGTTCGATATCATTCAGAGTAACTGTCTGGCCATCCACCGTGGCAACGGGACGATCCCACGGACCGAAGGACAGAAAACCATCGTTGATTTCGCGAATGGAGCTAACAGGGTAGTTGTCGAGAATGATTTCTATCGTTTCTGCGTTATACATGTTGATCCAGAACGCCAGTTGCTGGTCTCTTGTCAGGGCGCTGATGTTGGTCTGTTCGAGGTGCTCCAGGTAGGTTTGCAGGCTTTTCCTGTCTGTCGCAGTGACATCCGCATAGGCCACGCGGTTGATCCCCTGAGCATCCTGACGCACGTATTTGCCAAGAAACTCGTCCAAAGCGGCATGGTCGACGCGTTTCCGCACCGTCTCTTGGGTTGTTTGAAAAGTTGGCGAAAGCAGCGTTGGTTTTGGCAATGCAACGCGTTCAACACTGACGCAGGCACTCACCAAGAGCAGGAATGGCAAAAGCAGATATCTGATCATGTGGAATGCTCGCGACGGTGCGCTTCCCTAGCGCGCTGTCGGCCTTTCATATTTTTGAATGCAGGAGGGGCGGGGCGCGCGTTAACTGGCGTATCTGTCACCTGGCCGGTCGCTGCGCTCCACCACGTGTCCTTGGTCCCGTTTTGGAGTGCGACAGGCGCAAAGAGTTGTGCGTCTCGTTCGGCATTGAATTTGCACATGGAAAGCGGCCCATCTTTGGTGGCAACCATAAAGACGCAAGAGTCACAGCGCTCGGGCACTAAGCTGTTGGCATCCATGAACGAATGGATGACCACGCTCAGCCGTGAGAGTCGCCCTGGACTGGTCCATAGCCCCGACTTGAGCTGCCACAACAATTTCATGGCTCCAGCGCAGAGGTGCAAGAGCAAACCTGGTTCGCGCAGGAGAGCTTTGCGCATGTTTCTGGGGCCATTTGCAACGGCGTGCCCTGACGTATCCGAGCGTTCCAGCGCACGAATTACGCGCTCCAAAAGCCGCGTGTCAGTCAGCACTGACGCAGCCCTGTCTCCTGCGATGGCCAAATGATCATAGCGGGTACACTCGGAATGACCTATGCCAATCTTTTTGTGGAATGGCACACCAAACCCAGCACCGATCTTCTCGGCTAACACGTCTTGGGTCAGGCTTGCATCGCGTTTAGCCGCTGTGCCGCGTCCGGTTTCGGCCTGCATCTGAAATGAAACCAGGGTCAGATATCTGGCTTGGCTGCGAAAGAATTGGCACAACTTAGGTATCTCGGAAAGATTCCGTTCATACACTGTCGTGTTAAAGAGAATCCGAAGGCCAAGACCGCGCGCCCGCTCGATATATGTCTTTCGCACCTCGTTCAGCGCATCTTCGCTGTCAAAGCCTTTTCGCTCTTGTGTAAGGTCGACATGAAAGGCCACATCGTCCAAACCCGCCGCTGCCAGACGTTCTAGAAACTGACGAGTTGCCTTGATGCCATTTGTCATCAGACACGATCGCATGTTCAGTCGTCGGATCTCTCGGCAAATCGCGTCAAGGTCGTCGATGGATCGCAAAGTTGGATCCCCACCGGTGATCTGGATTGTAACGCCATCACCATATTGCCGATGTACCATGGCAATACGTTGAAACAGTACAACCAAAGGGATGTCATAGGCCTGTTCGGAATGCTCGGACAGGTAACACAGTGCGCAATCCAGATTACATTTCTGGGTTACTTCAAGAGCGACGCAAGCCACAGGGTAAAACCGCCCGGCCGTCTGTAATGCATCATACTGTCCAGCAGCGATCAAGCCCTCACGCAGCGGAGCACGCCCTTGCTTTGGGTTTGGCTTTGTCAGCATTTTGTAAGGCTCCAACGGACGCGATGAAGCCGAGGTTATGAGTTGAGATCACATCCTGACAGTCGGTTTCACGACAAGTTCAACCCAGTTGTATCTTCTTGAAACCCTCCAGGCCCGAAATACAGCCGCACGCAAATGCTGTGGCGGCGAGAAAAACGCAAACAGCTTGTTATTCTTCTCGGTGGCTTCGCTTTTTCGCCCCATCACTAGGTCAGAAGTTTAGGCCGACGGTGTAACGTGTTCGATTGGCGCTGATTAAACGAAGAATGCACGGAACGCGGCAATGGTTTCGTCTGGCGCGCAATCCACAAAGAAATGCCCGCCAGAAAGAGCCTTGGCCTGCATATCTGTGCATTTCACGGCCCATGTCGCGGCCACATCATAGGCTTTGGCCATGGCTCCGTCTGCGCCATAGAGGACAAGTGTGGGGCAGGTGATCTGCGCGGTTGTAGCTCAGCTGGTTAGAGTACCGGCCTGTCACGCCGGGGGTCGCGGGTTAGAGCCCCGTCAACCGCGCCAAGTTCACTTTTCATCGAACAGGTTGAATACGGTTTGACGAAGACCGGTCGGTCTTCGCCAGTTTTGTGTGCTTGTGAATATAGGGACCTTTGTGTTCAGTCCTGACGATCTTTCATCTCGGTGACGATCGAGATTGAAATTGGTCCGGTCGGGAAGGGGCCGACGTTGAACGCCTGATGATCGGCAATTTCCATCTCTGCGGAAAACGCCGTCCACTGACCTTTGTAGTAGTCAAGCGCGCTGGCCAGAGGGTGATCCCCGCGATGCGTCAGGGTCACTGCCATCGTTGCCGGTTGTGTCACGCCGCGGATCGTCAGGTCACCGGTCACATCCGCTGTTGTGTCGCCGGTTTGCGTCACCGAAGTGCTCTTGAAGGTGATCTCGGGGTATGTTTCGACTTCGAGGAAGTCAGATGTCTTGAGATGGTCATCGAGCGGCCCGAACCCGGTGGACACACTGTCGGTTGCGATCGTGACGTCGAGCGAAGACTTTTCGATGTTATCGGGGTCCAGTTTGAGAACACCGTCGACCTTGTCAAAGTTGCCATATTGCTGCGAGACACCTGCGTGGCTCCAGCCAAATTGCACTTTGGTGTGCCCTTGATCGGTGTAATACGTTTCGGCGGCAAAGGCCGGTGCAGCAATGAGCGATGCAATGGTGGCAATCCCCCAAAGCCTGGATTTGTCAAAAACGTTCATAATGGTTTCCCCTTTTTTGGCTGTCTCGCATGCATATCGACAGCGTCGGTTGCAATGCGCTTTGTGCATCACTTCCTTTCACAAACACCGTGATCATGCATCTAAACTCATTGTGAGAGCATGTGTAGAAGCTGATTTTGGCCGCTGGCTGGACTCAGAGAGTCTATGCGTAGCGCTGGCAGTGGCCAGGCGTGGTTCTTTCCCGGTCACGCAAGAAAGGCTTTGAGGGCGCGTGCCGTCTCATCTGGCGCGCAATCCACAAAGAAATGCCCGCCAGGAAGAGCCTTGGCCTGCATATCCGTACATTTCCCGGCCCATGTCTCTGCCACATCATAGGCTTTGGCCATGGCTCCGTCTGCGCCATAGAGGACAAGTGTGGGGCAGGTGATCTGCGCGGTTGTAGCTCAGCTGGTTAGAGTACCGGCCTGTCACGCCGGGGGTTGCGGGTTCGAGTCCCGTCAACCGCGCCACATCTCAAGTATCTGATGCGACTTACAGACACCTCGGCATAAGGCCCTCATCCGGCTTGAAAGCGTCCTGTGTGATGCTGGCATCCGACCCTGCAATTGCTACCGTGTCATTCGTGTTAACGTCCCATCGCGTTTGATCAGATGATGCCACCCGACCGCCATCGCAATGTGCCCCAGGATCAACAGGCCCAGTATCCAGCCCATTTCCCCGTGCCATTCGGAAAATGAGGTGAGCCATTTAACCTCCACGTCGCGCCCGGCAAAGATCGGAATGCCCAGATAATCAAGGCCACGTTTGCTGCCTGCGGCGGCAATGATCCTGACAAGAGGAACAATAACCATCAGTGCATATACCATCAGATGTCCCGCAACCGCAGCCCGTCCGATTAACCCTGAATGCGTCGGACGTCGCCTGAGATTGATCAATCCCCAAAGACCGCGGATCATAACCAAAAGGAAAAGCGTCAGGCCAAGGTCTACGTGATAGCTCCAGAAAAAATCACGTACGGGATGGTCGCGCGGAAGGGCCCATCGCAAACCAGCCGACAGAAACTGCGCGGCAAACAACAGGGCCATACCCCAGTGGAGAGCCTTACTCACCAATCCATAACGGTCCGGGCTATCTTGGAGATGTGACATGGCGTAGGTCCTTGGTTCCAATAAATTTTTATATGGGCGAGACAGGCACGCCCGCGCGGATGGAGGATTTAGTTTAGCAACATCAAAGAAGCTTTCAATGTTGCCGCATCCATAGCACCGCAGCAGATCTCAACGCGTCGCCCAACTCCCCCAAACCCATCCCATCACATCACGTGAAAACGCGGGTCTGCGGAACTCCGTGCACCAACAGCATAGGGGGGCAGAGCCGCCCGTGCGCCACGTAATATCAACCGCGCCAGGACGGACCAAATGATCCGTAACCGCGCGCATATGCCCCGCTCAACCGGCCAGCTTGTCCAGCACCCGCGCCCAGCTGCGCACGCCTTTTTGGAAGCTCTCGACATTGTATTTCTCATTCGGGCTATGAATCGCGTCATCCTCATTGGCAAAGCCGATCAGCATTGAATCAAGCCCGAGTATTTCCTTGAAGAACCCGGCAATCGGGATCGAGCCGCCCATGCCGACAAAGACCGCCTCGCGGTTCCATTCATCGCTGAGTGCCTGACGCGCGGCCTCAAATTCGGGGCGGGAAATGTTCATGACCGCCGCAGGGGAGCCATCAAGGTCGTCGTTCCACTCCACCCGTGCATCGGGACTGAGCCGATCCTCAATATGTTTGCGCAGCTTGCGGCGCAGCGCGTCCGGGTCCATGTCGCCCACCAGCCGGCAGGTGATCTTGCAATGCGCCTCGGCCGGGATCACCGTTTTGGTGCCCACGCCCTGATACCCGCCCCAGAGGCCGTTCACCTCAAGCGTCGGACGCGCCCATTGCTGAACAAGAGTTGAGTAACCTTCCTCACCATGCGGCTCGGTGAAGCCAACGGAGGTAAGGTACTCATCCTCGTCAAAGCCGCTGTTTTCCCATTGGCGCAGAAGATCATCCGGCACCTCGTGCACCCCTTCGTAAAACCCATCGACCGCCACCCGGCCAGTGTCGTCGTGAAAGCTTGCAATGAGACGCGAGATTTCGCGCAATGGATTGAGCGCCGGTCCTCCGTAATGGCCGGAATGCAAATCGATTCTCGGGCCATGGATTGTGAACTCCTCCTTCACCATCCCACGCAATTGTGAAGCAATAGACGGCACTCCCGGCGCGACCATGGAGGTGTCACAAATCAGCGCCAAATCGGCTGTCAGTTCGGCGGCGTTCTCTTCCATGAATGGCACCAGAGAGGGCGAGCCGGATTCCTCTTCGCCTTCAAAGAAAAACGTGATGCGACAGGGCAGGGCGCCAGTCACCTCCTTGTAGGCGCGGCAGGCCTCGACAAAGGTCATGAGCTGCCCTTTGTCATCCGATGAGCCACGTCCGCGAATGACCTGACCTTTGGGTGTATCCTGAAGCTCAGGCTGAAACGGGTCGGTGTGCCACAGATCCAGCGGATCCACAGGCTGCACGTCATAATGGCCATAAAACAAAAGGTGCGGCGTGTCCTTACCGTCCGGTCCGTCGATATGGCCGACCACCATTGGATGGCCTGGTGTGACGCGTTTTTCGGCCTGCACGCCCAAGGATTGAAGATCCGCCACCAGCCAATCTGCGGCCTCCTGACAGGGTTTGGCATAGGCCGGATCGGTTGAAATCGACGGGATGCGCAACAGCTCCATGAGCCGCTCCATCGCCTGCGGCATGTCAGAATCAATTCGGGCGAGAACGGCATCAAGGGACATAAGATGTCTCCATTTATTTGGTGGTGAGGTTTGGCGCGACCCTACCAGCCCCGCGCGCACTGTCCAGCACCTTGATTTGGGTCAAAGATGCCCCCGTGGCAATTTGTAAACTGTTGCCTCAAGTGGACGGGTTCTATATCCGTCCCAAGAAACCTGAACATGTCATTTTGATGCCATGTGGCCCACCCAGGCCAGACTGCCAAGGAAGGGAAGACGCGTGGATTTTTCTGCGAAACTTGATGAAGCGATTGCGCGCCTGCATGATGAAGGCCGGTACCGGACGTTTATTGATATTGAACGTCAGAAGGGCCAGTTCCCGCATGCTGTTTGGCGGCGTCCTGATGGCACCGAACAGCCTGTGACAGTCTGGTGCGGCAATGACTATCTTGGCATGGGCCAGCATCCGGTCGTTCTGGAGGCGATGCACGAAGCGCTGGATGCCACCGGGGCCGGTTCGGGCGGCACGCGCAACATTTCCGGCACGACTGTTTATCACAAACGTCTTGAGGCCGAACTGGCAGACCTGCATGGCAAGGAAGCGGCGCTGCTTTTCACCAGCGCCTATATCGCCAATGACGCCACGCTCTCAACTTTGCCAAAACTGTTCCCCGGTCTGATCATCTATTCCGATGAACTCAACCACGCTTCGATGATTGAGGGCGTGCGCCGCAACAGTGGGGCCAAGCGCATTTTCAAACATAACGATCTGGATCACCTGCGCGAATTGCTCGCCGCCGATGACCCGGATGCACCGAAATTGATCGCCTTCGAATCGGTGTATTCCATGGATGGTGATTTTGCCCCGATTGAGGCCATCTGCGATCTGGCTGACGAATTCGGCGCGTTGACCTATATCGACGAAGTGCATGCCGTCGGCATGTATGGCCCGCGCGGGGCTGGTGTTGCGGAACGCGACCGGCTGATGCATCGCATCGACATCATCAACGGCACGCTGGCCAAAGCCTTTGGCGTGATGGGGGGCTATATCGCGGCAACCGCCAAGATGTGCGACGCCATCCGGTCTTATGCGCCAGGCTTCATCTTTACCACATCGCTGCCACCCGCGGTGGCGGCAGGTGCGGCGGCATCTGTGGCACATCTCAAGACTGACCACGCGTTGCGCGAACTGCATCAGACCCAGGCCAAGACGCTGAAGCTGCGGCTCAAGGGGCTCGGGCTTCCCTTGATTGATCATGGCAGCCATATTGTGCCGGTGATCGTCGGTGACCCGGTGCATACCAAACAGCTGAGCGATATGCTGCTCGATGGCTATGGAATATACGTCCAGCCGATCAATTTTCCCACGGTTCCAAGAGGCACTGAGCGGCTTCGTTTCACGCCATCTCCGGTGCATGGGCCGCAAGAAATTGACCAACTTGTCCATGCAATGGACGCACTTTGGAGCCATTGCGCCTTAAATCGGTCCGAATTGTCTGCATAAACGTGCTGCGGGTGCATTCGCATTTGCGATATGTTACATTTATGTGAGACGGGCGGGATGCACGCGAATCATGAGATTGCGAGCAGGCATAGGACAAAGGCAGTAAGGGTATGATCGGTTTCCGGTCAAAACGTGTGTCAGACGAACCGGGAGACGAACCTCGCGGTTTCGATGCATTTGACCTGCGCCTTGGCGACATGATGCGCGGCGAACGCGCGACGATGGGCAAATCTCTGCTGGATGTGGAACGCGAGCTTCGGATCAAGGCGTCGTATGTCGCTGCGATCGAGAATTGCGATCCCGATGCCTTTGACACACCTGGCTTTATTCCCGGCTATGTGCGCTCTTACGCGCGCTATCTGAACATGGATCCCGACAAGGCATTTGAAGGCTTCTGTCAGGAAAGCGGGTTTTCCATCGCGCACGGAATGTCCGCAGAGGCGTCGAGCCTGCGGCGTGGCGAGATTGCCAAAGCGCGCCGCAAAATGCATCGCGAGGATCCGATTGCGGTTCCCAAGACACCTTTTGTACCGGCCAAGGATTCGATTGTGTCCGGCGTGGAACCCGGCGCGATTGGGTCGGCCCTTGTACTGATGCTGCTCATTGGCGGGATTGGCTACGGCGGCTGGAGCGTTCTGAATGAAGTTCAACGCGTGCAGTTTGCACCCGTGGAAAACACACCTGATGTTCTAAGCGATCTTGACCCCCTGAACGGTGTTGTGGTGGCACCTCCGGGTGCGGAGGCTGCAGAGGACCCGGCCCAAACAGCAGACAGCGGCTTTGAAGCGCCGCGGGATGAACGTCTTGATCGGCTTTACCGTCCGCAGGCGCTGGATGTACCTGTTCTGACCGCGCGCGATGCTCCGATTTCCACACTCGATCCATCTGAGGTGGGAACGTTCCGTCCAGAACTTCCTTCGGCGGACACCGCACCTTCGAATTTCGCCTCTGATACCGCACCGGCCAATTTCTCGTCCAACAATGCGCTTGCTTCGGTAACGGCGGAAGAGCCGGGTGTCGAAACACCGGTTGTGAGCCCCCAGGTTCTGAGTGATCAGCCACAGGGTGTGCGCATGGTGGCTGTGCGTCCGGCATGGGTGCGCGTGCGGGCTGCGGATGGCACGGTCCTGTTTGAAGGCATTATGAACGCGGGCGACACTTGGGACGTTCCTGTCACGGAAGAACCTTCTGAGTTGCGCGTGGGCGAATCTGGTTCGATTTATTTTGCTCTGAACGGCCAGCATTACGGCCCGGCGGGTCCAAGCGGGCAGGTGACGTCCGGTTTGGCATTGGATGCGCAAACGTTGGCTGCTGCTTTGCAGGTTGCTGACCTTAACCAGGATGAAGACCTGCTGCGCTATGTGGCAGAGCTTCAGGGCGTGGCAGAGACGCCGGAGGCCCCAATCGAGGATTAAACGCCGCAAGGCAATTGCCTCTTGTGCCACTGCAACCTATTGTCAGTTTAAGTTTACAACGTTGCGGACCCGCGCTCATGTCGCTCAATCATATTCGTCCCTGGCGCAATATCTATCGCCGCGAAAGCCGTCAGATCATGGTGGGCAACGTTCCTGTGGGCGGTGATGCCCCGATCAGCGTGCAGACCATGACCAACACGGTCACCACGGATATCCCCGGCACCATCGCACAGGTTCAGGCCGCCGCAGAGGCGGGGGCCGATATCGTGCGTATTTCCGTGCCCGATGAAGACTCGTCGCGCGCGCTCAAAGATATCGTGCGCGAAAGCCCGGTGCCGATTGTGGCGGATATTCATTTTCATTACCGGCGCGGAATTGAGGCGGCAGAGGCCGGAGCGGCCTGTCTGCGGATCAATCCGGGCAACATTGGCTCAGAAGACCGCGTACGCGAAGTGATCAAGGCCGCGCGCGATCATGGGTGCTCTATGCGCATTGGTGTGAACGCGGGATCGCTGGAAAAGTACCTGCTTGAGAAATACGGAGAGCCCACGCCCGAGGCGATGGTGGAATCCGGTCTCGACCATATCAAGGTGCTGGAAGACAACGATTTTCATGAATTCAAGATAAGCTGCAAAGCCTCTGACGTGTTCATGGCCGCCGCTGCCTATCAGGCTTTGGCCGAAGCGACAGATGCGCCTATTCATCTGGGAATCACCGAGGCCGGAGGGCTTGTGTCGGGCACAATCAAATCCGCGATCGGTCTTGGAAACCTGCTCTGGATGGGCATCGGCGACACAATCCGCGTGAGCCTCAGCGCCGATCCGGTGGAAGAGGTGAAGGTTGGGTATGAAATCCTGAAATCTCTCGGGCTGCGTCATCGCGGTGTGAATATCATCTCTTGTCCGTCTTGCGCGCGACAGGGCTTTGATGTGATCAAGACCGTCGAGGCGCTGGAAAAGCGGCTGGAACATATCAAAACCCCCATGAGCCTTTCGATCATCGGTTGCGTCGTGAATGGCCCCGGAGAGGCGTTGATGACCGATGTGGGGTTTACCGGTGGCGGTGCAGGATCGGGGATGGTTTATCTGGCTGGCAAAGCCAGTCACAAACTGTCCAATGATGAAATGATTGAGCACATCGTCGAACAGGTTGAGAAAAAGGCCGCGGAAATTGATGCGGCTGACGCGGCGCAGGCGGCTGAATAAGAGTTATTTCGTAATAGCTTAGCGCGCAGTCTTGCAGTAAGTTATTCGCTTCGCAGATCTGCCGCTATCGCCAGCATGTCATCCGCAGGAACAAACCCTCGTAACATCTGGGTTTGCATCACAAATGTTGGTGTTCCGGAAATGCGCAGACGTTGTGCCAAGGCATGATTTGACGCGATCACTTCGGTCACATCATCGCTTTCCATATGCGCGAGAATATCATCAGTGGGCAGGTCAAACGCATCGCTCAGTCGCCGCAAGGCGGGTTCAGACACCTCTCCCGGCAGGGCGATCAAGGCATCATGAACAGCCTTATACGCCTCATCTCCCGCCAGCTGCTTTACAGCGATGGCAAAGCGGGATGATATAACCGAATCCTCTCCAAGAATCGGAAATTCTTTTACAATCAGACGGATATTGCCGTCTGCTGCGAGAAGAGATTCGATTTCGGGATGGGCACGCCGACAAAACCCGCAGCGATAGTCAATGAACTCAACCAGCGTGATGTCACCGTTTGGATTGCCCCCGACCCAAGAGTGAGTGTCCTCAAACAGCGCCTCTTCATTTGCCGCAACCAAAGCCACATCTGCCTGGGCTTGTTGCTCTGCTTCACGCTGTTCCAGAACCGAGACGGCCTCCATGATCACTTCAGGATTTTCCAGAAGATACTGCCTGATTTCCGCCCGAAAGGCTTCGCGCTCGGCATCGCTCATCCCGTCCACATCCAGGCTGTGCGCGGGCAGGGCGAGCGCCGTGACGGCTGCTGCTGCTATAAGCCAGTTTTTCATTCGCTCTCTCCCAATCTCTACTTGTTCCGAGCGGCGCGCTTGACCGCTGACAGGATGTCCTGGGCCCTTCGATACCCCGCGGAGCCCTGAGGTAAAAGCCCCGATGCGCGTTTGGCATGGATTGCGGCGTCTTCCATCCGATTGACCATGGCGTACCGCTCTGCCGTCACAACCGAGGCCATGCCGGTGTTTCCAAGTTTGGCATATGCAGTCGCCATATCTCTCAAAAGCCGCGGATCCCGTCCATCTGATGCACGTGATTTTTCAAGCACTTGCAGAGCGTCCCTCGTTTGACCCGTGGCCAACATAGCCCGACCGTACGACCCTTGGATAAGAGCGTTGCGTGGCGCAAGCTGTGCCGCACGGCTATAGGCCGTAACGGCGGCGTCGAACTGCCGACTTTCCATCAGGATTTGGCCCTTAAGCTCATAGTAGTAGGGATCATTCGGGTTGGCGGCGATGGCCTGGTCGATCAACGGCAGGGCACGGTTGAGATTTGCGCGCCGATGCCAAGCCACTGCCTCGCGCATCGCCTTGATATCGGCATAGCCCGACTCACCTGCGCGATTCAGGGTCCACTTTGGCGACCGCTGGAAGGCCGACAGTTTGCCCTTGGCGCGCATAAACCAGTACCACGCTGCGGTATCTTTGGGCGTCTCACGACCCGCATGGGCCTGGCTCAGGCGCTGCACCGTACGGTAGCGATCTTGCGATAGAGGATGCGTGCGCGCATAGGGGTCTTGCCGGGCGGAAACCAAAAGCTCTTGTCCGCGAAAGAGATCAAGCACTTTGAGCGCACCTTCTGTGCTGATGCCAGCCTCAACCAGGTAACGCAGGCCGCTTTGGTCCGCCGCGTTCTCTTCTGCACGTGTGTGCACGAAAAAGAGGCGCTGTGCTGTGGTCTGTGCCCCGAGTGCGACGGCCCCCGCCGCGTCGGCACCGCCCCCTGCCGCAACCGCAGCGATCGCAGCAAGTGCCGATCCGATACCAGCTGCCGTACGAGCATTGCGCAGGTTAATCGGGCGTCGGGTCAAATGCCCATTGGCGATATGCGCCGCCTCATGCGCGATCACAGATTGCAGCATGTCAGGTGTTTCCATGCGCTGGATCAGGCCGGAATTGAGGAAAATATGATTGCGGTCAATGACAAAGGCATTGAGAGAACCATCGTCAATAACCAGTATCCGCATGCCCGCAGTGCCCAACCCAGCGGCGTGTAAGACGGGCGCGGCAAGCTGTTTGAGGGCGTGTTCGATATCGGGATCGCGCAAGATTGTCTGCGCCCGTGCTGGCAGTGCCAGAAGCATCGCCAACAGGGCGCTTGCGGTCAGAACACGTAAGATGTGTGAGAGAGACATTGACGGCGTCGCGCTTTCCAAGTGAAACCCATCTTAATGTTAGCGCAGTTTACGGGGAAGCACATGCGAAACTCAAGCCGGTCCGAGGTCGATCCGTTCATAGTGATGGATGTCATGGAGGCGGCGCGCCAGGCCGAAGAGGCGGGGCGGCACATCATTCACATGGAAGTGGGCCAACCCGGCACACCCGCGCCGCATGGCGCACGCGAGGCATTGGCCAAGGCGATGGCAACCGACGCGATGGGCTATACCGTGGCGCTTGGATTGCCGCAGCTCAGGGCGCGCATCGCGCAGCTTTATGGCGAATGGTATGATGTTGACCTGTCGCCGGAGCGTGTGGTGATCACGCCCGGCTCGTCAGGGGCGTTCATTCTGGCCTTCACGGCGCTTTTTGACACAGGCGCGCGGGTTGGCATCGGGGCGCCGGGCTATCCCAGTTATCGGCAGATCCTGAAATCCCTCGCGCTGACCCCGGTCGATATTGAAACCGCGGCAGAAAACCGCCTGCAGCCGGTGCCGGGTGATCTGGAAGGCCTCAATCTGGATGGGTTGATGGTGGCCAGTCCGGCGAATCCCACCGGCACGATGCTGGATCGCGCATCGCTGAGTGCCTTGATGCAGGCCGCCGCCGCGCAGGGGGCCAGTTTCATCAGTGACGAGATTTACCACGGGATCGAATATGAGGCGAAGGCCGTCACCGCGTTGGAGATCAGCGACGACGCTTATGTAATCAATTCCTTTTCAAAGTACTTCTCAATGACGGGCTTGCGCGTGGGGTGGATGGTCGTGCCCGAAGATCACGTCCGCGTGGTGGAGCGTCTGGCGCAAAATCTCTTTATTTGTCCGCCACATGCCAGTCAGTTGGCCGCGCTGGCGGCGATGGATTGCGGCGATGAATTGCAAGCGAATATGGATGTTTACACCGCCAACCGCGCCTTGATGCTGGAAGGCTTGCCGAAAGCCGGGTTTGACTGTAACGCGCCGCCGGATGGGGCGTTCTACGTTTATGCCGATGTCAGCCATCTGACCCAAGACAGCCGCGCCTTTGCAGCCGAGGTTCTTGAGAAAGCGGGCGTGGCCGTGACTCCCGGCCTTGATTTTGACCCTGTGCGCGGCGCAGGCACCCTGCGGTTTTCCTATGCGCGTTCCACGGCTGATATCGAAGAAGGGCTTGCGCGGCTGAAGGCGTTTATGGACGCGCGGTCATAACAAGATTGAGTGGGCAATCGCCGCGCGCTGGTGTAAGCTGAGACAAAATCAGACCTAACGGCAGGCGAGCAGAAATGATCCGGGTGATACTGGGATGTGTCATGGCGCTATGGGCGTCACTGGCGGTGGCGCAAGACTTCAGCGGTCTTGCGCGCTTTGATGAGGGCGCATCAGAGATCGTTGATACACGAAATGGCGTCGAGCTGCGCCTGCAGCTGAGCCAGGGCGTGCCATGGCGCGTCTTTACCCTGCAAAGCCCGCCGCGTCTTGTCATGGACTTCCGCGAAGTAGATTGGCGTGAGGCAGCGCCCGAGAGTTTTGACCGCTCCGAGCGTGCTGTGGCGGTGCGCATGGGCGGATTTCGCCCTGGATGGTCCCGTATGGTGGTGGATCTCGCCGGACCTTACGGTGTTCAAGGGGCCGATATGGCGATCGCGACACAAACCGGTGCTGCGATCTTAACCATTCAGCTGGAAGATATGGACGCAGAAAGCTTTGCCGCAGCCTCAGGAGCCCCTGACATACCGGGATGGGAGGCAACCGGAGCGCCGCTCAAAGGCGTGATCCGCCCTCGTCAGCGTGGCGATGCGCCTTTGGTGATTGTCATTGATCCGGGCCATGGCGGCATTGACCCCGGCGCAGAGCAAGGCGGCGTCAATGAAAAAGAACTGATGTTGGCGTTTTCCAAGGAATTGAAGGATATGCTTTTGCGGGCAGGCGGTTACGAGGTTGTTCTGACACGGGACGCTGACGTTTTCGTCTCGCTTGAGGGACGCGTTGCTCTGGCACATCAGGTTCAGGCAGACATTTTTGTTTCATTTCATGCAGATGCCCTGAGCGAGGGGCGGGCCAACGGTGCCACAGTTTACACGTTGTCTGCCAGCGCGTCAGACAAGGCCTCTGCCGCGCTGGCAGAGCGCCACGATCGCGCAGATATTCTGGCAGGCATTGATCTAAGCAATAGTGATGACGTTGTGGCGGATGTGCTCATGGACCTGGCACGACAGGAAACACAGCCGCGCGCGCTCGACTTTGCCGAAACACTCAAGAGCAGCATCGCCGATCAAGGCTTGCCTCTCAACTCTCGTCCGTTGCGGTCAGCTGGGTTTTCGGTTCTGAAATCGCCCGATATTCCCTCGGTTCTGCTCGAACTTGGCTTTTTGTCCTCCGAGCGCGATCGTACAAATATTACCGATCCGGGATGGCGAAATGAGATGGCCAAGGCCGTTGTGGCAGCACTTCAGGCTTGGCGTGTCTCGGATGCCGCCCAAGCTGATCTGGTGCGGCAATGACCCGCCCGTGCGCGAATTCAGGCACAATGTGTTTTGACGCTTTAAAAACGGATGCCTATATGAGGATCAAATTGAGGGAAATGCAGACGTGCTGAGACTGATCCTGAGTTTTTTTGGTACGATCTTTAGCCTGGCAACGCTGGGCGTGGTCGTTGTCGCCGTCAGCATTGGCGCGGTGTTTCACGTCTATGGCCGCGACCTGCCGAGCCACGAGTCGCTTGCCAATTACGCGCCGCCGACGATCAGTCGGATTTATTCCGGCGAAGGCGTGATCATTGATGAGTTTGCCCGCGAGCGGCGCTTGTTCACGCCGGCCGAGGACATTCCCGATCTGGTAAAACAGGCGTTCATTTCCGCCGAGGACAAGAATTTTTACAATCACCAAGGGTATGATGCACGCGGTATCGCGGCCGCGATGTTCGAGGCTGTGCAAACGCGTGGGGCGACGGTACGTGGCGCCTCGACCATCACACAGCAGGTGATGAAGAACTTCCTTTTGTCCGGAGACCGGCGCATCGAGCGAAAGATCAAGGAAATCATTCTGGCGACCCGCATTGAGGGCACGCTGGAAAAGGAAGATATCCTTGAGCTGTATTTGAACGAGATTTTTCTGGGCCAGAACTCTTACGGTGTGGCAGCCGCCGCGCAGACCTATTTCAACAAAACCCTGAGTGAGTTGGCACCCCATGAGGCGGCATTTCTTGCATCAATGCCCAAGGCGCCGTCTGACTTTCATCCGGTACGTCAGAAGGACCGTTTGAAAGAGCGTCGCGACTTTGTTCTCGAAGAAATGTACGAGAACGGGTACATCGACCAGGCGACCTATCAGGCCGAAGTTGAAAGGCCGCTTCTGTCGGTTCAAAACGGCGATTTCGAACCCTTTTCGGCCCAGCTTCCGGCACGTGATTATTTCACCGATGAAATCCGCCGTCAGTTGAGTCGCGATTTTGGCGAGGGCGAGTTCTTTACCGGTGGTTTGACCGTCCGGGCAACGATTGACCCTGACCTTCAGGGGGAGGCCGCAGAGGCCCTGCGGCGTCAGCTTGAGATTTATGACCGAAGCGCAGGCACTTGGCGGGGCACAGGTATAGTGCTGCCGGAGGAGGCGTTGGCGTCGGAAGAGGCATGGCGTACCGCTTTGGAAGAAGCGGATGTGGCGCGGGATATTGTGCTGAACGGCCCCTGGTTCCCGGCGGTGATCCTTGAGATTGGCGATCAGCAAATGCGCATCGGTGTAGACCGTATTCGCGAATCCGAGGCTGAACCGCATGTGATACCGCGCGCAGATATCGGCTGGCTGCCGGGCAACTTCCAGCAGACGTTTGAAAAAGGTGAGGTGGTCTATGTCCGCCGCCTTCTGAACGAGGATGGCGGTTTTGCCCGTTGGTCATTGCGTCAGGTACCCGCAGTGCAGGGCGGCTTTGTCGCGATGGACGTCAACACCGGTCGCGTCTTGGCGATGCAAGGCGGGTTTTCGTATCAGCATTCGGTTTTCAACCGTGCCACGCAGGCATTACGCCAGCCGGGATCGAGCTTTAAGCCCTTTGTCTATGCGGCCGCACTTGATAGCGGCTATTCGCCTGCCACGATTGTCGTCGATGCGCCAATAGAGATCGACACACCGCAAGGTTTGTGGCGGCCAAAGAATTCATCCAACAAGTTCTATGGCCCTACGCCTTTGCGCACGGGCATTGAACAGTCACGTAACCTCATGACCATCCGCCTCGCGCAAGAGGTGGGCATGGATACCGTTGCGTATTACGCTGAACGCTTTGGCGTCTATGACCGGATGGGGTCGTTTTTGGCCAACTCATTGGGGTCAGAGGAAACCACGCTTTACAAGATGGTGTCGGCCTATGCGATGTTCGCCAATGGCGGGGAACAGGTTCGCCCGACGCTGGTTGACCGGGTGCAGGATCGGTACGGCAAGACCGTCTACCGCCACGATCCGCGCAATTGCGAGGAATGCGACAATCCTGGCATCGCGCGGGATCTTTCGCCCAAGATCACTTCTGACCGGCGCCGCGTGATGGACCCTGTCACGGCCTATCAGATTACGTCGATGATGCAGGGGGTCGTGGACCGGGGAACGGCTGCGGGTGCCATCAACCTGCCAGTTCCGATTGCGGGCAAAACCGGCACGACCAATGACGCGCGGGATGTCTGGTTCGTGGGCTTTTCCTCCAACATTGCGGCGGGCTGCTATATCGGGTTTGACCAGCCACGCGGCCTTGGGCGCAATGCGTTTGGCTCAACCATGTGCGGCCCGGTGTTCCAGGCCTTTATGTCCAAGGCGATCGAGAAATACGGCGGCTCGGAATTCCGCGTGCCTGAGGAATGCGAATTCATCAATATCGACCGATATTCCGGAGCGCGCCTGCCAGAGGGATCCTATGGAGACTCTGTCGTGCCTGAGTGTTTCCGCGCTGGTGAAGAGACGATCTTTGGTGTGCTCTTTGATGGCGGGTTCAGCATGGGGAGCGACTTTGACCTGTTCGCAGCAGGCGAAACAGAACAGGTCCGCGAAGTCACCACCTCAACCGGGGACACGGGTCAAGTGGGGGAGAAATCCAGCTTCGGCAACCTGAGTTCCGGTGGTCTTTATTGATCGTGGAAACGTGAGGTTTCACCCATCCTGTGCCAATCCTGTAGGGTAGGCGGCACCCGACAGCCCATACAACGCCTTCGTCTTGTCGCGCCGCGCGGTGCTTGCTATCACCTTGCTCTGAGCAGACCAAGGACATCACCCACATGCGCGCTGAAATTCAAACGCTTGTCTCTGAGATCGAGAATTCGCTGGAGCTTTTGCGCCAGCGGATGGGGTGGGAGACCGCCCAGCATCGGTTGGAAGAATTCAATGCGCGGGTGGAGGACCCCAACCTTTGGGATGACCCGGCCAAGGCACAAAGTCTGATGCGGGAGCGGCAGGCTCTGGTGGATGCCATGGGTACGCATGATTCCATAAAGGCTGAGTTGGAGGACAATACCGGCCTCATTGAACTGGGTGAAATGGAAGAGGACACCGACGTCGTCGAAGAGGCTGAGGCCGCTCTGAAAGCGCTGGCTAAAAAGGCCGCCGCCAAAGAGCTTGAGGCGCTCTTGAACGGTGAAGCGGATGCCAACGACACGTTCCTGGAAATAAATGCCGGGGCAGGCGGCACGGAAAGTTGTGACTGGGCCTCGATGCTGGCGCGCATGTATGTGCGGTGGGCCGAAGCCAAAGGATATACAGTTGAACTGCAATCTGAACAGGCAGGCGACGAGGCCGGGATCAAATCCGCCGCCTACAAGATTTCGGGGCACAACGCCTATGGCTGGCTCAAATCAGAGTCCGGTGTGCACCGTTTGGTGCGCATTTCGCCCTTTGATTCTGCGGCCAAGCGGCACACGTCCTTTACCTCGGTCTGGGTCTATCCGGTGGTGGACGACAATATCGAGATCGACGTCAATCCCAGTGATATCCGCATCGACACCTACCGCAGCTCGGGCGCGGGCGGACAGCACGTCAACAAGACGGACTCAGCGGTGCGGATCACCCACCATCCGACCGGCATTGTCGTGACCAGTTCTGAGAAGTCACAGCATCAGAACCGGGATATTGCGATGAAAGCTCTCAAGTCGCGGCTTTATCAACTGGAGCTCGACAAGCGCAATCAGGCCATCAACGAAGCGCATGAGGCCAAGGGTGACGCGGGATGGGGCAATCAGATCCGGTCTTATGTCTTGCAGCCCTATCAGATGGTCAAAGACCTGCGGACAAGCCACGAGACGAGTGACACCAAGGGCGTTCTGGACGGAGATCTTGATCCTTTTATGGCCGCAACGCTTGCCATGAATGTCAGCGGCAAGAGCCGCGCCGAAGCGCAGGGCGATGACGCGTAAAGGTCGCCTTTCGGGCTCTGTTGAAGGAATGTGAGCATGTCTGATCCGTTGAAGCTCTCCGCTGTAGAGCAGGTCGCGTCTATCCGTGACGGTAACCTGAGCGCTGAGGCGTTGATGCAGGCCACTCTGGCGCGGATTGGCGAGGTCAATGGCACTGTGAATGCCATTGTATCTATGGGGGATGAAGAGGTGCTCTTGGCCGACGCGCGCAAGGCTGATGGCGCAGCAACGAAAGGTCCTCTGCATGGTCTTCCCATCGCCATCAAGGATCTTGAGGATGCCAAGGGATTTCCCACCTCGCAAGGCTCACCCGCCTTTGCCGGGCACATGCCAGATGCGGACAGCCCCTACGTGACGCTTTTGCGCGACGCCGGAGCCATCATAATCGGCAAAACCAACACGCCCGAATTTGGATTGGGCAGCCACACCTATAACCCGGTGCATGGCACGACAGCCAACCCCTATGACACCTCGCGCAGCTGCGGTGGATCGTCAGGTGGTGCAGCGGTGGCGTTGGCGACAGGCATGCTGTCGATTGCCGATGGCTCTGACATGATGGGCAGCCTGCGCAATCCGGCAGGCTGGAACAATGTCTATGGCATGCGCCCCAGCTGGGGACGCGTACCGGGGGATGCGGGGGGTGACATGTTCCTGCACCGTATTTCCACCAACGGCCCTATGGCGCGCACGCCCCAAGATCTGGCTCTGCTTTTGGATGTGATGTCCGGCAAAGGCGACCATGCGCCGTATGCGCAGGGGTTCGCGCAGGTCGGCACGCCAACACCCGATCTCAAAGGCAAACGCATCGCGTGGCTTGGTGACTGGTCCGGAGCCTGGGCCTTTGAAGAGGGCATATTGGCGCTCTGTGAAACCGCTCTGGACACCTTCGTCAAAGAAGGCGCGCAGGTTGAGACACTTTCAGCCCCTTTTGACCGGGACCTTTTATGGGAAAGCTGGACAACCTTGCGCAGCTGGTCCATGGCCGCATCTCTGGGGTCGGTTCTGGACAATCCAGCGACACATAACCAGCTCAAACCAGAGGCGGTGTGGGAAATCGAGGCCGGGCGCAAGCTTTCGGGTCTCGACGTGCACCGCGCCAGCGAAATCCGGTCTGATTGGTATCGCACCGCCGCGCAGCTTTTGCAGGACTACGACGCGCTGGCGCTTCCCACCGCGCAAATCTGGCCGTTCCCGATGGAAAATACCTGGCCGCGTGAGATCGCCGGTCGCCAGATGGACACCTACCACCGCTGGATGGAGGTGATGATCCCAACGAGCCTGGCTGGCCTTCCCGCCGTGGCCGTGCCGGCCGGTTTTGGGCAGGCGGGTCTGCCAATGGGACTGCAACTCATTGGGGCGCACGGCAACGATGGGGGGTTGCTAAACATGGCGACGGGATATCACCAAGCGACCCAGTGGCCTCAAACACGCCCGCCGCAACTCCAAAATTCCACTTTGCGTGCGCCGCCCCCCGCCGTTAGGCTGTGAACGGGGAGGCGGAGATGACCGAAACACGACCATTGGGTGTGCCCGACCTGGGCCATGTCACGTTTTCGATGTTGAGCATGGCCTTGTCTCGCGCCTGGCAAGATATCCGACAGGCGCCGGGCTATGCGGTGATTTTTGCCGGTGTCTACGTGGTTATCGGCTGGATCATGGCGTGGGTGACATGGGTGACGGGACATAGCTACTGGCTTGTCTTTGCCGCCGTAGGCTTTCCACTCGTCGGACCGTTTGCAGCGGTCGGGCTTTATGAAGTCAGCCACAGGCTGGAACAGCGCATGTCTTTGACATCAAGAGAAGTTTTTGGCGTTATCTTCGATCAGCGCAACCGCCAACTGCCGTCGATCTGTGCCGTCATCATCGTTATGTTTCTCTTTTGGTTTTTTGTTGGCCATATGATTTTCGCGCTCTTTCTCGGCTTTTCAACCATGACCAACATATCCTCCTCGTATGAAATTTATGTCTCACAAGACGGGCTGATGATGCTGGGCTTTGGCACGGTCATCGGGGCTGGGTTTGCACTCCTGCTCTACAGTATCACGGTCATTGCCCTGCCGCTTTTGTTGGATCGCGAAGTGGATTTCGTCACTGCGATGATCACGAGTGTGCAGGTGGTTTTGCAAAATCCGGTGCCGATGATTCTCTGGGGCCTGACGATAGCGGCTCTGACCTTTCTGGCGATGTTGCCGGCCTTTCTCGGGCTTTTCGTGGTGCTGCCGCTTTTGGGGCATGCGACATGGCATCTTTACCGACTGATTGTCGAGGCCGGAGCGCAAGAGGCTGTTGGCGCTGAAGTCGAGGTGTGAGGCCGCCTTATTGAAACGCACAGGATTGCAAGCATCTTACGCCCGTTCCTCTGCCTTGGCCTGACCCCAAAGCGCATCCATCTCTTCCAAATCTGACTCCTCGGGCCGTTTGCCCCGCGCGGTCAACAATGCCTCAATCCGCTCGAAGCGCCGAGTAAACTTGGCGTTGGCGCGGCGCAGGGCTTGTTCGGGGTCGACCTTCATATGCCGCGCCAGATTGGCCATGACGAACAAGAGGTCTCCGAATTCCTCCTCGACCTTGTCAGGGCCCAGATCATCAGCAGCCTCACGCAATTCTTCTGCCTCCTCGGATATCTTGTCGATCACATGTCCCGCATCGGGCCAGTCAAACCCGACCCGTGCCGCGCGTTTTTGAAGCTTGACCGCCCGCAACAGCGCGGGAAGCCCAACGGCCACGCCGTCAAGAACCCCTGTCTGCGCCTTGGCCGCCCGTTCTGCGGCCTTCACCGCCTCCCAGTCGCGAATTTGCTGTTCGGCGGATTTGTCCCGGCTCTCGCTGCCAAACACATGCGGGTGGCGCGCGACCATCTTGTCGGAAATACCATTGGCCACATCGTCGAAATCAAACAGGTCACGATCCTCGGCGATTTGCGCATGAAACACCGCCTGCAACAGCAAATCACCCAACTCATCGCGCAGCTCATCAAATGCTCCGCGCTCAATGGCATCTGCCACCTCATAGGCCTCTTCAATCGTATAGGGGGCGATGGTGCCAAAATCCTGTTCAATATCCCAAGGACAGCCCGTGTCAGGATCGCGTAAACGGCGCATGATCTCGCGCAGGCGTGGCATCCCGCCTTTGGGGTCACGGATCAGGTCATCAGCCATTGCACTGGTCTCCTTTCTGGCGTTGAGTGGACCCTGACGTTGCGCACGCAAGGAGTCCAGAGACTTGGCCATCATCAATCGCATCGCCGGATTTGCAGACGACATGACCGCCTGGCGGCGACATCTGCATGAGAACCCCGAACTGGGGCTGGAGTGTCATGACACCGCCGCCTTTGTGGTTGAGCGGTTGCGCGAATTTGGCATCACGCAGATTGAAACAGGGATCGCCAAGACCGGTGTTGTGGCCGTGATCGAAGGGCAAGGGGACGGCCCCACAATTGGCTTGCGCGCGGATATGGATGCGCTGCCCTTGGAGGAAACCAGCGGTGTCGCGCACAGCTCAACCCGACCCGGCGCGATGCATGCCTGTGGCCATGACGGGCACACCACCATGCTTTTGGGGGCGGCGCGGTATCTGGCTGAGACGCGCAATTTCAAAGGCCGCGTGGCGCTCATTTTTCAGCCCAGCGAAGAGGCCAATCCGGGCGGCGCGCGCCTGATGGTCGAAGATGGGATCATGGAGCGTTACGACATTGATCAGGTCTATGCCCTGCACACCATGCCCAGCGAGGACGAGGGCAGTTTTTCTACCTCTCCGGGGCCGTTTATGGCAGCGGTGGACACGTTTCATATTGATATCACCGGTCAAGGCGGACACGGGGCTTTCCCGCATGAAACCCGTGATCCCGTCATCGCGGCCGCAGGTATGGTGCAGGCGATTCAAACGATTGTGAGCCGGAACCACTATGCGCTTGAGGATCTGGTCGTGTCCGTCACGCAAATCCATACGGGCAGTGCCGAGAATATCGTGCCCGAGACGGCCTATGTGAACGGCACAATCCGCAGCTTTAATGAAGATGTCCGGCGCATGGCCCACACCCGGCTGTCCGAGGTGACGGCAGGGCAGGCCTCGTCTTATGGCGTATCGGCTGAGCTGCGCATCGAAGACGGGTATCCCGCGACGGTGAATCACCCTGCAGAAACGGAATTCGCGGCACGCGTGGCCAGTGAAATCTCTGGGTCGGAGCACGTATGCACGGACCGATCCCGCGAAATGGGGGCAGAGGACTTTGCCTTCATGCTCAATGCCCGACCCGGAGCGTATCTTTTTCTGGGGCAAGGTGAGGGGCCCATGCTGCATCACCCGAGTTTTGATTTTAACGATGCGGTGGCACCGGTTGGCGCGTCTTATTTCGCGCGGCTTGTCGAGACGGCTCAGCCGGTGGGGGCCAAGGACTGAAGAAAGGGGATACTTATGGGACTGGAAGAGGCCAAGGAACAGGTGGATCAGGCGTTCACGCGCGATGATCTGAAGGGATTGTCCTTTGAGAACACCTTCGGGGGCGCCATATCATTTCTGCGTCGCCGTTACAGCAAGGACCTCACGGGTGTGGATATCGCCATCACTGGCATTCCTTTTGATCAGGCCGTGACCAACCGGACCGGCACGCGGTTTGGTCCCCGTGCCGTGCGTGAGGCCTCTTGCCTGCAGGCGTTTGATCCGCCGATGTATTGGGATGGGTTCAGCCCCTTGGAAGAGATGGCCATCGTGGACTACGGCGATCTGGCCTTTGATTACGCCAATATCCCTGCCTTTCCCAAGGCCCTGACCGATCATATCCGCACCATTCTGGAGGGCGGTGCCGCGAGCATTGCGATTGGCGGGGATCACTACATTTCCTTCCCCATCCTGCGCGCTTATGCCGAGAAATACGGGCCGGTGTCGCTCTTGCAGTTTGATGCCCATTCCGACACCTGGCCGGACGATGACATGGAACGGGTGGATCATGGCACGATGTTCTACAAGGCGGTGAAGGAAGGTCTGATTGATCCCGCACGGTCCGTGCAGGTCGGCATTCGCACGGTCAATGCCGACAATCTTGGCGTGCCCACGATCACCGCCCGCGAGGCGCATGAGATGGGACCTGCCAAAGTGGCGGAGAAGATCAAGTCCGTCCTGAAAGACAATCCCACCTATGTCACCTTTGACATTGACGGGCTTGATCCAGCCTTTGCGCCGGGCACCGGAACGCCGGTCTGGGGCGGGCTTTCCAGCTGGCAGGCGGCGGCGATCCTGCGCGATCTTGCAGGCATCAACATGGTGGGGGGTGACATGGTCGAAGTGTCCCCTCCGTTTGACACGACAGGGGCCACCGCCATTGCAGGGGCGCATGTGGTGACCGAGCTTTTGTGCCTCTGGGGCTGGACGCGGCGGGAAACCGGGGCATCTTGAGCATTATCAGAACGATGAAAGGCGGGTTTGGTGCGCAAGGTGATGTGGCTTGTTGTGATCCTGTTGGTGGCGCTTGTGGGCGTTGGGCTTTACGCGCGACTTGCTCCGTCAGATGTGGCACGCTGGCATGTCATGCCAGAGGGGGCGACGCCGGGGGATAGTGCCGGGCAGGCTGTGCGCGTGATCGAGGCAGAGGACGGTTCCTTTACCAGACTTGATGAGATCATCCTGAACACACCGCGTACCGAAGTTCTGGCTGGCAGCGTCGAAGACGGCATGCGCACCTACATCACCCGCACCACACTTTTTGGATTTCCCGACTACACGACCGTGGCGCAAAAGGATGGGCAGATTACGCTGTTTGGTCGGTTGCGGTTTGGAAAATATGATCTGGGCGTCAATGCCAAGCGGCTTGACGGCTGGTTATCTCAACTCTGAGCCTCTTCAGGACGAAATACAGGCGTCGCTAACTTCCCGCCACATCGGATTGTTCAGCGACATCTGGCATTGCGCCAAAAAGCTCCGGCCGTCCACTTGCATACAAATCGTTTCGCCAAGCTCAACGCGCGCACCGGATTTGTCCGTGCAATAGCATTCGACCGTCTTGGTTGCGGCTGCGACCTGCGCCATCGCAGGCAGCATCAGCATTGAAAGCAAGAATACACGTGTCATGACCCTTATTTAGCACAGTGTTGCGGCTTGACCAATACCAAGGAATGCGAGACACCCCGCCTATGGTGCCTCTAGAGAGATTAGCTGAAATCACGCAACGCTTCGAGTTTATCGAGGCGCAAATGGCTGAGGGCGGTGGGGACATTGCCAAGCTGGGCCGGGAATATGCGGAATTGCGCCCGGTGGTTGAGGAAATCCGGGCGTATCAGGCTGCTCTTGACGATATTGAGGGAGCCAAAGCTCTTCTCGATGATCCGGAAATGAAAGAGCTTGCTGCCGAAGAGCTGGCGCAGTTGGAGGACGAATTGCCGCGCATGGAAGAGGCGCTGCAGTTGGCTTTACTGCCGCGCGATGAGGCCGATGCGCGCCCGGCGATTGTTGAGATTCGTCCTGGAACCGGGGGCGAAGAGGCCGCGCTTTTTGCCGGGGATCTTTTGCGTATGTATCAGCGTTATGCCGAGGCGCGGGGCTGGTCTTTTGACATCATTGAGTACAATCAGACCGAACTTGGCGGCGTCAAAGAAGTGGTGGCCAATGTGCGCGGTGAGAACGTGTTTGCCCGGCTGAAATACGAATCAGGTGTGCACCGGGTACAGCGTGTCCCCGAAACGGAGTCCGGCGGGCGCATTCACACCTCGGCGGCGACGGTTGCAGTTCTGCCGGAGGCTGAGGATGTGGATATCCAAATTGATCAAAACGAACTCCGCATCGACACAATGCGCAGTTCGGGTGCAGGCGGGCAGCACGTTAACACCACCGATTCTGCAGTGAGGATCACGCACATCCCGTCGGGCATCGTGGTGACATCTTCTGAGAAGTCCCAGCACCGCAACCGCGAGATTGCCATGCAGGTGCTCAAGACGCGGCTTTATGATATGGAGCGCCAGCGCGCGCATGACGAGCGCTCGGCAGACCGCGCCGCACAAGTGGGTAGCGGCGACCGGTCCGAACGCATTCGCACCTATAATTTCCCGCAAGGGCGTATGTCGGACCATCGCATCAACCTCACGCTCTACAAGCTCGATCAGATCATGCAGGGAGATCTGGACGAGACGATTGATGCGCTCACAGCTGATGCTCAGGCAAAATTGCTGGCGGAGATGAACGGGTGAACCGAGTTTTTGCCGACCTTGTGCGAACGGCCAAGGCGGCGTTGGATCGAGCGGGGATTGAGCAGGCCGCGCGCGAGGCGCGAATACTGGCGGCGTTGGCTGCGGATATCCCGGCGGACCGCGCATCCCTGTCATTCAATGAGGTGGTGCCGGAGGCCGCTCAATCAAAGCTCGACAGCTTCGTGGCCTTCCGGATCCAGCGCATACCGCTGTCTCATATCACAGGTTGGCGCGCATTTTACGCTCATGAGTTTGCAGTTACGCCTGATGTGCTGGACCCGCGCCCGGAAACGGAAACGTTGATCGAGGCCGCTCTGGAAGATGAGTTCCGGCATGTGCTCGATCTGGGCACAGGGTCGGGGTGTATATTGCTGTCGTTGCTCGCCGCTCGCCCCGATGTGGCGGGGGTTGGTACAGATGTCTCAGCCAAGGCGCTTGATGTTGCCCTTGGCAATGCGACGCGTCTTGGCGTCGCAGAGCGCTGTCTTTTTCTGACATCAGATTGGTATGCGGATGTCGATGGATCGTTTGATCTGATCGTCTCCAACCCCCCCTATATTTCCGCGCAGGAGATGGAGGGGCTGCAACCAGAACTCACATACGAGCCGCGAATGGCGTTGACGGATGAGGCAGATGGTCTGTCAGCGTATCGCAAGATCATCCCCGGCGCCGGGGAGCATCTGCGTTCAAATGGGCGTCTTTTGGTGGAAATCGGGTGGACCCAAAGTGCGCAGGTCGCGGCCCTGTTTGAGCAGTCAGGATTTACCAATGTTAACGTTCGGCCGGATCTGGAGGGGCGGGATCGTGTCGTTGGCGGTGTTTGGCCCGGAACCTGAGGGCTATTGTTCACAAATCCGGCTGATTTTAGCGCTTTTTACGCAAAATCTGCGCTTAACCCTTGTACAGAAGCCGCTGGCATGCTTACTGATACGTGTCGCAGCGAGTTTGCACTCCGCAACGGGCGCGACGCCAAGCCAGCACATCACACCGGTTCATTCTTGGCGCAGGGGGCGCCAGCCGGTTGGAAAAGGCGCTTAGAGCAATAAGGCTGTCAAGTTAGTTATGAGATCATCGAAGTCACGTTCGCGGAACAAGTCCAACCGCAACCGTTCGTCCATGGGCAATGTTGTCAACCGTGTGTTTGACAGTTCAGGCCCGGAAGGCAAGGTGCGCGGAACACCGCAGCAAATTATTGATAAGTACAATCAGCTTGCGCGCGATGCGCAACTGTCTGGCGATCGCGTTGCTCTGGAGAATTTCCAGCAACACGCGGAACATTACCTGCGTCTTCTGGGAGTGGCTCAGAAGGAACAGGAAGCGCGACGCGAAGAGCAAGAACGCCAAAACCGCGAACGCCAGGCCGAACGCGACCGCGAGCGTGTTCACCGGCAGGAGCGGGAAGCCAATGGCGGAGATCTGGCGGATGCACCTCAGCCTGATTTTGACCAGCCCGACATATCCGAGACAGAGAGCGGACTGGTTGAGACCCCCGAAAGTCAGTCCGACGCCCCGCCACCCAAACCAAAACGGCAGCGCAAGCCGAAGAAACAGGTGGAAGAAGCAGCCCCCGTATTGGACGGTGGTGAGGAGCCTCCTGAAGCGGCGGAGTAGGGTGGGTTTTCAACCCACCGACCCAATTTTGTAGACCGGGGCTCCCGCCCCGGATGTCGAAGCCGCGTTGGCCTGGTGGGTTGAAAACCCATCCTACGGAAGGGCCGCCACCTCGCGCGCCAATGCACAAAACTGTTCCAAACCCACCGTTTCGGCTCGGTCCGTGGGTTTTATACCAGCGGCGATCAACCGGTCCTCGATATCTGGCGCCAGCCCCTTGAGTGCGGCGCGCAGCATCTTGCGCCTTTGGTTAAAGGCCTTGGCCACCACATGCTCCAACACCTTCTGATCAGCTTCAAAGCGAGGCTGAGGCAGGGCCGTCAGGTGCACCACGGCGCTTGAGACCTTGGGTGGTGGCGTAAAGGCTTCAGGTGGCAGGCTCAGCGCGATCTTGGCCTCAGTGCGCCATTGCGCCAGCACTGCCAGTCTTCCATAGGCTTTTGAACCGGGTTGCGCCACGATGCGTTCAGCCACTTCGCGTTGGAACATCAGTGTCAGGCTTTGCCAGAAAGGTGGCCAACTCGGGGGTGTCAGCCAACGGATCAAAAGCTCGGTGCCGACGTTGTAGGGCAGGTTGGCCACCACCTTTATGGGGGCGGTCAGGTGTTGCGTTGCATCCAGGTCCAGCGCGTCGGCATTGATCACCTCAAGGCGCCCGGGGTACGCCTGCGCAATCTCCGAGAGGGCCGCAAGGCAACGGGTGTCTTTCTCAATCGCCAGAACCCGTCGGGCCCCTTCGGCCAACAAGCCGCGTGTCAAACCGCCCGGGCCGGGACCGACTTCAAGCACGTCTGAGCCAGTCATGTCACCTGCGACGCGGGCAATCTTGGCGGTGAGATTGAGATCGAGCAGAAAGTTCTGGCCAAGGGATTTGCGCGCCGACAGATCATGCGTCGCAATCACCTCTCGCAGCGGAGGCAGCGCGTCGATCCCGCTCATGCCCGGGCCTGCGCCATACGATCCGCAAGCCGCAGTGCTTCGATCATGGAGCTTGGATTGGCACGGCCTTGCCCCGCGATATCAAGTGCTGTGCCGTGATCGGGCGAGGTGCGCACAAAGGGCAGGCCCAGCGTAACATTCACGCCCCGGTCGAAATCCAGCGTCTTGATCGGGATCAGGGCCTGATCGTGATACATACAGATTGCCGCGTCGTAGGTTTCGCGTGCGGCGGCATGAAACAGTGTATCGGCACTCATTGGGCCTCTGAGGTCGAGCCCCTCTGGGCGCAGACGGTGCAGAACAGGCGCAATCAATTCGATTTCCTCACGTCCCATCTTGCCGCCTTCACCGGCATGGGGATTGAGCCCCGCAACGGCAAGGCGCGGAGCAGGGATGCCAAAATCGCGGATTAAACCGGCATGGGTAATCCGAATTGTGTCTTCAAGAAGCTCTGGCGTCAGGGCCGCTTTCACCTCTTCAAGTGCCATGTGAATAGTAACAGGCACAACGCGCAATTGCTCGCTGGCAAGCATCATCACAACCGTATCGACCTCGGCCAGTGCAGCCAGGTATTCTGTGTGGCCCGGGTAGATGAAACCTGCGCCGTCCTGCAAAGCCTGCTTGTGGATTGGCGCCGTGCAGAGTGCGTTGGCTTGTCCTGAGCATACCAGCTCGACACCGCGCGCAATCACATCCACGACGCCTTGCGCATTGGCGGCATCGGGTGCCCCGGTAGAGCGGGGAGCGCCGAATTTATGCGGCAGGATCGGCAAGGCTGAAGCAGACACGTCCGCTGTGGGATTGCTGATTTCACATAAGCGCGTCAGGTCCGCAAAATGTGCGGGATCACCAATGACGAAAAGCTCAAGCTCGCCACGCAGCGCCTGCCACGCTTTGACGATGATTTCTGGTCCGATCCCGGCAGGCTCACCACAGGTGACAGCGATGCGCCGGCCCTGTGTCGTCGACATCAGAATTCGACGATCCGCGCCTCGGCGCGTAGCTGTTCAAGAAAGCCATTGGCAAAGGATTCAAGCCTACGGCTGCTAATGAAATTCGTGAGCTGCTCCGCACTCGGGCCTTCGCCTTCGATCGAACGCACCCGGCCGCAGAGCATGAGAACTACAAGGGTCTGGCCATTCGCGCGTGTCAGCGAATACGAAACCTCGCCGCGATCCAGCTTGGCCAGTTCCAGAGCAATATCAGACGGAATCTCATTGATCGCTTTACTCCCGCGCTCCAACACTTCCGGCGGCTGGCCAAAGGCTACACCATAAAGGTCATCGCAAGTATCGACATCGTTGGCGATTTGACGTGCACGTGCCAATGCCTGATCACTGCGCCCGCCATTGATGTAATAGGCGGCGTATTCGATGGCTTCGTATTCTGGGTTTGGAGCTTCAGTTTCTTGAATATCACGCAACTGAAAGAGGGCGACTGCGCCTTCCAAGGGCAACGGATCGCTCACATCGCCAGGACCTAATCCAAGGGCGACGGCCTGCAGACCCTGAGGCAACTGTGTGATCGGAACCCAGTCCATGCGCCCACCTTGCGCTGCGGTGCGTGACGCGGAAAACTCGCGGGCGGCCTGAGCAAACTGCGCCTCTGATGTGAAATCGCTGATCCGGTTCGCAAGTTCCTGGACTTCCTGTTCTTGACCAGGTTGGATCGGCAAGATGATTTCAGACAAAAGAACGCGAATACCGGATGTTCCGGATGTTGCATTGCGCGCACGCTCAATATCGTCTTCGTCTACAGACACGCGTGATCCGAAACGGGCTTGGGTAAATTCACGCCAGGTCAAACCTGCCGCGACAAAATCGCGAAAGGTGAGGGGATCAACGCCCTGTTGCGTAAGACCCTGAATCAATTCTTCGGAAGAGAGGTTCACGCGGGAGGCAAATTCCTCCATGCCAGCCTCAATTTGTTCCGGCTCAATCTGAAACCCCAGTGCACTCGCAGCATCAAGCTTCAACCGGTCTTCGATCAATTGCTCCCGTGCCAGTTTCACTGGATCACCGGGCGCACGAAACACGGAAAGCATGCGCGCCCGTTGATCGATCTCGTATTGCGTTATGGACAGATCGTTGACCTTAATCGCGGTATCAAAAAGGTTTTGCGCCTGCGCCATTGAAGCAAAGGACATTGATCCGACGAATAAGAAGCTTGCAGCAACTGCCAGTCGTTTCAGAGCCGTTTGGGATGTATGTTTCATGATATTCAGTTTTCGCATGTTCGCACGTAGCTTTTATCGCGTGTTTTTGTGGTGAAGCCACGAAGCCCCACGGTAAGATTGATATCGGTTGTTGGTTCAAGAATAGTGGAAGAGGTGAAGCGACGCGAGGCCGAAAGTGTCACGTCAACACATTCGTTTGCATAAGTGATTCCAAGACCTGCCGAGACAGTTTCATCACTGGCCGCGTCAAACCGCCAATCTGCCTGGCCTGACCAGTGTTTTGAGATGCGGTAATTTGCGTCAAAAGCCCATTCAGAGACGTTGCCGGGACGGTCTTCTGCGGGGTCTTCGCGCAACCAGATATATGTGGCTCCGATACTCGCCACTTTGTTGACCAGACTGGCACGGGCCTCTGCCTTGGTGGTTGAAAGGTCGTCATCAAACAAACCACGCGCGGTGAACGTCAATCCGTTGTCCGTTTTGATTTGTCCGGCAAGCAACAGGTCAGAGTATCTGTCTTGCAGGCCCGAGGAGTTGGTGAAGGCTGTGCCGCCCGCCGGATCCAACTGAAGTTCGTCTCGTACCACTTGACCCACTGCTAAGGATGTCTGCCAGCCGTCCACGCCATATCGCGTCCAGCTCAAACCGTAGGCGGCGCTCAATCCGCGTTCCCGACGATCCGGAGCCGTGAAGCGGGACGTGGCAAAGAGATTGCCCTCATCGAATTCGATCAGCGTGCTCTCATCATTGGGCACAAAAGGATTTCTGCCCCCGACCCATGCCACTTGTAGCACTGGTTCAATGATATGGGTCGATCCGGCCTGGGTTGTCTTGAGCAGGGGCCAGCGGAGTTGAACAGCCGCTTCAGGTGTCAGTTCTGACGCTTCGGAGTCGCTGGTGGTTCCGGCATCCTGGATGCGAAAGAAATCAGCTGACAAGCCCAGCTTAACCTCGGCCAAGACGCCAGCTGACAAGGTCCACCCCCGCCGCCATTCCGAACTGAATGTGAATCGCGCAACATCGCGGCCATCGGCAAATGGGTCAAAATCCGGCCCGTCAACGTCAAGATCTGAATTGCGGAAATGCCCGTGACCCTCAAAACCAAGCCGCACTTCGCCGCCTATAGAGTAGTTGACAGGTATACGACGTTCGTACTCGCCGTTAATCACAACGGTGGGCAGGGTCTCATTGCTCTCACCGTCGCGCAGGGATTGAAACACAGTAATTGCACCGCGAATATACTCATCACGGCGTGCGCGTTCGATCTCAAGCTCACTGTCGAGACGGTCTTTTTGAGAAAAATCGTAGTCCAGAAGATACGTGTCGTCGCTCGTTGCTTCGATATCAAACCTGAGAACAAAATCGCGCGGCAACTGAAATGTCCCATTCGCAAACACATAGGCCCGGTTTTCTCGCGGCCCGACGTCGTCATTACTAAACGCGCCATTGAATTCTATGTTGCCGTTGGCAAAGGCCTGTCTGTAGCGCCATTCGAGTGTGCGGGTCTGTGTTGCAAGGTATGGTGTGAGCGTCAGGTCCTTGTGGTCCCCGATCTTGATAAAATAGGGCACGCGCACGCCAAAACCCAAAAGCGAAGAATTGCGGATCGACGGCACGAGGAACCCGGTGGCGCGTTCTAACGTTGGGTCCGGCAAGCGCAAACGCGGCAGATACAGGATTGGCGTATCCAGAACGCGCAGTTGCGCATCATCAAAGTAGAGTTGTCTTTCCTGTTGGTCATGCACAACCCGTCGCGCACGAATCTGCCAGAGCGGTGGGCGACCGGTTTCACAGACTCGACAAGAGGTTACTGCTGCCTTGTAGAGCTGATTGTATCGCCCGTTGACCCTTGCAATCTCGTTGGCTGCCAGCTGGATCTGATCGTCCATCACGATGCGAGCGCCGCGCAGGATGCCATTGTTCAAATCTCGGTCCAAGGCTGCGCTGTTGGCAAGCACGAAGAACCTTCCATCGGGCTCTTCAATGCGTATCGGGCCTTTGATAATCAACCGCTCCTGGGTACGGTCGTAAACCACTTCGCTCGCATAGAGCCTTCGGCCATTGTAAAGCGCTTCGACATTGCCGGTCGCAACCAATTGCTCGCTACCATCAAGATAAACCTCGTCCGCGACCAGGATCGCCGGGCTGGGAGGTTGAGGCGCAGTTTCAAGCGTTTCGGATTGCGCCAAAGCGGCAGGCGCAGACAACAGCAAGACGGCCACAAGGAAGGATATGATGATTTGGAGTCTCACCCGTCCTCCATATGCAATAAAATCCCAATTGCCAGCATGAAAGATGCCAAAGGTGGCGCCCATGCCGCGAGATAAATCGGGATTTGGCCACTTTCTCCGAGGATTTGCGCGAAATTGCGAATGTAATGCAGGGTGAAACCCAGCATAACAGCAATAAGCACTGACAGCCCGGTATTGCTCAGACGTGAGTGACGCATCGTGAAGGCGGCTGCGACCATCACCAGCGCCACGAGAAAGAGAGGTCTGGCGAGTTCCATTTGGAACCATACAGCATAGCGACGTGCGGAAAACCCGGCTTCTTCAAGCTGGTTTATGAACCGAGGCAGGTCCCAAAGGGCAATGTATTCGGGTTTGCCAAAACTGTCGATTATGCGGTCCTGCGTAAGGGCAGAAGGGATTGAGAGGCTTGATTTGATCTCTGCTCCGGCTTCCGAATTCACACCCTGAGAAAGCTTCCAAACCTTGGCGTTCGACAGTTGCCATTCGCCGTCCGCCAGCCGCGCTGTTTCCGCCACGATACGTTCCTCAGGCTGGCCGTCGCTTGAAAAGCTGATGAAGGTCGCGCCGAAAAGTGTGCTGACGTCCGAGCTTGCGCGCACAGCATGAATAACGGTTTGCCCATCACGACTGCCTTGGCGAAGCCAGAGGCCTTCTGAGGCAATAGCCAAAACACTCGTGCCACCACCTAGATGTCCACTGACGACGTCGTTGTAGCGTTTCGAAGCCGCGGCAACGATCGGGTTGAAAACGGTAATCGCCAGAACACCGATCAACGCGGCCACAACGATGGGTGCAAGGAGACTGCGCAAGGCCGAACGCCCCGCGGCCCGCACGACAACGAGTTCGGATGATCGCGCCAGTCTTAGAAAGAGCGCAACAGCCGCAAGGATCATCACAAGCGGCAGAATCTCATAATTTGCATGTGGAATGTTGAGCAGAACGATTTCCAGCACGTCAACAAAGGGCAGCTCCGGGAAATCCTGTAGCTCATCCACGAGGTCTATCAGCGCAAGGAGGATCACGAAGACCGTCGTGATCGCCATGAAAATCCAGAAAAACTTGCGTGCGAAATAGTAATGCAAGATCATGCCGCACCCTCCGCAGAGGGCGGACTGGTCGTGTGCCGCCCTCGCCAGATCCGGCGCAGCATACCAGGTCGTGCCGCAAGATAGAGAAGGATAACGGTCAGCAACGCACCTGTAGCTGCCGGCAGATACATCAAGGGCCACGCGCTGGCCCGGGCCAAAACCGCACCGCTGACGCCGCCTTCAATCAGCTTTATAAATATCAACAGCGTGAACGCCGCAACGATCTGCCACCAGACGCCAAAACGGCTGTACGTGCCGACCAGCAACATGGCAAAGCCTATCAGGGCAGCCACAATACACATCAGAGCCTGTGCGAACCGGCCATGCGCTTCGTAGAGAATTTGTGGCTCTGTCGCACCTGTTGTAGCAGCAACCACATCTGGTTGAAACAGCAGGTCGCTGGTGAGTGTAAAGGTCACGCGATTAAGATTCGTTGGATCCCGGGTGATCAGCGTGCTGATGTCGTAGGAAAAATCATCAAAATGTGTGGTGAAGAGGCGGTTTCCTTCGCCACGCAAATTCTGCGCCAAGCCGTCGACCATCACGAGTTTCGTGCCGCCGCCCTCTTGAACAAGGTAGGCTTGGGTAGAGGTGTATGTGACCGGGTTTTCCTCGTTTCGGCGATCTGACAGAAAGACGTCCTGAAGTTCACCTTCAGGGGTGATTTCACGAATATAGAACGTGATTCCCGGCGCAGGGTGCAGAAACTCGCCTTCGGTCAGAAGCTTGGCGGTGATGTTTTGACTCACCTCAGTCTGACGAAGTTTCAGTTGGCCCAGGCTTTTGGGAATAAGATAGTGGCTCAGGACCGACATCATCAACGCGATGAAAACCCCATAGATCAGGACCGGACGAATGAGCCGCCAAGGCGAATAGCCCGTCGCCTGTACGACCGTCAGTTCACTTTCCGTGGTCATCCGGTTGGTGACATAGACCGTTGCGGCAAAGGCCGCGATAGGCAGCACCACACCGATCACTCCGGGAAGGGTCAGAGCCGTGAATTCGAGGAAAACCCATGCCGGCTGGCCGTCGCCGATGAGACGGTCAAACATACGCACCGCCTTGTTGATCCAGAAGATCGACACAAGGACCAGGGCGAAGAACCCAAAGAGCACCATGAATTGCGACAGCATGTATCTGTCGAATCTGGTCACGAATAATCCCCCAAACCTCAGCCGTACTTTGAGGCAAAGTAATGGATTTACAAGGCGGTGGAAACCGTCAATCCTTCACGTTTTTGACCACTGGCGGAGAGGCACTGGTCAAGGATCAACACACAGGCTAGGTCTAGGTTCAATAACCAGACAGCGCCCGGGAGAATTGCCGTCATGACCCAACCCGTATCCATTGAATTTTCTGAACTCGACCTTGAGGCTATTGCCAGTTTTGAAGGCCGTGTTGCGGTGGTGATTCCGGCTTCTGGCAAAATGGACGCAGGCGCGCGGCGCGTGAACCGACTGACGAAAAACGCCTTGAAGCGGCTTTTGGAAAGTGAGGCCTGGGAAAAGACCAAGGACGGAGAAGTCACAACGCTCGCATGGCCCGTCGGCTTGGGGGCCAAGGCGTTGGATGTGCTCTGTCTTGAACGGAACGCAAGCGACATTGAGGCCCGTAAGGGTGGCGCGGCGCTGGCCAAATCCAAGGGCGAAGACGCGCTCTTGGTTGTAGCGCCTCAAGTCCGGCGTGCTGCGGATTTGGCCCAAGGGATCGCGCTGCGCGCCTATGCCTTTACAGAGCGCAAATCCAAGCCACCGAAATTGCAGGCACCCGTTACAATGATGGTCACCAAGGCCGATGACGTCAGCGATACTGCGGCGCCGCTTCTGTCCGTGGCAGAAGGCGTGTTGATGACACGTGATCTGGTGTCGGAACCAGCCAACCATCTGACAACAGTGGAATTTGCCAACCGTATCTCGGGGCTGGCTGATCTGGGGCTGAAGATCACTGTGCTGGAGGAAAAAGACCTCGAAAAGCTCGGCATGCACCTGCTTTTGTCGGTCGGGCATGGATCTGTCACGCCCTCCAAAGTGGCGATCATGGAATGGTCGGGCGGCAAGAAAGGCGATGCACCGCTTGCGCTGGTGGGCAAGGGCGTTGTCTTTGACACGGGCGGCATTTCCCTCAAACCGGCCGCTGGCATGGAAGAAATGACCATGGATATGGGTGGTGCGGGCGTTGTCGTTGGCACGATGAAGGCGCTGGCTCTGCGTAAGGCCAAGGCCAATGTTGTGGGTCTCGTTGGGCTCGTGGAAAACATGCCGTCAGGGCAGGCGACACGGCCCGGAGATGTTGTGACGTCGATGAAAGGCGATACGGTAGAAATCATCAATACCGACGCAGAAGGGCGTTTGGTGCTGGCAGATGTGCTGTGGCACGCACAGAAAAAATACAAACCCGCCGCGATTGTGAATCTGGCCACGTTGACCGGGGCGGTGATTATTGCCCTGGGGCATGAAAACACAGGCGTCTTTTCCAATGATGACGGGTTTTGCAACAAACTGCTGAAGTCCGCTGGGGCCGAAGGCGAGGGGGCATGGCGCCTTCCCTTGGGAGAGGCCTATGACAAGCAGCTCAAATCCGACATTGCCGACATAAAGAATGTGGGCGGCAGACCCGCGGGCTCGATCACTGCGGCACAGTTCCTGCAACGCTTCATCGAGGACGGTATGCCGTGGATCCATCTGGATATCGCGGGCACAGCGCGTGTGAGCCATGACACGGATTTCGCCCCCAAGGGCGCGACCGGTTGGGGTGTGATGACGCTCAACCGGCTTGTGGCGGACCATTTCGAAGGCGCGTGATGGGGGCCGCTTACTTCTATCATCTGACACGGCACCCGCTGGAAGTGACCTTGCCGCAGCTTTTAGGCAAGGCGCGTGGTGCCGGATGGCGCGTGCTTGTGCGGGGGGTCGAGGATGCGCGTCTCGATTGGCTGGACGAAAAACTGTGGCTGGGACCGGACGAGAGTTTCCTGCCGCATGGCCGGGCCGGTGGGCCGCATGATGCGCGTCAGCCGATTTTGCTGAGCCGGGATACGGATACCGCGGCCAACAACGCACAGTGCTTGATGGCGATTGATGGCGCTGAAGTGAGTCCTGAAGAGGTGGGCGCGTTGGAACGGGCGTGCGTCTTGTTTGATGGCAATGACGAGACCGCGCTCAATCATGCTCGGGGGCAATGGAAGGCTCTGACGGATGCGGGGTGTGCCGCGCAGTATTGGTCCGAAGCCTCAGGCCGTTGGGAAAAGAAACACGAGGCGGGTGCCAATTGAGCGGCTCCGCCGCAAAACTGTGCTTCATTGGGGCGCTGCCCCAAACCCCGGGATATTTTGAGCAAGAAGAAAGAGCTAGCGCGTCAGAATGAGGCGTCCATCTCGGATCTCAACCGAGGAAAAGCGCTCCAGGTAGCTCATTCCCAAGAGGGATTGATCCAATTCGCCGCCATTGACGCTGGCGGCGATGCCGCGGTCTTCGATGGGGCCGATCACGAAACTGTCGAGGCGGACTGGTGCTGTGGTGACCATGCCATTGGCCGTGCTGGAGCGTCCGACAAAGGCAAGGCTATCCGTGCTGAGCCCAACGCGGTCCGCATCCTCTTGTGTCAGAACGATGAGCGTGGCACCGGTGTCGATAACGAAATCCACTGGCTGACCGTTGATATCTGCGGTGACGTAATAATGCCCATCCAGATCGCGTTTGAGCACAACCTGATTTTCGCCCACAGTGGTGAACTGGCCCGGGGAGACGGTGTTGCGAATGTCGCCCCACAACCCCACACCGGCGATCACCCCGATGAAAATCAGCCCCCAGATCACGGCATATTGCGCGTTCTTGCCCCAGGACGTGCGGTTCTGGGCAAAAAACCACCCCACAACGGCACATCCCAGAAGGACCAGGTACAAAAGGCGGGCTGTATCGTCACCACTCATGAGTTTGATATAAGGCCTCTTTTCGCGCGCCACCAGCGTCTTTATCGTGGGTCGACCGCCTCCAGACGTTCCAGAGCCGCCATCCAAAGCGCTTCCGCGCGGTCAAGGCCCTCCATCACTTCGCTGTATTTGCGTTGCCAGGCTTCCATGTCTGAGGTGCTGGCGTCGTCGTACATGGCCGGGTCGGCCAGCTTTGCCGATATCCGGTCGCGCATATCGTTTAGCTTTTCGACGCGCGCTTCGCAGGTTTTAACTTCTTGGCGTAGAGCTAGAATGGCATCGCGCGACGGGCGCTTGGGTTTGGGTGGGACGTCGGCCTTGGGTTTTCCGTTTGGTTTTTGCTCCAACAGCATCGCGCGATAGCTTTGCAGGTCGCCCTCATAAGGCACCACCGTGCCGCCATGGACCAGCCAGAGCCGATCCGCCACGAGGCTGAGCAGGTGCATGTCATGGCTCACCAAAACAATCGCGCCGGTATAGGCGGTCAGGGCCTCGACAAGCGCCTCGCGGCTTTCGATATCCAGGTGGTTGGTCGGCTCATCGAGGATGAGCATATGCGGCGCATCAAGCGTGGCGAGCATGAGCGAGAGGCGCGCCTTCTGCCCGCCTGAGAGTTTTCCCACCTTGGTGTCGGCCTGATCCGCGCCTATGCCAAAGCCTCCGAGACGCGCTCGCAGCTTGGCTTGTGCGGTTTCGTCCACATAACGGCGCAGATGATCCAGCGGGGTCTCATCGATGCGTAATTCATCAACCTGATGCTGCGCGAAATACCCCACACGCAGTTTGGAAGCGTTGTGTTTCTTGCCCCCAAGAACATCAAGACGGTCTGATAAAAGCTTGGAAAGTGTGGATTTTCCTTCGCCGTTGCGGCCTAGTAGGGCAATGCGATCATCCTGATCAATGCGCAGATCAAGTTTGCGCAAGACCGGTTCGCCACCATAGCCGGTTGCGGCTCCCTCAAGGCGCAGGATGGGCGGCGAGAGTGTTTCGGGCTCTGGAAAGGTAAACCGGCGCAAAGCCGCCTCTTGTGGCCGCGAAATGGGCTTCATCCGCTCCAAAGCCTTGATGCGGGACTGCGCCTGCCTGGCCTTGTCAGCCTTGTAGCGAAAGCGATCCACATAGGATTGCAAATGTGCGCGACGTGCGTCTTGTTTCTTTGCCTCGGCTTCGGCATTGGCCAGCCGCGCGGCGCGGGTTTCGGCGAATGTGTCGTAAGCGCCCTGATACAAGGTCAGCTTGCGGTCTTCGAGGTGCAGAATCGAGCCAACCGCGCGGTTCAGAAGTCCGCGATCATGGCTGATGACGATGACTGTGTGTGGATAACGCGCCAGATATGTCTCAAGCCAGAGCGCGCCTTCCAGATCCAGATAGTTGGTCGGCTCATCGAGGAGCAGAAGATCAGGCGCGGTGAAAAGCACTGCCGCCAAGGCCACGCGCATGCGCCAGCCGCCGGAAAAGGCAGAGCAGGGCATGGATTGTTCATCATTGGTAAATCCAAGCCCTTTGAGGATCGACGCCGCACGCGCCTCAGCACTCCAGGCATCAATATCGGCGAGCCGGGTTTGAATATCCGCAATGCGCGTCGGGTCTACGGCCGTCTCGGATTCGGCCAAGAGCGCTGCGCGCTCGGTATCCGCGGCCAGAACCGTGTCGATGAGCGAGATGTCACTGCCCGGCACTTCTTGATCCACCCCGCCAATACGGGCGCGGGACGGCAGGGAAATTTCCCCTGTCTCTAGCGCAAGTTCGCCGCGGATCAGCTTGAAAAGCGTGGTTTTTCCTGTGCCGTTGCGACCCACAAGCCCAACTTTGTGGCCGTCCGGTATGACAGCAGACGCACCTTCAATTAAAGGGCGGCCTGCAACCGCGTAGCTTATGTTGTCGAACCTGAGCATGGCCCTTGGGTGCCTTATCGCGGAGGGGAGGTCAATCGCGGCTTTTCAAAGCGGGGCGTGCATGTTAGTGGGGCGCCAATTCTGCGGCACAGGCGTGGGGCCTGGGCCGGATTTCCCAAAGGATAAAGAGGCTCTCATGGCTGTCGAACGCACGCTCAGCATCATCAAACCCGATGCCACCAAACGCAACCTGACCGGCAAGATCAACGCCAAGTTCGAAGACGCAGGTCTGCGGATCGTAGCGCAAAAGCGCATTCATCTGACCAAGGCGCAAGCCGGTGTGTTCTACGCCGTGCACGCCGAACGCCCGTTTTACGATGAGCTGTGCGAGTTCATAGCCTCTGAACCAGTTGTGGTGCAGGTGCTGGAAGGCGAAAGCGCGATTGCCAAGAACCGCGAAGTCATGGGCGCGACGAACCCTGCCGATGCCGCACCTGGCACGGTGCGCGCCGAGTTTGCGGAAAGCGTCGGTGAAAACTCCGTCCACGGTTCTGATGCACCAGAAACCGCAGCAGTCGAGATTGCATATTTTTTCTCGGGGCTAGAGCTCGTCGGCTAAGCCCGAAGAGTTGCATGTCCAAAACGGCGTGGCCATTTCTGGTCGCGCCGTTTTTTATTGTCTCTCAGAGAGAGGCAAAGTCGTTGAAAACCTGCCGCGAGATCACTTTGGGCGGAGCCTCGGGGGCGGGTTTAGGCGCTGAACCGGATGTGGACGCGCCCTGAGATGGGGTTGAAGCTGAAATTGCCATTTGCCTGCACTTTCTGTCACCGACACTACCGCCGGCATACAATACACCGGGGTCTTAACGCCCCGCTTGGCAAGGCTCTGCGCGAATTGTGGCTAAATTGGGGCATAGACGCGCAGTCCATGGAAAGTGTTGTTAAAAAGCTATAGATACACGTTTCGGGCTTCCACGCGCACCAGCCTTTGGTGCCGCGTTGACGAAGTTTAGAACCGCAAAGGTGAATGCAGATGGCCTCTTCTTTGAAACAAGACCCACACAAGCTGCGCGAAGGTAAGGAAAAGCACCTTGAAACGGCCATTGGTCGTGCGGTCCGCGAGTTTCGTAAAGGGCGGAACATGACGGTGGCCGACCTTGCCAAGGCGACGGGGCTTTCGGTGGGCATGTTGTCGAAAATCGAAAACGGCGTGACATCGTCGTCTTTGACCACGCTGCAAGTGTTGTCAGCTGCCTTGAGTGTTCCGATCACTGCATTCTTCCGTCGGTTCGAGGAAAGTCGCGAGGCGGTGCATGTCAAAGCCGGAGAGGCGCTTGAGATCGAGCGAGAGGGCACGCGTGCGGGTCATCAGTACAATCTTTTGGGCCATATTGGCGGGAACAACAGTGGTGTTGTGGTTGAGCCATACCTGATTTCGCTTAACGAGGAATCGGACGTGTTTCCCACCTTTCAACATGAAGGCATCGAGCTGCTCTATATGCTAGAGGGGGAGGTGCTTTATCGGCACGGCGATGAAACCTTTCACCTGAAGCCCGGAGACAGCTTATTTTTCGATGCGGATGCGCCGCATGGACCAGAGGACCTGATCCAGCTTCCGGCGCGCTATCTGTCGGTGATTTCGTATCCGCAAGGGAATGGATAATTTTCCTGATAAGAATATTAAATTCTCTTATTGAAACCTTGCGCCGTCCGCACTAGCCTTTGTTCAGACGGGTTTTGGAGGCTGCCATGTGCGGAATCGTTGGACTGTTTCTCAAGGACAAGGCGCTGGAGCCAAAGCTTGGCGCGATGTTGACCGATATGCTGATCACCATGTCAGATCGTGGGCCGGATAGTGCGGGCATTGCGGTCTATGGAGAGGATCATGAAGGGCGTGCCAAGCTGACGCTGCAAGCTGCAGATCCAGCTCTTTTTAACGGCCTTGCAGGTGAGATTGAGGATGAGTGTGGTGTCGCAGTCAAACTTCGGATGATTGATACCCATGCCGTGCTCGACCTGCCCGAAGACAAGTTGGCGCAGGTGCGAGGGACGGTCAAATACCTGCGCCCGGATGTGCGCGTGATGAGTGCCGGTGAGGTGATTGAGATTTACAAGGAGGTTGGCCTTCCAGGGGAGGTTGCCAAGCGGTTTGACATTCCTGAACTGACCGGAAGCCATGGCATTGGCCATACCCGTATGGCCACGGAAAGTGCTGTTACAACCTTGGGCGCACACCCGTTTTCCACTGGGGCGGATCAATGTCTTGTCCATAACGGGTCGCTCTCCAACCATAACTCTCTGCGCCGCAAACTGGCGCGTGAGGGCGTGACGGTAGAAACTGAGAACGACACTGAGGTGGCCGCCGCGTATCTCACTTGGAAGATGCAGGAAGGGGCCACTCTTGGAGAGGCGCTGGAGGCGGGGATTGATGATCTCGACGGGTTCTACACCTTTGTGGTCGGCACCAAGGATGGCTTTGGCGTGGTGCGCGATCCGATTGCCTGCAAGCCTGCAGTCATGGCCGAAACCGATCAATATGTGGCCTTCGGCAGCGAATACCGCGCCTTGGTGAACCTGCCGGGGATTGAAGACGCCAAGGTTTGGGAACCTGAACCTGCCACTGTTTATTTCTGGAAGCACTGACATGCAGACATTTGATCTCGAAGCGGACGGCCTGCGCGCACTCAATGAAACCTTGCAGGCTCAGGTGCAGACGACCAATGAGACCGCATGGGATGTGATCAACCCCCGCGGCAGTCATGCGATTGCCGTTGGACTGGATGCGCCCATTGAGGTCACGGTGAATGGCTCAACCGGTTATTACTGTGCTGGCATGAACCAACAGGCCACTGTGCATGTGAAAGGCAATGTTGGACCAGGCGCTGCTGAGAACATGATGAGCGGTAAGTTGATCGTGGACGGGGATGCCAGTCAATATGCTGGGGCTACGGGGCATGGTGGGCTTTTGGTGATCAAGGGCAATGCCTCGTCGCGCTGTGGGATTTCCATGAAAGGTATCGACATTGTCGTGGGCGGCAATGTCGGCCACATGTCTGCATTCATGGCGCAGGCGGGGCATCTGGTGGTGTGTGGCGATGCAGGGGATGCTTTGGGTGATTCCATCTACGAGGCCCAGCTTTTTGTGCGCGGCTCTGTGAAATCGTTGGGCGCCGATTGCATCGAAAAAGAGATGCGGCCTGAGCATATCGCCAAACTGACCGAGCTTTTGGAGGCTGCGGGCATGGATGCTGATCCGGCTGATTTCAAACGCTACGGCTCAGCAAGGCAACTTTACAATTTCAACATCGACAACGCGTATTGAGAGAGGGCGATCATGGCCAAGGATGACAAGACCGCACCGCAGACTTTACCGCGTTATTCCAATACGTTCACGCCCGAGGTGAATGCCGAAATCCGCCGCGCGGCTTCGACGGGGATTTATGACATTCGGGGTGGTGGTGCAAAACGCAAGGTGCCACATTTTGATGACCTGGTGTTTCTGGGGGCGTCGATGTCGAGGTATCCGTTGGAAGGGTATCGCGAGAAATGTGAAACATCGGTCACATTAGGCACACGCTTTGCCAAAAAGCCGATTGAGTTGAAAATCCCGATCACCATTGCCGGGATGAGTTTTGGCGCGCTCTCCGCGCAGGCCAAGGAAGCCCTGGGGCGGGGGGCGTCCATGGCGGGCACGTCCACGACCACAGGCGACGGTGGCATGACCCCCGAAGAGCGCGGGCAGTCCGAGCGGTTGGTCTATCAGTACCTGCCCAGCCGCTATGGCATGAACCCGGTCGACCTGCGCAAAGCGGACGCCATTGAGGTGGTTGTGGGCCAGGGCGCAAAGCCGGGTGGTGGCGGCATGCTTTTGGGTCAAAAGATTTCTGACCGCGTGGCCGAAATGCGGACGTTGCCCAAGGGCATTGATCAGCGATCAGCCTGTCGTCATCCAGATTGGACTGGGCCGGATGACCTTGAGATCAAGATCCTCGAACTGCGCGAGATCACCAACTGGGAAAAGCCCATTTATGTGAAAGTCGGCGCGGCAAGACCGTTCTTTGACACCACATTGGCGGTGAAAGCCGGAGCGGATGTTGTGGTCATTGACGGCATGCAGGGCGGCACGGCGGCAACGCAGGATGTGTTCATCGAGCATGTGGGTATCCCCACTCTGGCCTGCATCCGAGAGGCCGTCGCAGCGCTGCAGGAATTGAACATGCACCGTGAGGTGCAGCTCATCGTGTCGGGCGGCATCCGCTCGGGCGCGGATGTGGCCAAGGCGTTGGCGCTCGGCGCCGATGCAGTGAGCATTGGGACCGCGGCGATGATCGCCCTTGGAGACAATGATCCCAAATGGGAAGCCGAATATCAGGCTCTGGGCAGCACCGCAGGTGCCTATGACGACTGGCATGAGGGCCGCGACCCGGCAGGGATTTCGACGCAAGACCCCGAACTGGCCAAGCGGCTGGATCCCGTGGAAGCAGGGCGCAGGCTCAACAATTATCTCAAAGTGATGACATTGGAGGCGCAAACACTGGCGCGGGCCTGCGGCAAGAACCACGTGCTCAACCTTGAGCCAGAGGATTTGCAAGCGCTGACGGTTGAAGCCGCCGCCATGGCAAAGGTCCCTCTTGCCGGAACCACCTGGATTCCAGGGCAGGGCGGGATGTAATGCCGCGATTCATGGGGATTGAGCGGTTCAAATCCGGGCAGTCCGGCCCGGTTTACGCGCGATATCATGAAAAGGGCCGCATGTTACCCGAAGGATTACGATACATCGACAGCTGGCTCAGCGCCGGTGATGATGTCTGCTATCAACTGATGGAAACGCAAAGGCCCGTAACCTTTGACAGCTGGATTGCGAATTGGGACGATCTGGTGAATTTTGAAGTTATAAAATTAAAAGAAAAACCAACGGGGAGACAGAAATGACAACAGACCTTGCCGCTTTTGCCGCTGAACGCGGTGTAAAGTATTTCATGATTTCCTTCACCGATCTGTTCGGTGGGCAGCGGGCCAAACTGGTCCCGGCACAGGCGATTGCCGACATGCAGGAGGAAGGCGCAGGCTTTGCCGGCTTTGCCACATGGCTTGATATGACACCGGCCCATCCTGATATGCTGGCCGTGCCTGACCCAAGCTCTGTGATCCAGTTGCCATGGAAGCCGGAAGTCGCCTGGGTCGCGGCCAATCCTGTCATGGAAGATGAGGACGTGGCCCAAGCGCCGCGCAATGTGCTGCGCCGCCTGATTGATGAGGCGGCGGGTGAAGGGCTGCATGTGAAGACAGGTATTGAGGCGGAATATTTTCTACTCACACCAGATGGCAATGCACTTTCGGACGAGTTCGATACGGCTGAAAAGCCCTGCTATGATCAGCAGGCAGTCATGCGGCGCTATGATGTGGTGCGCGAGATTTGTGACTACATGCTCGATCTGGGCTGGGGCCCGTATCAGAACGACCATGAGGATGCCAACGGCCAGTTCGAGATGAACTGGGAATTTGATGACGCGCTTCGGACAGCGGACAAGCACTCTTTCTTCAAGTTTATGACCAAGTCAGTCGCCGAGAAACACGGCTTTCGCGCAACCTTCATGCCCAAGCCGGTTGAGGGGCTGACCGGCAATGGCTGTCATGCGCATATCTCGGTCTGGGACGCGCCGGGAGACAAAGCCAAAAAGAATGTCTTTGCCACCGACGCAACAGAAGGAAGTCAAACTGCAGAGCTGGGCTTGTCGGATCAGGGCGCGCATTTCCTGGGTGGTATCATGAAGCATGCCAGTGCTTTGGCTGCGATCACCAACCCGACCGTCAACTCATATAAGCGTATCAATGCACCCCGAACGATGTCTGGTGCGACATGGGCACCGAATACCGTGACATGGACCGGCAACAACCGCACGCATATGGTGCGCGTGCCTGGTCCGGGCCGGTTTGAGCTTCGGCTGCCCGACGGGGCGGCCAATCCCTATCTCTTGCAGGCGGTCATCATCGCGGCCGGTCTCAGTGGCATTCGTCACAAGGCAGACCCTGGCAAGCGGTACGACATCGATATGTATGCCGAAGGTCATAAGGTGCGCGGCGCGCCCAAGCTACCGCTAAACATGCTCGACGCGATCCGTACCTATGACAAGGACAAGGAACTGAAGTCCATGCTGGGCGATGAATTTTCCGCCGCGTATATCAAGATGAAAACGCAGGAATGGAATTCCTTTACGTCCCATTTCAGCCAATGGGAAAAAGACAATACGCTGGATATCTAACGCTTTGCGCGCTCATCTGTGAGTCAGGTTTACCGCGAAACGCTTTAGCTTAGCGCCATCTCCATGAAAACCACTTTGCCCTCGTGTTCCGGGGGCAGGGTGATACGTGGCGAAACATAGCTGAATCCCGCCTTTTCGTAGATATGCTGAGCAGCCTTGAACGTATGGAACGTATCAAGGATGACTTTGGTGTAGCCTTGCGCTCTGACCCTTGCGAGAAGCTCCGCGATCATCTTGTCGCCAAGCTGAAGACCGCGAAACTCTGGGCGGACATACATGCGTTTGATCTCGCATGTCTTCTCATCATGACCAAAGAACGCAACGCAGCCCGCGGGCGCATCATCGACGCGTGTCAGGAGAAATCCGCCGGTCGGAGGGGCGTAAATCCCTGGGAGTTGGGCCAGTTGCTCTTCTAATCCGGCAAAGGCATGTGCCTGACCGGCGTTCGGGTCCTGGGTCAACGAAAAGGCGAACAGATCGCGGACCAGGGCGCGTGCCGCCTCAATCTCTTGGGGGTTTTCGATCTGAGCAATGTGGACTTGGACCATGACTGTTTCCTCGTTGGCTTCGTGACTCACACCGTAACGTGATCATTTGTGCGCGCCCACAGAAGGACGAGCCGTAGACCCCACGGTTCAGGTCTTTACCTAGGAATAAGTGAGTAAGAAGGCCAAGGGCATGATGCGGCAATCCGACAGTTTAAAAAGTAAGGGCAAAGGGACTCTGACGCAGCAGGCACGCCTGTGGTCCGGTCTTGTCCTGATGGTCTATGTCACGGGTCACTTTGTGAACCACGCTTTGGGACTTGTATCCCTGGCTTGGATGGATGGCATGCTGTCGGTGATGTCGCTCATCTGGAGCTCAATCCCGGGCACGGTCGCGCTTTATGGTGCGCTTGGTGTGCATGTGGTCTTGGCCGTGGTGAGCATTCTCAGCATACGCAGCTTGAAAATGCCAGTCTGGCGCTGGCTGCAGATCGCGTTGGGATTGGCTATTCCGTACTTGCTCGTGAGCCACATCATTTTCACGCGTGGATCAGAATTGCTCACGGGTGTTCCGGTCACCTATCTGCAGGAGCTGGCGTTGCTTTGGCCGGTCGCGGTGATCAAGCAAAATGCGTTGCTTCTCATTGTATGGACGCATGCGGTTCTGGGTCTGCATTTCTGGCTGCGGCTGAAAGACTGGTATCAGGCTGGTAAATACGTGCTCATGCCCTTGGCCATATCGGTGCCGGTTCTGTCCATCGCAGGATGGATCACAGCGGCGCAACGTGAGCTGCTTTTGGTGAATGCCGCGCCAAACGGGCCGGAGGCCGTTCAATTGGCACAGAACATCGCCCGCGTCCGTGGAGCGGTCTCTGACATTCAGGCCTCGGCGCAAATGTGGGTGCTTTATTTTCTGGCCGGGCTCGCCATTCTGTTTCTGGCTCTTTACCTATTCAGACGCGTGCGCCCGAAGGTGCGGGTGACTTACGGCGAAGGGCTGAGCGTTGAGGCGGCTCCGGGGGCATCTCTTTTGGACATCAGCCGTGACAACAAGATCGGCCACGTGTCCGTTTGCGGAGGCCGCGCGCGATGCTCAACCTGCCGTGTGATGGTTCTCAGCGGCGCAGAAGGGTTGTCTCGCGTTGGTCCGGCGGAACGCAAACTGCTTGAAAAGATCAATGCGGAGCCGAATATGCGTCTGGCCTGTCAGGCCCGCGTGACAGGAAATGTCGATGTCCGCCCCATGATCCAACCCAACCGCGCCTCTGCCACGCCGCTTGTCACTGACCCGTTCGGATGGGGCGTTGAACGCGAAGTCACTGTACTGCAGCTAAAAATCAACGACTTCAAACCTCTCGTCGACGGCAGCCTGCCTTATGATGTCGTCTATATTCTCAATCAGTTCCTGGATCTCATGGTGGAGCAGATTGAAAGCGAAGATGGCAAGGTCGACAAGTTTACCAATGATGGGTTGATTGCCATCTTCGGATTGGAAACTCACAAGGTCGAAGCGGCCAGAGCGGCCCTTCGTGCTGCGGTGAAATGCCACCAGGTGAGCCAGCAGACCGATGGGGTGCTGGCTCAGCACTTGGACCACCCGCTCAAGGTTGGAATTGGCGTGCACACCGGGCGTGCGGTGATCGGTCGTGTGGGCAAGATACCGGATCAGATTGAACCGAGCCCGGTGACGGCGATTGGCAGTGTCTCGGTCATTGCGCAATCCATCGGGGCGGTGACTGGCAAGCTTGATGCCTGTCTTGTGTACTCACTCTATACCCATGAACTGTGCGAGTTGGGCGTGCCCGACATGTTGGGTCAGCAAGGCAAAATCCAGATCGAAGGAATGACGGAAAAGGTGCCTTCGGTTATTGTTAAGAACAGCGGCCCGCTGAAGAAGAAGCTAGAGCTTATCCAGGCCGCGAGGTCGAAGCCCAAAAGAGAATACGCCTAAAACGACGGGGCGCGCCGATTGTCTTCGCCGCGCCCCGGACAAACAATGCTAATGCAGATTAGATCAGGCGTTGGCTTCGCGTATTTTTTCGGCCGCGTCCTTGTCATAAGTCACACCATTCTCCTCAAAGAGCGTGTCCAACTCACCTGACAAGGTCATCTCAGTGATGATGTCACAGCCGCCCACAAATTCGCCTTTGACATAAAGCTGCGGAACAGTAGGCCAGTCCGCGAAATCTTTTACGCCCTGACGAATAGCGTCATCGGCCAGCACATTCACGTCGAGATAGTCGACGCCCATGTAATTCAGCACACCGGCCACACGGCTTGAAAACCCGCATTGCGGCATGCTCTTGGTGCCTTTCATGTAAAGCACAACGTCATTGGCTTTGATGGTCTCGTCAATCTGGGTCTTCGCGTCACTCATATCGCGGCATCCTCTTGTGTTCGCAGGCCTTTGCAGACCCAAGTTAGTACTGTGCGCAAGTCGTCATGGTCAAGCGTGTCGCAAGTGCTTTCGACAAACGTTTCCAAACGCAGGTAGTCATCCGGGAAGGTGATTTCCAGTTTGTTTCGCGACAGCTCTTGGGTGGGAAGGTTCTGCGCTTCGGCGGCGGCGCGTAAGCCGTCGAGAAAAACCATGTCCTCACGCCGGTCTTCCCAACGAAGCACGTAGCCTGCGTTTCCGCCGCGATCACGCTTCCGAATGATCGTGAGCACGCCCCGATCTGCCGCTTCAAACCGTACATTACTTCCGGCGCACGCAGTCTGAAGTTGGGTTTCGGCCTGAAAAAGCGCAGTTTCAAGAAGGGCTGGCGAGACATGGCCTTTGGGCGCGTCCAGTTCCTTTTGAAATGTAGCATTACGTCGATTGATGTTTCGCACCGCAAAAACCAACAGAACGCTAAACGCAAATGCGCCGATCAAAAGCGCCTTTAGCAATGGAGACACAGACCTAGTCCCCGAAAACAACAGTTGGTGAAATGACACGGACCGGGCTGTCAGTCCTGACGAGGAGCAGGGCGCTCACTTGGTTTTGTTCCTTGGAACAAAGCGTTTGGCGTAGGCTTGTGGATCTTTGGGAACGGTCCACCGTGTGACATTGCCCCCGCCCACGCCGGATTGATAGTCGGACTCAAGAATATGATCACCCTCGCCAGGATCGCTGCCCAGGCGTCCGGGGTCCTTACGCTGTCCCAGAACCGCCAAAGCGCCTATGGCCAACGCAATCAATCCAATTATGATGAGCAGCCCATATTCCATTAATCAGGAGCTTTCGTCGTCAGCGCCAAGGCGTGCAACTCGCCCGAAGGGCCATCCATTTTTCCCTTTAGCGCCGCATAAACAGCCCTTTGTTGCTGTACGCGGTTTTTACCGCGAAAGCTCTCATCGACAACCTCGGCGGCGTAGTGGTTCCCGTCCCCGGCCAGATCGGTGATGGTGATCTTCGCCTCAGGAAAGGTTTCGCGGATCAGGTCTTCGATTTCCTGCGCTTGCATCGGCATGCGGAGCACTCCTTGGGTCATTGTCCAAGATGTAGAGAGCCACGTGTCCGATGGCAAGGCATGGCAGGCCCTAGATCTCCTGACCTTTCTTTAATAGCTCGTCGATCAGTTCGCGCTGCAAAGCGCCGCTGTCCCCGCCGCCAAACTGCATTGCGCCGCCCGAGTATAGAGTGCCGTATGTTTTCGAAAGATTGATGATCTGCCCGAGACCGGAGATCAGTTGATCTTTCTCCAGGGCGGCGAGAGGATGGATATATGTGGCCCAAACCATGTCGTTGGCGATGGCGTAACGCCCGTCCAGCGCGCTGTCAAAATTGGCCTGCATCATACGTTTGAGCGCCCCTTCCTCGATGTTTTCTACTTTCTCCACGGGGGCCAAGGCACGCATTCGGTCGTTGTTGGGATCGGTGATGATCAACACCGGCACATCTGCGATCATCAGACGCCAGCGTCGTCCGTCCGACGCCGCCTCGGGGTCAAGCGCGCGCACGATGACATCCAGTCGCTCAAGGGTCATTGGCGCTTCGGACTCTGCCTGAACCTCAGGAGCAGTCTCCTCAGGATTTGTGTCCGACTCGGCCTCCTGTGCTGTCACAGACAGCGGAAAGGCAATAAAAGCGAGAGTGAATAGAAAGCGGGACATGCGCGGACACCTTTCATGTTGCAGTACCGTGACGATGGCATGTCAATCGCACCACGCCAACATCACTCATGCAATCGTGAGAATGCGCGATCAGGCGAATGTGTTGGCAAATGCCGCGCGGAACGTGGTGCTGAGCTCATCCAATGGCGCGGATGCCTCGCCAAAACGGACCAGGTCGCCGGTGAATAGACCGACTTTTGATACAGATATGCCAGCTTCGCCCCCCGCCGTGAGTAAGGCATCGGCATTGTCCGCAGTTGTGGCGAGAAGATACCGCGCCTGATCTTCGCCAAAGAGTGTCCCGGCGTCGGCTGAGTCGATCACAACGCCGACGCCCGCGCTTTCGGCCAATTCAAATGCGGCCAAAGCCAATCCGCCATCTCCGAGGTCTGTGCACGCCACGATCTTGTCACGATGCGTGCGAATAAAATCGCCATGGCGTTTCTCGGTCGTCAAATCCACTGCCGGCGCGTCGCCCTCAACCCGGTCCAGCATCTCGGCCAGAAGTGCGGATTGGCCCAGATGGCCGGACGTTTCCCCGATCACGACGGCGACATGCCCTTCTTGAGCCTGTCCTGTGATTGCGTCTTGAGGCGATTTGATCAGACCCACCGCGCCTATCGTCGGTGTCGGCAGGATCGCAGAGCCATCTGTCTCATTGTAAAGCGACACGTTGCCCGACACGATGGGCATGTCGAGCGCACCGACAGCCTCGCCAATGCCTTTGATGGCCATCACGAACTGACCCATGATCTCAGGCTTTTCGGGATTTCCAAAGTTCAGGTTGTCGGTTGTTGCCAGCGGGGTGGCGCCAAGCGCGGACAGATTGCGATAGGCCTCGGCAACTGCCTGTCTGCCGCCTTCCTTGGGGTTGGCTTTGACATAGCGCGGTGTGACATCCGAGGTGAAGGCCAAAAGCTTTTCCGTGCCATGCACACGGATCAGTCCGGCACCTTGTCCGGGCAGGCGTGTGCTGTCGGCCATCACCATGGTATCATATTGCTCATAGACCCAGTGTCGCGAGCAGTAATTGGGTGCGGATATGAGCGCTTTGAGACCTTCGATCGGATCAATCTGGGGCAGGGTGGCCGGATCAAGCGGCACTGCCGGCGCAGGTTCAACCCATGGCCGGTCATATTCCGGCGCGCTGCCCGAAAGCGTGGCCAGTGGCAGATCGGCTTTGATCTCTCCCTTATGCTCGATCAGAAACCTGTCTTCGGCGATGGTCTCGCCCACAATGGCGAGATCGAGATCCCATTTCTCGAAAACTGCGCGCGCTTCGGCCTCAAGCTCGGGTTTGAGCACCATGAGCATGCGCTCCTGGCTCTCTGAGAGCATCATCTCATAGGCGGTCATATTCTCTTCGCGCTGTGGCACATCATCGAGGTTGAGCTTGACGCCAAGCCCGCCCTTGTCGCCCATTTCCACCGCTGAGCATGTCAGGCCAGCCGCGCCCATGTCCTGGATGGAAATTACCGCGCCTGTGGCCATCAATTCCAACGTCGCTTCCATCAAGCGTTTCTCGGTGAAAGGGTCGCCAACCTGCACGGTCGGGCGTTTTTCTTCAATGGCGTCGTCAAACTCAGCGGAGGCCATTGTGGCTCCGCCAACACCATCCCGGCCGGTTTTCGCACCGAGATACACAACCGGCATGCCAACACCGGAGGCAGCGGAGTAGAAGATTTTGTCGCTGTCGGCGAGGCCAGCGGCAAACGCATTCACAAGGCAGTTGCCGTTATAGGCCGGATCAAACCGCACTTCACCGCCCGCGCACGGCACGCCAAAACAGTTGCCATAGCCGCCGATACCCTCGACCACGCCATGCACAAGCTGGCGTGTTTTGGGATGCGCAGGTTCGCCGAAGGAGAGTGAGTTCATCGATGCAATGGGCCGGGCGCCCATGGTAAAAACATCCCGCAGAATACCGCCAACACCAGTCGCAGCGCCCTGATAGGGCTCGATATAGGACGGGTGGTTATGGCTCTCCATTTTGAAAATCACGGCCTGACCGTCACCGATATCAACAACACCGGCGTTTTCACCTGGGCCACAGATAACCTGTGGTCCCTCCGTCGGCAGGGTGCGCAGCCATTTCTTGGAGGATTTGTAGGAACAATGCTCATTCCACATGGCCGAGAAGATTCCCAGCTCGGTGAATGTCGGCTCTCGCCCGATGATGTCCAGAATGCGCTCATATTCATCGGGCTTCAGCCCATGCGCTTCGATCAAGTCTTGTGTGATCGCCGGTTCCTGCATCAGACATCATCCCCCGAGAAAGGCCTGTTGGCGTCTCTTTAGGCCATCCATCCCGCAGGGGAAAGAGGGATGTGGAAGGTGGTTGACCGATTGCGTCAAATGCAGTCCAGTGCGTGGAAAGTGAGGGCATATGAAGATCATTGAAAACCCGTGGCGCGGCAAGGCCCTTCCCGATGAAAGTCTCAACGAAATTCCCATGCCCAGCACCGATGCGGAAGCTGTTGAAACGCTTTTGAGGCAATGTCCCGCAGCAGGCGAGACACCTTTGGTCGAAGTCCATGGGTTTTCTGGCGCAGTCTGGGTCAAAGATGAGCGCAATCGTATGGCACTCGGCAGCTTCAAGGCGCTTGGTGCGGCCTATGTGATTGCGTGCGAGGCGTCTGAAACAGGTGCAGAGGAACTGAGCACGGCGTTGACAGGCCGCACTTATGTCACAGCCAGTGCAGGTAACCATGGCATGTCTGTGGCGGCTGGCGCTCGTGTTTTCGGAGCAGACGCTGTGATCTATCTGGCGGACACCGTGCCCGAAAGCTTTGCCGATCGTTTGCGCGAAAAAGGTGCGCGCGTGATGCGCGAAGGTGCCGAATATGAAGCGAGTGTCGCCGCGGCCATGCAGGCCGCTGAGGATAATGGCTGGGCGCTTTTGTCTGACACATCCTGGCCCGGTTACGTGATGCGCCCACACCGGCTGATGGAGGGGTATCTTGCGATGGCCGCGGAGGCTGCGCGTCAGATGCCCTCCGTGCCAACGCATATCTTCCTGCAAGCCGGGGTTGGCGGCTTGGCAGGAGCCTGTGCGGCCTACTTTCGGAAAATCTGGGGGGATGCGCCGCAGGTTTTGGTGGTGGAACCATCTGAGGCTCCTGCTTTGCAGGCGGCGATTGAGGCCGGACGCTTTGTAACGGCACAAGGCGGCGTGTCCGCCATGGGCCGGCTTGATTGTAAAGAAGCCTCGCTGATTGCTTTGAAGGGTCTCGCACGGGATGCCGATGCGTTTGTGACGATAACTGAGCAAGAAGCGGCAGAGGCATTACCCTCATTGGCCGAACAAGGGCTGGCGACAACTGAATCCGGCGGGGCCGGCATGGCGGCACGGCGCCTGATGGATTTGCCAGAAGGCACTGTCAGCCTGTGTATCCTGAGCGAGATGGCATAATGAGTCTTTTCCCCGATGTTGAGTACGCCGCGCGACTTAACGTGGTTCAGACCGCCATGGCGCAGCAAGCGCTTGGTGCTCTGCTTTTGACGACAGAGCACGACATCCTTTACCTGACCGGTTTTCTGACGCGCTTCTGGCAAAGCCCGACACGCCCCTGGTTTCTGGTTGTGCCTGCCAGCGGCAAACCCATTGCGGTGATCCCGTCTATTGGCGCGGCGTTGATGGTGCGTGGCTGGATTGATGATGTGCGCACCTGGCCTGCGCCGGTGCCTGACGACGATGGTGTGGGCCTTTTGGCCGACACGCTGAAGGAAGTGGGCGGACCGGTCGGAATTCCCTCGCATTTGGAGACACATCTGCGCATGCCATTGGCGGATTTCGACAGGCTGAAAGATCTGGCAGGACTGTCAATCGGCCCGGATCACGGCATCATGGCGGGAGCGCGTGCGATAAAATCCGAAGCAGAGATCACCAAAATTGAGACCATTTGCGGCGTCGCCGGACGTGCCTTTGCGCGGATGACAGAGATTGCCGAAGAAGGCGTGCCGCTTTCCAATGTGTTTCGTGATTTTCAGCGCCTCCTGCTTGAGGAAGGTGCAGACTGGGTGCCATATCTTTCGGGAGGTGCAGGACCTGACGGGTATGACGACGTGATTTCACCGGCCAGCGACGCTCCCTTGCAAAAGGGCGATGTTCTTATGCTCGACACGGGCGCGTTGAAAGATGGGTATTTCTGCGACTACGATCGCAATTTTTCAGTCGGTGCCCCGTCGCCGCACGCCGCCAAGGCACATTCTCGTCTTATGCAAGCTGTGCAGGCTGGGCTGGAGATTGCGCGCCCTGGTGCGCGCGCCTGCGACCTTTGGCGCGCAATGGCGGACATCGTGGGCGGCGGGGAAACGACGGGGCGGTTGGGACATGCGCTTGGCTTGCAACTGACCGAAGGGCTGTCGCTCATTCAGGCGGATGAGACCGAGTTGAAGCCGGGTATGGTGATCACATTGGAGCCGGGCACAGAAACCGTTGACGGTCGGATGATGGTGCACGAGGAGAACATCGTGATCACCGAAGGCGCACCGCGGCTGTTGTCGCCGCTTGCCGGGCCCGAACTGACAGTCATTTAAGCGAAAACGCCAAAAGCGGAAGACGGCGACCGGGAATTGAACCGGATGGCGCATCTCCGATAACGTCCGCACCCATATGTTGGTAAAAGGCTGAAGCGTTGGGGTCGGCCTCTATCAGAAGCGTCCTTGCTTGCAAGCTTCGTGCCGTCTCTACGCACCAGTGGAAAAGCCTCTGACCTACACCTTGTCCCATATGCTCGGGATCCACATAAAGCAGGGCAAGGTCGATGTCTGCGCCGTTTGGCAAAAGCTGTGCGACACCTGCTAAACCAACTGGTGTTTGCGCCACGATCATTGGGTGTTTCAACGCATCTTTGCTGAGAATGAGTTCCTCTGTGCAGGCGTTCATGAATTCAGCGTCATAACCCCAATATGATTTGGAGCGCAGACACAACTGCGATAGCGCGGTGAGTTCCTTTGGCGAGGGTGGTCTGAGGTCTACTGTCATGCGCTGGAGCTTATACACGTAAACGCTTTTCGCGATAAACCTGAATCACAGGGTGTCGCGAAACGCAGCAAGACACCCAATCGTTGCACGCAAAAAAAAGGGCCGAGCGTAAGCTCGGCCTTAGTCCAACAGGGAGGTATGATGGCGCGTCACCAAAGTGAGCGCCGTCATGAGCGGGATATGTGAAGCGTTGCGCTCGTTTCAAGAAAAAAGAGGCCACATCATGAGCAATCCCGGTATGTGTGTTGTGCATGCCTCAGGCATCTCACTAGGTCATGCCAGGTTAAGTGGTTGTTCTTTCATGGTTTTCCTGTAGATCACAATCTCTTCCTGGACAAAATCCCGGAAGGCAGCGATGCGTTGTGACTGTCGTAGCTCTTCGGGATAGGCGAGAAATACAGGAACCTCAACAGAGTGGACATCAGGCAGAATCCGCACAAGATCAGGAAAGTCACGACTCAGGTAGTCTGGCAAAACGCCTATGCCGATATTGTGCAAAACGCCCTGCAAAACACCAAAGTAGTTGTTCACCGTCAACATGGAGGTCACATCATTCGTCATCAATTCCGCGACAAGCGTTGCAGCTGCACCAACCTGGGCTGAGCGCGGATTTTGGCACAGAATGCGATGTTTGCTCAGGTCTTTCTGACTTTCAGGCGCGCCGTGTTGCTTTACATAGTCCGGTGTCGCAAAGAGGCACATATGCACGCTCATAAGCCGCTTGCGGATCAAATCAGCCTGGCTTGGTTCTTTCATCCGAATGGCGACATCCGCCTCGCGCATAGGCAGGTCCAGCACGCGCTCTTCCAGCATGAGGTCGATATTGAGGTCAGGGTACTTTTCAAAGAGCTTCGGCAGGCGCGGCGCCAACCAGAGCGTGCCAAAGCCAATCGTCGTCGTCACGCGCAGTTCGCCAAAGACCTCTTCTTCACTGTCCCGAATTCGGGCCGTAGCCGCATCCAGACGCTTCATCATCGCGCGTGTGGCGTCGAACAGAAGCTCGCCCTGTTCTGTGAGGATCAATCCACGCGCATGACGGTGAAACAGCGTCACATTGAGTGATTCTTCCAACGCGCGAACCTGCCTTGAAACCGCGGATTGCGAAAGATGAAGCTGATCGCCCGCATGAGTGAGGCTTCCGGCATCTGCGACCGCATGAAAAATCCGTAATTTATCCCAATCCATTTAAGCAACTTTCGAAACTGAATTTTGTTATTCTGCGCAATAGCAGAAAACGACAAGCGGTTCCTATCCTCGAGTTAACGATTTCGAGAAATTGCTTGGTAGGTCATTATTTATGACCTATTATAGAGATATCAACGCCCTCATGTGACGTTGGCAGGGAGGACATCGATGAGCGATCAGAAGATATCTCTCAATGATCGGCTGAATCTTGAGAAATCACCCATTCTGCTCAATGGAACTCAAGCGCTTGTGCGGCTGATGCTGACGCAGGCCGCGCGGGATAAGGCGGCGGGGCACAACACGGCTGGCTATGTGACTGGCTATCGTGGCTCTCCGCTGGGTGCTGTCGATATGCAGATGAGCCGAGCCGAGAAAATCCTGACCGAGGCCAATGTGACATTCCAACCGGGTCTCAACGAAGACCTCGCGGCTACCGCGTTGTGGGGCACACAGCAAGCCGAGTTGCGGGGCGAAGGCAAATATGACGGGGTTTTTGGCCTCTGGTATGGCAAGGGCCCGGGTGTCGACCGCACCGGCGATGTGATGCGTCATGCCAATATGGCCGGAACATCGCCTTTGGGTGGTGTCCTTATGGCGATGGGAGACGATCACACCGGTGAAAGCTCGACCGTGTGTCATCAATCCGATTGGGCGATGGTCGATACCTATATGCCGGTTCTATCGCCAGCAGGTGTTCAGGAAATCCTCGATTTTGGTCTTTACGGCTTTGCGCTGTCTCGCTTTGCGGGGGTCTGGTGTGGGCTGAAAACCATGAAAGACACAGTCGAAGTCACCAGCGTTGTGGATGGACGCATCGACCGGATGTCATTTGTCACGCCCGAGTTTGAGATGCCGGAAGGTGGATTGAACATCCGCCTTGCAGATCACTGGATCGCGCAGGAAGCGCGGATGATCGACCACAAACGCTTTGCCGCCGAGGCGTTTTCCCATGCCAACAAGATTGACAGGCGCATGATGGGCAAACCTGGGGCAAAGATCGGCTTTGTTGCGGCGGGTAAGAACTGGCTCGACCTGGTGCACGCGCTTGATTTGCTGGGCATTGACGCGGACGAGGCAGAGCGTCTGGGCCTGACGACATACAAGGTCGGGCAAACCTTTCCAATGGATATGAAAGGGTTTGATGAGTGGGCTGAAGGGCTGGACCTTATTGTCGTGGTCGAAGAAAAACGCAAACTCATTGAAATCCAGATCAAGGAAGCGATTTTCGACAACCGTCAGGGGCGCCGTGTTTACGGGTGGTACAAAGGCGGGGCCGGCGGTCTGCATGAAGAAGAACTTTTCCCAACCCGTATGGCGCTTGATCCTGTCATGGTTGCCGAAAAGATTGGCGATATTCTGGTGGAGGAAGGACGCGGCACGGATCGTGTGAAAGCAGGCCTGCAAACCATTGAAGAAGCAAAGAAAGCTGACAATGCCAAGGATATGGCCGCGCGGCTTCCGTATTTCTGTGCCGGGTGCCCGCATAACAGCTCGACGAAGCTGCCCGAAGGCAGCCGCGCTTATGCCGGAATCGGCTGTCATTTCATGGTGCAATGGATGGACCGTGACACCGTTGGGTTCACCCATATGGGCGGCGAAGGGGCCAACTGGGTCGGGGAAGCACCGTTTTCCAAGCGCGACCATGTCTTTCAGAACCTGGGCGACGGCACCTACAATCATTCTGGCGTCCAAGCCATTCGTGCGGCTCTCGCGGCAGGTACGAACATCACCTACAAAATTCTATTCAATGATGCTGTGGCCATGACAGGCGGGCAGGGCAATGAAGGGGGCTTGTCCCCAGATCGCATTGCTCGGGAATTGCAGGCCATGGGGGTGGAGCATGTCGCGGTGGTGTTTGATGCCAAGGAGGAGCCACGCAAAAGCGACTTCCCGTCTGGCATTGGCTGGCATGAACGTGCTGAGCTGTCTGCGGTTCAGGAAAAATTTCAGAATATCAAGGGCGTGTCGGCCATTGTTTACATACAAACCTGCGCCGCCGAAAAACGCCGCCGCCGTAAGCGGGGCAGTTTTCCGGATCCAGACAAGCGGGTGTTCATCAACTCGGACGTCTGTGAAGGCTGCGGGGATTGCGGCGTGCAATCGAACTGCGTGGCGATCGTGCCGAAAGATACCGAACTGGGCCGCAAGCGTGCCATTGATCAATCCAGCTGCAATAAGGATTTCAGCTGTGTGAAGGGTTTCTGCCCGTCATTTGTCACACTGGAAGGCGCAAAAATCCGCAAGGATGCGGCTGTTGATCTTGAACTGCCCTATATCGCGCCGCCCGCGCTGCCCAAGATCAAGGGAACTTATAACGTCGTGATCACTGGGGTCGGAGGCACGGGTGTCGTGACAATCGGTGCTGTGATGGCGCAGGCGGCTCAAATAGACGGCAAAGGCGCGGGCATGATGGAGATGGCCGGTCTGGCGCAGAAGGGCGGTGCGGTGCATGTGCACTGCCGTTTGGCCGAAAGCCCTGAGGACATCAGCGCCATTCGGGTGGCCACGGGCGAATGCGATGCGCTCATCGGCGGCGACCTTGTGGTCAGTGCGGGGGCCAAGACCCTTGGTCTGACACGCCAGGGACGCACCGGGGCCGTGGTTAACAGCCATGAGATCATCACTGGCGCTTTCACACAGGATACGGAATTCACTATTCCTGCGGATCGCTTGCAGCTTGCCTTGGAGGCGCGACTGCAAAAAGACGTGCATTTCTTTGATGCGCATGAACTGGCACGGGCGAGCATGGGGGATGCGATTTATGCCAATATGCTGGTATTCGGCGCGGCCTGGCAAAAGGGGCTGTTGCCTTTGTCGAAAGCGTCGATTGATGAAGCGATTGCGTTGAACGGCGCAGCGGTCGAGCAAAATCTGCGGGCCTTTGAGGTCGGTCGCTGGGCGGCCACGCATCCTGATGATGCTATGAATCTCTACACCGCTGAAGTGGTGCAAAAGCCCAAGACGATTGAGGAAAAGATTACGTTCCGCGCCGATCATTTGGCGGTCTATCAGGGGCCGCGCTTGGCCAAGAGATATCGCAAGCTGGTGGACGGGGTCGAAGATGTTCGGGTGAAGGAATCCGTTGCGAGAGCGTATCACAAGCTTTTGTCGTACAAAGATGAATATGAGGTGGCGCGGCTTTTGTTGTCGTCACGCCAGAAAGCCGGAGAAGAGTTTTCCGGCGATTTCAAAATGACCTACCACCTAGCGCCGCCGATCTTGGGGGGAAAGGGGCCTGATGGGCGGCCCAGGAAGCGCGAATTTGGGGCGTGGGTTGAGACGCCGCTACGTTTGCTAACCAAACTGAAGGGTTTGCGCGGCACGCCATTCGACCTCTTTGGCTATAGCCGTGAACGGCGCATGGAACGCAAATTGATCAGGCAATATCAGAAGGATATGGCCAAGGTTCTGCCCAAGCTGGATGACCAAACGAAGGATGCCATTGTTGCACTGGCAGAGCTTCCCCTACAAATCCGTGGCTTTGGCCCTGTGAAAGAGGCAAATGCCCAAAAGGCGGCCAAACAGCGTGAGGATTTGCTGGCCTTGATCCAGTCCGGGGGCACACCGCTATCGCAAGCCGCGGAATAACTGTCACAAAGTTTTCATAGGGGCGCATGACAAAACGGGCCTATAACCCGGCAAACGAATCGAGCAGAGATCGGATATGCGTCAGGGCCGCCATATCGCACGCGACATCAGCTATGCCTATTCCGCGCAAACGCGTGGTGGTCGGGCGATGATCCGCACGATGGAGAACCTGACGGGACGCATCCGCTTGATCAAACGCGCCGAGGGTTATGAGCATGAGGTCGCGGCAGGTCGTGATTTCTGGCAGGTGATGGTTGAACGCTACGGACTGAGCCTAGAGGTCACAGGCGGGAGCCTTGCCAACATTCCCTCTGAAGGCCCTCTTATTGTGATCGCCAATCACCCTTACGGCATTCTTGATGGCCTGATGATGGGCCACATCCTGAGCCAGACGCGGGGGGATTTCCGTATTCTGGCCAATTCGGTGTTTCGTAAAGCCGAAGATCTCAATCGCGTGGTTCTTCCGGTGAGTTTTGATGAAACCAAAGAGGCTGTGACCCTCAACCTTCAGACAAGAAAAACTGCACTCAACTATTTGGGCCAAGGCGGTGCCATCGGCATTTTCCCCGGCGGTACCGTCAGCACGGGCGCACGCCCTTTTGGGCAACCGCTTGACCCCAGCTGGCGCAGTTTCACGGCGCGCATGATTGCGAAATCGGGGGCCAAGGTGGTGCCTATCTACTTCGAAGGTCATACCAGCCGATTGTTCCAAGTGGCCAGTCATCTGCACTCGACCTTGCGTATGGGCTTGTTGATCAAGGAATTCGGGAAACGCGTGGACACTCCTGTCGAGGTGGCCATCGGCAAGCCGATTGCGCAACATGAACTCGCTGAGCGTGCCACAGACGCGAAATCCCTCATGGCCTTTTTGCGTCATAAGACGTATGAGCTTGCCAATGGCGCGGTTGATCCCAACGCGCTCGGATTTGAATTTGAATAGGGGCGCAATTGGCGCGCGCATCTGATGGCAGTTGGCATTTTTGATAGCGGTCTAGGTGGGTTAACCGTGCTTGACGCGATCGAGGCGCGGCTGCCGGATCTGCCGCTTCTGTATCTGGGCGACAATGCGCATACGCCTTATGGCGTGCGGGATGCGGATGACATTTTCAAACTCACCGATGCGCATGTACGCAGGCTTTGGAATGACGGCTGCAACCTTGTGATCCTGGCGTGCAACACGGCCTCAGCCGCGGCGTTGCGGCGTATGCAAGAAGCGGGTGTGCCGGAGGGCAAGCGTGTTTTGGGTGTGTTTGTGCCGCTGATCGAAGCACTGACCGAACGGAATTGGGGGGACAACTCTCCTCCGCGCGAAGTTGAGGTCAAACACGCAGCCCTGTTTGCAACTCCTGCCACCGTGCGCAGCCGCGCGTTCCAACGTGAGCTGGCGTTCCGCGCCATTGGCGTTGATGTGGAGGCGCAGGCCTGTGGCGGGGTGGTGGATGCCATCGAAGAGGGCGACATGATCCTGGCCGAGGCGTTGGTGCGCAGTCATGTGGATGCGCTCAAACGCAAGATGCCCAACCCGCAAGCTGCCGTTTTGGGGTGCACGCATTACCCGTTGATGGAGCATGTGTTTCAGGATGCGCTTGGGCCGGACGTCGCGGTCTATTCGCAACCGAAACTGGTCGCCGACAGCCTCAGCGACTATCTGGACCGGCGTCCCGATATGGTCGGTGAGGGGAGTGGCACGCGGTTTCTGACCACAGGTGATCCCAAGACGGTTTCAGACCGAGCCACTCTGTTTTTACGACGACGCATCGCGTTTGAGGCTGCCTGAGGCCAAGCCCTGTGACATCGCGGTCCCTTGTCGGGCCACAAGAATTTTCCTAAACGCCAAATATCATATGAAAGAGGTCACCATGACCCATAAAATCGCCATTCTGGGCGCGTCGGGCTATACCGGTGCGGAGTTGATCCGGCTCATTGCGACGCATCCCAACATGGACATCGTCGCCCTTGGGGCCAATTCCAAGGCCGGGCAATCCATGGCGCAGGTCTTTCCGCATCTGCGCCATCTCGACCTGCCGGATTTGGTTAAGATCGAGGATATCGACTTTACCAAGGTTGATCTGTGCTTTTGCGCGCTGCCGCATAAGACCAGTCAGGAGGTCATTTCTGCCCTTCCGCATGACCTGAAGATTGTAGACCTGAGCGCCGATTTCCGGCTGCGCGATCCGGAGGCGTATGAGACCTGGTATGGCAATCCGCACAGCGCCGTCGAGATGCAGGGCGAGGCGGTATACGGGCTCACCGAGTTTTATCGCGAGGCCATTGCCAAGGCGCGCCTGGTGGCGGGCACGGGCTGCAACGCGGCGACCGGGCAATACGTGCTCCGGCCTTTGATTTCGGATGGTGTGATCGACCTGGATGACATCATTCTGGATCTCAAATGCGGGGTGTCCGGGGCAGGGCGCAGTCTAAAGGAAAACCTTTTGCATGCCGAATTATCAGAGGGGTATCACGCCTACGCTTTGGGCGGGACGCACCGGCATCTGGGCGAGTTTGATCAGGAGTTTTCCGCCATTGCTGGACGTGACGTGAAAATCCAGTTTACCCCGCATCTCATTCCCGCCAACCGCGGGATTCTGGCCACAGGCTATGTCAAAGGCGATCCGGATGCGGTTTATGCGGCCTTGCAAAGCGCCTATGCCAATGAGCCGTTCATCGAGGTTCTGCCCATGGGCGAGGCCCCAAGCACGCGGCATATCCGCGGCAGCAACTTTTGCCATATCGGTGTCAGCCGGGACCGGATCGAAGGGCGCGCAATTGTTGTCGCCGCGCTGGATAACCTGACCAAAGGGTCCAGTGGGCAGGCCTTGCAAAACGCCAATCTGATGTTAGGTGAGGATGAAACGGCGGGGCTCATGCTGGCCCCCGTATTCCCGTAAAACAAATGTGGTAGGCCGATGAAATCGCTTAAGAAAAAACGCCGCGTTCAGATTATCGCCATCGCAACGGTGGCGCTTGTGCTGTCCACAGGGCTGATTGGGTATGCGCTGCAAGACGGGATAAACTTTTTCCGATCCCCGAGCCAGATCGTCGAAGAGCCACCTTTGCCAACGGAGGTGTTTCGCATCGGGGGATTGGTCGAAGAGGGCAGTATCGTGCGCGGGCAAGGCGAAACTGTCAGCTTCAGCGTGACCGATGGTGGCGCTGTGATCCCGGTCACGTATACGGGTGTATTGCCAGACCTTTTCTCAGAGAACGAAGGCATGGTTGGCACCGGCACATATGAGGACGGTGTGTTCAGGGCGACAGAGATCCTTGCCAAGCATGATGAGCAATACATGCCCAAAGAGGTGATCGAAAGCCTCAAGGAGCAGGGTGTCTACAAAGAACCGGACGGTAGCTGAAGGTTTTCTTAACCCCCTCAGTTGAGCCTTTTGCGGACCCAGAACAACTGGAATGCCGCGATGCTCAATGTTCAAGAAGTCGCTCGACAGATCGTCGCCCGAGAGGGGGGCTTCGTTAATGATCTCGATGATCCTGGCGGAGCGACAAAACACGGGGTCACGATAGGAACGCTGAGGCGTCTCGGTCTTGATCTGACCGGGGATGACAAAGTGGACATTGCCGATGTGCGCGCTTTGCGTCCCGATCAGGCCGTGGATATTTTCCTGCGTCATTATTTTCAAAAACCACGCATCGCCGACCTGCCAGACGTGCTGCAGGCCAGCGTCTTTGACATGTATGTCAATGCAGGGGGCAATGCCGTTAAAATTCTGCAACGGCTGTTAAGACAGATGAACCACGACGTGACGGTCGATGGAATGATTGGACCGCAAACGCTTGTTGCCGCGCGCAAGGCGGCGAAGGCGGCACCTGATCATATTGCCGACGCCTACGGGATTGCGCGGCGGAATTATTACTTCCGATTGGCCGACCGGCGCGCAGCCTCTCGCAAATTCGCACGCAGCCGTTCGGGCGACAAAGGCGGCTGGATCAAGCGCGCCGAAGAATTCATTTCGCAGCGCTATCACCTGAGCAACACGGAATTTCGCGAAAGGACTGCGTCATGGGATTAATCGGCAGAGTTCTGTCCGTGCTTTTTGGCGGTGACCGCAATGTTGTTGCCGAAACCGCCGAGATCTTTCGGGTCAACGCGGAGGCGGCTGACCAGCGTGCAGCCAGCCTGCAGGGGGCCGCACTCGATCAGCTTTCAGCGGAATTCGCTCATGTCAAAGTGTCTTGGTATGATCGTTTCATCGACGGGTTGAACCGAATCCCGCGTCCAGCGATGGCGCTTGGAACGCTTGGTCTGTTTCTAAGTGCGATGGTTGACCCGGTCTGGTTTGCCGAACGCATGCAGGGCATTGCCCTTGTGCCAGAGCCGCTTTGGTGGCTGTTGGGTGCGATAGTCAGCTTTTACTTTGGCGCGCGCCATCAGGCAAAAGGTCAGGAATTTCAGCGGTCTATCGCTGCAACCCTGGCACGTGTGCCACAAGTGATCACCGCTGTGGAAGACCTGCGCGCGCTGGATGCGCGCAGCCCGGGTGTGGCCCAAACGCAGTCAGATGCCACTTTGACGTTGGCGGCGGTGCAGCCCTCGGACAATCCGGCGCTGGATGACTGGCTGCGCCAGCGATCCCAACCCGCGACAATGTGAACCGGTCGGCTTAACCGAAATCATTGGCCAGTCCCGAACGGCTGTTTATATTCAGCTTATGATTACAGAGCTCGGGCACTTCGCACTCATCCTCGCCTTCTTTGTGGCGATCTTTCAAATGATCGTACCACTGGTGGGCGCGCATAACCGCTGGTCATCCTGGATGGCCACCGCAGAACCCGCAGCAAACCTACAGTTTGGCCTGACCGCGTTATCATTTGCGGCATTGACCTATGCCTTTGTCACATCAGACTTTTCTGTGCAGTTGGTGGCTCAGAACAGCCACTCTCTGAAACCGATGCTCTACAAAGTGACGGGAGTGTGGGGCAACCACGAAGGCTCGATGCTGCTCTGGGTGTTGATTGTCACGCTCTTTGGGGCCTTTGCGTCTTGGTTTGGAGGCAATCTGCCACCGACCTTAAAAGCTCGGGTTTTGGCGGTGCAAGCGTCTGTTGGCGTTGCATTTTTTGCATTTATCCTTTTCTCGTCCAACCCGTTCCTGCGCCTGCCGGTGCCGCCCTTTGACGGGCAAGACCTCAACCCGCTTCTGCAAGACCCCGGTCTCGCCTTCCATCCGCCGTTTCTCTATCTGGGTTATGTCGGCCTTTCGATGACGTTTTCCTTCGCCGTTGCGGCCTTGATCGAAGGTCGTGTCGACGCGGCCTGGGGCCGCTGGGTGCGCCCCTACACATTGGCCGCGTGGATTTTCCTGACCATCGGCATCGCACTTGGCTCCTGGTGGGCGTATTATGAGCTTGGCTGGGGCGGGTTCTGGTTCTGGGATCCGGTTGAAAATGCCAGCTTCATGCCCTGGCTGATTGCGGCTGCTCTCCTGCATTCCGCCATTGTGGTGGAAAAGCGCGAGTCGCTTAAAAGCTGGACGATCCTTCTGGCGATCATTGCCTTTGGCTTTTCCATGGTGGGCGCGTTTATCACGCGCTCCGGTGTTCTGACCTCTGTTCATGCCTTCGCCACAGACCCTGAGCGTGGAATGTTCCTATTGCTCATTCTTGGCTTCTTCATGATGGTGGGGCTGACGCTTTTTGCTGCGCGTGCCCATGTGATGCAGGCCAAGGGCGTGTTTGGACTGGTCAGTCGCGAGTCTTTCCTTGTGGCCAACAATGTGCTCTTGGGCGTTGCCACCTTTGTGGTCTTCGTCGGCACCATCTGGCCGCTCGTGTCCGAGCTTTTCTTTGACCGCAAGCTCAGCGTGGGGGCGCCATTCTTCAACATGGCCTTCACGCCGTTCATGATCCTTTTGGGTCTGATCCTGCCAGTCGGGGCGCTTATGCCGTGGAAGCGGGGTGTCCTGTCGCGGGCCATCAAACAGCTGACTGGCGCGTTTGTTTTGGCTGTTGCAGTTGGCCTGCTGGTTTGGGCGATGCAGACCGAGCGCAGCGCGCTTGGACCCGTGGGTCTCTTTTTGGCCGCATGGCTGGTCGCTGGTGCCGCCGTTGATCTCTGGAGCCGCACAGGCCGGGGTGATGATCGCTTTGGCCGCCTGCGCCGTTTGCCGCGCGCGGACTGGGGCAAGTCGGTGGCGCATGCGGGCTTTGGCATCACCATTGCAGGTGTCTCTGCGATGATGGCCTGGGAGAAGGAAGACATTCGTGTCGCTCAGATCGGTGAAACCTATGACTTCGCCGGGTATGAGATCACCTTGGCCGATGTGAAAGACGTGGAAGGTCCCAACTATCTCTCCACAACGGCTGTGATAGATGTCGGTCAAAACGGGCAGACGATCGTCTCGCTCAAGCCGGAAAAGCGCATCTACCCTGTAGCGGCCATGCCGACCTCTGAGGCGGCCATCGACAACGGCTTTTTGCGCGACATCTATGTTGTGATCGGAGACCCGCAGGTGAATGGCGGCTGGGCGGTGCGCAGCTATTACAAACCTCTGGCCAACTGGATCTGGGGTGGCTCGATCCTGATGGCTTTGGGCGGGGCCTTGTCGCTCAGTGACAGGCGCTACCGCGTGGCCGCAGGCGCACGCAAAACGCGCACAACACCCCAAGCGACGCCAGCCGAATGAGACATGCGCTTGCCTTGATCCTGTGCCTGCTGGCAGCTCCCGTGGCCGCGGTGCAGCCGGATGAAATCCTGGATGATCCGGTGCTTGAAGAGCGGGCGCGGGACATCTCGGCGGGGTTGCGCTGCCTTGTCTGCCGGAATGAGAGCATTGATGAATCCCATGCCGATCTGGCGCGTGACCTGCGGCTCTTGGTGCGCGAACGGCTTGTGGCCGGGGACAACGATGAAGAGGTCGTTGACTTTGTCGTGGATCGGTATGGCGAATATGTTCTGCTCAACCCGCTGACCAGCGGGTCAAACCTTGTGCTCTGGCTGGCAGGGCCCGGCATGCTCTTACTCGCAGGGGCGCTTGGCTGGGGGTATGTTCGACGTCGCGCCACCTCTGAGACCGTCGGAGAGGCTAAGCTCAGCGAAGATGAAGAAGCGCGGCTTCAGCAAATTCTCGACAAGTGACTGTGCGTCGGCGTTGCCTTTGATCCTGATTAAGGGTTGAGTGGCGCGCGAATGAACTCGACGTGCCGGAGGGCAGAGCTTTGAAAGACTACAACACTATCACATTCGACATCACCGATGACGACATCGCGGTGCTGACGCTCAACCGGCCAGACAAGATGAACGCGCTCAATGCACAGATGCGGGCCGAGATCACCGATGCAGCACGCGTGGCCGGGCGTAAGGCGCGGGTTCTGGTGATGACCGGCAATGGCAAGGCGTTTTGTTCCGGTCAGGATCTGTCGGATACCGGTCGTGTGTCCGAGCTTGATCTGGAGCGGGTGCTGCGCGACGAATACGTGCCCATGCTGCACGCCATTGGAAATTGTCCGGTGCCCACAATCAGCGCCGTGAACGGGCCGGCGGCAGGGGCAGGGGCCAACCTGGCGCTGGCGGCGGATGTGGTGATTGCATCCGAGAACGCCTATTTCCTGCAGGCTTTCACGCGCATTGGCCTCATCCCGGATGCCGGCGGCACCTTCTGGCTGCCGCGCCAGATGGGGGCGGCCAAGGCGATGGGGGCTGCCCTTTTCGCCGAACCCATCAGCGCACGGCAGGCCGATGACTGGGGCATGATCTGGGAAGCAGTCGATGAGGCGCTGTTTGAAGACCGCTGGCGCGACCGGGCGGCGCATCTGGCCAAGGGGCCGACGCTGGCCTATGCCAACCTCAAACAAGCCATCCGCGGCAGCTGGGACAACGATCTCTCGGGTCAGCTTGACCTTGAAGCGCGGTTGCAAGGCGATTGTGGGAATTCCCGCGATTTTCAGGAAGGCGTGCTGGCGTTCATTGAAAAGCGCCCGGCGGAGTATGAGGGGCGGTGATGTTTCTGCGATGGAGTTGAGGTCGGCTTTGAGGCCATTCAAGACCTCTGCTCATCGCGCCCATGGCACGGAATCAAGGGGCGTAGCCCCGCCGTGCCAGCGCCGGACCGGCCCTATGGGCCGGCGCTTTGTCTGGCCTGGGCGCTCCGAAAATCTGGCTGACTGACGTGTCGGGGATAAAGCGCATCGGTCATACGTCGGATGCGCCGTCCCCCAGTCCGACGCTGTCACGGCTTGTGTTGGACGGCAGCAGTGAGCCCAAGAAGACTCCTCTCGCGCGGAATCAAGGCGCGTAGCGCCGCCGCGCGATCGCCAGACCGCCCCCCGGGCTGGCGATTGGTCCACGTGGGCGCTGAGATCAACGAATTCGCAGGCTTGGCTGCCATAAAGTGACCTGAACCAATGGCATGTCGCCACCCCGCGGTCTGGCCATCGCGCGTCTTCGCACTCCAATTGGCTATGGCAGCTCCACCCGCAATGCAGTCATCAAACAAAAACCACCCTCACAAGCGCATGTAAGGGTGGTTTTTTACTTGAGATCAAATTTTGCGTTGCCCCGACAGGACTATCGCTTCTCCATATCCACATAGTCCCGCAGCGTCTCGCCCTGATAGAGCTGACGCGGGCGGCCGATTTTGAGTTGTGGGTCGGCGATCATTTCTTTCCATTGTGAAATCCAGCCCACTGTGCGGCTGAGTGCAAAGATCGGGGTGAACATCGAGGTGGGGAAGCCCATCGCATCCAGAATGATGCCGGAATAGAAGTCCACATTCGGGAACAGCTTCTTCTCGGCGAAATACGGGTCCGCCAGAGCCTGTTTTTCAAGCTCTTTGGCAACCTGAAGGGTGGGGTTGTTTTCCACCCCCAAGAGATCCAGAACCTCATCGGCGGATTGCTTGAGAACCTTGGCGCGGGGATCGAAATTCTTGTAGACCCGGTGGCCAAAACCCATCAGGCGGAAATCATCGTCCTTGTCTTTGGCGCGGGCGATATATTCCGGAATGCGGTCAACCGAGCCAATCTCGCGCAGCATTTCAAGACAGGCCTGGTTCGCCCCGCCATGCGCCGGCCCCCAGAGACAGGCAATGCCCGCGGCGATACAGGCAAACGGGTTGGCGCCGGAGGAAGATGCCAGACGCACTGTGGATGTCGACGCATTCTGTTCGTGATCGGCGTGCAGGGTAAAGATCCGGTCCATCGCGCGGCTCAGGATCGGGTTCACCTCATAGTCTTCGGCGGGCACGGCAAAGCACATGCGCAGAAAGTTCGAGGCATAGTCCAGCTCATTGCGGGGATACACAAACGGCTGGCCCAGTGTGTATTTGTAGGCCATCGCCGCGATGGTCGGCATCTTGGCAATCATGCGGATCGAGGCGACTTCACGCTGCCAGGGATCGGAAATGTCGGTGCTGTCGTGGTAGAAGGCGCTCAGTGCGCCGACGACGCCCACCATGATGGCCATCGGATGCGCATCCCGGCGATAGCCGCGGAAGAGGAAATGCATCTGCTCATGCAGCATGGTGTGCATGGTCACGCGGTTCTCAAAATCCTCCAGCGTGGCCGCATCGGGCAGTTCGCCATAGAGCAGAAGGTAGCACACTTCGAGGTAGTGCGACTTCTCGGCGAGCTGATCAATCGGGTAGCCACGGTGCAGCAGCTCGCCTTTGCCGCCATCAATGAAGGTAATCGTGCTGTCGCAAGAGGCGGTTGAGGTAAAGCCCGGATCATAGGTAAACACACCCGCCTGACCATAGAGTTTGCGAATGTCGATGACATCCGGTCCAGCTGTTGGCGAATAGATCGGCAGATCATAATCAGTGCCATCAATTGTCAGTTTTGCGGATTTTGTGCTTTCGGCCATCGGGTTCTCCATCGTCTCGCGGACATCCTAAGACATCCCGCAGTGCATAGTGCTGCGACCCTTTAGGCTTGGTTAAGCCTGACCTTGGGCCGCATCGTTTATTCGGGCCAGAGATTCCTCCCGCCCAAGTACCAGCATCATGTCAAACACACTGGGTGTTGCGCTTCGTCCTGCAAGGGCTGCCCGCATGGGGCCGGCGAGCTTACCGAACTTGATGTCCTTGGTCTCCGCGAAGGCCATTGCAGCGGCCTCCAAAGCGTCTCTGGCCCACGTAACATCTTGCAATCGCGGCGTCAATTCTTTCAGTATACCACGGGATACAATATCAAGCTGACCCGCAGATTTTTCATCCGGTTCGATAGGGCGGTCTGTCAGAATAAACTCTGCTTTATCAATAAGTTCCGGGAATGTTTTGGCGCGTTCTTTCAGGCAATACATGCCGGATGACAACAGATCACGTTTTGCTGTTGGCAGGGTGTTCGCGCCGGAAGACGCCAGAAAACGCTCTAATTCATGCAGCAGTGCAGCATTGTCAGCAGCGGCGATATGCTGGCCGCAAAGATTCTCCAGTTTTTTGAAGTCGAACCGCGCCGGGGATTTGCCAATTCCGCCGAGGTCAAACCACTCTTTGGCTTGGGCGTCGGTGAAGAATTCATCATCTCCATGACTCCAGCCTAACCGCGCCAGATAGTTGCGCATGCCTGCCGCCGGATAGCCCATCTTCTGGTATTCATCGACGCCAAGCGCGCCGTGACGCTTTGAGAGTTTTTTGCCATCTGGGCCATGAATGAGCGGAATATGCGACCAGACAGGGATGTCCCAGCCCATGGCCTCAAATACCATCATCTGACGCGCTGCATTGTTGAGGTGATCATCGCCGCGGATCACATGCGTCACCCCCATATCATGATCATCCACCGCCACGGCCAGCATGTAAACGGGCGTGCCATCGCTGCGGAGCAGGACCATGTCGTCGAGTTGATCATTGCGGATCGTGACATCACCCTGCACCTGATCCCGAATGACAGTGGTGCCATCCTGAGGTGCCTTGATGCGGATCACGTAGGGCATATCGGGATGGGTGGCCGGGTCCGCTTCGCGCCAGGGGCTGCGAAACAGGGTGGAACGACCTTCGGCGCGCGCCGCCTCACGAAAGGTCTGGATTTCGTCCTGTGTGGAGAAGCATTTATAGGCCTTGCCCTCGGACAGCAGCTGATGCGCCACTTCGGCATGGCGGTCAGCGCGGTCAAACTGACTAATGACGTCGCCGTCATGATCCAGTCCAAGCCAGGCCATACCATCCAGAATGGCCTGCGTGGCCTCAGGCGTAGAACGTGCGCGGTCGGTATCCTCAATCCGCAAGAGAAACGTCCCGCCACGGCCCCGTGCATAAAGCCAGTTAAAGAGGGCTGTGCGTGCCCCCCCAATGTGGAGATAGCCCGTAGGCGAGGGGGCGAAACGGGTCACAACCTTTTGCGCCATGAAAACGTTAACCTTTCAGTAAGAGGCAGAGGCCAAGCTTGCGTGCAAACCGGCGTGGTCTGTCTACCCAGCCGCTGCACAGGAAACAAGCCTTGAGCCATGCGCACGCATTTGCGGTTCGGCTGTGCCAGACCATCACACTGGTTTGGCTGTCGCAACGCGGGCATCTGTTCGGCTGGGTGCCCGTGTTTCTGGCCATGGGAGTCGGCGGATACTTTCTTCTGAAATTTGAACCTGGGGCGGCGCACTACGCTGTTCTGGCTTTGGGAATAGCTGTGTCTCTTGTCGCCGGTCGCTGGCTGGCGCCTGAGGTCCGTCCGGCACTCTGGGCTTTGTCACTGGTGGCTCTTGGCGGGGTCCTGGCCGGGGCGCGGGCGCACATGTTGGCAGAGCCTGTTCTTGGCTGGCGCTACTACGGTCCGGTGCAGGGGCGACTTGTGGCGCTGGATCGTTCGGCCTCTGACGCTTTGCGCCTGACACTGGACCAGGTGGTCCTGACCGGCATTCCGATGGATGAGATACCGGCGCGCGTGCGTGTGGCGCTGCATGGAGATCCTCCGATTGTGCCACTGACGCCTGGAACGACCCTGATCATGACTGCGCATCTGTCCCCACCCGGAGGCCCGGTTGAGCCTGGAGGATTCGACTTCCAACGCCACGCCTGGTTTCAGCAACTCGGAGCCGTGGGGTACACCCGCACACCCGTTCTGCGCCTGAGACCGCCGGGGCAGGGGCAATGGATCACCCGCACGCGCATGGCCCTATCTGCGCGGGTTCAATCCAAACTGGAGGGCGAGGCCGGGGCATTTGCTGCCGCCATCATGACCGGGGACCGATCGGCCATGGGGCAGGACACGCTCACTGCTTTGCGGGTGTCCAATCTGGCGCATCTTCTGGCCATCTCGGGGTTGCATATGGGCTTGCTCACCGGGTTTGTTTTTGCCGCCTTGAGGTTGGGCTTTGCTGCGATACCGTCGCTGAATGTCCGCTGGCCAACACGCAAACTTGCGGCCATAGGCGCGTTTTTTGCAGCCGCCGGTTATTTCGCACTCTCGGGGGGCAACGTCTCGACCGAACGGGCCTTTGTGATGGTCACGGTCATGCTGATCGCGGTGCTGGCGGACAGGCGCGTGCTGAGCCTGCGCTCGGTGGCGGTTGCGGCTATCATTGTGCTGGTTCTGCGCCCTGAGGCGTTGCTGGGGCCAGGGTTTCAAATGTCCTTTGCCGCAACCGCAGCCCTGATTGCGGTGTTCAATGGCTTGCGAGCCCGGGATATTTCTCTCGGCCCACGCTGGTTGCGCCCTGCGGTGGCGGTGGTGATTTCCTCGGCTGTTGCAGGGCTGGCCACGGCGCCCATTGCAGCCGCGCATTTCAACCAGATCGCGCATTACGGTTTGATTGCCAATCTCCTGTCCGTGCCGCTCATGGGGGTGATCGTGATCCCAATGGCGGTGCTTGCTGGTCTGCTGATGCCATTTGGCCTCGAAGGCCCGGTACTCAGCATTATGGGGCTCGCGCTGGATTGGATCCTTGGTGTTGCGCACACAACGTCCGGCTGGGAGGGCGCAAGAGGGATGGTGCCGTCTCCGGGTAAGGCGGTCTTGCCGCTCATCGCGCTTGGCGCGCTCTTTGCGCTTTTGTGGAAAGGGCGGTTGTGGATGTTGGGCGTTGCGCCTGTCGTCCTGGGTTTTGCGCTATGGGCCGGAACACCCAGACCGGATGTGCTCATCGCGGAAACCGGCGGACTTGTGGGCATTATGACGGATCAAGGTCGTGCGCTATCTAAACCTCGCGGCGCGGGCTTTGTTGCGCTCAACTGGCTTGAGAATGATGGCAATCCAAGCTCTCAGGACGCGGCAAACGCGCTTTGGTCAGAGGACGCAAGACGCGCATGGAAGATCACTCATTTGCTGGGCAAAAAGGCCGCTGAAAGCTTTGACAGCTGTGCTAGGGAGGATTGGGTGATCCTGTCCGCTGTGCCGCGTGACCTGAACCTGCCGTGCCGCGTCATTCATCCCAAAACGCTAAGGGCAAGCGGTGCGCTTGCCCTCTACAAAACAAAAGATGGGATCAAAACAATATCCGCGCGCGACGTCACCGGCACACGGCTCTGGCATGCTCAGTAGCTTCGGATCAGCCCGACCAGCTTGCCCTGAAACTTGACCTTGTCATCGGGCAGAACACGCGTTTCATAGGCCGGGTTCGCCGCCTCAAGTGCGATAGCATTGCCCCGGCGGTAGAACTTTTTCAGGGTTGCTTCCTGATCCTCAACGAGGGCCACAACGATGTCGCCATTATCGGCCGAGTTGGTTTCGCGAATGATCACCACGTCGCCGTCATTGATGCCGGCATCAATCATCGAGTCGCCCTTAACTTCAAGCGCGTAATGCTCGCCCGGGCCGCTGATCATATCGCCCGGCACGGCCACATTTCGGCTCGCATGGGCAATCGCCTCAATCGGCACACCGGCGGCAATCCGGCCCATCAAAGGCAGTTCCATCACCTGTGCGGCATCAACCGGTTGCGCATTGGCAGGCTGTGGCGTGTCGGGTTTGTCACCCTCGATCACACGCGGGGTAAAGCCCGGAGCGCTGTCGCTGATCATGTTGTCCGGCAGTTTGACGATCTCAAGCGCCCGCGCCCGATGGGCGAGACGACGGATAAATCCACGTTCTTCCAGTGCGGTGATCAACCGGTGAATGCCGGATTTGGACCGCAGATCAAGCGCATCTTTCATCTCGTCAAAACTGGGCGGCACACCGTCGCGCTGCACCCGTTTATGAATGAACTCCAACAAATCGAGCTGCTTCTTTGTCAGCATGAAACCATTCCTCCAAGGCTCGTTGGTTTCTCTTTGTTCTATTCATGTTCATGTTTTGTGTCAACAGGCCTGTGGATAAGTGGGGTTTGGGAGTGTCATCCTCGGACTTGATCCGAGGACCTCGGTGACCAAGAGGTCTCCGATCAAGTCGGGGATGACGTGCGCATGGAACGGCACGTTCTTAAAGTGCGATGTATTCAACCTGATCGCCTTTTTGACGCGGCGGATCTTCGGCTGGACGGACCAGAAGCACATCTGCATGGGCCAGCAGGCTAAGCAGACTGCTGTCTTGCCGTCCTTCTGGTACGATTTCCCCATCGTCCAAGGCTGCGCGCATGTAGTGCTCGCGCGGACCGCCCTTCGGCATGTCACAGCCCAGCCGCGCCGTTTGTCTCGGGGCAGGGCGGGCAGGCAAACCAAGCATGACACGGATCATCGGGGCCATGAAAACATGCCCACATACCATGGCAGATACCGGATTGCCCGGAAGGCCCAGCATCGCCGTATCACCCATACGCCCGGCCATCAGTGGCTTGCCAGGGCGCATCGCCACCTTGTAAAACGCCTGCTGCATCCCAAGGTCCTGCGCGACCTTGCCGACCAGATCATGATCGCCCACCGATGCCCCGCCAATGGTCACCACCAGATCGGCCCCTTCGGCCAGTTCAAAGGTCGTTTCCAAAGAGGACCGTGTGTCTCTTGCGATGGGAAGAACACGGGGTTCCGCGCCAAGCTGATCCAGAAGCGCCTTGAGGCCAAATGTATTGGACGCGATGATCTGGTCCGGCGATGGGGTTTCGCCGGGCATCACCAACTCATCCCCGGTCGAAATCAAAGCCACACGCGGTTTGCGCGTCACCTCTATTTGCGCGACATTCATTGAGGCAAGCAGGGCGACATCTGACGGGCTAAGCTGTCTTGGCGCATTCAGGCTGTCGCCGATTTTGAAATCGCTGCCTGCCGGACGGATATGGGTTTTTGCATCGAGCTTGGATCCCAGCGTGATCTGATCGCCGTCGCGCGACACATCTTCCTGTATAACCACGCGTGTGGCGCCATCTGGCACCGGGGCGCCGGTGAAAATGCGCACGGCCTGGTCAGGTCCGACAGCGCCGCCAAACCGATGCCCGGCGGCAGCTTCGCCAATAACCGTCAGGGACGCACCGGGTTCTGCGTCCTCATCCCGCACGGCATAGCCATCCATGGCAGAGCCATCGAAAGGTGGCTGGTCGCGCCGCGCCACGGCCGGTTGGACCAGCACGCGCCCACCGGCCTGCGCCAAGGGCACTGTTTCTGATTCAAGAGGAGAGACCAGCGCGAAGAGATGGTTCAAAGCTTCGGAGACGGTGATCATCTGGCCTCAAATCGCCCCGATTTCCCGCCATCCTTGAGCAGCACGCGGATGCCGCCGATGTCCATCTCTTTGTCCACGGCCTTGACCATGTCATAGACGGTCAGCGCAGCCGTGCTCACGGCGGTCAATGCTTCCATCTCGACGCCGGTTTGCCCGGTCGTTTTGACCGTTGCCTCTATTCCCACGCCGGGCAGGTCGGGATCGAGTGTTAACTCGACCGCAACCTTGGTGATGGGCAAGGGATGGCAAAGCGGGATAAGCTCGGGTGTCTTCTTGGCGCCCATGATCCCCGCCAAACGCGCGACAGAGAGCACGTCGCCCTTCTTGGCGCGGCCTTCTGATATGATATCAAAGGTTTGCGTGGCCATCTTGACGTAACCTTCAGCCACGGCGATCCGGTCTGTCACCGCCTTGTCCGAAACATCGACCATATGGGCGTCGCCCTTGCCGTCGAAATGCGTCAGATCGGCCATCAAATCCCCCTTGGGGCCGGAGCGGCGGACAGAATACGGCGCGTGGCGGCGGCCACATCGTCCTGTCGCATAAGGGATTCCCCGATGAGAAAGGCGCGCGCGCCATAACGCGCCAGATCGGCGAGGTCGTCTGGCTCAAAGAGCCCGCTTTCGGTGACGATCATGCGATCCTCTGGCACCAGTTTCGACAATCGCTTGGTGACATCCAGCGATGTTTCGAACGTATTGAGGTCGCGGTTGTTGATGCCGATCATTGTCGAGGTAAGGCGCGCTGCGCGCTCCAACTCTTCTTCGTTATGGACTTCCAGAAGCGCATCCATGCCCCATTCAGTCGCCGCGGCCTCTAGCTCGGCCGCCTGACCATCATCGACCGAGGCCATGATGATCAGGATGCAATCCGCTCCCCAGGCACGCGCCTCAGCCACCTGATAGGTGTCATACATGAAATCCTTGCGCAGAACCGGCAGGCTGCACGCCTCTCTCGCGGCCACAAGGAACTCTGGCGCGCCCTGAAAGCTGGGTGTGTCGGTCAGAACAGACAAACAGGCCGCACCACCGTCCTCATAGGCTTCGGCTAAGGCAGGCGGATCAAAATCCTCTCGGATCAAGCCTTTGGAGGGGCTGGCCTTTTTGATCTCTGCGATGAGGCCAAAGCCGGTCTTGCTGGCTTGTAGAAGCGCGTCGGTGAAAGGACGAACCGCAGGGGCGTTCTCGGCCTCTGCTGTCAGCTCTTCCAAGGGCTTGGCGGCTTTGGCGGCTGCGATTTCCTCAAGCTTGTAGGCTTTGATCTTTTCAAGAATGGACGGCGTGCTCATGCGGCCTCCGATGTGATTTGGGCCAGCGTCTCAACCCGCGCCTTGGCCGCGCTGCTGTCAATGCTTTCGCGGGCCAGATCAACGCCGGATTTCAGGTCGCTGGCTTTACCTGCAATGGTCAGGGCAGCAGCTGCATTCAGCAGTACAGCATCACGATACGCGCCTTTTGCTCCGTTGAGAAGTGCGCGGAACGCCGCGCCGTTTTCTTCCGGCGTGCCGCCAAGAATGGCTTCAAATGGATGCACCGGCAGGCCAAAATCCTCAGGATGCACCTCTAGATCCTCAACGCCGCCATCTTCGTTCAAAGCGGCCACCCAGCTTGAGCCTGCAATGCTGAGCTCGTCTGTGCCATCGCCGCCATGCACCAGCCAGGCACGTTCTGATCCAAGTTGTCCCAGAGTTTCGGCCATGGGCCGGATCAAATCACGGCTAAACGCGCCCGTGAGTTGGCGTTTAGCACCCGCGGGGTTGGTCAAGGGGCCCAGAATGTTGAAAATCGTGCGCGTGCCAAGCTCTGCGCGCACCGGGCCGACATGCGCCATGGCCGGGTGATGCATCGGGGCCATCATGAAAGCGATACCGGCACTTTCCAAAGCCTTTTCAACCACATCTGCGCCGACCATCACGTTGATACCCATCTGGGTCAGCGCATCGGCTGCGCCTGATTTTGAACTCAGATTGCGGTTGCCATGCTTGGCCACGGGCACACCAGCGCCCGCCACCACAAAGGCAGTTGCCGTCGAAATGTTCAGAGTTCCCTTACCGTCGCCCCCGGTGCCGACAATGTCCATCGCCCCCTTGGGCGCTGTCACCTTGTTGCACTTCGCACGCATCACAGCCGCGGCGGCGGCGTATTCATCTACCGTCTCGCCCCGCGTGCGCAGCGCCATCAGAAAGCCGCCCATCTGCGCCGGTGTGGCCTCACCTTCAAAGAGGACGCTGAACGCGGCTTCCGCTTCGTCGCGGGTGAGCGCTCGGTCCGCCGCTGCGCCAATCAGAGGTTTCAGCGTGTCGCTCATGCGGGCACCTGCATGGTCTCAAGAAAGTTCTTCAAAAGCGCATGGCCATGTTCTGAGGCAATAGATTCCGGATGAAACTGCACACCATGGATGGGCAACTGCTTGTGCCGCACCCCCATGATTGTGCCATCCTCAAGCTCGGCATTGATTTCCAGGCAATCTGGGCAACTGTCGCGCTCAACCACAAGCGAGTGATAGCGTGTGGCCTCAAATGGCGAAGGCAACCCGGCAAAGACACCGGTGCCGTTATGGCGCATTTGACCCATCTTGCCATGCACGATCTCAGCGTGACGCACGACCTTGCCGCCAAAGACCTGACCGATGGTTTGATGCCCGAGGCATACACCCAAAAGCGGTGTGCGGGTTTCCGCCGCCGCCTGCGTGAGTGCAAGGCAAATTCCGGCGCGATCCGGATCACAAGGGCCGGGTGAGAGCAGAATCCCTTCTGGTTTCAGCGCCATAGCCTCTTGCACATCAATGGCATCATTGCGCCGGACCACCACGTTGGCGCCCAACTCGCCCACGTAATGCACGAGGTTATAGGTAAAACTGTCATAGTTATCGATCAGCAGAAGCATCGGTTTTGGCCAATTCGGATTGGGGCTGGAGGCCCGGGTATCAGTCGCGGTATACTTGTTCAGGCTTGCGCGAGAGCGTCAAGAGGCGCAAGATACAGAAAAAGCAAATTCGAGGGCAATAGCAGTGCTTCGTGGATTATTGGGAGGTCTCATCTCCGGGACGGCCGTATCGGGCGTCTGTTTGGCTGTGGCATCCGTCATTGTTGGCGGTGGCAACACCGGAACCGCTGCGGCGCGAAACGCGGACCAGCAGACAGAAGAGTCAGCCGCTGCACCGCAGACTGCTGAGGTCGAGGTGCCGGCTGGATCGGAATTCAATCAAGGTTTAAGCGACGAAGCGGTGTCTTTGCCGGAACCTGAGCCATCCGCACCCAAAGAACCCGTAGGGCAGGCAGATGCGCCAGAGCCGGGTAGTCTTGCCGCTCTGTCCGAGTCCGACCTGGGATCAGCCAACGCACCAGAAATCGGCCAGATCGACAGCAGTCTGGAAACCCCCGAAGTGCCAACCGAAGAAGGTGGTGTGGCTCTGGGAGGCGATGAACCTGTCGTTACCATCGAACGGGGCAGGGCACCGGATGCACCACAAGGGGACGACACAGTCAGCGTGTCCACCGAACCTGCGCAGCCTTTGACACCTGAGCCGGTGGAAGAGGAATCTGGACTACAAGTTGTTGAGACTGAGACTGAGACGTCGGACCAAGCACCAGAAGCCGTGGTCGTAGAAGAAGCGGCGGTCGAAGAGGTTCCTCAGACACCGACAGAGAGCGAAGAGGCTGCACCTGAGGTCGCAACGGGAGCTGAAACACAGCAGGAGCCAGTCGCGGAAACGTCTGAAGCGACAGGACCTGAACCTGCAACTGCCACTGAAGACACTGGCCTTGCGCAGATCACCGAAGAAATCGAACAAGCCCCCACGCCTGAACCAGCACAGCCTGAAGTCAGCGAAGAGACGGCTCAGGCAGATGTAGGTCAACAAGACGACAGGGTTCTGGACCTCGCACAGGCGGAATCCGCCACAGAAGAAGCGTCCTCAAGCGTGATTGGCAACATCGCTGATGGTGTCACCACGGACCGTTTGCCGCGCGTCGGCGATCCGGTTGAAACCGAAGAGGCGGCCTTGGAGCCGTCCGAAGATGAAACGGTGCCAGAGGCTGGAGCAGAGGATCTCAGACCAATTGATCGGTTTGCCGTTGAGTTCGAAAATGAGGGCGACAAGCCCTTGATGGCCATTGTCCTGATGGATGATGGCAATAGCCTCGTCGGACCCGAAGCCTTCACTGATTTCCCCTATCCGATCAGCTTTGCAGTGAATGTGACCTCTCCAAACGCTAAGGAGATTGCGCAGAAATACCGCGATGCGGGACAGGAAGTTCTGGCCATGACGAACCTGCCGGAAAATGCCGCAGCCCAGGATGTCGAAGTGGCTATGGGGGTCTATCTTGAGGCCGTCCCAGAGGCTGTGGGCATCATGGAAGGGCTGGACACCGGGTTGCAGTCCAACCGCGAGGCCGCGGCGCAGCTGGCGCCCATCCTGCTTGCTTCGGGGCACGGGCTGGTCATGTGGCCCAATGGTCTGAACACAGCGCAGAAACTTGCCGCCCGCGAAGGCGTGCCGTCAGCGACCGTGTTCCGCGACTTTGACGGCAACGGGCAGGGCGCAACGGTTATCCGCCGTTTCCTTGATCAGGCCGCGTTCCGGGCGGGTCAAGAAGAGGGCGGCGTCATCATGGTCGGCCGCCTGCGCCCCGATACAATCAGCGCGCTGCTCTTGTGGGGCCTGCAGGACCGCGCGTCTTCGGTGGCCTTGGCGCCAGTGTCGGCGGTGCTGAAAGCGTCGCAGCAGTAGGGGCGGTAAGGTTCTGACGAGAGCGGGTATGACGGTCTGCTTTGTACAGTTCGCGGCCGCAGCAAAAAGCATTATGGGGGGCGGGAAGCCGTCATTTGCTGAGGTTGGTAGCCATGTCTGCCAAGCCGGTAAAAGCTGGCAGGCGCTGCGCATGCGTTGCTTCTAGTCAGGTCCACCGTCAATGAGTAAGCTACCGCGCATGTGCAACTTGGGTGTCGAGTGAGACGGCGTTCAATAGCTTATCGCGTGTGACCTCTTTCTTTTCTCCCCGATACGTCGGTGCACCGCGTTCAAGGACAAGAAACGTATCTCCGAGTTCAAATGCGAAATCGAAAAACTGTTCCACCAAAACGATCGCAATCTCGTTAGAGTGTTTCAGTGTCTTTATCACCTCGCCGATCTGCTTGATTACACTGGGCTGGATGCCTTCCGTTGGCTCGTCCAGCAAAAGCAGCTTGGGACGCGTAACTAAGGCCCTTGCAATTGCAAGTTGCTGTTGCTGCCCACCGGACAGATCTCCGCCACGTCTGCCGATGAAATCGCGCAGTATTGGAAACAAATCAAATACCTCATCCGGTATGTTTCGCCTTGTTTTCGGCAGTGCGGCAAAGCCGGTTTCCAGGTTTTCTTTCACAGTAAGATAGGGGAAAATCTCTCGTCCTTGCGGCACGTAAGCCACCCCTTTTTGTGCTAGACTATGCGCTGTGGTTTTGCCAATGGTCTCCCCGTCCAGACGATAGGTTCCACTGCTGCGGGGGTGATTTCCTGATATGGCTTTGAGCAAACTGGTTTTTCCAACACCATTAGTGCCCATCACGCATGTGATCGCCCCTTGTCTTGCGTCGATGTCCACACCATGGAGAATCTGACTGCCGCCATAGTGGAGCGTGAGATCTCGTATCTGCAAAAGACTATCGGCCAAGATACACCTCAATCACCTCGTTGTTTGAGGTCACATGGTCAATTGATCCTTCGGCAAGCAGGGATCCCTCATGTAAAACCGTAACCTTGCAGTTCAGCCGGCGTACAAACTCCATATCATGTTCCACCACCACGACAGCCCGTGTCTTGGCCGCTTCAACCAATATTTCTGTCGTGTGCTCCCGCTCAGCCGGGGTCATGCCGGCCGCCGGTTCGTCGACCAGAAGAAGCTTTGGGTCCTGGGCCAGCAACATGCCGATCTCCAGCCATTGCTTCTGTCCATGGCTGAGCTCTCCAGCCTTGCGATCAAGCGCGGCACTCAGACCGATTTCCTCAGCCAGTTCGGCGATGCGTTCTTGGTCCTCGCGACCGGGTCGGAAGAACAGGACGGCCAACGGACTGCGGTTCTTTTTCAGGGCGAGCATCAGGTTATCCGCAACGCTTTGATCTTCGAACACCGTAGGTCGCTGAAATTTGCGGCCAATCCCCACCTGCGCAATCTGGCTTTCGTTCATGGACAGCAGCGATTGCGATTTCTCACCCCAGAGCACAGTGCCTTCGTCAGGTTTTGTTTTACCCGTCACGATATCCATGAATGTCGTTTTGCCCGCGCCGTTTGGGCCGATCACGGCGCGCATTTCGGCTTTGCCGATTTGAAAGGTGAGGTTGTTGATCGCCTTGAACCCGTCAAACGAGACCGATACTCCGGAGACTTCCAGAAGCTGGCTCATTGGTCTGCTTCCTTCTCACGCAGGGCACCAGCATCTGGTCCCAGAGGCGCGCCACGGCGTTTGGGTGAACGCAGCTTTGCAAGGTGATCAAACAGCCCTCCAATGCCGCGCGGTGCAAAAAGCGTGACGCAGACGAAAGACAGACCAAGCAAGACAGTCCACCAGTCTACCCAGCTGATTACATATCCACCCAGCCGGATGTTGGGGGCCTGTCCGCCAGTGAACCATGTGGACAGCAACGACACGAGTGCGGCACCGATGACGGCCCCATAGAGCCTGCCACGCCCTCCAATCGCCACCCAGACCGCAAGATAGATCGAGGCAATAGGTGCAAGCTCTGCCGGGTTCACAATCCCGGCCTGTGGGTAGTAGATTGCCCCGGCTATGCCAGCGATGATGGCGGTGAAAGTGAAGATAAAAAGTTTGTAGGCCTCAACGGAATACCCCAGAAACCGCACCCGCGTTTCGTCATCGCGGATGGCACGCAGGACCGAGCCGAACTTGCCAGACACAAGCCATGTGCAAAGCAGATAGGCGGTGCCAAGCGCAATGGCGGAGGCCCAGAAGAACCACATCGACACCGTGGATTGTGGTACGTCATCCAGACCCGGCAGGTTTTGCAGGCCTGACAGCCCGTTATTGCCGCGCAGGCCGCTGTCATTCTGAAACAAGTAAAGCGAGAGTGCGAGCGTCAAGGCTTGTGTAAGGATCGACAAGTAGACACCTGTGACCCGGCTGCGAAAGGCCAGCCAGCCGAAAATGAGCGCAAGAAGCCCTGGCACAAGCACGACAGCGGCGAGTTGCAAGGGCAGTGAGTGCGCAAAGGCCCAGATCGGCGGAAACTCTGAAGCGCCCACAACGCCAAAAATCTGGGTGGCGATGCCATCTGATATTTCTTGCGGTGTCGGTGGCAGCGGGGCAGAGGCCAAGCTCTGGACCACGATGGTCTCGGTGCGCGCATACATCAACCACATGCCTATGGCGTAACCGCCGATGCCGAAAAATGCCATGTGACCAAGGCTTAGAATTCCTGTGTATCCCCAAACCAGGTCCATCGCCAAGGCCACAAGACAGAGGCAGAGTGTTTTGCCTAGTGTTTTGACAAAGCTGTTGGAAATCACGCCAATGCCAAAGCCTTCGGCGAGAATAGTGACAGCGATGGTAAACAGCGCAAGCGCACCGATGAATATGACCACTGATGGGTGACGCATTGCCACTGGGCGTCGAGAAAAGCTTAGGGCGAGGTCAGCCATACGTCATGCCTCCGCCGCACGGCCTTTGAGCGCGATGATCCCACGCGGCCGGAATTGAATGAAGAGGATGATAAAGAGGATCATGTAGGTTTGGGCGGCCAGCGTGTTTGACGGGTTAAACCACTCTATGCCCTTTTGCAGCACGCCGACCATTGAGGCCCCCAGAAGCGTGCCCCAGATGTTGCCGACACCGCCCACAACCACGGTCATAAAAGATTGCACAATGTAGTCCGTGCCCATCTCTGAGGTCACTTTCGCATAAAGACCGATGGCCACCCCTGCGATGCCCGCAATGCCCGAGCCGAAGCCGAAGGTCAGCATGTTGATCTTGTCGGGGTTTATGCCCATCGAGGCTGCCATGCGCGGGTTTTGTGTGACTGCGCGCACTTCCAGTCCCAGCCGGGTGCGGTTCATGACAAATAGGAAGAGCGCGAGAAACAGAAGTGCCAGCACGAAGATGGCGATGCGGATATAGCTGATTGAAATCACATCATTGATCACCCAGGAACCATCCAGCCAGTCCGGCGATGTCAGGGGCCGGGCTTGGGTGCCAAAGATGTTCTTGGCGATCTGCTGCAGCGCGATCGACACGCCGAACGTAGCGAGAAGTGTCTCCAAGGGGCGGTTGTAAAGCCAACGAATGACAAGCCGCTCCATGGCCACGCCTGCACTGAATGTCACGGCGAAGGCCAGCGGGATCGCCAGCAGAATAGACAGCGTATGATCGGGTACGAAAAGCTGTACCACATAGCCCGTGTAAGCACCCATCATGATGAATTCGCCATGGGCCATGTTGATCACGCCCATAACGCCAAAGGTGATTGCCAGACCAATCGCGGCGAGGAAGTAGATCGACGCCAAAGAGAGCGCGTCAAGCGCCAGATCTGCGGTCTGGCTCAGCGCGAGTTTGGTTTCTATGTCAAGCAGCGCGGCTTGTGCGGCCAAAGCGACAGCAGGAGGCGCACCAATAAAGGTCTGAAAGAAGACAAACTGCTCGAGCGTTTGCAGAACATCCGAATTGCTTATGACCGGGGGCACGGTCCCCTCGCGCGCCAGCTCGGCATAGGCTTTCAGCCGTGCCTCATCGGTATTCAGCGTGGCCACTTGAACGCCCGCCACTGTCGTGCCGTCGATGTTCTCGATCAAGGCCGCGCGCAGGGCGTCCGATGTTACATGCGGTGCAGCCAAATCCTTGGCGACGAGCATGTCATAAGCAGCAGCTGTGGGCAGGCTATCAGTGCCAACTTCAACTACAAGTGCGCCGTCAGGCAGCGTCTCTGCCGCATCGATTTTTGTGACCACCAGCGGACTGAGGACGGCACGTAGATCAACACCAAGGTCTCCCTGAAATCCCTCAATAGCCGCGATCCGAGCGCTGTCGTCTTGATCAAACTGGATTGTCAAAAGCCGTTCCAACCGCGCAATTCGGACTTTCAGACTAGGTTGGGTTTCGCTGTCCATAACGGCACGCAAGGCGCTCAGATGCGATGCATCAGGATCTCGTTCAATTGCGTTCAGCGCGGCCAGTCGAAACGCCGGGCTTGGATCGGACAGTTGAAACTGCACCAGCGCCGCTGAGATCAGTCCGCGAATACCCGAATTTGGCTTGAGTTGTCTATAGGCTTTGGCCTCAGCCAGCCCAATCTCGGCACTACCGGCCACATCAAAAAGCAACAGTTGTTTCTCGGGGGCTTTTTCGGCAAATACAAAGGTCCCAGTGTCTTTGTTGACCCACATCTCTTTTTCGCGCCAGCGATTAAGAACATCCCGCGCTTCGGGTAGACCAGACGCCGCAAGCGCGTCAATCGCAGGCTGGATTGTTTTGCGGGACGATTTGACAATCACGTCGCCGTGCTCCTGCAACAAGCGCTGGATAGGTGCCCCGGTGTCTTGTGCCAACATGGGCAGCGGCAGAACCAGCATCACGCAAGCCAGAACAACCCTCAGGGCGGCGACCATAGTCAAAATCCTTTAAAGACAGGGACTGTATGGAGCGGGACGCATGGGCGTCCCGCAGTTTGTATTTCTGCTTAGATCAATAGTTCGACTTGATCTGCACGCAGGTGTTGGTTTCAGTGTTGAACATTCCGCAGCCAAGCTCGGCCCAGTCGGACTTCAGCACCGCCGATTCCGGCAGGAAGTCTGTCCACGCATCGCCAGGCACCTCTTCGGTCTGGCTGATAATGTCGAACTGACCGTCTTCCTGAATCTCGCCGATCAACACTGGCTTGGCCAGATGGTGGTTCGGCAGCATGACCGCTGTGCCACCAGTCAGGTTCGGGAATTCTTGTCCGTACATCGCCGTGCGCACAGCATCCACATCGGTTGTACCAGCCTCGGTGGCCGCATTCACCCACATATTGAAGCCAATGTAATGCGCTTCCATCGGATCGTTGGTCACGCGGTCTTCGCCCATACGTTCTTTCCAAGCGGCAACCCAAGCCTCATTGGCCTCGGATTCGGCAGACTGGAAGTAGTTCCAGGCAGCCAAATGGCCGACAAGGTTGGACGTATCGAGACCGGCGAGTTCCTCTTCACCCACCGAGAAGGCCACGACTGGGATATCATCAGCTGAGATGCCCGCCGCCGCGAGTTCTTTGTAGAAACCGACATTCGCATCGCCATTGATGGTCGAGATCACGCCAACTTTCTTGCCATCCGCACCAAGCGCAACGACGTCGGCCACGATTTTGGACCAGTCAGAATGACCAAACGGCGTGTAGTTCACAAAGATGTCCTCGGCTGCAATGCCTTTATCTTTCAGGTAGCTTTCAAGGATGTTGTTGGTTGTCCGTGGATACACGTAGTCGGTTCCCAGAAGCGCGAATTTTTCGACGCCTAGCTCTTCCAGGAAGTAATCCGTCGCGGGAATTGCCTGCTGATTGGGGGCCGCGCCTGTGTAGAACACGTTTTTGGAGCTTTCTTCGCCCTCATACTGAACCGGGTAGAAAAGGAGCCCGTTCAGTTCCTCAATGACCGGCAGAACGGATTTGCGCGACACGGAGGTCCAATTGCCAAAGATCACATCGACCTCGTGCACGGTCAGCAACTCGCGTGCTTTTTCTGCAAAAAGCGGCCAGTCAGAGGCCGGGTCAACAACCACTGCTTCCAGTTCACAGCCCAGCACGCCGCCTGCGGCGTTTTGCTGTTCGACCAACATTTCCATCGTGTCTTTCAACGTTGTTTCTGAGATCGCCATTGTTCCAGAAAGAGAATGCAGCACGCCCACTTTGATGGGACAGTCATTCGCCATGCCCGGCACAGTGGAAGAAAGCAGCAATCCCGCCGCAATTCCCATGAAAGATTTTTTCATCGGTCGTCCTTTCTTGTCGGCGTGGGTATTGCGTCGAACGAAAGGCACGCTCATATATCCCCCACGCAATCTGATTGCATAGTGCGATGGTGTTTACGGTTCCTAGGCCAGCACCATCGCGCGTCTTCGAAGAAGTTTTTCCTTCGACCCTGGTCAGTACCAAAGCGACGTCCGATGCCGAGTCTGAGCGGCAGGGCTTTGAGCAAAACTGCGCGGAAATGCTGAATTTTTAATCTGCGCGGTCAGGGCTTGTCTAAAAAAATTGCAGAGGAGTCGCCCAGAAGGTCTAACTCTGGAGCAGTCTCTCCGCACAGTTCGCCTTGAGATACTGAGATTGGCGTTTGGCCCAAGCGGCATGGTGTGCATCGGCTCCAAACGTGGCCAAAGACAAGAGCTGCGCATGTGCCTTTTTGGTTTCGATGCGATGTGCCAGCACCCCTGCTTCGGCATCGGCTGGTGTGAGTGCTTCAAGGATGGCCACAAACTCTGCGCGTTGGTCTTCAAGCGCTGAACTTTGTGGATCTTGCATCAGCCAGGCATGCTCCACTTCCGCTGAGTACAGTCCGGCGCATCCAGCCATGAACATAGTCAAATCCAAAGGGTTTGTGAGTGCGGGGGACGCAAGCAGGCCAGTTCCAAGGCCGCAAAGTACAAAAGTTTTCAAACTGCTCATTTAGTGAGCTTTGCATCCAGAATTTAACCAAACAAGGCAGTTGACCGGCGAAGGCAGCCAGAAGCTCCTATTTTGCAACAGGTTGCGCGCTGAGATTAGCGGAGGTCCCATGCGCTTGGACCATCCGATGCACAATTTTTTTGCAATTGCCTGAAATGCAGACTTTTTTCAGCGCTTTTTCTTGCATCCCCCCAAAGCCGGGAAACACTTGGCCCGTTCACTTGGCCCGTTCACTTGGCCCGTTCACTTGGGAGCGAAACCATCTACGATCATTTGCCAGACACGCAAGGTGAAGCCGTTGCAGACCTACCGCGATCCCGGGGATGTGGCTTTGTGTCGGCCAAGAAAACACCATGTGGCAGCGCGCTGGATGATCTGCGTATGTCCGGTTGTCTGAAGCTGCTGTTTTCGCGCTCAGAAGATCGTGTTGAAACATTGGTGCTCAATACATCCGGCGGGCTGACAAGCGGAGACCGAATTTCCCTGGAAGCTGAAGCGCAGGTGGGCGCGTCTCTATCGCTGACGACGCAGGCCGCAGAGCGCGCCTATCGCGCCGAGACCGGACACGCAGAGGTTCGAACAAGGTTGCAAGCGGATGACAAAGCCACGCTGTTATGGTTGCCGCAGGAGCTTATCCTTTTTGAAGGCGCGCAGCTTGATCGCAAATTGCACTGCCAGCTTTCCGATACGTCGCGCGCCTTGATCGTCGAGCCGGTGATTTTTGGACGCCACGCGATGGGGGAAGAACTGCACAATGTGTGGTTTCACGATGAGATTCACATCACCCGCGATGGCCAGCCTCTACTACGCGATGTTATCGAATTGACAGGTGATGTTCAGGCCATGCTGTCGCGGTCAGTGGTCAGTGCCAAAGCAGGCGCAATGGCCACGGTCATCTATATTGCACCTGACGCAGAAAAGCGGATGCAGCAAACCCGTGCTGAGTTGCCCAAAACCGCCGGGGTCTCGTTGATCGAAGGCGATGTGCTGGTCTTACGTGCGCTGGCTTCTGACAGTTTGAACCTGCGCCGCTTTCTGGTGCCCGTGCTGGATCGATTGACCAAGAACACCTTGCCCGTTTGCTGGAGACTTTGATCCATGAACCTGACGCCTAGAGAGAAAGACAAACTGCTGGTTGCCATGGCGGCCGAAGTGGCGCGCAAGCGGCTGGCGCGCGGCGTGAAGCTAAACCATCCCGAAGCGATTGCCTTGATTACTGATGTGGTCGTCGAAGGCGCACGCGATGGCCGGTCGGTCGCCGACATGATGCAGGCCGGCGCAAAGGTCATCACCCGCAGCGACTGCATGGAAGGCGTGCCCGAGATGATCCACGAGGTGCAGGTCGAGGCAACGTTTCCGGACGGCACCAAACTGGTGACAGTGCACAACCCGATCCGTTGAATTTTGAGTATTTTTGGAACAATGAAAGTGAGATGAGCCAATGATCCCGGGTGAGTATTTTATTCAGGACGGCGAGCTGACGTTGAACTCTGACCGTCAGGTGATCACCTTGGAAGTGGCCAATACCGGCGATCGTCCGGTGCAGGTGGGCAGTCATTACCATTTTGCCGAAACCAACCCCGGGCTTGAGTTCGACCGGAAGGCCGCGCACGGCATGCGGCTTGATATCGCGGCGGGCACAGCGGTGCGGTTCGAGCCGGGGCAGCGGCGCGAGGTGAACCTTATTCCAATTTCAGGGGCGCGCCGGATCTTTGGGTTCAATCAGTCGGTGATGGGAGACCTCTGATATGCCAGCTACGATCAAACGTTCTGATTATGCGGCAATGTTCGGCCCCACCACAGGTGACAAGCTGCGCCTAGCCGACACGGATTTGATTATTGAGGTGGAACGCGATTTAACCGCGCTGAATGTCGGGGCGGCGGCCACTGGCGGCACAGGCGAAAACGCGGCCATCTACGGCGAAGAGGTTAAGTTCGGTGGCGGCAAGGTTATTCGCGATGGCATGGGGCAAAGCCAGGTCACGCGTGCCGAAGGTGCCGTCGATACGGTCATCACCAACGCGCTGATTGTTGACTATACCGGCATCTACAAGGCGGATGTGGGCCTGCGTGACGGGGTCATTCACAAGATCGGCAAGGCGGGCAACCCGGATACGCAACCCGGTGTGGACATCACCATTGGCCCCGGCACCGAGGCAATTGCCGGAGAGGGGCGCATTCTGACAGCAGGCGGTTTTGACAGCCACATCCATTTTATTTGCCCTCAACAAATCGAGGACGCGCTGCATTCAGGCCTGACCACAGTGCTCGGAGGCGGCACGGGACCTGCGCATGGAACGCTAGCCACCACCTGCACGCCTGGACCCTGGCACATTGGACGTATGCTGCAGGCTGCAGATGCCTTTCCAATGAACCTGGCCTTTGCGGGCAAGGGCAACGCGTCTGTTCCAAATGCACTCGAAGAACAGATCAAGGCCGGCGCCTGTGCTCTGAAACTTCATGAAGATTGGGGCACCACGCCGGGCGCAATCGACTGCTGCCTCGGGGTGGCGGATGAGATGGATGTGCAGGTTATGATCCATACCGATACACTCAACGAGTCTGGTTTCGTGGAAAACACCGTGGCGGCGATGAAAGGCCGGACGATCCATGCCTTCCACACCGAAGGCGCAGGCGGTGGGCATGCGCCAGACATCATCAAAATCTGCGGGGAAGAGCATGTGCTGCCTTCCTCCACAAACCCGACGCGGCCCTTTACGGTGAACACAATCGAAGAGCATCTTGATATGCTCATGGTCTGTCATCATCTGGACAAGTCTATCCCCGAGGATATCGCCTTTGCCGAAAGCCGTATCCGGCGGGAGACGATTGCAGCAGAAGACATTCTGCATGACATGGGGGCGTTCAGTATCATCGCTTCAGACAGTCAGGCGATGGGCCGGGTTGGTGAAGTCATCATCCGCACCTGGCAAACCGCCGATAAGATGAAAAAGCAACGCGGGCGGCTGTCAGAGGAAACTGGCGAAAACGATAATATGCGCGTGCGCCGCTATGTGGCGAAATACACGATCAACCCCGCCATAGCGCACGGCCTGTCATCGCATATCGGCAGCATCGAGGAAGGCAAACGTGCCGATCTCTGCCTTTGGAGCCCGGCCTTTTTTGGCGTGAAGCCAGAAATGGTGCTGATTGGCGGCACGATTGCTTGTGCGCAAATGGGGGATCCGAATGCCTCGATACCGACACCACAGCCGGTTTACTCCCGGCCCATGTTCGGTGCTTATGGGCGCAGTGTGGAACGCTCTGCTGTGAGTTTTGTCTCCCATGCCGCCCAATCGCTTGGGATAGGTAATCAGTTGGGTTTGGCAAAATCCACACTGGCGGTGGAGAACACGCGCAAGATTGGCAAGACAGACCTAAAGCTGAACGATGCCACACCCGAGGTTGAAGTCAATCCTGAGACCTATGAGGTACGCGCCGACGGCGAGTTGCTGACATGCCAGCCTGCCGAATCGCTTCCTATGGCCCAAAGGTATTTTCTGTTCTGATGGCTGACTTTATCGCACAAGAGATCAAACGCGCAGGACACTGGGCAGGCAGTTTCGCTCAATGCGTAATGACTTATGACGAACGGTTTATCCGCCGTAAGGTCATCAAGACAGCGCAACATGACAGTCTTCTGGTTGATCTCAAAAAAACGACGTCCCTTGATCAGGGGGATGCCTTCGTTCTGACCGATGGACGCCTGATCGAGGTGATCGCGGCGAAGGAAAGCCTCTATGAGGTCACTGGCGATCTGGTGCGACTGGCCTGGCATATTGGCAATCGTCATACGCCGTGCCAAGTCGAAGAACACAGGGTGTTGATCCAGAAGGACAAGGTGATTGGTCACATGCTTGAGCATCTCGGCGCAACCCTTCGCGAGGTGCAAGAACCCTTCACGCCCGAAGGCGGGGCCTATGGTCACGGGCGCACGCATAGCCATGAACACGGGGCCACACTCCATGCCCACTGACCTTCATCTGATGACGCTGATGCAATGGCTTTCGCCTGGGTTTCCGATCAGCAGCTATGCCTATTCACATGGGCTGGAAATGGCGATTGCGGAGGGGAACGTTACGGATGCCGAAAGCCTGCACGACTGGCTCGACGGAGTGTTGAGCCACGGCACCGGGCGCAGTGATGCGATCTGGGTCAGGGTCTCTTATGGCGCGGCTGACAACGATGAGTTGGACGCTCTTAACGCGCAGGCAATCGCCTTCATGCCAGCACACGAGCGACGGCTTGAGGCGCAAAAACAAGGCGCGGCCTTCGTGCGCACGCTCAATGAGGTTTGGAAGACAGACCTGCCGAACGACTTGCTTTTGCCCTTGGCCTTGGGCGCGGCTGCACGTCGTCAGGTGATTGATCCGGACCGTGTAGTGCCCCTTTACCTGCAAGCATTTCTCGCCAATCTGGTGGCGGCAGCACAGCGCCTGATGCCCTTGGGCCAGATCGAAGCACAGCGCATATTGGCACGTCTGCATCCTCAAACCTTGTCGGTGGCCCGAGCGACGCAAGGCCTTATGATCTCTGATATTCACAGCGCAGCATTCATGTCCGATATCATGGCGATGCGGCATGAAACGCTTCAACCAAGGCTTTTTCACACATGACACAGTTTAACGGCCCTGTTCGAATTGGCATTGGCGGTCCAGTTGGGGCTGGCAAAACGACATTGACCGCATGTCTTGCCAAAGCGTTGAAGGTAGAGTTCTCGATCGGCGTGATCACCAATGACATCTACACGCAAGAAGACGCCGAAGCTCTAACACGGATGCAAATCCTGCCATCTGATAGGATCATCGGTGTCGAGACGGGTGGGTGCCCCCACACAGCCATCAGGGAAGACGCGTCAATCAACTTGGCCGCCGTAGCTGAAATGCAGGCACGCCATTCGGATCTTGATATCGTGTTGATCGAAAGCGGCGGAGACAACCTGTCCGCGACATTCAGCCCTGAATTGGCAGATGTGACAGTCTATGTCATCGATGTCGCGGCGGGTGAAGAAATTCCGCGCAAAGGCGGACCAGCCATCACACGGTCTGACTTACTGGTCATCAACAAGACAGATCTTGCCCAGCATGTTGGGGCCTCGCTGGAGGTCATGGAACGCGACGCGATGCGGGTGCGCAATGGCCGTCCGTTCTATTTCACCTCCCTTAAATCACAGAAGGGTCTGGATGGATTGACCAAAGATCTCTGCGCAGTGGCTGGTTTGAGCCTGCGATAAACCGATCTCTGGGCTTGTCAGAGCGTTTTGAGCAAAATCTCCTGGCCGGATACGCAACGCGGTGTGCCATGAGATAGCTTTGGGTTCTTGGGAAAATGCCTGCTCTGATTCCACGAACCGTTATTGGTTACAACTCGCCGGGAACGTCCGGTATGTGCCGTCGTCTTCAGGTTTAATTTCTATGTCGGCTTTGAGCGCAAAGCAGCTATTCGCACAAAGTGCAGCATTTGAGAGGTGTGGGCTCAAACCAGCCCTTCATCGGTTTTCTCAGCACCAACCAAGTGCCGTGCTCCAGGCAGCTCGCTGATCTTTTTCCAAAACATTTCCCGCCAAAACCACAGTTTTGCCGAAGTTGGTCTGCACAAGAATTTCATGGAAACCCAAATGCATATGCCCAACCCAGACCGGCCTGAGTTCCTGAGGACTTGGGGATTTTACGCCGTTTTAGCGGGGGCAATGGCCCTTCTTTTGGTTTTTGCGCAGATTGTTGGGCCGACCTTTGAGACCAAACCTTCTATTGGGACGCAGATTGGCGAAATCGCAGGAGACATCAAACGCTCTGCCTGGCGCAGTCTGCTGGGATTGCCGAAACCTGAACCGGAAGCGGTGTCGCCACCGATCTGGAGCTATGTTGCCATGGCCGCGCCTGTTTTCGGCGTGCTGGCCATTGTCCTGTCACTCATCTCGGGCGTGCTGCGTGAGAACTGGCGCTTTTCGGTCTACGGAACAAGTTTTGGTGTTGCAGCGATTGTTTTCCATTTCGTCTGGTGGATCGCGGTGCTTGTCGCGGGCGTGGTGTTGCTTGTGTCCATCATCGAAAACATGGGCGATATTTTCAGTTTCTGACGCTTATCGCATCAATGCGCCTGCTCGTTCAGGTCCCATTCTTTCCATTTTGAATACAGTTCTTTGAATTTACAGGGATTAATTCCACTATTTTCCCTGGAATTCAGCAATTTGGGCTGTTTGACACAGCTTCACCATAATTGCCACATTTCTGCCACAATCTCGTACGATTCCAGTCTCATTCTATTGTGTACTGGGAGTTGTGGGGATGAGTTACTGGGATGATGCCGAAGTAATCGACAAGCATCAAAAGTGGTCGCAATGGACCATGAAGCCAAAGAAAAAGCCGGTGAAAGCGACAACTTACGCGGCAGGTATTGTGTTTGCGATGTCGGCGGGTTTTGTGGTGGCGCTGATCTTTGCGTGAGGGCGCTGCGCGCAGCGAAAAGACAGTTTGTACTTCAGGCAAGTCTGACCATGTTTAGAGCGCCTGGCGCCATTGGCCCGGCTTTAACCCTTGAACTGTCCACTCTCCAATCCGCCATCGGATCAGTCTGAGCGTGGGATGCCCCACATGCGCCGTCATGCGGCGCACCTGCCGGTTGCGCCCCTCGGATAGGATGATTTCCAACCAACTATCAGGCACAGATTTGCGGTAGCGGATGGGCGGATCGCGCGCCCAGATATCCGGCGCCTCAATCTGTCGAACTTTAGCGCGTCGTGTCGGGCCATCCTTGAGCGTAACGCCATCGCACAAGGCCCGTATTGCCATGTCATCGGGCACGCCTTCAACTTGGGCGAGATAAGTTTTTTCCTTTTTGAATCGGGGATTTGAAAGGCGCGCCTGAAGTCGTCCATTGTCGGTCAGAACCAAGAGCCCCTCACTGTCGCGATCCAGACGCCCGGCGGCGTATACTCCGGGGACGTCAATGTAATTCGAAAGGGTCTCGCGGGGACTGCCCTCGGAGCCTTTGTCGGTAAATTGCGAGAGGACACCGTAAGGTTTGTTAAAGAGCAGAACGCGGGTCACGGGGTCGCCCGATCAGCCATTGTCATCCCGGTCAAACCTTGCAGCATCCGCTGCAGCGCGCCGAATGGCGTTGGATTTATGCACGGTTTCCATGAATTCGACCTCTGGGTCGCTGTCATAAACCACGCCGCCTCCGGCCTGGATATAGAGCTTTTGATCCTTCACAACCGCTGTCCGCAGCGCGATGCACACATCCATGTCGCCACCGGCGCTGAAATACCCAACCCCGCCGCCATAGACGCCGCGCTTTTCCGGCTCCAGCTCGTCGATTATTTCCATCGCCCGCACTTTGGGAGCACCTGAAACCGTACCCGCCGGAAGCCCGGCCAGAAGGGCCGAGAGCGCGTCATGCTCCTCGCTCAAGTCCCCCACGACGTTCGAGACGATATGCATCACGTGGCTGTAGCGCTCGATGATGAACTCTTCAGTGGGATGCACCGTGCCGATCTTGGCCACGCGGCCCACATCGTTGCGCCCCAGATCGAGCAGCATGAGATGCTCTGCCAGTTCTTTGGGATCGGCCAGCAAATCTGCTTCATGCGCTCTGTCTTCTTCCGGTGTCGCGCCGCGGGGACGCGTGCCGGCGATGGGGCGGATCGTGACCTCGCCATCCATCACACGCACAAGGATTTCCGGGCTGGCCCCAACCACCTGAAAGCCGCCGAAGTTGAAGTAGAACATGAAGGGCGACGGATTGGTGCGCCGCAGGCTGCGGTAAAGCGTGAAGGGCGGCCGCGTGAAGTTTTGTGTCCAGCGCTGGCTTGGAACAACCTGAAAGATGTCACCGGCGCGGATGTATTCCTTGGCGGCCTCAACGGCGGCCTTGTAGCCCTCGCGGGTGAAATTCGACTGTGGTTCTGCCGCGTCATCCGCTTCGCCCAGATCTCGCGCTTGCTGGGGCAGGGCGCGTTCCATATCGCGCACCGCATCCATGACACGCTCAGCCGCCTGCGCATAGGCCGCGCGCGCGCTTTGGCCCTCGCTCACCCAAGCCGGGGACACCACTGTGACGTCGCCCTTGACCCCATCCAGCACTGCGATCACCGAAGGGCGTTGCAGCATCGCATCAGGCAGGCCAAGCGGGTCCGGGTTCACGTTGGGCAGATGTTCCACCAGCCGGATCATGTCATAGCCGAGATAACCAAAAAGCCCCGCACTGGCGGCGGGCAGGTCATCGGGCAGGTCGATCCGGCTTTCCGCAATCAGATCGCGCAGGCGTTCCAGCGGGTCGCCTTCAAGCTCGGTAAATGCGTCCGCGTCATACCGCGCCTGCCGGTTGATGCGACTGGCGGTGCCGTGGCATTGCCAGACAAGATCGGGCTTCATGCCAATGATCGAATAACGCCCACGAACCTCTCCGCCGGTGACGGACTCCAGCATGAACGCATCGCGCGCCGCGCCGGTGAGCTTGAGCATCAGCGATACGGGCGTATCAAGGTCGGCCGCGAGCTTGGTATAAACGACCTGGTTTTGGCCCGCCTCATAGCCCTTTGCGAAGGCCTCGAATGATGGGATCAGATCCAAACCGGGTGTCCGTTACTGAAAGTTCAGATGCACGGCATTGATCGCCGCGTCGTCAATCTCGATGCCTGCGCGGCTGCGAATGTCAGTTGCCAGAATTTGCAGGTAGTCGCGTGAAACAGTGCCTGCCGCCTCGTTGCGAAGTTGCTGGATCACTTGCGTTAAGTCCTCATCTGCTTCATCCGGAGGCTGAATGCTATCGAGTTTGAGCACAAAGACACGGCCCGGTCCGCGGATCAGTGCCACTTCGCCTGCATCCATGGAAAACACGCGGTCAATGAAATCGGCAGGTGCATTGTCGACAAAGCCCCGGCGAGTGAGCTCTTGCGTTCCAGTCACCGCCAGATCGACACCTTCAAAGGTCTTGCCGTCGCGCATCTCCTCGATAAGCGGTGTGACCTTTTCAACCAGAAGCTCAACATAGGTCTGGTTTTCCCATCCCGCGACAACCTCGTCACGCACGTCCTCAAGTGGCGCAAGTTCGGGCGGGATCGTTTCATCCAGCCGCATGGCATAGATGCTGCCATCATCAAGCTGCATGACCTCTGGAAAGTCGTTCTCGGTCAGTGACGCAGCAGCGGCGCGGAAGGCCTCATAGGCGGCGATGTCATCGCTGACGGTCGGGTTCCAGACGATCTCGGCCACCTGCATGTCGGTCTCTTCGGCGAGGTCCTCAACAGTCGCGCCGCCGGCAAGCAGGTCGTCAATACTGTCGACTTGCGATTCCACCACACGGCGGGCGCGGTCGGCGCCAACGCTTTCCCGAAGCTGGGGCAGGGCCTCTTCAAAGGACGTTTCCTGTGCCTCGAGAATTGCATTTACACGGAACAGAGCCGGGCCAAGATCGGTCTCGACCGGGCCGATGACATGTCCTGTCAGACCGGCGAATACGGCCTCAGCATTGGCGCCCAGATCGCGTGCTGTCACGACGCCGAGGTCCGTGTCGGAGAGGCGCAAACCACGTTCTGCCACCAGATCCGAAAAGCTGACAGTGCCAATTGCAACGCGCTCTGCTGCCGCGGCGGCGTCATCCTGGGATGGAAAGACGAGCCGATCCACCATGCGCCGTTCAGGTTGATTAAGCTCCTCGAAACGTTCTTCATACGCGTCGCGCAGGGATTGATCGTCAATCTCCACCGTGTCCACGATCATTTCCGGCGTGAGCCAGGCATAGGTGATGCGTTTGGATTCCGGGCGTGTGAAAAGAGCGGCGTTTTCCTGGTGGTAGGCTTGCAGGTCAGCCTCGGTTGGTTCCGGAACGCCGACTTCGACATCGTTGCGTGTCTGCAGGCTCCATGTGATGGCACGACGTTCGCCCAGATAGGCGGCAAGCGTGTCGCCATAGGCATCGGGAAGCGTCACGCCAGCCAGAACAGATGCCTGTAGGAAGCTGCGCGCGGTGTCGCGGCGCATGCTTTCTTCAAAGTCGCGCTCGGACATACCCGCCTGTTCGAGAGTAAAGCGATAGGCCTCGCGGTTGAACTCACCATCGCCGCCGCGAAATTGCGGCATGGCAAGGATTTGTTCCCCAATCGCCTCATCGCCGACGGACACGCCGCTTGCGATCATTTCGTGATCAAACGCCGCCTGGCTGATGAGCTGGGATAGAACCCGTTCCGGCACACCTTCGGCACTGGCCTGAACAAAGCTGACAGGCTCTCCACGGCTGGCTTGCAAAGCGTTGATTTCCTGTTGCAACCCGCGGAAGTATTCATCGACGCGAATATCGGCCTCGCCGACCTTGCCGACGCTGCGCAATGTGCCCGACAGGCTTGTCACGCCAAAGCCGCCAAGCCCCAGAATGAGCAGGCCCATGAGAATCCAGACCAGTGGTTTGGTGATACTTTTCGATGCCATGCTCTTCCTCGCCAGTGACGGTTTATGCGTCAGATTGACCGTGTATCTATTCGCTCTCTCGGGCTTGGGCAATAGGCCAGCGTAGTGCGGCAAGACGATCAAAGAGCAGGCCAACCTCAGCGCGGTTTACATTGGCGAAGGCAATGCGGAACTGGCGTGCACCGTCTGAGTTGTCTTCGGGCTGAAACATCGTGCCAGGCAGGGCGAGCACACCGGCCTCTTGCACCAGCTTTGGCGCAAGGTCCTTGGAAGAGCCTTCAAACGGGTGCTGCATATAGGCAAAATAGGCTCCACATCCCATGAGGGTCCATCCGGCCTCTGCCAGCTTGGGCATGTTGTCCTCAATGGCAGCGCGCCGGTCGAGGATTTCATCCCGCTCCCCGGCGAGCCATTGTGACAGATTTCGCATGCCCCAAAGCGCCGCGATCTGGCCAAGCTGGTTGGGGCAGATCGTGACCGTATCGAGAAACTTTTCGACTTCGGCCAAGAAGCGCGTGCTAGCCACCATGGCCCCAACGCGGTGGCCCGTCAGGCGATAGGCCTTGGAAAACGAGTAAAGCTGAATCAGTGTCTTGTCCCAATCGGGTTCCTGGAACAGCGCATGCGGCGCACCGGTGCGCGCATCAAAGTCGCGGTAGGTCTCATCGACAATGAGCGCAATGCCATGCGCCTGAGCCAATTTGAAAAAGGCCATGACAAGATCAGCGGGGTATTCCACGCCACCGGGGTTATTGGGGGTGACCAGAACAATGGCCTGAGTGCGGTCTGTGATGAGGGATTTTGCGTGGTCTGGGTCGGGCAATAGCGTGCTGTCGGTTGGCAGGGAAACTGCCGTGACACCCGCCATATCCAACCACATTTTATGATTGAAATACCATGGGGTCGGCAAAATGACCTCATCCCCTTCAGAACAGAGGGCCGTGATCGTTGCGCTGAAAGCCTGATTGCAGCCGGAAGTGATGGCGACCTGATCCGGTGACACCTCGCCGCCATAGGCCCCGCGCCATTGGCTGGCCACTTCGGCGCGCAGATCGGGGCGACCGAGTACAGGGCCATAAAGATGCGCCTCTGGCGTATGGAGCGCGGCCTCGGCGATCACCTGCCGCAGAGCCTCGGGGGGCGGGTCGACCGGTGCTGCCTGACTAACGTTGATCAGAGGCCGGTCTTGCGTAAACTGCACGCCGTCAAGCCAGCGGCGCGCCTCCATCACAGGGGGCGAAAACGTGGTCTGCGTGCGAGAAAGATGGTTCATATTTCAGGCTCCCCGATAGGGTTCGACATATTGCAGGGCCATATCCCATGGAAAGAATATCCAGGTGTCCTGGCTCACTTCGGTGATGAATGTATGCACCAGCGCCCGTCCTTTAGGTTTGGCGTAGATCGTCGCCACATGCGCCGCAGGCAGCAGATCGCGGACCAGTTCCAGAGTGCGCCCGGTGTCGACCAAGTCATCAATAATGAGAACCCCGTCGCCGTCACCCATCAAATCCATGTCCGGAGATTTCAGAATCACCGCCTCGCTCTGGGTTTGGTGGTCGTAGGATTTCACGCTGATCGTATCGACGGCGCGCACATCAAGCTCACGCGCAATGATCATCGCCGGGGCCATGCCGCCCCGCGTGATCGCCACAATGGCACGCCAGCCGTCTTCGGGGGCTTCACCCTGCAAACGCCACGCAAGCGCGCGGGCGTCGCGATGCAACTGATCCCAGCTGACGTGAAAGCCTTTTTCATGGGGCAGGCGGTCGGTCATGGCAGCCGTCCTTTTGAGTTATCGGTTGAACAAAAGCCGCAAGCCAAGTGCGCCGAGCACCAAGGCGGCGATACGGTCAAAGACGGGTTTCAGCCGTAAGTAGCCTGCGCGCGCAGGAGGCGAGGCCAGAGCCGCCGCCATAAGGGAATAGACAACCAGTTCGACGCAGAAATGATTAAGGACAATCAAGCCTTTCTCAGCCAAACTTAATCCTTCGGGGAAGATCACGATCAGGACTGAGGCGGCGAAGAGCACCGACTTGGGGTTTGCCAGATTGACCAGAACACCGCCCCGGAAGGCCTTGGCGCCCGGCTGTGCAGCGTCGGAAAGTGGCTCCTTGGCGCTCTTCCAGATCGACCAGGCGAGGTACATCAGATAGAGCGCGCCGCCGATCTTCAGAGCCGTGTAGATAAACGGGAAAAGCCGAAAGATCACATCAAGACCCAGAAGCGCCGCACCAGTCCAGGCCGCTGCAACAAGACCAAGACCAGCCCCGGTCGCGACCCCCGTCCAAAATCCGCCAGACACCGCTTGTTTGATAGCAAATAGAAAGGCAGGTCCCGGCGCGGCCATCGCGGCCAGCAGGGTCAGGTTGAAGGCAAGGAGATGGCTGAACTCCATCGCTCACGCTCAGGTCTTGTCGATGTCAGGCGCATCTACCGCCTTCATGCCAACCACGTGATAGCCTGCATCCACATGCAGGTTTTCGCCTGTAACGCCGCTACTTAAATCAGACAGCAGGTAAAGCGCTGATTTGCCCACGTCATCAATGGACACATTGCGGCGCAGGGGCGAATTCAGCTCATTCCATTTGAGGATGTAGCGGAAGTCGCCAATGCCAGATGCGGCAAGCGTTTTGATCGGTCCCGCGCTGATAGCATTGACGCGAATCCCGTCCTTGCCCAGATCTTCGGCGAGATATTTGACGGATGCCTCAAGCGCCGCCTTGGCCACGCCCATCACATTATAGTGCGGCATCACCTGTTCGGCGCCGTAATAGGTCAGTGTCAGCATCGCACCGCCATTGTTCATCATCTTCTCGGCGCGCTGTGCCACGGCCGTAAAGGAGTAGACCGAGATGTCCATGGTCATCATGAAATTGTCTCGGCTGGTGTCGACATATCGACCGCGCAACTCGTTCTTGTCGGAAAATCCGATGGCATGAACTACAAAATCAAGATTGTCCCAGCGATTTTGCAAACCAGAGAAGAGTTCATCAATTGAGGTCGGGTCGCTCACGTCACAGGGCAGAACGATGTCAGAACCCAGTTGCTCAGCCAGAGGTGCGACACGCTTTTTCAGGGCATCTCCTTGATAAGAAAAGGCTAATTCGGCGCCCTGTTCTGCACAGGCCTTGGCTATGCCCCATGCGATGGACTTGTCATTGGCTAGGCCCATAATCAGCCCGCGTTTGCCTGCCATCAAAGAGTTCGACATATCATGCCCCCGGCCCGTGTTTTTAGTGTATAGTTGCTTTAGGCGATCAAACCCGTAGCATCAAGAGCCTGACGGTGTACCTCGTTTGGACAGGTTGACACGCATGTGGATTTGCAACGCCAGATAGACGGGACAGTTTTGGTTAAAGAGTCTGGGACTAAGGGACAGTTACATGAGCGAGAGAGATGGGAAGTTTGCCGGAGATGATCCGTTTGCTCTGGCCCGTGCGTGGTTGTCCGAAGCAGAGGCCAGCGAGATCAACGATCCTAACGCGATGGCCTTGGCAACCGTTGATGAGACAGGATTGCCCAATGTGCGCATGGTGTTGCTCAAGGACATTTCGAACGATGCGTTCTGGTTCTACACAAATTACGCAAGCGCAAAGGGGCGCGAAATTGAGACCTGCGGCAAGGCGGCTCTCGTGTTGCATTGGAAGTCATTGCGCCGTCAGATCCGGGTTCGCGGTACCGTAACAAAAGAAGACGGCCCTGAGGCAGATGAATATTATGCCTCGCGATCCCTCAAAAGCCGTTTGGGGGCGTGGGCGTCACGGCAGTCAGAACCGCTTTCGTCACGCGCGCACCTCATGGCAGAAGTCGCCAAGATCACGGCCTCAAAAGGTGCCAACCCTGATCGTCCGCCGTTTTGGGGCGGATTCAAAACCACACCGGTGGAAATCGAGTTTTGGGCGGATGGCGCATTTCGTCTGCATGATCGCTTTGTATGGCGGCGTGAGTCGGGCGCAGATTCCTGGAATGTTCAGAGGCTCAATCCATGACGTTGACGTTACGCCAAATGCAACACCTTGTAATACAAGAGTATTTATGCGCGAAATTTCCTTTCACCCCTTTTGAAAGTAGATTAGGTTTAGGCCTCGAACTTTGGTGGGACCACTGCGGTGACTGAAGACACTCCAACAATACGCACGGTTCATGGCCGAGTGAAATGGTTTGATCCTGTGAAGGGATTTGGTTTTGTCCTCGCGGATGAAGGCGGACCAGATATTTTGCTTCATGCGAATGTGCTTCGGAACTTTGGTCAAAGTTCTGTCGCAGACCGGGCCGGTGTTCTTCTGGAGGTGCAAAAGACAGACCGCGGCGAGCAGGCCGTCGAAGTCCTTGAGATCGAGCCCCCCGAGGATATTGAGACATCTGGCCTGGCCGATCTTGATGATATCGACCCTGAAGTCATTCGGTCGGCGCCGCTGGAGCCTGCGCGGGTGAAGTGGTTTGACAAAGGCAAAGGCTTTGGATTTGCCAATACCTTCGGTCGTGACGAGGATGTGTTCGTACATGTCGAAGTGCTGCGTCGTTCAGGACTGGCGGATCTGCAACCAGGTGAAGCGCTTGCAATCCGCGTGATCGAAGGTAAGCGTGGTCGTATGGCCACGGAGGTTTGCGGATGGGAAACCGCGGTAAAGCAGTCAAAAGACTCCTAACATCAATACTGCTGTTTTTTGCACCCGCTTCGGCATCGGCTGAGGCGTGCCGCGAAGATTTTGTGCAACTCCGCGGGGATTGGGGGCAGGCGCAGTTTACCGTGGAAGTGGCTGACGATCCCTCCGAGCGCGCCCAGGGACTGATGCATCGAGACTCTTTGCCGCCAAGCGCGGGGATGCTCTTTGTTTATGACAAACCTGATGAGGTGAGTTTCTGGATGCGTAACACGCTCATTCCGCTGGACATGATCTTTGTCGATGCCATGGGCGTTGTTCAGCACGTGCACCATGAGGCTGTTCCGCTAAGCGAAGAAAGTATCTTTGGCGGGGATATGATCCAATACGTGCTTGAAGTGAACGGCGGCCTGGCGCGTGCATTTGGAATAACTCAGGGCACGGAATTGCGGCATCCCGCTATTGCAAACGCAAAGGCGACATGGCCCTGCGGGTCGTGATGCCGCATAATTTTTTCCTTTCCGTGTTCGCTGGGCCTTTTCAAACCGAATAAACCTCGCTAGAGGGAGGCACGGTCCGGGGCGTGGCGCAGTCTGGTAGCGCACCTGTTTTGGGTACAGGGGGTCGTAGGTTCGAATCCTGCCGCCCCGACCATCCTCCTAAAAATGCGATTCTCTGTCTCTTCTTCTGTGGCTTGTTTGCAGCGGTTCTCAGTATTTGGAAGGGGGACTGCATCTTGATGAAAAAGCATCCAGGTGAATACCCCAGAGAACGGTAAGCAGAACATGTGGTGATGCTTTGCGTTCGTTTGCAACGATAAACCGTCGTGGCTAAAGAGCTTTTTGTGGGCAGGAGCGGAACTGGCTTTGTGGTTATCACAGCTTTGTGAATCACTTGCCGTCAAATCCCGATCTGTGGAAAACCCCAGTCAATATGAAATATTTGTAAATTGGCCAAAAAAATCCGTTGACCTGCTATGGTCACATACGTCACTTTGTGTGGACTGGTCGACAAGCCACAAGATATAGTGGTGCGAGGCGAGGCAGGGACACACACCCATCTATACCTTCGGATAACCCGGGGACCACGGCTGTATGTGCATTGGCGCAATGGCCTGCCGGGATGTGTGCTTCTTGGTTTCCACCGACTGGCACGCCCTAAAGAGGGGGCAGGTTTAACACAATTTGGCTACGGGGCGCAGCTGATGAAGATCGATCGCAAATTCACCAAAGCAGGCAAAGACGCATACGCGGATATTGAGTTTGTCAAAACAAGCTCTGAGATTCGGAATCCGGACGGCACGACTGTATTCAAGCTTGACGACGTAGAGGTTCCGGCAAGCTGGAGCCAGGTGGCGAGCGATGTGATCGCACAGAAATATTTTCGCAAGGCAGGCGTGCCTGTCTCTTTGATCAAAATCGAAGAGGATGGCGTTCCAGAATTTCTGTGGCGCTCAGCGCCAGCCGCAGATGACACACCCAAAACCGGCGAATCCAGTGCCAAGCAGGTATTTGATCGCCTTGCAGGGGCGTGGGCCTATTGGGGTTGGAAAGGTGGCTATTTCTCAGACGAGAAAGACGCGCGTGCCTATTTTGACGAGATGCGTCACATGCTGGCCCGCCAGATGGCGGCGCCCAACAGCCCGCAATGGTTCAACACCGGGTTGCATTGGGCCTATGGGATCGACGGGCCGGGGCAGGGGCATCACTATGTGGACTACAAAACCGGTGAGCTGACCAAATCCACCAGTGCCTATGAACATCCGCAGCCGCATGCCTGTTTCATCCAGTCTGTGGCCGACGACCTTGTGGGCGATGGCGGCATCATGGACCTTTGGGTGCGTGAGGCACGGCTCTTTAAGTATGGCTCCGGCACAGGTACGAACTTCTCGTCGCTGCGCGGTGCGGATGAACCGCTCTCGGGCGGAGGTAAATCTTCTGGCCTGATGGGTTTCCTCAAAATCGGCGACCGGGCGGCGGGCGCGATCAAATCCGGCGGGACCACGCGGCGCGCAGCCAAGATGGTGATCTGTGATGTGGATCACCCGGATGTTGAGGATTTCATCAACTGGAAAGTCATCGAAGAGCAGAAAGTGGCGTCCATCGTTGCTGGCTCCAAGATGCATGAGCAAAAGCTCAATGAGATCTTCTCAGCCATTCGCACATGGGATGGCAGCACCGAGGATGCGGTGGATCCAGCGAAGAACGAAAGTCTGAAAACGGCTATCCGCGGCGCGAAAAAGTCCGCTATTCCAGAGACATATGTCAAGCGCGTGCTCGACTACGCGCGGCAGGGTTACGACAGCATTGAGTTCCCCACATACGATACGGACTGGGATAGCGAAGCATACGCCTCCGTCTCGGGTCAAAACTCCAACAACTCGATCCGGGTCACGGATGCCTTCCTTTACGCGGTCAAGAAAGACGCCGATTGGGAGCTGACCAACCGGACAGATGGCACGGTGGCCAAGACCATCAAGGCACGCGATCTTTGGGAAAAAGTCGGCCACGCGGCGTGGGCCTGTGCCGATCCGGGCATTCAGTATCACGACACGGTCAATGCCTGGCACACATGCCCCGAAGACGGGCAAATTCGCGGCTCCAACCCGTGCTCGGAATACATGTTCCTCGACGACACGGCCTGTAACCTTGCGTCTATGAACCTGCTGCAGTTCTACGATGGCGAAACATTTGATGCCGAATCCTATGTGCACGCAACACGGCTCTGGACGCTGACCCTGGAAATCTCGGTGATGATGGCGCAGTTCCCGTCCAAGGAAATCGCCCAGCTGTCCTACGAGTTCCGCACTTTGGGTCTCGGCTACGCCAATATTGGTGGCCTTCTGATGAATATGGGCCTCGGCTATGACAGTGACGAGGGCCGCGCGCTCTGTGGGGCCCTTACGGCCGTCATGACCGGTGTGTCCTATGCGACATCTGCGGAAATCGCGAAAGAGCTTGGCCCCTTTGCAGGCTACGCGCGCAACAAGGATCACATGCTGCGCGTGATGCGCAACCATCGCAATGCGGCTTACGGTGCCACGGAAGGTTATGAAGAGCTGGCCGTGAAGCCGGTTCCGCTTGATCTGGCCAACTGCCCCGACAACCGCCTTGCCGACCTCGCGATGGCCAGCTGGGATGAGGCGCTGAAGCTGGGCGAAAAGCACGGCTACCGCAACGCACAAGCCACCGTGATCGCCCCCACAGGCACCATCGGTCTGGTGATGGATTGCGACACCACGGGGATCGAGCCGGACTTTGCTTTGGTCAAGTTCAAGAAGCTCGCGGGCGGCGGTTACTTCAAGATTATCAACCAGTCTGTACCTGCAGCCCTTGAAAAGCTGGGCTATGGCAGCGCGCAGATCGAAGAAATTGTGGCCTATGCGGTCGGACACGGCACAATCGGCAACGCGCCTGGCGTGAACCACACGTCGCTCACCGGCCATGGCTTTGGCCCCAATGAGCTGGCCAAGATCGACGCCGCCGTGGGCAGTGCTTTTGACATTCGGTTCGTATTCAACCAGTGGACACTGGGCGAGGAATTCTGTCAGAACGTGCTGGGCATTCCGGCTGAGAAGCTGAACGATCCGACTTTCGATCTGCTGGCAAGCCTGGGCTACTCAAAGGCCGATATCGAGGCTGCGAATGACCATGTCTGCGGGACCATGACACTCGAAGGGGCGCCGCATCTGAGCAAAGACCACTATCATGTGTTCGATTGTGCCAACCCCTGTGGCAAGAAGGGCAAGCGCTTCCTGTCGGTAAACTCACACATCGACATGATGGCGGCGGCACAGTCCTTCATCTCGGGCGCGATTTCCAAGACGATCAATATGCCCAACGACGCCACCATCGAAGATTGTCAGGAAGCCTATGAGCGCAGCTGGCAGATGGGGGTCAAAGCCAACGCGCTTTATCGGGATGGTTCCAAACTGAGCCAGCCTTTGGCGGCAGCTTTGGTTGAGGATGATGATGACGCCGCTGAGGTGCTGGAATCCGGCACCCCGCAGGAAAAGGCACAGGTCCTGGCCGAGAAGATCGTCGAGAAGGTGATCGTCAAGGAAATCGTCAAGTCGCACCGCGAGAAAATGCCAGAGCGTCGCAAGGGCTATACCCAAAAGGCGACCGTGGGCGGGCACAAGGTGTACCTGCGCACAGGCGAGTATGAGGATGGCCAGCTTGGCGAGATCTTCATCGATATGCACAAAGAGGGCGCAGGCTTCCGCGCGATGATGAACAACTTCGCCATCGCGGTCTCGGTTGGCCTGCAATACGGTGTGCCGCTTGAGGAATTCGTGGATGCCTTCACCTTCACCAAATTCGAGCCGGCGGGCATGGTGCAGGGCAATGACAGCATCAAGAATGCCACCTCGATCCTCGACTATATCTTCCGCGAACTGGCGGTGAGCTATCTGGATCGCACCGACCTGGCCCATGTCAAACCCGAGGGCGCATCCTTTGATGACCTGGGGCGTGGCGAAGAGGAAGGTGTGAGCAATATCAAGGAGATGTCAGGCGAAGCCGCGACAAACTCTCTGGAAGTGCTCAAGCAGATCAGCTCCACCGGCTACCTGCGCAAGCGTCTGCCTCAAGAGCTTGTCGTGCTCAACGGCGGTCAATCCATCGGGGCCACAGCCCTGGCCGGGGCCGACCCTGAAGTGGCGCTGCAAACGCTCGTGCCGGAAACGGCAGAGGCCGCCGTTGCGGTGAGCGCGTCGGTCACCACCACCGCCACCACCATGGACGCGGCCACCAAGGCCAAGATGCAAGGCTATGAAGGTGATCCTTGCGGCGAATGCGGAAACTACACGCTGGTGCGCAACGGCACCTGCATGAAATGCAACACCTGCGGATCAACGAGCGGGTGTAGCTAATACGAACACGCGCACCCAAGCGCGCCAGGGACCGGCCGGTGTCCCCAAGATAGCCGCCGGTCCCGACGACATCGGGCAAGACGCTAAAAAGCGTCGCCCAAAGCCACACGGGGCGGGTGCGCTCGCCCCTGACGGCGCTCAGGCCGCAGGCAGAAACCGGGCGGTACAAATAGTGAGCCTGAGTGGCGAAACTCTGACCGGGGGGCTTTATGCCCCCCGTTTTTCTTTGTTTATTTACGCCTGCGCCATTCTTCCCAGACAAAGGGATAAACCCAGGCGCAGTCATGCGTGGTGCTGAGCGTCTCGCGAATGGCATCGCGTTTGGCAATGAACCCTTCGTCAAAGAGATGAAACTGCACCTGCAGCTTGCCCACTCGGGCCATGACGCCGCTGTCGATCAATGCCGGCAAGAGATCATATTCGCCGCCTTCGATATTCATTTTCATCAATTCGATGGCGGGAATATCATGCGCCTCAAAAAACTCCTGCACGGCGTGAATAGGCGCTTCAATATCGCCACCGCCCTCCGCCACCGCAGAAGACGCATTGTCAGCATCCGACAGTTTCATGGTATCCGCCTTTGACCCCAACGCGAAGGGATGCACGGTAATGCGGAATTTACCGTCATATTTGACCTCAAGCGCCTTAGCAAACCGGGGGTGCGGCTCAAAAATATGCACCTTTGCGTCCGGGGCATCGGCCAGAACAATGTCGGTCCACTCGCCTTTGTACCCGCCGAAATCAAACACGGTCGGTTCTGGTGGAAGGTCTGCATAGGCCTTCAGCCGCTCTGCCGCATTGTCCCGCCGCCACGCTTTAAATGCGTCGTAAAACACGCCTTTCCAGGGGTTTTTACGCCGGTCGAGCCATTTCTTGAGGGATGCCATTAGGGGTGCCTGTCCGTTTTGCAAGCGGGTGTAGTGGCATGTCCCCCGTTAGGCAACCCAAGTGCGTAAGGTCAGGCCCCTGCGCGCTGTACCATGCCGAAAAGGTCACGTGGATCGTCCGGGTCGGCGAGCAGGTCCAGCTCGATGAAACACCCGGCATCTTGGATATGATCGTGCACATAGCGCAGCGCCGAAAAATCCTCGATGGCAAAGCCGACGCTGTCAAAGAGCGTGATCTGACGATCATCGGTGCGCCCTTTGGCCTTGCCGGTGAGAACCTGCCAGAATTCAGTGACGGGATGGTCGTCGTCCAGCTGTTGTATCTCGCCTTCGATCCGGGTTTGCTCGGGGTATTCCACAAAGATATCAGAGCGATGCAGGATCGCGGGGGCCAGTTCGGTCTTGCCGGGGCAGTCCCCGCCGATGGCGTTGATATGCACCCCACTGCCCACCATGTTGTCCGTCAGAATGGTGGCGCATTGTTTGTCCGCCGTGCAGGTGGTGATGATTTGTGCCCCTTCCATGCTCTCTTCGGCGCTGGCGCAGGGCACCACGTTCAGACCCAGACCCTGCAAGTTGCGCGTGGCTTTCTCGGTGGCCTTCGGGTCATTGTCCCAAAGCCGCACGGTCTTCAGCCCGCAAAGCGCCTTCATCGCCAGGCTCTGAAACTCCGACTGCGCGCCATTGCCGATCATGGCCATCGTGTCAGCGCCCTTGGGGGCGAGGTGTTTCGCCACCATGGCCGAAGTCGCGGCCGTGCGCAGCGCGGTGAGGATGGTCATCTCTGTCAGCAGCACCGGGTAGCCGGTGTCGACATCGGCCAAGAGGCCAAAGGCCGTCACGGTTTGCAGCCCTTCCTTGGTGTTCTTGGGGTGGCCATTGACGTATTTGAAGCCATACGCCTCACCATCCGAGGTCGGCATGAGTTCAATCACCCCCACATCGGAATGGCTCGCCACGCGCGGGGTTTTGTCAAACAACTCCCAGCGTTTGAAATCGGCTTCGATGTAATCCGCCAAGCCGATCAGCATTGGTTCAATGCCAATGTGATGCACCAGCTTCATCATGTGATCGACTGAGACGAAGGGGACGAGGGCTTTGTCGGACGGGTTTGGATTGGTCATCAGAACACCCCTGTTGGACGGTCAAAGACACGGCGACCCAGAGCCGAGGCGGCCAGATCGACCATGACTTGCGCGGTGTGACCGCGGTCATCGAGAAACGGGTTCAGTTCCACCAGATCAAGCGAGGTCATCAAGCCGCTGTCGCAGATCATTTCCATCACCAGATGGGCCTCTCGGATGGTCGCGCCACCCGGAACCGTGGTGCCCACGGCGGGTGCGTAGGTCGGATCGAGGAAATCCACATCCAGCGAGACATGCAAAGCCCCGCCAGCGCGGGCCACATCGTCAAGAAAGGCGGCAAGCGGGCGGGCGATGCCTTTTTCGTCGATCGTGCGCATGTCGTGGCAAAGTGCATCGGTGCCTTGTAGGAAAAGACGTTCATCGGGGTCGACCGACCGCAGGCCCAGAAAGCAGATATTGCCAAAGGGCACCGGATTGGCGACCTCGGGAAACCCGTCAAACCCTTCGCGACCACTGGCATAGCCCAAAGGTGCGCCATGCAGATTGCCCGACGCGGTCGTCTGCGGCGTGTGGAAATCGGTATGCGCGTCGAGCCAGAGCACGAATTGCGGTTTGCCCGTCTTGGCGGCGTGATTGGCTGCACCGACCACTGTGCCCAGGGACAGGCTGTGATCGCCTCCAAGGAACACTGGCAGGCCTTCGGCCATAGCGCGTTCGGTTGCGTCAATCAGCGCCGTTGTCCAACCGATGGTTAATGCAGGCTCAAAGATATGCTGCGGCAGGCTTGCGGGAACCTCTGCGGGTTCAGCTACGACATTGCCCCAGTCCTGGACGTCGAGGCCCAGATCCTCCAGCGCTGTCGTAAGCCCCGCAACGCGGTAAGCATCCGGCCCCATCAGGCATCCGGCACGTTTCTTGCCACTGTCCACAGGGGCACCAACCAAAATACAGCTATTCTTCTTCATGCGTCGTTTCTCCAGAATCTGGCACATAGAATGTTTTCGAATTGTGGGTTTTTGAAGCGAACATTTTGCACTAAACGAAAGCAGCTGCGACAGAATGAAAGGCTTTGATTGCGAAATGGACGAAAAAGACCGCAAGTTACTGTCTGCCTTGCGTCACGATGCACGGGCGTCCTTGTCGGAACTGGCCGGGCTTTTGGGGGTCTCGCGCACCACAGTGCGCGCGCGCATAGACCGGTTGCAGGCCCGTGGCGATATCATCGGTTTTACCGTGCAGGTGCGCGGCGACACGCATCGCGATGCGGTGCGGGGTCTGATGATGCTGGGCATTGAGGGCAGGGGCGCGGACCGTATCGTGCGTCATCTGAGCGGGATCAGTGCGATACGTGCTATCCACAGCACCAATGGACGCTGGGATCTGATCGTTGAGATTGGAACGAACACGCTGGAAGAGTTTGATGATGTTCTGAGCGCGGTCCGCCGGATTGAAGGTGTGGCCACGTCAGAGACCAATCTCTTGCTCAATACCAAGAAACAGGCCGGGTAGGGCGGCTCAGCTGGCGCGGGCGGCCTTCAGCCAGAGGACGGCGAGGATGAGAGCGATCACCATGTTCCAACTCGCCATGGACAATCCAAACATAGACCAGGGCACGTCATCACAGCGCACCAATGGGGCGGTTAGGATCTGATCCATGAGTTCTTGCGCTGACAAGCCTTCGGTGCTCTGCGACGAACAGCTTGACGGCCCTTCCCACCAGCCTTTTTCGACACCTGTATGGTAGGCGCCAATACCAGCCGTGATCAAAGCCGCCAAAGCCCCCAGCAACGGCAACAGAACCCATGGCAGTATCGAGGCCAATGCGCCGATCCCAATCGCCGCGCCGTGTGGCCAGCGCTGCCATATGCAAAGCTTGCAGGGGGCCATCCCGCCCAGATGCTGGAACGCGAATGCCGCGAGCAGCAGCCCGGCTGATCCACCAGCGGCCAGCAGGATATAAAGCTGACGTTGTGTCATAGGAATTTCAGAACATAAAACCCGCCAAAAAGCAGGATGACAAACAGGATTGTCATCAACCCAAGACGGCGTTCGATGAAATCACGGATCGGCGCGCCGAATTTCCACAAAAGCCAGGCGACCAGGAAAAACCGCAGCCCGCGCGCCAGGATTGACGTGGCGATAAAGGTAAAGAGCGGCATGCCGGTCCACCCGGACATGATGGTAATGACCTTGTAAGGGAAGGGCGTGACACCCGCCGTCAGCACGGCCCAGAAGCCAAGATCATTGAATTTGTCGCTAAAGGCGTCCATCGCCTCGCCCTTGCCCAGCGCCTCGAGAATAGGCTGACCAAGCTGTTCATAGGCAAAGGCCCCAATCGCGTAGCCAAGCAAACCACCTAAGACCGAGCTCACCAAGGCAACTCCGGCGATCAGCCAGGCGCGCGACGGGCGGGCAATGATCATGGGGATCATCAGGACATCGGGGGGGATGGGAAAGACCGAGCTTTCGACAAAAGACACCACCGCCAGCACCCAAAGCGCGCGGGGATGGTCGGCCAGCGAAATGACCCAGTCGTACAGACGTCGCAGCATGAAACGGCCTCAATGGTGTACCTTTTTGCGAATGACCACGCGCTCGGTATCGCGTCAAGGGCAAAGCATTGCATTTTCCCGGTCAGTCCCCTCTGGACGCGCCTGCACGCATTGGCTAGAAGTCATCCGCGTGCCCAAGTGGCGGAATGGTAGACGCAGGGGATTCAAAATCCCCCGCCTTCGCGGGCGTGCCGGTTCGAGTCCGGCCTTGGGTACCAAATCCATTCCCGACAGATGTATTCGGACCAACCGTGCTTTGTGTGCGTCATGGCATGGCGCGTTGATCCGCGCCGCTTGATTTGCAGGCATTATTCATGCGTTAGTCGCACAAGAAACAAAAAAAGAGCAGTCAGGCATGCACCTGAACCACATCCTGTTTGCGGTGGCCGTCGGGCTTTTGGCCCACGCCTTCATCGGATATTTTCCGTACCCCTATGGCGATGATTTTGCCTATGCACCCCTGGCTGACTATCGCGCTGACCCGACGCTATACCCGCGGGATGATCAACTGCGGCTCTTTGCCAATCACGCCAAAGTCTACGATTGGCTGCATGCTTTGGGCACAGCGACCTTTGGTGTTGAGCCGGTGTTCCGCATGGCCCTATGGGTGTTGGCCGCTGGCGTTGCAGTCGCATTGTATGTCTTTCTGACCGCCCTCGGTGCGCCGCTTTTTGCCTTGCCATTGGTGTTGGGCCTTGGTGTTGTGGTGCGGCTGGATGGACTGGGCCGTGGAGATTTTGGCGGGCTCATTTCACCCTTCTTTCACCATCACAACGTTGCCCTCGCGTTGGTGCTGGGCGCTATTTCTGCCGCTTGCCTGCGCAAATCTTTGTTTGCAGGGGTGCTCTTGGGGGTGGCCGTTTTTGCGCAGCCCATGACAGCGTTTCACGGCGCTCTGATTGCCGGGTTTGGCGCTTTTATTAGACAACCAGGCGATGCGGTCAAAATGGCGCTTGCAGCCATCCTTGTGGCCCTTCCCGCCGCGGTGCCGATTTTGTCATCCCTTTGGGCCGCCCCTGACGCGGCGGTGTCCCTGGACATTATAAAAGAGGCTTACCGGTTCCGGGCACCGCACCACTACGATCCAACGTGGCACTCCATCGGTGTGGCGACTGTATATCTGTTGGCCAGTCTTGTGGGCAGTTTGCAACTGATGCGTTCAGATGCCTCAATCGGCCGGTTTGCTTTGGGCACTATGATCAGTTTCGCCCTTTTGCACATGGTCACAATTTTGATCTACAAGTTGAGCCTCTCCGACTGGGTTCCCCTGTTCGTTCTTGATGCCAACCGCTCCACCCCCATTATGTTCGCAATTGCGCCGGCCCTGGCGCTCGTCGGACTTTTGCGAACCCCGTGGTCGCCGCTGCACTGGATAAGTGGCGGCCTTTTGGGTGGTGTTATCGCTCTGAACTTCTCTGTCGGAGGCGTGCTTTTCCTCGTGCTTGGCATCCTCATGTGGCGTTTAGGCGATAACGCGCGGATGAAATCACTTTTGACCATTGGTTTGGTCACAGCTCTTTTGCTTTTGTTCCCGGCCAAACCGTCTGTCCCGCCTGTTCCTGCAGAAACGCGACAAGCGCTGGAAGAAATACGTGATGTCACACCGCGGGATGCGCTCTTTGTCATCCCGATAAGCTTGTCTGAATTTCGTTTGATTGCGCAACGCAGCGCCTATGTGGACTTCAAGCTGTTTTCTGTGGCTCAACCCGAACAAGCCGCTTTGACCCGGGAACGCATCGACCAGATCGTGGATCCTTCACCCGAAAATCGCGATGCAGCGGGGTGGTTGGCCGCGATCCGTTGGAGTGAGGATCAACGTCGCGCGGCGACTTGTACCGGCATGGTCGACATCCTGCAGCAAACCGGGGCTGACTATTTTTTGCGGCGTGTTGCACAGGATGAAGCCCCGCTAGACTGTGCGCAGCTGTCACGTGTCGTGCAAAGCAAAACGCTTGTTCTTTATGGGCCGTCGCGCTGAGGGTCGGAAAAGACCCAGAGCTTGCAAAGAATAAAGGTTGAGAGCGGCACTGCGACCGCTACAACGCCCATTGCCGTAAAAAAGGACAAACCCGCGACGTCGGTGATGGCATAGGTCAAACCACTCGAAACGCAGAGGCCCAGCACAGACACCGACAAAAAGCGTGTCCCGTGAACCCGATGTTTTAACTCGGTGGAAAAGGTGAAATGGCCATGTCCGAAATAGGAAAAACTGACGGCTGTCAAAAAACCGCTGAGGTTTGAGAGTTGCGGATCTGCGCTAAAACCTTCTGCCACGATCAAAGCGACCGTAACGTGCAGAAGCGTGGCAAGTGCGCCGATGCCAGCAAATCTCGAAAGTTGCTTAATCACGGGCGCGCTCACTCGGACGACAAGACTGCGCAGAGGGACAAACCGACAGGCATTTTGACGCGACCAACCAAATGCCGTTCTGCGCCGAATACAGTGCGCAGGGCGGCGTTGATCAGCGGATTGGGCAGCGTGTCGTCTGCGCGGTCGGACCGCAAGATTGCCTTTGCTGCGCGCCCGGCGACAGCCACCGGGAAGAGAGCGGTGTTAAAGTAAAACCCATGCTCCATTTTTAACCCAGCGGCGGCGGCGACCTCTGCGAGATGCGATTTCGTGTAACGGCGGAAATGGTGATGCCGTTCGTCATGACGCGACCAAAGCCAGGGAAAGGCTGGAACGGTCATCACGATACGGCCCTCAGGTGCGAGACGCGACTTGAGGCAGGCCAGAGAACCTTCGTCTTTTTCAACATGTTCGAGGACGTCGAACAGCCCGATCAGATCAAAGCGTTCATTTTTGTAGGGAATAGCATCGGGCAGCGCACCTTCGGCAATCGCCAAAGAGCTCTTCAGTTCAGCCGTGCGTCTCGCATCGGCATCAAGCTCAAACGCACGAACTTGCCCAAACGCCTCCAGCATTTGAAGATTGCCACCCGTGCCGCAGCCGGCTTCGAGAATACGTGCCTCCGTCGGCAGATTCACTAGCCTTGTGATAACTGCATTCAATATCTGACGCCGGGCGGCAAACCACCAATGCACGTCTTCTTGTTCTGCCATTCGGTCAAATACAGCGCGATCCATTATGATTTCTCCTTTCCGTTATGCACTGAGCGCAGCACATAGAGCGGACGTTCGCGAACTTCGGAATAAATGCGCCCGATATATTCTCCGAGGATGCCTATCGCGAAAAGGTTCAGCCCGCCAAACAGCAGGATGAGAATGATCGTTGAAGCATATCCAGGGACGTCCACACCTATGATCAGCGTTCGCAGCAAGATCGTCGTGGCATACAAAAAGGACATCAGAGCGAGAATGGCACCGGTATACGTCCAAATTCTCAGAGGGGCCGTGGTGGAGGAGAAAATTCCATCGAGTGCGAAATTCCATAACCGCCAATAGGACCACGCACTCGTGCCATTCTCGCGTTTTGGTCGGTCGAACGTTACCTCAGCTGTTTCAAATCCGACCCAGCTGAAAAGTGCCTTGTTAAACCTGACGCGTTCGCCCAATTCGCGCACAACATCGACCACCTGGCGATCGAGAAGTCGAAAATCCCCGACATCTTGTGGAATTGCGTGCTCTGAAAGCCTGTTGAAGACGCGGTAGAACCCTTGGGCTGTGATACGTTTAAACCAAGTATCCTCGGCCCTGCCGCTGCGGCGTGCATTGACCACTTTCGCCCCCTTTTTCCAGTGCTTCAGCATTTCGGGAATAAGTTCGGGCGGGTCTTGCAGGTCGACATCCATCGGAACGCAGGCATCGCCTTTGGCATGGTCGATCCCGGCGCAAAGCGCGGCTTCCTTGCCGAAGTTGCGTGACAGGTTCACCAGGCAGAGGCGCGGGTTTTCGAGCATGCGGCTTCGGATTGCGAACTCTGTGGCGTCTCGGCTGCCGTCATTCACGAAGACGATTTCGTAGGTGTAGGTCTTGGCCAGTGGTGCGAATACGTCGTCAATGCGGGCCAAAAACGGCTCGATGGCTTGTTGTTCGTTAAATACCGGCACAACGAGTGAAACAAGTTTTTGCTTGCCGCGAGACCCGGTGCGTTTGCCCTGGTTTTGCGCCATGCTTTTATCGGCGACAGCCATCGCTTTGCTTGCCATTTTGCCCTCTTACCGTGCCCAAACCACGTGTGATGCCTGAACCCTAGACAAAAAGTCAGGCCAAAGTTTGACGATAATGCAGTGTTTGTGGCGCGCTTCGGGGCAGGTGATGTGTTGTCAACGAGTGGCATGGAATTACACATGCTCGCACAATCCAAAGAGAAATATGGCCAGATTATGTCTTCTGCCGCCTTGATTCGTGCCTCAGTGCGAATGATTGTTTCCAAATAAAGAACGCATTGCGGAAAAACAGCCTATTACCGATGAATTCGTGACCAATCAGGCTTATCCGCGCGGCGAGTTTTTCCCGTAAAAGGCGAGATGGCCACTGTATTTAAAGCCGAAACAGTAAGAGCGCTTCGCGTACTCAATATTGCTGGTCAAATCCCATTTACAGGAAAATATTGAAACCGTTTTTCTGTGTTGTTCTCAAATTCAGGACAATCTTCATTTCGATTCACATACGTTTTTCGCGCACCACACGCATAGCTTGTTCCCGGACACAAAGAAGACATGTTTCTGCCAGTTTTCACTTTCGTCAATTCGTCACATTCCTTTAACTAAAAGAAGGCCCGCCTGGGGGTGGTGTCTGCACTTAGCATGAATTTTGCGCCAAATGCCGGTCTGGGGAGATCGCGACATGGCCAAAATCTGATGTTGCAAGAGGACCTCGAAGTCCCTTCCGCACTCACGGTGTTCAGACAACCGCATCGTCGCTGGGCTTGGTACGTGTAAGCCGTTCATCCGGACGGTGTGTGTTGGAGATGACGATGCCTGATAACGTCGATGACCCGTTTGCCGCAAACCTCGTCGGGTTGTGGGATTTTCTGTCTTCTGATCCGGATGCGGACACGGGCCTCGCTGATGGTGTGGCACAAGACGGCGAGTTCGAGGGCGATGCCTTCGCATCGGGGGGCGCGCTTCAGACCGATGGTCGTGGAGATTTCTTTGACGTAGACGGAGGCAATGACGCGGCTTTCGATCTGTCTGAAGGCAGCGTCGCCGTGCAGTTTACACAAGATGCACATGTCGGAACATCTGACGATACACTTGTGAACCGTGGCGAATTCAACGACCGCAACAGTGAAGGTTATTTCGGGATTAACGTATCGCTTGAGGGTGCTGTAAATGTACGGCATGTCGATGGCGGCGAAGATGTGAATGTCAGCACGCCGGATGACTTTTTCTCTCCGGGAGATACGGTCAAGGCAACCTACACCTGGTCCGAGACCGAAGGCGGTCGGTTTTTTGTTGAAAACCTGACCACCGGCGAAAGCTACTCTCAAGACATCGACACCACTGGTCTGACGATGGACATCGGTGACAATGACGACGAATCCTGGACCTTTGCGGCCCGTGAAAAAGACGATGGTCGGTATGATCATTTCTTCAACGGCTCAATTGATTATGTCGCCGTTTACAATACCGATATTCTGGGAGAGCCGGATGGCGTAGTAAGCGGCAATGACGCCGACAATGAGATTGATGTCGACTTTCTTGGTGACCCGCAGGGAGATCGTGTGGACAACGAGGACGCGATCCTTCCGGGGGCCGCGCCCAATGATGACGTTATTGATGCGCTTGGCGGAGATGACGAAGTTGAGGCGGGCGAAGGTGACGATGTTGTCTTTGGCGGCTCAGGCGACGACGAAGTTGAGGGCGGTGCTGGCGATGACATCATCTTTGGCGACAGCTCCCTGTCCGGTCCCGCCACCGAAGATGGTGATGATGACCTTGAGGGTGGCGCCGGCGATGACCAAATCTTTGGCGAAGGCGGCGACGACGAGATCGAAGGTGGCGACGGCAATGACCTGATTTCCGGTGGTGCCGGAGACGACGAGCTCTCGGGTGGCGCAGATCGCGACACGTTCATAGACATCACCGCCGGTGATGAAATTGACGGTGGTGAAACCACCACATCCGGCGATCCCAACGATGATTTTGATACACTTGACCTGACTGGTGCGGCCGAAGCGGAAAACCCGGGCGGCAGTCTTCGCGTGACATTCACCTCTGCGGATCAGGAAGATGGTGTCGTTACCTTCTTTGACGCAGATGGCAATGAAACCGGAGAGGCCGAATTCAGCAATATTGAAAATGTTATCCCCTGCTTTACGCCCGGCATGGTGATTGCAACACCCAAAGGTGAGCGCCTTGTTGAGGATTTGCAGGTGGGGGACCGTGTGATCACCCGCGATAATGGATTGCAGGAAATTCGCTGGATTGGATGTCGCGACCTGCAGGCGCAAGAGCTTCGGCAAGCGCCGCATCTGAAGCCGGTTCTCATTCGCGCAGGCGCGTTGGGTCACGGGCTGCCAGAACGCGATATGCTTGTATCGCCGCAGCATCGCCTGCTTCTTGTCAGTGAAAAATCGTCTCTCTATTTCGAAGAGCGAGAAGTGCTGGCCGCAGCCAAACACCTGACTCATAAGGCGGGTGTTGATGTGGTTGAGGCGAGCAGCGTGAGCTACGTGCATTTCATGTTTGATCGCCATGAGGTGGTTCTGTCCAACGGCTCCTGGACCGAAAGTTTCCAGCCAGGTCAACAGGTTCTGGATGGTATGGGTCATGCGCAGCGCAGCGAGATCTTTGATCTGTTCCCGGAGCTTCAGGATCACGACGGCATCGAGGCCTATCAGGCCGCGCGCAAGTCGCTAAAGCACCACGAGGCGCGGCTATTGGTGGGGTGACGCTATTTTGAATGCAGCCCGCCGGTCTGCTCTACAAAGACCGGCACAATCGAAATCAGAGACTGGGGGGTCTCGATTTCGAGTTTAGCAGTCCCGGCCTTACGGCTGGGATTGCTTGCTTTTGGCGGCACGTAACGCGCGCCAGGCCTCCCAGGCTTCCGGTGTATCAAGATCTGTGACCGCGCGTTTGCCAGGCAAAGGGCAGGGGGTGACCGGCTCATTTGTCAAAAGAGCTTTGGCGCCTTGATCCCCTGTGAGCCGCGCGAGGGCGCCGAAAAGCCGGGCTGGCAAGACAGTTGGATGGCCCGCCTGGCCTTCGGCTGTTGTGGCGCGAATGACGGCGTCGGGATGGGCCTGGTGCGTGCCATGCAAGGTTGCGAAATCCTCGGCGCATATATCCGGCAAGTCGGGCAGGGCCACCATCAATGCTGTGGCCCCTTCTGCCATGGCCCAGTTGGCTCCCATGCGGATCGACGCGCTGAGGCCCTCGTCTGCGTCGGCGATGTTCATCAAGGTTAACAACTCTTCGCGAATGGAATGCAGGGCGTTAACCCTGTCTTCCGACTGCGCAGGCAGGGTGACCAGCACGGGAACCTCGAGCGTCATCACCACAGAGGTTTGCCGCGCCAGAAGCGGTACGCCGTCAATCTTTTCCAGCAGCTTGTCCCGCCCGCGCATGCGCGTGGACGCCCCGGCAGCTGGAACTAGACAGACAAGACTCATTGGGCACCCTTTGTGAGTGACATAGCTTAGAGTGACCGATCTAAACCTGACCGGCAAGCCGTGCTTCAGCCTCGCATGCGTGTGCCTTCGGGATCAAAGTATGGTTCTGAAATTAACTGTGCCGGGCGCATTTCGCCCAGAATTTCGATTTCGGCTTGCAGCCCCGGTTTGGCCAACTCTGTAGGGATCAGAGCCAGTGCGATGGATTTATCAGCGTGATGTGAATAGCCGCCTGACGTGCAGAAGCCCTGAACCTTTCCATTGATCCAGACGGGTTCATAGGCCTGCACATCTGCGTCCAGTGCCGCGACCTCGAACGGCACCAGTGTGCGTGCAGACCCTGAGGCGCGTTCTGCCTCAACCGCTGCGCGGCCGATGAAATCGCTGTTCTTGGTGAAGCTGACAAACCGGTCCATGCCGGTTTCTGCGGGGGTGTAGTCAGGTGAGAATTCGCTAAGCCAGGATCCAAAGAACCGGTCCAGCCTGAGCGACATCATCGCGCGCATACCGAAAGGTTTGATGCCGAAGCTTTGACCCGCCTCCCATAGCACGGTCCAAAGCGCTCTTTGGGCCATGGGATCGCAGTAGATTTCATATCCCAGATCGCCGGTGTAGCTGACGCGCTGGACCAGGCAATCGACCATCCCGACCGTCACATGCCGCACATCCATGAACCGCATGGTTGAGATGTCCATGCGCGTACAGGATTGCAGCAGATCGCGCGCCTTGGGGCCAGCAATCTGAAACCCGTTCAGCCGGTCCGAGATGTTCTCAAGCTCCACACCCTCTGCCTCGTTCATCTGGAACCAGCGCATGTGGTAGGCTTGTGAGCCGTAAGAGGCGGTGAGTTGAAACGCGGTATCGCTGAGACAGGAGACGGTGAAATCCCCGATCAGACGCCCCTTGTGCGACAACATCGGTGTCAGGCTGATCCGCCCCGGTTTTGGGATGCGCCCGGCCATGATCCGGTCAAGCCACTCGCGGGCGTTAACGCCCGTCACCAGATACTTGCCAAAGTTGTGAACCTCATTGATTCCAACGCCTTGCCGGACGGCCTTCACCTCGCGAGCAGTCGCCTCCCACGCGTTGGAGCGCCGGAAGCTGGGTGTCTCAAACCGCGGTTCATCGCCTTGGGCAAAGTAGTTCACGACCTCTAGGCCGTATTGGTGCCCCCAGACAGCACCCATGGCGTCAAACACGTCATACATCGGCGTCTGCCGGAACGGGCGCGCGGCAGGGAGTTCCTCGTTCGGGTAGGAAACGGAAAAGCGTTTCTGGTAGTTCTCGATCACCTTGGGCAGGGTGTAGCCCGGCGTGATCCAATCGCCGTAACGCGCCACATCCATCGCCGAGACGTCGCGCTCACATTCGCCCTCGACCATCCACTGGGCCAACATCAGGCCGACACCGCCGCCCTGGCTGAAACCGGCCATGACACCGCAGGCGGACCAGTAATTGCGCAAGCCCGGAACGGGGCCGACCAAAGGGTTGCCATCTGGGGCAAATGTGAACGGTCCGTGGATGACGGATTTCACACCTGCGCGCTCCAGACAAGGGAAGCGTTTGTAAGCAAAATCAATGGACTGTTCGATCTTGTCAAAGTCATCGGGAAGGAGTTCGTGGCCAAACTCCCACGGCGTGCCGTCAACAGACCACGCGCGGCAGGGCTGTTCGTAGAACCCGATGCAGAGACCGCGGCCTTCTTGCCGGAGGTAACTTTCCCCGGCGGGGTCCATCACGTGGGGATGCTCTTCACCCGCGTCGATAATCTCAGCGATTTCAGGGACTTCTTCGGTGACGAGATACTGGTGCTCCATCGGATAGATGGGCACATAGACCCCTGCCATCGCCCCCACTTCACGCGCCCAGAGGCCGCCAGCATTCACCACATGTTCGGCATGGATGGTGCCGCGTTCGGTGACAACCTCCCAGGAGCCATCAGGATTCTGGTTTGTTTCTATGACCTTACAGTTGGTCAGGATCGTCGCACCCCCTAAGCGCGCGGCCTTGGCGTAGGCATGCGTGGTGCCGGAAGGATCAAGGTGGCCGTCGAGCGGATCATAGAGTGCGCCCAGAATGCCGTCGGTGTTTGTAATCGGTGCAATTTTGCGGATCTCGTCGGGGCCGACAATCTCGGTCTCAAGCCCCATATAGCGGTGCTTGGCCCGCTCGGCGAGCAGCATGTCGAACCGGTCCTTGTTGTCCGCCAGAGTCACGCCGCCCACGTGATGAAGCCCGCAGGACATGCCGGTGATTTCCTCTAACTCCTTGTAAAGCTTGATCGTATAGCCCTGTAGCGCGGCCATATTCGTGTCGCCATTCAGGGTGTGAAACCCGCCCGCCGCGTGCCATGTGGACCCCGAGGTCAGTTCCGAGCGCTCAATCAGCGTCACATCCGACCAACCCAGCTTGGTCAGGTGATAGAGCACACTGCACCCGACAACTCCGCCGCCGATCACGGCCACACGCGTGGTGGTTTTCATGGGGGCCTCCCTCGTCTGAAATCGTGGTGTCAGACTGTCTGGCCTGCCGCTCCGGGCATGTCAATTTGCGACAGGATGTGTCGTTTCCATGGTCGAATGGTTAACGGCCTTAAAATGCAGGAATTTGGACGTCAGTAGTGCGTCGGTATCACGTCGGTATTGCGTCGGTGCAGGGTCGGTAAGGGGTGTGGGTTAATATGTCGTGCGGTGGGTTATGTGATTGTTAGGGGATGGGGGAGAGTCTTTTGTCAAGTTAGGTTGATGAATCTCCGCTTTGCGGACAGTGCTGCCATTGTTGATTTGGAAGTGAATGTCTGCTGTCCGAAATTCGGCTTAGGCCGCGAGTGAGATTTTGAACTCCAATGTCTCATATCCACCAAGTGCCTTGTCGGCATTGTAAGTTCTAATCAATGTGCCGCCTGCCTTTTGGATGACCCGCACTGACGCAGGGTTGTCAGGGCTGGTCGTAATTTCGACGTACTTCAGGCCGACAGCTTTAGCCTCTGGAAGAATTGCGACAAGTGCCGCAGACGCCAACCCCTCCCCTTGCCGCCATGGCACAACAGCGTATCCGATATGACCCGAACAGGTGGGCGGAAGCTCTTCTGTACCCGGTCTCCATCGTAAACCTATATGGCCGCAAAACTCACCTTCCCAAATCCACCTGCGAATACTTGGCAGGCGCGGCACTTTTGAGCCGTCTGGCAGTGTAACTGGTCCAGCCTTTGCAGTTGGGTCATCGAGATTGGAAACAAATGATGCAGCATCCATTTCGATGCTTTCAATCTGCTCTTGCGCGGCCTCCGACCGTAAGTTGTCCGGTGACCATCCCTTTCGCAGGGCAGATACATAAGCGGGAATGTGTTCGATGCTGGGTCTGAGCAATCTCATTTTGTCGGCCTAAGAAAAAAGTCACTGTCTTAACGAACATTCGTTCAGAGCGCAGCATCGGTCAAGTTGGGCTCACATTGGACATCTGATAGTTTCAGTCGGAAAATTACTTATCCTAGAGCAGTCCAACTGCGAGAGCGGGCGCGCAGCCCATCGCGCTGCTATGGATCGTTTCCGATTTGGGCCTATGCCAGTCCTTCATATTCCTCGCACGCCTCGCTGCCGCAATCTGAAATCCTCTGACGCAAACCGAAAGGACAAAACCGCGGCGGGCGACAAAACATGTCGCGGAGTGTCCGTCAGGCGCGCGCGGGGACGTGCATCCTGACATCAAACAGGCGACAGAGGTGAGACCTATGAAGACCCATGCACAGGCAGTTGTTATCGGGGGCGGCGTGATTGGCTGCTCGGTGCTCTATCATCTGACCAAGCTGGGGTGGACGGATGTGGTGTTGCTTGAGCGCAATGAGTTGACTTCTGGCTCAACTTGGCATGCGGCGGCGAATATCCACGGGCTGCATGACAGCGCCAATATCTCTCGCCTGCAGCATTACACAATGAACCTCTATAACAGCCTTGAGGAAGAGACCGGCCAAAGCTGCGGCGTGTTTCAGCCCGGCTCGCTTTATCTGGCGCAGACGGAGAACCGCGAGCATCAGCTCAAACTCCAAGCCGCCAAGGCGCAGCTTTACGGAATGAACTTTCACGAGATCACCCGCGAAGAGGCCGAGGAAAAGCATCCTTTGGTCAATTTCGACGGCATCCGCACGATCATGTGGGAGCCTGACGGCGGCAATGTGGACCCGTCCGGTGTGACCAACGCCTATGCGGTTGGCGCGCGGCAGCGCGGGGCGGAAATCCATCGCTTTACGCCTGTCACTGCCACGACGCAAAAGCCGGATGGCACCTGGATCGTCGAGACTCCCAATGGCAATATTGAGACCGAATGGGTGATCAACTGCGCCGGGCTTTGGGGACGTGAAGTGGCCGCACTGGCGGGCATTGAGATGCCGTTGCAGCCCACCGAACATCAGTATTTTGTGACGGAAACGATTGCAGAAATTGACGGGATGGACCGACGCTTGCCCTCCGTCGCAGACCGGGATGGGGAATATTACCTGCGTCAGGAAGGCAAGGGCTTGCTGATTGGGGCCTATGAGCGGGATATGAAATTCTGGGCGGAGAACGGCACGCCGCTAGATTTCGCCCATGACCTTTTCGCCGATGACCTTGACCGGATCATGGAGAACGTGATGCGCGCCATGGACCGCGTGCCAGTGGCGGCTGAGGCGGGGATCAAGCGGGTGATTAATGGACCGATGATCTGGTCGCCTGACAGCAACGTGATCCTTGGACCTGTGCCTGAGCTGAAGAATTACTTCATGGTCGGCGGCATTATTCCGGGCTTTAGCCAATCTGCGGGCATGGGGCTGATGGTGAGCCAGTGGATCGTTGAAGGCGAGATGCAGTATGACATGTTCCCCTGGGACATGGCGCGCTTTGGGCTTTGGGCCAATGACAAGAGTTTCGTGAAAGCCAAGGTGGAGGATGTTTATGCGCACCGCTTTGCCATTCACTATCCTAATGAAGAGCGCGCCGCCGGGCGGCCTTTGCGCACGCGGCCCATCTACGCCTTGCAAAAAGAAATGGGCGCGGTCTTTGGCCTCAACTACGGCTGGGAGCACCCGCAATGGTTTGCAGATGCACCGGGGGCTGAGGACACCAACGGGTTTACGCGCCAGAATTGGTGGGGGCCTGTGGGTGAGGAATGCAAGATGCTGCGCGACCGGGCGGGGATCATCGATATTTCGAACTTTGCCAAATACCACGTAAAAGGGCCGGGGGCCGAGGATTGGCTGAATGCCGTTTTTGCCAACCGGATGCCAAAATCTGTAGGTCGGTCCTGCCTCACACCGCTGATCGGTGTGCGTGGCGGAATTGCCGGGGATGCGACAGTGACCCGCGTGGCCGAAGACGAGTTCTGGGTCATCTCGTCCGGTATGGCCGAACGCTATCACAAGCGGTTCTTTGACATGGTACCATTGCCAGACGGCACGACATTTGAAAGCCACACTGAGGCGATGTGCGGCTTTAACGTGGCTGGACCCAAGTCTCGCGATATGTTGCAGCGCTTGACCAACCATTCGCTGGCCACCGAAGACATGCCGTTCATGCGCTCGGCGATGATTGATCTGGCCGGTGTGCGCTGTTTGGCCCTACGTGTGAGCTTCACCGGCGATCTGGGCTGGGAATTGCACTGCAAGACGGAAGATCAAGAAAAACTCTACCGCGCGCTTCTTGAGGTTGGCAAAGAGTTTGGTGCTGGCCCCGTCGGGGGCAGGGCACTCATGTCGATGCGGGTCGAGAAGGGCTATGGCTCCTGGAGCCGGGAATATTCGCCTGAATACTTCCCACATGAAGTCGGCTTTGCGCCGCTTTGCAAAATGGACAAGGACTTCCTGCACAAAGAGGCCACGGCCAAGGTCATGTCTGAGCCCACACGCGAAGAGCTTGTGCTTATTCACATTGATGAAGACGCCGTAAACGCCTCCAACGCTGATGCAACAGGCGGGGAACCCATCCGCGATGCCAAGGGCACCCCCGTGGGGCGCGTGACCTCAGGGACATACGGGTACACGGTGGGCATGAGCCTGGCGCTTGGTTATGTCAAATCCGGCACAGTGAAGGCTGGCGATGATGTGGAGGTCATGGTCCTGGGGCAGCCCCATAAGGCACGCATCCTGCATGAGCCGCCATTCGATCCCAAGGGTGAAAAGCTGCGCGCTTGACGCCTTCGGCGAGAGTATTTGGGAAACAGTGAAAGACGGGGCAAAGACCTTGATCTTTCATTGTTCCGGAAAATACTCAAATCCGACCTGATAGTCAGAGCTTGCGGATCTTCAGCTTGGTGATGCGGTTGTCCTGCTTTTCGACGACTTCAAAGCGGAAGCCGTGGAAGTCGAAGACCTGCTTCACGTTTGGAATGATCTGCGCCTCGTGGATGACGAGGCCTGCGACCGTGTTGGCCTCATCGTCCGGCAAGGTCCAGTCTGTCGCACGGTTAAGGTCGCGGATGGTCATGGCGCCATCAATAAGGAACTGGTCATCATCGGCACGCCGGATCGGATGCTCGGCCTGTGGGTCGAACTCATCGGTGATCTCACCAACAATTTCCTCAAGGATGTCCTCAAGTGTGATCAGCCCCTGAAGGTCGCCATATTCATCCACCACGAGCGCAAAATGCGAGCGCATGCGCAGGAATTGCCGCATCTGGTCATCCAGCGTTGTGGTTTCCGGCACGAAATAGGGTTTCATCGCCACCGAGCAGATGTCAAAATTATTGAGCAATTCGCGATTGCCGAAATCCTGCGTGATCAGCTTGTGCATGGCGCGCAAGAGGTCTTTGGCATGGACCACGCCGATGATGTTGTCGGGGTCATCGCGAAAGACGGGCAGGCGGGTGTGGTTGCTTTTCAGGCACTGATCAAGGATCGCCTCGGGGTCAAACTCGGCGTCGATCATTTCAATCTGGCTGCGGTGAAGCATGATTTCTTCCACAGCACGTTCGCCAAGATCCAGAGCGCCAAGGATGCGGTCGCGGTCTTCCTTTTCGACCACACCTTCAGAATGGCCGAGGTAAAGCGCACCGGCGATCTCCTCGCGCACGGCAAGGATGTGACTGTCCGGATCGGTCTTGACACCAAACAGGCTCAGGACGCCGCGCACCAAAACCCGCACTGCCGATACGACCGGGTCAAAGATGCGAATGATAAACTTGATGACCGGCGCGGCCTTGGAGGCCGCCACTTCGGCGTTCGTGATGGCGTAGGTTTTTGGCAGAACCTCAGCGAAAATAAGCACCAGCAAGGTCATGACCAGTGTGGCCAGCGCCACACCGGATTCGCCGAAGAGCCGCGTAAACAGAGCCGTGGCCAGCGACGTGGCCAAGATGTTTACAAGGTTATTGCCCAAAAGGACCGAGCCAATCAGACGTTCATTGTCCTCGGTGATCTCAAGTGCCTTTTCGGCGCCTTTTGAGCCTTTTTCAGCCTGCGCACGCAATTTACCGCGCGACGCAGCCGTCAGCGCGGTTTCACTGCCCGAGAAACAGGCCGAGAGGACCAAAAGCCCGAGAATTGACAGGCTGGTGATCCAAAAGGCCGCGTCGAGCGAAGATGATACGGGTTCCATCTAGGGTCTTATCCAAGTCGTTCCTTGGGTTATGGGGTGCGGAGCGGTGTCATTCAAGGGACAGCCTTCATGAAGGTTCAAGACCTTGGCAATCTGGACACGGAAGTCTCTCTTTTTTGATGGGTCGAGTTCCGACGTTTCATTGGATTTGCCCCCACAAGCGGCCAAACCTAACCCTCGCCGCGCGCGCGTTTCATCATGGGATGCGCGTCATTCACCAAATCGCGCAGGTGTTCGTCCAGCACATGGGTGTAAATCTCGGTCGTGGCCACATCGGCATGACCCAGAAGCGTCTGGATCACGCGCAGGTCTGCCCCGTTGGCCAGAAGATGCGTGGCAAAGGCATGGCGCAACGTATGCGGTGTCACCTTGTCAGGAGACACGCCGGCATGCACGGCTAGCTCTTTGATCAGCACATAAAACCTGTGCCGCGTCATATGCCCCAGCTTGCCGGTGGACGGGAAGAGAAACGCCGAGTCCGGTTTGCCTTCTGCACGTTTCTTTTCTTGTGCAGCGTCGCGATGCGCAATCCAATCCTCTATCGCCTCATGAGCCGAAGGCGACAGCGGCACCATACGTTCCTTGCCGCCCTTGCCCTTGATCAGGAGCATTTCAGGACCGCCGCGCACGGTGGCGACGGGCAGAGAAACCAGCTCGCTCACCCGCATGCCGGTGGCATAGAGAAGCTCCATCAAACAGGTGTTGCGACTGCGGTCGGCTTCAGAGCGCCCAACCTCAGTGGCGGCTTGTAAAAGACAGTCCACCTCATCAAGGTCCAGTGTCTTTGGCAGGGATTTTTCGCGACCCGGTCCGCTGATCTTGATGGCCGGGTTGTCGTCGCGCAGGCGTTCGTCAAAGGCAAAGCGGTAAAACTGCTTTATGGCCGACAGCCGCCGCGCGCGCGTGGATCGCGCCAGTCCCTGATCATCGCAATGGGTGAGATAGGCCTCGATCTCTGCTTGCCCGGCTGTGCAGGGATCATGCCCTTCCTTGGCGGACCAGTCTGCATAGTCGCGCAAGTCACGTGCATATGCCTGCAACGTGTTTTCCGACGCCCCCAGTTCAGCGGCCTGCGCCTCCAGAAACCCCGACATCCAGTGCCTGGCGGTCATGAGCGCGCCTTCAGCAGCAGGATTTGCAGAGCCGCGCGGCGGGCGGTGTCTTCCAACCCTACGGCACGCAGCGTAGAGAGACCGGATACGATGTCCCGGCTTTGATTGGGACCTGCTGCGTCCAGCTGAAGGGCGGCACTCAGTATCGCCTGACCCAGACGGCCATCATCGAGCATGCCGCGATGATCATTTGAGGCCTCTGTTCTGGCAAAGGCGTCGGCAATCGCAATCTCGGTGGTCGTAACCGCGAGGCTGCGATCCGGCTTGCCCAACGCCACGGTCTGCAAGAAGCGGTCGGCTCTTTTTGTTAAGGACAATGACTGGGCCAGCGTTTCATACTCTGGTGACAAAAGCCCGGCGTGAAGCGCCATTTTTCCTGCAGGCCGGGGCAAGTTCAGCTTGGTCAGAGCCGGGCCGTAGAGCGTTGCCAGTGCCACAGCCAGCCCCTCACGCCGCATGTCAGGCCAGAGTTTTGTCAACGCGCGTGCAGCGGCCTCGTCATCGTTTCTGTTCAATGCACGTTCCAGAGCCTGAACACCTGAAACCCGTTCCCACACTCCGCCGGAGGCTGCAGGGCGTTGCGATGTGTAAAGTCCAAGCAGACGGTTGGCGGGCAGGGCGCCGGTGTGGGCCAGCCGTTCGGCCGCTTCAATTTCCGCTTTCCAGCCTGAGACACCACGCAGGTCTGCCACCGCGAAAGCACGTGGCAGGTTTCGGGTGGGCAGCGGCGCACCTGCCGCTTCAAATAGACGGAAGCCAAGCGGTGTCATATCCCGACTGGGCGGCAAATCGGGTGCGGCCTCTATTGTCTCTGGATCGAGATACTGGGCCAAAAGGGTGCTGGTTCTTTCATTCAGCAATCCAAGCGCGTTGGCTGTCTCAAACGTCAAAGCTGCGGTTTGCCAATCGCCGTCGCGAGCCGCGCAGAAAATTCGCGTCTCATATTTCTGGGTCAACGTCGGGTTCGCCGAGAGCGCCGAACAGGCCTGACCCTCGGTGCCTGTCAAAAGCGCCAGATCAAACCAAAGGTCAAATACGGATGCGCGTTGCGGGCCTGCCTGCTCGATCAGGGCCAGGGCAGGGTCAACCGCGCCCATGCGCATCAAAGTGGCTGCACGATCTTGCAAAAATGTCGAAGAGGATGCGCCCTGAGACGAGGGTGCTTCTGCTTCGGCCAAGAGCAGCGTGTAGTAAAGTGCCTGAAGCGCTGGTAGCGGGTCGGTTGAGATGCGTTCGAACAGGGCCGAGATGGTCTTTGCCTGAGAGGCGGACCAAAGTTCAGGCGGCAATCCTGTTGTGCTGAAAGGCAAAAGCCCGACCGTTTCCGACGGTGTCGAGCCGAGTGGTGCAGCGGTGACATCAGGTGTCGAACTTCCGGCCTCTTCCGAGAGTTCTGGCAGAGGTGAGACAAGCGGTTGCGTCAGGCTAATAGGTGCGGGGTCCTTCAGCCAGTCAATCGCAGACAGCGGCTCTTCGGCGAGTGCTGGGGAGGCGATCAAAGAAACGAGTGATAACGCGTTAAGAACTCTCAAGAATGATTTCCTGACGGATCTCTTCGCTTGGCGGAGAAAAGTCAGCGCCGAAAAACGGCCCGATATATGCATATGCCACCAAGGCGATGAACCCCAATCCGATTAGGTACAGCAAAAATTTTATAAGCCGTAACATGTTGCGCCTGCCTGCTCGCTTTCCATTGTTTTGTATAACTTATAACTGGCCTTTTGCCCAAGATCACGTCATTCAATGACAAAGCGTAAAAAAATGGCAGGGGAGCGCCGAAGTTTGACCTCGGAAAACACCTGGAAGTTGAAAAAGACGGTGGTTCTTGTGGGTATGATGGGCGCGGGAAAAACCGCTGTGGGCAAGGCTTTGGCGGCCATGCTTGATGTGCCGTTCCTTGATTCGGATGTTGAGATTGAGGCTGCGGCCAATATGTCGATAAAAGAAATTTTTGAGCGCGATGGCGAGGCGTTCTTTCGGGATCGTGAAACGCAGGTCATCGAGCGGCTCTTGGACAATGAACGTTGTATATTATCAGCAGGCGGTGGTGCATTTCTATCTTCGCGCAATCGTGACATGATCCGCGAAAAGGGTGTTGCGGTGTGGCTGAAGGCCGATCTTGAATTGCTATGGAGCCGTGTAAAACATAAAGATACCAGGCCCTTACTTCGCACGGCTCATCCCTACCAAACTTTGAAAGATCTGTATGAAGAGCGGTTGCCGTTTTATGAAATGGCGGATCTGGCGGTAGAGGCGCGGACGGAGTATTCGATAGAAGCCATGGCCGATCAGGTCCGACAGGCTCTGGCGGGACGCAAAGATGTTCTGGAGGCGTTATCATGATCGAAACAGTGCATGTTGGACTGGGCGATCGTGCCTATGATATTCATATCGGCTCTGGGGTGTTGCGTGAGGCCGGACGCTACCTCGACCCGCTTTTGAACCGACCCCGTGTGGCCATCATCAGCGATGAGCGCGTGGCCAAGGCGCATTTGGCAAACCTGACAAATACGCTCGACGCAGCAGGTATTCAGTCATCTTCACTGATCTTGCCCGCAGGCGAAGCCACGAAGTCATGGTCTCATCTCGAACGCACCGTCGAATGGCTGTTGTCGGAAAAGGTTGAACGGCGGGATGTGGTCATCGCCCTGGGCGGCGGGGTGATTGGCGACCTTGTGGGTTTTGCTGCCGCCGTTTTGCGACGTGGTGTGCGATTTGTTCAGATACCAACCAGTCTCTTGGCGCAGGTTGACAGCTCCGTTGGGGGGAAAACAGGGATCAACGCGCCGCATGGCAAGAACTTGATCGGGGCGTTTCATCAGCCGGCTATGGTGCTTGCCGACATTGATGTGCTCGACACGCTGACCGAGCGCGATTTCCTTGCCGGTTATGGCGAAGTGGTGAAATACGGGCTTTTGGGCGACGCGGTGTTCTTTGAGTGGCTGGAAAAGAATGGGCCACGCGTGCGGGATGGGCACAAAGATGCGCGGCATTATGCGGTAAAGCGCTCTGTTGAGATGAAAGCCGATATTGTCGTGCGCGATGAAACGGAGCAGGGAGATCGCGCGCTGCTGAATCTTGGCCACACGTTCTGCCACGCTTTGGAAGCGGCTACAGGGTATTCAGACCGGCTTTTGCATGGAGAGGGCGTCGCGGTTGGATGTGCGTTGGCCTTTGAGCTGTCTGCCCGTATGCAGCTTTGTGCTCAGGAGGAGCCCAGCCGCGTTCGGGCGCATCTTCGGGACATGAAGATGAAGGTGGATCTGGCGGATATTCCAGGGGATTTACCTGACGCGGAGGCTCTTTTGGAGCTTATGGGGCAGGACAAGAAAGTGATCGATGGGCGCCTGCGGTTCATCCTTGCCCGCGGTATTGGCGACGCTTTCGTCACTGATGACGTTGACCATGTGACGGTCAAGGCCATGCTGAACGAGGCGCTTGTCGCACGGACCTGAAGTATTTCACGCTAAGTATTGCGCGTGTCCTGTTTCAGCAGCCAGCCAAAGAGCGCCACGGCAAGTGCTGCGCCGATAAATTCGGCGGTGATAAATCCGGGAAGGTCCGCAGGTCGAATGCCGGAAAACGTGTTGGTGAAGGCCCGGGAAATGGCAACGGCTGGATTGGCGAAAGAGGTCGAGGCCGTGAACCAGTAGGCAGCGGTGATGTAAAGACCCACCAGCATCGGAATGGCCTCTGTCTTGAAGCGCAAGCCGCCCAGAATGACGCCCACAAGACCAAAGGTGGCCACGACTTCGGCGAACCATTGTGCGCCGCCAGTGCGCACGGTCAGCGAGGTTTGTAACAGATCGAGCGCAAACATCCCGTGGGCGATCACTGTTCCGAGAATGCCACCCGCCACCTGAACACCCATGAACGCCATGGCGTCACGCCCGGAAATGTCGCGCTTGAGCAGGAAGGCAAAGGTCACAGCCGGGTTGAAATGCGCGCCGGAAATCGGCCCCAGAATGGTGATCAGGACAAAGAGGATCGCACCGGTCGGGATCGTGTTGCCCAACAAGGCCACGGCGACATCCTCCGTCAGCGTCTCGGCCATAATACCCGAGCCGACCACGGTGCAGACCAGCAAGAGAGTACCCAGAAATTCCGCCGTGAGGCGACGTGGTAAGTCAAACTTCATTTGGGATCTGGATCCTTTTGGTCTTTGTGCGCGCCAATGGCTTCGAGTTCTTTCTTGAGCGACAGCCCGTCCAGTTGCGAGAACGGCAGGTTCACAAAGATGGAAATACGGTTGCGCAGCATGCGGTAGGTGTCGTGAAAAGCCAGGCCAATTTCGGCATCAGAGCCGATGACAGCTGCAGGATCTGGCAGACCCCAATGCGCGCTGATGGGCTGACCGGGCCAATAAGGACAAGTCTCATTCGCGGCGTTGTCGCAGACGGTGAACACGAAATCCATGTTTGGTGCATCCTGGCCTGCGAATTCATCCCAGCTTTTGGAGCGTAAGCCGCTGGTATCGTGGTTGAGCTGTTCCAGCACGGCGATGGCGTGCGGGTTTGGCGCGCCAGTGGGCTGTGACCCGGCGGAATAGGCGTTGAACCGTCCCAAGCCTTCGCGCTTCATGACCGCTTCGGCGATGAGTGAGCGGGCGGAGTTTCCGGTGCACAAAAAGAGGATATTTTTTAATTCGGATGACTTTGACGACATGGCGTGGTCCTCAGCATGGGCAGGCAAGCTGTTGGATCAGGGGTTGGCATTCCGCAGGATTTCCACCGCAGCAATCCTCGATCAGAAAACCCAGAAGGTGTTGAATACCCTCTACATTGGCGCGGTACAGAATGGTGCGCCCGTCGCGTTCTGAGACGATCAGACCTGCCTGCGTCAGGATCGACAGATGCGATGACATGGTGTTCTGCCGCACGCCGCAGGTTGTCGCGATGTCACCCGCGGCAAGCCCTTCGGGACCGGCCCGCATCAACAGGCGAAACACCTCAAGCCGGGTCTCATGCGAGAGCGCCTGCAGGGCGGAAAGGGCGGTAGATGTATCCATGTATCGGGAATTATCGATATATAAGCCATGATGCAATCGATGTTGTGCGAAAGTTTTGTGACAGGCAGCGTTATCCGCAAATTCCGATCAGTCGGCGAGCTTCACCAGCGCATGCCGCTTTTTCCCGGCCGAAAGCTTGATCGGTGAGGAGAGGGCATTTGCATCAATCATAAGGCCAGCATCGGTGAGCGGGGCATCGTCAAGTTTGGCCCCGTTTTCCGCGATCAATCGCTTGGCGTCCTTGCCGGATTTTGCAAGGCCAGATTTCACGATTAGCTGCACAATGGACATGCCGTCACCGATATCCGACGCGGATACTTCCAGCGTGGGCAAGTCATCCCCAACGCCGCCTTTCTCAAAGACCTCGCGCGCGGTCGCTTCAGCTGCCTGCGCGGCTTCGGCCCCGTGTAAAAGGGTGGTGACCTCATTTGCCAGAATGATCTTGGCCGCGTTGATCTCTGATCCGGCCAGCGCGCCAAGGCGGTCGCATTCATCCACTGGCAATTCGGTGTAGAGCTTCAGGAACCGGCCCACATCGGCATCCATCGTGTTGCGCCAGAACTGCCAGAACGTGTAGGGCGCGCACATGTCGGCATTGAGCCAGACTGCGCCGTCCTGGCTTTTGCCCATCTTTCGGCCATCTGCTGTCTCCAGCAGCGGCGACGTGAGGCCGTACACCTCGTGATCAAGCACCCGGCGCGTCAGGTCGATCCCGTTGACGATGTTGCCCCACTGATCCGAGCCGCCCATCTGCAGAAGACAGCCATAGCGGCGGTTCAACTCCATAAAGTCATAGGCCTGCAGGATCATGTAATTGAATTCGAGGAACGACAGCGATTGTTCACGGTCGAGACGGGATTTCACCGATTCAAAGGCCAGCATCCGGTTGACCGAGAAATGCCGACCAATGTCGCGTAGAAATTCGATGTACTTCAGACCGCTCAGCCATTCATCATTGTTGAGCATAACGGCATCGGTGGCCCCGTCACCATAGGTGACATAGGCGGCAAACACCTTCTGAATGCCATCGATATTAGCCTGAATTGCCGCATCATCGAGCAGGGGGCGTTCATCGGCGCGAAAACTCGGGTCGCCTACCTTGGTCGTGCCACCGCCCATGAGCGTGATCGGCTTGTGCCCGGTCTTTTGCAGCCAGCGCAGCATCATGATCTGAATAAGAGAGCCGACGTGCAGCGATTTCGCGGTGGCGTCAAAGCCGATATAGGCCGGGACCACGCCTTTGATCAGAGCCGCATCTAGCGCATCCAGATCGGTGCAATCGGCCATAAAGCCACGCTCGATCATCACGCGCAGGAAATCTGATTTGGGTTGGGTGGTCATATCGCTTGTCCCGGGTGTCTTTGCGCGGCATGTATAGGGGCGGTTTGAACGAAGGAAAAGGCCATGTTGAAGGCCCGGATCAAAGCGGGCCCGGTTTGGGCCTTGGGGGCGATGTCGGGCACCTCGTTGGACGGGGTGGACGCGGCCATGGTTCAGACCGATGGCGAGGTGATTTTCGGCTTTGGAGAGACCGCCTATCGCGGCTATTCCCGCGCCGAGGAAGCCGTGTTGCGCGACGCCTTGGGAAAGTGGCCCGGCGAGGTGGGGCAAGAAGCGCTGCCGATGGTGCAACAGGCGCATCTCGACGTGCTCTCAGGCTTTGAGGGGGCCGAGATCGTTGGCTTTCACGGCCAGACATTGGCGCATGAGCCAAAGGGGCGTGGCACGCATCAGATGGGCGATGGCGCGGCCTTGGCCGTAGCGCTGAACCTGCCGGTCGTTTGGGATTTTCGCAGCGCGGATGTGGAACTGGGCGGGGAGGGCGCGCCGCTTGCGCCGTTTTTCCATTTCGCCTGTGCCAAATGGATGCAGGCCGAGCGGCCTTTGGCCTTTCTCAATCTGGGGGGCGTTGGCAACCTCACCTGGATTGATCCAACGAAAGACAAACCCGAAGAAGACGGCGCGCTGCTGGCCTTTGACACAGGTCCCGCGAATGCGCCGATCAACGATGTGATGATGGGCCGGCGTGGTGAGCCGTTTGATCGCGATGGGAAACTTGCGCTGCAAGGGACTGTGGCTCAAGGCGCGCTAGAGCTGTTCCTCGAAGACATCTATTTTCGGAAGATCCCGCCCAAGTCGCTCGACCGGGATGCCTTTGCCGACATGATCGGTCTGGTGCGTGAGCTGAGCGATGCCGATGCGGTGGCAACCCTCACAGGCATGGCCGCGGCAGCGGTGTTGCAGGGTATGGAGCATTGTCCAACCCCGCCGGAGCGCGTGTTGGTTTGTGGCGGCGGGCGCAAGAACCCGGTGATGATGGCGATGCTGCGCGCCGCTTTGGACGCAAAAGTTGACCCGGTGGAGGCGGTCGGGCTTGATGGCGATATGCTGGAGGCGCAAGCTTTTGCACATCTGGCCGTGCGCGTGCTGCGCGGATTGCCCACGTCTTGCCCCAGCACAACCGGGGTTGGGGCCGCTGTTGCGGGTGGCACACTCAGCTGGCCCAGAGGAGAGGCGCCATGACATATGAATTGGATCACGGCATGGCCCGGCGTCTTGGCCTTGTTGTGCTCAGCACCGATGAGACGCTGGAGGTTGAGGCGCGCCAGACATTGCAGGGCCGAGATGTGGGCCTGTATCACACGCGCATCTACTCCGCGCCTTCCGTGACACCCCAGTCGCTGATGGATATGCAGGCGCGCGTGGCCGCGTCAGTATCGCTTTTGCCGGATACGGTTGAGGCGATTGGCTATGGTTGCACCTCGGCGTCTGTCTTGATCGGGCCTGATGCGGTGACAGAGCAGGTGCATGCCGTGCGCCCGGACCTGCCGGTCACAAACCCGATCAGCGGCGTGGTGGCGGGTTTGCAGGCGCTCAGCGCCAGGCGGATCATCATGATCACGCCTTACACCAGCCAGGTGGCCAGCCCGATGCGGCAGTTTCTGGAGGCGCGCGGGATCGAGGTCTTACACGAGACCAGCTTTGGCGAAGAGATCGACCCCAATGTGGCCCGGATCAGCGAGGCCTCGACCAAGACCGCAATTCTTGAGGCACTGCAGACCCATAAGGCAGATGCGGTCTTTGCCTCCTGCACCAATTTGCGCACCTATGGGATCATCGACGCGCTAGAGGCCGAAACCGGTGTGCCGGTGATCAGCTCCAACCAGGCGCTCTTGTGGCACCTGTTGCAGCTCAGCGGGATTGCGGCAAAGGGCTGGGGCCCGGGCCAATTGTTTGAGGAAAAGCTGACATGATATCGAAACCGCTGAGCCCTGCCACCATCGCCGCGCGTGCCAGCGGGGCGATTGATCCGGCAACTGCCGGGCTTGTACCGGGCATTCATACCGCGACCACCTATATGCGGGGGGCGGACAATGCGCTCATCCATGAGCGTAATTCCTATGCGCGCGATGACAATGACACGGTGCGCACCGCCGAAGTGGTGTTGCGGGAGTTGGAGGGTGCTGCGGAAACCCTGCTCTTGCCATCCGGTATGGCGGCCGCGGCGGCGGTGTTTCGCGCCTTGCCGAAAGGCGCGAGATTGGTGCTGCAATCGGGGATTTACTATGGCGTGACCCATCTGGCACGCACGCTCGCCGCGCGGGGCGATTTCGCGCTGGAGGAAGTGGACGCAGCTGACCCTGAGGCTTTGTCGCAGGCCTGTGCGACATCTGCGGATCTTGTGTGGATCGAAACGCCCTCAAACCCCTGGCTCAAAGTCACCGATATTTCTCAGGCGGCAGAACTGGCACAGCAGGCAGGCGCGCTTTTGGTGGTGGACGGCACAGCCTCAAGCCCGGTTTTGACCCGGTCTCTGGCGTTGGGGGCTGATATCTCGATGCACTCGGTGACCAAGGCCATCAATGGCCATAGCGATGTTATGGGCGGCGCCTTGTCCTGTACAAACCCCGACATGCCCTTGTGGAGTGCCATTCGCGCGGACCGTCATGATGCAGGTGCGATCATGGGGCCGTTTGAAGCGTGGCTGGCCTTGCGCGGCATGCGCACTCTGCCGCTTCGGATGGAACGGATGTGCGCCAATGCGCAGGCGTTGGCAGGGTTTCTGAACGGTCATGAGGCGGTGGAAACCGTGCTGTACCCTGGCCTGCCACATCATCCCGGCCATGACATCGCCTCGCGTCAGATGTGTGGAGGGTTTGGGTATCTGATGTCTTTCATTGTGAAGGGTGGGGCGGATAGTGCGCTGCGTGTCAAAGGACGGCTCAACCTCATCCACCGCGCCACATCGCTAGGTGGCGTCGAAAGCCTCATCGAACACCGCGCCACAATTGAGCCGGAGTCCGGCATTCCGGGAGGGTTATTGCGGCTTTCGGTCGGGATTGAGGATGTGGAGGATTTGAAAGTTGATTTGGCGCAGGCTTTGGAGGGGTAGTGGGGATGGCGGGTGTCGGCTTTGCGGACAAAGCTGAAGTTAACAAAATGACAATTTTACGCAGTATTAACTCCGGCGCGACGTGATGACCCGATCATGCGCTTCAGAAGAGGCTTGAGCGGCAAAAGAAGCATTCTGCCAATGAAAGTAAAGACCGGCCTGGACTTGCGCATCATTGCACTGGCGTACTCGTCAGCCTCTTTTTCCTGTTCAGCCACCTGTCCACCCTCAAGGTGCCCTGATACGTGGTGTCCGACTTCATGATAGAATGTAAATTCCGCGTCCAGACGCCTCCACCAGAGCTTCACTCCTCTGGCTGTGTCTGCGGGCCATGTCAGAATGATCCCGGAGAAAAACAGATTATACTTTCCCAGATAATCGAGTTCTGAGCGGCGCGCGATTACATCAATGCGGGTCACGTTATCTAGCGATAGACCCTTTGTCTTGCTCCAGATTTCGATATTGCTAACGACCAGGGAACGATCAGCTATGTCAGCGGCAACGAATACAGGTATATTTTCTGCAATACGGGTTGCAGGTTCTTCAAAAATGCGCTGCGAAAGAACGTCCAACGTCTTAATATGCATGGGGTGTAAGTTGCTTTTTCGAAGCCTTTTGATTTCAAGCTCAAAAGCAGATGCATCCAGTTCATCAAGTATGGCAAGCAATACACCAAAGTATTTGGTCAGAGGTCCGCGAGGGTTTTCAGCCCATGCAGATGACGCCAGTTTTTCTTGAATTTGGCTGACAGAACTAGCCCCTTCTTGCAGAATTTCCCGCCATGCATCCCGAACGGTTTCAACATGATCCGTCGAAATACCTCTCAACAATCTGTCAACGGATGGGCGGGGTTTTTCATTCATAAGTTAAACAAGAACACGAGATATGGGCGATAGTTGGACGCTTGAGGCACTTTTAGCGATGAGAATTATTCTTGGGATAATAGAGGCATTAACTCGATGCTGCTGACCGCACGCTCTACAATTGCACTCACACTGGCCTGGGAGCTTTCTTTCGATGCTTTTGCTTGGGCAAACTCAATCTGACCGGCAACTTTGCGGACAGAGCAGCCATATCCAATTGGAGTGCGAAGACGCGTGATGGCCAGCCCGGGGGGTGGTCCGGCACTCGCACGGCGGGGCTGCGCCCCTTGGTCCGTGCCATGGGCGCGATGAGCAGAGGTCTTGAATGGTCTCTGAGCGGTGATCCAAAAATAAGAAATCCAGCAGATGTTGGCGCACGGCAATTGATATCCCCCGATATGAGTTTTTTCCACCTTTCCCCTTGGCAGCGCGCCGCATCCTTGCTTTGCTAAAGCGCACATTATGTCGTGGAGGGGCGAATGGCCCAGGACAACCCGGAATTCACCATCGGGATCGAGGAGGAATATCTTCTGGTTGATCGCGACAGCCTGGCCCTGGCCGAAGCGCCGCCGGATTTGATGGAGGCCTGTGCGGCTGAGCTTGAAGGTCAGGTCGCGCCGGAATTCCTCAAGTGTCAGATCGAGATTGGCACCAAAGTGTGCGCGAATGTGGCCGAGGCGCGCGAGGATTTACGGCGGTTGCGCTCTTGCGTGTCGAAACATGCTGCGATGTATAATCTCGCGCCCATTGCCGCCTCGTGCCATCCTTTCTCAGACTGGCGGGATCAGCATCATACCGACAAGGATCGTTACAACGATCTTTCCAGTGACCTTGCTGGTGTCGTCCAACGCATGCTGATCTGCGGCATGCATGTGCATGTGGGCATCGGTGCGCCGGACCGGCGGATCGACCTGATGAACCAGCTGAGTTATTTTCTGCCACATCTGCTGGCGCTAAGCTGTTCCTCGCCCTATTGGCAGGGGCGGGATACCGGGCTGGACAGTTATCGGCTGACGGTCTTTGACAACCTGCCGCGCACCGGTCTGCCGCCGCATATGGACAGTTTCGGAGAGTTTGAACGCGCCGTGCAGATTCTTGTTGATCTGGGCGTGATAGAAGACAGCTCAAAGATCTGGTGGGATTTGCGCCCGTCTTCGCGCTTTCCAACGCTGGAGTCGCGGATTTGCGATGTGCAGCCGCGATTGGAGCATACCTTGATGCTGGCCGCGCTGACGCAGGCGCTCACGCGCATGCTCTGGCGGTTGGCCACAAAGAACCAGCGCTGGCGGCTCTATGACCGGTTTCTGGTCGATGAAAACCGCTGGCGGGCCCAGCGGTATGGTGTGCGCGAGGGGCTGATTGATTTTGGACGCCAAGAGATTGTTCCGACCGCAGATCTCATCGAAGAGATGATCGACCTGCTCGCAGAAGATGCGCTTTTCTTTGAATCCGTGACTGAAATCGAGGCTGCGCGGGATGTGATGCGCACGGGCACATCCTCAACCCGGCAACGTGCCGCGTATGAGACCGCGTGTGCATCGGGTGCAAGCCATGATGCAGGCCTGCAGGCGGTTGTGACGCACCTCATTGAAGAGTTTCACGCCGATTTATAGCCAAATTGCGATCACACTCACGTGAGATACGGTGGTTGCGACATCTCTCCCTCTCGTTTTTTGTCGTCTAAGATGGCATTTAGTGCGTTGAACATCGTCACTGTGAGGGAACAGATCGTCATGTCGAACTTCAAGATGACGCGCCGTGCGCTTATGATGGGGGCAGCAACCACCTTGGCCACTCCGGCCATTTTGCGCGCTGAGGAGCTGAGCACACAAACGGCTGTACGTCGCAATACCTCTTCATTCCAAACCCGCGATTGGTCGAATTATTTCGATGAATTAGGGGTGGGCCGTATCGTTTGCGACATTGACAGCCGGGCCTTGCATCACTGGTCCTCGGATGGCACGTACAAGCTTTATCCATCCTCCGTGCCCATGACCGACGAATTGACCCGCCGTGGCTACACAGAGGTTGTTCGCAAGAAGGTTGGCCCGACATGGACGCCCACCGCCAACATGCGCAAACGCGACCCCAGCCTGCCGGCCTTTATGGAAGCTGGCCCCGGCAATCCGCTTGGCACGCATGCGATGTATCTCAGCTGGCCTGCCTATCTCATCCATGGCACGCATGACACACGCAAGATTGGGCGGCGCTCATCCTCTGGCTGCATCGGGCTTTACAATGAGCACATCGCCGAAGTCTTTGCCAAGACCGAGGTTGGAACGAAGGTTCTGCTGCTTTAGCCGCGATCAAGGAAATTGCATTGTTTCAGGGCGCGAGCATCTCATCTCGCGCCCTTTGTTTTTCCAATTTCGTTGAGTTAGCCAGCCACCATAGATCTGCGCGGTTTGCGAGCTTTGAACCGGGTATCCGCCATCACGCTGTGCTGCAGCCCCCAGAAAGCGATTAACGCGACATTGGCAAAAATGGCCGGAAGAACAGGCAGCTGCGGGGAAAGTGGGGAGGGCTGGTTGATCGTGATGGGTAGGATCAGCCCCTTGATAAACAGGATCAGGGCGACGAGCACCGTGACGGCGAGGGCGTAGCAGGTCAGGCTATAGGCCATTGCGAAAAGTCTCATGAATGTCTCCAATCTTGGCAAAAGCGAAGTGATGAAGACGGCCTAGAGCGAGAATGCTTCAATCTGACGTCGCGGAAGCCCCCGTTTGGTTTCAATTGTTTCTGGTGTGGACATGAGGAGCGCCAAGACAAAAGCCCCGCCGAAGGGACGGGGCTTTCGCAAGATGTTCAGATTGCGTTTGGATTAATCCATCGCTTTGAAATTGAACTCGCCGCCTTCCTTGATGCCAGAAGGCCAGCGTGAGGTGATGGTCTTGGTGCGGGTGTAAAAGCGGAACGCATCCGGCCCATGTTGGTTGAGATCGCCAAAGGCTGATTTCTTCCACCCACCGAACGTATGATAAGCCAGCGGTACCGGGATCGGGACGTTAATACCCACCATGCCGACATTGATCCGATTGGCAAAGTCGCGGGCCGCGTCACCATCTCGCGTGAAAATCGCGGTGCCGTTGCCGTATTCGTGGTCCATGGCCAGGCCAATGGCTTCTTCATAGCTGCCCGCGCGCACAGTCGAAAGGACAGGACCAAAAATCTCTTTTTTATAGATATCCATGTCGGGCGTGACCCGGTCAAAGAGATGCGGGCCGACAAAGAATCCATCTTCATAGCCTTGCAATGAGAAGTCGCGGCCATCGACCACCAGTTCAGCGCCTTGTTGAATGCCGGACTCAATGAGGCCCAGAATGTTCTGTTTCGCCGCTGCTGTAACCACAGGGCCATAGTCCACGTCGTCGCCCGCCGTGTAGGGGCCGACTTTCAGTTTCTCAATTCGAGGCACGAGTTTTTCAATCAACTTATCTGCAGCCTCATCGCCGACAGGCACGGCCACTGAAATCGCCATGCAGCGTTCGCCCGCCGCGCCGTATCCTGCCCCGATCAGCGCGTCGGCGGCTTGATCCATATCAGCGTCAGGCATGACAATCATATGGTTCTTGGCCCCGCCAAAGCACTGCACGCGCTTGCCGTTTGAACAGCCGCGACCGTAAATATATTCTGCAATCGGGGTTGAGCCGACAAAGCCGATGGATTGCACGGTCTCATTGTCCAGCATCGCATCCACAGCTTCTTTGTCACCATTCACGACCTGCAAAAGGCCCTTGGGCAGCCCGGCTTCTTCCATCAATTCAGCCAGCATGATCGGCACGGATGGGTCGCGCTCGGAGGGTTTGAGGATAAACGCGTTGCCGCAGGCCAGCGCCGGGGCGAACATCCACATCGGGATCATGGCGGGGAAGTTGAAAGGCGTGATGCCGCCCGTCACACCCAAGGGCTGACGCATGGAATACATGTCGATGCCGGGACCCGCGCTATCAGTGAATTCGCCCTTCAGCATCTGCGGCGCGCCGATGCAGTATTCCACCACTTCCAAACCGCGCTGCACGTCGCCCTTGGCATCGGGGAAGGTTTTGCCATGTTCCGAGCTCAGCGCCTCAGCCAGCTTGTCCATGTCGCGATTGAGAAGGCGCACGAATTCCATCATGACCCGTGCACGGCGCTGCGGGTTGGTTGCCCCCCAGGCCGGTTGTGCGGCGGCGGCAACCTCGACCGCTTGGTCAAACTCTTCCTTGCTGGCCAGCGGACAGCGTGATTGCACTTCGCCGGTCGCGGGGTTGAAGACATCGGAAAAGCGGCCCGATGTGCCGGACACGCGTTCGCCGTTGATGTAGTGGGTCAGGTCTTTCATGGCACTCCTCCAAGATTTTAAGCGGAGGATAGTGTTGCATTTTTTGTGGTAAAAGAGGCAATGTCTCAAAAAGGTTTTGCATTTTTGCAAAGCGCTGCGAATTTAAACGGAGCGGACGATGGATGCCAAATGGGATGACTTGCGCGTGTTTCTCGCTGTTGCACGGTCTGAGAGTCTGTCAGGCGCCGGGCGTGCGCTCAAACTTGATCCTGCCACAGTGGGACGGCGCATTGGCAGGCTGGAGCATGTCTACAGCACGCCGCTTTTTGCCAAATCACCCACCGGATACGCGCTCACGGACGCAGGCCAACGGCTTATGGCCCATGCCAGCCGCGCCGAGCTTGCCATGCAGGACGCCTCAGAAGAACTTGCCGGACAAGCCGGGGGTCTGTCAGGTCAAATCCGCATTGGCGCACCTGACGGTGTGGCGAATTTCCTCTTGCCGCAGGTCTGTGCATCCATCGCCGCCGAGAACCCCGAGCTGGAGGTTCAGATCGTCGCACAACCGCGGGTCTTCAGCCTGACGCGGCGCGAGGCGGACATGGTTGTGGCCGTCAGCCCGCCCACAGCCGGACGGCTCAGCGTGCAGAAAATCATCGATTATAGCCTTCATCTGGCGGCCTCTGGTGCCTATTTGCGTCAAGCGCCAGCCATCACTGCGTTAAGCGATCTCAAGGCGCATCGCATGGTGGGGTATATCCCGGACATGATCTTCGACAAGGAATTGGATTACCTGCATGAAACCGGTATCGAGCGTGTCGCTTTGGCCTCAAACTCTGTGTCGGTGCAAATGAACTGGATCAAGCAAGGCGGCGGCGTTGGCATTGTGCATGACTTTGCACGCGCCTGGTTTGATGACGTTATCACGGTCCTTCCAGAGGTATTTTCCCTGACGCGCAGCTTCTATCTTGTGCGGCACGAAGATGATCGCAGGCTTGAGCGGATGAACCGGTTTGCCGAGGCGCTCAGCACCGGCATTCGGCATGAGGTGGCGCGTCTTGAGGCTAAAACTTGACAGAATTCTGCGTCTAAGAGACGCTGAACACAGAAATTTTCAGGAAGAGGGACCTAAAATGATTGTCCAACAGATTTTGCAGTCCAAAGGCAATGATGCTGTGATCACCATCACGCCGCGGACAAATGTCGCTGACGCGGCAGCACTTTTGTCCGAGCACCGCATCGGTGGTCTGGTTGTTTCAGGCGACGGCAAATCCGCGGATGGCATCCTGTCGGAACGAGACATCGTGCGCGCGCTTGCCTTAAAGGGCGGTGGGTGCCTGAATGATCATGTCTCAGACCTGATGACCCCTGATCCGGTGTGTTGTTCGCGTCAGGACAGCGCCGATCACGTGCTTGGCCGCATGACCGAGGGACGTTTTCGCCATATGCCGGTGGTCGAAGACGGCGCATTGGTTGGCATCGTGACAATCGGCGACGTGGTCAAGGCCCGCCTGCAAGAGCTTTCCATGGAGAAAGAGGCGCTGGAAAGCATGGTGATGGGGCACTGACGCGCAAATGACGCACGGTCTCTGATTTCACTGTTTCACAAATACTCAATTCGGCGCTCGACGCTTGCAATCACCCCGGTCCTGGTGTTGCTTGCTCGGGCAATTGATGAAAGAGGCCTCTGTCATGCGCATTGGTTTGTACCCTGGCACATTTGACCCAATCACGTTGGGCCATACCGATATCATCGCACGCGCTGCAACCCTTGTGGACCGGCTTGTCATCGGTGTGGCGATCAATCGGGACAAGGGGCCACTCTTTACGCTCGAAGAACGCGTGGCCATGGTCGAGGCAGAATGCGCAGGGATTTGCGATGAGACCGGTGTCGAGATCGTCGCCCATCCTTTTGAAAACCTGCTCATTGACTGCGCCCGTGATGTGGGGGCCAGTATGATCATTCGGGGTCTGCGCGCGGTGGCGGATTTCGAGTATGAATTCCAGATGGTGGGTATGAACCGGGCGATGGATGACCGTATTGAGACGGTTTTCCTGATGGCGGATGCCCGGCGTCAGGCGATTGCCAGCAAGCTGGTCAAGGAAATCGCGCGGCTGGGGGGGGATGTGTCCAAATTTGTGCCGCCTGAAGTCAATACAGCTTTGACCGCAAAGTACGACGCCAAGCGGTAAGACAGCTTAGAATTTCTGCGTCAGCCCAAGCTTAAGAACTGTCACGCCACCAATATTCACGGTTGTCGGCCCGCCAAGCGTGTTGCTGACCTCACCAAACCGCATATACGCAGCCTCTACGCGCAGGTTCCATCCCTCTTGAAAAGGTGCCTCATAACCGACGCCGACCTGCCAGCCCGGCGTGATATCAGACACATGACCGTGCCCAGTCAGCATCTGCGTCACGCTGGCTGCACCGTATCCCAGAGTGCCATAGAACAGGCCACGCCCTGTGTCGCGACCCAGACGGGCTTTGACAAAACCATAGCTGTCAATATCCGTGCGGCAGCCCACGCAGTTGGTTTGTGTCGCGCCTTCGACTTCACTGACAGCCAGTTCAAGCTCAATACCGTAGACGGTTTTGTTTTGCTGCCAGCTGCGCCCGCCGTAAAGCCCGGCAACCATACCGTCCGTGCTGAAATTTCCAGTGCTGACCGCACCTTGGGTCCAGCGCGAGGTGCTCGCGCCATAGCCCAAAAACCCTCCGGCATACCATTCGCCGGTTTTGTCTTGAGCATGGGTTGGCAGAGGAGAAAGGGCACACACGCCCAAGACGAGGGCCGCACTCAGAAACTTCAACATTGTAAACTCGTAAAGACTAATTCGATTTGTGATGAATTAGCATGAACCTGACCCGAGCGGTCTTGGTTTCTTAACTTTTGGTTAACACGTTGAAGGGCAGGTGGCTCCGTTTAAGACGTTTCGCGACACGCCGCGCGACCCTCAATCTTTGCACGCCTTTCGCCTTTCGCCGATGTCTCGGGTTAAAGGTGAGGCGCTTTAGGTGACGTCTGAGCGCCCATCACCTCAGCCACATCCAGCATCCGGTTGGAAAAGCCCCACTCATTGTCATACCAGCACAAGATGCGCCCCATGGTCCCATCCAATATGCGGGTTTCATGTGTGTCAAACACGCAAGACAGTGGATTGTGATTAAAGTCGCGCGATACCAGCGGCTTGTCAGACACACCAAGCACCGCCCGCATGGCCCCATTGGCAGCACTGCGCACCGCCTCCTCAATGGCCTCGGGTGATAGCGGTTTCTCACTCTCAAAAGTCAGATCAATCGCTGAGACATTTGGGGTTGGGACACGAATGGCTGTGCCGTCTAGTGTCCCGGCCAGTTTGGGCAGGACCAATCCAACGGCGCGCGCCGCTCCTGTGGTGGTCGGGATGATATTCTCCGCGGCGGCACGGGCGCGGCGCGCATCCTTGTGGCCGCTATCCAGCAGGCGCTGAGAGGCGGTGTAGGAATGAATCGTGGTCACAAACCCGCGTTTGAGGCCAAAAGCATCATCCAGAACCTTGGCAATCGGCGCCAGGCAGTTCGTGGTGCAGGACGCGTTGGAGACGATGGCATCGGCTTTGGTGATGTCCGTTTCATTGACACCGAAGACCACTGTGCGTTCGACGCCTTTGCCTGGGGCCGATATCAGGACGCGCTGTGCGCCCGCCTCAAGATGCAGAGATGCCCCCGGCCCATCGCGGAACACGCCGGTGCATTCGAGCACGATGTCCACATCGAGCTCTTTCCAGGGCAGGGCGCCTGGATCACGTTCGCGGGTCACCTTTATTGGACCACGACCAATATCAAAACTGTCATCCTTCAGATTTACTGCGCCGGGAAAAGGGCCATGCACCGTGTCATGTTCCAAAAGTGCCGCATTGGTCTCCAGCGGCATCAGATCGTTGACGGCCACCACCTCAAGATCGTCACGTCCACTTTCGTAAAGCGCGCGTAGAACATTGCGGCCAATCCGGCCAAATCCGTTAATGGCAAGTCGCGTGGGCATATGGTGCTCCTTGAGGATGAATGAGGTGACGTTACCGCCAGAATTTCAGCCACTCAATGAAGTCCAAGAGCTTGCGCGCAAGAAAGAAGGTGCCGGTCATGTCAAACAGGACCGCATCGACCGCAATAGCGCAAAGGACAAGCGCCCCAAGGATGAGTGCAATTTTGTTGGTCATGCGCCTGTGTGCTCTTGTTTTGCCCAAGATATGCCCGAGGTGACGCAGCCGCGCAAGGTTTCACGCAAAAACCCCTGCCTTCAAATAGGCAGGGGCTTTTGCATTCTGTTCAGATTGTCTTAGGACAGGCGCGCCATGGCGACGGCCACATCGGCCATGCGGCAGGAAAAGCCCCATTCATTGTCGTACCAGGCCAGCACGCGCACCAGACGCCCGCCTGTGACCTTGGTCTGGTCGGGGGCAAAGATTGAGCTTTCCTCAGTGTGGTTGAAGTCGATGGAAACCTTGGGTTCGGGATCATAGGCCAGAACGCCTTTCATCGGGCCTGCTGCGGCCTCAGCCACGACTTCGTTCACGTCTGCCTCAGTGACGTCTTTCTTGGCGATGAAAGTGAGGTCCACGGCAGAGACATTCGGTGTGGGCACGCGGATGGCCGAGCCGTCAAGTTTACCTTTAAGGTCCGGCAGCACTTCGCCAAGCGCCTTGGCAGCCCCGGTTGAGGTCGGGATCATCGACATGGCCGCAGCACGGGCGCGGTAGAGATCCTTGTGGCGGCGGTCAAGCGTGGGCTGATCGCCGGTATAGGCGTGGATCGTGGTCATGATGCCGCTCTCGATGCCGATGCCCTCATGCAGCACCTTGGCCACAGGCGCCAGACAGTTGGTGGTGCACGACCCGTTCGAGATCATTCGCTCACCGGGCTGCATATCCTGATCATTCACACCGTAAACAACCGTGCGGTCCACGTTCTTGCCCGGCGCCGAGAGCAGAACCTTGCCCGCGCCACGCTCCAGGTGTTTCTTGGCCTTTTCGCCGTCGTTGAATTTGCCGGTACATTCCAGCACGACATCCACACCGGACCAGTCCAGCTCGTCCATGTCATAGGTCGAGAACATCTCCATCGGTCCACGGCCCAGATCCATGGTGCCATCGCCCAGAGTGATCTCATTGGGAAAGCGGCCATGCACGCTGTCATATTTCATCAGATGCGCCGCTGTCTCCAGCGGGCCTGTGGCGTTGACCTTCGCCACCTTGATGTCATTGCGAGTGCTGGCGGCGATATGGGCGAGGGTACAGCGACCGATGCGGCCAAAGCCATTGATGCCGACGGTAATGGTCATGAACAATCTCCTGAAACGAAGGGGTTTGGCAGGCATATAGACCCAGGTTTCCCGGCCCGAAAGGTGGAAAATGCCCAAAGCCCCGGTGTTTGCGGTAACGGTTATCGCAAACTGGAGAAGTTACCCTCAAAGAGGGAAACAATGACGCCAAAAACACCGGATTTCGCCAGGAGTTTTCGACTAAAGCCTGTCGGAGACGTCAAGGCGCTGCCAAAAAGTTAACGGCTAAAAAGATACCATAAATCAATCAAATTTTTGTCTTTGTTTGCCTACATCTTCTGAAGGCACGCAGATATTTGTATGCGGTTTGTAGGTTTGATCTGTCATGGCAACTTTTGACTTTACGGTCCCAATCTACGGGTTTGACCAATGGGTTGGCGCGGACACGACCAGTACGGTCAGCTACCCGGTTGGTACAACGTTTTCCCTAAACTCGGATGCTGCGTTGACGGTCATTGATGTCCAGGATGACGACGGGAACCCGGTTGGCTCGCCAGACAATGAATTCAGCGACGGGTTTATTGACACCCCGGGTGATGGCTCTACCCCGTCCACAGCGAACAATGACCAAGTCCTGACACAACCAGTTACAATAAACGGCCAGAGCTTCGGCGTTGGGGACCAGGTTGAGTTGGAATTTGCCTTTACGACCACCACTGGCGAAACCTTTTGGGTCATTCGGATCAACAACATAAACGTTGGGATCAGCGGACCCTCTTTGCCAGTCCCCGGAACAACATACGAAGTTGCCAGCAGTGGAGACGGTGAGTTCACACCGGTCAGCGATGTTCCGTGTTTTGTGGATGGTGCGTTGATCCAGACCCCTAATGGCATGGTTCCCATAGAAAATCTGAAGGCGGGGGATGTCGTCACAACATTAGACCATGGAGTTCAACCAATTAAATGGACAGGTGCGCGTCGTGTGAGCCCGCTGGACATGTTGTTTTTCCCCGATCTACGACCTATCAAGCTGTGTGCGTATGCGCTCGGCGTGCACGGTCCCGCCGAGCCGCTTTTCTTGTCACCTAATCACAGAGTGATGGTTCCAAGCACGGCGTTAGAAGTTTACTTTGCCGAGCTTGAAATGCTGGCCGCAGCAAAACATCTGGTGAATGGAACGACCATATCAGTCACGCGTCCGAAAGCGGCGTTTTGTTACCGGCATGTCATGTTGGAAAACCATGAAATCCTACTCGTGAATGGCGTGCCTTGCGAAAGCCTGTATCCCGGAGGTCAGGGCACATTCGGGGAACGGCTTCTGGAGGCAGATCTATTTGGTGGGGGGCACGCGGCGCATAGTTCGTTGGTGCGTCCGGTTTTACGGAAATATGAAGCACAGCTTTTGATTCTTGAATAGCACGAGACAGAGCTTGCGCCAGATGATAGTCGAAGCACGGAAGGTTGGCGCAATCTCAAGATGAGTCGAACCACGAAGCGAGCGCAGCGGTCCAGATCAGACTCTACACCTTTCAGCATCCCCCTCCATCACAGCGCCTCAGAGCAGTGACTTCACCTTCTCCGCCACTGCCTCTGGCGTAATCCCGAACTTCTCGTAAAGCACATCTGCCGGGGCAGAGGCGCCAAAGCCATGCATGCCGACAAAGCCGGATTTCTCGCGTTTGCCGCGTTCGCCGTAAAGCCAGCGGTCCCAGCCGAAGCGGATCGCGGCCTCAACCGCCACGCGGACCGGGCCAGCGGGTAGAACCTTGCGGCGGTAGGCCTCGTCCTGCTCCTCGAAAAGCTCCCAGCAGGGCATGGAGACGACGCGCGTGCCAATCCCCTCGGCCTGCAGCAGATCGCGCGCCTTCATGGCAATCTCGACCTCAGAGCCCGTCGCCATGAGGAGCGCCTGACGTTTTCCGTCCGCATCAGCCAGTACATAGGCGCCTTGGGCGGTGAGGTTGCGCTGTTTGTGCTCGGTGCGCAGCGTCGGCAGACCTTGCCGCGTCAAGGACAGCACGGAAGGTGTTGATTTTGAAGACAAAGCCAGTTCCCAAGACTCTGCCGTCTCAACCGTGTCGCAGGGGCGGAACACAAACGTGTTGGGCGTCGCACGGCTGATCGCCAGATGCTCAACCGGTTGGTGTGTGGGGCCATCTTCGCCCAAACCAATGCTGTCATGGGTCATGACAAACACCGTGGGCACTTTCATCAATGCCGCCAGACGCATTGCGGGGCGCGCATAATCAGTGAAGCACATGAAGGTGCCGCCATAAGGCTTGATCCCGCCATGCAGGGCCATGCCGTTCATGGCCGCCGCCATGCCGTGCTCGCGGATACCGTAATGGATGTATCGGCCTTTGCGGTTGGTGTCGTCAAACACCGTCATGTCACCGGATTTGGTGTTGTTAGACCCGGACAGATCCGCCGACCCGCCAATGGTCTCTTTCATGATCGGATTGACCACTTCGAGCACCATTTCGCTTGATTTGCGGGTGGCGACCTTGGGGGCCTCATCTGTGATCTGCTGTTTCAGCGCCCGGATACGAGAGGACAAGGATTTGGGTACGTCCCCGGCCATGACGCGGGCAAACTCGGCCTGACGGCGCTCGGACTGCTCCGCCAGGCGCGCAGCCCAGGCCGCATGATCCTCTGCACCGCGTTTGCCGATGGCTTCCCAATCGGATTTCACGTCGTCGGGCACTTCAAACGGTCCATAGGGCCACCCATAGGCGTCCTTGGCCGCCCGGAGTTGTTCCGGATCGGTCAGCGCACCGTGACCCTTTGAGGTATCCTGTGCGGCATGGCCGAGCGCGATGTGGGTTTTGCAGGCGATCATTGTTGGACGACGACCCGTTTTGGCTTTGGTTAGTGCCGCATCAATCGCTTCGGGATCATGCCCGTCACATTCCAACACCTGCCATCCCGAGGCACGGAAGCGTTTGACCTGATCGGTGCGGTCAGCAAGATCGACCGTTCCATCAATGGTGATGTTGTTGTTGTCCCAAAGCACAATCAGCTTGCCGAGGCCCAGACGCCCCGCAAGTCCGATGGCTTCTTGGCTGACACCTTCCATCAAACAACCGTCTCCGGCCATGACATAGGTGTAGTGATCCACCAGTTTCTTGCCAAACCGTGCCCGCAGCGCTTCCTCGGCGATGGCAAATCCAACGGAGTTTGAAATCCCCTGACCCAGCGGACCTGTTGTGGTTTCAATCCCGTCATGCAGGAAATTCTCAGGATGGCCTGCCGTGATCGAGCCCCATTGCCGAAAGTTCTTGATCTGATCGAGCGTCATGCCCGGACTGCCGGTGAGGTAGAGCAGCGAATAGACCAGCATCGAGCCATGCCCGGCCGATAAGATAAAGCGATCCCGATCCGGCCATTGCGGCGCGCTTGCGTCGAACTTCAGGTGCTTTTCAAAGAGCACTGTGGCCACATCGGCCATGCCCATAGGGGCACCAGAGTGTCCTGAATTTGCGGCATGCACGGCATCCAATGTAAGGGCGCGGATGGCGGTGGCTTTGTTCCAATGATCGGGGTTTGCAGAGCGCAGGGCGGCAATATCCACGGGGCAGCTTCCTTTGGGGCTAGGTCCTGTTGGGCTGGTGCATATCAGCCTACTCTCAAAGATCAAGCGCATCAGGCCTGCGATTTGCACCGGAGCGCGCATTTTACATGCCGTTTGACCAAAGCGCTTCGCCTTGAACCCGAGACACCCGCGAAAGGCAAAACGCGGACGCCAACTGAGGGTCGCGCGGCGCCTTGCGATTATCTGGGATTCAGGTTTATCGCGAAACGCTTTAGACTAACCTTCAAATGGGCACTCAAACGATTCGCGGTGAGTTTGATGCCGCATGACGACAGGGACAGAGTTTATGAGCGAAATCGAAGAGTATCAGCGCAGGATCAGTGCCGCGTTGGATCGTATCGGCCGGCAACTTGATGCGCGCAACGAGGCCGATGATGCACAAACGGTTGCGGAGCTGCAACAAGCTCTGGACGATGAAAAACTTGCGAACGAACAGCTCGAAGAACGCGTCAAAGCATTGAAAGACAGCAAGGAAGCCATGGCAACGGAGATTGACGACGTGCGCGCGCAAAGCTCGCAAGCTCTGGCCAAACTGGATCGGCAGTTGCAATCCTTGCGTCAGGCCAATGAGCAATTGAGACAAAACAACACTGCCCTAAGAATTGCCAATTCCGAAGGGGTTGGGGAGGCGCATCTGATAAACAAATCGATGATGGCTGAGTTGGAAAGTCTGCGTGCCAGCCGGGAGGCCGACCGTGCCGAGACCGATGCCGTGATGGCCGAACTTCAAGCTTTGATAGATAGCGCCTCGGATGCTGGCGCAAATGAGCAGGAGAATGCCTGATGCCGGAAGTTGATGTGGAAATCGGTGGCCGCAAGTTTGAAGTCGCCTGTCAGGAAGGCGAAGAGCATTACCTGCGTGCGGCGGCGGCGATGCTGGATGAAGAGGCCAGTCTATTAACGGCGCAGATCGGGCGTATTCCAGAAGCGCGTATGTTGCTGATGGCGGGATTGATGCTGGCCGACAAAACCGCAGGGGTTCAGGACAAGCTGCGTGAATCCGAGGACAAAATGACCGAGAAAGAGGCAGAGCTTGACCAATTGCGTAATGCCCAACCCGGCGAGGTGCAGCGCATTGAGGTGCCTGTGGTTCCCCGCCCGGCGCTGGATGCGCTGGATGCTCTGGCGAGGCGGGCAGAAGCTTTGGCGGAGCGCGCCGAATCTGCTTGAAGTAACGCCTTTAAGCTATTGAGAAAAAAGAAACTCCGGTGCAACTAAAGCACCGGAGTTTTTTTGACAGTGGCGGCAGGAAGAGGTTACGCCACCATCTTTTCGACCGCATCCCCGAAAGAGGATGGTGTGGGGACAATTGTCACACCGGCCTCTTGCAGAATGTCGACTTTTTCTTGTGCGGATTCCCCAAAGGCGGACACGATGGCACCGGCGTGGCCCATACGCCGCCCTTTGGGAGCCGAAAGACCCGCAATATAGGCCGCGACCGGTTTGCTCATGTGATCCCGGATGTATTCGGCGGCCTCGGCCTCTTGCGGGCCACCAATCTCACCGACCAGAACAACTGCGTCTGTGTCCGGGTCCGCTTCGAACAGCTCAAGTATGTCCTTGAAGCTTGACCCGTTGATCGGGTCTCCGCCGATGCCGATGGAGGATGACACGCCAATGCCGCGCTCACTCATCTGGCTGGCCGCCTCATAGCCCAGCGTGCCAGAGCGCCCGACGATGCCCACACGGCCCGGCTTGTAGATATGCGGGGGCATCAGACCGGCAAAACCTTCGCCAGGTGTGATGATGCCCGCACAGTTGGGTCCGATGAGGCGCATGCGCTTTTCTTCCTTATAGCGGCGCATGTAGCGTTTGACGTGGATCATGTCCTGCGCCGGGATGCCGTCTGCGATGCAGACACAGGTTTGGATACCCGCGTCCGCGGCTTCCATGATGCTGTCTGCTGCAAAGGGCGGGGGCACAAAGCTCACCACCAGATCCGCACCGGTTTCGGCCACAGCCCCTTTGACAGTGTTGAAGACCGGCAGACCAAGATGCTTGGTGCCGCCTTTGCCCGGGGTGACACCCCCTACAACATTGGTGCCGCGGTTGATCATATCCTGAGTGTGAAAACTTCCGATGCGGCCGGTGATGCCGGTGACAAGAACCTTGGTGTCTTTGTTGATGAGAATAGCCATCAGCTTGCCTCCGCCATTTGAGTTGCGCGCCATGCTGAGACAACTTTGTCAGCCGCTTCTGCCAGCGAGTTTGCTGTTTCGATGTTCAGACCACTCTCTGAGAGCAGCTTGAGACCTTCTTCGACATTTGTGCCCGACAGACGTACCACCAGAGGCATTTTCAGATCGAGTTCCTTGACCGCGAGGATCACACCTTCGGCGATCCAGTCGCAGCGGTTGATGCCCGCGAAGATGTTCACGAGGATGGCTTCGACATTGGGGTCATTGAGCACCGCCTTGAAGGATTTAAGAACCCGCTCAGGGCTTGCACCGCCGCCCACGTCTAGGAAGTTGGCAGGCTCACCACCGGCCATTTTGATCATGTCGAGCGTCGCCATGGCCAGGCCCGCACCATTTACGATGCAGCCAATTTCGCCTTCAAGGCCGATATAGTTCAGACCGCGATCACCGGCATAGGTTTCGCGTGGGTCTTCCTGGCTCTTGTCGCGCAGCTCGGAAATCTTGGGATGTCGGTAGAGCGCATTGGTGTCAAAGCTCACCTTGGCATCGAGCGCCACGATCTCATTGCTGGCGGTCACCACCAGCGGGTTGATCTCGACCATGTTGGCGTCCATTTCCGACATCATCTGGTAACAGCCCATGATGGTCTTGCTTGCCTGCGCGATGAGTTGGGGTTCCAGCCCAAGGGAGAAAGCAATCTCACGTGCCTGGAAGGCCTGCATGCCCACGGCCGGGTCAACGACCGAACGAATGATCGAGTCAGGCTCTTCGGCAGAGATTTCTTCAATCTCCATCCCGCCTTCGGCAGAGGCAACCACGACCACGCGTTCCAATTTACGGTCCATCACGAAGCCCAGGTAAATTTCCTGCCCAATATCCGTGGCTTCTTCGATGTAAAGGCGGCTGACCATTTTGCCCTGTGGGCCGGTTTGATGAGTTACGAGCTTGCGGCCGAGCATCCATTGCGCGGCATCCCAAATCTCTTCTTCGCTTTTACAGATGCGCACACCGCCTGCTTTGCCGCGGGCGCCTGAGTGGATTTGTGCTTTGACCACCCAAGAGTCGCCCGAAAGTTCGGAACAGCGATAGACAGCCTGTTCTGGGCTGTAGGCGATACCCCCGCGCGGAATATTAACTCCGAATTTGCTGAGCAGTTTCTTAGCCTGGTATTCGTGGATATCCATCAAACGGACCCTCCTTTGAGAAGTATAGTCTCAATGTGGGCCATGTCTGATGGCAGAGCTATGTCCCTGCGGGTAAGAAATTGCGCACCGCGGGTAGGTGCGGGCTACCCATTGAACAGGTTTCTGGATGCAATGGGATGCGGAGGTTTGGATTTTCTTATTAAAGTCATAGTGTTTTGGCTACATGCCGTTTCACAGGGAAGTGGAATTTTGCAAAACTCCACATTGGAAAACTGCAATTTTCCATTTCCTTTGCGGCAAACACGCTTCTACAAAATGCGGCGTATCGGTTCGCGGTTACAAAAAATGACTAGCTGGCCGGCATTATCGACCGCTTGAAATCCGCGACGCTCAAGTTCTCGCAGGAAAGTAGTCCGACCAACATAACGTTCGATATCTCGTACGCTCCGCCTGATCACGCTTCCATCGCGCGCGGCCTTTGCGGCAAAGATGCCTGCCATCCAATGTTCAGGCGTAATCGCGCCATTTTGTGTCATGGCGCGATACTTGATCTCTTTTGTTAAGACCGAGTTAATCCTGGCTCGGCGTTACCAGATCCCCGGGACGCTCACCTTTCAGGAACGCTTCCAAGTTATCGATGGCGCGATGGCCCATGGCTTCGCGCGTGCCATCCGTGGCACTTCCCAGATGCGGGGCGAGAACAATATTGTCATAGGTTAGAAAGCGCGGATCAAGCGCAGGTTCATTGTGATAGACATCCAGTCCTGCTGCAGACAGTTTACCACTGTCGAGCGCATCAAAGAGCGCATCTTCATCCACCACATCGCCGCGCGCTGAATTCACTAGGATCGCGCCAGGTTTCAAAGCGCCAAACACATCGGCGTTGATCATTTTGTAAGTATCTGCGCCACCGGGGCAGTGCAGGGATAAGAAATCGGACTGCGCCGCAACCTCTGTCATCGACCCAAGCTGTTCGGCATTGCCATTGGCCGCCTTGATGTCGTCTGGCACATCCCACGCATCCTGAAACACCACGCGCATGCCAAACCCGTTATGCGCCCGGCGCGCCATCGCCTGACCGATGCGGCCAAACCCGATGATGCCGATTGTGGCCCCGGTGACCTTTTTGCCGATCATGTGAGTGGGCCGCCAACCTTCCCAGCCACCAGCTCGTGTTTCACGCTCACCTTCGCCGATACGGCGCGCGGCGGCAAACATCAGGCCCATCGCCAAGTCAGCGGTGCAATCGGTGAGCACATCAGGCGTGTTGGTGACAGCAATGCCGTTGGCGTGCGCCGCATCGACATCAATGTGATTGAAACCTACGCCGTAATTGGCAAAGATCTTCAGCTTGCCCTTCGCGGCAGGGTAGAACGCCGCCGGGATTTTATCCGAGACAGTGGGCATGATCACGTCATAGGTCTCTGCCGCGGTCATCCACTCCTCATGGCTCATGGACGTGTCGGGGTTGCGCAGCGTCACGTCGCCAAGCCCGGCCTGCTCAAGACGGTCTTCCGCCGCCTTGGGCCAGGCCCTGGTCACCAAAATTTTCATTTATCTTCCTGTCTTTCAGGCCGCTTTCACGACCGGCGCGTTCACATTAGGTGTGGTCGCACGAAATTCGGCTTGTGCCGCGGCCACGCCGGACCCTGGCTCAATTTTCGCACCGGCGTCAACCAGAGCCATTTCCGCCGCAGAAATTGCACCGCAGAGCATGACCGGGTTGAGAGAGCCCAAATGCCCGATACGGAAGGCTTTGCCCATCAGTTTGTTGAGACCTGTACCCAGCGACGTTTGGTACTTGTAATAGGCGGTCGAGATCACATCGCGTGCGTCCACACCCTCAGGAGCGTAAATCGCCGAAACGGTGTCTGAGTGCCATTCGGGGCCACGCGCCACCAATTCGCACCCGTCCCATGCGCCTACGGCTGCACGGACACCTTCTGCCAAACGCTTGTGGCGTGCCCAGATGGTCTCCATGCCCGTATCCAGCATCAAATCAAGCGAACACCGCAGACCGCGCAGAAGTTGGGTCGCAGGCGTGTAAGGGAAATAGCCGGTATCATTCAGCTTGATCATATCTTCAAAGCTGAAATAGCAGCGCGCCATACCAGCATTTTCAAGAGCCTTGTTGGCCGCAAGCGCTTTCTCCGACGCACCAAGAATGCCAAGGCCAGCAGGCAGCATAAAGCCCTTCTGAGAGCCGGAGACGGCGAGATCCACGCCCCATTTGTCCATCTCAAATTCGATGGACGCGATGGAGCTAACACCATCAACAAACAGCATCGCAGGGTGGTCAGCGGCATCAAGCGCTTTGCGTACGCCCTCTATGTCTGACGTCACGCCAGTGGCGGTTTCGTTTTGCGTGGCAAAGACTGCCTTGATCTTGTGCTCTTTGTCGGCGGCGAGCCGCGTCGCGTACTCATCAACCGGCACGCCTTTGCCCCATTCGACGTCGATCACTTCGACATCAAGGCCCAGACGCTCGGCCATATCGACCCAGAGAAGAGAAAACTGACCAAACCGCGACATCAGCACCTTGTCGCCGGCCTGCAGTGTGTTTTGAATGGCCGATTCCCAAGCACCGGTGCCGGAAGAGGGGAACACGAAAATCCGACCCGTCTCCATGCGGTAGGCCTTTTTGAGATCAGTCAGCAGACCTTGGACAAAATCCGGAAAGTCCGGAGCGCGCATGTCTTCCATGGGCAGGTTCATCGCCTGACGGACAGGCTCTGGCACATTTGTTGGCCCAGGAATGTAGAGGTGTTGATATCCGTTCATAGTCGTCGCGCTCCATAACTCAATCTCTTTGACGGACGGAGCTAACATGCAATTTTCGTCTGAAAAGAGGGTTTTTTCGTCAAAGCATCCGAAACTGCCCAATGGGTAGGTAATTCCTACCCGCAAGGGTGAGAAAAAGCCGCGGAATCCCGGTCGGCATACTTTTGTATGCGGAATTTTCTTTTGATTTCATCGGGTTCTGATGGTCTACTGTCGCAAAGCATACCATCTGAAACTGGGCAGATGGCTATTGTCGAAAGAGAGATTCGGTATGAAAATTGCCCAGGATATTATGGCATTGGCTCAAAACCCTCCCATTCCGACACAAGACTTGCCTCAAGTGATTGTGGCGGACCGTCAATTGATCGTGTGTCAGGGAATCGGGTCTCTTGTGGCGCAGATTGCCGAGGTGGAACTTGGTGAATACGCAACCGACAAGGCCAGTCTCAAGGCGTTGCTGTCGAGGACCAGGGGTAAGACAATTCTGATCTTGGGCGTGCGTCTGGCGGATGGCGATTTGACCCATGTGCTTGATATGGTGCGCAAAGATCATCCTGAGGTGATGGTTGTCGTGGTGGCCGAAGACAGCGAGTTTGCCTTCATCCGAACGGCGATCAAATCCGGCGCCAACTCGGTTTGCATGATGGGGCAGGTGCTCACCAGCCTGCCACGCATTTTGGGCAAGCTGATTGAGGGCCATTCAATTGTGCCTACGGATATCTTGCGTAAGCTGACGTCCGAGGCAGCGGACACCCTTTCTCGGCGCGAGCATGAAATCCTCGGGCTTTTGGGCGATGGACTGACGAATTTCCAGATTTCCGCGCGGCTGGGGCTGAGCGAGAATACGGTGAAATATTACCTCAAGGCAATTTACCAAAAGTTGGAGGTGAATTCTCGTGGGGCGGCTATCGCGAAATATGTGGCTGGAAATTACTGAGGAGACACGCACTCAAGACGTGCTGCAACTCTTTTTTTTCCGAAGAAAATTAACCCGCTGCACGCACAAGAGGTTTACCGTTTCTCATATGGCGTTCGACAAGCCGTGTTTGCCGATGTCTTGGAGGAATGATCCGGGCAGGTTGTGGCGCGTACTCCAGGTCTGCCACCTCAGGCAGAATGGACAAGATTTCGTTTCTTGCCTCGGAACCAAGAGATTTGAGCGCTTCCGGGCCTGTGAATAGGCTCTCGGTCGGCGCGCCCTCAGCAAAGATGACCTCATGGCGATCGAACAGGAGGTGGAAATACTCTACGCTCTCAACGGTGCCGTCGGGGTAAATTCCGGGCATGTCTGTTAGCCTGATGGCCGACAGAAAAACCTCTGAATTGCCAAACATACGCGCAGCGACTTTTGACCGAACGAGCATGCGGTGCTGCCGCGACACAAGGAGGTCTCTTTTGGGAAGTCCATGACCCAGGGCCCCTGCGGTGATACGCACCGGGCGCAGCTTTGGGTCCGCGCTCAATTCCTCACAACTAATGGCGCGATTGCCGATCCAACGGATTTTCTTGGGTCCATCGCCTGATGTGAGAACAACATCACCGGGAGCCAGGTTTTGAATTGGAACCGGTCCATTTGCTGTCTCAATCAAGGTATCTCTTGTGAAACATGCAAAACCAGTCCCGTTCTCAAAAGCCCTGTAACTGTTTGTGATCCCGGACGGCAGTGTAAAGGTGCCGTTCGACAGGCTATAGCTGCCACCCGTTACGACCGTAAAGGTGCCAAATGTGTTATCGGTTACAACCGTTCCAACGGGTAGGTTAAGCGTATCCGTTCCGCCGCCGCCACGTATGTCACCGGTGACTGTGGTGCTGCTAAAATCAAGCGTGTCATTGCCATTGCCAAGCCGAACGTTGCCAACGTCGGAGCCTTCGATGCTGACCGTGTCGGCATTGCGCCCGCTGTTGACCTGACCGGACACAGTGCTGCCTGATATTGTGATATCATCAGACCCGGCGTTGCCGCGAACATCATTGGCGATGGTGCTGTCTGTCACGGAGATCGTGTCATCACCACCCCGCGCCGTGATGTCATCAATCGGCGTACCCTGGGGGGTGCCGTTCAGCGTGCCATCGTCGTCAGTGACGTCGATATTGTCAGCATTGCCGGTTCCGTTGATGTCGGGCATCGTGGATATCTTTACGCGAGCCAAAAACTCCGGGCGCGACAGCTTTCTTCTGTCAGGCGGGGTGTTTTGTCTGGATCACGTCCCTCTTTCGTCTTTGCTGTCAGTCTATTTTTAACCATTTACGGCTGAATTTGGTTGTTTCCTTTCGCGGAGCCCACCAAGAACAAACATACAAAAGCGCTGTTTCACTTAGAGCAAAACAGACGCCTTTAACGAATTTAAACGCTAAGTTTGGCTGAAATTTGGCAGATCCGCATATTGCTTTTGATCTGATGCTTTTTAGCAAGAGGACGTAAATCTAGTTCTATACCAATAAGATACGGTATGTGGTTTCCTTAGGACCCCTCATCCACCACATCCACTTCATGCCACAAAATTCGGTCGCTTTTGACTGCGGGCACGTTTTTCACGCGGGGGGACAGCGCCACAAGCTGGCTGCGGTGGAAAGGGATCAAAGTGCCCGAGATTTCAGCAAGGTAATCCTGAACTTCTATGTAGGCCTGCTTGCGGTCGTAGAAATCAAGTTCAGCCTGCGCGCGTTCGAGGGCGAAGTCAAAGTTGTGATCACTCAGGTAACTTTCGTTCCATTTGGCCTCGGACGAAAACGCCTCACTCAGGGCCTGATGGGCCGGACGTTCACCCCAGCTGGTAGCGAACATGTCTTTCTTCATCCAAACTTCAGACCAATAGCCGTCAGCGGCCGCGTTGACAATTTTCACCTTTATACCGGCTTTGGCGGCCTGCTGTTGAAACACCACCGCCATAGACGACCATATCCCATCAATGGGCGCGACATGTAGCTTTATTGTGAGCCCATCGGGATAACCAGCTTCAGCCAAAAGCGCCTTGGCTTGTTCAATGTCTTGAGGGCAGTTTTGCTCACCGCGATATTGATCATTTGGCGCCACCGGGGTGTCACAGCTGATTATGCCGCCACCATCAAGGGCCAGTTTCAGCATTTCTTCGCGATCGACAACGAGCCGCAAAGCGCGGCGGACGCGTACATCGTCAAACGGGGCCACATCGGTCCGAAAGACCAGACCTGACCAGTTGCCAGTTGGAATATCCTGCACCACATAGCGATCGGACCGCAGAAGCGCCCGCCGCATCAGCGGCTTGACCCCGCGTTCCATGTCGAGTTGACCGGCCAGAAACGCCTGCAGTCGGGTATTGGAGTCTGGAATACCAATAAGTTCTATGCGGTTAAGCTTGGGAGCGCCTTCCCAATAGTCTTCATTTGCCTCCAGAACCGTGATGCCGTCTGCGTCAAATTTCGAGATTTTGAAGGGGCCTGTGCCGATCCCGGTTTTGGCGATTGTATCATCTGACCCTTCGGGGATCATACGCAGACGCGCATCCATCAACTGCAACGGCAAATCCGCAAAGGCGGCATGCAGGGTAAGCTTTACCGTGGCCGTGTCTTTTGCATGCACTGACTTAACCATCCCGATGACGGATCGGGCCGGGCTGTCACGCTGGGGATCAAGTATGCGATTGAGCGAATAGACAACATCATCGGCATCAAAGGTTGTTCCGTCATGGAAGCGAACATCACTCCTCAAGTTCAAAGTCCAGACCGTGCCGTCCTCGTTAGTCGACCAGGATTTGGCGAGATCAGGTGAAGGACGTCCCTCAGCATTGGGTCTGATGAGCCGGTTCATGGTTTTTTCTGTGATCTGAAGCACACGGCCCTTGTCGATGGGATCAAGGTTGGACAACCCCCCGGAGCCAACATCATGCGCCATGCGCAGAACCTCTCCCGATGTGGCAGGGCTTGGCAGCAGGCCAATGATGGACAAAGACCCCACGGTTACGAGCCAGTGTGTAAACTTTTTCATAAGCACCCCCGTTTGTTGGTGCAGTGTTGCGGGTTCATCCCCAGGGATCAAGTATTTCGGCGAATTCGGATGTTCACGTTTTCGGGTAACGGGAACAAACTACGGTTAAAGTTGACCAACCGAAGGTTATCATTTCTTCGATCGAAAAGGGCAATCGCATGGAGTTGCCGAATGCTGATCCGTATTCATACTGGCGACGAGACCTTTTAAATGCCATTATTCAATACTTTAGGGACTTTTATTAATCCTACCATTCAAGCTTAAAAATAGACCTGTCACCTCAGCCTAACAAAAGTCAAGGATGCCCGTTTGGGCGCGGCTCATAACACATGGGTCTCACCAGCAAACGGAGAGTGATCATGTTCCTTGGACGCACTTTCTCAGCTTCGGGCCGCACATTGGGTACCGGTCTTGCTATGCTGCTCGGCAGCCTGGCATTGCCTGCCGCTGCGCAGGATCCGACGCTGAGCGAAGAGGCTTTTGAAGCCTCGAAACAACTTTATTTCGAACGCTGCGCCGGCTGTCACGGCGTGCTCAGGAAAGGAGCTACGGGTAAGAACCTGGAGCCATCCTGGAAACAAGAGGCCGCGGACGGCACTGTAAAAGAAGGCGGCACGCTCAAGCTTGGCCAAGAGCGGCTTGAAAAAATCATCGCCTGGGGCACCGAAGGCGGGATGAACAACTTCTCGGACGTAATGACCGAGGAAGAAATCCGCGACATGGCAACCTACATCATGATGGAGCCGCCGAAGCCGCCCGAGATGTCGCTTGAACAGATGATGGCGACCCGCAAGGTTTACGTCGAGCCAGAGGATTACCCTTCTGAGCCATTGCATGGCAGGAACTGGGAAAACTTCTTTGTCGTGATCGAGCGCGATGTGGGTAAGGTGGCTGTGATTGACGGTGACACCAAAGAGGTGCTGGCGCATATTCCAACCGGGTATGCGGTGCACGTTCTCAAGGCCTCAGAACATCACAAGCTTGAAGAGCCGGAAAACCCCGGACGCTTCTGGTACACGATGGGTCGCGACGGCAAGATGACCAAGATCGACCTTTGGCAAAACCCCGAAAACATGCTCGTGGCTGAAGTGACGATTGCCTATGACGCGCGGGACGTTGCCGTATCAGGTGATGGCAAATACGTCATTGGTGGGGCTTACTGGCCGCCGCATTTCGCGATTGTTGATGCCGAAACCATGGAGCCGAAAAAGGTTGTCTCGACCCGCGGTGTCAACGTGGACGGTGATTACGTTGAAGAGGCCCGTGTGGCGGCGATCTACACCACGCCAAATGAACCCACATGGATTGTTGCGGTGAAAGAACTCGGCCAGCTTTGGCAGGTTGACTACACCGATCTCGACAATCTGCGGATCGACAAGATTGATAGCGCGAAGTTCCTGCATGACGGGTTCTTTGACCCAACCGGTCGTTACTTCCAGATCGCCGCGAACGCGTCGAACAAGATGGTTGTTGTGGACACGCAAAACCACAAGCTTGAAGCTATGATCGACGTTGCTGCCTTGCCGCACCCTGGCCCGGGGGCGAACTGGGAGGATCCAAACTGTGGTCCTGTGGCCGGAACGACCCATCTTGGCGAGGGCACTGTGACGGTTTGGGGCAATGATCCTGAGGGCCATCCCGATAACGCCTGGAAGGTCTGCTATGAGGTGGAAACCGACGGCGCGGGCCTGTTTATCCGGACGCATCCGACTTCGGATTACATCTGGGCCGACCAGACAAAGCACCCTGAGCCGGAAATCCAGCAATCGGTGCAGGTGATCGACAAGGCCACTGGCGAGATCGTCAAGACCATTCAGATCACCGAAGAGGAAGGCAACGTGGCTGTCCACTTTGAGTTCAACCAGGATGGATCTGAGGTTTGGGTGTCCAAATGGAACCGCTCGACCTCGAAAGAGCCGAATGGTGAAATCGTGATCTTCGATGCCAAGACGCTGGAAGAGAAAGCGCGGGTCAAAGGGCTCTTTGCGCCGACCGGCAAGTTCAACGTCTACAACCGATCAAACCACGTGACCTGATCATAGGGTCATCGAACGGGTGGGCCACAGAGCCCGCCCGTTCATCTTAAAGCAAGACATCGGAGTGTTAGTCCCATGGCCGAGACCCCTGATCCCCAAGACAAACCACCGTTCTGGAAGCGCCATCTTTTCTGGGGCATGCCGCTGGCCGGCGTTGCGGGTGCATTCATCGCCGGGATTGTATTTTGGGGCGGCTTCAACACCGCCATGGAAGCGACAAACACCAAGGAATTCTGCGTCTCATGCCACGAAATGCGCGACTTTGTTTACGAAGAGTACAAGGGCACCATTCACCATGTGAACCGCTCGGGCGTAGGGGCGGCCTGTTCTGATTGTCACGTCCCCAAAGACTGGACGCACAAGGTGATCCGCAAGATCAAGGCCAGCCGGGAACTCTACGGCAAGGTGATGGGCACCATCAACACCGAAGAGAAGTTTGAAGCCAAGCGCTTGCATCTGGCGATGAACGAATGGGAGCGGATGAAAGCCAATGACAGCCGCGAATGCCGCAACTGTCACCACTTTGATTCTATGCTGCCTGAGTTTCAAAAGCCGCGCGCGCGTCAGCAGCACCTGAACGCGATGGAAGCAGGGCAAACCTGTATCGATTGTCACAAAGGCATTGCGCATTCCGACCTGCGCGACCGGGCGGACGAAGACTATCTGGAAGAACTGGAAGCGCCAAATCCGGATTTCATACGTGAGATCCCGGCCGAGTATCTGGCCTCGCTTGAGAAGATCACGGCCCAAGAGGCCGAAGTAGCGGCTGCTAAAAAGGCGGACGAGAAAGCGCAGCGCGAGACGATGATGGCACAGATCGCCGAAGCTGTTGATGCGGCGCGCGCTGATGAGCGCGCCAAGATCGAAGCAGACGGCACGCAAGCGGCCACCAGCGAAGGTGGAGAAACCGATACCGCAGCTGCCAGCGGCGGAGGCGGGACAGATGTGGCCCCTGGTGTTGATTGGGCCAATGTTGCCGCAACAGACCTGACGCTGTTCTACCCTGGACAGGCCAGCTTTGAATGGGTGCAAAACGGCAAACAGCACGGCGGGGCGCGTCCGCTGACCAAAGGCGGTGACAAATGCACCACGTGCCACGCGGCCGAATTGGAAACCATCGGCGACAAGCTGGTGCAAGGCGCCGAGACCGAGATTGAGCCAACGCCCATCCCGGGCAAACGTGGCTTTATCAACGCAACGCTTCAGGCCACGCATGATGCAGACACCGTCTATTTCCGCATGTCCTGGCCGGATGCCGGTCACAATCCCGCACCATTTGTGGATGGTGGCAAGATGGATCCCGACAACCAGATCAAAGTCGCTATGATGATTGCTGGTACGGGTATTGAGATGGGCGAACAGGTCGGATGCTGGGCCTCGTGCCACGCAGATAATACCTACATGCCCTTTGACCCCGGTGCCGAGGCGATTGCCGCCAACGGTGATGTGGCGGGCCGTCTTGAGGCGACAGAAACGATCACCAAATACCTTTCCGAAAGCCGATCGGATATCGAAATTCGTGGGCGTGGTGGCAAGCCCCAAGGCGGTTGGGATCTGCTCAAGCCAGCGGAAGAAATAGCCGCTTATCTGGAAGGTGGAACGTTCCTTGATTTGCTGCGGGTCTATGCGGATGGATCATCGTCAAATGGTTATCTGCTCGAGCGCCGGGTGCAAAACGAGGGTGAAATGGCCGCCTCAGCTGTGCTTGAAGCGGGGCAATGGACGGTGACATTCTCGCGACCACTGGCGGGCGGTGCGGGCGACGTGCCACTTGAACCGGGACAGACCTACACAGTGGGCTTTGCCATTCACGATGATTTCGCCGCGGCGCGGTTCCATCATGTAACATTGGACACAAGCATGGCTCTGGACAATGCCGAAGCCCAGATCAACGTGGTGCAGCAATAGGGGAGAATTTTCCATGCGACGGGCACTCTGTCTGACGGCTCTTTTGACACTGGCGAGTACGGGGGCGTTTGCATCAGACGCGCAGGCCGAGCTTTGTGCAGAGGCCGAAGAGCGGTATGTCGAGATGTTCGGTGCCCCGTCCGCGGAGGCCGAAGGTGTTACAGTTGTCACCATGTATAAATACAGCTTCTGCCCGCGCGAGATCACGATCCCGGTGGGCACGACCGTGCGTTGGGTCAATGTCGACAAGCGCACCAGTCACAGTGTGATCGTGAAAGGAGAGCCGGAGTCTGATCGGGCTTTTCCCGAAGACTCGATTGAATTTACCTTCCTCGTCCCTGGTGATCCTCAGAAATACCTGTGTGGCCCCCATTGGGAGACACAAGAGATGATCGGCATGGTGACCGTGACGGGCGAGTAAAGCGTTTCGCGATAACCCTGACACACAGACGATCGCGAAACGTTTTGGTCTGAAACAAGCAAACCACAAAATTTTTTTGGTCTTGAAAAAAGTCAAGGACCGACGCGGTAATATGTGATTCGTTTATCGTGAAATCATCTGGAGCGCCTTGGGAGAACACCCGGTGCTAGGGCCAAAAAATAAGGCCGGGAAGGTTCGAGAGACCGAATGAAATCGTTGAAGAATATCGCGCTGCGCGCTCCTGTCTTTCGGTCAATGCCGGAAGAGGACGCCATCCGATTGCTTACGAAAGGGCGCGTCAAGGACATCGGGCGCGGTGCGTCTATCCATCTTCAAGGCGAACGCGCGCACAGCATGTTCATAGTCATTGATGGGTGGGTCAAGCTCTACCGGATGTCACCTTGCGGCAGCGAAGCGGTCGTTGCGGTCTTAACCCGCGGACAGTGCTTTGGCGAAGTCGCGGCCATCCGCGATGAGGTCTATGCGACCGGTGCGGAAGCCGTATCTGAAGCCCGTCTGCTGCAATTCGATTGTCAGGATCTGTGGAAGGCCGTGGCAACCAACCTGTCGTTTTGTCGGGCGTTGTTTTCGGTCATGATGAAAGGCAATCGTGATCTGGTAGACCAACTGGAACAGCTTAAGTCGTACACCGGCACGCAGCGCATTGCCGATTTCCTGCTGGGTCTTTGCAAAGAAGAAACCGGTGAATGCACGGTTCTTTTGCCCTATGACAAGGTGCTGATTGCAAGTTGGCTTGGTATGAAGCCTGAATCGCTGTCCCGTTCCTTTCGGCGGCTTGAGCCGCATGGTGTGAAAATTATCAAAAACCGCGCAACAATTTCCTCGGTCGAGCGCCTGATGGAATTCGCAGATGAAGACCCCTCATATTCATGGAGCCAGAAAACATGCCTGACAAACTGAACCAGGTGTTGCAGGCGATTGACGCTGTGAATGCAACCGATCCCAATCTTGACCCTGATGGCACTCAAATGGTGCCCGAAGCGCAGCTCTACGGTCAGCGCATGAGTGCTGAGCTTGACCGGCTGTTCGGTGATGAGGTGTCGGACGTGCTCAAGATCGCCGTGCGCGGTCAGCATATCGAGCGCTGGAAGATTTCGCGCAGCGATTATCCCGAAGGCCGGGCCGGGTATTTGACCTGGCGGCGGGATCAGGGGCGCGCCCATGGCGAGAGGCTGGCGGGTCTCATGGTGGATGCAGGGTATGACGCGGAAAGCTGTGCACGCGTCGGTGTGCTTTTGCGCAAGGAAGGGATCAAACGCGATCCGGAAGTGCAAATGCTTGAGGACGTGATCTGCATGGTCTTTCTTAAGTTTTACTTCGCAGCCTTTGCCGAAAAGCACCCTTTCGAGAAAGTGGTCGATATCGTGGCCAAGACAGCGCGGAAACTGTCAGACGGTGCGCGAAGCCGTGTTTTGGCAGAATTTGATCTTCCCGAAGATCTCGAATTGGCGGTGCGGGCGGCCTGACACTCAAACCAACGTGCCGATGACGTAAAGCCCAAAAAGCAGCAGCGAAAATAGCCCAAGCCCAAATAGAATCCCGCCGCGCCAGACCGGCACGTCGGCCAGTTCGAGATACCACAGAAAAATCAACCAGGCCTTGGCCCAGGCAAAGATCAGGATCAAAGCCCCGCTCCAGGGCGCAGAGAGCGGGCTCAGCGCGACAATGGTGGTTACTGAGGACAGAAGGGCCAGTCCCAGCCAGGCTCGGTCCAGCGCGGTCATAGCAGATAAATCACAGGAAAGAGCAGGATCCACACCAGATCGACCATGTGCCAGAAAGCGGCGCCGGTTTGGATATGGGCAGCAACCCGAGTTTTGGCCACAAGAAGCAGAATGCCAATCCCTGCCAGAACATGCGCTGCATGAAATCCGGTCAAAAGATAGTAAAACATAAAGAAATCATGAGTTTCAAAGGTGATCTTGAGGTCGACTTTGTGCTGAAACTCCATACCTTTGAGGATGAGGAATACGACACCCAACATGGCCGCGCCAATCAAAAGGCGTCGCGCCCTGTCTGGAAATTTCATGGCAAGTGCTGCCATGTAGCCTGACGTGATCAAAACGATCGTGTTGACCCCTGCAAGGGCAGGTAAAAGCGCGGTTTGTGCGTGGGCAAAACCATCTGGATCGAAAATGCGCAAGGCGAGGAAAATGGCCAAACCCGCGCCAAAGACGGCCAGTTCGGAAAAAATCAGAACCCACATCATCAACTCGCCGGGCAGGCCCTTGGCAGCGGTTGCGGAGGTCATCCTCCACCTCCGACAAGTTGGCGATAAAGTTGCGGCAAGGCGATGGTCAGTTTGTCGGGATGTGCGATCACCGCGTAGTGGCCGGTGCCAAAGAGGCGCGGGAACCAGCTTTGGCCCTTGGGATCAATGGCTATCCCAAAGACCGCCTGACCTTGACGCCGCGCCTCGCGGATGGCCATGCGGGTGTCTTCGATGCCGTGACGTCCTTCGTAGTGGTCCAGATCGTTCGGTTTGCCATCGGTGAGCACGATCAACAGGCGTCGCGCCTGATTGCGGTTTTGCAGTTTGCTTGACACATGACGGATCGCCGCGCCCAGCCGCGTGTAGAACCCAGGCTTGAGCGCCGCGAGGCGCCGTTCGATCAACATCCCCATGGGCGTGTCGAAATCCTTGACCTCGTTCACGTAAACCCGTTCGCGACGAAGTGACGAAAATCCGTGAATGGCCAGCGTATCTCCACAGGCCTCCAGACCCCAGGCCAGGGCGGTCAGGGCCTCTCGTTCAATATCAAGCACCGTACGTCCGGTCACGGCGCTCTCGGTCGAACGGGACGTATCGAGTAGGATGGATACCGCCAGATCGCGTGCTTCGCTTTGGGTGCGGCACCAGAGCGTGTCGCGCGGATCACCTGTGGCCTTGAGGTCGGCCCGGGCGCGCATCACCGCGTCGAGATCAAGCATATCTCCGTCCACCTGTCCGTTGATGGTGAGGGGGCGCGGACGAAACGCCTCGAACTGACGGCGCACGCGACGGATACGGCGCTGAGCTGCCGCATCGAATGGTGGAGGTTCGGCTTCTTGCTCTATGACACTCTCAAAAACGGCACAGTGGTCCTTGATGTACCGTTTTTGCCGCGTGTCCCATTCCGGATAAGTGAATTTCCCCGCGACCGCCTCGCGATTGACGTCTTCCGCTGCAAGGTCGAGATGCAGCTTGAAGCGCGTTTTGGGGGCCTTGGACACATCCGTAAGCGCGAGCTCGTCAAGGTCATCGAGCGCCTTCTTGGCCGCCTCGGGGTCATCGTCATCGACACGGCGGTTGAGATTGAGATAGTCCGCAAAGCTCAAGATCGCCTCGAACTTGTGCAGGATCAGGCTGTCTTGACGATTTGACAGATCAGACTGTTTGCGGCTGCCTTTCAGGCTTTTCTCAACAGTTTCCTGCTTGTTTTCGTTGTTTTGGCCCTGATCGGGGTCTTCGGACCGTGGCACGCGCGTGGTTTCGGGCGGGACCAGCACAGGCCAGAAAGGCACAGGTCGCATTGGCTTGTACCGGCGCGGGGCGACAAGGTCCGAAAGCATTGCATCTTGGGTCTTCAACGCGGTCCCAAGCGCCAGAACCGCCGGAGTGGGGTCGGGTGTGCCCAAGAGATGACGCAGCGTACTTTCCAAAGTGGCCTCAGCACGGGGCAGACGAGAAACGGGGCGGCGTTTGAGATAAGCTTTTGCCAATCGCCGGGCGAGGGGGATTAACCCCGGACACTGCGCTTCGGCCTCCTGAATAGCCTGCAACACAGTTGCCACGTGCCAAATGTCTGTTTGCAGTGCATCCTGACCCGCAGCCGGGAAATGCGTGGCAAAGGCGGCAATCGCGGTGGTCCAAGTGTAAGTGGCACGGTTCAGGGCCGGGTCGTCAAAGGCTGTGATCTCCGAGGGAAGGCGCAGGATTTCGCCATCAAAGCTCGACTGTTCAACCTCTTCCGCGACTGTGCCAAGCTTTCGCCGCCACGACAGGCGATGCTGCGACAAGCGACGCGGGCAGGCGCGGATTTCGACCGAAGCCGAACCGCCCAGACCGCGAAAGAGGACAGAGAGGCGACCCACCTCATCTTCCAGATAAACCGCGGCTTCAGGGGATACAGGCGGCGCATCAAAGCCGGCGGCCCAGGCGTGCCAAAGCTTGCCAACGGTTTCCTCCGGCTCCCAGGGTTCAAACCCTTCCATGATGTTAGCCGAAGACCGCCGTGACGATGTCGCGCAGCCCTTGCTTGACGTCGTCATCGTCCGTGAGCGGCTCGATCATGGCTGTTTCAATAGCCTGTTCCACCGGTGTGCCATGCGCCATCAGCGAGGCAGCGTAGATGACCAACCGGGTGGACACGCCTTCTTCCAGATCCTGCCCCTTGAGACCACGCAGCTTTCCGGCAAGGCGGACAAGCCCCTTGGCGCAGCTCTCGTCCAGCCCGCTTTCCTGTGTGACAATCCGGATTTCCTGCTCTGCTGGCGGAAAATCAAAGGTCAGGGACAGGAAACGCTGTCGTGTGGAGGGTTTGAGCGTTTTCAGGATATTCTGATAGCCCGGGTTGTAGGACGCCACGAGCATGAAACCGGGGCCAGCCTCCAGCGTCTCTCCGGTGCGGTCGATGGGCAGGATGCGCCGGTCGTCCGTGAGCGGGTGCAGCACCACGGTGACGTCCTTGCGCGCCTCGACCACCTCGTCGAGGTAACAAATCGCACCCTCACGCACCGCGCGCGTGAGCGGCCCATCGGCCCAGACTGTGTCGCCGCCTTTCAAAAGATAGCGCCCGATCAGATCAGCGGCTGTCAGGTCGTCATGGCAGGCCACTGTGTAGAGCGGCCGGCCCAGCCTTGCGGCCATATGCGCCACGAACCGGGTCTTGCCACAGCCTGTTGGGCCTTTGAGCAAGAGCGGCATCTGATGGCGATAGGCGGTCTCGAAGAGGGCGCATTCCGGCCCTTGTTCAAGATAGAAAGGGGCGTCTTGCGCCCCTTCCGCTATTGGTGTCGCGGCCACGTTCATTCCGCCACCACCGTCGCATCTTCATCAGATGGCGTGATGATCTCTTTGCGTGGCACTAAGATTGAGTAGATGAAGACCAAAGCCCCCAGCACCACGATCACGCCAGAGCCAAATCGCATCCAATAGAAGATGGCGAGCTGATCCTGCACATCCATGAAGTAGTCACCCTGAACCCGTTGCAGATGGGTCTGCACAGTGCCTGCAAAGGTCAGCACGAAGGTCATGAAAGTCATGCCGCCGGCCATCATCCAGAAGGACGCCATGTTCAGCACCTGATTGTACGGATCCCGGTTGAACAGGATCGGGAAGGCATAGGTAAAGATCGCCAGGTTCAGCGACACGTAGGCGCCAAAGAAAGCCAGGTGCCCGTGCGCGGCGGTGATCTGCGTGCCGTGGGTGTAGTAGTTCACCCCGTGCAGCGTGTGCAGAAAGCCCCAGACGCCTGCGCCAAAGAAAGCCAGCGTGGCACATCCCAAGGCCCAGAGCAGGGCGGCTTTGTTCGGATGATCCCGGCGGCCCTTCCAGACCATGACAAAGGCAAAGGCCATCATCGCAAAGAAGGGCACGATCTCAAGTGAGGAGAAGATCGAACCGATCCACTGCCAGTAGCCCGGCGTGCCGATCCAGTAATAGTGGTGACCGGTGCCAAGGATGCCCGAAAAGAGCGCTGTGGCGACGATGATATAGAGCCACTTCTCCACGATCTCGCGGTCCACACCGGTGAGTTTGAGCATCAGGAAGGCCAGAATGGACGCCATCACAAGCTCCCAGGTGCCTTCGACCCAAAGGTGCACGATGTACCACCAGTATTGTTTGTCCAGTGCGAGGTTCTCAGGGTTGTAGAAGGCAAAGAGAAACAGCAAAACCAGCCCCCAGAGCCCAAGCAGCAGAACGTTGCTGATGGCCGTCTTCTTGCCCTTCAGACCTGTCATTGTGACGTTGTAAAGGAAGAGAAGCCCGGCCACGACGATGCCAAGCTTGACCCAAACAGGCTGTTCGATGAACTCGCGGCCTTCCTTGCCCAGGAGCCAGTGCCCCTCAAAGAGGTTGAACACATAGGTAACGACCACGCCCAGTGTGCCCAGAACCAGAATGCCCAACTGCGCATAGGCCGCAGTAGTGGAGTGGATCTCTTGTTCGGTTTCTTCAGGCAGGATGAAGTAGGTCGCGCCCATAAAGCCTAAAAGCAGCCAGACAATCAAAGAATTGGTGTGTAGCATACGCACAGTGTTGAAGGGCAGAAGCTCAGAGAGCGTGTTGGGCATCACATAGATCCAACCCGCCAGCAACCCGCCCAGAACCTGGATGGCAAAGAGGGCCATGGCGACCATGAAGTAGGCCATGGCAATTTTTTGAGTTTGATATTTCATCTTTTGTCCCTCCTTAGCCCGCGTCGTTCGGGGGCCAGTCCTGCGTCTTGATTTTGTTGGTCCAAAGCAGGAATTCAGCCAGATTTCGGGTGTCTTCTTCGCTCAGGCCGAAATTAGGCATCTGCCTGCGGCCTTCGATGCCTGAGGGCTGTGAGGACATCCAACCGTCCAGAACTTCAAACGCGGCTTCGGGATCATCCAAGACCCCCCAACGTTCCATGACATTGCCCACTTCGGGTGCAAAATAGGCGCCTTCGCCAAGAAGCGTGTGACAGTTGATACAGGCGTGCCGCTCCCAGACTTTCTTGCCTTCTGCGACAGCCTCCGTGAGTTCCGCATCTGCGGTGGACGTGGTGACAATATACCGGTGCGAATGGATCGATAGCCCAACAAAGATCGCAATGAAACAGAGTGACCCACCATAAAAAATGTTTCGGGCCATGGACTTGGTCAGAACTTCGCTCATCCGGGGCTCCTTTCTGTAGTGACAGGGGTTGCACAGAAAATGAGCAAGGCGCGCGGTCGGGGCCTTAACGAAAGTCAAGACGCGATGAGATGGATGTCATTGCAAGCGGCGTGGGCAAGTCTCTTAACATAAGTCAAGGAAGCTCGGAGCCGCCTCTCGCTACGCATATTAGACAAGAATTGCACGTTGGGAGGATGCCAGAGAGAACCGGGATTTCATTGCCTCAAGCACATGACAAGTTCTGCCTCGTTCTCACTGGAATCGTTTTTGTTTTTCAATGTGCGCACAGCGATGTCATCCCGCTTTGGGCGGGGCGTCTTACACAGATTTGACAAGGACATGCCAATGCCAGCCGTTCGTATTCAAAGCCACGTGTATCTGATTGGCGCAGGGCCGGGCGATCCTGATCTGTTGACGGTTAAAGCTTTGCGGCTGATCGAAACCGCGGATGTGGTGGTCTATGACAGGCTTGTCTCGCAACCCATTCTCAACCTGGTCAGTCCGGAGGCTGAGATGATTGATGTGGGAAAAGCGCCGGATCATCATCCGTTTCCGCAACCGAACATCAATTCGCTTTTGGTCTCGCTTTCGACGCGCTTTTCAAAGGTGGTTCGCCTCAAAGGAGGAGATCCTTACGTCTTTGGTCGTGGGTCGGAGGAAGCGGAAGTGTTGCGGGATGCTGGTGTGCCTTACACCGTTGTTCCTGGGATCACATCCGCACAAGGCATTGCCAGCACAACAGGTGTGCCACTGACCCATCGCGGACTGGCCACAGGCGTGCGGCTTGTGACAGGGCATTGCCGGGCCGGGCATGATCTTGATCTGGATTGGGAAGGTCTGGCCGACCCCGATACAACCTTGGTAGTTTATATGGGCCGGGGCCATGCAGCAGAGATTGCACGCCGCTTGATGGTCGGTGGGTTGTCAGCAGAAATGCCAGTGATGCTTGTCGTCGATGGCACCCGACCGACCGAGGAACGTCATTTCACAACATTGGCCGGGTTGGGCGTAACAGCCGCCACAATCGACAAACGGCGACCTACGCTCATGGTGATTGGCCGGGTGGTTGAACTGGCCGACGATTTGGCAGTCCCTCTGGAGGCCGAGCTTGGACGGGTGGGCCATGGCTAGGCTTGCTTGGGTGTTTCTTATGACATGTGGGCTTGCCGCAGCGGCGTTGGCCAACACGAAAACGGATCGCGCCCCGGCCGAGCTGGAACGACTGGTGCTTCAGGATTGCGGATCCTGTCATGGGTTGACGCTCAAGGGTGGTTTAGGTCGACCAATCACACCTGAGGTGATGCAGCATTTCGACCGTGAGGATCTGCGCGACATCATCCTGGATGGCATTCCGGGCACTGCGATGCCCCCCTGGCGGCAGGTCATGACCGAAAGCGAGGCGATGTGGATCGCCGACTACCTGCAAGGACGAGAGCGATGAAGGTGTTTCTGAATGTTCTTTTTGTCCTGATGGGTGGCCTTGTGGCTGCCCAAGAGCGCGTTGTCGCCACCGGTGATCTGGGAGTTGTCGTTGAACGCGCCACCGGATCGGTTTTAATCGTGGATCAGTCCGAGATGGGTACAGTTGCGCGGGTCGAAGGGTTCGGTGATCTCAGCCATGCCAGCGTCGTCTTTTCACCTGATCAGCAGTTTGCCTATGTGTTTGGCCGCGACGGGGGGCTGACCAAGCTCGATCTTGTCACACAAAGCATCGCCAACCGCGTCATCCAGGCGGGCAATTCCATTGGCGGCGCCATCTCGGATGATGGGGCGCTGATTGCGGTATCGAATTATGAACCGGGTGGCGTGAAAATCTTCGACGCCGAAACATTGGACCTTGTGGCTAATCTGCCCACCGGCTCCAAAACCATCGGGTTGGTCGATGCGCCGGGGCGCAAGTTTGTGTTTTCGCTCTGGGATGCCGGTGAGACATGGATTGCCGATCTCTCTGGCGACGAGATGCAGGTTGAGAAATTCGGCAATGTCGGTGTCAATCCTTATGACGCCCTGATTACCGCCAATGGCCGCCGTTACATTGTCGGCCTGTTTGGCGAGGACGGGCTGACGGCGTTTGATCTGTGGGACGACACACCTCAGCCGCAAAAAATCCTTGCGGATTACGGGAAGGGTCAACAAGACCTGCCGGTGTACAAGATGCCACATCTGGAAGGTTGGGCATTGGCCGGGGATCGCTTTGTGCTTCCCGCTGTGGGGCATCATCAGGTGCTTTGGGTCAATTCCGCAAACCTGAAAGAGATCGGGCGCACCGACACCCATGGCCAGCCCATTTTTGCCGTCGCGCGCCCGGATGGCCGGCATGTCTGGGTGAATTATGCCCATCCCAACAATGACACGGTCGAAGTCATCGACAGCCTGACCGGCGAGGTCATTCAGACGCTCACACCAGGGCCTGCCGTGCTGCATATGGAATTCACACCGCGCGGGCATCAGGTGTGGCTTTCCGTGCGTGATGCGAACCGCATCGACGTCTATGACACGCGCACATTCGAGAAGCTTGGCGAAATCCCCGCCGACACGCCTTCGGGCATATTTTTCACTGCAAGAGCGCACAAGATCGGGCTCTAGGAGGCTCTGAATGGATCTCGACGATCTGGATTGGAAACTGATGAACGATTGGCAACGCGCCTTGCCGCTGGTGCCGCGCCCGTTTCAGATCATCGCCGATGACCTCAAAACTCAGGAAAGCGATGTCATTCGTCGGCTCAAGTCGCTGCTTGATGTGGGCGCAATCAGCCGGGTTGGCGGCACGTGTCGCCCCAACACACTCGCGGCAAGTACACTGGCCGCTATAGCGGCGCCTCTGGGGTACATCGAAGAGACCGCCGAAATCATCAACTCAGTCGAAGGTGTGAACCATTCCTATGAGCGCGAGAATGAGTGGAACATCTGGTTCGTGGCCACTGGGCCAACGCGGGCTTTTGTGGATGACGCTTTGGCACAAATCGCGGTGCGTACCGGATTGCGTGTCCTGGACCTGCGTCTGATTCGCCCATTCAATGTCGATCTCGGTTTTGCACTGGATGGCAAAGGCCAGATGCCCGCGCCACAGCCAGTAGATGACAGCGTGCCCCTGCGAGAGGGGGATCGCGCGGTGATGCAAGCCCTTTCTGAAGGATTGGAACCTGTGGAACGGCCCTTTGCCGTTCTGGCCAAAACTCTGGGTCGCGAAGAGGCAGATGTATTGAGCCGGGTGCGCTCTCTCGCACAGGCCGGGATCCTGAGCCGGATTGGCTTAATTGTGCGCCACCGTCCGCTGGGATGGCGGTCAAACGCGATGTGCGTTTTCGATGTGCCCGAACATGAGATCCTTGAGAAAGGCGCTGCCCTGACCAAAGTACCCGGTGTGACGCTCTGTTACGAACGCAGGCCCGCACCCGATGTTTGGCCTTACACGCTCTACTGCATGATCCACGGTCGCAGCCGGGCCGAAACACTCGATGTTCTATCATTGGCACGGGTGCGCGCAGGTCTCACAGGCTATCCCTACAAAGTTCTCTTCAGCTCCCGATGCTTCAAACAAACTGGTGCGCTGATCGACAGGAAGGAAAACGCATGACTCTAGACGACATAGATCGCCAGATCATCAACACGCTGCAAGGGGGCTTTCCGCTGTCTTCTCGTCCCTATGCAGAGTTCGCACAGACGCTTGACCTTAGCGAAGACGCGTTGATCGCGCGCCTTTCTGCGATGAAAGACGCAGGTGTGATCACCCGGTTTGGCCCTTTTCTGGATGCCGCTGCGATGGGTGGCGCGTTTTGCTTGTGTGCCATTGCAGCGCCTGAAGATCAGTTTGAAACTGTGACCGAGGCGGTGAATGCGTTCCCCGAAGTAGCGCACAATTACAAGCGCACGCATCGGCTGAATATGTGGTTCGTGCTGGCCACCGAAACCGAATCCGGGATTACGGAGGCCGCCGATGCCATCGAAGTGGCTACTGGCCTCACCGTGTTCCGCTTCCCCAAGCTAAAGGAGTTCTTCGTGGGCTTCCGGGTGGCAGCATGAGCCTGAGTGTCGAAGACCGCCGTTTGATTGCCGCCTGTCAAGGCGGGTTGCCTTTCGTGCTTGCACCCTATGCCGCGATTGCCAAAGATCTTGGCGTGGCCGAGACAGAGGTGATCGACCGCCTTGGTGCGCTCAAGGCGCGCGGAGTTATCCGTCGCATCGGTATTGCGCCGAACCACTACAAGCTCGGCATGACGGCCAACGGCATGTCCGTGTGGGACGTTGACGACAGCATCGCCGAAGAGATCGGTCCGCTTGTGGGGGCCATGGAGGAGGTCACGCATTGCTACCTGCGCCCGCGTGCCTTGCCCGACTGGCCCTACAACCTCTTTGCCATGGTGCACGGCAGCAACCGTGATGAGGTTGAGGAAAAACGAGGCCGGATTGCCGAATTGCTCGGCGACGCCTGCCGCGCGTCCGACATTCTCTATTCCACCGAAATCCTGAAGAAAACGGGCCTGCGCCTGAAGAAAGGAGCCGCCTGATGTTCCGATTGTCGCAATATATGGAGCAATTGATCACACCGACACCCGTGCGTCAGAGACGCGACGACGTGCGCCCTGTGGTGATCTGGAACCTGACGCGGCGATGCAATCTGAAATGCCGCCACTGTTACACGACGTCTGCGGACGTGCCGTTTCCCGGAGAGCTGAGCACAGAGAAAGTCATCGAGGTTCTCGATGATCTGGCCGGGTTCAAACTTCCCGCGCTGATCCTGTCCGGCGGTGAGCCTCTGTCGCGCCCCGATTTCTTTGAGATTGCGGCCTATGCACGCAAGCGGTTCCGGTATCTGGCGCTTTCAACCAATGGCACCAGGATTGAAGGCGAGGTGGCACAGAAGGTTGCCGAGATCGGTTTCAACTATGTGGGTATTTCCATTGATGGTGTGGGCAAAACCAATGACTGGTTCCGCGGCAAAGAGGGGGCCTTTGAAGAGGCTCTGACCGGTGTTCAAAACTGCAAAGAGCTTGGTATCAAGGTTGGTCTGCGGTTTACACCCACAGATGAAAACGCCGAACAACTCTCTGAAATTCTTGATCTCTGCGAGGCGGAAGGCATCGACAAGTTCTACATGTCCCATCTGGTCTATGCCGGGCGGGGTAACAAAAACCGCGGTGAGGATGCCGGGCATATCCGGGCGCGCAACGCTGTGAACCTGCTGATTGACCGAGCCTGGCGCGCGTTGAAAGAGGGACGGCACTTTGAGGTTGTGACCGGCAACAATGACGCCGATGCCGTGCTGTTCCTCAATTGGGTGCGAGACAACTTTGCCGAAGAGCAGGCAGAGCATGTTGAAAAGCACCTGGTGGCCTGGGGCGGCAATTCCTCGGGTGTGGGCGTGGCCAATATCGACCCCACCGGCAAGGTGCACCCCGATACCTATTGGTCCGACTACACGATCGGCAATGTCAAACAGACGCCGTTCACGGAACTCTGGACCGGCAATGATGAAATGCTGGCGCTTTTGCGCACGCGACCCCGCCCCTTGGAAGGGCGCTGTGGCGCTTGTGCGCACAAGGATGTTTGCGGTGGCAACACCCGTATTCGCGCCTTGCAGTTGACCGGCAACCCGTGGGCGGAGGATCCGGCCTGTTATCTCAACGACGCCGAGATTGGTGTCGATGCGGACATGCCACGTCTGGAAGTGACCACGTTCAAAGGGAAAAAATATGATCCGCAGCATCGTTTTTACTAGCGTTTTCAGCGCTTTGGGCAGTGTTGTTGCAGCGGCAGAGCCCGAGGTCCTCTTTGCCACCCATTGCGCGGTGTGTCACGGCGATGACCGGTTGGGCGGGCTTGGTCCGGCGCTTATCCCCGAAAGCCTGCGCCGGTTGAAGGGCGACAAGCTTGAGGCGGTGATCACACATGGTCGGGATGCCACGCAGATGCCCGCCTTTGGGGATCAGCTCTCGACCAAGGATATCGCGACACTGGCCGCGTTCCTGCATGAACCTCTGCCTGAAATCCCGGTCTGGGATGCGGCAAAGATTGAAAGCACGCTTGTTCAAAATGAGGACTACATCGCACCCGCCGGGCCAGAGCACAAAGCTGATCCACTGAACCTGTTTGTCGTGGTGGAAACTGGCGATCACCACATCAGCGTTCTGGATGGTGACACGTTGGAGGTGTTGAATCGCCTGCCCACGCCTCTGGCCGTGCATGGTGGCCCGAAATTCAGCCCTGATGGCCGATATGTTTTTGTGATGTCCCGCGATGGCTGGGTGCAAAAGGTTGATCTTTGGAACATGTCCGAGGTCGCGCGCGTGCGCGCTGGTGTGAATAGCCGCAACATCGCGATGAGCGGCGATGGTAAATGGCTGGCTGTCGCGAATTACCTGCCGATGACGCTGACCATCCTGTCGACCGAAGATCTGAGCGTCGCCGAGGTCAAGGATATTGTCGGCAAGAACGGCGAGGCCAGTCGCGTCTCTGCGGTTTATCAGGCCCCACCAAGAGAAAGCTTCGTTCTGGCGCTCAAGGATGTGCCCGAGATTTGGGAAGTTTTCTATGGGGAAGACCCGCCATTCTATGGCTTTGTGCATGACTTCCGTGACGAAGGGCCCTTGGGCTATGACGAGTCGTTCCCGGTGCGGCAGATCACGTTGCCTGATGTGCTCGACGATTTCTTCTTCAGCCAGGACTATGAATACGTCATGGGCGCGTCGCGGGACGGGCAGGGCGGTCAGGTGGTTGATCTGGTGATTGGTCACAAGATTGCCGATCTCGATCTGCCCGGTATGCCGCATTTGGGCTCTGGCATCACGTGGGAACGAGACGGCACCACGGTCATGGCCACGCCGCATCTGCGCGATGGGGTATTGTCGGTCATTGACATGGAAACCTGGGAAACGGTGGATCAGATCACCACTGAAGGCCCCGGTTTCTTTCTCAGAAGCCATGTGAATTCGAACTACCTGTGGGCAGATGTGTTCTTTGGCCCCAACCGTGACGTGATGCACGTGATCGACAAGCAAAGTCTGGAGATCGTGAAAACCCTGCGCCCCGCGCCGGGTAAAACCGCGGCGCATGTGGAGTTTGACAGATACGGCAAATACGTGCTGGTCAGCCTGTGGGACGAGGACGGCGCGGTGATTGTCTATGACGCAGCAACGCTGGAGGAAATCAAGCGGCTGCCAATGGTGAAACCATCAGGAAAATACAATGTATTCAACAAGATTACCTTTTCTGCCGGGACAAGCCACTGAGCTTTTGATCGTTTCGCATGGCTCGCCCTCTGATCCCGAACCGCAAGAGCGTTTTGTGCGCCGCCTTGCCACACGCGTGGGTGCGCGGACGGGAGCGGACGTGCGCGGCACGACACTGGCCAAACCCGGCGCGCTGGAGGCTGCCGTTTCAGGGTTTCGCGCTCCGATGGTCTTTCCGCAGTTCATGACCGATGGCTGGTTTGTCTCAACGAATTTGCAAAACCGGCTGGCCAAGGCGGGGCTGACGGCGTGGACGACGCTGACACCTTTGGGGTTAAACGCAAAGCTGCCGGATCTGGCGCTGCGCAGGGTGCGAACCGAAATCTCTACGCTGGGACTGCCCGAGCAGGACACCACACTTGTGGTGGCGGCTCACGGCTCTCCATCTGATCCGCGTCCGGCAAGGGCGACAGAGGCCTTTGTGTCAGTTTTGAAAACAGACGGCGCGTTTCACGATGTGCGCGTGGGCTATGTCGATGAAGACCCCTCATTGGAAGAGGCCGCCTCCGTCGATGGTCCGGCGATCGTCCTGCCGTTTTTTGCAGCACGGGCTGGGCATGTTCTGGAGGACCTGCCAGAAGCGCTGGACGCGGCGGGCTTCACCGGTCCAGTTCTGCCGCCCATCGGAGCGTGGGACGAAATCCCATTCCTCATTGCCGCGCTTTTGCAACGTCAAAAGGCCGCTGCATGAGTGACGCCCGTTGGCCCATCTGGAAGCTGAGCATTCTGCTTTACCCCTTTGCCGCCGGGGCCGTCGCAATCAATCTCTTTTTGCTCTTCCTGATGCTGCAAGCCATTGGCGTGACGGCAATTTCACCGGAAACCTCGGTTATGGGCGGCATCATCCTTGGTGTGCCTGCGGCTTGGGCTTCGGGCAAATGGGCGCGGCATTTGATGGATGAAGCGGACTCTTGACCTTGGTTAAGGTCTGCAGCGTGTGCAGATGGTTTTCTGAGTTCAAATAAGTCAGCCTGGAGAGCCATCATGGATTACGACCGTTTCTTTACCACCGCGTTGGATGATCTTCGGGCATCAGGCAATTACCGCATTTTCGCCGAGCTGGAACGCCCTGTAGAGGACGCACCGCAAGCTATTCAGCATGTTGAAGGGCAGACCCGCCCCGTGACAGTGTGGTGCTCCAACGATTATCTCGGCATGGGCAAAAGCCCCCTGGTGCGCGAAACCATTGCCAAAACGGTGATGGAAGACGGCGCCGGCGCCGGAGGCACGCGCAATATCTCGGGCACGGCGCATCTGCATGTTGAGCTGGAAAAAACACTCGCGGAACTGCACGGCAAGGAAGCCGCGCTTTTGTTCACATCCGGGTATGTGTCCAACTGGGCCAGTCTTTCAACGCTCGGATCAAAACTGCCCGACTGCACGATCCTGTCGGATGCCAAGAACCATGCCTCGATGATCGAAGGCATCCGCCATTCCAAGGCGCGCAAGGTGATATGGGAGCATAACGATCCCGAAGACCTCAATCGCAAGCTCGCGGCCCTTCCCAAGGAGAGCGCCAAAATCGTGGCGTTTGAAAGCGTCTATTCCATGGATGGTGACATCTCTCCGATGGCTGAAATTCTGGATGTGGCCGAGGCGCATGGGGCGATGACATACTTGGATGAAGTGCATGCCGTTGGGCTCTATGGTCCGCGTGGGGGTGGCATTGCGGACCGCGAAGGTCTGGCGCATCGGGTGACAGTGATTGAGGGCACATTGGCAAAAGCCTTCGGTGTTCTCGGTGGATACGTGGCGGCCTCGGCTGCTCTTTGCGACTTCATTCGGAGTTTCGCCAGCGGGTTCATTTTCACGACTGCACTTCCACCTGCCTTGGCGGCGGGCGCGAATGCCAGTGTGCGCCACCTGATGGAATCAGACATGGAGCGGATGCGTCAGCGGAGGAATGTTGCGCGTCTGCGTGCACGCCTGGACCAGCAACGCATTCCGCATATGCAAAACCCAAGCCACATTGTGCCAGTGATGGTGGGCGACCCGTTTAAAGCCAAGTTCCTGAGTGATACACTGTTAGAGCAGTACCAGATCTACGTGCAGCCGATCAATTATCCCACGGTGGCCAAAGGCACCGAGCGGCTGCGGATCACGCCATCGCCCCTGCACACCGAGGCCGATATTGATCATCTGGCAAATGCGCTCTCAGAGCTTTGGGCGCAATGCGCACTCAGTCGCGCGGTGGCTTAAGACGCACTTCAGGCGCGGTAGACAATTTTGCAATCTGCGAAGGTCGCCATAGCGGCGGCATGATCTGCCGGTGGCAGAACCGAGAGCGCGGTGGACAGCCCATCCGCCAACGCTGCGGTTGGTGCCGTTACGGACACAACCTCAAGTGCTTTTGGATTTGCCCCGGTGCTGGGGTCAAAGATATGTCCAGACGCGCCGACTTGCGTCCCAAATGGCGCTGACGTCGCCAAAGCACGGTCGCTGAGTGTGACTCGGGTTGCAATCTCACCCGACGGCGCCTGAATCCCGGCGCGCCATGGCCGACCATCAACGGCATGACCCTGCGCGCGCAACTCGCCCATATCGACCAGTACATTGCTCAGGTCATGCGACCTCAAAAGATCCGCAACCCGGTCTGTGACATACCCTTGGGCAATTCCGTTGAGAGTCAGAGCCGCACCGTCACGGCGAAGGCTCACTTGGCCGGTGTCAAATTCGACACCGGCCCAGCCCACCTTGGACCGCGCCACATCCAATTCTTCCTGTGATGGCTGGCGCCCCTCATTCGTGGCCTGTGCGGTCACGTCAAAGATGGGCTGTACGGTTGGGTCAAAGGCACCCTGGCTGGTTTTGTGCAAATGATCGGAGAGCGCCAAGACTGTCAGAAAATCCGGAGGTGGGGTTGCGAGAACCCCATCACGGTTGAGTTGGGAAAGCATAGAGGCAGGGCGATACAGGCTAAAGATGCCCTCAAGCCGCCCAAGCTCGGCTTCCACGGCAGCAAAGATGGGACGCGCTTCGTCGGCCGTTACGCCTACCAACCGCAACGAGGCTGGAGCGCCAAGTGCAATACCACGCCAGCTCGCGCCTGGTGCAGCATGAGCAGGCAAGGCGGCACAGCTACACGCGGCGGCTGACATGGACAGAAAACGTCGGCGGGAGCAGCTCATGACGTTGGCTCCGTCAATGGGATATCGGGATCAACCGGGCCGATGACAACCTCGTCGGGGATCTCTTCCAGCGACACAATGCGCCCACCATACTGCGCGACAAAGGCTTCGGCCTTGGCCTCTTCCGCGAAAGGCACCACCTCAGGCGCGCCCATTCCTCCGCGAATACCGCCTTCGATCACGAACACAGCGGTGTCCGCAACGGTCCAATTGTCGATGCCTGGTGTTTGCCAGTCACTGGCCACGCCCATATCGCTGACATAGGTGACAATGACGCGGCGATCGCGCTCGGGGCTTTTGAGAAAGGCCATCGCGTCACGCACCTGCGCAAAGAAGAGCGGCGCTGGCATGCCTTCGAGATGGATTTGCGCCTTGGGGCCGCCATGTTCCAGCACGCTCATCTGACAAAAATAACTGACCGCCTCGACGCTCATGTCGATCGGTTGCGGGATTTCGGCGATCTCTTCCTTGCAGGCCCCAAGACAGGCCAGAGCGGCAAGAGTGAGGACAGTCCGTTTCATGGTTCCAACCTCCGAAAGGCAAAACGCGCGGCAAAAAAGGCCATCACAGGCCAGAGCACAAGCGACACAGGCGCGGCCCATTTGGGCAGGCTGTCGGCGACACCCGACATGCCGGCAGCCATGGCAACCCCTTCGGCCCCGGCGATGTTCCAAAGCCGGAAGGCATCAGCCGGGTTCGCCGTCATTACCCAGGGAAAAATATGCCGCGTGAACATGCCATCGCCATCAATCACCACACTGGCCAAAAGGGCCAGATCATAGAGCACAACAAATACAAGCCAAAGTGCTGCGGCCATCCCGGCGGCCGCAGCAGAGCTGCTTGCCAGTGAGGACACGAGGTATCCCAGAGCAATAAAGACCGCACCCAGTATCACGGACGTGGCCATCAAGCGTAAAAGAGCCATCAAGCTCTCAGCACTGACACCGCCCGCAATGGCAGCTGCAACTCCGGCAACGCCAAAGCCAACGACGCAGGCAATCGTAAGTGCGGTCAGATGCGCCAGAGCTTTGCCCGCCAGGATTTCCGCCCGGCTGGCCGGGTAAGAGAGCAAAAGACCAAGGGATCCGCGGTCTGCTTCGCCAACCACGGCATCAAAGGACATCAAAAGCGCCAGAAGCGGGATCAGGTAGACCGCAAGCGTTGTCATTGATGTGACTGACACCGTCAGCATATCGACACCCAAAGTGCCGGTTGGTGCGCTTCCGGCAAAGGTGAGAGCGAGGGCAAAGGCCACCATGATCAGCGTGGCCATCACCAGCCACCGATTGCGCCGTAAGATCAGGCTCTCGGCACGGGTGATCGCAGTGACGCGGGCGAGGGTGCTCATGACAGCCTCCCGGAGTAATAGCGATAAAGTTCTTCAAGACCGGGTGGCGTGATGTCGATATCCGCAACATCAGTACCGCCTTCAAAAAGCGCTTGCAGCGTGCCCATCTTCTGATCCGGGCCACAATGGATTTCCACCGATGTGCCATTGATCCGCGCGCCACCGGTTTGCGCGGCAATACGGTCAGCGACCAGCGTTTCACTGGCGCGCACACGCACAGTCGTGTGCAATCCGGCTGTGGCGGCAAGATTGGCAAGCGTGTCATCGGCCACAAGCTCTCCCTTGCGCAGAATGGCGATGCGGTCGGTCCTCGCCTCAACCTCTGTCAGGGCGTGGCTTGCGATGAGAACGGCGGTGCCTTGTGCGGCCAATTCGTCGATTATGGCGTAAAGGTCGTAACGTGACACCGGGTCCAGTCCGCTGGTGGGTTCATCAAGCAGGGCCAGTCGCGGCTGACCGATTAAAACCTGCGCCAAACCAAGACGTTGGCGCATACCTTTGGAGTATGTTTTGACCCGTGCATCCGCCGCTTCACTCAGGCCGACGCGGTCCAGCAGCGCACCGCTGTCCAAACCTTTGTGACCGGATAAAGCGCCAAACATATTGAGGATCTCACGCCCGGTCAGAGCGTTGGGAAACGCCACGGCCTCGGGCAGGTAAGCAACATCGGCGCGCGCCTGCGTACTGCCCGGTGCATGGCCGCAAATCTCAATCTTGCCTTCAGAAAGGGCTGTGAGACCCAGAATGATCTTGATCAGCGTCGATTTGCCCGCGCCGTTATGCCCCAAAAGGGCAATTCGCGCGCCGTCCTCCACATCCAGCGATACAGAAGACAAAACAGGGGTCTTGCCTCTGAATTTTGTGACTTCGCGGCAGGATAAAACCGTCATGATCCACCCCCTTCCAAGTCTTCGGGGACTGCAATTTCAATCGGTTTCATCAAAGCATGGCTGTCGATCACCCCACCCGGCAATAGCGATGGGAAGGCTGATTGAGACCAGCGTACAAGTTGAACCGCAGGTGAGCCAAGCAACAGTTTGGCCGAAGGTTGGGTCCAGAGCACATGATCCATGCTGTCATTTGGCCGGTAGGGCACATCGGCCACGCCATTTGCATCAAGGTCATAGGCCGCAAAGTCGGACCAATAGTTGCCGCGCCCATCCTCCGACCATTCATCCCATTTGGTGGAGACGTATTTGACTTGTGTCCGGTTGCCGATAAAGGCGTTGCCGACAATGCGATTGCGGTCGGAGCCGGCAGTAAAGTGAATACCGATATCGCAGCCCTCAAACCGGTTGTCTTCGAATTCATTCTTGTGGCTGTTGTAGAGGAAGGCGCATTTTTCCGGGCCACCTCGCACGAGGTTGCCAGTGATCTCGCTGCTGTTGGCGTAGTTGAGCATCACGCCATGATCGCGGTCGTTGATCGAGATGTTGTCTGTGACCTTTACACGGGTGGAAAACATCACCGCATAACCCAGGTGATTGCCAATCGAGACATTGCCCGACACCTCGCTGTCATCGGCATACATGTAATGCACCCCAAAGCGCAGGTCGCGGAACCTGTTGTTGGTGAAGGTATTTTTCTTCGATGAATTTACGAAGATCCCGTCGCGCCCCCAGCGGATATCATTGCCATCCACAACTGCCCCCGGTGCGTTCCAGACATAAATGCCATTGCCCCGCCGGTTCATTTGGTCGTGCTGTTGGCCTTCGATCACGTTGCCGGTGACACGGGAATTTTTCGCCCCATGAATGTCGACACCGTAAAGATTGCCCTTGAGCACATTGTCCTCGACCACTGCGCCATGGGCGGTCTTGCTCAGTTGAACACCGCTGTCGATGCCATCATGGCTGTCGCCAGAGCCGGTGATGGTCAGCCCCCGAATGGTCACGTCCTCGGCTGTGACTGTAATCACCGATCCTTCACCGCCGCCGTCGATATGCACGCCGTCTGTGCCAATCAGCGTTAATGATTTATCAAGCACAACTGGCCCGGTATAGTTGCCCGGCGCAAGCCGTAAAGTGTCACCGGGTTCAGCCCGTGCCAGAGCACCGGCCAGCCCACCCGGAGAGACCTCAATCTTCCCCGCCGCAAGTGGCAGAGGAGCAAGGGCCATACATATGACCGCCAGCGCGCGCATCAGGTCGCGCGCGGTTCCACGAGCATGCGGCCCCGCATTTCCATGTGCAGCGCATGGCAGAACCACTGGCAATAGAACCAGTGCACGCCTGGGCGTTCCGCGGTGAAGGTGACCGAGGCAGTGGCCTGCGGCGCGACCTCCATCGCGATGCCGTAATTGGCCAGACAGAAGCCGTGGGTCACATCGTCGATATCATCAAGGTTTGTGACATAGATCGTAACCTCATCGCCCTGTTTGACGGTGAACTTCTCTATCGAGAAGGAGGGCGCGATCGAGATCATGTAGACCCGCACCTTGTTGCCATCCCTGATTGGTTCATCGGCACCGTCCTCAAGCGTGATGCCATCGGCCTCGGCCTGAATACGGGCGTCTTCCCATGTCGGGTCGTTGCGATCCCAAAGATTGACCGGGTTCACGATATCCCGACGGACGATGATGCTGTCATGCGGCTCGGCAAAGGTCGGGCCATCGTGCACCAAGGTCATGCCACCATCCGAGATATCCATGAGCTGTTCATTCTCAGGCTTGAGCGGTCCGACATTTAGGAACCGGTCCTTCGAGAACTTGTTCATCGAGATCAGCAACTTGCCATCGGCTTCTTTGGTTTCGCCCATAGAAGTTGAGTTGTGGCCCGGCTGGTAGTGCACATCGATCTTTTCGACAATCGGGTCTTCTCCCGCCAGCGCCTTGTCGATGTTCCACTTGACCACCTGGCTGTCGAGGAAGAGCGTGGTAAAGCAGTTGCCTTGCCCGTCAAAAGCGGTGTGAAGCGGCCCGAGACCCAGTTCCGGTTCGGCCACGATACAGTCGCGCGGATCAATGGCGTCGGCAAAGAGATCATCCAGCTTGGTGACATCCATCACCGATACGGTGGGCGACAGTTTCCCGTTGATCATCACGTGCTTACCATCAGGCGCCGTGTTGATGCCATGCGGTGAGTTCGGGATCGGGATGTAGCGGGTATAGTTCTTGTTCGACCCTTTCCGGCCATCAAGCACTTTGACACCGTTCAGTTCCTGATAGTCCCCGGCAGCAACACCAGCCTCGATTTCCTTGATGTTGAAGACCACCACGTGATCAAGTTCGTTCTCGGTCATCTCGGCAAGGGTCATGCCCATTTCCGAGTTGTAGGAGGTCGAGAAGGCGTATTTGCCCTGATAGTCGCAATCGGTGTTATCGAGGTTGCCCGACACCATCACCTGCCAGGCGATCTCCATCGTATCACCATCAATGGCGGTGTAGATGTTCACATATTGTGACGGATCATCAAGGATTTGACCGTCATTGACGAGCGGTGCCTCATGTTCTCCATTGGCAAAGACATAACCTGTGCGCGGGAATTTTTGTGGCCGCAGCCCGTGGATGTCATGCGCGTTCGGGATCTCGATGATCTTGTCGCATTTCATCACGTCGCAGCGCACCCGCGCCACGCGCGTGTTGGCCTTGTCGTTCATAAAGAGATAGCGCCCGTCATAGGTGCCGTCGGTGAAGGACATATGCGGGTGGTGCAGATCGCCATTGTCATAGGTGACCTTGCCTTGCGTCGCGAGGAAGGCCTTGGTTTCTTCTGTCAGACCTTCGGTCAGAACCTTCAGGCTTTCGTTGGTCTGACCCCAGCCGGTGGCTGAACAGCGGTTGAACACAGGCACGCGCATGAATTCCCGCATCGAAGGCACCCCGAGGATGCGCAACTCACCGGTCTGGCCTGACGACCAGAAGCCGTAATATTCGTCGAGTTCGCCCGGGGCCAGATGCGCGCCCTCAGCGGCGCGAGCCTGGCTTGTACTGGACAAAAGGCCGCTTCCCATGCCTGTGGCGGCGACCACAGCGCCTGTCGCGGTCGCGCCAAGCAGGCCGCGTCGCGAGACGTTTAGTTTTGGAGTTTGGTCTGACATAGCTTTCTTCTCCTTCTGGATGCGCGGGCTATTCGGCCGCGGCTTTTTTGACGAGGGCGTCGGGCACTTTGCCCACGGCCGCCCGGCGTTTGAGCGTCTTGATCACCTGAGGGCACTTGGCCTCGGACTGGTAGAGAACCTGACAATGCAGGCAGTTGACGCATTCATTGGGGTTGATCTCCCCGGTTGGGTGGATGGCATCGACCGGACATTCATTGGCGCAGGTGTGGCAGGGCGACCCGCACATCTGATAGCGTTTGAGCCAGTCGAACATGCGCATACGCGCCGGGATCGCCAGTGCAGCGCCCAGCGGACACAGGTAACGACAGTAGAATCGTTCGATAAACAGCCCGGCAATGAGCAGGGCCACGGCAAAGACCACGAAAGGCCAGTCTCGTACGAATTTCAGGATGATCGCCGTTTTGAAGGGCTCGATCTCGGCCAGTTGCTCGGCAATCTGGATTGAGGCCAGCGATATGCCAAAAAGCCCAAGGAAAATCATGTATTTCGCCGCCCAAAGCCGTTCATGCAGCCCCCAGGGCAATTCGATCTGCGGGATTTTGACAAGACGTCCCAAGCGATTGGTCAGCTCTTGCAGCGCGCCAAAGGGGCAAAGCCATCCGCAATAGGCTCCGCGCCCCCAGAACAGAAGCGCGGCGGCGACAGCGAACCATTGGATGAATACCAGCGGGTCGAGAAAGAAGGCATCCCAGGTAAATCCACTGCGCAGCGACCCGGCCAGCGCCATAAGGTTCACGACACTCAGCTGCGCATTCATCATCCAGCCCAGCCACACAAGCGTGAAGGTCAAAAACCCCATGCGGAACCAGAAATAGGCGCGTGCATGCCGCGTTGCCTGCATCTGAAAGAAAAACACGCCTGTGAGCACCGCAAGCATCACGCCAAGGATGGCAATATCCACGGTCTTGTCGCGCCAGATGCGTTGCCAAAGCTCGGCCTTGGCCTCGGCCTCTGATTGCACATCCGCATGGTCCACCGAGGGTGTGACGGCGGGCAGGAGATAGCTCTCGGGTAAATCATAGGCCAGATCAAAGGTTAGAAAGGTTTTGTCCACGGCTCCAACGGCGCGTTGTGCGAGCAGTTGGATGCGAAACGGTTCCGTTGGATCAAATCCGATATCTGCGGGGATCTTGAAGAGATCCAATTCTGTAAAGCTGGGCGCATCCGGCGTGCCCAGGTTCAGAACGCGCTTGTGCTGCTTGTCGAAGAAACGGGCCGACACATCGCCCTGGATAAGTTGGAACCGGTCAAAAATGCCGCCGCGCACATAGCCCGACCCTTTGAAAGAATAACGTCCGCGGCCCAGCAGAATAATCGCCTGCTCTCCGGGTTCCAGCCATTCCACCAGGTTGGCATATTCACGATCTCCAAGCAGGCTTTGGCCAATGGTCGGGACGCTGACAAGGGCTGCGTACATGTCGATATAGGTCTCATCCTCCGTACCTTTTTCGGGCCGCGCGATGGCACGTTCATCGCCTGTTGCCGCGAAGGCGGCGTTGATCTGGCCAATATCCAGCGTGAGGCGACGGATGGATCCATCGCCGGAAAGTGTGGTCCAGTCGCGCGTCTCTGCCGCGCTCATATCAATCTCTCGTGGCGGCCCGGTTGGAGTTTCTGTCGCCAATCCGCCTAGGCCCAGGGCCCGGGCGACTTTCAGACCGCCGCGCACCAGAGAGTCGTCGATGACCATGACGGTGACTGTGGCCCCGGAGATGATATCGAGATCATGCGCAGATCCGCCCGCGGCGGCCTCGGCTTTGAGGTCAAGTCCCGCATAGCTTTCGGTCAATGCGCGCATCTTGCTGTCTGGAATGCCGATCAGTACGATAGGCTCTGAGTGCTCTACCAACTTCGCGCCGGTGACGATGCCATCGGCGTCCACTGCTGCTGCGACATGGATGGGTTTGCCCGAATAACCAGTGGTGCCCACAAAATCGGATGTGATGAAGACCCAGGCAACGGTTTCACCATCTTTCAGAACAGGGGCCACAGGCACATCTTCGCGTAGCGGGCCAAAGCCTGTGGCCCCTTCAACAAAGTCGTTTGGATTCAGGTCTGGAAGAAAACGGGGCAGTTCCTCGGCAACCGCAGCAACGGTCAGCAAGACTAAGGCCAAGGCGCCACGCGCAATGAGACTCAACATACCCATAGGGGAATTTACGGGTGAGTAATCGTTTCTGGCCTTGACCTTGGTTAAGTAGCATGTAACTCAATTAATTGAGAAAAAGCGTAATAATGTTTTTAAAACAGTTTATTAAGCGATTTACTTAATCTGGTCGACTAGAGTGATGTTGGACTCTTTGATGCCCTTTGCGTGACCCTTGGCCGAAGCAATCTAGAGCCATAGAGACAAACAAACCCCAAAAAAGACAAACACCAAAAACCGGCAGCTGCGTTTTGCATCGCTGACGGATCGTCACTGAAGGCAGCTAAAGTGCGTAGACACACGGCGCAAAAGAGAGCCAGGTAGAGGCATATCGTGCCGGATCCAGCGTGCAGACCACCTCCTGTGTGCCCCAAAGTGGCACGGGTCATGACCGCAAGGGTCATCATCCCGATTGCCCCAATCATCCAGATATGCTGTGTGCTGGCCAAATGCTCTGTCGCGCCACCTAAAATAACCCCGGCATGCACCAAGGCGCCTACTGGAATGAAAAGGTAAGACAGATGCAACACCCAAACCAAGGCTTCTGGCCCTGTGCGATGCCCTTGCCATCGCGCCAATCGGATCAGGTGCAAGATACCTGCAACGGCAAGCAAAACGCCGGTCATTTTGGTATCCGGCCAGATCACCCAAACCAGCAACGACACCAAAAGCGCCAGAAGAGCCAGCTTGTCGTATGCCTGCATCGGCGGAGCGGGCAGGTGATCATTGCCGACCTTGACCAGCCAGTTACGGGTAAAAGACGGCACCACGCGCCCGCCGACGACCGCAACAAGCATCAAAGCCGTCGCAAGCCCAAGCCGCAGACCGGGGCCACTTGCAGCATACCCATCAAGGGCCTCGAAGTGGAACATCGCATTGGCCACAAGAAAGGCCAGCAAAAGGCTCAGGATAATGAGGTTTTTCCAATTCTTACCGGCAAAAATCTCGCGCGCGGCGACAAGCGACAGAGCCAACGGAAAGGCAAGATCAAGCAGCACAGCGGCCGAGGCAGGCAGCAGCTCAGATATCGCCATTGCGATGCGCCCAATCAGCCATAATCCGGCCAAGGCGACCAAGGACCACCCCATGACCGGCAATCGCCCGGTCCAGTTTGGCACTGCCGTCAGCAAGAATCCCGCGATCACTGCGCCGAGATAGCCAAAGAGCACCTCATGCGCATGCCAACTCACGATGTCATAACGAATTGGCAGCTGCAGCCGACCCCCGAGCATGGCGACCCATGCCAGCATAGACAGAACAGCCCAGACAGCAGCACCTAGAAAGAAGGGTCGGAACCCGAAACTAAAGAGTGCGGGTCCCGTCCAGGCGCGCACCCTTTGCTGCGTTGTGGTCATGGCCGGACTTCACCTTTGATTAGACAGTGGCACCTTATGCGATTTTCGTACTTCTTGTCGCTGGCCGGACCGATTTTGTCGGCAGTTTATTACTTGTCCTGTTGATCACTAAGGTCTTTTTTTATTCACTGCGTCGACCGATTTGCATACCTCCCAGCTACGCTTTAACAAGTCGTCGACTTTTTGCAATGCATAGTCGATTTCTTCTTCGTAAATGGGGTCTGCACATATTTCCTTGTTTTAGAAGTAAACGTTCTTCAATTACGATTTCGATTGTGAGTTTCGTATCGCGTTACACCAAATGTTGCCCTGGGCAAATGTTGCGCGGGACAAAAAATATATCTGAAGTTTAAATATTAAATTTGTTAAGATTTTTGGCTCCGGCGGTAGGGATCGAACCTACGACCAATTGATTAACAGTCAACTGCTCTACCGCTGAGCTACGCCGGACCAACGAGCGGGATATAGCAATCTGGATTCTGCGCGTCCAGAGGGATTGTGACAAATTTTTCTCGGCGCGTCTGTAACGACCTCAGGTCAGGGTGAAGATGGCATCGCGCGTCAGCTCGCCCGTCGGCTGTACGGAGTTTTTACCATGAAGGTCAATAAGATGCGCCAGCACGTTGCGCTCGGCAGCGGGCAAGAGGGCTTGCGGCGTGTCGGTGTAAATTTGTCGTGTCAGCGTCTCTGCGGTGGCGGGGGCTGTGCTCAGTGCTGTCAGGATCGACGCTTCCCGCTCATTCCTGTGGGCGATGAGCCAGTCGATCCGCGTGGCGGGATCGGTGATCGGGGCGCCGTGACCGGCATGCAGAACACGCGCGTTTATGCTTCTTAACCTGCGGCAGGAGGCCATGAAATCGGTCAGATCCCCATCGGGCGGCGCGACCAGAGAGCTGGCCCAGCCCATGACCAGATCCCCGCTGAAGACCACATCGCCCATGGCAAAGCACAGGTGATTGCCCAGATGCCCCGGCGTCCAGAGCGCGGTCAGGGACCAGTCGGGGCCCTCCACTTGCGCGCCATCCTCCAACGCAATATCGGGCGCAAAATCAGAATCCACGCCTTCACCGGCATCCGCCAACCCGGCTGCAGCAAGGCTTTGCATGACGGCACTACGCCCGGCGCGGGACGGCCCAAACGCGTGAACCTTGGCCCCGGTTTCGCGTGCCAGGGCCGGGGACAGGGGAGAATGATCAAGGTGGCTATGGGTGACAAAGATATGCGTGATACGCTGATCCGGAGCAAGGGCCGTGAGAATGGCCGTCAGGTGGCTTTCATCCGCAGGTCCGGGGTCTATCACCGCCACATCGGTTGCGCCGATAAGATAGGTGTTCGTCCCCCGAAAGGTCATAGGTGACGGGTTAGGCGCCAGAATACGCCGGACGCCATCGCCAAGCTCTGCGACCACACCCGGTGTGGGATCAAATTCGTTCATGCTGATCGCTCTTTCCGTCTGCTCTGCCTGCCGCTACGTTTAGCGCATGTCGTTCCGCTGGCTCAAACGCTATATGCCCCGCAGCTTGTATGGCCGGGCCTTTCTTATCCTGCTTTTGCCGGTGATCACACTGATGCTTGTCGTCTCTGTTATTTTCATCCAGCGCCATTTTGAGGGTGTGACCAACCAGATGACGCGCACCGCAAGCCGCGAAGTGCGTGTGCTGCTCAACAGTGGTGAAACCGCACAAGAGATCGCACAAAGTGGCGTGGCAGCAACGCTTCAGGTTATGGTGGAGGATGTAGCGATGGCCGAACTGCCGCTCCAGAACACCCGGCGCTGGTACGATTTTACCGGGGCGTTTGTGATACGAGAGTTCACCCAATTGCTGCCATCGGTCAAAGCGATTGAATTGCCGAATGAAAAGGATGTGAATCTCTATTTCCAGAACGGCACAGATGCGTTCCGCCTGACCTTTGACCGTCGGCGGGTGTCAGCCTCCAATCCGCATCAGCTTTTGGTCAATATGGTGGTGTTTTCGGGCATCATGACGGTCATCGCTTATTTTTACCTGCGCAATCAACTGCGTCCCATCACGCGGCTGGCCTCCGCGTCAGAAGCATTTGGCCGAGGGCGGCATGTCGAATATCGCCCGGCGGGGTCTGTCGAGGTGCGCGCAGCGGGGCATGCGTTTCTGGACATGCGCGCGCGCATTGAGAGGCAGATTGAGCAGCGCACGATGATGCTCTCGGGTGTCAGTCACGATCTGCGCACACCCATTACCCGGCTGAAGCTCGCGCTCAGTATGATGGATGAGACCGAGCGCGCTCCGCTGGAACGCGACGTGAAAGACATGGAACGGCTGATCACGGAATTTCTAGATTTCGCCCAGGGCGCGCAGGAGGGTGAGCCGGAACCAGTTGATCCACACGCGTTGGTTCTGGATGTGGTTGGCGGGTTTCAGAGAGAAGGCAAGGACGTCACATTGGCGCAATCAGAAGGGGAGGGTGATGTGCCATTGCGCCCCGGCGGCATCCGAAGGGCGGTGGAGAACCTCGTCGGCAACGCAGTACGCTACGGCAAGAAAGCAGAAATTTCAGTTCAGATCACGGATCGCGCGCTGCGCATCCGGATTGAGGATGATGGGCCAGGCATCCCCGAGGACCGGCGCGAAGAGGCGCTCAAACCATTTGCCCGCCTGGTCGAGGCGCGCAATCAGAACCTTGGAACTGGTGTCGGGCTTGGCTTGTCGATTGCCATGGACATCGCACGCGCCCATGGCGGAACCCTGAGGCTTGGCGAAAGCAAGGCCTTGGGTGGATTGCAGGCGGATATCGTGATCGGGCGGTGAGGGAGTGGATTTGTCAAAAATTCCAGCCCAGAAAACGCCTCTATTCAAATGTTTCGCACGCGAAACGCTTTAACAAACTGTCAATCGTTTCACGCCAGTCACCGCTGCCAGAACCGCTTCTTTTTGGGCTTTTGCGCTTTGAGATGTTTCTTTAGATCGGTGTACCCCCCGATCTTGACGCCGTCGATGAAGACAAGCGGTGTGGTGGTGATGTGATGCTTGTCCTTGAACTTGTCCGTTGCCGCCCGTGTGCGCAGGATGTGTTCTTCGATGTCAAAACCATTACTGCGCAGAAGATCACGCGCCGCGGTACCATAGCCGCAGGTGTAGTTAGGAAGCTCCATCCGGTAGAGGGTCGCTTTTGGCATTTTGGTCATCCTTGTTCTTGTGGCGGATTAGGACTGCGCAAGGCAAGCGCGCAAGGGGCGGCGGATCACGATTGCGTAAAGTGCAGTGAAAGATGGTAGGCCCGGAGGGACTCGAACCCCCAACCAAAGCGTTATGAGCGCTCTGCTCTAACCAATTGAGCTACAGGCCCGACCTGGGATCGTCCTAGGCGGGCAGACGTGGAGCGTCAAGGCTTTGTGATTGCGCGGGCCAGCATGATGGTCTAACCGAACACCGCAGGACCAAAGCGGAGCGGGCCATGAGCGACGGCAAAAAAGGCATCACCTATGCGGATGCGGGTGTGGATATCGACGCAGGCAACGCGCTTGTCGACCGGATCAAGCCTGCGGCCAAGCGTACGACACGCTCTGGTGTAATGGCCGGGCTTGGCGGGTTTGGCGCGCTTTTTGATCTTAAAGCCGCCGGGTACAACGACCCCATTCTTGTGGCCGCCACAGATGGGGTGGGCACCAAGCTGCGCATCGCAATTGATACAGGCAATGTGGACGGTGTGGGCATTGATCTGGTGGCGATGTGCGTCAATGACCTTGTATGCCAAGGGGCAGAACCGCTCTTCTTTCTTGATTATTTTGCAACCGGCAAACTGGATACCGGGAGTGCTGCGCGTATTATCGAAGGAATCGCGGAGGGCTGTGTCCGCTCGGGCTGTGCGCTGATCGGTGGCGAAACAGCGGAGATGCCGGGCATGTACCCGGACGGCGATTTTGATCTGGCAGGCTTTGCCGTGGGCGCGATGGAGCGCGGTGCTGATTTGCCTGCCGGGGTGGTTGAGGGCGATGTGCTTCTTGGGCTGACCTCGGACGGGGTGCATTCCAATGGCTATTCATTGGTGCGCAAACTGGTGGAGGTCTCTGGCCTTGGCTGGGATGCGGAGTGTCCTTGGGACAAAGGCACGCTTGGAGCATCCCTTCTGACGCCGACGCGGCTTTATGTGAAAGAGGCGCTGGCAGCGGTGCGTGCTGGCGGTGTGCATGCTTTGGCGCATATCACCGGTGGCGGACTGACCGAGAATATCCCGCGGGTTCTGCCGGACGGTATGATGGCGCAGATTGATCTTGGATCCTATGAACTTGCCCCCGTTTTCAAATGGCTTCAGGCAACAGGCGGCATGGCGGAAGCCGAAATGCTCAAGACCTTTAACTGCGGCATTGGCATGGTTCTGGCCGTGGCTGAAGACCGGGCCAGGTCTTTGACAGCGCTTCTTGAAGGTGAGGGGGAGACTGTTGTCCACCTGGGCCGCGTCACTGCGGGGCAGGGCGTGTCTTACACCGGTACGCTGTCTTGAGCAAACGCGTGGCGATCCTGTTTTCCGGTGGCGGCTCCAACATGGTGGCGCTGATTGAAAGCATGGTCGGCGATCACCCCGCAAGACCTGTGGTGGCAGTGTCCAACAATGCACAAGCTGCGGGATTGACCAAGGCGCAGACACTCGGTGTGGCCACAGATGTGGTGGACCACCGTCCCTTCAAGGGCGACCGGGATGCCTTTGAGGCCGTACTCAACGAAACGCTGGCTGCACATGCGCCAGACATTATTTGCTTTGCTGGCTTCATGCGGATCTTCACCGAACGTTTCATTTCCCGCTGGGCAGGGCAGATGATCAACATTCACCCTTCGCTCTTACCGAAATACAAAGGCCTCAACACCCATGCGCGCGCTTTGGAGGCCGGAGAGACCGAAGCCGGGTGCAGCGTACATGAGGTGCGTCTGGAGCTAGATGACGGACCGCTGTTGGGGCAGGCGCGGGTCCCGGTTCTTTCGGGCGACACGCCCGACACGTTGGCGGCGCGTGTGCTGGAGCAAGAGCATAATCTGTACCCTGCCGTATTGAAACGTTTCGCAGAAGGTGACAAAACACCCGTGCTTTTGCCATGAATTCTGGCGTTTTCATTTTGGCGTGCCTGCCCTATACCGGATTAAGGCACCGGGCCTGATAAAACCAACAAGAGACAAGACCCGCTGAATATGAAGACAATCACCACCACCGATGAGCTGTCCGAATTTTGCAAACGCGCTCAGGATGTGGATTACGTGACAGTCGACACTGAATTCCTTCGCGAACGTAGTTATTATTCCAAACTGTGCCTCATCCAACTGGCCTTGCCGGGGCGCAGTGATGACGACGCTGTTCTGGTCGACCCCATCGAGGGTGTGTCCATGTCGCTAGAGCCGCTCTATGAACTTTTTCGCGCGCCGAATGTAGTGAAGGTGTTCCACGCGGCCCGTCAGGATCTGGAAATTTTCCATGTGGATGGCGGGCTGATCCCTGCGCCATTGTTTGACACCCAGGTTGCGGCGATGGTCTGTGGTTTTGGGGAACAGGTGGGCTATGAAACGCTGGTGAGGCGCATCCCCAAACAATCGCTCGATAAAACCTCGCGCTTCACGGACTGGTCACGGCGTCCGCTTACCAGCGCGCAGAAGAAATACGCCCTCGCGGACGTCACACATTTGCGGCAGATCTACGAACACTTGTCGGCCAAACTGTCCGAGACAGGACGCGACAAATGGGTGGCAGAGGAGATGGAGGTTCTGACAAACCCCGAAACCTATATCACCCGCCCCGAAGATGCCTGGCTGCGCGTGAAAACACGTAACGTCTCTGGACGGTTCTTGGCCATTGTCCGCGAACTGGCACGGTTTCGCGAAGAATATGCGCAGACGCGCAATGTACCACGCAATCGTGTTTTCAAGGATGATGCGCTGGTTGAGCTTGCGTCAACCAAACCCGGATCACACAAAGACCTGTCACGCGCGCGGCTGTTGTTGCGCGAAGCGCGTCGAGGAGACATTGCGGATGGTATCCTCAAAGCCGTTGAGACCGGTCTCGCCTGTGCCAATGATGACCTGCCCAAACCGGACCGGTCCCGTGATAAGCTTCAGGTCAACCCAGCTTTGGCGGACCTTCTGCGCGTATTGCTCAAGGCCAAGACCGAGGAATATGCGGTCGCGTCCAAACTGATCGCCTCTGCCGCTGATCTTGATGCGATATCAGCGGGTGAACGTGATGTACCCGCACTGGGCGGGTGGCGTTATGATGTATTTGGAGCGGATGCGCTTCGGCTTTGCAATGGAGAAGTCGCTTTGGGCGCCAAAGGCGGCACAATCCGCACGGTTGATCTTTGAACGTTGTAAGGTCCTAACGACGCGTCGATAACACGTTGCGTTCGGCTGAGACACGAATTTCACGCACGTCTTCCAAGAGCGCGTTGCCGATAAATGCGCCGGCTTTCACCTCGCGGGTGCGTTGCGTGCCAACACGCGTTTGAACAGGCTGGACCGCGTTCAACGTATATTCCAGCACGCCATCCACCGGACCATCAAGATTGACCCGCAAAAGACGCACGTCGAACGCCCCTTCGCGGTTGGGCAGACCTGTAACACGAACAATCGCACCCGAGGGCGTGCGTTCCACAACGAGGTCGGTCACTTCGTCCACAAGCGTGCCTTGATACTGCACTTGCGCGTTGCGACGGCGAAAAAGACCGGTGCGCTGAACAGTGGTGACATTGCGCCGGACCAATTGATTCCCGCCTCGTGTGTCAATCAGCGGGTTGTTCGTCTGACGGTCGTCTGGTGCAATCGTTGTTGGGGTTTGCGCGCGCGTTTCCACAACCGCCGATCTGCTGTTGCCAAACCAGTTGGACGGGTTGGCCCGCGACTCGCGCCACGCGCTGCAACTGGACAGGACCAGAGTGCCAATCAAGAGAACAGAAACTACGCCGCGCATCATCACCGCCTTTATTCACCTGTTACCCGAGTACCCGATCCTCTGCGGCTTGAAAAGATGCAAGCGCGCGAAGTTTGTCTGCGGTTCGGGCCAGACAATGGAATGAATTCACTCTGGACGTCCTTGGACACTGCGCCTACCTGTGGATCAGCATAAACCAAAAGGATCAGGCGCGTGGCAAGCGAAGCGTTTGAAGCAATAGTCGAAGATTTCGAATTTCTCGAAGAATGGGAAGATCGTTATCGCTATGTGATTGAGCAGGGTAAGGCAATGGACCCATTGGAGGACGCACTGAAAGTGACGGCCACCAAGGTGGATGGCTGCGCCAGTCAGGTATGGTTGCATCCACAGGTCACAGGCGGCACGTTTCGCTTTGATGGCGACAGCGATGCGATGATCGTGCGCGGACTGATTGCTGTGCTCAGAGCACTTTATAACGATATGGCTGTGCGCGATGTGCCTCAGGTGGACGCTCATGGCCAGTTGGCGCGGCTGGGCTTGAATGATCATCTGTCGGCACAGCGCTCAAACGGCTTGCGCGCAATGATCGAGAGGATCAGGGCCGTCGCTTCAGAAGCGGCGTGAACTCAGGGCGGTGTCATGAACGCTGCGAACTAGGAGCCAATCCTTGGTGCTCTTTGAGGCGTTTTCAGCAAATCAAAGCTTAGGCTTGAGATTTCAGCGCCTTGGCCAGATCTCCGTAGCCAGTGAATCGGTACTCATAATCCAGACCCAGTCGATTGGCGCAGTCTTCGGCCTTGGCGCGCAGGGCAGGGTCCTCCACTTGTGCCTGATAGACCAGTTTGGTGTAGTTGCCAAAAAGCATATCGCGTAGCTCTGGATGCCGATCGAGCCCCATTGGTTTCCATACGAATGCATCGAATTGTTTGACCAGAAAATCCGTTAGGTAAAAGGCAGTGATTTCGTCACGCTTGGCAAAATCATCATTGCCTTCGAAGAAGGAGTAGCAATGCGGGCCAGCGACCATTTCCACACCAAGTTCTTCACATTTCTTCTGCAACAGCCCACCTGTGCCGCAATCGGCGTAAACAACAAAGATGCGCTCATAGCGGTTGCGATGTTTTCGAACGGTGTCTTCCACTGCGTCTGTGATTTTGTCCGGGTAAAGGTGGTATTTCGCAGGCAGGCACTGGAGAACCATGTGATCCCAGCCATTGGTCTCTTTGAGCGCAAGAATTTCGCGCGCCAAGGCACCGCAGGCGATGAGCAGAATCTGACCTCTGCTGCTTTCGGAAAAGCCGTATTCGGTTAGCGTTTTGTCGTCAGGCACTTTGGTCATTCACGTACCTCATGCGGATCATAGTTGCCGATGTTGCCAGCTTGCAACTGACACCTTAGGACCGCGCGCTCAGTTACGCCAATTCGGGATTATCGAGCGACTTTAAAGTATTTCGACGTCAACCTGAGATATCAGCGATAGGCGAAGCGCGTGCAACGATTAGGCGTCGCGCTGCGTTTCGCGATTATCTGTGAGCCAGGTTTGGTTCGAACCGCTTCAGTTTGACTGGTTTTGCACCAAATACGCCTCGATATTGTGGGCGTTGTGCAAGCAGAACAACGGCCGCGATAGCGAACAAAGCGCCGGCGAATATGTCCACAAAGTAATGCCCGCCAAACACCGGCGTCGATGCAATCATGGTGATCGAATAGAGCGACATCGGCCAAAACATCCACGTGCGGAAAAAGCAAATCGCCAGAAGAACACCGGAGGCTGTGTGATATGATGGAAAAGTCACCAAACCAGGCAAACCGACGGGACTGATCAAAACGCTAACCTGAGAGTCGCGCAACATATCGAAATATGGGATATGATACACACCCGGCGGCTCTGGGAAGTTCGTGTAGGCTGACGGATCAAGAATATAGCGGTCCACGGCTGCCATGGCCGGGAACAGGGCACCGACCAGAACGCATATAACGGCCGTGTAAAAGAAGACGTCCATATAAAATCGGGTGCGTTGCCAGTCGCCGGAGAAAATCAGGGCTGTCATGCCCAGCAGCCCGACCATAGACAGCCACACATAGGCTTGATCCAACAGCGAAATCAACATGGGGCGCCCGTGAACCCATTCAAAATACGCAACCCAGTTGAACCCTAGGCTTTCGTCCCATCCGGCCAGCAGGTCGTCCTGGAAAGGGACCGGGATCATCATCGTCAGATGGTTGAGCGGAGGGACCACAACGGAGATACAGCACATGAACAGCATACCTTCGCAGAAGGCTTGCAGTTTTGGCACCAGCGGAGATCGAATTTTGCCGCGTTGCGACACCTTCAGCAGACAAATCCAGAATCCGCCAAACGTGAGCGCCAGCTTTACATAGAGCCCAAGGCCGACAAACGAGAGCGTCGCACGCGTTGCCCAAAAGGCCACGAGATTCACCACCAGGATGGCCAAAACGCTCAACCAGAGCCATTTACTCGTAATAAGAAGAGGCATTCAGCCGATCCGGACCCATTTCGTGACGAACCTGATTTTTTCAGAAAACTATGTCGAAAATTGGGGTCGGGCATGGCGAGTTTTTGCGCCTTGCGACTGCAAACAAAGAAGCGAGGCCCAAACAGACCTCGCTTAACTGTAATTGACCAGTGTAACGGCTTAGCCAGTAGCACCCTGATTGTGCTTGCGGCCCACCTGCTCCTTGGCGGTTTCCACCGCGACAGCAGCGTCCCGGCAATAGGCGTCCGCGCCGATGGCCTTGCCAAATTCCTCATTCAGCGGCGCGCCGCCCACAAGAACGATGTAATCATCGCGAATGCCCTGTTCGACCATCGTGTCGATGACGACCTTCATGTAGGGCATTGTGGTCGTGAGCAGAGCCGACATGCCAAGGATATCCGGCTGTTCGGTCTCAATCGCCTCAAGGTAGTTCTCAACAGGGTTGTTGATGCCCAGATCGACCACCTCAAATCCAGCACCTTCCATCATCATCCCGACAAGGTTCTTGCCGATGTCGTGGATGTCGCCCTTGACCGTGCCGATGACCATCTTGCCCACGCGCGGTGCGCCAGTTTCGGCCAGAAGCGGCTTCAGGATGGCCATGCCGCCCTTCATTGCATTCGCCGCAAGTAGCACTTCGGGGACAAACAATATGCCGTCGCGGAAGTCTTTGCCAACAATTGTCATGCCGCCCACAAGCGCCTCGGTCAGGACCCTGTAAGGTTCCCACTTACGTTCCAGCAGGATATTCACACCCTCTTCAATCTCTTCCTTGAGACCGTCATAGAGGTCATCCCACATCTGTTGGACAAGTTCCTCGTCGTCGAGTTCACTGAGGATGATGTCGTCTTCTTCGTCGGACATTGGCTTTATCCTTGGGGCTCGGGCGCAAGCGTGCGCGCATGTATACTGACTGAGCATTCACCGAAAGTTTCCAAATTCACTGTTCGAATTGCGACATAGGTGGCCCTTTCCCCGACTTCTAACGCAGATTTGCCTCGGCTATGTGTGAAAACTTTCGAAGAGATATATGAGTTTATTGCATATGTTCCTCATTTGTTCCAAAATCACACCATGCAGGAAAAATCTCTCTCATACGACCCGACTTTGCGCCGTGCAGGGCGTGGGGCCGTGAGCAATACAGCCGGGCGCTATGAAACACATGAAAGACCATATGAAGCGGATGGCTGGAATATGGACGACGAGGTTCGCCCATTGCGTACAGAGGTCAGTGTGGAATGTCCGCGAAAGGCCATTACCTACAATCGTTCACCTGATTTGCCCTTCGACCGGTCAATCAACCCTTACCGCGGGTGTGAGCATGGGTGCATCTATTGCTTTGCGCGGCCCACGCATGCCTGGCTAGGTTTGTCAGCCGGTCTGGATTTTGAAACCTGATTGGTGGCGCGTCCCGAGACACCGCGGGTTTTGGCACAGGAGTTACGAAAACAGTCCTATCAGGTCGCGCCTATCGCCATTGGGACCAACACGGACCCCTATCAACCGATTGAAAAGACGCATGAAATCATGCGTGCCTGCCTTCAGGTTCTGTCCGATTTCAACCATCCGGTCGCGATCGTCACCAAGGGAAGTTTGATTGAACGCGATATCGACATCCTGTCGGATATGGCCACGCGCGGGCTGGTGAAAGTTGGCATATCCGTGACAACGCTCGATGCGGAGATGTCGCGGAAATTGGAGCCGCGTGCGCCTGCGCCGAAGCGGCGATTGAGAATGATTTCTCGATTGGCCGAAGCCGGCATTCCTGTGCGGATTATGACCTCGCCAATCATTCCCGGGCTGACCTGCCACGAGATTGAGCCATTGCTGGCTGCCGGGGCCAAGGCGGGGGCGACGGCGGCGACATGGGTGATGCTGCGGCTACCCTTGGAGGTGTCTGCGCTCTTTCGCGAATGGCTGGATGCGCATGTGCCGGACCGTGCAAAGCGGGTTATGGGCCTGGTGCGCGAGATGCATGGCGGTCAGGATTACGCCGCGGATTGGGGGCGCCGAATGCGCGGGCAGGGGGCCTATGCCGACATCATTGCGCAAAGGTTCAAGCTGGCCAGCGCCCGTTTGGGCCTGGATCAGGAGATGTCCGCGTTGCGCTGCGATCTGTTTCGACCGCCGCCCAGACCCGGTGATCAGCTTTCATTGTTTGAATGAGATGGGCGGCATGAGATCGTCGGAAACGGGTGCCACCGCAGGTTTGGTTCACCTCAGCAGGACTTCCTTAGGCGCGCCTGCGGCGTCTGCGCCGGTCTCTCTCAGGGGCGCCTGCGCCCTCTTCGGTGCCGTCCACGGCAGAGGAAAACGGGCCAATCGCGTCGGCAATCGCATCTAGCGTGGGCCGTTCACCTCGTGGGCGGCTTTCAAGGGCATCCCGCATCAATGCCAGATGCTCGGCTTGGGTGCCGCAACACCCCCCAATGATCGTCGCACCGGCATCGCGGGCAAGAACCGCATACTCAGCCATCAATTCGGGGGTGCCGTCATAGTGGATGTGACCGTCAACATATTTAGGAATGCCCGCATTGCCTTTCGCGATCACGGGCCGGTTGCTTCCTTGCGCGGCAAAGCCGAGGACCGTTCGCAAAAGGTCAGACGCGCCGACACCGCAGTTTGCACCATAGGCCAAGGGGGCGTTTGGCAATTTATCCACCAGTTTGGCCATATCGGCCGATGTCAGCCCCATCATGGTGCGTCCGGCAGTGTCAAAACTCATCGTGCCGCACCAGGGGATGTCAGCCAGAGCAAACGCCTCGGCGGCGGCTTTGTATTCCTCAGGCGCTGAGATGGTTTCGAGCCAGAGCACATCTGCGCCGCCCTCTTTCAGCCCATCCGCCTGTTCATGGAAAATCTCCACAGCAAGCTCGTGCGTGAGGCTGCCCATGGGGGCCATGATTTCACCGGTGGGGCCAACCGAGCCTGCAACCACAACTTTGCGGTCTTGACGATCAACAACCTCACGGCCGATTTCGGCGGAGATACGCGAAAGCTCATGCGCGCGCTTTTCCGCGCTGTGCAGCTTCAGGCGCGCGGCGTTGCCGCCAAAGGAGTTGGTGAGGAACAGGTCCGATCCCGCATCCACCGCCAGTTTGTAAAGTTTCTCGATCCGGTCGGGGTGCTCAACATTCCACATCTCCGGCGCGTCGCCCGAGCTGAGCCCCATGTTGAACAGGTTGGTGCCAGTGGCACCATCGGCAAGGATCCAGTCCCGCTCGGTCAGCATCGCGCTCAGGGCGTTGGTCATAATGTCGCTTCCGTTGTGATGCCATGGGATGTCTCACACCCCTCGCGCGCGCGCAAATTCATTATTTTCATGATGATTGTGAGCCAGATTGCGATTGGGGCGGCGGACGGCGCGCAACAGATCACCCAGACCAATGGCAAGCTGAACCCAGCTTGGGGCCAGCGCATAGCGCGGTGAGCGTTTAGGATTGAAGCTTTTTTTGAACTGGGACAAGCCGGTGGAGCATCCCGACTTGGCGGCCAACCACGCGATCAAACCCCGCTCTGGCGGCAGTGCGGCCAGACAAAATCGCGGCACACCAGCCTCATTGGCAGCAGCAATAGCCGCGGTGATCAGCGCATGCATGGTACCATCCGGGACCGGCGCATTGGCCCGCATCAGGTCCAGACACCACTCATCCGTACTGACGTGAAAGCTGGCAAAGGCCACAACACGGCCCTTGAGACGTGCAAGAAAAACATCTTGATGACTAAGGTATTCGGGACAAAACTGTCCCATTGTCATACCGCGCGCCCGACCTTGACGCGCCTGCCAATCAGCGTCGACTTGCGCCAGCTCTTTCCACGGCAGGGCCGTCCCGCGCTCGATTGAGAGGCCTGCCTGTTCTGCCTGACGTAGTTTGCGCCGCAACTGTCGATACGCGCGACCCTCGGTCTGAAACTCTGACGGTTTGAGCACCAGATCATCCGCCACATGCAACGCCCGCCATCCAGACTTTGTCGCAACAGCCGTCATGCGGCCATCGGCTTTGTAAACTATGGGAAAAAGCATTTCCCGGTGCGCTTGCTTTTTCAAGGTTGCAAGCGCCGCTTCGGGGGCTCCGCCAAGAGCTGCGAACAGCAGACACAGACTTTGCCCTGGGCGCAACACGGGCAGGCTGACATGACGCGATGCGATAACACCAGCGTCCGCTTGCCGGCACAGGCCAATTTCGGCGCGGGGCGCTTTCCTGAGGTCGCGTTCGTGCAGGTTGCGTCGGCAAATGTCGGAATGCGCCAATGGCGCAAACGGGCGCAGCAGCAGCAAAGCGGCCAGGCTGAAGGGTATTGCATAGTAGATCAGACGAAATGCGACGATGCCGCAAAGTAATTCAGCCTGAGGAATGCCCGGAAGAGCCGCCAGCAACACAAGCTCAAACGGCCCCACACCGCCGGGCGTGCCGCTCAGCAGGGCCGCGCCAAGCGCCAACATATAGGCAGGCATAAGCGCAAGAAGCGGCAACGCGGTGTCAGAAGGCATAAGACACCACAGAGCCACCCCTGCACAAAAAGTGTCGATCAGGGTGAGACTGGCAATACCCCCGAGCATTCGCAGGCTCGGGCCCCGGAGAATGGCGCGTCCAAGTCTGAATGTTGGATAAAGAAAGCAGAGTAACCCAAAGCTACAAAACAAAAATAAGCAAAACAAACCTTGATGAAATGACAGGACATCTGATGGGAACAAAACCCCTATCAGGCCAAGGCACAGCACCAAACCCAACAGAAAACTCACCGCCACGCCCGTGGCGATTTTTGTAGCCTGAGCCAGCGACAGGTCGGGCACCAGACGCCATCGCACCAAGGCGCCGCTCAGAACCCCAAGGCCGATGGTTTGACCGATCGCAATGGCCGCAGCACCGCTGGCGCAGGCCTGACGAGGGCTGCAATCGGTGCGTAAATGCCGGTGCAGGATCAAATCGTAGCGACCCAATGCCCAAAAGCTCACAGCTGTGGCCAATCCGGCCGATATCCATTGTGCCGATGTCAGGTTCGCCAGAGCAGTCCCAAGGCCCGCAAAGGTGTCTGATGAAATTTGGCCTTGCAGTATCCAAAGGCACAAAGCGCCGACGGCAAGTGGCATGACATGGCGCAGGAAACTTGTTGCGGGTGCCTTGCCCCCGACCAGTGTGAACATGCAACCTCCAGACGGATGAATTTCAACCGTGCCTTGGTGCCATGTTCGGGCTTTCAGCCGCCTTAACGTTTAAAATACGCATGAAAAAAGGCGCGTTCTGATCAGACGCGCCTTTCATCTGCAGGTGGAACGAATGTCAGATCTCGCTCATAATCTGGTCCTGGGCGACACGCACCATTTCCTCGATCTTGGCTCGCACGGTGTCCGCATCGGCCAGATCGCCCAGATCACCAGCCACTTTGCGCACGACATCCTCATAACCGGCCTCTTCAAAATCAGCCAGAACCACCTCTTTGGCATAGGCCTGCGCTTCTTCGCCGGATTTGCCCATCAGCTCAGCCGCCCACAGACCCACAAGCTTGTTGCGGCGCGCCTCGACCTTGAATTGCATCTCGGCGTCGTGGGCATATTTGTTTTCAAAGGCGTTTTCGCGGTCGTCAAAGGTGCTCATTATGCTCTCCGTTCTAAGCACAGCGCCATGTGGTGCTATTGCTCAAGATATGGCCGCAAGGCTCCAAACGTGCAAGGGCTAAAGCCGTTCTTGCCCCATTTCGCGCCATGCACTATGAGAGCGCCATAAGCCGCGCCGACCCGCGCGCGGCCCTTTCAGAAAGAGAGCCCATGGCGCGGCGCAAGAAAATTTACGAAGGCAAAGCAAAGACACTCTTTGAAGGGCCTGAGCCCGGCACGATTGTGCAGTATTTCAAGGATGATGCGACGGCCTTTAATGCTCAGAAAAAGGACGTCATCGAAGGCAAAGGCGTGCTCAACAACATGCTGAGCGAGTATTTTATGAATGGCCTCACGAACGTGGGCATTCCCAACCACTTCATCAAACGCATCAACATGCGCGAGCAACTGGTGCGCACCTGTGAAATCGTGCCGCTGGAAGTCATCGTGCGCAACTATGCCGCCGGGACCATGGCGCAGCGCTTGGGCATGGATGAAGGCACGCAACTGCCGCGTCCGGTGGTGGAGTATTGTCTCAAGGATGACAACCTGGGCGATCCGCTTGTCACCGAAGAACACATCGCCGCCTTTGGCTGGGCCAGCCAGCAAGATATGGAAGACATCCTTTCGCTGGCCTTACGGGTGAATGATTTCCTCTCAGGTGTCATGTACGGCGTCGGTATCCGTCTGGTAGATTTCAAAATCGAGATTGGCCGCATCTATGACGGGGATTTCATGCGCCTCATCGTGGCCGATGAAATTTCGCCCGACAGCTGCCGTTTGTGGGATATCGAGACGGGTGAAAAGCTCGACAAAGACGTCTTCCGCCGCGATCTGGGCAGTCTGACGGATGCCTATACAGAAGTGGCCAAACGTCTGGGCGTTATGCCCAAGGGTGCCACGCCAATGACCAAACCGACGCTGATCAACTGAAGGGGCAAGAGCAGATGAAAGCACGCGTACATGTCATGCTGAAAAACGGGGTTCTGGATCCGCAGGGCGAGGCGGTGCGCCATGCGCTTGGTCAGCTCGGATTTGACGGGGTCGAAGGCGTGCGGCAGGGCAAGGTAATTGAGCTTGAACTGACCGAGACCGATGCAGCCAAGGCCGAAGAAACCGTGACCGCCATGTGCGAAAAGCTTCTGGCCAACACAGTGATCGAATCTTATTCGGTGGAGATCGCCTGATGCATGCCGCCGTTGTCGTCTTTCCAGGATCCAACTGTGACCGCGACATGAAGGTCGCGTTCGAGAATGCCGGGGCCAAGGTCACGATGGTCTGGCACAAGGATACCGACCTGCCCAAGGGCGTCGACGTGGTAGGCATTCCGGGCGGATTTTCCTTTGGCGATTACCTGCGCTGTGGGGCGATTGCCGCCAATTCACCGATCTGTCAGTCCGTAAAGGCGCATGCAGATCGTGGCGGGTATGCCTTAGGCATTTGCAACGGATTTCAGGTGTTGACGGAAACAGGCATGTTACCGGGTGTATTGCTGCGCAATTCTGGCCTGAAGTATGTTTGCAAAGCCCTTGATCTCAAAGTGGAAACATCAAACTCTGCATTCACTTCCGGCTATAACGCGGGCACAACCATTACCATTCCGATTGCGCATCATGACGGCAACTATTTTGCCGATGATGACACGCTCAAAGCGCTCAATGACAACGAACGCGTCGCCTTCCGTTATGTCGAGAACCCAAACGGATCGCAGCAGGACATTGCCGGCATTCTGTCTCAGAACCGGCGCGTTCTGGGTATGATGCCGCACCCTGAGCGGATGGCGGAACCCATCCATGGCAACACCGAAGGTGCCACACTCTTTGCAAGTCTTGTGGGACAACTTGCCGATGCGTGAGTGCGCACGCTTGAGACCCGACACCGAGCGGTCTACCATAGTCGCATGATCAAGCGACGTCAGCCCGACCCAGAGCATCAGGCCAGAACCATTGGCTGGCGCGCGCGGTTGGCTTTGCTGCTGCTCACTGCAATTGCCATTTCGGTGGTTTTTGTCACCAATAGGCTTCTGACGGACCGTTTCACGGAAAACACACGCAACAGAGCTGAACTGCGTTTGGCACTCTATAGCGGCAACCTGTTGTCCGAGTTGCGACAAAACGCAATTGTGCCTCAGCTTTTGGTCCGTGACCCGGCGTTGATTGCTGCATTAGATACCACCAACTACACGCAGTCTTCACAGCGGCTCATCGCCTTCAATGAAGAAATCGGCGCGGCGTCTCTCACCATGCTGGACAAGGACGGCCGTGTTGTGGCCGCAACGGATCGCGCTCAGATCGGCGAAAACAAAAAGGGAGAGCCTTATTTCGTCGATACGCTGCGGTCTGCAGACAACATTTTCACCGTGATTCAGGACGAGGCTGGTGGCTTTGGCTTTGTCTATTCCCGACGGATCACCAGCAACGGGACTTTGGTCGGCATGATCGTGGTAGAGGTCGACCTGCGAAAATTTGAACTGGCCTGGGCCGGGATTTCAGATGCCATTCTGGTCACGGACAGCAATGGACAAATCATTCTGGCGACAGAGCCGCGATGGCGTGGTTTGACTGAAGAAGATGCCTTGGCACAGCAGCCGGCTAATTCCGCTATTCTGCGTGCGTTGCAGGCCACCACTGACTGGTCCTCAGCCTTGCCGCCGGATGCCTATCTGGCCGGTGAAGCGGTGATGCGTGTGCAGGGCAGGGTGGCCTTTCGCGGCTGGCGGATCACATCCTTTACGACCTTTGCCAGCATCCGGGATCGGGTGAACGGTGTTCTGGCGCTGGAGATTATGGTGTTCGCGATTCTTCTCGCGCTGGCCTTCTATTTCCTAAACCGAAAAACCGCGGCGCGGATGAGTTTGTTCCAGAGGGAGTCGGCAGAGCTTCGCGCATTGAACGCAAGGCTGCAGCGAGAAATTGCCGAGCGCCAAAGGGTGCAGGAGAACCTCGCCGTGGCCGAGCAAACTCTGCAGCAAAGCTCAAAACTGGCGGTGCTGGGAGAGATGTCAGCCGCGGTCAGTCATGAACTCAACCAACCACTTGCGGCAATGAAAACCTACCTTGCCGGCGCACGGCTTTTGCTCAATCGCAACCGGCCGGATGAGGCGCTCTCGTCGTTCCAGCGCATCGACGATCTGATTGAACGAATGGGCGTCATCACCAAACAGCTCAAGTCCTATGCACGTCAGGACGGAGAAGATATATCCCCAGTAAATATGGGCGATGCGGTGCATTCCTCGCTGGCGCTGATGGAGCCACAACTGCGACAGGGCCGTGTCGACATTACCCGAACCTTGCCCTCAGAATCCGTCTGGGTGATGGGCAACCGCGTGCGCATCGAACAAGTGATCATCAACCTTTTGCGCAACGCGCTCGATGCGACCAAATCCAATGACGAGCCACGTATTGAAATACTTCTGGCCGCAGGAGAGACCGCCGTGCTCACCGTGCGCGACAACGGATCCGGGATCGTCAACATAGAGAACCTGTTTGAGCCCTTCTACACCACCAAGGAACCCGGTGACGGTGTGGGGTTGGGGCTTGCCATTTCTTCTGGCATCGTCAACGACCTTGGAGGCCGATTGACGGCCAGAAATGCAGAAACAGGGGGCGCTGTGTTCGAAATGCAGTTGCCAATCTTGCCAGATGAGACCCGAGCAGCGGAGTAGGTGACATGCCAAGTGCCATGAAAATCGCCATCGTCGATGATGAAAAAGACATGCGTCAGTCGATCAGCCAATGGCTGGCGCTCTCAGGGTATGACACTGAGGCATTCCCATCGGCCGAAGAGGCGCTCAAGGTGCTGGGGCCGGATTACCCCGGCATCGTTGTGACCGACATTCGCATGCCCGGCATGGACGGGATGCAGTTTCTCAAAAAGCTGATGGGCACGGATAGCGCGCTTCCTGTGATCATGATCACAGGGCATGGCGATGTGCCCATGGCGGTCGAGGCCATGCGCATCGGCGCATTTGATTTCCTGGAAAAACCGTTCAACCCGGATCGCATGAACGAGCTGGCCAAGAAAGCCACAAGCTCGCGGCGCATGGTGCTCGATAGCCGCGCGTTGCGGCGCGAGCTGTCCGATGGCGGGCAGCTTATCAAGAAACTCATTGGCGCCTCACCGGTGATGGAGCGCCTGAAAGAGGACATTCTTGATCTGGGGCAGGCCGATGGGCATGTGCTGATCGAAGGCGAAACCGGCACGGGTAAGACGCTTGTGGCGCATGCGCTGCATGCTGTGGGCGCGCGGGCTGGCAAGAAATTCGTCCTGATTTCCTGCTCGGCCTTTGAAGAGGATGCTTTGATGAAGCGTCTCTTCGGCCCGATGCAGCCAGATGATGCGCAACTGCCTGCAGTGGAAGAGGCGCGGGGCGGGACACTTGTTTTGGAAGACATTGAGACGCTTTCAGAGACCGCTCAGGCACGGCTTTTGACCTTCATCAACGATGAAGGCACGCCGCCGGAGACCCGCGTTGTGGCCATTTCTAACATGCAGGAACAGGATCGCACCTGCGAAGACGCCCTGCGCTCGGATCTGTTTTACCGCTTGGCATCCCTGCGCATCACCGTGCCACCGCTGCGCCAGCGGGGCGAAGATATCCTGACACTCTTTACGCGCTTTAGTGAATCCTTTGCCGATGACTATGGCTGTGAAACCCCGCAGGTCAGCGCGCAGGAGGCGGCCCAGCTTTTGCAGGCCCCGTGGCCAGGCAATGTGCGCCAGCTCATCAACATCGCCGAACGTGCCGTTCTGCAGTCTCGCCGTGGCTCGGGTACGATTGCATCGCTGCTGATGTCCGATCACCAGGACATGCAGCCGGTGATGACGACCGAGGGCAAGCCATTGAAGGAGTACGTGGAAGCGTTTGAGCGTATGCTCATCGACAACACCATGCGCCGCCACAAAGGCTCAATTGCGTCTGTCATGGACGAGCTCTGCCTGCCACGCCGGACGCTGAACGAGAAAATGGCCAAGTATGGGCTGCAGCGGTCGGATTATCTTTGAGGTCGCGTGAGACGTTGAGGCTTGTTTGCAGCTTGTAGCATTTGCCGGTGATGGGTTGCGGCAAAGTGGATGTCTAATCCAAGCTGTGCTGGCGGCGGACCGGGGGACGGCGCTTCCTCCCTCTGAGCGTCGCGCTTTATTCCTGCCAGGTTATCCCATCGAACAATCGTCGCGCATGCGCCAACCAAAGCGACGGCCCATAGGGCCGGTCCGTCGCTGGCACGGCGGGGCTACGCCCCTCGATTCCGTGCTATGGGTGAGGTGAATGTATTTCCTCGAGTGGACTCAATGGGAACACTCGCCAATGGCAGTTGCGCTAAGAAGTTCTCTATTTCCGGAATTACTTACAAACTTGGTCTTATCAAGGCGTCGACCATACCCCGCCACGACAACCCTATAGGTACATCCAACCGACAAAACGTCGTGAAGGTCTTCTCGTGACGTGCGAAACATGTTTATTCGGTCTGATTGCGGCAAAACGAAACTTCCGTGATCCGAAATTACCAGACCACAATACATACCAGGAAAACCCGATGGGCCAGAGCGAAACTTCGGCCCATGCAGAAGACTTCGACGCCTTCTGCACTCTCTGGGAGAATAGATTTCCGTGATGGTAACAGTGACAGTTTGCCGGGCAAAAACTAGCGGGGCGGCTTGGACGAAAGTTATCCCACCCGCGATTAGAAAGCAGAGCAAAGCATATCGCTTGGTCTGCAAAAACGAATTTGACTTGTCCAAGACACTAAAATCGGCTGGTAACTTTCCCAAATCACAACACTCGCAAAAAAAGGCTACCCTAGATTAAAAGCAGACTGTGAAATCCTTGTGTTCAAATTGGTAAGATCAGGTGTCCGCTAAGGACTCTCTGCTGTCCTTCTTTAGATACTCCGAGAAGATCTGCTTCACATCCTGGGTTGGATACGTCACGCGAAACTCAAAATTGCCGAACCCTGCACACGTTTTGGTTGAGAACAGAGCCAAGTCATGGTCACCTCCCAAACCACCATTTCGTACGTAAAACACGATTCCCCATTGTCATTCCCCCATTCCACACCTTAACTAGGCATACGGCCCGAAAGCGGGCCGGTGAGTTTCGCTGTTTCAAGCCCCTTGAGGCGTTGAAGCAACCGATTGGGTCTCGGAAGAGGCCATGAGACGCCAGCGCACCCACATATGATGCGGTGACGCGGCACATAAACGGGGGCAGAGGCCGAGGTCGATGCCCTGGAGAAGAACCGCGATGACGCGCGTGAGCACACAGATGTCTCCCAGCTGTGGCCGAGAAAACCGGCCCCGCCGTGCGTCCTATTTCGCTTTGAACAGACACGACCGACGCGCTTTACCTCCCCCAGGGTCTGGCGCGCGCGGGGCGTGCAACGGATTAAAATGGCTAAGAAAATGCTTATCGACGCCACCCACGCGGAAGAAACCCGCGTTGTGGTGGTGGATGGAAACAAGGTTGAGGAATTTGACTTTGAGTCCGAGAACAAACGCCAGCTTGCTGGCAACATCTACCTTGCAAAAGTAACACGGGTCGAGCCGTCGCTTCAGGCGGCGTTTGTGGACTATGGCGGCAATCGCCACGGGTTCCTCGCCTTTACGGAAATTCATCCCGATTACTATCAGATCCCTGTCGCGGATCGCGAAGCGCTCATCGAAGAAGAGCGCGCCTATGCCGAAGCGATGAAGGCGCGCGACGAGGAAGAAGAGAAAAAGCCCAAACGCACGCGCCGCCGCCGATCAAAGGCGGCCAAGACCGAGGCCGAGGATGCGGTTGTGACGGGTGAAGTCTCTGGCATGGAGACCATAGACCTTGAAGACGGCGAAGGCGCAGAGGCCGATATCGACAGCGAAGAAGGGCTGTCGCCGATGGAAACCGTTGCTGAGACGCCGGTCGAAGAACCTGAGGGCGGACAGGAAGAGACGTCTGAGGCTGAGTCTGACAAAGCAGAAGACGACACACCCAAGGGTGATGAGACCGCGGACGCCGAGGGCGACGACGACTCAGACCGCGACACAGACGACGAAGACAAGTCCGGCAAGCGCTCTGATGCGTCCTCTAAGGACGAGTCCATCGAGTCGGTGGCCGATGATGATGACCATGACGACATCCGTCCGCCGCGCAAACCCCGCCCACGTCGCTATAAGATCCAGGAAGTGATCAATGTCCGCCAGATCCTTCTGGTGCAGGTTGTCAAAGAGGAACGCGGCAATAAGGGTGCTGCACTCACGACCTATCTGTCGCTCGCCGGCCGGTATTGCGTGCTCATGCCCAACACCGCGCGCGGCGGTGGGATCAGCCGCAAGATCACCAATGCCGCGGATCGCAAGAAGCTCAAGGAAATCGCCAATGAGATCGACGTGCCGCAAGGTGCGGGCCTCATCGTGCGCACGGCCGGGGCCAAGCGAACCAAGGCCGAGATCAAGCGGGACTACGAGTACCTGCAGCGGCTTTGGGAGCAAATTCGTGAGCTGACGCTAAAATCCATCGCACCTGCGAAGATCTACGAGGAAGGCGACCTGATAAAGCGGTCGATCCGCGATCTCTATAACCGCGAGATCGACGAGGTCCATGTGGAGGGCGAGCGCGGGTATCGCATCGCCAAGGACTTCATGAAAATGATCATGCCGTCCCATGCCAAGAACGTGAAACACTACAACGAGGCGCTGCCGCTTTTTGCGCGTTATCAGGTCGAAAGCTACCTCGCGGCGATGTTCAACCCCACGGTGCAGCTCAAATCGGGTGGCTATATCGTCATCGGCGTGACTGAGGCGCTTGTCGCTATTGATGTGAACTCTGGCAGGGCCACCAAGGAAGGCTCGATCGAGGAAACAGCGCTCAAGACCAACCTGGAAGCCGCCGAAGAGGTCGCGCGCCAGCTGCGTCTGCGTGACCTTGCGGGGCTCATCGTGATCGACTTCATCGACATGGATGAGCGCAAGAACAACTCTGCCGTTGAAAAGCGTATGAAGGACCGGTTGAAGACCGACCGCGCGCGCATTCAGGTGGGGCGGATTTCCGGCTTTGGCCTCATGGAGATGAGCCGTCAGCGCCTGCGTCCGGGCATGATCGAGGCCACGACACAGCCTTGCCCGTCCTGTCATGGCACAGGGTTGATCCGGTCGGACGATAACCTTGCGCTCAGCATCCTGCGCCAGATTGAGGAAGAGGCCACCCGCAAACGTTCTCGCGAGGTGTTGGTGAAGTGCCCGGTGGGGATTGCCAACTTCCTGATGAACCAGAAACGCGAACGCGTCGCGCATATCGAGGCGGCCTATGGTCTTTCGGTGCGCATTGAGGGTAATCCGGTGCTGATCAGCCCGGATTTCAGCCTTGAGAAGTTCAAGACCGCCACCCGGGTTGTGAAAGCTTCTGAGACGGTTGTCTCGGCCGGTAGTGCGCTATTGGACGACATCGACCTGCCCGAAGAAGAGGAAGAAGCGGAAGCCCCAGAGGCCGAAGCGGATGGTGAAGAGCGGCCTAAAAAACGTCGCCGCCGTCGTCGCCGCCGGTCACGCAATAAGAACAACCAGGGCGACGAGACGAATAACACCGAAGAGAGTGGTGAAAGCTCTGAAGCGTCTTCAGAGGCCGACAACACATCCAATGTGCCAGATACTGCGCCCGAAGCCGAGGCCGAGGCCGAGACGAAGTCCGAGGAAAAGCCCAAGCGAAAACCACGGTCACGAAAGAAGAAAGACAGTGATGAAGGGGAAGCGCCACAAGAAGCGAAAGGCGCTGAACCTGAGGCTACTGAGGTAGAGGCAAAGGTGGAGGCTGAAGCTGAAGCGGAGCCAGACGCGGAAAAGCCTAAGCGTAAGCCGCGCACGCGGAAGAAAAAAGCAGAGGCTGAAGCGTCAGAGTCGGCTGAGTCTCAAGCTACTGAGACACCTGAGACCGAAGCTGAAGCGCCAAAGAAAAAGACGCGCACGCGCAGAAAACCGAAAGAAGCGGTTGCCGAGACGCCTGAAGCTACAGCCGAACCCACACCAGAACCGGTTGCAGCCAGCGAGGCACCAGTGGCTGAAACCGCGCCAGAATCTCCAAGCGACGCCAAGCCCAAGCGGCGCGGTTGGTGGTCGGTGGGTTAAAACCGAGCTTTATTTGCCTATCGAAAACAGCGCCCGTGGAGGCGCTGTTTTTTTGGCTGCTGACAAAGTGGGGAATCATCTGGAAGGCGCGTGATTTCTGGAAAAGAAGTCTGGCGGGTCAGTTTCCAAGTTTCCGCAGCCGGAACGCCCTATATATCTGTTAGCGCGCCTTGCGCACGAGATAGGCCTGATGCCCCTCTGCCTCGGTCACGTCAATAAGGTCATGTCCAGCCTCGGCACAGAAATGCGGCACATCCACAACGGCCGCCGGATCATCGGCCAAAAGACAGGCTGTGTCGCCAATATTCAATGATTTTAGGCGCTTGCGCAACTTCAACACAGGCAAAGGACATAGTAGCCCGCGGGCATCAATCGTTTCTTCTGAACTCATAATGTGCACTTATGTCCTAGGTCACGGCCTGTCCACAGAGATGTGACTTTTAGCCGGGTGACGTTACAAGGCAAATCAAATAGGTAGAGCACATGTTCGGGATAGAAATCATAGACGCAGCCTTGTTGCCTGCCATGATGGTCGCCTTGGTGGCGGGCGTATTTTCTTTCCTCAGCCCCTGTGTGCTGCCCATTGTACCGCCTTATCTGGCCTATATGAGCGGTGTGTCGGTCACAGATCTGAATGAGCAGACCGAGGCGCGTAACAAGGCCATTGTTCCCGCGCTATTCTTTGTTCTGGGACTGTCAACAGTCTTTCTGTTCTTGGGGTTCGCAGCGTCAGCAGCCGGACGAGCGTTTTTGCAGTACCAAAGCTATTTCAATGTCTTAGCAGGCATAATTGTGATGGGGTTCGGCGCTCATTTCATCGGCATCTATCGTATCAAAATCCTTGACCGGGAAGCACGCCTTGATGTGGGAGATCAGGGGGGCTCGTCTTCCGGAGCCTATGTTTTGGGTCTCGCCTTTGCCTTTGGCTGGACGCCTTGCATCGGACCTCAGCTCGGAGCGATCCTGTCACTCGCCGCATCGGAGGCCTCGGTCACACGTGGTACGTTCCTTTTAGGTGTCTACGCCGTGGGGCTTGGTGTTCCTTTCCTGCTATTCGCGATTTTCTTGCCGAAGCTGGGTGGGCTGATGTCCTGGATGAAGCGCCATATGGAGCAAATCGAGAAAATCATGGGGCTTTTGCTCTGGACCATCGGTCTTTTGATGCTCACGGGTGGTTTTTCGGCGTTTTCCTATTGGTTGCTCGAAGTTTTCCCTGCGTTGGCCTATGTCGGCTAAGCTCTACCGCTGATGCAAAAGTTACGCTAACCTGCCTCGCAACAGAGGCCCGGAATGAGCAGTCAACCCACCCCGCATATCCGCACGCGCCGCGTGTTCTATATTCCGGGATACGATCCCTTTCCGCCTCGGCGCTACCGCGAGCTTTATCGCAAGCAAAGTGCAATACAGGCGGAAATTTCAGGGTACGAAATTGCCCTGAAACCCAAATCCGAGGGCGCATCGCGCTATGGCTGGAACGTGGGCGCGACGATTGAGCATCACAAGGTAGAAACCGACATCACAGTCCTGATGTGGTCAGATATTGTGCAGACCAGTATGGAGCGAGGGATTTTTGGCACCTATCTGCTGCTGTTGCGGACCGCCTGGGTTTACATCGCTTCAGGTGCCCTCTTTCGGTTGATGCGGCTGCGCAAAGGGCCTGTGATTGCCGCGCTCTACCCGGTGGGCTTTCTTCTCTTGCAGCTTTTGGTGTCACTTGCTTTGGCCGCATGCGCGATCTGGCTGAGCAAGACATATCTGGTCCCATGGCTGGGACAATTTGGAGACGCGGTGGCCGGTATTGCCGGGGCCGTTATCTTTGTCGGTATCCTGAAATGGTTCAAGGCACAGGACAGCAAGTTCTTCGCGTATTACCTGATGCATGACTACGCTTATTCCGCCCAACTCAAAGGGGCCAATCCGCCCGAGCTGGAAGCACGAATGAAGGAGTTTGTCGAAGATATCAGCGCTGCTCTGCAAAGCGACTTTGATGAAGTTCTGGTGGTGGGCCATTCCTCAGGCGCGCATATCGGTGTATCTGTTCTGGCGGATCTTCTTAGGGCTGAGAGAATACCCGATGATGGCCCGATCCTGTCATTTCTCACCCTGGGACAGGTGGTTCCAATGGTGTCCTTCCTGCCAGAGGCACATCGGTTGCGCGCCGACCTGCAAATCTTGAGTGCACAAACACAAATACCGTGGATCGATGTGACAGCCCCCGGAGACGGATGTGCCTTTGCGCTTTGCGATCCTGTGAGTGTGTCAGGTGTCGCAACCGCCGACAAACAATGGCCATTGGTGATCTCGGCGGCGTTCACGCAAACCCTGAGCGCAGAACGTTGGCGCGCTCTGCGTTGGCGCTTCTTCCGCCTGCATTTTCAATATCTTTGCGCTTTTGACCAACCCGGCGACTATGACTATTTCAAGATCACGGCCGGGCCGCAAAGCCTTGGCTCACGATACGCCAACCGCCAACCGTCGCCCAGCCGGATTGAGACCTCTGCTTCGCGCTATACCAGCGTGGCCGCATGACTTTACCACCCAAGCCACCATCACGAAAAGGGCGCGTATCGCTCTGGCGCTATATGCAGCTTTTCAAACAGGATCTTCTGTCTGCGCAACCAGCGCGGCTATATCGAGCCTGGATGGCCGAGTTTCGCACGCCGTTCTTTCGATCTTATCTCTGCAATCAACCTGATCTCGTGAATCTGGTGCTGAAAGAGCGCCCCGATGACTTCCCCAAGTCGGACCGTATTCGCGAGGGGCTGGCACCTTTGCTCGGCAATTCGGTGTTTGTCACCAATGGTGAGACGTGGAAGCGGCAACGGCGGATCATCGACCCCGCGTTTGAAGGGGGGCGGCTGCGTGACACGTTTCCAGCGATGCTGGCCGCAGGGCAGGGGGCGGTGACGCGTTTGTCGGACATGGCGGATGGTTCGCCTTTGGAAATCGAGGCACAGACCAGCCATTTGGCGGCAGATGTGATCTTTCGCACGCTGTTTTCGTTACCCATAGAGGATGATCTGGCCGCTCAAGTGTTTGAGGCGTTCCGCGCCCATCAGCGCACGCAACCAGTGGTCAATCTGGCCGCTCTGTTGCCCTTACCCAAATGGCTGCCACGTCCACACCAGCGCGAAACGCGGGAAACGGCGCGACATATCCGGTCCCTCATCACGCAGTTAACCGAACGACGTATGGCTGAGATCAAGGCAGGGACAGCGCCGGATGATCTGGCGACCAAAATCATGACGACGGCTGATCCGGTAACAGGGCAACGCTTTGAGACCGAGGAAATGGTCGATCAGGTGGCTATTTTCTTTCTGGCAGGCCACGAGACGAGCGCGTCTGCTCTGGCTTGGGCGCTTTATCTTCTGGCGATGTTCCCCGACTGGCAGGACCGCGTAGCGGAGGAGGTGGACACCGGCGAAATCGGATTTTCCGATATCGCACGGCTGAAGATCACCCGCGATGTGTTTCGCGAAACCCTGCGGCTTTATCCGCCCGTTCCGATGATGGTGCGTGAGGCGGCATGCCCGGAGCGGTTCCGCGACCGAAACCTGCGAAAGGGCAGCCAGATTGTGTTGAGCCCCTGGCACTTGCATCGCCATGAAAGGCTTTGGGAACGGGCAGATGAGTTTGATCCCGGACGGTTTGACAGTGAGAACGGCAAAAGCTGTCTGCGCGAGGCGTATATGCCGTTTTCGACGGGGCAGCGGGTGTGCACGGGGGCAGGGTTTGCGATGATCGAAGGCGTGCTTTTGTTGGCGCTTTTGGTGCGTGCCTACCGGTTTGACCTTGTGCCAGAGCGGCCCGCGATGCCGGTGGCGCATCTGACGGTGCGGGGTAAGGACGGGATTTGGCTGAAGGTGACGCCGCGAAATTGACGGGGAAATCCTTTCAGAAAGGATTTTCCAAAAGCCTTCAGAAGGCTTTTGGGTCAGCAAAGAACCTGAACCCGGTCATTGTTGCAGAAGATGACAATCTGACCAGAGTTCTCTACGGCGTGATACCCGCGGCGCTGCACTTCCCTCAAGAAACGGCTGCGTCCGACAATGCGCTCTACATCCCGCGTTCTGCGGCGCACCACGCCGCCTTCGCGTGCGGCCTTGGCGTCGAAGATTTTCTGCATCCAGATGTCAGCAGGCAGCATGAGGTGTAGATGGGACATGCGTGTAAAATGCGTGGAGCAGGTTAAAGTGCCGTTAACCGCGATAGTGGCGCAGCACGAACACCCGGATGGCCGAGGCCAGTCCCATCTCAACCCCGCGTGCGGCGTCTATTTCCGCGGCGAGTGCGTTGATCGGCTGACCGCGCTCAGTCGCGATGTCCCGAAAAGCCTGCCAGAACTCATCTTCCAAAGACACGCTGGTGCGGTGGCCACGCAAACTGAGTGATCGTTTAACAGGACGTCCACTCATTCGTCGCGCCGATGCTGGTCCAGCGTTTCACGCGCCTTTTGAGACCGCGTGTGTTCCAGCTCTTTATCGACTTTGCTGCGTCCAAACTTCACCGCGTTTTCATCCGCCTGAGCGCGTCTTTCCTTGCGAGCCTTGGCCTTGCGAAACTGGTTCAGGTTGACGGGTTTGCTCATGCGTCTTTCGGGCCGATCATATCCTCTGGACGCACCACGCGGTCAAAGGTTTCCTCATCGACAAAGCCAAGCGCAATCGCCTCTTCCTTCAGCGTCGTGCCGTTCTTATGCGCGGTTTTGGCGACCTTGGTGGCGTTGTCATACCCAATGGTCGGCGCCAATGCCGTAACCAGCATCAGGCTTTCTTTCATCAGCTTGTCGATGCGCGGTTCATTGGCCTGAATGCCCAAAAGCATCCGTTCGGTAAAGCTGTCCGCAGCATCGCCCAAAAGCTGGATTGACTGCAGCAGGTTGTAGGACATCATCGGGTTGTAGACGTTCAACTCGAAATGACCTTGGGATCCGGCAAATTTCATTGCGGCGTCATTGCCCATCACATGCGCGGCCACCTGCGTCAGCGCCTCGGCCTGCGTCGGGTTCACTTTGCCGGGCATGATGGACGAGCCAGGCTCATTTTCCGGCAGGATCAGCTCACCCAGACCCGAGCGCGGCCCGGAGCCAAGAAAGCGGATGTCATTGGCAATCTTGTAACAGCTGCCGGCCACCGTGGCCAAAGCACCTGACATGAACACCATGGCGTCATGCGCGGCCAAGGCTTCGAACTTGTTGGGGGCGGTCACAAAAGGCAGGCCGGTGATCTCGGCCATGTTCGCCGCCACAGCTTCGCCCCAACCTTTTTTGGTGTTGAGACCTGTGCCAACAGCAGTCCCGCCTTGGGCCAGTTCATAAATACCCGGCAGACAGGCCTCTATACGGCTGATGCCTTGACGCATCTGATGCGCGTAGCCAGAAAATTCCTGTCCCAGCGTGAGCGGTGTGGCATCCTGCGTATGGGTTCGCCCGATCTTGATGATGTCTTTGAATTCGTCTGATTTCTGCTCCAGCCCTGCCAAAAGCTTCTTCAGCCCCGGCAAAAGCACATCGCGCACGCTCATGGCTGTTGCGATATGCATGGCTGTGGGAAACGTATCGTTCGAGGATTGCCCCATATTGCAATGATCATTGGGATGCACGGGGTCCTTGGAGCCGATTGTGCCGCCCAGGATTTCAATCGCGCGGTTGGCGATAACCTCATTGGCATTCATGTTGGATTGCGTGCCGGAGCCGGTCTGCCAGACAACCAGCGGGAAATGATCATCCAGCTTGCCATCCACCACTTCACTGGCCGCTTGAATGATCGCATCCCCCAGCTTGGCGTCCAATGCGCCAGAGGCTTTGTTAGCCATCGCGCAGGCCTGCTTGATCACCCCAAGCGCGCGCACGATCGCGACAGGTTGTGTCTCCCATCCGATGGGAAAGTTCATCAAAGATCGCTGTGTCTGCGCACCCCAGTATTTCTCGCTGGGAACTTCCAGAGGGCCGAAACTATCGGATTCGGTGCGCGTCTTGGACATGGTGATGATCTCCGTCGGAATTGCTTTGCCTTGTCTTACCGCAAAGGCGCGAAAGTTCAATCACCTGAGGGTATACTCAAGGTAATCGCTTGCAAAACGGCTGTTTATTTCCGGAAACTGTCGAGGCTGACCACATCAGCATCCGCCGCTTTGTCCGACAAAGGGGTCACAGTCGCAGGATCTTCGTCTTTTGGCGGAGGTGCCAGCTCGTCTTCGTCGTTCTCACCCTCCTGGGACTCAAAGCGAAGTCCGAATTCTACAGAAGGATCGACAAAGGTCTGTATCGCGTCATACGGAATATAGAGGTTTTCCGGCTGATCCCCGAAATTGAGCGTCACCGAAAAGCCCTCGTCCGTGACAGTCAGTTTATCGAACCAGTGCTGCATGACCACTGTCATTTCGCTTGGGTAGCGTTCTTTAAGCCAGTCAGCGATGCTGGTGTCGGGATGTGTCGTTTCAAAAGTGATGAAGAAATGATGCGCGCCAGGCAAACCATTGTCACGCACGTCGCAAAGCACATCCTGGATCAGGTTGCGCATCGCACGATGCATCAGTTTTCCGTAGTCGATGGAGCGCGTCATTTACCACCCATAGGCCGTATTACGACTCAGCATAAGGAATTTACGGGAAAACAAAAGGGCTCAGAGACCAAAGATCGGCTGTGAAACGCCCGCAAGAGTAGCCATTGCGAGAAGTGTGGGCACCATGGGCCATCGCAACTTGAGAAAGATCAAGGCTGCGAGGCATATGAGGGCGGCGTTGATCCATTGAAAGCTGGAAATCTCGGGAAAAGGGCCGAACCGGGTTTGCGGCACATTTCCAAAGAGCACATGCAAAGTGAACCAGACGGCAAGATTCAGGATAACCCCCGCCACACTTGCCGAAATAGCGTCAAACGCGCCTTTGAGCCGCGGACGGGCAAGCAGGGCCTCCACAAAGGGTGCTGCCACGAAAATCCAAAGAAAGCATGGGATGAACGTGACCCAGAGCGTTATTGCCGCTGCTGCCAGCGCCAGCCCCGGCCCACCGGTTTGAAAGCCGGTCAGAAAAGCGGTGAACTGTGTGACCAGGATCAGGGGGCCGGGCGTGGTTTCTGCCAGGCCCAGGCTGTCAATCATCTGATCGGTGGTGAGCCAGCCATAGGATTGCACGATCTCCTGCGTCATATAGGCCAGCACGGCATAGGCGCCGCCAAAGGTTACGATGGCAAGTTTGGAGAAAAACAGCGCCATGTCGACCAACAGATCGGCTTCGATCAGCCAAAGAAGGCCGATAGGGGCCGCCCAAAGTGAACCCCAGATCGCAACTGTGCTGAGAGTTGCTGGGCGTTTCGTTGAGGACGTTTGTGACATGGGTTCCGAGGTGCGTTCAGACAAGACCCAGCCTATGAGGGCCGCACAGGCGATGATGATTGGGAATGGCACGGAAAGAAAGAAGATCGCGATAAACGCCGCAAGGGCCAGAGCGCGGGAAAGGTCAGAGGTAAGCGCGCGGTGCGCCAAATTTAAAAGCGCCTGAAAAACGATGATCACAACAGCGGCCTTGATGCCCAGGAACGCGGTTTGGACCAGTGGAACTTGCCCGAAATAGGCGTAACCAAAACCAAGAGCCGTGATCACCAACGCGCCAGGCAACACGAAAAGCAGCCCCGCCAGCAGACCGCCCGGCACCCCGCGCAACCGCCATCCGGCATAGGTGGCCAGCTGCATCGCCTCCGGGCCGGGCAAGAGCATGCAAAAGGACAGCGCTTTGAGAAACTGGTCTTCAGTCAGCCATTTGTGGCGGTCGACCAACTCGGTCTGCATGAGCGAGATTTGCGCCGCCGGTCCGCCAAAGGACAGGACGCCGATGCGCGCAAAGACGCGGATGAGCTCAGAAATGGATACCTGCATCATGCGCCCCGGCTGTTCGGCCAATCATGGGTTTCCTCATACCCATCCCGCGCCCAGCGGTACAGGGCATCATAGAGCGTCATGCCAACCTCAAGCTGGGCATGATCCTCTCGAAACTGCCGTGAAAGGCCAACGGACAAGGCCAGAAGGCCAGCGGCGGCGGGGTGACCAGCGTTGGGGTTTGTGTCGGCGGCACGAATGACATCTGCCATGCGGGACAGGGCCGGGGAGGTCAGTTTGAATTCCTCCAGCATGGTATCAAAAGTGCACATGTCGCCGCGATGCGACCAGAAAACCCCCTCGATATCAAAAGGCACGGCGTTGAATTTCTCGGCCACGGCCTCGACATCGCTGGGCGAGACAAAGAGAAACCGCGCGCCCCGGTCGACAAAACGGCGGATGAGCCAGGGACAGGCAATGCGGTCAATTTTGGGCCGGTGCCGCGTGACCCAGAGCGTTTGACCATTCACAGGCTGGGGCAGGGCGCTTGCTGGTACACGCAAACAGTCTTTGGTCTCGCGCCAGCCAAACATGCCGCCTTGCAGATGCTCTGCCTGGATGCCGTCACTGCGCAGCCAGGCTGCAACGCCCTGACTGAGCTTCAGCCCCTTTTGGCAAACGACAATTGCGCGCGGTGTTGCAAGCATTTCGATTATTCCCGGGATATCGGTATGCGGATGCCGCCGCGATCCGGGGATAAGATAGGGGTCTTCGGCAAAATCTTCTTGGATACAGACATCAATAATATCCGGGCAGTCAGGTGTGCCAATCAGGCGATTGAGTTGGGAAACAGTAATTGCATTGGGTGCAGGCATGGCAAAAGCATCCTCTGGTCCGAGCGTTATGCATAAGCAAACGCGTTTCAGTGGATGCGACTTTGGGCCATAGCCTCACGGGGCAGTCGCAGGATGACCCCTTGGTGTAATGATGGCTGAGAGGCGAAGGGCGGTCAAGCGCCGTAGGGCGCGGTTCCACCCCGCCGTACAAAAGCCGGGGTGAGCCTCGACCGACACATCATTCGCAGTATTATGAAAGTGCAGGCTTCTGTTGCCAGGTGCCTGCGAACCCCGCCTAACCTGGCTAGAGGCTAGGGCTTAGATTTCGGCTTTTCGCACTGCTTACGCAGCGAGAGCAACCGGAGCTTTGTTGTCGTTTGCAACTAGCTTAGGTGTACCGATAACGGTGGTAACTCACCGGGACAAAGCTAACCCCTTTAGACGTTCGTCGATCCTGTTTCGACCCCATGATCCCCAAACGAAGGAATTTTGGTGGAGTCGCCGGGTACCGCCCCCGGGTCCGATCCGCTTATTACGAGCGCGTTTATGTCCATAGTCCCGAAGGACAAAAGGTATATAAGCAATGCCAAAGGGTTTGCAAAGATGTGCTTTCTTCGGGCCTGACCGTAGCTTTCACGTGCAACCGCGCCGACACAATGCAGGAAACTTGGCAAAACCCTTTGAAACTCAATAATTTTCAGCCCTCAAAGGCGGGTGATATCGGCCGTTTTCAGCCTCAAATTCGAGAGTATTGAGCAATTTGAGCGAGGATTTGCCGGTTTTTGAGACCAATTCACCAAAACCGTGCAGCCGCAGAGAATCATGCTATCTATCTTTTCAGATACCTTACGGTCCGTTAGCGCGCATGATGCAGGTTGGTCCCTTCTAGTCGCATAACAGATCGTGTCGAGAGCGGAATTCGACAACCAGCTCTTGGGTGGGGCAGAGGTCGGCCAGCGAAAAGCAGGCCGACCTCTCTACTTTCGGGCCTCTTTTTCTGCACATAAGACAAAGAAAAACCGGCGCTGCACTGAGCGAACGCCGGTTTCTTTTGTTTACTCAGCCGGGTTGGCCTCAGCCATACCTTGCTTTTCACGAAGGCCATCGCGATATAGCGCTTTGGCCAGCGCCACGCACATCAGACCCATAACCATGGTGAAGGGCAGGGCGCCGATGATCATGGCATTTCTGAGCGCATCCATCGGGTTGTTTTCACCCGCGGCAATGATCAGCGTGCCAATCACCGCGGTAAGGATCAGACCCCAGATGATACGGTGCTTGATGCCCGTTTCCTGGCTGCCACCAGACATGATGGTGTTCATCACAAGGATGCCGGAGTCCGCTGATGTGACCAGGAAGGTCATGATCAACACCACGCACATGATGGTCAGTGCCGAAAGAAGCCCTGGCTCAAGCATCTGGCCCAGAGTGACAAAGAGCTTTGCCGTGTTGGATGCACCAACGATAGCGCCTTCCGCAGCACCGCTCATCTCAAGGTCAATTGCTGTGCCGCCCAAAATGGTCATCCAGGCAAAACAGACCAGAGCCGGTGCGATGACGCAGCCGATGATGAACTCACGTACGGTACGGCCCTTGGAAATGCGCGCCAAGAACAGGCCCACAAATGGCGAGAACGCGATCCACCAGGCCCAGTAGAACGTAGTCCATCCGGCCTGCCAGCCGAATTGACGCCCTTGGTTGCCCGCTTCATAGACAGCCGCCAACGTGGCGTCGTCCAGCTCTGCGGCGGCACCTTCTAGGCCCGACTTAAAGACGTCAAAGCCGACGGATCCACCCCAGGCGCTCCAAGCGTTGGTGGCCCCGGCAAAAAGCTCACCGGCCAGCGGTTGCGCTGCTTCTGGGATGGCCGCAGCAAAGTCTGCTTCAGATTGTGGTCCCCAAGCGGAGAAACTTATCGAGAAGAAGTTGATGATGTAATCAACAAAAGCTGAGCCATAGGTCGACATCGCAAATGTGAAAGAGCCGAAGATGACGAATGTCAGAAGCAAGATGACGGAGAGAACCAAGTTGAGGTTCGAAAGGTATTTCACCCCTCGACCCACACCTGACACGGCCGAGATGATGGACATGCCCATGATCATCAACAAGCCCGCGATCAGGCCAACCTTGCCAGGTGCAGGCGCTTCTCCTTCGACGATGTTCATCATCCATTCCATACCAGTGATGGCATAGACGCCGTCGATAAACTGGCTCACGCCGTATCCGATGGTCACAGAGACGCCAAGGATCGTGGCCACAACGCCCAGCACATCAACGACGTGACCCAGAAACCCGTTTAGCGCAGAGCCGAAGAGCGGGGTCAGCGCAGAGCGGATCGTCAAGGGCATATCGCGTGTGTAGGCGTAATAGGCGAGGCTCAGCCCGGTCACCACATAGATGGCCCAGGCATGAAAGCCGTAATGCGCAAACGTGTAGCGATAGGCCGACTGGATCGCTTCTTCTGTGTTGCCTGTGACCTCTCCTGCGACGACGACCGGGTTCGATCCCCAAAGGCTCAGCGGTTCAGCCGTCGCAAAGACCATCAAACCCACGCCAAGACCAGCACCGAACATCATGGAAAACCAGGAGAAATTCGAAAACTCGGGCTTTTCGCCGGGTGGTCCCATCACGCGCGCGCCAGTTTTCGGCATGAGGGCGACGGCCAGCAAGAAGAAGACAAAACATCCCACAATGACGATGTAGAATTGGTTGAACACTTCAAGAAGTTGACTGTTCAGGCTTCCCAAAGTGCCATTCGCATTGGCAGGAAAAACCAAAGCCCAAAGGACCAGTGCAACCATAATTGATTTAGAAATCAGCGCGATAGGCAGGCTGTTGTCTTTGTAAAAGCCTCCATCCTGCGTTTTAATGTCCACATCTGTGAACGGTGGTTTGATACTCATGTGATATGTCCCTGTGTTTGGTATCAAGGTGATGCACGCCTGCGTGGCATCGTCGTTTGTTTTCTGCGCGTCTTGCGGCGCAGTTCATGCGTGAGCGTGATGGGAATTCCCTGGATTGGCCTGCTTGATTACGTCGTGAATCTGGTTAAATCCGACGCGTTTCCAACATAATTTTTGCATGCAATTGAATACATGTCCGCGTCACTTTTAGGCCGGAGAAATGCATAGGTCGTGTGATGATCGCGACTTGACCAGACCTTTTGGTTTGGTGTTCATGGCCAAATGAAACTCGATATAGACTTCGTACGGGCCCAGTTTCCCGCCTTTGACGAGCCAAGCCTTCAAGGCCAGGCTTTCTTTGAAAATGCCGGTGGGTCTTACACCTGTGGACCCGTGATTGATCGGCTTGAGCGCTATTACCGACAGCGCAAGGTGCAGCCCTACGCGCCGTATGAGGCAAGCCGGTTGGCGGGCGAAGAAATGGATGAGGCGCGTGTGCGTCTTGCGGCCATGCTCGGGGTGGCCCCGGATGAGCTGAGCTTCGGGCCGTCCACCACGCAGAACACCTACGTTCTGGCGCAGGCTTTTCGTGAATGGCTGAGCCCCGGTGATGCGATCATCGTCACGGATCAGGATCACGAGGCCAATTCCGGGCCATGGCGGCGGTTGGCCGATGCGGGCATCGAGGTGCGTGAATGGCAGATCAATTCCGAGACAGGGCTTTTGGAACTGGAAACGCTTGAAAACCTACTGGATGAAAGCGTGCGGCTGGTCTGTTTTCCGCATTGTTCAAACATCGTCGGTGCGGTTAACCCAATTGTTGAGATCACCTCAGCGGCGCACGCAGCGGGCGCGTTTGCCTGTGTCGATGGTGTCTCTTATGCGCCGCATGGATTTGTGAATGTGGGCGATATGGGCCCCGATATTTACCTCTTTTCGGCCTACAAGACCTACGGGCCGCATCAGGGCATCATGGTGATACGCCGAGAGCTGGGAGAGCTGTTGCCAAATCAGGGGCATTGGTTCAACGCAAACAGCCTTTACAAGCGGTTCACGCCAGCCGGGCCTGACCATGCGCAGGTGGCGGCGAGCGCGGGGATGGCGGACTACTATGACATGCTGGCCACGCATCACGGGATCACAGGCGAAGCTACAGACCGCACGGCTGGTGTGCTTGAATTGATGCGGACCCATGAAACAGAGCTATTGCAGCCTTTGCTCGACTATCTGGCAGACAAGAACTCGGTGCGCCTGATCGGTCCGCGTGATGCCGCCGACAAAGCACCCACTGTGGCGGTGGAACTGGCCGGCCCCGGAGAAGAGACCGCCGCACAACTGGCACAACACGGCATCATGACCGGCGGTGGAGATTTTTACGGATCACGTCCGCTTCAGGCCATGGGAATTGATCTGGACAAGGGCGTATTGCGGCTTAGCTTTGTGCATTACACAACGCGCGCCGAAGTTGACAAACTTTTGACCGCGTTGGACGAAACACTGTAATCCAGAGGGCAAGCCTGGCCGTATTGCTCTCATGTAACAACGGGGGCACGGCCAGTATGAGTGACACATCACCCACCATCTTGTGGCTGCGCCGCGATTTGCGTCTGGCCGATCATCCCGCGCTTCTGGCAGCAGTTGCGCGCGGTGGATCTGTGATCCCTGTGTTTATTCGCGATCACAGTGTGGATGCCTTGGGCGCAGCTCCCAAATGGCGTTTGGGTCTGTCCCTGGCGGACTTGGCCAAGCGCCTGGAGGACATGGGCAGCCAACTCATTTTCCGCAGTGGCGAGGCCATGGTCGTTTTGGAGAAACTCATCTCTGAAACGGGTGCAAAAGCCGTGTATTGGTCGCGGCTTTACGATCCGGATGCCATTGCACGCGATACACTGATCAAGGGCGCGCTCAAGCAGCGTGGAGTCGAGGTTGAGAGTTTCGCCGGTCATGTCTTGTTCGAACCATGGACGGTTGAAACCAAAACCGGCGGATTTTACCGGGTCTATTCACCTATGTGGCGCGCGGTGCGCGACAGAACCGTGCCAGAGCCTCAGGCCGCCCCCTCAAAACTCCCTGCGCCGGAAACCTGGCCTGAAACGGAAACCCTCGATCAATGGGCGATGGGGGCCGCGATGAAGCGCGGAGCGCCCGTGTGTTTGCCGCATCAACGGGTTGGGGAAGAGGCCGCACGCGACCGGCTGGACTGGTTCATGGCCAATTCGATCCCGCCTTACAAAGATGATCGCAACATGCCTGCTCTTGATGCGACATCGGGCATGTCCGAAAATCTCACCTATGGCGAGATTTCTCCGCGCCAGTGCTGGCATGCAGGACAACGTGCCTTGGATGAAGGTGGTGGGCGCGGTGCCGAACACTGGCTCAAGGAACTCGTGTGGCGCGAGTTTGCCTACCATCTGGTCTATCACACGCCCGAAATCCTTGCGGGCAACTGGAAATCGGATTGGGACGCGTTTCCCTGGAATGAGGATGAGGATCATCCCGAGGTTGTTGCCTGGAAACAGGGGCGCACCGGGGAACCCTTTGTCGATGCGGCGATGCGTGAGATGTATGTGACCGGCAAGATGCACAATCGCGCCCGGATGATTGTCGCAAGTTACCTCACCAAGCATCTGATGTCCCATTGGAAAATCGGGATGCGCTGGTTCGAGGACTGTCTGACCGACTGGGACATTGCCGCCAATGCCATGGGCTGGCAATGGACGGCTGGTTCAGGTCCGGATGCAGCGCCGTATTTTCGAATTTTCAACCCCGAAACACAGGCCGAAAAGTTTGATCCTGACGGCGTCTACCGCCGTCGTTGGATCGCCGAAGGTCACGAAAACCCCACCAAAACCGCGCTGAGCTACTTCGACGCCGTTCCCAAAAGCTGGAACTTGTCGCCTTCGGCGCTTTACCCAGAACGCATCGTCGATCTAAGCGGCGGGCGCAACCGCGCGCTACAAGCATATGAGGCCAGAACGTTTTGAATACTCTGACAAATTCCCTTGCGGGCCATCCCGTTAACCCTTTACTGTCAAGCGAAGATGACATGAGTGGGGGTGTCATGATCCTGACAGAGACCAGCGGGCAGCGCGATCTGCCGCGCTATTTCAGCCAAATGTTTGCCGTAGCACAGCGACTACAGCATGGACGGCTGGACATCGGACTGGAAGATGGGCGGGTGTTTCGCGTTGAAGGCGCCGCGCCAGGACCGGTGGCGCGTGTCGATATCCACAATGACGATGTCTTTGCGCGGCTTGTGCGCGAAGGTTATCTTGGGTTTTGCGACGCATATCTGGATGGCTGGTGGAGCACGCCGGATTTGCAGGCTTTCATGGATCTCGTGAACACCGATAACGACGACATGTATAACGGCTATCCCGGTCAGAAACTGGTGGAGTTGTATGAAAAGCTGCGTTTCTGGTTACAGCGCAACACCAGGAAACAGGCGCGCAAGAACATCAGCTATCACTATGATCTGGGCAATGATTTCTACGCGCTTTGGCTCGATGACACGATGACTTATTCAAGTGCTATCTTCGAGACGGGTCAGGAAAGCCTTGAGAAGGCTCAGATCGCAAAATACGCCTCGATGGTCGATCAGATGGGGGTGAAACCCGGTGATCATGTGCTTGAAATCGGCTGCGGCTGGGGTGGTTTTGCCGAATACGCCGCGAAAGAGCGGGGATTGAAGGTCACAGGGCTGACCATCAGCAAAGAGCAGTTTACCTATGCACAAGAGCGCATTGAAAAGGCAGGACTTTCTGATCAGGTCGAGTTCAAGTTACAGGATTACCGCGACGAGCAGGGGCAATATGACGGTATTGCCAGCATAGAGATGTTTGAAGCGGTCGGCGAGAAATACTGGCCGGTTTACTTCGACACAGTTCGCGACCGCCTGAAGGCCGGAGCCAATGCCACGCTTCAAATCATCACTGTGGGTGACCATCGCTTTGAAGCCTACAAGAATGATGTTGATTTCATTCAAAAATACATTTTTCCCGGTGGCATGCTTCCCAGCCCGTCAGCCTTAAAAACACAAGCTGAACGCGCAGGGCTTACAGTTGAAAGGTCGATTGAATTTGGTGAAAGCTACAGCCAGACGCTTCGGCGCTGGCACGAGACATTTAATGAAAAATGGGATCAGGTGGCGAAATTGGGCTTTGATGCACGATTTCAACGGATGTGGAATTTTTATCTGACCTCTTGTGCGGGAGCGTTCTTAACGGGTAATTGCGATGTGACACAGATCACTATCGCACGGCCGGAGTAAATGCCTCTAACAGATCACATGCCAACCACAGGCAAGGCGGTGGCCGCGATTGGACTTGCGGTTATTGCGTGGTATGCTTCTGAAATGATCCGTCCGCTGATGCCCGAGGGCACAGATTTCGGTTGGTTTAACGAATTTAACGTCTTTCTGGGATTGGTCGTTGGCTGGGTTGTCATCGGAACGCGCCTGAACCGTGGGTACATAGACGGGATCAGTGCCGGTTTGACTGGCGTGGTTGCGCTGATTTTCTGGGCGCTGTTCTTTCAAAGCCTGAACGAAATGTTACGGCTTGCCCTGGAGAGCCGGTATAGCGGCCCTGTTCAGGGGATCGTGGCTGTATTTGAAATCGCAGTGGATTACGGAATACAAATTCTCCATGTCCCACTTGCGATCTTGATGTTCGGTGGTGGCGCGGTTCTTGGGCTTGTCTGCGAGTGGATTGCCAAGCGGTGGTCCTGACGTGACATGCCGATTTTTCCTGACCGGCGCTTTGGCCCGGTCAGACGTGCTTTCGCATCTGCTTGGAGACACAGAAGAGGACCGAAGGCCATTTTCATTGGCTGGTTACGCGCCTGGAGCAGGAGTGTCTACCGCGTTGCCGGGAGTAACACCTGCGGTCGATGCGACAACGGATGGCCACATTATTACGTGCACTGTAGAGCACGCAAAGCGTCTCTGCTTTCTGGCACAAAGCTTCAAACTTGCACCTGTTAACTGCCCAGTTGAAGGCGAGGAAACGACGGTTTTTGTCGCGGCTTCGGTAGAGAATCCATCCCTGATCAAGGCGTGGGAGCCTGCGCAACTCCCAATGCTGTTGCACGCAATAGACGAGGTCATGAGCTACTTCGGTCGACATGACGTCAGTGAGGTTGCGGCACGCATGCCAATGATCCTGGCACGCGCCCATTCCCGCGTGGCTGCACTGCAGACTGCGCCATCGGCCGTTCGAACCGCACTGTCTTCTGAAAATGTCGAAGTTGACGCCGGGCGTGCCACACATGAGGGCTACTTCCTAACGCGAAGTTACCGTCTGCGGCATCCGACATTCGATGGCGGGCAAAGCGAAGATGTTGTGCGGGAAGTGTTTGTGGCCACCGATGCCGCGATCGTGCTGCCTTATGACCCGGTGCGTGACCGGGTCCTCCTTGTAGAGCAATTCCGAATGGGCCCATTTGGCCGCGGCGACCCGCTTCCATGGGTGCTGGAGCCTGTTGCTGGGCGTGTAGACCCCGGTGAAGCGCCAGAAACCACAGCCCGCCGTGAATGCGTGGAGGAGGCGGGGCTTGACCTGCGGACCCTCAAGCATGTCTCCAGTCATTACTGCTCACCCGGTTGCTCAACGGAGGTCTTTCATTGCTATGTGGGCCTGTGCGACCTGCCGGATATGGCACAGGGGCAGGGCGGGCTTGAGACCGAACACGAAGACATTCGCACACATGTCCTGAGCTTTGAGGATGCGCTAAACCTCACTCAAACCGGAGAGGCAAATATCGGGCCTCTGGTGCTTTTGCTCTTGTGGCTGGAACGGGAACGATCACACCTGCGTTCTATTGGTTGAGTTAGCCCGAGAGAGGCTCTAAATCTGGGCGCAACACTGACAGGGAGCCTCATCATGCGCATTGCCAAGGACCTCGCCGACGCCGTCGGCCACACCCCTTTGATCCGGCTGCGTCAAGCCAGCGAGGCCACAGGCTGTGAGATTTATGGCAAGGCGGAATTCATGAACCCCGGCCAGTCGGTCAAGGATCGCGCGGCGCTCTTTATTATTCGCGATGCAATTGCGCGGGGCAATCTCAAACCCGGCGGCACGATCGTCGAAGGGACAGCGGGCAACACCGGCATTGGTCTGGCTGTTGTCGGCGCGTCGATGGGGTTCAAGACGGTGATCGTCATCCCCGAGACGCAAAGCGAAGAGAAAAAAGACATGCTGCGTCTGGCGGGGGCTGAATTGGTGCAGGTGCCAGCCGCGCCTTATGCCAATCAGAACAATTTCGTGCACTACTCGCGGCGTCTGGCCGAAAAACTGGCCGAGACTTCGGACAACGGCGTGGTCTGGGCCAATCAGTTCGACAACGTGGCCAACCGGCAGGCGCATATCGAAACGACCGGTCCTGAGATCTGGGAGCAAACCGGGGGCAAGGTTGATGGGTTTATCTGTGCCTGCGGCTCGGGCGGAACCCTCACCGGCGTGGCCATGGCGCTGCAATCCAAAGGTGTGAAGATTGGCCTTGCTGATCCGATGGGGGCCAAGCTTTTCTCGTGGTTCACCAAGGGTGAGCTCGACTCCGAGGGCGGCTCTATTGCTGAAGGGATTGGGCAGGTGCGGGTGACGGCCAATCTCGAAGGGTTATCCCCCGATTTTGCCTATCAGATCACTGATGAAGAGGCCCTGCCGATTGTCTTTGACCTGCTGGAACATGAGGGCCTGATCATGGGTGCATCCACCGGCGTGAATATCGCCGGGGCCATTCGCATGGCCAAGGAAATGGGGCCGGGGCATACCATTGTGACAATCCTGTGCGACTACGGCACGCGTTATCAGTCCAAGCTTTTCAACCCTGATTTCCTGCGTGAAAAGGACTTGCCTGTGGCCAGTTGGATGACAAGCAGCCCACAAAGCATCCCCGGAGTATTCGTGGAATGATACGCCTTTTGAAAGGCTTACTCCTCTTGTTGGCCTTGGCGTTTTGCGCCGCCGCGCCTCTTTTGATGCAGGCGGAAAGCGCACAGGCGCAATCCGCACCGCAACTGTCTGAGGCGGAACCAAACTATGACAGATGGATCCGGACAGCTGACCGTGCGGATGAGGCGATTGAAGCCGCGCGCGCGTCGACCACAGCGCTTGAAGCCCTGCGCGAAGACCTCGCCAGCTGGAGACAGCAGTTTCTTGACGCACAAAGCATCAACAGCAACGCGCTCGCCACTGTGCGCCGACAGATCAGTGATCTGGGTCCCGTGCCCGAAGAGGGAGAAGAACCACAAGATGTCGCCGCCAATCGCCAATTGTTGCAGGACCGTTTCGACCGATTGAATGCGCCTGTTCTGCGCGCCGAACTGGCCTTCAGCAGAGCGGATGGGCTTATCCGCGGTATTGATAAGATCATTCGTGATCGACAGGCCGAGGAATTGCTGGAATTTGGGCCATCACCTCTGAACCCAACGCATTGGGCAGCGGGTTTAGCGGCGCTGCCTGCGACACTGACACAGCTTTCCGGAGAGGTGTCCAAAGCCTGGCGCAACCCGGTTCAGTCCGCCGAAACCAAAAACAGTCTGCCGATCGTTGCGGTTTTGACTCTGCTTGGCCTCATCCTCGTGTCGCGCGGCAGGGTCTGGAGCCGCCGCTTAACCAACCGCGTGCTGGGAGAAAGCCCAGGTCCCGGCCTTTGGATCACGGGGTTCCTTGTCTCTCTTGGCAGTTTGGTTCTGCCTTTCGTTGGAATACTGCTGCTGATTGAGGCCGTCGTTTCCACCGGGCTTGTCGGGTTGCGCGGGGATCAGCTTCTTGCCGCTTTTGTACCCGCTGCGTTTGCCTTTCTTCTTGCGCGCTGGCTGGCCACCCGGGTGTTCCCAGCCGATGAAGCACGAACGCTGCCTTTGGTTCTGGACGCGACACAGAGGTCCCGGGGACGTTTCTTTGGCGCTTGTCTGGGACTGGTCGCCGCTACCGCAGTGTTCTTGCGTGATGTCGGTGACATTTCCGGTTGGAGTGAGGCGGCCACGAATGTGGTGGTATTCCCTGTGCTGGTTATGTCCAGCTTCTTTCTCTGGCGCTTGGCGAATCTGCTCCGCGTGCATGTCCGCAACTCATCCGAAGCCGACGGTGAGGAAAGCTATAGGACCAAACTCATCAGTGTGCTGGCTGTTGGTCTGGTCGTGCTGGCCTTTGTCTCTCCGCTTCTCGCAGCCATTGGGTACTTCCGACTGGCTGAATCTCTCATGCTGCCATCACTGGCGTCGCTTGAGATGCTGGCCGTGCTACTGGTGCTGCAACGTCTGGTGGTCGAGGTGTTTGTTCTGATCACGGGAAACCGGGAAGGGGCCGCGGAGTCCCTGGTTCCGATCCTGATCGGCTTTCTGCTGGTTTTGGCCTCGCTGCCAGTCTTTGCTCTGATCTGGGGGGCCAGAGTTGCGGATCTAACCGAGCTTTGGACGCAGGTGCTAGACGGGATCAGCATTGGCGGCGTGCGTGTCTCGCCGATGATCTTCCTCACCTTCGCGCTGGTCTTTGTGCTGGGGTATCTGGCGACGCGCATGGTGCAGGGAGCGCTGAAGAACACCATCCTGCCCAAGACGCGCATCGATGCCGGGGGGCGCAATGCGATTGTATCGGGTGTTGGGTATCTCGGTATATTCCTGGCGGCGGTTATCGCGATCACAAGTGCCGGGATTGACCTCAGTTCCATCGCAATTGTCGCCGGTGCGCTGTCTGTGGGTATTGGTTTTGGCCTGCAAAACATTGTGTCGAACTTTGTTTCTGGCATCATTCTTTTGATTGAACGGCCCATTTCCGAAGGTGACTGGATCGAGGTGGGTGGTGTGCATGGCACGGTGCGCGATATTTCGGTGCGCTCCACCATCATTCAGACCTTTGATCGTTCAGATGTCATCGTGCCCAACTCTGATCTCGTCAGTGGCAGGGTAACAAACTACACCCGCGGCAACACTGTGGGGCGGGTCATTGTGCCCGTGGGCGTGGCCTATGGGACCGATACAAAGAAAGTGGAGGGCATCCTGCAAGAGGTGGCGGATGCGCATCCTCTGGTGCTGATGAACCCACCGCCCGCTGTTCTTTTCCGGTCCTTCGGAGCTTCGTCGCTTGATTTCGAAATCCGCGCCATTTTACGCGATGTGAACTACGTGATGTCGGTGCATTCCGAGATGAACCACGAGATTGCCAAACGGTTCGAGGAAGAAGGGATCGAAGTGCCCTTCTCGCAGCGCGACATCTGGATCCGCAACCCCGAGGCATTGCCGCAGACCCAAGCGGAGCAGACACAGGCCAACGAGTCCAAACCCAAAGACATGTCCGATCATATCACACCCGAGGATCTGGATGCTGGCAAAGGGGACGCGGATGGTGATGGAGGCGGGCGATGACCGATCGGTTGTTCCTGCTGAATGCCTACGCCCGCGATGCCAAGGGACACGTAACGGCACATACACCCGAAGGGGGCATTGTCCTGAACAAGTCGCTTTTTTATCCCACAAGCGGCGGGCAACCGGGTGACAGCGGTTATATTGCCTGGGGTGATGCGGCGCTTGAAATTGCGACGACGATTAAGCTCGACGCCTGGCAGATTGCGCTCATTCCCGCCGAGCCACAGCCCTTGCCGCCCGTCGGCACGGAGATCATGCAGCATATTGACTGGGACCGGCGCTATCGGCACATGCGCGTGCACACGGCCTTGCATCTGCTGTCGGTGGTCCTACCTTTGCCGGTGACGGGAGGCTCCATCGGCACCGAAAAAGGACGTCTCGATTTTGATATGGCAGAGCCTCCAGAGGATAAATCCAAGCTGGAAGAGCTGCTCAATGCAATGGTGGCGCTCAACCTTCCGGTCAGCGAAAGCTGGATCACAGATGCGGAACTGCGCGAAAATCCGGGTTTGGTGAAAACCATGTCCGTCAAGCCGCCTATGGGCGAAGGACAGGTGCGGCTGGTGCGCATCGGTGAAGGTGAGGCGCAGGTCGATCTGCAACCTTGTGGCGGCACGCATGTGGCGCGCACCGGCGAGATCGGCAAACTGCGTATTGGCAAAATCGAAAAGAAGGGCCGTCAGAACCGCCGGGTGTATCTGCATCTCGATGGGTGAGGCAGAGGGTAATACCATGGCAAATGCAAAAGCACGCAACCTGATCGAGGGACGCGCGGCGCTCATCGTTATTGATATCCAGAAATCGACGTTTGCACCGCTCTCGGACGACGAACGCGCCATTGCGCATATGCCGGACTACGCCGAGCGCATGGCGCAATCGCGCCAGGCCATAGATCAAGCGCGTGAGGTGGGCATTCCGGTTATTTTTATTCAGGAAATTCACCGTGCCGATCTGGTCGATATGGGCCGTGAGACGGATGGGGACGAGGACGTGCACTGCCTCGACAACAATCCCTTGACGGAACTGGCCGTTGAAGAGTTGGGCATTCGTCCCGATGACTATAGAATCCAGAAACGCCGCTATTCCGCCTTTTATGGGACCGATCTTGAAATTTTGTTGCGAGGCCTCAAGGCCGAGACACTGATCCTTGTGGGCGGGCTGACGGATGTCTGCGTGCACTACACCTTTGTCGATGCACACCAAGGCGATTACTTTTGCCGTGTGATTGAGGATTGCGTTGCAGGGTCCAGCGTCGAGGCACATAATGCGGCGCTACGGGCCATGGAGTATCTTCAGCACGGTGCTGTGCAGTCTCTGGACAAAGTGCTTGAGGAAATGGTCGCGTCGGGTCAGGGCTAATTCGTCTGACCTGAGCAGCAACTCACACAATTCGCCTTGGACGTAGGTCATCACTTGGAGCCAAACGCTTCAGGAAATGACGAGTTGAGCCTTCATGTGCGGGTGAAACACACAGAAATACGCCGTTTCCATGTTTTCGGAGATAACGACTTCGGCGCTTTCACCGCGTTTAAGCTCACCTGTGTCCCAACCAAACTCCAAAGCCGTGGCGGTATGGGGTGCAAGATCATCGTTGATCCACCTTACAATGTCGCCAACATGTACCTGGAGAGTTTCCGGGACATACACGAAATCTTTTATGCGGACGTCGTGTATCTTGGACCGCGGCTCGGCATTCGCAGGGTTGGTTAAAGCGGCCACTGACGCGGCCGCTCCTGCGAGCAATATATGTCTGCGCGATAAATCAGAGCACATCACTGCAAGCTCTTTACCATCATTTCAGCGTGCTTTTCGTGTGCCTTAAAAATCTTCAGACCTTGCTCAAAGAGCGCTTTGACCTCGGCATTGTCGATGTTCGGGATCATCGTACCCTCAACCAAGGCGTTGACCTCTTGGTGATAGGCCAGTTCGTTTTCGGCATACGCCTTGTCGAAGGCGGCACCGCGCAGTTGAGAAAACTCATTGATGATGTTGTCTGCACGCTCATTCAGCGCCTGGCTCACAGCGTTATCCTGTGCAGTGGCTCCAAGCTTGGTCAGCAGCTCAAGCGCAGCTTCGTTCACAGCTTCATGGTCGCTGATCATGGTTTTGGCAAATTTCTTGATTTCGGGATTGTCCGATAGTGCCAGCGCCAGATGTGCATATCGAATATCGATATTGTCAGCAGTGTATGCGATGTGCGCAAATTCCGTGTCGCTCATATTCGCAATATCCTGCGCAGTGGCCTGCGCACCGATAAACGCAGCGGCAACGGCAAGTGCTGATATCAATTTTTTCATGAGTAATCCTCCGGTTTCTCTCGTGCAAATTCGATAAACCAGGGCGCAGCAGCCTTTGAATGCTACCACGTTCGTATTCTTGTGCAGATCGTTCACGTCGATGTACAAAGCGGCATGGCGTGATATCTAAGAATTATGCTTGATTTGCTCAGTGATATCCTGACCCGCCTGTCCATGCGCGGAACATTGTATTTTCGCACGTCTTTTTCAAAGCCGTGGGGCGTATGCGTTCCAAGCTTCGAGAACGTAGCGCGTTTTCACTATGCACATCGCGGCGCGTGCAAGGTGCGTGTGAAGGGCACAGATGAAGTGGTGTCTGTTGAACAAGGGGATTTGATTATCATCCCGCATGGCGCGTCTCATGATTTATTTTATGATCACGAAGCGGAAACGGCAGTGAAGCCTCTGGATACCGTACTGGAAGATTCCGGTTATGATGGGTCTGGTGTTCTCGTATATGGCGGCAATTCAGAACCAAGCAGTGAAACGCAGCTGATTTGCGGCCATTTTTCATTCGAGCCCACCTCGCGTCACATTCTTTTTGACCGCTTACCGCCTTTGGTCCACGTAAAGAACTACGGAGAGACCGCGGGAAAGTGGATGGAGGCAACGCTTCGGGTTATCGGCGATGAGGCAGGGGGAAAACGCATGGGCGGCGACCTGATTGCTTTGAAGATGTCAGAAGCGATACTTGCACAGGCCATTCGCGCTTTCCTCGAAAGCGGCGCCGGGGCGAAATACGGGCTCGGGGGGTTTGCTGACGAGAAACTCTGTCTGTCCTTGGATGCGTTCCACAAATCCCCACAGCAGACTTGGTCTGTCGAAGCGTTGGCGCGGGTTGCAGGAATGTCGCGCACCAGTTTCGCGGTGGCGTTTCAAAAACAAATGGAGATCACGCCAATGGAATATGTAACCGGCTGGCGTATGGAGATCGCCAAACAAGCGCTTCTGGACACAACAAATTCGCTAACTGATGTTGCAGAGAAGGCGGGCTACGCGTCAGACTCTGCCTTTACGCGCGTTTTCAAAAAAGAGACCGGGTCAACACCTGCAGCGTTTAGAAAGAAATACCAGAGCGTACGCACGCCTGAACGATCTGCATGAAAATGCGAACAATTTAGAATAGAAAGTGAGTTTTGCTTTCATAAGTTTGTCAAAGAGAGACGCACGCAAACTTTGAAAGGAACACCCTATGCCTCGCTTCATCACCAAAAACATTCACGCCTACTTGGACTATCCGGTCGCGCTTGGCCTGCTTGTCATGCCATTTCTCTTTGGCCTGGGTGCAGAAAACCCGCTTGCCATGTGGTTGTCAGTTGCCACAGGCGCAGCTGCACTTGTTTTGACAATTTTGACGGATCACCATCTGGGTCTGTTCCGCGTTCTGCCATATTGGCTGCATCTGGCGGTTGACGGTGCGGTTGGGGCCGTTTTTGTTGCCGCCCCCTTCGTGCTAGGCTTCGTTGGCCTTGATTTTTGGTATTACTTTGCTCTTGGCGCCACTGTTCTGATGGTCGTGGGTCTGCATAAGTCCGAGGAAGAGATGGCACCTGCATAAGGCTTCGAACCTCTTAAACGCCCGCACACATAAAAAGGCCCTGCACAGCATGCAGGGCCTTTTTGCGTTTCAAAGGTGGATCAACGCGCCTTATGCCCGCCGTCTGCGACGCGCACCGGCGCGACCGCCACGACCGCCGGCTTCTTCACCGGGTTTAGGGGGGGCCTTATTGAACTTGATCCACGCGCCGCCATGCGGGTCGTTGTTGGTCAGGAAGTTGGCCGCGCGGATGGCCTCCATTTCCTTGCCCGGGCGCGGCTTGGTCGAGCCAAGACCGAAGAGCTGACAGAAGGTTTCGTCATCCATGTCTTCTGGCAGGACGATGCCTGCGGCCTCGATTTCTGCGCGCTTGGCATCCTTGTCGGCTTGCTTAACCGGCAAGGCCACCGGGTTCATAATCGCCGACGTCATGCCAGCGCCCATCGCCATGGGCAAAAACGCGTTGTTGATACCATGCCGGTTGGGCAGACCGAACGAGATGTTGGACGCCCCACAAGTGGTGTTCACGCCCAGTTCCTCGCGCAATTTGCGCACCAACGTGAACACCTGCTGACCGGCGGTGCCCATCGCCCCGATGGGCATAACCAGCGGGTCCACGACAATGTCATGGGCCGGGATACCGAAATCAGCAGCACGCTCGACGATCTTTTTCGCCACGGCAAAGCGCACATCGGGATCTTCTGAAATGCCAGTGTCATCATTGGAGATGGCCACGACCGGCACATTGTACTTCTTAACGAGTGGCAGGATCGCCTCAAGCCGCTCTTCCTCGCCTGTCACCGAGTTCAGCAAAGGACGACCTTCGCAGGTTTCCAACCCGGCCTCCAAGGCGCCTGGTACCGAGCTGTCAATACAAAGCGGGACATCTACCAGGCCTTGCACCAGTTCCACCACTTTGCGCATCAACGGCGGTTCTGTCTGGTTGGGATCGGGGTTTGAGTTGTAAACCACACCTGCATTGATATCGAGCACAGTGGCCCCGGCCTCGACCTGTGCAATCGCGTCGGATTCCACTGTTGAGAAATCGCCGGCCTCAAGTTCAGCCGCCAGTTTCTTGCGCCCCGTGGGGTTGATCCGTTCGCCAATCACGCAGAAGGGCTGATCAAAGCCGATCACGGCGGTCTTGGTTTTGCTTTCGACGATGGTCTGCGTCATGGTTTATCCTTGCTGGCTGGCTGGCACGGTGGACGCGCCGCCATTTTCAATCGCCCAGGTGGCGTTGGTCTTGATCCCGCCCAATGGGAAGAAATGCACGTTGGTGATGTTGAAATCCGGATTGGCGGCTTTGTGGGCGGCCAGCTGGCTGAGAACATCGGTCGGCTCGTAGGGCAGAAGAAGCTTGGTGACATCCATCGCGCGCTTTTGCAGCACCTTGAGCGACGGACCTACGCCACACGCAATCGCAAACTTGATCAGCGTCTGAAGCTTGGCAGGCCCGGCAATGCCAATATGGACGGGCAGGGTGATGCCCGCCGCCGCCAGATCATCGGCCCATTTGATGATGGGGCCCGCGTCAAAGGCAAACTGTGTGGCCAGCGCCATTTCGGCATCGGTGGTTTCAGAGAACTTCTGCTTCCAGCGAAGCGCCTCTTCGACGTTTTTCATGCTGCCGTCTGGATCAATGTCTTTGTTGCCTTCGGGGTGACCGGCCACATGCAACCGTTTGAAACCCGCGCGATCAAACGCGCCGCTCTCCAAAAGCTGCATGGAGCTGTGATAGTCGCCATGGGGCTTTTCCACACCACCCGCAAGCAAAAGCGCCTGATCGACACCGGCCTCACCCTGATAGCGTGCAATCCAGTCTTCCAGCACCGCTTGATCCTTGATGATCCGTGCCGGGAAGTGGGGCATGACAGGGTAGCCATCGGCGGCCAGGCGCTTCGCCGTGGCGACCATGTCTTCGATAGGCGTGCCCTCGATATGGGCGATGTAGACACGGGTGCCGGTCGGCAAAAGTTCACGGAAGTTTTCAACCTTCTCAGCCGTCCGCGGCATGACCTCTATGGAGTATCCCTTGAGAAAGGCCTCCATTTCCGGTGTGACCACGCGCCCGCCCGGTGTCTCGCGTCTTTTGAAGTTCAACAAAGCCATCGCGGCCTCCCAGAAAGATTTGCGGCTTTTGCTCAATTTGAGTTGGCCCAGCCATCGTTTGCGATCAATTCCTTGATCCGGTCTTGGTCGTATTCTGTGTCCAGCCGTGCGGCCTCGGCCTCGGCCACCGCTTCGGCCTCACCGTCCACAGGGTAGGGCGCGGCCTTGCGCCATTCGGCGAGGTAGGCATCGGTGTCCGCTGCGCCAATTTTCATCGCCGCCCGGTCAATGGCCTGCTCAAAGCGCTCGGGCAATGGCCGTTTGGCCCCCCGACGGCCCTTGCCGACAATGACCTGCGCGGGGATATCGCGCCAGTACACAACGGTGACATCTACCATCTCTGATTCCTCATCCTCAGTTGTCCCCTCATAATGCAGCCCCGTTGCGGCACGGTGTCGTTTTTCGACTTAACACGGTCACCGAGCGACCTTTGGCTCATCTGGGCTTCTAGCCGATATAGATGCTCTGACCGCGTCCGGCCACTGCCGGGGCCTTGAATTCCGGTCAAGTCTCATATGAGGCGCGTTCAATGCTTGCGCGAAAGCCATCGGATGACTACCTTGTGATCAACTCGAAATGGAGGGCGTAAGTTATGGCGCCCAAGCGTCCCGTTGGTGCGGGCGCTATCCCGAAACAGGTAGAGAGCCCCGCACTGATCAAGCCCGCTCCCGGGCCGCTCTATGCGGCGTTGGATTTGGGAACAAACAGTTGCCGTATGCTGATTGCCCGGCCAGAGGGCGATCAGTTTAAAGTCGTGGACAGCTTCTCAAAATCAGTTCAACTGGGTGCCGGGCTTGAAAACTCAGGTAAGCTGTCGCGATCCTCAATTTACCGCACAATTCAGGCACTTCGCGTGTGCCAGCAAAAGATAAAACGGCACAAGGTGAACCGCATGCGGCTGGTGGCAACCGAAGCCTGCCGACGCGCCAGCAATGGTGCGGCCTTCATGAAGCGGGTGCGGCGCGAAACGGGTCTTCCGCTGGAAATCATCGAACCGCAGCAAGAGGCGCAGCTGGCTGTAGTGTCCTGTGCGCCGCTGGTCAGCAAAAAGACTGAGCAGCTTTTGGTCGTGGACATTGGTGGAGGCTCGACCGAGCTTGTGTGGATTGATCTCAAGGATGTGCGTCCAAGTGAGCGCGCAGGTGCGATCATGCGTATGCATGGCGGGTTTCCGACCTGCGACGGCGAGGGCGCCATGGCGCGTGTTGTCGACTGGATCAGCGTGCCCTTGGGCGTCGCGACATTGCGCGACCAGTTTCGAGATGTGGAAGATGACGCAGCACGCTTTGCGCTGATGAGTTGGTTTTTTGAGGAAAACCTGGCGGAGTTTGCACCCTACAAAGATGAACCACCGCGCGATGGCTTTCAGATTGTGGGCACCTCCGGCACTGTAACGACCGTCGCGGCAAGCCATCTGGGTCTTAAACGCTATGACCGCAACAAGGTTGATGGGCTGCGCATGACCAGTGACGAGATCGACAAGGTGATCCGCACTTATTTGCAGATGGGGCCTGAAGGCCGCCGCAATGACCCTCGCATTGGCCTGGATCGTCAGGCGCTCATCATGTCTGGAGCCGCCATCCTGCAAGCTTTGCTGCGGTGTTGGCCTACGGACCGTTTGTCCGTCGCAGACAGGGGTCTGCGCGAGGGCATGCTTTATGCCCAAATGGCAGCAGACGGCGTTCTGGGCGAGGGGTGTGCGTGATGGCCAAAAAGCCGAGCGGCAAAAACACGTCCGGGCGCGGGCAGCGGGATCTGACGGTGCGGGTCAAGACCGCCAAGGGGCGTAGATCGTCCTCAACCCGCTGGCTGCAGCGGCAATTGAATGACCCTTATGTGAAACGCGCGCAGGCCGAGGGGTATCGTGGGCGCGCGGCCTACAAAATCATGGAGCTTGACGACAAGTTCCGCTTTCTGGTGCCCGGCGCGCGGGTGGTCGATCTGGGCTGTGCACCGGGAGGCTGGTGTCAGGTGGCGGTGCCGCGTGTCAACGCGCTTGCTGAGAAAAAGAACAAAGCAGTTGGCACCATCCTGGGCATAGACCTGCAAGAGGTTGATCCCATCCCCGGATGCGGGATCCATGTGCTTGATTTCATGGAAGACGGGGCCGATGACAAGGTCAAGGATTGGCTGGGTGGCAAGGCGGATGTCGTGATGTCAGACATGGCCGCGGCGTCTTCAGGGCACAAGCAAACCGACCACCTGCGTATCATCGCGCTTTGCGAAGCGGCCGCGTATCTGGCCTTCGACGTGTTGGACGAGGGCGGCACATTCGTGTCGAAGGTTTTGGCCGGCGGTGCGGAGGGCGAGCTTCAAAAGCTCTTGAAACAGCGTTTTACCAAGGTCGCCAACGTCAAACCACCCGCATCCCGTGCGGACAGTTCCGAAAAATTCGTTGTGGCCACAGGGTTTCGCAGTGCGGGTTAACCACGCGGATTGAGAGACCCCAAAGCGCGCGACAAAAGCTCCTGTTCGCTCATCTGACGCTCTTGCACGGGCTGCGCGGTTGCATGGCTGTGCTGGGTTGCAATGTTTTCCTGCCGCAACAGCTCAAAAAGCTTCGCGTGACGCACGAAAGTGGGTTCTTCTTGTTCGTCTGACATCACACAGCTCTGCCTCAATCTGTGTGCCCCCGCCGGGGTTGATAGTGTGTTAATAGGGCAGATTTGGCCCAGCCATGGCGCGATTTCGTGACGCTATAAGGGCGGAATGTGGCAGGGCGCGACGCGGTGACATCAGGCATTTTGACGGAGTAGTTCGGAAAAATTCGCACCCGGAGCGCGCTCAAGTCGCCGGAGGCGGTAGCGCACTAAAATGGCGGAGAAGCCGGGACTCAATTCGAACACTTTATTCGATGAGTTAGAGCGGTGGAACGCAGTCCTTGCTGAGCATAAAAACGAATTGCGGGGGCCGAGACCATGACACGGCACCCTGCAAATTCACCTGAGCCGACCAAGCGTCTTGCGCCTTTTTCTCTTCGTCTGACGGTCGAAGAACGCGAACAGCTTGAACGCCAATCCGGTGGCCTTTCGCTCGGGGCTTACATCAAATCCGTCATTTTTTCAGATGACGCCCCCAAGTATCGCAAACGCCGCAAAGGTTCGACCGCAGAGCAACAACTGCTCGCCGAGATACTGGCGCGGCTTGGTCAAACGCGCACAGCCAATAACCTCAATCAGATCGCCAAGCACCTCAATCAAGGAACGCTGGTTGTGGATGAAGAATTAGAGGCTGATCTCAACCGCGCCGTGGCGGAAGTCGCCTGGATGCGCGCGCAATTGATGAACGCACTCGGGAGAAAGTCATGATCCTGATTGCCTCCCAACGTTCTGGTGCCCGTGATTTGGCTGATCATTTGATGAACGACATTGAGAATGATCATGTTGAACTGGCAGACCTCACAGGTTTTATGTCTGATGATCTACATGGGGCATTGGATGAAGCCTATGCCATTTCCAAGGCAACCAAGTGCCAGAAATTCCTTTTTTCAGTGTCCCTAAATCCACCCGGTGATGCTGTGATCTCCAAGGAAGAGTTTCAGGAGACGGCGGATCGCGTTGCAGAGCATTTAGGCATTCAAGATCAGCCGCGCGCACTGGTCATTCACGAGAAACAGGGCCGCCGTCATGCGCACGTAGTGTTCTCAAGAATTGATGGTGAAAACTTAAAAGCCATTGAGCTTGGCCTCTTTAAAGCCAAGCTGCGTGATCTTTCCCGTGATCTGTTTTTGGAACATGGCTGGAGACTGCCAGAGGGATTGAGCGTCTACGGGAATAAAAACCCGCTCAACTTCACACTCGCCGAATGGCAACAGGCGCAACGCATTGGCGTTGATCCAAGAGAGATCAAACAGGCATTTCAGGATGCCTGGGAGCAATCAGATGATTTGAAGTCCTTGTCCAATGCTCTTGAGGACAAAGGGTTATTTTTGGCCAAGGGAGATCGCCGTGGATTTGTCGCTCTTGATATTGAGGGGAATATCTATGCGCTGGCGAAATGGACGGGGCTTAAAACCAAGGAGGTGAAAGAGCGGTTGGGGTCGCCTGACGCGTTGTCGTCGGTGTCTGACACACTGGTCGCGTTGAAACGCAAGAAGACCACGCAGGTTCGCGACTACATCCTGCAGGTCAAGGATCGCCACGCCAGAGAAATGCGCCCCTTCTTTGAGGAACGTGCCAGTCTCGTCACAACCCAAAGGAAAGAGCGCAGCACTCTCAAAGCAAAACAGGACGCGCGATGGATTGCAGAAACTAAAGAGAGATCAGACCGCCTCAATTCTGGTTTGCGAGGTCTCTTTGATCGTTTGACGGGCGCGCATGGCAAGATCATCAAACAGAATGAGCGTGAAGCCTGGGCTGGTCTCAATCGCGATCAGGAACAGCGTGATACTTTGATCCTGGCGCAAATGACTGAACGCAAGGAGTTGCAGGAGCGCGCCTTAAAAACTCGCCACAAACATCGTCTTGAACGCAAACAAATGGCCCATGTTGTGCGCCACTACATGAACAACCCTGAGCACGATAACAGCCCGCGCCGTACGCGGCATCGGTCACAGGAACCACCGGGCTTTAGTCGCTAATCCGCGACACACCCTCAATCCACATCATTCATATCCAATAGGAGATTGCCATGTCCTGGCACATCAAAACTGCGGTCCTTGCGACCGCACTGGTAACCCTTTGTCTGTTCACATCTGATCCCGCCTTTGCAGACTTCGTCTGGCGTAATGGTCGTTGGGTGGACAATTACACTTACAGACCCGCTCGCGATCCATTGATCTGGCTCTCATTTATGAGACTTATTCTGGTCGCAGGGTCTGCCGCCCTCGGCTTTGCGATTGGGTGGTTCTTCTCGCCCCAGGGTCATCCAGCCCGTCAAATCATACTCATTCTTCTTGGTGTTGTCGCAATGGGTGTGGTTCTCATTGATCAAAGCGCCTTGGGATGGAGCACCGCAACCCTGATGGCTATTGTTGGTTTTTTCTGGGGTATTGGCTTCTGGCTTGGCAAGGGGCTGAAACAGGTCTTTGATACTCCAACAACCTTTGGTTCTGCCAAATGGGCAGATGCGGAGCATTTGACCCAGAAAGGTCTCTTCACCAAAACCAAAGGTCTTTTGTTGGGACTGGCCTTTGATGGCAATCTGATGTCCCGTATTTACTACTCGGGTGATCGTCACGCCCTGACCGTTGCGCCCAATCGCTCGGGCAAGGGATTTGCCCATATAATTCCAAACCTTCTTAAATATCTTGGCTCGGTTCTGGTGATCGATCCTAAGGGTGAGAATGCCATTATCACTGCCAAGAGACGAGAAGAGATGGGCCAAAAGGTTCATCTGATTGACCCCTGGGATATTGCGGCAACGAAGTCTGGCTTTGAACCCGCCAGGATTAATCCTCTTGACTGGATTACGATGGATGATCCTGACGCGCCAGAGAACGCCAAGCTTCTAACAGACGCCCTGGTGCAATCCAAACCCAAGAGTGATCCGTTCTGGCTGGAAGAGGCCAAAGCTCTTTTGCAGGGCTTGATCCTGCTCGTTGCCTTGGACGAAACCTACGAGGGACGGCGCAATCTGGGAACTGTCCGTGATCTTATGCTGTTGGATGGGAAAGAGATGAAGGCGCTGTTTCAGTATATGGCCAACTCCGCTCATCCTTTGATCGTCTCCACAGGATCGCGTTCCTTGCAAAAGGAAGAAAAGCTGATGGCCAATGTTTTGGCCTCGGTTCAGGCGGAAACCCATATGCTGGACAGTCATCGTGTTCGTGATGCGCTGTCGGCGTCTGACTTCAGCTTTGAAGACCTCAAGAAAGACCCAATGTCGGTGTTTCTGATCCTGCCAGCAGATCGCCTGAACTCCTTCAATGCATTTCTGCGTTTGATGGTCCAACAGGCGATTACTGTGAATGCCCGCAACATCACGGACAAACCAGAAAAGCCTGTGCTTTTCATTCTTGATGAAATGCCAGCCTTGGGACGTCTGTCGATGCTGGAACAGGCCTATGGGCTGATGGCGGGTTTTGGTATGCAGTTCTGGGGCATCGTCCAGGACTTGAGCCAGCTTCGCCGTGTTTATGGGGAAGATTATGAGAGCTTCATCGCCAATTGCGGGATGGTGTCCTACTTTGGCTCCCCTGACAAACGAACGGCGGAATATTTCTCTTCCCTTTGCGGGGTCACTACTGTGCCCAATTTGAGCACGGCGGTTGCATCGGCGGTCAGTCATAATTTTGGTTCCGGCGGTGGCGGCAGTGAATCCACCACCAGTACGGACACACGCTCGGCAACACAGCGCAAACTGGCCTATCCCGATGAATTGATGCGGATGCATCAAGACCAGCAACTCATCTTCATTGAGAACACTGACCCGATCCTCTCAGAGAAGATCAAGTGGTTTGAAGACCCGGAGCTCTCCAAGCTCGGTGTAGATACCCACAAGTCTTAGTCCAGCACATCGCTCATGCTCCTCCCATTCTGGGGGGAGCACCTTTCCCACTTTCATATGAGGAGGTCAGACAATGGCCGATCCCAAAGACCCGTTTAATCGTATCACCAATCCTGACGGCACGCCCGTGCGCGACAAGGACAACGCGCATCCTGTTTTAAAACCCGTCAATCAAAACCTGCGTCCAGCCCAAAACCTGGCCCCAGGCGGATCAATGGGCATTCGGCAACGTAAGTCCAGTGACCTTGTCCCGCAGCGCCCATCAGTTGAGATTATCAACAGAATTGATACTGATACGCATCGCTATATTGATGGTCGCATCACAACCATGCCTGACATGCGTGTCATGGCGATGATCAATGACAAGCCCTCGCCAGTTGGGATTGAAGAGGGGCATGTTGATCAGCTCGTCCTCATGCAAATGGACAAGACCGTCGCGCGCTATAATCGTGGTTGGGAAATTGACCCGCAAACGCCTCAGCACAAACAGGCGATACAATTTTTTAGAGAAGAGTTTGATCCCTCCTACGAAAAGCAAAGATCAAATGATCTGGTCCCAAAACAGCAACCAGAAAAGGAACGTATCAAGTTCACAAAATCACCAGAACGTTCTGAAGAAAGCACCCGTTCAGGTGCGGCTCCTGCGTTTCAGAATGTGTCCAGTGAGCTTTCTTGTGAACCCGTTCGCAATACAAATTGGGTCAAAGGCAAAATCTTGTCCATGCCAGGCTACACCTTCCATGCCAAAGTGTTTGATTTGCCCTCTTCATACGGGATTGACGATGGGCGGATTTCCAAACTGCAAGTTCTGAAACACGGCCAGGAAGTGGTCAACTATGAACGAGGCTGGGATCAAAAACCCGATACGCCCGAACAGGTTGAAGCTGTACATCGCATTAGACGTGGTCTTGGTGACATGCCTGAGAAAGAGTTTCAGGCGTACCAGCACATGCCCGACAAAGGGCATGGGTTTGAGCGGTAGGTTGCTCTAAAACTACTTGATTGTATTTTCGTCAAAGCGCGATGCAAAGACTTAGGTACAACTATGCAGAGCCTTGACCAGCTTGAATCGAACCAGAGTGGAACACAAAATGAGAAAGAATTCAGTCAGATACTTCTTCTCGAGAAAGGTTGCATTTTGACGTTTCGGGAAACTACAAAATCATTTCCAACCTTTTCCTTTAACTCAGCGAGACGGCCCTCAGCGACTTCAACATCTGCACAGCGACCTCTGTCAAAAACTTTCACAAGCTTAACAAAGTCCACGTCAGCCAATACTTTACCATAGTCTAATTGCCCGCCAGAGTGGTTCATCGACATACGTTTCGCCGCTCGCATACTCAATGTACAAATCATAGCTCGAACCTACCACATTGATTAGAAAGGTTAAATAGGAACATTTTCCTTTATTTGTGGCAATTTAATGATGCCAAACCCTTGTTTGTCGTGGTGGATACCTGTGTCGTCACATAAATCTTTCAATGTTTCTTTAACATAGTCAACTCTCTGTTGCAAAGAATTGTCTTGTTTTTCAAAGTCTTTCTTGCACAACACTTGTGATAAAATTGCTGTCACAATTGGAGCAGCAAAAGAAGTACCATCCATCTCAAAAATCGATCCATCTGAATAAGCAATGTCAACACCGATACCGGGAGCTACAGCGTCCAAGCCTGGCCCAAAGCAGGTTCCATGGTGAAAGAAAACAGATTGGCCGTCAGACGTTCGCCCTATATTTCCAACATCTTCCAGGGATTCCACCTGACTGATATTGTAGTCTGTTCCAACTGGTGCTGCGTCCACCAACCCTATGCTTCCCACTCCTACCACCGTAGGCAACTCCGCTGGCATTGCCAATTGGCGGACATTTTCGTTTCCAGCAGCAACCACAACGGCACAACCATTCAACAAAGCAAACTCAATTTCTTCTTCAAAACGCTCCTTCGCTTCAACGTGCTCTAATTTGGTATCGTCAAAATGAAAGCCGCTTGAAATGTTGATCACGTCAACACCATAGTCTTGAACTAGGGCCGAGATACCTGAACACGCTGTCTTGGTATCTAAATACTCACCGGAAGCATCTGCAGCATCCCACAGGAATATCTCATAGTCAGAAACGCCATCTAGAACGCTCGAAACGACCGTGGCAACATGAAGCCCGTGAAAATTGACGGGTGAATTTTCACTGGGCAAATTCTCGTCTAATCCAACTACGTGCAAAGGATTTGCATCAGGTGAGCGAGGCACGCCGATGTCTATCACTCCGATCCTAGTCCTTTTATCCTTACCAAAAGCAACACCCCCGCAAGTCAAGTTTCTCCACCAACTGGATTCCCCGTTCGCTTTAATTTCCGGACAATAAATTTTTTGTTCCCTTTTCGAGTATTCCAGACTCTTTGTAACACGCCAGTGCCCATCACATGGGATAACACGAACTTTGTCCGGGTAAATTCCCTCCAAAACTGGAACTTCAACGCACCCGTCCTCCATCGTTGGAAATAGTCGATCGTGCACGCGAGCCCCATAGTGAAACTCTAATAACGCACCAATCGGTTGATCTACGGGACCAAGAACTTGTACCTTCTTACCACTCATGTTTTGCATAACCTTTGGGAATCATTATGGACTTTGAAAATTTAACAGAAGATCAACTTCGCGCTCTAGAAGAATTAGGGGAAGAATTGGAAAAAGTTTCCTGGCAGCCTGAAACTATTCCGATGAAGCCGTATGGATTGGGGAAAAAGATCAGTAATGCGAAACTGCTCGCGATAAACTACGTCAATGAAAACCGTGAGGAAATGCAAAAGCATGTTTGCAAAGACAATGCGGTAAAGATTGAGATACAAGCTGCCGGCGCCAGTACAGCAACAGTCGCTGACGCCTTTCAGGCCATGGCAGGTGCACCAATACCAGTTTGGAATCTAGCAAATGTCGTATGTATGTTAGGTCTCGGTAAATTTTGCCAATGGAAGGCAAAGTAAACTAGGAACGATGTTTTTTCTGCATTCTACATTGAGGATTCTAAACCACCGCCACCTTGTTTACCGCCCGTATGATCGTTTGCGGTGACAACTCTAACTCTTCTGCCAACTCATCGACAGACGCCATCCCCGAATGCAGTCTTTCCTTTAGGATCGGCACCACCTCCGGCGGAATAGCCCTGGGCCTGCCAATATGCACACCCCTGGCACGGGCGGCTTCCATCCCTGCCTTGGTGCGTTCGCGGATTTGCTCGCGCTCAAACTCTGCAAACACGGCCAATTGACCATATAGCAATCGTCCAATGGATGTGGTGGTGTCGATCCTTTGGGTGAGGGCTATGAAGTCCACGCCATTCTCGCGCAGATCTTCGAGAAGTTGTAGGAGGTGCAGCACAGATCGGCTGAGACGATCCAGTTTCCACACTACCAGCGTGTCGCCGGAACCAAGCTCTCCTAGGAGTGTTTCGAGCGAGCATCGATCTTTGATAGCGCCTGAGACGCCCAAGTCACCATAGATGGTATCGCACCCTGCCTCTTTGAGCGCATCCACCTGTAGAGCCTCAGATTGGTCAGCGTCCGACACGCGGACATAACCGATTTTGCGCCCTTTTGGTCTAAGCTCTTGTTTGGACTCTGTGTTTCTCTGTTGAGGTTTGTTCATTGGCTCAGTGTGCCACTTGAGTGGCTTCGTACAAGCGGAATTCATGGCATTTTCTCCTTGTCAAAAGGGGTCCCTTTGCGAAGCCGCTGAATCCGAGGTTTTGCGCGATCTCATTGATCCGAGATTTCTGTGGATAAACGGGGATTTGGTGCGTTTGCCCCGCCGCGTGGTAAGAGTTATCTAAAGGGACCCCTTTTGATGGGTGATTGGTTGCGAATGAAGACCGCATCATAGCTTGCCAAAGGGAGACCTCATGTCGTTCAAGTTACTATGCCAAACCGAACGTTTGTCGGTTCTTACTCTTGTTACTTGTCTTTTAATTCCTGCCACCGCCAATAGAACCGAAGCACTTAGTGACCTGAGTGAACTCTGGCCTGCTCCCCTTTCGGTCGAAAGTAGCTTTGAGGGACTCGGCATTGATATCAAAGGCATCGCGATGACCATGTCGATGAAAGAGGCGCAATCAGTTCATGGCGGTGATTTCTCGAATGCAATATGGCGGTTTCGCAATCAAAACCGCCTCTCCAAGGAGAAGGTAACCAGACAGGATGTCGGCAACCTGAAAGTCAAATTCGATCAACCTGGTGCCTACGATGACCTCCGCACATTAGGATCGCACTGGCACACAGGTAATCGCATGATCCGTATGACAAGGGATGTCGAATTCTATGACGTCGACCGACAACCTTCGGCACAGAACTTCGTGGCATCTGTGATCGAAAAATATGGTACGCCTTCTAACGGTCCATATCGTACCACGGGTAAATATCGCTATACGGTCAAACCGCATGAGGCGCGTCGATGGATGTTTGACAATGCGCAGCTCTCAACGACCTGCGAAGTCTACGATCTTCCCGTTGATCTCAAGGACGCAACACGGCTCAAGGAGGACAACCTGGAAGCCATCATTGCTGATCTTGAAACGCCTGAGGCTTGTGATGGATACATGGAAATTTTGCATGAAATCACACCAGCATCCACTGTCAGCAAATATCGTATTCAAATCACCGATGTTCGATTGCTGATGATTGATGCACTCAATGAACGGCGCGTCCAGGCAAATATGGAAGCCTACTTTGAAAGGGCTTTACAATCTGGCAACAAAAACACTCCGGACTTATGAAGAGCGTCTCGGAAGAAAAAAGTAAGTGGGGCGTGACGACCCCTCCGTCTCTTTAATTTCCCACTAACAGGGTTGCTCCTGCAACCCTCTGCCCTTCGGCGAGAAATGGGGGTGCAAGGGTCAAGATCAATCGATGGCGGGCGCAGGTATCTTCGATGCCTAGCCTCGGGAGACCGGCTATTGATCTTGATCCCGCGCCGGGGGCGGTAGCCCTAAGAATCAACTCAAGCATGCAGAAGTCATTTGATTTCCCGCAAAGAAGCAATAGGCTAGCCTTTAGTGCAACGCCTGCGCGCTATTGGCTTTTTATTTGGGGGAATTGAATGTTGAGGCTTCGAAAAACCAACGGTTTGAAAATCATTACAGCAATAATTTTTGCTGCGCTTTCAGCGCCTTCTCTGGCATTAGCTATGGAATGTAACCTGGACACGAGCTTCACACATAAGACCAAACACCATGGAAAACGTCCTGTTTACACAGATAAAAACTCTGTGTTTTTCACGGCACCAATGGCAGTGAATACTGACGGTGCACCAATCTCGTACCACCCCGATGACCCATGGGGAAACACTGGTAAAGCAATTAACACGATTTGCAATGGAGCCAATGTGATCCTGCCAAACGGAAAAAAGATCAGGTATGATAAATGTACCAAACTTATTGAAGGTTTTAAGGAAGCAAAGGCATCCGGTTGGGAAAACAAAGCCACAGCAAGAATGGACTTCTATGGTATAGCCTCCTCGGGCTTTACTCCCTGCATAAATGACAAAGAGCCATACGAAGGATATTTTGTATCCACTACCTCGGTCATTGCAGACAAGTCGAAAGCGGTGTGCGATCAAGATAGATATCTTAATTCGATCGAAATACCGTTCGCAATTTATCCCGGTGCGAAAAAATTTACTTCACACGGCGTCGGAAAAAGAGACGTCGTTGTCTATTTCAATCCAGAAAACAGTGCGATCGAATTCGGGATAATAGGAGACCGTGGTCCAAAATGGGGACTTGCAGAAGGGTCAATCGCTTTTGCCCAGTCTCTGAGACAAACCGACAGTCTTCCGACGTCGCGTAAAGACACATATAATTTTGGTGTTAGCAAGGTTCATGGGCTGATTTTGCCAAACGCTAGTTTAGAACCACCTTACACTGCCGAAAACGTAAGAACCCGAGCCAGAAACGAGTTTAACAACTGGGGAGGAATGGACCGCCTAAATGCATGCATTAAGCAGCATGGCGGTTAAATTCCAAAGTAGCGCGGCTCATGTATGGGACATTTCTCAATGAAGTTTTTAGTACTGTCTTTTTTTGTTTTCTTGGCGATACCGTCTTCTGCAAAGGCTCAAGGTCTAAGAGATTTTATCAAAGAAACTATCAACGAAGCCGCTGGACCTCCTGGAAGGAGTTTTGGGGACAAGTCACATTTGATGGTTGTGAAAGCGGATGGGGGCGTCACATTTATCTTTCTTTGCAGCGCGGGCAAAGAGAATGGTGCGGGCGACAAATTGGTGAATGCAATTTTTGATGGACTGAACCAAGCGACCGCTGGTGTTTCTGTCTTTTTCAGATCTTGGATACGGAGAGAGATCGAAAAGGGTGTGGTAAACGAGGGCGATGCGTTCTGTGGTGTCTTTGCCAAAAAAACTGGTGGTAAGAGCAAAGCCAGGAATGTACGAGACGGCAGCATCTATACAACCTCGTGGCGAAATGGCGAGAAGGTTCAATCGGTAACTGATGAAAGGGCCTGTAAAAAAGTGCACAAGAGATACTTTTGTTTCGAAGTCGCCGAAGGGCCTTCGGATGACGGTGAAATCGACGGTGTAAGTGGATGCTTTGAAGCTAAAGTCGATGGGCGGCTGGTTTCCTTTTCGTTTGGCCGAGGAGAGACTATTCCGGTCGAAACACGAAGTACTTTCGGCCCTAAAGACTCAAAATCTTCAGAGGGTTGCGTGGTTCGAAAATTGGGCGTTGAAAAGAATTAGTTGAGAACAAAAAGCAATATTGCAGAAAGCGCTGCCAAGGCCGAATTTTGAGATTTGATGAATACTAAGGGTGCTCGAGAAGTCGCGATAACCTCTTGGTCGGGTCCAGCAATGAAATGCAGGCGGCATCCAACCCGCGCAGGGATGGTCTCCATGAAATGGTCAGGATTGCATAAGGGAAGGAACGCCCTTTGCTCGATGGGTGTGGGGAGAGAGAAATCTCCCACGAGGGATCAAACACCGATATGTTTGTGTGGTCAAATCAGGCTCAACGCCTGTTCCTGACCACTTGCTTTGGGGGATAGAACGGGGGAGCGCAGCAACCCCCTTCTCAAGTGGGGCGGTACTACCGCCCCCATCTTGCGATGGACGCTATCAACATCATGCTACTCCTTTAGCATCTCAATTGCGGGTCAACCCATGTCAATTTCACCAACACCGTATCGTGGATAAGCTACAATCTTAGATTGACTCGCAGCATTGCTTCTCATCAGTCTGGTTAGAAGGAAAAGGCAACGATTATGAGATTAGAAGAAATTAGCATTGGCGCTTTGTCGGTAAATCGCGCGAATGATCGTCACGGTGAATTGGAAAACGAAACGGCAGCAATTGCCTGGCTTTTCAATACACGCGAAACTCACATGAAAAACCTCGCCAAAGACATCGTTGCGGAGGGGCGAATTTTTGAGCCACCACTCGTCTCGCCCGAAGGATCAAGTTATTTGGTCTTCGATGGAAACCGTCGTGTCACCTGTTTAAAGCTACTGGAAAAACCTTCCCGTGCGCCAACAACGACTCTGCAAGAATACTTTGCGAACTTAAAAGCTGATTGGCAGGGAGACTTTCCAAAGAAAATCCTATGCCAGGTTGAAGACGACAGAGACCTCATCGACGATATTCTTTACAGAAGGCACACTGGAACGCTGAATGGTGTTGGCCAGACAACCTGGGACGACCGAATGAAAGACAACTTTGTCGCTCGTTCGGGTAAGAAAACAGGCTTCAACATCGCTGATGAAATCGAACAACGATTGGAAGCAGCAAACCTGTTACCATCTACCAAAATCCCACGGTCGAACCTGAACCGCCTTCTGTCGTCAGAAGCAATTAGAAACAGGTTCGGATTTACGGCAAAAAACAAAGTCTTCGACTACACGCATAATCCTGATGTTGTATTAAAAACGCTTGCTGCTCTCGCTGATGATTTTGCAGCTGGACGGGTAGTTCTTGGCGACATTTGGGACAATGAAAACAAGTTGAAATATGTAGACGGATTAGAAGACCAAGGGTTACTTCCTACGGACGAAGACATCATCGATAACGAGAGCGGCACGGGCAAACCAAGCCCAAAACCGAAGCCCAAACCAAAACCGAAGCCCAAACCAAAACCCACGAAACGAACGACTTTGATCCCGCAAAAAGAATTCGGAATTTTATGGACGGGCAAACAACACCGCATGCAGGCGATCTGGGAAGAACTACAGTTTCACCTAAACCCCGAAAAGCATCCGAACGCGGTTTCCGTTCTGTTTCGAGTGCTCTTGGAGTTAGCCGCTGACCATTACGCAAGTGAACATGGCGTGGCGTTACAACAAAACGACAAACTGGCACGAAGGGTCGAAAAGGTCGGTGATGCGTTGTTTAGCCAAGGCAAAATCGACAAGAAGCAGAGAACAGCAACAAAGAAGTTTGGTCAGCTAGACCAACTGGTATCAGCAGATACGCTTAACCGATATGTCCATTCACCCAACTTCGCGCCTTCGGCCAAACACCTAGAAGCGCTTTGGGATACCATGGCCGATCTGATCGTCGCCTGCCTCAAAGGTTAGCATTTCAAAGATTTTGAAGGTCTGGTCAAAACAGGCTACCCTGACGCGAAGCCTCAACATAGGCCTTCCATTGCTTTGATTGCGCTTCTTTGTTGAGCCAATCGGTCACAAGGGTGATCACTTCGTCGATTTCAAGAACGGGATCCATCGGTCCAAAGTAATGCGATCTGTAACCTGTGTCTGAGATGGGAATAGGTTGGTCATCCTCAGCACAAATTGCGACGTGATCTATAACGCCATACTGCCTTGGTGTGTAAGAGAGCCGAATGGATCGGCCCTCCCATGTGATGTTGATGTCAATCGTTTCGCCGTTACGCATCGCTCTGCTCCTCAGTCTCAACAGTGATTGGAAAGAGGTAGATGTCATCTGTGATGATCTGCGTGCCTGAGGTTCGGATACAAATGCCTCCGTCCTTGGCACGGTTCCAGGCGACACCGATGCGTTCCAGCCGTGCCTTGCGGCCATAGCCTTTGGGTGTTTTGACGATCCAGTCGGGATCATTGTTTGCCTCGGGTGAGTGTTGTGAAGTTTGACGAGTTTCTGTCATGGCTTTTCCTTTCTGTTATTCCGCCAGACCATCTGGCCGATGTCTCGGGAAAAAGCGGACCAGCTCTCACACATCATGCGCTACACGGTTCGAAGCGAATGCGAAGAAGTGGTGCGGGCCGCGCATTGATGGGATGAGGGATGATCTGCTTCCCATAGAACAAACGGCTGATGATCTGGTGTGATTAAGGCAGCAAGGAACGCGTCAGGAAATCAATCCAAACAGTGCCTCACGCCAGCGGAATTATGGTCAGGTCATTTGGTAAAAAGGACCCTGCTTTGAGGTTGCATCGCAGAGGGTGTGTTAACTGAAGTAGCGCAAGGCTAATCATTAAGTAGTCGACCACAAGCTGCGTGTGTTTTGGCCTTCACCTATAACTATCCGCCAAGCTGTAAACGCTGCGCGAAATCTGCCAGCGGATTCAAGGTTGTCATGAAGGGAAACAAGAGCTGACTCACTGGAGTAACTCTTCGTCTGTGTTGCAAGCGCAAGTCTGTTCTCAAGTCTAACGACAGAAAGAAGCGGCGCACCGAAGCCGTTGGTTTCGATCAGGCTCGTTTCGTCAACCTCAACTCGGACATCTGGGACAATTAGACCGTCCCAATTCTCGTTGTCTTTGCTTTCGAAGCAGTGCGATTGAAACTCACCAGAAAGGAATACTGCCGTGTTGACGTTTTCAATATGGCCCACAAGGATTATCTTTCCATAAGTGTCGGTGGGCAAAATCAGACTTAGGGGTTTTGCCTTCCCGACTGGGCCAACGGTGAATTCATTAGGTGACAACAACTCGAATTCTCCTAACCAATTAGAAAAGATGATCGTACTTAAATGATCCCAATAAACCTACGAGTCCTAGCTCAAAGCTTGACCATTTCACTCCCAGCCTCGCCGAACATCGGTGCGGTGGCACGCGGGGCAATGTACGGCGCTGGTTGGTCGATTTTCTTGACGGGCTTCACGACGCTCATCCTCATTGAGTACTTCCGTTTCGAAGCGATGTCCGCAATTGTTGCAACGAAATCGAACTTGTTCAGGCATGGCTAATACCTGCCTGTTCAATAAACTCGTTCCACAAATACTCTGCTGCTTGCTCAGGATTTAGACGCTCAGGACCATTTCCAAACACTGACATTGTCACGACCAGGAATAGTTCATACTCGTCAGAGGATACGTTGAAACCACCGTTTGCCGTATTGTCTGCGGCATTTTCGTTAAAGGAAAAGTAGATGTCTCCCAAGGCAAAACCCGCATTTCGGCAATGCACAGTGATATGCGCCGTTCCATGTTGACGCCCTTGATTGATGACAGTACTACCAAAAGAGTTCGCGCCTCTATCTACAAATCGGCCACGCAGGCCATCTACCGCATCTATTTCCTCAATCGCACGTTTGAAATAATCCCTAATCGTGTTGAAAGACGCATCGCGATATTCGCTAAGGTCGATTTCATCAAAATCGCGTTGAACGCGATAGCGTGGGACCGCCTTTTGTTGAGGCGTTGCCACCGCTTCATAAGCGGCAATTTCTGGTTTCTTAAACTCACCCGCAGTGACTATGCGTCGAATTTCCTGAACCACGTCCAGGTAAGCCGTATTATCGTTCGTCCATTCTGAGATTGGGAGACCGTCTTTTGGCACAGCTTTCAAACGCCTCAGTTGAGGCATGGCGGCCCAATCGCATGGCTCTACGATGATCGGCACAACACGCGCCTCCTGAGCAGCATGCCGCTCCAATGCTCTTTGCATTTCCTGATCCACACAATAGTTAGATGCAATGAAATCAGGGCTAACCATCAGCAAAAAAATGTCTGCCGTCTCTAGCTCTCTATTGATCTCATCGTCCAAGACATCGCCGGCCAAAATCTCACGATCGTACCACGTGTCGATCTGGCCTTCCCGTTGAAGGTTGGCGAGGTGAACATGGAGGCGAACAAGCGCATCGGTGTCTCGATGTGAGTAGGATATAAATGCCTTCATAAAGTTGCTCGTGTTTATCTTTTGTTCTATTTTATCTACCTTGGGACGAGTTGGCAACGCCGTTTCGGCATCTAGCGTGTCCAAGAAGACTAATTGGATGCGCAGTGAACCGGTGTAATAAGGAATTGAGCTTCTTCCACTTAGGATCATTCGCATGACCGAAAATGATAAGTCACCTCACCCCAGCTATGACAATACTCTAAAAGAAGAGACCTTGAACTTTCTTAAGCTTTGGGCTGGTGAACCAGGAAATCTGCTGAAAGAAACACTGCCAGGCGAAAGTAAAGACGCAACCTTCTCTCTAGATAGGCAATACCTTTTTTCTGAGACGATTTTCCTAGCAGACCGAAACGCCGAAGAGCACCAAGCTAGGGAGCGGAAGCACATATGCGAAGACATCGCGGTACAGTCTTTTCCCTTAGAACGTATCTTTGCCCCAACAGAAATCGACGAACTTGAGCAATCATTTTACGAAATTTCATCGCTTCAAACTATGCACCACAACCAGACAATTTCCGTGGATCATAAGCTCAAAGCGGATTTCAATGATGAGGGTGGAACTGCTAGGCTGAATTTGATAAAGTTCTTTCTTATCAAGCGTATGTGCTGTATACTTGATGGTAAGAATTTAACCATTGAAACCCGTAACAAGTCATTAGTGAACCACAAGGAAATACGACTCAAACACCTGGAACTAGAAATTTCGAACCTACTTCGAGAAGCGTTCGCAATTTGTGTTGATGACCAGGTTGAGAAACGTGATTTCCAAGAGCGAATTATGAAACGCGCTCTTCAAGCTGATGACGCCACGTCCTTTCCAACAGAAGCGCCCGAACTTTACGTAGATCGCAAAGACGAAACAGAGCCACCGGCTAAATTCCTGATGAGGGTCTACAAAAAATGGGCCAAAACAGGCTTAACTAGGAGAAGTATTGGCAATCTTGATCCTACTTTAATCCGCGCATTGTATCGAGAAGACATCCCTGTCGAGATCGATCAGATGTTCCCAAAATCACCGGGTGGACGACCAAAGAAAAGCCGTTCTCTAGAAGAGGAAGCCGCTGCACGTAAAAAAAGGCGTGAGGCTAACCGTGAACAAGTCAGAAAACATCGCGAACGAAAACGAAATCCACAGTAACAACATTACACATCTACAGTAATCTGCTTTCTGTTGACATAAGCTTCGAATCCCTTCATAAGGTTAATCACTGCAATTGATAAACCTGAAAGGTTACAAAAATGGCTGTAAGTAATGAACAACTGAAGCAAGCGGAAGCCGTCGGCGCACGCGGCGGCAATGTAAACACCTCTACACTCCCTTATGGTGACAAGGTGAAAATCGATGCGGCTGTCCGCAAAGGCAAAGGTATGTGAAGCTTACTTCTCGTACATGCCAACATTGGGCGGCGGAGAACTAATCTGCCGCCCTTTTCGTTTATCAATCGGAAATTTCAATGATCCATCCAAACGACATCCAAATCCCCAGATGCGCTTACGTCGTATCATTTTGTGGTGCTTGGGCGTTGTCATTGTTATTAAGAACTTTCACTAACCCACTAATATTTTTATATAATTTTCTTTACATGATAGGAATTTTATCCTATGATGTTCTCTTTATGTTCGAGCGCGTGACGCGAACGACGAATACCCAAAATTGGGAGAAAGGACAGGTTTAATCTGAGATGAAAGACAGAGAAATGAACAACAACGTGCAAAGACCAAAGCTAGAAATTGATTGGGATGCTTATGGGGAGATGATGGAAGACTCCGATATGTCTGAAGAAGACAAACGGGTTCTCATCGAAACACTTTGGAACATTGTTGTCGCCTTTGTTGATCTCGGATTTGATCTGCATCCTGAGGAGAATGATTGTGGAGAACCCCGTTCTCTCAGTCCATTTCCGATCAAAGATATAGTAGAATTGAGTAATCGAAGAAAAAGAAAGAAACGAGATAGTGCGCGCTCCGATGATGCGCAGAAAGGACAAGGTCATGAGTAAAGACGTTAACCAAAAAGCAGTTGTCTATTGCCGTGTATCGTCTGCTGCGCAAATGACCAAAGGCGACGGTTTGGCCTCCCAGGAAAGTCGGTGTAAGGAATATGCCCGCTATCGCGGTTATGACGTCAAAAAGGTCTTTCAGGATAACATGTCTGGGGGTGATCTTGATCGCCCTGCCATGAGCGCGATGGTTCAGTTTATTCGCGAACAGGATGATACGGTTGTCGTCATCATTGATGATATTAATCGGTTTGCACGTGATGTGGTGGGGCACTGGCATTTACGCGCCATGGTCGCTGAGGCCGGGGGCAAATTGGAAAGCCCCACATTGGAGTTCAAGGAAGACAGCGACTCCATTCTGGTGGAGAATCTTCTCGCTTCTGTCTCACAGCATCAGCGTCAGAAGAATGGCGAGCAAACCAAGAACAGAATGCGCGGGCGCGCCCTCAACGGCTATTGGACCTTCTCCGCGCCTCCTGGATACAAGTTCGAGCGCGTGTCTGGTCATGGCAAACTGTTGGTTCGGGATGAACCCTTGGCCTCGGTTATTCAGGAGGCGCTCGAAGGGTTTGCCACGGGACGATTTGAAACGCAGGCAGAGGTCAAACGCTTCCTTGAAAACGAACCTGCCTTTCCAAAAGATTCACCCAATGGGACAATCCGTTTTGAGAAGATCATTCGGTTGATGTCGCGTGTCGTTTATTCGGGTCATATTGAATACCCGAATTGGGACGTCTCCCTGCGCAAGGGCCATCATGAACCCATCATCTCCTTGGAGACCTATGAGGCCATCCAAAGAAAGATCAAAGAGGGATCACGCGCGCCGTTTCGCAAGGATATCAATGCAGACTTCCCTTTGCGTGGATTTATCGCCTGCGACGACTGCGGCACGCCTCTGACGGCCTGTTGGTCTACCAGCAAGTCAGGCAAGAAACATCCTTACTATCTGTGCCACAACAGGGCTGTGACAGCTATCGCAAGTCCATTCGACGTGATGTGGTGGAAGAGGAATTCCAGTCCCTCTTGCGTTCTCTACAGCCTTCAGAGGGACTATTCGCCATTGCAAAGCGGATGTTCAAAGACGCGTGGGGACAACGACAGGCGCAAGCGGATGTAGGCCGGGCCATTCTTCGAAAAGATCGCGATGCAGTAGATCGCAAGATTGAAGGTCTTTTGGACCGCATTGTGGATACTGATAACACTTCGCTCGTCGCCACTTACGAAAAGCGATTGGAAAAACTGGATCGCGAGAAACTGGTTCTGGATGAAAAACTCGAAAACCATGGCCCAAAACCGGGCACCTTCGAGGAATTGTTCGAACACCCACTAGATTTTCTCTCAAGCCCCTGGAAACTATGGGAAAGTGGGTCTCTCAACCTGCGCCGTACCGTCCTCAAACTGGCTTTTGCAGACCGTATGACCTACTCCCGAAAAGAGGGACTTCGAACACCAAAAACCACTACACCTTTCAAGGCGTTAGAGGGTTTTTGTGGTGATGGATGTAAAATGGCGGAGAGACAGGGATTCGAACCCTGGGTGGGCTTGCACCCACAACGGTTTTCGAGACCGCCCCGTTCGACCACTCCGGCACCTCTCCGCGGGGGTCTGGAGCGTGCGTGTAATCGGCTTTGAGCAGGCTGGCAAGGGGGAAGGGAGTGTCGGGTGATTTGGATTTGTTGATGTCACCAAACGTCGTTTTTATTGCGTATCTATTTTGGTGCAGCGGTTTTTACTGATCACTGCAACAGGTGATTAGTCACGAACAGTCTCACTTCTTTCTCTGAGCGCCAAGGCATTCTCGGGCAACATTTTCTTACCTCCCAAGAACTCACCGACCGTTTTTCCCTGATGCCGGTGCTCTGCAAAGAAGAAATCAAGCGTTTCTCTTAGTGCCACACGGCGCCCCATGCGCGTGTACCAACGCATGGCATGGCGAATGTCGCGATTGGGATGGAGGAAACTCCGCCAGAGCGCTTTGGGCCTTGCCTGCAGACGCAACTCTATGGCTTTGGCCCAGAGAAAAACCCTCCAAGCCGGAACTTTCTTGGTTTCGAGAACCTGGTGCTTGTAGTCCCAGAGTCGAAGATCGGATTGAATAACTCTACGATGCCTAGAAACCTCGTAAAACGGCGTCCATCTATGCGGGGTTGCATAGACAGACATGATTTGGTCGGGATCATAGCGCAGCAACTGGCGCATCAGTGCGAAGTAATCTCTGTCAGTTTCCTCCTCAAATCCGACTGCGAAGGTACAAAGGCCAATCATACCATGCTCACGCAACAGTTTTATAGCCGCTTGGTCCGTTGAGGGTGTGGAGCCTTTTCGGATCTTGGCGAGGGTATCCTCATTCATCGCTTCGAGCCCAAGCAAAAAGCGCAAGACCCCGGCTTTCTTGTAAAGGTGCAGGATGTCTGCATCTCGCACGATATCGCCTGCTCGCGTTGATCCAATCAGTATAACAGGGACGTTTTCCGCTATCAGCGCTTCCAGAAAATCTTTCCAGCGACGGCGAGAGGATGTGGGGTTTTCGTCTGCAAAATTGATTAACTCGACGCCATGTTTGCGATGCAACCATGCAATTTCCTGCGCCAAACGGGTAGGGTCTCTGTGTCTCCACTTCGTCCAAAATCCGCGCTGCCCGCAATATGTGCACAGATGCGGGCAGCCTCGCGAGAATTGCAAAACGACGGATTTTTTTCCTCCCCAATATGAATACTCGTCGAAATCAATCAATTCCCAGCCGATCCGGTAGGCGTCAAGATCCTTGATCATGCTTGCAGCGCGGGTCGCGACTGGTCCGTCTGCAGAGCGGTAGGCAATGCCCGCAACATCACAGACAGAAAGACCGCTTTCCAACGCATGTAGGAGGCGTTTTGATGTCTCTTCGCCTTCTCCTCGTACAATGAAATCTATCTCATCGCATTCGGTCAGAACATCTTTCCAGTGGTAGGTTGGATAGACGCCGCCGTAGACAATCGTGACATTTGGCAAAACCTGCTTCAACTCCCGGGCAATGCAGACAACCGTGGGATGGGCCGAAGTCGATCCGGAATGCCCGATCAGAACCGCATCTGGAGACTGAGTCACAATCTCCTTAACAATCGCAGAAACCGGCAGGTTTCCTGGATCTGCATTCAACAAACGAACAGAGTGACCGGCATCAATCAACGGCCCCCCGATGGATAACAAGCCAAGCGGAGGCAGGTTCTCCTTTGGAATGCGGCTGCCAATTGCGGAATGCGGGGGGTGTACAAGCAATATGTTCATGCTCGTGAACTGGGTAAAGCTTTGACGCCAAACAAGCTTACAGGCCCAGAATGCGAAACACCTGCACAGAGAAACCCGAACTAATACGAAACTCAGTTAACAGTTCGATATTGGTCTATCGTCTGATTGTGCGTCCATCAGGTCAAAAAGTTGCAGCGAATAATGCAAACCACCGCTCAAATCAGATATTGGATCTGCCACTTCTACCTCTCTCATCATCTGCCCAAACTAAACCTGCCTCCCATTCCGGCATGATCACGCAAGGTTCATTGCCTTTGCCCTGAGCGACATTGCAGGGGAGGGGCGAAAGCCATTAGGGTGGCGCAAAGGGTGAACCAAGCGAGGGTATCTTGAGGAACGTAGCTTTATTTCGTCCGCTGATCTGGCTGACAATTCTGGGGGTTTTGTTGGTGCTCAGCCTACCTGCACGCGCGGCTGAGCGTGAACGCCTGGAGGCGTTTTTACAGGTCACAGGGTTTGATGTTGCACTTGAAAGTATCGGCTTGGCGGCAGGGGACGCACCGGGGCTTCTGGGTATGCAGGCCAGTGATTTTGGTGCTGACTGGAAACGCACTGCCGATGAGGTGTTTGACACCGAAACCATGCACAACATGGCGATGGATATTCTTGAGGCGGCGCTGAGTGACGACCTTCTGACCCACGCAGCGGCGTTTTACGCCTCCCCTCTTGGGCAAAGGCTGGTGGAGGCGGAGAACGCATCACATATGGCCAATGACGACGTCAAACAAAGCAAAGGCACAGCTCTCGTGGCCGAATGGGTTGCCGACGGGGATGCGCGGGTGAGTGTTCTGCGTCAGCTTAACCAGGCCGTCGATGCCGCCGATAGCGGTGTGCGGGCTGTGCAGGAAATACAGGTACGCTTCTTCGTGGCCGCTTCGCGATCCGGCATTCTGGACTATGATATTGATGAAGAAACCCTGCGCCGTGTGATCAAGCAAGGTGAAGCGGAGCTGCGCGTCAGTTTGCAGGTCTCTGCTTTGGCCAATGCCGCCTACACATATCAGGATTTCTCGGAAGAGGATATTCGCGCTTATCTTGAGGCGCTGGAGCATCCTGACATGCAGCTGGTCTACGAGCTGATGAATGCGGTGCAATATGAGATCATGGCCAACCGGTTTGAAGTTCTGGCCGGACGTATGGCAGATCTGCATCCCGGACAGGAGTTATGATGACACGGGTTCTTTCACTAATATACGCTACGGTCTTTGCCCTGCTGGTCACCTCGCCAATGGCCCGCGCAGCAGGCGAGGATATGGCCGCTCTGATCGACGCGCTGCGGATTGATGAAACGGTTGAGATCATGCGTAAGGAAGGCCTGCGCTATGGGTCCGAGCTTGGAGCGGAAATGCTGCCCGGTGTAAATGCGAAGGCCTGGCAGGATCAGGTGGCGCGGATCTACGACACCGACAAGATGGCACAGGTGGTGACACAAGGATTTGAAACGGCTCTGGATGGCAAGGAGATCGCCGAGGTCGTTGCTTTCTTCACATCAGAAACCGGGCAGGAGATCATATCGCTTGAACTTTCGGCGCGTGAGGCCTTTCTGAATGAAGACACCGAAATGGCCGCGATGGATGCCTACGAGCGCGCCCGAGATGAGAATTCTTATCTGTTTCAGCAGGTTGAGACACTGATCTCAGACAGTGACCTGGTGGACTACAACGTTATGGGGGCCTTGAATTCCAACCTGATGTTCTACCGTGGGCTGGCTGATGGCGGGGCCTTCGAGATGAGCGAAGAGGATATGCTCGCCGATGTCTGGTCGCAGGAAGGCGACGTCCGCAACGACTCAGAAGGGTGGCTGGGCGCGTTTCTGATCCTGGCGTATCAGCCATTGGACGATGACGAACTGGAAGCTTATGCTGAGTTTTACCGCTCCGAGCAGGGGAAGGTCCTGAACGCGGCCATTTTTGAGGCCTATGACCAGATGTATGAGGAGTTGTCATATCTTCTGGGACGCGCCGTGGCGCAGCAGATGCAGAGCGAGGAGCTGTAACGCGTTTCGAATTTTGCTTGGCAAAATCCGACAGATGCGAGGGGCCAGCCCCTCGCGCTCCCCGGGGTGTTTTTGACAAGAAAGAAACAGAGACCTAAAGCGCCGCACCTTTCACCTGAGACATCAGCGAACGGCGAAACGCGTGCAACGATTGAGTGTCGCGCGGCGGTTCGCGGTTATCTGTGTGTTAGGGTTATCGCGAAGCGCTTTAATCAGGCGGATGGGCGCAAGGCGATGGCGGGTTGATTATGCGCCCGTTTAAAGGCGCGGCTGAGCGCCTCGGGAGAGCCATAGCCATAGCGACGCGCAATGGTTTGGACACGCTCACCACGTTCCGCATCCTGACGCGCCAGCACCATGCGCCAACGGCGTAAATACGCACCAGGCGTTTCCCCCACTTTGGCGCGAAAGAGTTCTGAGAACCGTGACTGCGAGAGGCCTGCATGGCGCGCCAGATCATCGCCCTGCCATTTGCGGCCAGGCTCATCATGCATCGCGACAATCGCTCGGCTGAGGCGGGGATCAGCCAGACCTGCCAATAACCCAACATCAGTGGCGCCACGTTCAATCGTCAAGCGCAAAAGGCGAATAAGCAGGACCTCTCCCAAACGATCAAGCACAGCACTGCCGCCGCAGCGTGGTGTTGCGCTTTCGTTTTGCAACGCTTTGAGGATATGGATGACCTCCGGTTCTGCATCAAGGCGCAGGGTGACTTCGGCAGGCAGGGCGCTCAGAAACGGATTGGTGGCACCGCCCCAATCGGCCTGAGCGGCAAAGCTGAGCGTCTCATCGGCTTCAGCTGCGGTATGAGCCGCGCAAAGCGGGGCAAAGACCACCCGTGTGGGCGTCTGGATTTCAGCGTTTTTAAAGATCAGCAGATTGGCTTCGTTTGGATCTGTCGGAAAAACCCGCAAGTCAAAGTTTTGAATAAGAGCCGAAAGGCGGTCGATTTTGCTCATGTCGGAAAAATTATCATGTTTTTTGGAAAAAATTGATCTCATCACCATCTATATCCAAGCTGACGATATATTGCAATCAGGAGACCACAGATGTTGATGCCTCGCCAGAAAACCCCCGACCTGTCGCTACCCACACTGGATCATGGCAGTTTTGATCTTGCTTCAGATGGATCTGAGCGCGGCACGGTCGTGTGTTTTTACCGCGGTCTGCATTGTCCGCTTTGCGCCAACTACCTGACCGAGTTGGAAAAGAAGGTTGATGACTTTGCTGAAAGAGGTGTGAAGACAATCGCTGTCAGCTCCGATGGCAAAGAGCGCACCCGTGCCATGGCCGACAAGATCGGCGCAAGCAAACTGCGCTTTGGCTATGATCTGAGCCTGCCAAAAGCAAAGGAATGGGGGCTTTATATCTCCACCTCGCGCGGCAAGACGTCGATTGGCATCGAAGAGCCGGCGCTTTTCTCTGAGCCCGGCCTGTTCATGGTGACACCCGAGCAGTCGCTTTACTATGGCTCGGTCCAGACAATGCCCTTCGTGCGCCCGCACTTCTCTGAACTTGTCGGCGCTCTCGATTTTGCCATTGCCAATGATTACCCGGCACGTGGCGAATACACTGGCGCGGTCTGAATGCGTCGCCAAGGTCGGGCTCTATGGTCCGATACACCACTCACGAACCCGGGGTTTGTTCCCCGGGTTTTTCTCTGAAATCAGCCTTGACTTGAAGGGCAAAGACTTGGATAAGCGCGCATCCCGGCGGGGAGACTCGCGCGGGACATTATTTTTGACGCCCAAAGGGCGCGCTGTTCGAGGCACCAAACGCCGGTTTGACCCGGGGCCACAGGACGCGGAAGCGAAAGGAAAACGCCATGTTTGCGGTTCTTAAGACCGGTGGCAAGCAGTATAAGGTCCAGTCGGGCGATATGCTCCGTGTGGAAAAGCTTGCAGCGGATGCCGGTGAGAAAGTTCAATTCAACGAAGTTCTGATGCTGGGCGGTGACAAGCCTGTTGTCGGAGCGCCGTTTGTCGCCGGTGCGGCCGTACAGGCCGAAGTGGTTGATCAGATCAAGGGCGACAAGGTCATTCACTTTGTCAAACGCCGCCGGAAGCATGGCAGCAAGCGCACCAAGGGACATCGTCAGCAACTGACCGTGCTGCGCGTGACGGACATCCTGGAAAAGGGTGGCGACAAGTCAGGTGTGAAGGCGGCGATGGGTGCTGGATCGGTTGCGGCGGTAGCCGTTGCAGCGGCGGAGGCCAAGAAACCTGCGAAGAAAGCCGAGCCGAAAAAGGCTGAGGCGAAGAAAGCTGAACCAAAGGCAGAGGCCAAAAAGGCCGAGCCAAAGAAAGCCGCGCCCAAAAAGGCGGCCAAGGCCGAAGCTGACGACCTCAAGCAGCTCAGCGGCGTGGGTCCGGCTCTGGAGAAGAAATTGCATGAGGCAGGCGTGACCACGTTTGCCCAGATCGCAGCCTGGGGCGAAGCCGAGATTGCGGAATTTGACGAAAAGCTTTCGTTCAAAGGCCGGATCGAGCGTGAAGGCTGGGTCGAACAGGCCAAAGAACTGGCTAAAGGCTAAGGAGAGACGAGATGGCACATAAGAAAGCAGGCGGTTCATCCAGAAACGGTCGCGATTCAGCTGGCCGCCGCCTTGGCGTAAAGAAATATGGCGGCGAAGCCGTGATCCCGGGCAATATTATCGTGCGTCAGCGCGGCAATAAATTCTGGCCGGGTGAAGGCGTGGGCCAAGGGAAAGATCATACGCTCTTTGCGACTGCGCAGGGTGCTGTGAAGTTCCACAAAGGCCTCAAAGGCCGCACATTTATTTCGGTTCTCCCGATGGCGGAGGCCGCTGAATAAGCCGATCTTCAGGTTTGAATTTGAGAGGGATCGGTGAACAACCGGTCCCTTTTCTTTTTGGCAAAAGAAATCCGGACCGGGTCACAAAAGCGCAAAACTGCGCCCCCATATGAGGGACAAAGACGATGGCCGTAACGGGTAAAGATTTGATTGCATTGGGCTTTGAGCAAGGGCCTGAAATGGGCCGTGCGATAGAGACGGTCAATGCTCTGGGGCTCGAAGGGGAGGCGCTGGCCAATTGGGTTGACGCCAACAAACCCGCACCGCGGATCAAACTGCAGAAGAACCCTGGCTACCGCTTCAACCTTGAAGCCGAGACCGAGGATGAGGTCGACAACGTCGCCAAAGTGCGCGCGACGATGGATGTCTTGATGCGCACGCCCACGTTGGTGGATGGGGCAGTGATGCCAGACGCCTGTCCTGCCGGGCCTGAGGGCACGATCCCCGTGGGCGGCGTGGCCGTGGCCCAGAACGCGATTCATCCCGGCATGCATTCGGCGGATATCTGTTGTTCGGTGATGGTAACGGAGTTCGCCGATGCCGAGCCACAGGACATTTTGAACGCCATTCATGAGGCCACGCATTTTGGCCCCGGCGGGCGGCCCAATGGCATGCGCTTTACCATGTCGCCGGATCTCTATGATGCGTTTCGCGGAAATGCATTCCTGAACGACAAAAAGATCCTTCAGGCCGCGCAAGAACACCTGGGCACGCAAGGGGACGGCAACCATTTTGCCTATGTCGGCCGCTCCGAGGCCAACGGCACGACTTGTCTTGTCACGCATCACGGTTCTCGCGGACCGGGGGCGGGGCTCTATAAGCTTGGGATGCGCTGTGCCGAAGTGTATCGCACAAAGCTGTCTGAAGGCGTGAAGAAGCAAAATGCCTGGATCCCGGCGGATACCGAGGATGGCGAGGCCTATTGGGAGGCGTTGCAGCTTATTCGCAAATGGACCAAAGCCAACCACAACGCGCTGCATGAGCGCGCGGCGATGGTCGCAGGGACAGATGTGCGTGAGCGGTTCTGGAACGAGCACAACTTTGTCTTCCGCAAAGGCGACCTGTTCTATCACGCCAAGGGGGCCACGCCGATTGACCCCGAGATGCTGCCCGATACCAACGGGACGCAAATCGTGCCGATGAACATGGCTGAGCCGGTTCTGCTGGTGCGCGGAACTGTACATGACGGCAACCTCGGCTTTGCGCCACACGGGGCAGGGCGGAACATGTCGCGCTCGGCGCATAAGCGGGCTCTTGAGGGGCGCACAGACCAATCCGTTTTCGATGAGGAAACGGCAGGTCTCGACGTGCGCTTCTACTCGGGCAACGTGGACATATCCGAGTTGCCTTCGGCCTATAAATCCGCTTCTGCCGTGCAGGCACAGATGAAGCAGTTTGATCTGGCCGACACAGCGGACCGCATCCTGCCTTATGGCTCGATCATGGCCGGAGACTGGGAACGTGACGCGCCGTGGAAGAAGAAAGCGGCGGCCAAACGGGCGGCGCGTGCCCGACGTGAGGCGCGGGGCGCTCAGACATGAGCGTCGCGGTTGCCTCTTTCCTGGTTTTCGGCGCAAGCCAAGTCGGCACGCCGGGACCTGCCAATATGGCCTTGCTGGCCACGGGCGCGCGGTTTGGGTTTCGCGCAGCACTGCCGTTTGTGTTCGGCGTGGTTCTGGGCAAGCAACTCATCATCTGGCCCATCGGGTTTGGCCTGATGGAACTTGCGGAAACGCAGCCACTGATCTTTGAAACTCTGAAATGGGTTTCGGCGGCTTACATTTGTTGGCTCGCGTGGAAGGTGGCCAATATGCGGCTCGATCCAGCCGAGGCGGGATCACAAGCCCCTGGATTCATTGCCGGATTGGTGGTTCATCCGCTCAACCCCAAGGCTTGGGCGATGATCGTCACGGGCTTTACCAATTTCGTGAGCCCGGGCACGCCCACCTTGCAGGCAACGGCCACCATCGCCATCTCATTGATGGCGCTGCAACTCATTTTGCATCCGCTTTGGTCGCTGGGAGGCGACCGGATTGCCCGCACGGTCGCAGGCACGCCTGCGGAACCATACTTGATGCGCGGGCTGGCGATTTTGACCGTGGCATCCGTGCTCTTTGTGCTTTTTGGAGGAGAAGGCGCGTGAAACTCAAAGCTGTTCAACACGACACCCTGATCGACGCAGGCCGGTTTGATCTGCGCCCAATCCAGCCCTCGGATGCCGGGCTGCTTGTGCTTTATGGCGGTGATAGACGGGTGGCATGGAACACCACGGATATTCCCCACCCCCTACCACCGGGCACAGCCGAGGCGTTTATCGACCGTGTGGTGGACACTGAACATCCAGAGGACGTCTGGGTTATGGATGCCACGCGCATGGGCGGGGCCGAGGTCATGGGCGTCATCGGGTTGGAACGTATGGACCGCGAACAATCCGAAATCGGCTATTGGGTGGCGCCGGCCTATTGGAATTCGGGCGTGGCATCGACCGCTGTAGAGGCAATTTTGCAGGCCAATCCGCAAAAGGCCCGTACGATTTTCGCCAGTGTCTTTCAGGACAACGCCGCATCGGCGCGGGTGCTGACCATTTGCGGTTTTGAGTATTTGGGCGATGCAGAGAGCTTTTCGGTCGCGCGCAACAGCACGGTGCCGACATGGACATACAGCCGGAAATCTCCCGATGTCTGAGACAGTGTATGCCACGACAGACCGTTTGACATGGCGTGCCGCCACGCTGGCGGATCTGGAGGCCGTGCATGCGATTGCGTCTGAATTCGAGGTGGTGCGCCAGACATCAACCTGGCCATGGCCTGCAGATCGCGGTTTTACCGCAAGCCGGTGTCAACCGATGCCAAAGAACGAAGGTCTTGGTGGCGTGGTGACATCCCAAGGCGAGGTGATCGGCATGATGGGCTTGGACCATGGCAAAATGGGCTACATGTTTGCACCTGCGCAGTGGGGCAAAGGCTATGCCACCGAGCTGGGGCGTGCGGCGATCGATGTGATCTTTGCGCGTTATGATTGGTCCCGAATCGAGGCTTGCGTGTTTGATGACAACCCTGCTTCGGGACGGGTTCTGGAAAAACTGGGCTTTGCACGTGTTGGCCCCTGCGAAGGGCCGAGCGCCGCGCGGGGCGGCGTTTTCCCGATCATCAATTATGCCCTGCCGCGACCACAGGCTTGAGCCGCGCGCCGTTTCGCTCTATCGCAAGCCCTGACAGTTACTAGGCAGCCCCAATGAAATTTCTTGATCTCGCCAAGGTTTACATCCGCTCCGGATCGGGCGGCAACGGATGCATCAGCTTCCGGCGGGAGAAGTATATCGAATATGGCGGCCCGGACGGGGGCGACGGGGGCGATGGCGGCTCGGTTTGGGTCGAAGCGGTGGATGGGCTCAACACGCTGATTGATTTCCGCTATCAGCAGCATTTCTTTGCCGACAATGGTCGCCCCGGTGCCGGGCGCCAACGGACCGGAGCCACCGGCGATGACATCGTGCTGCGTGTGCCGGTGGGCACCGAGATCCTCGATGAGGATCAGGAAACGGTGATTGACGACATCACAGAGGTGGGACAACGCGTCTGTCTGGCCCAGGGCGGCAATGGCGGCTGGGGCAATCTGCGGTTCAAAACCTCCACAAATCAGGCACCGCGCCGGTCCAATCCGGGACAGGAGGGCGTGGAGCGCACGATCTGGCTGCGCCTGAAGCTTATTGCCGATGTGGGCCTTTTGGGGCTGCCCAATGCGGGCAAGTCCACATTCCTTGCCGCCACCTCCAATGCGCGGCCCAAAGTGGCCGATTATCCCTTTACCACGCTGCATCCAAATCTGGGCGTGGTGGGCGTGGACAATACCGAGTTTGTCGTGGCCGACATTCCCGGGCTGATTGATGGCGCGTCCGAGGGCCGGGGGCTGGGCGATCTCTTTCTGGGCCATGTCGAACGCTGTGCAGTACTTTTGCATCTGGTGGATGGCTCTTCCGGTAGTTTGATTGAAGATTATCACACGATTATCAAAGAGCTGGAGGCCTATGGTGGTGGCCTGGCCGAGAAGCCGCGTGTGACGGTCTTGAACAAGATCGACACGCTGGACGGCGAAGAACGCGACTTTCTCAAAGACGAGCTTGAGGCGGCGGTAGGCGCGCCAGTGATGCTGATGTCCGGTGTCTCCAAAGAAGGCGTCACAGAGGTCCTGCGCGCGCTTAGAGCGCAGATTGACACCAAGCGCCTGCGCGAACGAGGCGACATTCAGGAGGCCGGACCATGGCGTCCCTGAGTGGGGTCAAACGGCTGGTCATCAAGATCGGCTCGGCGCTTTTGGTGGATCGCGCCACCGGAGACTTGCGCGCCGATTGGCTGCAGGCTATGGCCGAAGATGTGGCCATGGTGCGCGCGCGCGGCACAGATGTGATCCTTGTCTCATCGGGGTCCATCGCGCTCGGACGAGGCGTTCTGAACCTGCCCGAAAAGGATTTGACGCTGGAACAATCGCAAGCGGCCGCAGCCGTGGGCCAAATCCAACTAGCCCGCGCCTATGCCGAGGCGCTGGCGGCGCATGATATCACGACGGCACAGGTTCTGGTGACTCTGGAAGACAGCGCAGACCGTCGGCGCTATCTCAATTCCCGCGCCACTCTGGAACAGCTCTTGAGCCTCGGTGTGGTGCCCATCGTAAATGAGAACGACACGGTGGCAACGGACGAAATCCGCTATGGCGACAACGATCGGTTGGCCGCACAAGTGGCGGTGACGGCCGGGGCGGATCAACTTGTCTTGCTGAGTGACGTGGACGGGTTCTACTCGGGCCAACCTGGCGTGGATGCCGCGGCCAAACGGTTTGATGTGATTGCCGAGATCACACCTGAAATTGAAGCGATGGCCGGCGAGGCCGGGTCGGGGCTCTCAAAGGGCGGTATGAAGACGAAACTTCTCGCTGCGCGCACTGCCACGGCTGCGGGCTGTGTGATGGCGATCACGCAAGGTGATGTGCTCAATCCCATCCGCGCTCTGTCAGAAGGGGCGGCGGCGACATGGTTCACAGCCCAAGGTGACCCGCAGCAAAAGCGCAAGCAGTGGATTGCTGCAATGAAGCCCAAGGGGCGGGTGACCGTCGATGCCGGTGCGGCCAAGGCACTGCGTGCGGGATCAAGCCTGTTGGTTGCCGGAATCACGGAGGTGCATGGCGGATTTGGGCGTGGCGATGCAGTGGAGGTGGTAAGTGTTGATGGGGCCAGTCTAGGGCAGGGCCTGACACGTTATGATCACGCTGATGCCAGCAAGATCAAAGGGTTGCGCAGTGATGCGTTGGAGCCGGTTCTGGGTTATCCGCCACGAGGCCCGCTCATTCACCGCGATGATATGGCGTTTTAACCGCGTACGATTTACTTTGGCGCAAGAGACAAAAGGTGCTGCCATGAAAGACCTCGACAATATTCCTGCGCTGATGGATGAGATCGGTGCGCGTGCGAAGATTGCAGCTCGTGCGCTGGCCGTGGCTTCGGCAGACGTCAAGCAACAGGCGCTTGAGGCGGCGGCAGATGCGGTCTGGGCGGGGCGTGCGGGCATCATTGCGGCCAACGCAAAGGATCTCGATTATGGCCGTGACAAGGGGCTGTCGGATGCGATGATGGACCGCCTGATGCTGGATGAAGCGCGCATTCATGGCATTTGCGAAGGGCTGCGCGCTGTGGCCGCGCAAGATGATCCGGTTGGGGAGGTCATGGCCGAATGGGATCGTCCCAATGGCCTGCATATCAAACGCGTGCGCACACCTTTGGGCGTCATTGGCGTGATTTATGAAAGCCGCCCCAACGTGACGGCGGATGCAGGGGCGCTCTGCCTCAAATCCGGGAATGCGGTGATCCTGCGGGGTGGCTCTGAGAGTTTTCATTCTTCCGGCGCGATTCACACATGTCTGGTCGAAGGGCTAGCCGAAGCAGGTCTGCCGGAAGACGCCATCCAGCTTGTCCCGACGCGGGACCGCGCAGCGGTTCAGGCAATGCTGACCATGACCGACACTATCGATGTGATCGTGCCGCGTGGTGGCAAGGGTCTTGTCGGGTTGGTGCAGCGTGAGGCAAGGGTGCCGGTTTTTGCCCATCTCGAAGGCATCGTGCATATCTATATCGACAAACACGCCGATCCGGACAAGGCGCTCAAGGTTGTGATCAACGCCAAAACACGACGCACTGGAATCTGCGGTGCGGCCGAATGCCTTTTGGTGCATGAGGATGTGGTTGACACGATCGGACAGGGCGTCATGCGCGCGCTGATGGAGAAGGGTGTGGAGCTACGTGCGGATGCGGCTCTGCAAAGTGTCGAGGGAACCAAACCTGCCTCAGAGGAGGATTGGGGATTCGAGTTCCTGGCGATGATCATGGCTGCAAAACGCGTGAAGAATGCTGATGAAGCAATTGATCATATTCGAAAATATGGCTCCAACCACACCGATTGCATCATCACTGAGGACGACGCAACAGCGGATAGGTTCTTTGCCCGCCTCGACAGTGCGATCCTTATGCGCAACGCCTCAACCCAGTTCGCCGATGGTGGAGAATTCGGCATGGGTGCCGAGATTGGCATTGCCACCGGCAAGATGCATGCGCGCGGCCCGGTGGGCGCCGCGCAACTGACGAGTTTCAAGTATCTTGTGACGGGGGATGGTGCGACGCGGGCGTGATACGGATCTCAGCATAGTTCGGTGTAAGCCGCGTAGAACAAGCCATGCCAATTCCCGGCAATAGCTCTGGCAAAATTGCAAATTGTACCGCAGCGGGCGTCAAAGATTGCGCCAGATCGGTTCCATTGAGCAAGCCCCACAACTCTGGATCAGGTTTCAGTCGATCGCTCTGCGCGATCACGTTCCAGGTTCCATTCTGCTCGGTTATCGCGATTTGACCGCCATAAGGGATTGCCTGCTCAGCGCACAGTATCGCCAGCAGGATCGCGCGCACCTGACTGCGGGGATGGACGCCTTGGGGGAAATCGCTGATCTTTAACCGGCCATCGGTCTGCAAGTCGTGCAAAATCGTGTTCACTTCTTCTGCACCGGTCATCTGATCCTCAGATGCCATGCCAAAGGCCAGCCGGAAAAACCGGATGCGCGCATTGGCATAAGTGACGCTTTGCGAGATAAGTGACATCTCGGGGCTTTCGGTCGAATTTGACAGCTGCATCAATTCAAGCCCGTTATTCACTGCGCCAAGCGGACTGATCAGGTCATGACAAATGCGCGACCCTATCATCGTTGCTAGGCTGTTGGTATTATACGACACGTCTTTTTCTCCTGCTCAAGGGCCAAAACGATATGAGCGACCTGAATTCCATTCTGGAACCCGGCATGCTGGTCCAGCACCCCCAAAAACCCGACTGGGGCACAGGGCAGGTCCAGTCAAATGTCGGGGGTAAAGTTACAGTCAATTTTCCCGAAGCGGGAAAGGTGGTCATCGATGGGACTCGGGTTGCTCTGATGCCGGTCATCGAACCATAAGGGTGGTTAGTAAAGGATTAACACTCGTTTAAAGTGTGTATCAAGCGAAACCACTCGTCAATGGTGTTCTGACACTTAAGAACATCTGCATGGGTTGCAGGCCAGCTGCGAATGCCAGTAGAACGCCACGAAAAGGAGCGTGATCCCAAATGCTGTCTGACGCGGCGCAGTTCACCGTCCGGCTTGCTGAGAACGACGCCGATCTGCGCGCGGCGCAGCGTTTGCGCTATGATGTTTTCATCGACGAGCTGGGGGGCGATGGGCCACTGGTGGATCATGACGCTCGACTGGAGCGGGACCAGTTTGACCCGTTCTTCGATCACCTGTTGCTACTGGATGAAGCGCGCTCGGGAGACATCGTAGGCGTCTACCGGCTGCTACGAGATGATCAGGCCGCGCAGGTGGGACAGTTCTATTCAGAAGATGAGTATGATCTGAGTGTCCTGAAGCGGTCTGGCCGCAAATGCATGGAATTGGGGCGCTCTTGTCTGGCGCGCGACTATCGTGGCGGAGCGGCAATGTATCACCTCTGGAACGGACTGGCGCAGTATATAGCTGAGCACAAAGTCGAAATTCTTTTCGGCGTGGCAAGTTTTCACGGCACCGACGCGCGGTCGCTCGCACAGCCCTTATCGCTTTTGCATCACCGTCATCTGGCGCCTGAAGCCTTGCGGGTGCGGGCGTTGGAGACGTCTTTTCAGAACATGAACCTGCTGCCGGAGGCCCAGATTGACAGAAGGGCCGCCATGCTGGCGGTTCCCGCACTGATCAAGGCGTATCTGAGGCTTGGTGGATTTGTCGGCGAAGGCGCCTTTATTGACCACGCCTTCAACACCACAGATGTCTGCCTGATCATGGATACAGACCGGTTAAGCGAACGGCGGAAAAACATTTACTCCAAAGAAGTTAAAGCATGAGTTTCACCTGGGATGGTGGAGATGAACCCAAGCCGGGTCGCATTGGCGCTTTGGGGTGTGTGCGGGCGATTATCCGAGGCTCGGCCATGGTACTTGTGTTGCTCACAGGTCTTCTGCTTACACTCATATTGCGCCCGATAGAGAGGCTAATCTGGGACATGCGGCGACCGCTGACGGCGCCTGTGACACAAAATGTGTTTCGTGTCGGGCTTTGGGTTCTCGGTTTACGGCGCGAAACTGTGGGTCGCCCGATGCAAACGGGTGGCGCGGTGGTGGCCAACCATTCTTCGTGGCTCGATATCCTGGTGCTCAATGCCGGTCAGCGGGTTGTCTTTGTGTCCAAGGCCGAAGTGGCAGGTTGGCCAGTGATCGGCTGGCTGGCGCGTCTTGTCGACACGGCCTTCATCCGACGCAATCGGCATGAGGCGATGGCTCAGGGCGCAATGTTTCGTGCGCGGATGGAGGGCGGTCAGAAGCTGTTGTTCTTCCCCGAGGGCACGTCCACGGACGGAATGAGAGTTTTGCCCTTTAAATCAACACTTTTCGAAGCGTTTTTCGCACAAAGCCTGCGTGACATCGCCTATATTCAGCCGGTGACAGTGGTGTATGACGCGCCGAAAAACTCAGATGAACCCAGGTTTTATGGATGGTGGGGAGATATGGATCTGGGTCCGCATGTGTTGCAGGTTCTGGCGGCAACACGGCAAGGACGTGTACGGGTGATCTACCATGCGCCTTTGGCTGTCGCGGATTTCGACGGGCGCAAGACGTTGGCGGTTGAACTGGAAAAGCATGTCCGCAGCGGGATGCCGGAAGGACGACAATAGAGGACGTGACGCAGGCCTAGCGCATTGCAGAGACTAAGCGTTCAAGAGCCTTGCTCGGCGTGTCCTGTCGCCAAATCTCATCACCGATGCCAAAGAAATCCGTATTCGGTGTCAGGGTTTGGATCGTGCCCGGGTCAAGCGCACCTTCGGCAACCACGGGAATTTCAATCATTTGCGACCACCACTCAAAAAGCTCAGGATCGGCCTGCGTGCCATCTCCCAGTGCCGAGAGGCCCGCGGGGCCAAAGCCAATGTAATCGGCCCCGGATTCACCTGCATTCATGCCTTCATGTCGCGAGGTTCCGCAAAAAGCTCCGACGATGGCATCCGCTCCAAGCGCCTTACGCGCTTTGCGCACCGAGCGCGCACCATCGGTCAGGTGGACACCGTCAAGGCCCAATCGCTCGGCCAGCACAAAATGTGTGTCGATCACCAGCGCAACATCACGCGGCGTGGTCACGTCGCGACAGGCATCAGCCGCACGGCACAGCGTGTCCTCGTCATGGCTTGAAAGCGCCAGTCGCACGCAGGCCACTTCATGCGCATCCAGTACATCCGCCAATTGCCCGGGAAAACGGCTCAATTCAATCTCGGAGGGTGTAATGAGGTAAAGGCGCGGTGGCTCTGTCTCGGCCATGTTCTGGTCTTTCTGCAGCTCGTTGCGCTGCTATAGCGGCAATTTGGTGCGGGTGTCTATGTTCGGCATGCCTTCGGCGAGGATATTTCCGGCAAGAAGAAAGGCTTGGGGGTTTTCAGGCTCACGCCTGTGGCCTAAAGCGAAGGCATGGAGGATGGATGATGCCAGGTGTTCAGGCTCAACCCAGTTTTGTACTGGTGCGTCCACAGATGGGCGAGAATATTGGCGCAGCGGCGCGGGCAATGTGGAATTTCGGCTTGGATCGGATGGTGGTTGTGGCCCCGCGTGATGGCTGGCCCAATCCGGCGGCAGATGCCATGGCCAGCGGCGCAGGGCGGCTTTTGGATGAGGCGCGGCTGGTTGATGAATTGCCACAGGCCGTGGCCGAAGATCATTTCGTGATGGCAACCACCGCGCGGATGCGTGATCTGACCAAGCCCGTGCTGAGCCCGGAGGAGGCCATGCGGCAGGCGGCCGAACGCATTGCGCGTCATGAGCGGGTATCGGTTCTTTTCGGGCCGGAGCGTGCAGGTCTGGAGAATGACGACATTGCCCGCGCCAATGCGCTTATCAACGTGCCTGTGAACCCGGAGTTTCCAAGCCTGAACCTGGCGCAGTGTGTTTTGCTTTGCGGTTATGAATGGCGCCGAGCCACACAAGAGATCATGTCCGAACGGGTCGATATGGCGGGAACAGTCCCTGCCTCTCAGGACGAGGTTGACGCGCTTTCAGCCCACTATGAAGAGCGCTTGGGTCAGGCCGGGTTCTTTTTCCCTGACGAAAAAGCCCAAAGCATGAAGACCAACCTGCGCAACATGTGGAGCCGGATGCCCCTCACGCGTGCAGATGTGCAGATGCTGCACGGTGTTCTGCGGCAAATGGTGCGCTGGAAGGAGCGTGGTTGAAGGCAACCCACGGCAGAGCTAGGTTGCCGTCAAACGACCGGGGACAAGGAAATGAGCGAAAAACGCAGCATCTTTGAAGACGTCGGCGAAGGGACGCCGCAGCCTGCTGCACCGAAGGGTGGTATGATTGATGCAGGAAAGCGCGGCGCACGTGGCGCGGTGCGGCTGTGGCTGATTGTGCTGTTTGCCTTGGTTGTTGTCATGATCGCTGTGGGCGGGCTGACGCGGCTCACCGACAGCGGGTTGAGCATTACCGAGTGGAAACCCGTGACCGGTGCCTTGCCGCCAATGGACACAGCCACCTGGGAGGAGGAGTTCGAGAAGTACCGTGCCATCCCTGAATATCAGTTGCAGAACAAAGGGATGAGCCTTGAGGAGTTCAAGGTTATTTATTGGTGGGAATGGGGTCACCGGCAATTGGGTCGGGTGATCGGTCTTGTTTGGGCGGTTGGTTTTCTTGGTTTCCTGGCTCTGCGAAAAATCCCTCCAGGCTGGAACGGGAGATTACTGTTACTAGGCGTGCTGGGCGGCGCTCAGGGCGCCATCGGCTGGTGGATGGTAAGCTCTGGCTTGCGCGGCGAGATGCTTGACGTTGCGTCTTATCGGCTGGCCGTGCATCTGGGGCTGGCCTTTGTGATCCTTGGCTTCATCGCTTGGTATGTCATGCTGTTGGGCCGTGAAGAACGCGAGCTCATGCAGGCCCGGCGCGGGCGAGAGGCCAAACTTTCTGGTCTCTCAACCGGCTGGCTTCACTTTGCCTTTCTGCAGATTCTCATCGGAGCACTGGTCGCCGGGATAGACGCAGGACGCACCTTCACGGATTGGCCTTTGATGGCCGGAGGCGTTCTGCCCCCCGATGTCTGGATGGCAGATTTGGGTCTGCGCAATTTCTTTGAAAATCCCGGACTGGTGCAATTCATCCATCGCGTCGCCGGGTACATATTGCTGGCATTTGCCATTATGGTCTGGCTCAAGGGACGCAAGAGTGCACATGCCGCCACACGCGCGGCCTTCTCCGCCGCTTTCCTCGCACTTCTGGCACAGATTGTGCTGGGCGTGATCACAGTGCTCTATGTCGCAGCCTGGCAAGTGGCGATCGTGCATCAGTTTGTGGCGGTTGTGCTTTGGGTGATGATCCTTCGGGCAAGGTTTTTGAGCCAATATCCAATTGCGCAGTCGGTGCGCGGGTAATCATCGCAACGAGGGTAAAGATGTCTGCTTTAGACGAGTTGATGGCGTTTGAGCGTGAAAATCAGGCGCTGGCGCGCGTGGCCGGGCGGTTGAGTTGGGACCAGGAAACAGTGATGCCACGCGGCGCCACGGGGCAGCGCGCCGAGGAGGCGGGCGCGATGGAAGCGGTGCTGCATGCGCGCCGCACCGACCCGCGGGTTGGCGACTGGCTGGCGAAAGCAAAGCCAAAGGATGAGGCCGGCGCGGCGCAGATTCGGCTGATCGGGCGCAGTTATGAGCGCGCGATCAAAGTGCCGGCGGATTTGGCCACAGCACTGGCACGTCTGACGTCGAAATCACAGGGCATCTGGGCCGAAGCTCGCGAGGCGGAAGACGTATCTGCTTTTCTGCCCACACTCAAAGACGTGGTCGCTCTCAAGCGCGAAGAGGCCAGTGCGCTGGCCGATGGTCGCGATCTCTACAACGCGCTGATTGATGACTTTGAACCTGAAATGACAGCATCTGAACTGGGTGCGATGTTTGAGGACATGCGCGCTGGATTGGTGGCGCTGCGCGAGGCGGCTCTGGCGCAGCCTGCAGCGACCGAACTGACCGGATCTTTTGACGAAGCGGCGCAGGTGGCGCTCAGCCGTGAGTTGGCGCAAAGCTTTGGGTATGACTTCAATCGTGGCCGCATTGACAAGGCGGTGCACCCGTTTTCCAGCGGCTCCGGCGAGGATGTACGCATCACCATGCGTACTGCAGCAGATGATCCGTTCAACTGCATCTATTCGACCATCCACGAGGTCGGTCACGCCTGTTACGAACAAGGCATTGATCCGTCCTATCACCTGACGCCCATAGGGCAGGGCGTGTCGATGGGGGTGCATGAAAGCCAAAGTCGCATTTACGAGAATCAACTGGGTCGCAGCCGGGCGTTTTGCGGATATCTCTATGGCCGGATGCGGGATGTTTTTGGTGACTTTGGTGTGTCCGATGAAGACATGTTCTATCGGACAGTAAATGACGTGAACCGCGGGTACATACGGACCGAGGCAGACGAAGTTCAATACAACCTGCACATCATGCTGCGCTTTGATCTGGAGCGGGCGTTGATGTCGGGTGATCTTCAGGTGAGAGACCTTGAGGCTGCCTGGAACGACCGGTTTTTATCTGATTTCGGATACGATGTTGACCGGCCCTCAAACGGGGTTTTGCAGGACGTGCATTGGTCGGTTGGGTTGTTTGGATATTTCCCGACTTACAGCCTAGGAAATGTGTATGCCGGATGCCTCTATGAGGCATTGCAGAGGGCTGTGCCGGATCTCGAGACACATTTGAGCAAAGGCGACCTGAGCGCTCCGACGTCGTGGCTGCGCACGCATGTGCAACGCCACGGTGGTCTCTATGAACCGCGTGAAATCATTGCCCGGGCTTGCGGGTTTGAGCCCTCAGCCGAGCCGTTGATGCGATATCTCAAAGACAAGTTCGAGGTTTTGGGGTCGAGCGCGGCCGGTGGCCGCTGAGCGTCGCAGGTTGACGCAATCGGCGAGGTCAGCGCTGCGCAAAAACAGAAGCAGCAGAGCGCTATCGCACTCTTGCAGTTTGGGAATTTGGCGGACCGAGGAGGATTCGAACCCCCGACCCCCTGATTCGTAGTCAGGTACTCTATCCAGCTGAGCTATCGGTCCGTCGGATCAGGCATCTAGACCCTCGTGGCGGGCAATGCAAGAGGGTTTGGCAAAATCTTCAAGCGCCTCACCTTCAACCCGAGACATCAGCAATAGGCGAGACGCGTGCAACGATTGAGAGTCGCGCTGCGTTTCGCGATCATCTGTGAGTCATTTGTATCGCGAAACGCTTTAGGCCGCAGACACTTCACCGCGCGGCATGGAGATGCGAAAGACCGTGCCGGTCTCGTCGCTGCGTTCAAGGTCCAGCGAGCCGCCATGGCCGCGGATGAGTTCCGCGGCAATCGAAAGACCTAATCCGGTGCCACCTTTGGTCGCGCCGCCCTGGAACGGCTGGAAGAGGTGCTCTTTGGCTTTGGGCGGCAATCCGGGGCCGGTGTCGGACACACGGATTTCCCAGCTTTCAGGCGTTTCCTCAGCGGAAATGGCGATTTCACCCGCGTTGCCGGTGTTCACGATCGCCTGGCGCGCATTGCGCACAAGGTTCGAGATGACGCGATAAATCTGCTCAGAGTCGCCGCGAAGTTCAAGCGTTGGCTGAATATCTTCGCCGAAACTGACATCTGCTTCACCCACGGCCAGGCGTTCGCTTTCGATCACATCCGACACGATATCGATCAGCATGAAGCGACTGAGCGTCGGGGCCTGCTCCTCGGCCTTTCCATAGGCCAGGGTAGATTCGCAGAGATGCACCGCGCGGGTGATCGAATTGACCAGCTTTGGGGCCATCCGTTTGACGGCGGGGTCTTCGCTCATCTCGATGCGATCGGTAAAGAGCTGCGCCGAGGTGAGGATGTTGCGCAGATCGTGGCTGACCTTGGCCACGGCACCGCCCAACTGCGCCAGCCGCTCGCGCTGTTTGAGAGAGGCGGTCAGCTGTTGCTGCATGGATTTCAGCGCTTCTTCAGCCTGCAGTATCTCGGTGGTGGTTGAGGACGGCTCAATGATGCGACGCGCGTCATCCGGTGCTTCAGCATAGACCTTCATGTGGCCCACTACCCGACGGATCGGTTTGACCAGGAAGCCGCGCACCGCCAGAAAGAGCAGGGCAGCCGTGACGACGGAGATCACAGCCGACAAGATGAGAATACGCAAACCGTAATCCAGCATCGCCGCGCGCAATGGCGCGCTGTCGACAGTGACTTCAATAAGCAAGCCACCCATATTTGACGGCTCGCCAATCACACGAATGATTTCATCATTGGGCTGCATCAGAAACTTGAGGGAATCCCGAATAAGCGTCACAGGCGTTGGATCACGTAAGTCGTAAGTCTCTGAGATCGCAGAGGGCAGGGGCGCCGAGAGCACAAGCTGGCGAGCCTCGTTCCGGCGCAAAACGACATTGTAGACACCCGCGTTGAAAAGAAGCTCTTCCTGCAAATCCTCCGAGATCTGGCCATCCGCCAAAAGCGCCAAAGAGGCAATCTGTGCGCGGTCCAGCCTGTCCATAAGAAACTCTTGCCGAAAACGGGCAATGGAGGGAACGAAGATCAGAATTTCTGCCAGCATCACAAAGATGACTGTCAGGATAAGAAACCGTCCCGAGAGTGACTTGAGAAACTGCATTTTGATCCTGTTTCTGAGTTAGGGCAGCCAGCGCTGTACAAGCCGCACAACACGTTTGACACCGTCGCTTTCAAAGAGACGTGGAGAGAAATAAGCCCCTGCCGCGCGCTTATTGATCTCACCCAAAGTCGGGTAGGGCGCAACCATGGCCGCAATCTGCTTCATTTTCATTTTATTGGCCAGTGCCAGCGCCCAAAACCCGATCAATTCTCCGGCCTGTGCGCCTGCGATGGATGCGCCGACCGGACGGCCTTTGACAACCATCAGCTTGATCAGGCCTTCGGTCTTGCGCTCGGCGATGGCACGGTCATTGCCGGAGTAGGGGAAGCGCACGACTTCAAGCGCATCGCCATGCGCCTTGCGGGCCTGTGCTTCGGTTAAACCCACCTGCGCCAGTTCCGGGTCGGTGTAAGTGGCCCATGGAATATGGTCATGGTTGGCTTTGGCAGGCAGCCCGAAAAGTGCAGAGCGGATGATGATCCCGGCGTGATATCCCGCCACGTGGGTGAATTGCAGGCCGCCCGCCACATCACCGATGGCATACACCTTTGAATTGGTGGTTTTGAGCGCGGCATCCACCTTGATGCCTGCGCGCGTGGTTTCAATGCCTGCGGCCTCAAGATTGAGGCGGTCCGTATTGGCTTTGCGCCCCACAGCCATCAAAAGATGCGTGCCTTTGAAGACGCGGCCATCCTTGGTTTCGAGTTCAATCGCGCCTGCCTTGCCACGAATTTCGCTGGCCATGGCGTCTTCGGCGACCTCGACGCCCTCAGCGCGCACTCGGTCCAACACAACCGCAGCCATTTCCGGGTCGTCCTTGCCAAGTGCCTTCATGCCCTCAACAACCGTCACCTTGCTGCCCAGCCGGACATGCGCCTGCGCCATTTCCATGCCAATGGGGCCACCGCCCACGATGAGCAGATGCTCGGGCTGTTCACGAAGCTCAAAAAGTGTCTCGTTGGTTTCATAGGGCACGGTGTCGAGGCCGGGGATGGGCGGCACAAAGGGCGATGAGCCTGTAGAGATGACGATGCGGCGCGCGGTTATGGTGTGCGCCCCGGCTCGCACCTCGGTGGGTGAGATGAATTCGCCAAATTCCTGGATGACCTGCACACCAAGACCTTCAAAACGCTCCACGCTGTCATGTGGTTCAATCGTGGCGATGACATCAGCCACGTGATCTTTGGCCGCAGCATAATCCACTTTCGGCTTGAGATCGGCCACGCCATAAGCGCTGGCGTGAGATTGGGCATATGCCGCCTTTCCGGACGCGATGAGGGCTTTAGACGGCACACAGCCATAGTTCAGGCAATCGCCACCCATCTTGTGGCCTTCCAGAAGGATAACTGAGGCACCCATCTGTACTGCACCGGCTGCAACAGACAGCCCACCAGAGCCGGCGCCGATGACCAGCAAATCCGCTTTCAATTGTGTCATTGATCAGATGTCCTTTTTGCCGCGGATCGTTTTGATCACGATGGGCAAAGCGGCCAGGGCACACAAGCCCAGAATGGGGCCGATAACCTGTGGTTCCCACAGAAGGGACAAATCAGGGCGTTCGCCGCGGTCAAACACTTCGCCAAGGCCCACGCCGATCCAGGTAAACACCAGTGCACCCGGAATGATGCCGACAAATGTGGTCCAGACAAAGTTGATGAACCGCACCCCCACAAGAGCAGGCAGGAGATTGGCCACGAAAAACGGCACCACAGGCACAAGGCGCATGAGGAACAAGACACTGATCTCATGCTCGCGCAGGCCTTCTTTGATTTTCTTCAAAGAGCCTTCTGAGGCGTCCATTTTGGCGGACAGAGCTTTTCCCAGTCCCCAGCGTGCCGCCAGGAAGATCGCAATCGCTCCTAAAGTCGCTGCGGTGACATTGAAAGCCCCGCCCAGACCAAGGCCAAAGAGGAACCCACCAGTGACCGACGCCACCGCTGCCCCAGGCAATGAGAAGGCCACGATCGTGAAATAGATGGCAATGAATGCCAGTGCCATAAGCACAAAGTGGTTGTCCCGGAAGGCCAGAAGCTGTTCGCGGTTTTCGTTTAGCGTGTCGAAAGAAAGATAGTCACCCAAAGTGAAATATCCCACGACCGCTGCGATAATGATTGCGCCTAGAGGGGCGTGACGAAGAATGGAGGGCTTGCTGCCCTGGTTTACATTTTCCATGTCGCTTTCCGATGCTTTCCCGTTGCGTTCGCTTGTCATGTAAATGCGTCTCGATCCAGTCTGGCGCCATAGCGCTCACGTGGGGGTGATCATGGGTGATGGAAACACCCCCATTATGACGCCTATTCTTGCAGGAATGAAACATTGATAGGGAATTTCATTGGTTTTTTGTTGCAGAAGCGTCAGCTTGGGTTTGACTTCGCAAAAACCGCCCCCTATAGACCGGGCTTCACGACGTATTCCGGGTGCTGCGCGATTCATAAGCCACACCCCCTTGATCGGAGATCGGAGCGATGAAACGCACCTATCAACCCTCGAACCTGGTGCGCAAACGCCGCCACGGCTTTCGTGCGCGCATGGCCACCAAGGCTGGCCGCAAAATCCTGAATGCGCGCCGCGCACGTGGCCGCAAGAGCCTGAGCGCGTAAACCCGCGCCAAACAGGACAAACGGATATGACACCGCCGGAGGCCCCTGCTGCGCAAGCGGGGAACACGCCCCCGGCGGTGTCCGTTTGTCTGGAGGTTCTGAAGAAACGCAGTGATTTTCTGGCCGCGGCACGCGCACGTCGGCAAGGGACCAAGGGCATGATGGTGCAGGCGCGCCATCGTGGGGATGGTTTGAGCACATTGCGCGTCGGATTTACCTGTTCCAAAAAAGTTGGAAATGCCGTGCTGCGCAACCGCGCCAAACGGCGGTTGCGCGAAGTGGCCCGTGACGTGCTGCTCTGCGATGGACAACCGGGATGGGATTACGTTCTGATCGGACGCGCGGGGGCAACGGTTGAGCGAGACTTTGCATCCCTCAAAGCCGACTTACGCTATGCGCTCAAAAAGCTGCACGGCCCGGCATGAGCCCGCTGGCATATATCCTCACGCTCCCGGTCAAAGCCTATCGGCTGATCTTTTCCCCATGGGTCGGCCACAATTGCCGCTTTCAGCCAACTTGCAGTCAATACGCGCTGGACGCGCTGGCAAAACATGGCGGGCTGCGGGGCGGTTTTCTGGTACTACGGCGCATTCTACGCTGCCACCCTTGGGGAAAGAGCGGATATGATCCTGTGCCGGGATGGACGAATGAACAAGACTGAAGACATGCAAAGACCCACCGATATCGCTGGCATGATGGCTGCTCTTGAGAAGTTCATGACGTCCGAGGGTAAGGCCAGGGGACTGGGACACGCTATTCGACCAACCGATGTCTTTATCTCTCCTTACGCCAAATGCGGCACCACCTGGATGCAGCAGATCGTGCACGGGCTGCGCACGGGCGGGGATATGAGCTTTGACGAGATCACCGCCGTCACACCCTGGATCGAGATGGCACATGATCTTGGACTGCTACTAGACCCACAACCGGGCGATTTTCGTGTCTTCAAGAGCCATCTGAGTTGGAACGAGATTCCCAAAGGCGGACGCTATATCGTGGTTCTGCGTGATCCTGTGGATGCGATGGTATCGCTTTATCGGTTCTTTGACGGATGGTTCTTTGAGACCGGGTCTGTAGCTCTGGACAGGTTTGCTGAATACTTTCTGGGTGAACGCGACGGGCGGGACTACTGGACGCATCTGGCCTCCTGGTGGGCTGTGCGAGAGCGGGATGATGTCCTGCTGCTAAGCTATGAGGCGATGAAGCAGGATTTGAGGGCGTCCGTCGCGCAGGTGGCCGCGTTTCTCAAGATCACGGATGATGCAAAAATTGCTGTGGCCGAGGCGCAGGCGACGTTTGACTTCATGAAGGCGCATGAGACGCAGTTTGATGACCATCTGACCCGGATGGCCCGCGATGCCGCGTGTGGCTTGCCGCCGGGCAGTGTGGCATCCAAGGTCAGCACGGGGCAGGCGGGGGCGGGCAAGCCATTGGTCGGTGATGCGGTCCAAGCGGCTTTTGCCGCCATATGGACCGAGACGATTGAGGCGCAATTTGGGTTTGAGGACTATGCCACTTTGCGGAAGGCTTTGGAGGGAGAGCCGGGGTGAACCCCGGCCTACGTTTTTGAGCTGAAGTGGAAGATGAAGCCAAGCAGGTTCAAAAGCACTTGTGCGGCGAGGATCGAGGTTGAGCCGGTTGGGTCATAATCCGGGGCCACTTCCACCAGATCAATGCCCACCACCTCATGCCGCTGCGCCACCTGCTGCAGGATCTCCAGCACATCGTAGTATAGAAACCCACCATGGCTTGGCGTACCTGTGCCCGGCGCGATGGAGGGGCAAAAGGCATCTATGTCGATTGTGATATAGACGCGTGCGCCTTCAGGAAGGCGTTCTGATGTGGCTTTCGGGCCAAGAGCGCGCACCTGCCGCACCGACAGGATGTCCGAGCCGCGCGCGCGTGCGTCCTCATAGCCCTCCTTGGCGGTGGAGCTGACGTTGCGGATGCCAAGTTGCGTGAGGCCGGTGACATAAGGCTTTTCAGCGGCGCGGCGCATCGGATTGCCATGGCCGTAACGCACCCCATGGCGCTCATCGACAAAATCGAGATGTGCGTCAATTTGCAGGATATGAATGTCGCCGTGACCCTCAAAGGCATTCACGCAAGGGATATTGACCGAATGATCTCCACCAATGGTGACGGGCAGGGCACCGGCCTTGAGAATAGCGCGCACACCGGACTCAATATTGGCGTGCGATTTTTCTGTGTCCGTATGCACAATATCGGCATCGCCAATATCCACGATGCGCACGTCGCCAGGCAGGTAGGTGGCATCATCTTCGTGGTCATAAGCCCCGGCATGACCGAAAGAGAAGAGCGTCGATGCCTCTCGCACCCCGCGTGGACCAAACCGCGCACCCGAGCGCCATTGCGTGCCAAAATCAAAAGGCGCCCCAAGGATGGCCACATCAGCGTCTATGGCGCTCCAATCCGAGACATAGGGTCGTTTGCCAAAGGTAGAAATACCGACAAAGGGCAGATCCAGCCTGCCGCCTTCATATCCATGTGTGCTCATGTGGGTCCTCTAGTCGCCTTGCACAGAAGATTACAGACGGGGCGCAGAATTGAAAGCGTCCCTGTGCCGGAAACCTAGAAGAAAATCCAGTAAATCAGCGCGAGGTAAATGCCGTATTGCACCACGTAATAGACGTTGCTGTTCCATGCCTTCACGCGTTTGCCGAGGAAGCGGACTTTCTGAATGTGGCCGAATACCTTGTTCAGACCACCCACCTTGTCACCTTCGACGTTTTTCGTCGCACTTGCCGACATCACCAGGTTCGAAAACACCGTGTTCAGCCAGTCAATCGGAGCAAATGTGACAGGGCGCCGGATATCGAGAAACAAAATGATCCTGTTCTGGTCGGTCTGGTTTTCCGCGTAATGGATGTAGGTTTCGTCGAACATCACGACCTCGCCATCGCGCCACGAATACTTTTGTCCGTCCACATCAATAAAACAGGCGTCATCGTTTGGTGTGCTGAGGCCCATGTGATACCGCAATGATCCGGCAAATGGATCGCGGTGCTTTACCAGCCGTGCGCCGGGCGGCAGCATCGCGAACATCGCCCCCTTTATCGATGGCAGGCTTTCAATCATTTGTGTGGTCTTCGGGCAAAGCTTGGATGCGGAGGCCAGTTTTGATCCGTACCACTTTAGGTAAAATCGCGTCCAACCTGTTTTAAAGAAAGAGTTGAACCCAATATCATCCATGTCGTCGGATGCCTTGATCGCGCCTTGTTGGTCGATCTGTATGGCTTCGTCACGGATCACCTCCCAATTGTCATGCAACACCTCAAGTTCAGGAAAATGGTCTTTGCTAATATATGGCGTCGTTGGCACCTTGGAGAACATGTAGAACAGAACATTGATCGGCCCCAACAGGTTGGAGTGGTCAGTGAAACGCCGTTTGATCAATTCATGTCTGACTTCACCCCGTGTTTGAACGTAGATCGCACACATGATGAAGATCAGAAGGATATAGGGGCCCATGTTCTTTCTTTTCCTGTCAGATTTGCCGCACCGCAACAACACAATGGCACAGCGTCGCGGGACATTCTCGGTGCACTCAAATGCTTTTGCAAGTCACGTTTCGAAAAGGTTTGGCGCGTGCATGTGCAGCAGTGCAGATGAGTTGCTCCGCGAAGCTTTTCTACTTTGGACAAGATGAGTTCCGATGGCAGACCACGGCCCTTCAATTGCACGCGGCCTTGCCTGATTGGCGCGCGCGTCAGCCATTAAATTACCCAAAACATGTCCCACTTCACGCAACTTTAGGCTGCTAGGCATTGTAAAAGATTGTTTTGAGGTCTTTTGATATGTCCTGGATATTCAGACTTATTCCGTTTCCGGTCATTTTGTTTTTACTTGGTCTGGCTTGCCTCGCTCTGACAGGTGCTCTTTTCAACTATGAGAATGGCAAACGCATTGCACGTGAAACGGGTGCACCCGACGCCGTGGCCGTTTCCCGGATGCAGCCAATTCGCGGGTTTCCCTAGTTTGAAGAAACGACGATACGCGTGCAAGCCAGCGAAGACCTGTCCTATGTCTACTGGTACGAAAACGAAAGCACTGAATTTCCAGTTATTTTCCTTGTCGACCCCGATCATGAAGGCCCGGTGCAAGAAGTGTTGGGGGCTTTTTCATACACCAGTCTCGAAGATGCGGAAGTTGGAGCATATCTCGAACAAGCATATGTGGAAGATGGCGCGCTTGGGCCCATTTTCGAACTCACAGGTGTTCGTGCGCTTTCCCCACCCGTCACAATGGAAGAGATTGACTGGGCAGCTGCCGACTTAGGTGTGACAGTGTCAGAAAACTTTTTCTACATTGAGCCCCATTTTGCGGGACGTGAGACAATTGTTGAAGCGCGCCCGGAACTCTATTTTGTTGCCGGTCTCATTGGCGTATTGCTGATCTGGTTCTCGATGATCGCCGCAATTATCCGCAAAAAGTGGATGCGCCGTGAACGGGACGGCGGGTCCACGCGTGCCGCCGCCAAAAAAGGTGTTGTCGCAGCCGCAGTGGGGGGCATTGCCAAATTGGCTGATGGTGGCGACGGAGAGGGTTTTATTTGAACCCGCCTCCGACCAGGATCCGAAAAGCCGCCAGGCGCAAGACACCTTTGCCGATGAAGGCGTAATTTGAAGCGTTTTGAGTCAATTTGAAATCGAAACGCATTGGGTTCGCCCACCGGGTTTACCGTCAAATTCTTCAGCCAGGATAGAACGCCTCTTTCCATTCCGGTCTACCCATGCAATAGGGAACCGCCAAACGAGCCGTGCCAAGGAGATACGCCATGGAGATTCGTGAGGCCCTCACTTTTGATGATGTTCTGCTGGTGCCTGCCAAGTCGAGCGTATTGCCCAACACCGCGGATACGCGCACGCGGGTGACGCGATCCATTGATCTGAACATTCCGCTTCTCAGCTCGGCGATGGACACCGTCACCGAAGGGCGCATGGCCATTTCCATGGCGCAGTCGGGCGGGATGGGGGTCATCCACCGCAATCTGGATATCGAAGCGCAGTCTCGCGAAGTGCGACGCGTCAAGCGGTTTGAAAGCGGCATCGTCTACAACCCGGTAACGCTCACCCCTAACCAAACACTGGCCGACGCCAAAGACCTGATTGAACGTTACAATTTTACCGGCTTTCCGGTGGTGGATGAAGGTGGTCGCGTGGTGGGCATTGTCACCAACCGTGACATGCGCTTTGCCACCTCTGATGACACGCCGGTGCATGTGATGATGACCAGTGATGATCTGGCGATCCTGACCGAACCTGCGGATCTCGAAGAAGCCAAAAGCATGATGAAGGCGCGGCGCATCGAAAAGTTGCTGGTGACGGATGGCACAGGCAAACTGACAGGCCTTTTGACCTTGAAAGACACCGAACAGGCTGTGCTGAACCCGTCGGCGTGCAAAGACAAACTGGGCAGGCTCCGCGTGGCCGCGGCCTCGACTGTGGGGGATGCAGGGTTCGAACGCTCAGAAGCGCTGGTCGATGCAGGGGTGGACATGATTGTCATCGACACCGCGCATGGTCACTCCGAAGGTGTGGCCATTGCGGTCGAGCGGGCCAAGAAGCTATCGAACGAGGTCCAGATCGTGGCCGGCAATGTCGCGACCGGCGAAGCCACAAAGGCCCTGATCGGGGCCGGCGCGGATGCGGTGAAAGTGGGCATTGGCCCTGGCAGTATTTGCACGACACGCATGGTGGCCGGTGTGGGAGTGCCACAGCTGACAGCAATCATGGATTGCGCCGAAGCGGCGGGAGACACGCCTGTGATCGCGGATGGCGGCATCAAGTTTTCCGGCGATTTTGCAAAGGCGATTGCGGCGGGCGCGTCCTGTGCCATGGTGGGGTCAATGCTGGCCGGGACCGATGAAAGCCCCGGTGAAGTGATCCTTTACCAAGGGCGCAGCTTCAAAGCCTATCGCGGTATGGGCAGTCTTGGGGCAATGGCGCGCGGTTCTGCGGATCGGTACTTTCAAAAAGATGCAGCCAGTGACAAGCTGGTGCCTGAGGGGATTGAGGGACAGGTGCCCTATAAAGGGGCCGCTGGAACGGTCATCCATCAGCTTGTTGGCGGTCTTCGGGCGGCCATGGGATATACCGGATGTGCCACAGTGGATGCGATGCGCACAGAATGCAAATTCGTTCGGATCACAGGGGCTGGGTTGAAGGAAAGCCATGTGCATGACGTGCAAATCACGCGCGAGTCGCCGAATTACCGCATTGGATAAATCGCCTTGTATCAGCGGCCTATCATCCCATCTTGAGGTGCTGTCATGACGCCAGCGGCGCGTGTGCAGGCCGCGATTGAGATCCTCGATCACATCAATCAGGGCACAGCCGCAGAAAAAGCGCTGACCACATGGGCGCGGCGCGCGCGCTATGCCGGGTCAGGCGATCGCGCCGCTGTACGGGATCACGTGTTTCAGGCCCTGCGCTGCCGTCGCAGCTATGCAGCTTTGGGCGGTGGCACAAGCGGCCGGGCGCTCATGTGTGGCGCCTTGATCGACGCCGGTGTTGCGCTGAACACTGTTTTCACCGGAGGCGGCCATTCACCTGCTGTTTTGGACTCTGAAGAGTTAACCAAAGGACGCGATCCTGCGGCTGGTGCAGAACAGGGCAATTTACCCGATTGGCTTTGGAAACGGTTTGAAACCGCCCTTGGTCCGGGCAACGCGCAGCTTAGCGCACAGATATTGCAACAACGCGCTCCTGTCACATTACGTGTCAATTCCGGATTGAGCACCGTCCCACAAGCTGTTGAAATTTTGAAAGAAGACCAGATTACTGTTACATCCTGCGATCTGATTGATACCGCGCTTATTGTGATAGAGGGCGCGCGGCGCGTCGCAGGATCGCGCGCCTACCGCGAGGGTTATGTCGAACTTCAAGACGCGAGCAGCCAGGCAGCCATGGCTGCTGTGGATGTTGCGCCGGGATCTCGTGTTCTCGATTTTTGTGCCGGCGGTGGCGGCAAGACTTTGGCACTGGCCGCACGCGTGACTGCGGACTGGTTCGCACATGATGCCAATGAGAGCAGAATGAGAGACCTTCCGCGGCGTGCAGATCGTGCAGGCATCACAGTGACCTGCCTGGAGACCAACGCTGTTGCGGATGCAGCCCCCTTTGATCTTGTTGTGTGTGATGTTCCGTGTTCGGGCAGCGGTACCTGGCGGCGCGCGCCCGAGGCGAAGTGGCGGCTGACATCAGAACGGCTCGAAGAGCTGTGTGTACTTCAGCGCGAAATTCTTCAGGATGCTGCGTCGCTGGTCGCACCGGACGGGCAGCTGGCATACGCAACCTGCTCGCTTTTACCTGAGGAAAATGACCATCAGGTGACACGCTTCATAGATCAACATCCTGGCTGGGAGATCACACTCCAAAAGTCATGGTCCGTTTCTGAATGGGGCGATGGGTTCTTTCTCGCCAGTTTAAAGCGTTCGACCTAAAACCTGCATCACAGCTTTGGGTCGAATGCAGCGCAAGATTTGAGTTTTGCGTGCGACCTGCCTTTTTCTGATGCCTCAGGTGAAAGGCCGGGCGTTTCAAAAAAAAACGATCACGATATACAACCTTGACGTGTATTGATAGCCAAGATTAATCTGACCTTAAAACTTGCACCCCAAAGACGAGGGTGAATTTCAGTAACGGGGATGCAGTTTTGGCTGATACCACAGGGCAATTCTCTGCGGCACGCGGAACAAGAACACGTCTTCGACCGCGAACCCGCATGGTCTTCGTCATCGCAACGGCATGTTTTCTGACCTCATATGTTGTGCCTGACTTTCCATCTTTGGTGCTTTTGCTGATCTCGGTTTTGCTTTTGCTGACAACCGGGCTGATCCTCGCCCTGAACACACTCAGCCAAAGGTCTGATTTGCACACGCTGAAAACGGCGGAACTCTTTTTCGATGACGACGCCAGCCCCAGTTTTATGACCAGTGCAAAGGGTGACATCCAATACGCCAATCGTGCCGCCATGCAGCTTTTTGAAGGGCAGGTGTTTCATACCCTGGCCGGTGTTTTGCAAAACAGCATCGCCAACCCCGGTCCGGTCTTGTTTCGCCTGGAATCCCGTGCGGTTGCACGCGGAGCAGCGCATGAGGATGTGGTCACGCGGGACGGACATTTCCGCCTCTCAGTGCATCGCACACGAGATGATCATTTTATCTGGCGAATTGAAAAATCAGCGGAGCGCCCCGCCAGTGAAGCTGATCCGATGCCCTTGCCGATGATGACCGTTGGGCGCAATGGAGCGGTTCTATACATGAACACGGCGGCGCGTGATCTGATAGGGGAACGTGCGCGCACTCTGGATCGCGTATTTCCCAAATTGCCGCTGCGGTCGGGTCAGATCAACAAGATCAACAGCAGCGAAGGCGCAGTGTCTTGTCTGGTGGTCGAGCTTGAAGGCGCGGCAGGGCGACGAGAGGTGTTCCTGCTCCCGGGCATCGCGCCGACGGAACGTCAACCAGATGGATGGGCATTTTTTGATGAATTGCCTGTTCCGTTGCTCAAACTGGCGCGTAGGGGCGAAATACATCTGTCTAACCGTCCGGCGCGTGATCTGTTGGGTGTTGAGGGCTGCTCGGGCAAAATCGTGAGCGACCTTATGGAAGGCCTTGGGCGCTCAATCCCTGATTGGCTCGAAGATGCAGCGGCCGGGCGGGGCGGTGTGCATTCGGAATTCCTACGCGTCAAACGTGAGGACCGTGAGGTGTTTCTTCAGGTGACGCTGAACCGCGCCACCGAAGCGGGTGAAACCGTTTTGATCGCGGTGCTGAGCGACGCAACCAAACTCAAGTCGCTGGAGGCGCAGTTTGTACAAAGCCAGAAAATGCAGGCGATTGGCCAGTTGGCCGGTGGTGTGGCGCATGATTTCAATAACCTTTTGACGGCAATCACTGGCCATTGCGACCTTCTTCTGTTGCGCCATGATCAGGGGGATCCGGATTTTGCCGACCTGGTGCAGATCAATCAGAACGCAAATCGCGCGGCAGCGTTGGTCAGTCAGCTTTTGGCCTATTCACGCAAGCAAACGCTGCGCCCCGAAGTCATGGACCTGCGGGATATGCTGTCAGACCTCACGCACCTGCTCAATCGTCTCGTGGGTGAGACAGTTACCCTCTCGCTCAGCCATGATCCGACCCTGTCGTCGATCCGCGCTGACAAGCGTCAGCTGGAACAGGTTTTGATGAACCTGGTCGTCAATGCGCGCGATGCTATGCCGGAAGGGGGCGATATCAGAGTGCGCACTGAAAACATCACCCTTGATGATCCGCTGTGGCGAGATCGGGCAATCGTAGCGCCTGGGCGCTATGTGCGCGTCAGTGTTGAAGACAGTGGGACGGGGATTCCAGCCGACAAAATCCAGAAAGTGTTTGAACCGTTTTACACAACCAAACGCACAGGCGAGGGCACGGGCTTGGGGCTTTCGACGGCCTACGGCATTGTGAAACAGACCGGAGGATTTATTTTCGCGGACAGCACGCCGGGCGAGGGCACGGTGTTTCAGCTTTTGTTTCCGGCTCACGATGCCATTCAAGCGCCTGAGAAAACGCCTGATGAGGAAATTGCGCATAACCACCCGGTAGAGGGCGTGGTTTTGCTGGTGGAAGATGAGGCTCCGGTGCGGGCATTTGCCAGTCGTGCCTTGCAAATGCGTGGCCTCACAGTACTTGAAGCAGATTCGGCAGAATCGGCACTTGAACTGTTGAAGGACACAACTCTGAATGTTGATGTGTTTGTCTCGGACGTCGTGATGCCCGGAATAGACGGACCAAGCTGGGTCATTCGCGCATTGCAATCACGACCCGAAACGCAGGTTGTTTTCATGTCTGGATACGCCGCCGAAACCTTTGGCGAAATTCAGGCCCGCATTCCCAACTCACTTTTCCTGCCAAAGCCATTTTCGCTGACGGATTTGACCGATATTGTCCAACGTCAGATGATGCGCGCGAAATCCATTCCTGGGCAATGATCCCTATCGGTGCGCCGGGGCCTGTCCATGAGACAGCGGTGTGTAGAGCCCGTTGGCGTCAATTCCGTCATACAATGCAAATTCGACCGCACATTTACGTCGAAATTCGGTCTCCACTTCTGCGCTGAGCAGGAGGTCCAGTTTTGGGGACTGGTTCAGCTTTCTTGTGAAAACATCTGTTTTCAAACGATGTTTCAGGAAATCTGTCAGCCCCTGCTGATCTTCATACCGAAAGAGATGCGTGACCGCTGTGCCATTTTTCTGCGGCTCCAGAAACTTGGCCTGAGAGCCGACATTGGCATAGGGCGGACGATTGCCTTTCAAATAGGCCAGCACAAATTCATCGAAGCTCAGCTCATGCGTTGAGGTTCGCGTGCCTTCTTGGCCGGGACGGCGGCGATAGCGATACCAGCTACCGAGCCAATCGATGGGCTCGCGCATCACCGCGAGTACGTCGAATCCTTCGCCGCAAAACTTCTCTAACGAGGGGCGAAAGAAACGATTGTATCGAAAGACCGGCGCATGTTTGAGTTCAGGCGGGTCACGCACGACCAATGAGGCACGGGCGGCCAAAGCATCCTGATAAGCCGTGGTGCCCGTTTTGGGCACAGACAAAAAAACGAGTTTTTCTTTAGAAAACGCAAGCATCTGCGGGAGTGTCCTCGTTTTGACTGTCGTTCATCACTCTTTAACGCATCCACGCAAAAATAAAATACGAACAATTTTCTTGAAATGTTCTCCTTTTGTCTTCATAAGCATTGAGAACAAGAGGTGAACGAAAGCAGTCATGGACGCGCCAAGCGGCCTATGAAATAAGAAAGGCGACAGGTATGGCAACAGCAGAACTTTTGGACATGGATCCCAAGAAGAACACCGACCGGCAAAAGGCGCTCGACAGCGCATTGGCACAGATTGAGCGCCAGTTTGGCAAAGGCTCGATTATGAAATTGGGTGCCGACAATCCGGTGCAAGAAGTTGAGGCCACATCAACTGGCTCTTTGGGCCTAGATATTGGCCTTGGCATTGGCGGTTTGCCCAAAGGGCGTATCGTTGAAATTTACGGGCCTGAAAGTTCGGGCAAGACAACGCTCACGCTGCATTGCGTGGCTGAAGAGCAGAAAAAAGGCGGTGTCTGCGCCTTTGTGGATGCCGAACATGCGCTTGACCCGATCTATGCCCGCAAACTGGGGGTTGATCTGGACGAACTTTTGATCTCGCAACCCGACACAGGCGAGCAAAGCCTTGAGATTGTTGACACATTGGTGCGCTCTGGCGCGGTCAGCATGATCGTGGTCGATTCCGTTGCGGCCCTCACGCCCAAGTCTGAGCTGGAAGGCGACATGGGCGACAGCAGCGTGGGTGTGCATGCCCGACTAATGAGCCAGGCGATGCGCAAACTAACCGGGTCGATCAATAAATCAAAATGCACCGTGATCTTCATCAACCAGATCCGCATGAAAATCGGCGTCATGTTTGGCAGCCCTGAGACAACAACCGGCGGCAACGCCTTGAAATTCTACAGCTCGGTGCGGCTCGACATTCGCCGAATTGGCGCGATCAAGGATCGTGACGAGGTGGTGGGCAACCAGACCCGTGTAAAAGTCGTCAAGAACAAGATGGCGCCGCCCTTCAAACAGGTCGAGTTTGACATCATGTATGGCGAAGGTATTTCCAAGATGGGTGAACTTCTTGACCTGGGCGTCAAGGCGGGCGTGGTCGAGAAATCTGGCAGCTGGTTCAGCTATGGTGACGAGCGCATTGGCCAGGGCCGGGAAAACGCCAAGGAGTTCCTCAGAGAAAACACCCGTATCGCCTATGAGATCGAGGATAAAATCCGGGCCGCCCATGGGCTTGATTTCGACATGCCCGAAGGGGCCGCCGCCGCAGAGGCGGCTGGAGATGACGATATTCTTGAAGCTTGATCTCTTTGAGATAGCGTTCCAAGCGGCCCGGGTGCGATACCCCGGGCCGTTTCTAGTTGTGGACATGGATCAGCCCGGCGGCTAAACCTCAAGCTCCAAGAATGCTGCAATGCCGCGAGACCCGATATGCCCACGCTGAACGAGATCCGCTCGACCTTTCTGAATTTCTTTGATCGCAACGATCACGAGGTCGTGGCAAGCTCTCCGCTTGTGCCGCGCAATGATCCGACGCTGATGTTCACAAACTCGGGCATGGTGCAGTTCAAGAATCTTTTTACCGGGGTCGAGAAACGCGATTATTCCCGCGCGACAACAAGCCAGAAATGCGTGCGGGCAGGCGGCAAGCATAACGATCTCGATAATGTGGGTTATACCGCTCGGCACCACACGTTTTTCGAGATGCTCGGCAATTTCAGTTTCGGCGATTACTTCAAATCCGACGCAATCCCCTTTGCCTGGGATCTGCTGACCAAGGACTTTGAGATCGACAAATCCAAGCTTCTTGTCACGATTTATCACACCGATGATGAGGCCGCCGAGATATGGAAAAAGCACGCGGGCCTTCCCGATGAGCGCATCATCCGTATCGCCACGGATGACAATTTCTGGTCCATGGGTCCAACGGGGCCATGCGGGCCGTGTACCGAGATTTTCTATGACCACGGACCTGAGATTTGGGGTGGCCCTCCGGGAAGCCCCGAGGAAGATGGCGACCGGTTCATTGAGATCTGGAACCTCGTCTTCATGCAGAACGAGCGTTTCGAAGATGGCAGCATGGTCGATCTGGACATGCAGTCGATTGACACCGGCATGGGGCTGGAACGGATCGGCGCGCTCTTACAGGGCAAGCATGACAACTACGACACCGACCTGATGCGCAGCCTCATTGAGGCCAGTGCAAACGCCACAAATGTGGACCCTGATGGGGATGGCAATGTCCACCACCGGGTGATTGCCGATCACCTGCGCTCGACCAGTTTCCTGATCGCGGACGGGGTGATGCCATCGAATGAAGGGCGCGGCTATGTGCTGCGCCGGATCATGCGCCGGGCGATGCGACATGCGCATTTGCTTGGAGCGCGGGACCCGGTGATGCACCGGCTTGTGCCCAATCTCGTTGCGCAGATGGGTCAGGCCTTTCCCGAGCTGGGGCAGGCGCAGGCGCTGATTGAGGAAACGCTGGAGCTGGAAGAGAAACGGTTCAAGCAGACGCTGGATCGTGGCCTGCGGCTTTTGGATGATGAACTTGAGAAGCTTCCCGATGGGGCGGCTTTGCCCGGAGAGGCGGCGTTCAAGCTTTATGACACATACGGGTTTCCGTTGGACCTCACCCAAGATGCCTTGCGTGAAAAGGGCCGTGAGGTGGATGTGGCTGGGTTCGATGCGGCCATGGACGAACAGAAAGCCAAGGCGCGTGCCGCCTGGGCGGGCACAGGCGAGGCGGCGGATGCCAGCGTTTGGTTCGATGTTGCCGAAGAGCACGGAACCACGGATTTCCTGGGCTATGACACCGAAGTCGCCGAAGGGCAGATCGTGGCGCTGGTGCAGGACGGTGCGCCTGTCGAGACAGCGACGAAAGGTGCCGACGTCCAAATTGTGCTCAACCAGACGCCATTCTATGCAGAAAGCGGCGGGCAGGTTGGGGATACCGGCGTGATCCGCGTTGAAAATGGTTTGGCGCGTGTGACGGACACCAGGAAGGTTGCCGGTGTATTCATTCACATTGCCAATGTCACCGAAGGCGAGATCGTCAGTGGAGCTGCCGCGCAATTGGAAGTGGACCACACCCGCCGCACCTCCATCCGCGCCAACCATTCGGCCACACACCTGCTGCACGAAGCTTTGCGCGCCGCGCTTGGCGATCATGTAGCACAGCGCGGGTCACTGAATGCCGCAGATCGGCTGCGGTTTGATTTCAGCCATGCCAAGGCGATGAGCCTTGAGGAAATCAAGCGCGTGGAGGAAGACGTGAACGCCTATATCCGGCAAAACACGCCGGTTGAAACACGGATTATGCCGCCCGATGATGCGCGGGAATTGGGCGCGCAGGCGCTCTTTGGCGAGAAATATGGCGACGAGGTCCGCGTGGTCTCAATGGGCACTGAGGCCGGGTCCGGCAAGGGGCTGGATGGACAGACCTATTCGATTGAGCTTTGTGGCGGCACGCATGTGCGTCAGACGGGCGACATCGGCATGTTTGTAACGCTGGGCGAAAGCGCCTCAAGCGCTGGTGTGCGCCGGATTGAGGCACTCACAGGGGCCGAGGCCTTCAAATATCTCAGCGAGCAGGATCACCGGCTGGCCGAAGTCGCTTTGGAACTGAAAGCACAGCCTGGCGATGTTCTGGATCGCGTGCGTGCGCTGATGGAAGAGCGCAAGGCGCTGAGCAATGAAGTGGCACAGCTGCGCCGCGATGTGGCCATGGGCGGGGGTGCGGTTGCAGGACCCGAAGCCAAGGACATCGGCGGGGTCAAGTTCCTCGCACAGGTGCTGTCCGGAGTGTCGGGCAAGGACCTTCCGCCGTTGATGGACGAGATGAAAGACAAGCTTGGCTCAGGCGCAATTCTCTTGATTGCCGATGCAGGCGGCAAGGCCGCTGTGGCGGCTGGTGTGACGAAAGACTTGACCGAACGTGTCTCTGCTGTTGATCTTGTCCGGGCCGCGGTAGGTGAACTTGGCGGCAAGGGCGGTGGCGGCCGCCCGGACATGGCGCAGGGCGGTGGCACGGATGTGACGCGCGCTGATGCGGCGATCAAGGCGGCAGAGCAGGTGTTGCAAGCTTAACCTCTCTTTCCCGCCACCCTTGGGAGGGGGGAGAGTATGACAGCTTACGTGATTGCCCGGATCAATGTAACAGAACCGGAAGACTACCAAACCTATGCCAGCCAGACTGTGGCGCTGGCCGAAAAAGCCGGAGGGCGGTTTCTGGTGAAAGGCGGCACACAGACGCAGGTTGAAGGCAACAGCCCGGACCGGCATGTGATCATTGAGTTCCCGGACCACCAGGCGGCGATGGATTGGTATAACTCGCCTGAGTATCAACGCATTTTGCCGATTGCCGTGTCTTCCAGCGAACGCGATATCGTCATTGTAGACGGCATTTAAAGGAGAATTGATATGCCTGCATTGTGGATCGCTCATGTGACCGTGACCGACGAAGAGGCTTATGGCCGCTATGCCAAACTGGCTGGGCCTGCGTTGGAAAAACATGGTGGGCACTTCATTGCCCGGGCTGCGCGCTATGTGCAGCTTGAGGGGCGCGACCATCCACGTAACGTGGTGGCGAAATTCCCAAGCCTTGAGGCAGCAGAGACCTGTTATCACAGCGCAGAGTATCAAGCGGCGCTCGATCATGCGCGCGGCGCGTCAGAGCGCGACTTGGTGATTGTCGAGACGACCGAGTAGTGCAGGGCAAACTTGCCGAACTGATCAAAACCCATGCCGGGGCAGGGCGCGTGGACTGGATCGGTGTGCGCCCCGAGCGATTGGCCGAGGTTGTGCCTGTCTCATCCGCGAGGATCGTCAAAGACGGATTGGAAGGGGACCACGGGCGGTCCGGAAAACGCGCGGTGACACTCATTCAAGCGGAACATTTACCGGCAATTGCGGCACGGGCACATCGCGGTGCGGTCACGCCAGAGTTTTTGCGCCGCAATATCGTGGTATCCGGTATCAACCTGACGGCCCTGCGCAACCATCAGCTTCGGATGGGCGAGGTGGAACTTGAGATCACCACCCCTTGCGCGCCCTGTTCCCGGATGGAGGCCGCCCTGGGGCCGGGTGGGTACAACGCGATGCGCGGTCATGGTGGATGGTGCGCCCAAGTGGTGTCACCTGGGATGGTGTCTATTGGGGATATGGTAGAGCGGGTTTAGCCTTATACACGACCAACCCGGTCTAGGCCCCGGATTTGGAAGCACGCTTACGCTCATGCGGATCGAGATGGCGTTTGCGCAGGCGGATGGCGTTGGGCGTCACCTCAACCAACTCGTCATCGTTGATATAGGCAATCGCCTCTTCCAGTGAGAGCGTGATTGGCGTGGTCAAGCGCACAGCCTCATCGGTGCCAGAGGCGCGCACATTGGTGAGTTTCTTACCCTTGAGCGGGTTCACCTCAAGATCATTTTCACGGCTGTGCTCCCCGATAATCATGCCCGTGTAAATCTTGGCCTGCGCGCCGATGAACATTTTGCCCCGGTCCTCAAGGTTCCACAGGGCATAGGCCACGGATTCGCCGTTTTCCATGGAAATCAACACCCCGGCACGACGCCCCGGGATGGGGCCTTTATGCGGGGCCCAGGAATGAAAGACACGGTTGAGCACACCGGTGCCACGCGTATCCGTCAGGAACTCACCGTGATACCCAATCAACCCACGCGAGGGCACATGCGCCACAATGCGCGTTTTGCCCGTACCGGCCGGTTTCATCTCAGTCATTTCGCCGCGACGTGGCCCTGTCATTTTTTCAATCACCGCACCGGAATAGTCGTCGTCCACGTCGATCGTAACTTCCTCAATGGGCTCGAGCTTTTGTCCCGTCTCATCTTCCCGCATCAGTACCCGAGGGCGCGAAATCGAAAGTTCAAACCCTTCGCGGCGCATGTTTTCGATCAGCACACCCATTTGAAGCTCACCACGGCCCGCGACATCAAAGGCCTCACCGCCAGGCGTGTCTGTAACCTTGATAGCAACATTTGTTTCGGCTTCTTTCATGAGCCGTTCGCGGATCACGCGCGACTGCACCTTTTTGCCATCTCGACCGGCCAGTGGGCTGTCATTGATGCCGAAGGTGACCGAGATGGTGGGCGGATCTATGGGTTGTGCTTCAAGCGGTTCTTCGACGGCCAAAGCACAGATTGTGTCAGCTACGGTCGCTTTGGACATGCCTGCGATACTGACAATATCACCGGCTGTCGCCTCATCGATGTCTTGTGTGGTCAAGCCGCGAAACGCCTGAATTTTGGTGACGCGAAACTGTTCGATCTTTTGGCCAATGCGGCTCAGTGCCTGGACGGTGGCTCCGACTTTAAGGTGGCCGGACTCGACCCGTCCTGTCAGAATGCGGCCCACAAACGGATCAGCTCCCAGCGTGGTGGCCAGCATCCGGAAGTCCTCATCGGTGCGGTTTATCTGGCGTGGGGCAGGGACGTGATTGACGATCAGATCAAAAAGTGCGGAGAGGTCGGCGCGCGGTCCGTCCAGTTCATGATCGGCCCAGCCAGAGCGGCCAGAGGCATACATATGCGGGAAATCCAGTTGGTCCTCATTGGCATCCAGCGAGGCGAAGAGATCAAAGCACTCATCCAACGCGCGGTCCGGCTCGGCATCGGGTTTGTCCACCTTGTTGAGCACCACGATCGGGCGCAGGCCAAGCGCCAGCGCCTTGGAAGTCACGAATTTGGTCTGCGGCATGGGGCCTTCCGCGGCATCGACCAACAGAACAACACCGTCGACCATGCTCAGGATACGCTCGACCTCGCCGCCGAAATCAGCGTGGCCGGGGGTGTCAACAATGTTGATCCGCGTGGATTTCCATTCCACGGAGGTGGGCTTGGCAAAGATGGTGATACCGCGTTCACGCTCAAGATCGTTGCTGTCCATGGCGCGTTCGGCCACGGCCTGTCCTTCGCGAAATACGCCTGATTGCTTGAGCAATTCATCCACGAGGGTGGTTTTCCCGTGGTCTACGTGGGCAATGATAGCAATGTTGCGCAGGTCCATATGCGTGCTCTTTCCTCTGATGTGAGATGCGCCCTATACGGGGTCGCACCGAATGGCCAGAGGCAATGTGGTCTCAGGCAGCGCGCAGCCGCGTGGCAAGCCCTGGAAGGCGCAGCATCGTGGGGCCAAGCGAACGTAATTCTGCACCGCTCCCAAGCTTGAAGCGTGCAAGCCCCGGAGTGTTTTGAGTATCTACGGGTCCAAGATCAAGACGTTGGCACCCTTGTGCGGCCAGCCAGTTAGAAGCACGCCATAAAAGCAGGTTATGGGCTGAATGTTTGCGTCCTTCTGCATTGCTCCAGCCGATGTGATAAGTGGCCGTCGGCGGATGGCGCAAGAAGAGCATGGCCGCGATTATGCGTCCCAAGCGATGGGCTAGAAAAAGCCGCGTTGCATTCGGGTGCAGTCGTGCCCAGGCCGTGGTGAAGACCGAAGGCAAAGCCTGATATTTGTTAGTACGGCGTTGCTCGGCTTCGGCTTTCATTAGCCACTCGTCACGGCCGGGTTGAAATTCTCTATGAGCCACCTGCACCTGGCAGCGTTCGGCATGACGCAGACGATTACGCCACTTCACCGATTGCGCGGCAAGGCGATCCAGCTCGGTGTCACGTAACGAGAGTTCTGCCACATATTGCGGGGTCCAGAACGCGCGGTAACCTGCGCCAGCGAAAAGTGGTACGTCGCGAGGTGTCTCCAAGGCAACAAGGGTGCCCTGGATCATTCCTAGATCATAGTTCAACAGATCAAGTGCCCGGCGTTTGTCGCGCTGCGACATGCCCGCGGCCCAAACCGGACCACGCGGCAACCAATTGACCTGCACAGGGCCAAAACGGCGGCGGAGAACTTGCGCATGAGCCGTCCGGATACCGTCTTTGCTTGCTCGGAAACAAACGACGTCGCCCCCTAACGCCCTTAGGGCATCACCGTAATATGGATGCTGCTGCATCGCGCAAAGGTCGGGGGGCATGGCGCCGGTCGGACTGGGGTGCAATTCCATGCTGCCATTAACCGGATCAAAACCTAAATCGTGGTTAAACCCGCCGCATGAAACGAGCCATACAACATATAAGCAATCTGCATGCACCACCACCACGTCCGACACTGTTGGCGGCGCTCATTCTGGCGCTGTTTTTATCGACTGTGTTTCTAACGGGGCTGGCTGCCCTGCGTTCCATTTGGGGGCTATAGCGCGCCTTGAGGCTGTCAGGGCGCGATATCAATCGCAAAGATACACGCCTCGGATCCGAGTTGTGCGCAGCAATGTGTCTCAACGCATCGACACCGGGGATGCACAAGCACCTGATACAAATGTTCAAACACCGCGTCATGCCAAGTGCAGAGCGGCGTTTGACTGACCTCGCCGCGCACAACCGGGTTGTCCTTGATCCGGTAGGTCCAGGGGGACACACATTCAAATTGACCCGACCCGGCGAAAGTCCAGGCATGTTTGGTGATGGCCTTGGAGAGCAACATTGCGGCAAAGCGCGCTGGTAGCAGCCGAAGCAGCGTCTGCGCTTTTTGAGGAATGCGGTGCGCCAGAATATAGGTTGCCGTGGCACGGCCGGCCTCAGCGGCCAGAAGTGGGGCAGATTGCGGTTCTTCCTTGCGCAAAAGCTGATGCAGGCGGGCGGCATGTGCTTCGGGGATCATCTCGGTCCCATCCGGGGCCTCATCCATCCCCGCCGCATTCAGCATCCGGATGACGCGCGACTTACCGCCAAGCCGCTCAATCAACGGCAACAACTGTAGAACCGCGTTGGGGCCGATCACGTCAGACGTGGCTTTCTTCGGCCTAGACATCTTCCATCTGCTGATCGCTGCCGCCGCAGGCGCGCACTTCTGCCCCGTTGGGCATTTTGAAGTTTTGCGTGCGTTGCGCGGAGCGATCCTTCATCTGTGCTTTCACCGCAGCGCGACGTTCTGCGGCACGCGCCGCCTTGTCAGCGGAGGCTTCCCAATCTTCAAGCTGGGCTTCGGCCAATTGCCGGGTTTCATCAAAGTGGAAATCCACGGAGTTCTTCGTTTGCGGCCCCCAGTATCCGGCCTTGCCCAGATCATAGAATGTCCGCTGGAACCCGGCCTTGAGAAAGGCATAGAGACAGCCCAGAAGGTAGCGCCGCCGGAACCCTGTGCCGCGCCACGGATAATGGAACAGCGCCTTTTTGCTGTAAAACCGGCGGTAATTGTTCATCACACCGTCCAGCAATTCGCCCCGCTCCATCGCCGCAGGCTTCATGATTGGCGTGACAAAGTTGTACTTGGAAAAGTCGTAAATCTCGACCTGATCTTTCAATTCCTGAAAGAGCGGCGTGAAGGGCCAGGGGGTGTACATCGACCAGTTCGCCAGATCCGGCTGCCAGTCCCAGGCCATCTGGTAGGTTTCTTCCAAAGTCTCAGGCGTTTCATTGTCCAGCCCGACGATGAACTGCGCCTCAACCAGAATATCGGCCTCACGCAACAGGCGGATGGCAGTCTTGTTTTCGTCGACCTTGGTTTCCTTGTTGAAGATATCGAGCTTCATTTGCGCGGCCGCTTCGGTGCCAAGCGACACATGTACAAGCCCTGCCTTGCGGTAGAATTTGAGCAGGTCCTTGTCGCGATAGATGTCTGTCACGCGGGTGTTGATGCCCCATTTGACTCGCTTGGGCAGGCCGCGGTCGATCAGCTCCTGACAGAAGGCCACGAATTTCTTCTTGTTGATGGTGGGCTCTTCGTCGGCGAGGATGAAAAAGCCGACACCGTGGTTGTCCACCAGGTCCTCAATCTCATCGACCACGTCCTTGGGATCACGCACCCGGTAGTCCCGCCAGAATTTCCATTGGCTGCAGAAAGAACAGGTGAACGGACAGCCGCGTGCGAGGTTGGGGATGGCCACGCGCGTACCAAGCGGAATGTAGATGTATTTCTCCCACTCCAGCACAGTCCAGTCAGGTTTGATCGCCGAAAGGTCCTTGACCGTTGAGGCCGCAGCGGTGGCGACGATCTCATCGCCGTCGCGAAAGGCAAGCCCCTTGATCTTGTGGCGCTCCTTGGGCCAGCGGCCGTCTTCTATGGCCAGCATCAATTCGGTGCAAATCTCTTCGCCTTCGCCGCGGACGATGACGTCAATCCAGGGGGCCTCTGACAAGACCTGCTTGAACATGAATGTCGCGTGAACACCGCCCAACACGCGCACGGCATGTGGCGCAACTTCGCTGGCGATCCGGAGCACCTCTTCGGCGCGGTAAATCGACGGGGTGATGGCCGTGACGCCGACCACATCGGGATGCAGGGCTTTGATTTGATGGGCCAGGTCGTCATCCGAGATGTCATTTGTCATCGCATCGATGAAATGAACATCATCAAATCCCGCGGTGCGAAGGTGGCCCGTCAGGTACGCCACCCAAGCCGGTGGCCAGGTGCCCGCAATTTCCGCACCACCGGACCGGTAGTTCGGGTGAACAAATAGAATGCGCATATCAATCTCCCTGTGTAAACTTTAGTTTACAGCGGTGAGAATTGAGGGAGTTGACACAGATCAAGGTAGATGCGGAATCCGCCTTATGCGCCTGTCACTACATGCTTCTTTTTGGGTCTAAAGCGTTTCGCCTTTTACCTGAGACAACAGCGAGAGGCGAAACGCGTGCAACGATTAGGTGTCGCGCTGCGTTTCGCGATTATGTGTGAGTCAGGTTTATCGCGAAACGATTTAGAATGGAATTTCGTCGTCGTAGTCGCGCGATGGCGCATTGCCGGATTGGCCTCCATCCGAAGACGCGCCGCTATCATAGCCTTGGTCGTAGCCACCACCGTAACTGCCACCGCCGCCACCGCCGCCGCCGGACCCTCCGTCACGAGAATCAAGGAAGGTCAGTTCACCGGCATAAGGGCGCAGAACCACTTCGGTGGAATACCGATCCTGACCGGACTGATCCTGCCATTTGCGGGTTTCCAGCTTGCCCTCGATATACACTTTAGACCCCTTGCGCAGATACTGCTCGGCCAGACGCGCGAGGTTTTCATTGAAGATCGCCACCGAGTGCCATTCGGTGCGTTCGCGCCGCTCACCGGTGTTACGATCTTTCCAGGTCTCGGAGGTGGCGATGCGCAGGTTGCACACTTTGCCGCCATTCTGAAAGGTGCGCACCTCGGGATCACGCCCCAGATTGCCAATGATGATGACCTTGTTGACTGAGCCGGCCATGCGTCCTCCTCGCTCGTTTCGTGCCTCTGACACATCTTCGTTACACCACCCCAAAGGAATGAACAAATCCATAACGCAACAAAGTGAATGTGATCAAAATGGACCCTTCGACGCATTTGCATGCGATCTCTGGCAATTCGTCTTAAAACCAGTATAGTGCGCCGAGTTAGACCTGTGACGTGGTAGGGGGCGTGGATCGATATGCGTGTTTTGGCGGCAGCCATCACTTGTGTTTCCTTGGCTTGGCCCATGGCCGCCACTGCAGATATATTCTCAACCCAAGGCAAGAACCGCGTCTTCAAATCGCAGACCAAGGTGCTCGATAGCCGGGCAAGGTCGCAGTACAACTCGTCTGTGCGACTGCAACCTCAGAAAGTGCATACACCCACCAAATGGGACGACGAGCCTACGCAAACTTTTCGCGGGGCGTATCGCGGACCGTACCTGAGCGCGGCTAGGCAAGCGGCGGCAAAGCACGGTGTGCCGCAGGATTTATTTCTGCGGCTGGTGCAACAGGAATCGGGATGGAATCCACGGGCCAAGTCGCACAAGGGTGCTATAGGCCTTGCACAGCTGATGCCAGGCACGGCGTCTTACCTTGGCGTCAACCCGCATGATCCATATGAAAATCTGGAGGGTGGTGCGCGCTACCTGGCGGAACAGTACCGCAAGTTCCGGTCGTGGCGTTTGGCATTGGCCGCATACAATGCCGGGCCAGCGGCGGTCGAGAAGTACAACGGCGTGCCACCCTTCAAGGAAACGCGCAACTACGTCAAAGTGATCTGGGGCAGCTAAGCCCAAGCGTCAGCCGGAAAAACCGATCTTGTGCAGATGTATCTCATTGGATGGGTGCTTTTCGGCCCCAACGACACGCCCGTTGTGGTGATTGTAAAGTGAACGCCAATAGGGCTGGATCATCACACCTTCGTTGCGCAGAATGGTTTGCAGTTTACCCATGGTTTTGCGACGCTCCTCCACATCAACCACGGACGTGGCTTCCTCCAACAGACTATCGAATGCATCCGAGGCAAACCCGGTTTCGTTCCACGCTGCATTTGAGCGATAGGCAAGCGACAACGCCTGCACGCCCAAGGGACGATGATTCCATTGCGTGGCGGAAAAGGGGTAGGTTTGCCAGTTGGACCAATAGGTGTCGCCGGGCTGGATGCTACGACGCACCTTGAAGCCATTGTCGCGCAGCTGAGCCGCCACGGCGTCGCCGGTGTTGCGCTGCCATTCATCATCAAGCGTCACCAGCTCATGTTCGAATTCAGTCTGACCCGCCGCGGCCATATCTTCACGCGCCTTTGCAGGATCGTAAATTGCCGGACCGAGTTCGGCATGGGCCGGGTGCAGCGGGCTGACATGGTCATTCTCGGCGACCTGTCCACGTCCGGCATAGCCCAGTTCCAGACAGATCTCATTGTCGACGGACATCGCCAAGGCGCGGCGCACGGCGGCATCGGCATAGGGTTTGGCCCCCTCAACTTCGGCCAGCGCATTGGCGCGAATGATCATTGTGGCGGTCGTGTCAGTTTTGGTCTGCGTCCAGCCAAGGGCATCAAGCACGTCAATGAAATCGCCCACGGATTCGTAAAGCAGATCAACTTCACCGGCGTCAGCTGCGGCAACCCAGCTTGAAGGATCCGTGCCAAAGTCGAGAAACTCTACTCGGTCGAGATAGGGACCTCCGAAGATGGCTGTGCCCCACCATGTGTGATCCAGATTCCGCTCCAATACACAGCGTTCTCCAACCTGCAACTCGACTGGTCGGAAAGGCCCCGTGCCAATGCCATGCTCAAACGGATTTCCCCCCTCGAAACTGGGGTGCACAATGGCAGCAGGGTAGTCGGCAAGGTTCACCATCAAAGTGATATCCGGGTGGCGCAGGGTCAGTTCGATGGTCAGATCATCCAAGAGCTTAATGGCCCCGTCGATGATTTGCCCGGTGCCGGGGTCAATCAGGGCCTCAAGCCGAGAGGCCATCGAATTGCCTGGCGCCGTCGTGTCGCACCAGCGTTCAAAATTCCGCGCCACATCCCGCGCCGTGAAGGCATCGCCGTTGTTCCAGGTCACATCGGGCCGCAGGGCAAGGCGGTAAACCGTTGCGGTGTCGTTCACATCCCAGGTCTGAAGCAGCATGCCCTGCAGCGAGCCGTCGCTGTTGTATTGCACCAGGTACTCCAAGAACCCACGCGTCAGGTTGCCCATTTCACTCCAGGCATAGCTGCGGGGATCTGTGAGCGCCTTGATGTTTTGCTGAATGCGCAGGGTGCCACCCTGAATGGGCTGCGCCTCGGCCGCCGCAGGGCGATACCCGCCGCTCAGTCCTAGTGCGACAGGCGCAGTCACCCCAAACGCACAAGCGCGCGTCAGAAACTCCCGCCGCCCGATACGTCGCGTGGCCAAGTCACGGGCAAGCCCCGGAATTGCGTGATGCAATAAAGAAGGCTTGGTGCGCGAAAAGGACATAAGAAAACCTGCGGGACTGGTGAGGATGGACGTGAATTGCATGCTGCAGCGCCGAAATCAAGGCGAGGCCCCATGCGCTTACCGCACATTTGCGCGATTTTACTGCGTCAGGTCGCTGACCGTTCGTATGTCGTGTCAGGCTTTCGCCAGTTTAGAGCGCAGCTCTGTCGGTGACTTGCCCGTATGACGTTGGATGAAGCGCGTAAAATAAGCCGCGCTGCGAAACCCCATGCGCGCGGCGATCTGATTGGCTGGAAGGTCAGTGGTTTCAAGCAGATCACGTGCGCCATAAAGAATGCGCCGGGTCAAAAGATCAGAAGCGGTCATGCCAATGGCGCTTTTGCAGGTGCGCGTGAGATGTGTCGGCGTGACACCCAAACGGCGTGCATAATCTCGCATCGACCTGCCGGTTGCATAGTCGCGTTCAATCAGTGCGGCATATGCGCTCAACAACCGGTCCGAGGCGGTTTCACGGGGCAGGGCGGCCTCGTCTTGCGCGATGATCGCACGGCGCAGCCAGACAGTAATGAGGCTGGCATGGGCATTAAGCGCTTCGTCCCAAAAGGCGCGCGCCTCATTCTGGTCGCGCTGCATGGTTTCCAAGAGCGTGGTCAGTTCGGCCTGTGCGCGAGGGTCACGGATGCGCAGCACCATAGGGTCATCTGGCATCAGTATCGAGCTTTTGGCAGGGATATCACAGACAAGCCCAAAGCTTTGCGCGCCCGGTTCCAGCGCAAAAAGTGTGTGCGCGGGAATGATCACAGCGGAATGCACACTCAGCCCACGCCGCCGACCGCCCAAAAGGCACCGCCCCTGGCCACGTGTGATCCAGATCAGCGCATGGGTGTCCCGCGAATGGGGCAGGCTGGCGCGCCAGGGAGCGCTCCCGACCCATTGCGCCAGGGTTTTGAGTTGTGCATGCCGTGTATTTATTGGGTCCATATTGGTTTTGGAACCGCTGTAGCTTCCCGGGCATCGTGAATAGCATTTTGGCGCGCCAAAAGATAGGTGCGCCTAGATGTCTGCCGCCGAATGCCAGCGCCAGTTTCGCATTTTGGCGCGAAACCAGGTGCGCTGGCGTTTGGCATATTGGCGGGTTGCAACAATGGCCGCGTCCCGTGCGCCATCCATGGTCAGTTCACCACGCAGATGCGCCACAAGTTCCGGCGCGCCTATGGCCCGTGACGAAGGCCGCTCGGGCATCCAGCTGTCCAGACTGGCGCGCACCTCATCCAATGCGCCCTCGGCCAGCATCTGATCAAAGCGCATCTCAATACGCGGATTGAGCCACTCCTTGGGGGCCTCCAAAACAATCGCTGTGCATTCCGAGAGCGTCAAAAGCGGTGGCGGCGTTTCGTCCTGCCATGCGGCCAGACCGCGCCCCGTGGCGCGCTGCACCTCCCAGGCGCGCTGGACTCGCATTGGGTTGACGGTGTCGAGACGCGCCAGCGTGTCTTGGTCAAGGTCTGGCAGGAAGGCTTCATGACCATGAGCGGCGCGTATTGCATTTGCGTCTTCGCGAAGGGACGCTGGTGTTTCGGGGATGTCCGCCAGACCTTCGGTGAGAGCGGTAAAGTAGAGCCCGGTCCCGCCAACAATGATGGGACGCGGGCCATTGTGCAAAAGTGGTGCTACATCGCGCAGCCAATGCCCCGCGGAATACGCGACCTCAAGCCCGACATGACCATAAAGCCTATGTGGCGCGCGGCTTTCTTCCTCGGGCGACGGGCGCGCGGTCAGCACGCGCCAGTTGGCAAAGACCTGAAGCGCGTCGGCATTGATGATCTGTCCGCCGCCGCTCTCGGCAATACGCAAGGCCAAAGCGGACTTCCCACACGCCGTTGGCCCGGCAATCAAAACCGGGCGGGTGGGGTCAATCTCGGTCAAATCTGTCACGGGGCAGGGTGATAGGCTAGTTTTTCGCGTAGCACGAGCAGATTTCGCGCATTTTCTGGCCAGATTGCGCGCAAGGACCTGTTTGGCGATTGAACCCGTCCGGGATTTAAGACATTTTGCGCCGCAACTGCCCCAAGACCCCCGGAGCCCCATATGCCCGATACTGTGCCAGCCGACACCACCTTCAAACGGGTGCTTTTGAAAATTTCGGGCGAGGCGCTGATGGGCGATCAGGGATACGGGCTTCACCCGCCGACCGTGGAACGCATCGCCAAGGAAGTGAAATCGGTGCACGATCTTGGGGTTGAGATTTGCATGGTCATCGGTGGCGGCAATATCTTTCGCGGGTTGCAAGGCAGCGCGCAAGGCATGGAACGCACCACCGCCGATTACATGGGCATGCTGGCCACGGTGATGAATGCGCTGGCTGTGCAAAGCGCGCTGGAAAAGATCGGCGTATACTGCCGCGTGATCACGGCTATTCGTATGGACGAGGTCGCCGAGCCGTATATCCGCCGCCGCGCCGTGCGCCATCTTGAAAAAAAGCGCGTCTGCATCTTTGCCGCCGGGACGGGCAATCCGTATTTCACCACCGATACGGCGGCGACCCTGCGCGCCAATGAAATGGCCTGTGAAGCGATTTTTAAGGGAACCAAGGTAGACGGCGTCTATGACAAGGACCCGGTCAAGCACGATGATGCCAAGCGTTTCGAAACCGTCACCTATGATGAGGTTTTGGCCAAACATCTGGGCGTCATGGATGCCAGTGCAATCGCTCTCGCACGGGACAACAACCTGCCCATTATCGTCTTCTCGCTGGACGAACCTGGCGGGTTCCGGGCCATTCTGGATGGTACCGGCACCTATACAAAGGTGCACAGCTAGGTCTAAAGAGGGATCAGCGCCGAGCTGGAAGAGGAAGAACAACCTATGTCTGATGATTTTATGTTGGATACCGACGATCTTGAGCGTCGGATGGATGGCGCGATGAGTGCCCTGCGCACGGAATTCGCCTCTTTGCGCACCGGGCGCGCCTCGGCCAGCATGCTCGAACCGGTCATGGTTGAAGCCTACGGTCAGAAAACTCCGATCAATCAGGTTGGTACGGTCAATGTGCCCGAACCGCGTATGGTGACGATCAATGTCTGGGACAAGTCGATGGTTGGTGCCGTGGAAAAGGCCATTCGCGAAAGCGGTTTGGGCATCAATCCACAGCTCAACGGCACGATCATTATGTTGCCGATCCCAGAACTCAACGAAGAGCGCCGCAAAGAGCTGACGCGTGTGGCGGCACAATATGCCGAAAACGCGCGTGTGGCCGTCCGCAACATTCGCCGGGATGGCATGGATCAGGTGAAAAAGGCCAAGGCGGACGGGCTGTCAGAGGATGATCAAAAATTCTGGGAAAATGAAGTGCAGGATATGACCGACCGATTTATTAAGTCGGTCGACGATGCGCTCGAAACCAAACAATCAGAAATTATGCAGGTTTAACAGAGTTATTCATGACAGTTTTGCCGGAGATCAACCCACAAGGACCCGATACGGGCCCACGTCATGTGGCCATTATTATGGATGGTAATGGCCGCTGGGCGCAGGCGCGCGGTCGTCCACGGCTCTATGGTCACCACGCAGGCGCCCGCCGGGTGCGTGAGATTGTCAGTTCCTGTCCGGAGTTTGGGGTCGAATACCTCACAATCTTTGCCTTTTCGACAGAGAATTGGAAACGGACACAGACCGAAGTTGCGGGTCTGATGAACCTCTTTCGGCGCTACATCATGAAAGAAATGCAGGAACTGTTGCGCAATAATGTGCGGGTGCGGTTCATTGGTGACCGGTTTCGGCTTGATGATAAGCTTCGAGGCCTGATGGATCAGGCTGAGGACGTGACGCGCAACTGCACGGGCACAAACCTGACTGTCGCGTTGAACTATGGCGGTCGAGATGAAGTGACACGCGCAACAAAACGTCTGGCCCGAGATGTGGCGGAAGGGCATCTTGGCCCCGAAGATGTAGATGAAGAAACGCTTCCAAAGTATTTGGATACTTACGTTTTACCTGATCCGGATCTGGTCATCCGGACAAGTGGTGAGGCACGGATTTCGAACTTCCTTCTGTGGCAATCAGCCTATGCTGAATACGAATTCATCGACACGCTCTGGCCGGACTTTACAAAAGAAATTTTTGGAGAGCTGCTCAAAGGGTTTGATGCGCGTGATCGGCGCTTTGGGGCCGTGACCGCATGAGCGCATCTGCGCAATGGTCTGATCTTCGTGCACGGGTGATCTCAGCGTTCCTAATGGCCCTCGTCGGGGCCTTTGCCGTTTGGCAGGGCGGGTTGCTCTATGTTGAGCTTGTCAGCGTGATTTGCGGCATCATGGTCTGGGAAACCGCGCGCATGTTTCAAGCCAGACAAGCCATTGCCCTGGGTGTGGCAGCGGCGGTTGTTCTGAATGTCGTTCATTTCTTACCTGGACTATTTACCGCCCCGCTGTTGATCGCCATGGGGCTGGTGGCGGCTGGACAAACCGACAAGGACAAATTCGTGCTCTTCGGTGTTGCCATATGGGTTCTCTTTGGCTCTTTTGCCTTGCTGCATTTACGCACAACTGCTGGCACGGGATGGATTCTGTGGCTGGTGTTTGTCGTCGTCGCATCCGATGTCGCCGGCTATTTCGCGGGCCGAAGTCTGGGTGGGCCGAAATTCTGGCCCAAGATCAGCCCCAAGAAAACATGGTCCGGTACTGTTGCGGGCTGGCTCGGAGCGGCTTTGGTTGGCGTCGCGTGCATAGGACCGCTTGGAGCAACCGGTGCGCTGGTTTTCATCTCAATACTTGTGGGATTCGCCGGGCAAATGGGTGATATCGCGCAAAGCGCTGTGAAACGGCGCCAAGGGGTCAAGGACAGCTCGGACCTGATCCCCGGTCATGGCGGTGTGTTTGACCGTTTTGACGCCATGTTGGGCGCAGGAGCTTTGACCGTCCTGCTCTGGGCCTTTGGGCTGTTGCCGGGGGCGGGGGCATGAAACGGGTCAGCGTTCTGGGCGCAACCGGATCAATTGGACAAAACACACTTGATCTTATCCGGCGAGATCGGGATGCGTATCAGGTTGTGGCCCTGACAGCAGGACAGAATATTGAGCAACTGGTGCGTGATGCGCGCGAATTTCACGCTGAGCTGGCCGTCACAGCCGATGAAACCCAACTCGAAACATTGCGCGATGCATTGGCCGATACTGGCGTTGAGGTCGCAGCCGGAGAGCAGGCAATCATTGAATCGGGGGCGCGTCCTGCCGATTGGGTGATGTCGGCTATCGTCGGATTTGCCGGCCTGGCCCCGGGTTTGGCGGCGCTGGAACAAGGCGCGACACTGGCGCTGGCCAACAAGGAATCACTGGTCGCCGCAGGGGCCTTGCTTTTGGACACCGCCCAACAGCATAACGCAAAAGTTTTGCCGGTGGACAGTGAGCATTCAGCGATCTTTCAGGCCCTGATCGGAGAAGACCCCAAGGCGGTCTCGCGCGTGATCATCACCGCAAGCGGCGGTGCGTTCCGCGACTGGCCGATTGAGAAACTTACCACAGCCACCGCAGCCGAGGCTGCGACTCACCCCAATTGGGATATGGGGCAGCGCATCACAATCGACAGTGCATCAATGTTCAACAAAGCGCTGGAAATGATTGAGGCAAGGGAGTTTTTTAACTTTACGCCTGACCAAATTGAGGTGCTTGTGCATCCACAATCCCTGGTTCATGCGCTGGTTGGATTTTGCGATGGCGGATTGATGGCCCATGTGGGCCCACATGACATGCGACATGCCATTGGATTTGCACTTAACTGGCCCGAGCGCCGCCCACTTCCTGTAGACATGCTGGACTTGGCCAAGGCCGGCACACTCGATTTCGAAACACCTGACCTTGATCGGTTCCCGCCGCTTCGTCTGGCGCGTCACGTGATGGAAAAACGTGGCCATAGTGGTGCTGTATTCAACGGCGCAAAGGAGCGCGCACTGGATCATTTCATTGCCGGCCGGATCGGATTTTTACAGATGAGCGAGGTCGTGGAAGAAGTTTTGACCCGGATTTTGCACCAATGCGGTCTAAATGATGACGTGATCACCCTTGATACCGCGCGCAAAGCAGACCATTTGGCACGGGATGGGGCAGATGCCGTTGTGCAGGAACTGATAGGGTAGGCAGGACTTTGGAATCATTAATACCGCAATTCGGTGGGCTCTTTTTTACAATCCTCGCCTTTATCGCAGCACTCTCGGTGATCGTGGCGATCCACGAATATGGCCATTACATCGTGGGCCGTTGGTGCGGAATCAAAGCAGAAGTGTTCTCGCTGGGCTTTGGCCCGGTTTTGGCATCGCGTGTTGATAAACATGGCACGAAGTGGCAGCTGGCAGCGCTGCCTTTTGGCGGTTATGTGAAGTTCCTGGGGGACGCCAACGCAGCCAGCGGGACAAGTGATGGCAGCGTGGAAGTGATGCCGGCCGCGGTTCAACGCCAAACCATGATTGGCGCGCCACTTTGGGCGCGAACGGCGACAGTTGCCGCCGGACCGGTGTTCAATTTCATTCTCTCCATTGCGGTTTTCGGCGCGATTATCCTGAGCCAGGGACGGGTGGCTGAACCATTGGCAGTTGGTGAGCTGACGCCGCTTCCCGCAGAAGGGCTTACTCTGGCGGCGGGCGATGAGCTTCTGACAATAGAAGGTGTGCCTATTCCTTCGTTGGACGCCGAAGATGAAGGCTTCGGCGATTTTGTAGACCAACTGCCTCAGACGGCTGTCCTCAATTATGAAGTCCGCCGCGATGGCCAGGTGCAGACGGTCACGGGCCCACACCCCATGCCCCCGCTGGTGGTACAACTCGCACCGCGCTCCGCGGCATTCGAGACAGGGCTCAAGCAAGGCGATGTCATTGTCGGCGTGGACGGAACGTCCGTCGCCACATTTAACGAACTGAAAGACGTCGTAGAAGCCTCAAACGGGCGCACCTTGCCGCTCAGGGTTTGGCGTGACGGGGCTGTGCTGGATTACGACCTGACGCCGCGACGCGTGGATGAGCCACGTGAAGAAGGTGGATTCGAAACGAACTGGCGCATAGGCATCGCGGGCGGTCTGGCCTTTGAACTTGCGACCGAGCGCGAAAGCCCTGGCACGGCACTGGCGAACGGCGCCGCACAAACCTGGAACGTGATCGAAGGGTCATTGTCCGGCCTGTACCACATGATCACCGGAGCCATCAGCAGCTGTAACATGTCCGGACCGATCGGGATCGCCGAAGTATCAGGCGCTATGGCGAGCCAGGGCGTGGACAGCTTCATCTGGTTCATTGCTGTTCTGTCCACGGCGGTGGGATTGTTAAATCTGTTTCCAATCCCGGTTTTGGATGGCGGGCACCTTGTGTTTTATGCGTACGAAGCCGCGACAGGACGCAAGCCAAGCGACAAGGCACTCAGAATTCTTATGACGGTCGGGCTGACTTTGGTACTCGGCTTGATGCTTTTCGCTTTGTTCAACGATATTTTCTGCCCGTGAGAACGGATTTGTGGCTAAACCGGCCAATCCACGCCACAATCTCGCCAGAAAGAACGAGTAGCTTCTGTTCGTCGACGCGCTCAAATTGCGTCTTTAACACAGGTTAAACTGGCAGAACCATGCAGCACATTCTCAAGGGATACCGTGGTATGGCCTTGTTGCTGAACCTCAACTGGGACCGGATTTTGTATCTGGCTACTCTGGTTGTGGCTCTGTATGCAGGCGCGCTTCTCGGGACACTCTGGTGATCTCACCCCTGCTGTTAGGGGTGTGATCCGGCCAATCCAAAAAATTAAATTGAACGTCGCATCGGATGCGGCGAATTTTCCTTGTCTGGCGTTTTGACAAGCCCATTCAGAATGGTTACTGACAAGACATACTGGGATGTCTGATTGGGTTTGCCGATGGCTAATTTTCTCGGAGCGGGGGCAGGGCGTCTTTTTCAAGACGGCGTTGCATTAAATACAGTCCGCTCGTTGATTGCGTTTCTACTGCTTTTCATCACCGTATTCGCCGTCGACCCGGCCCATGCGCAAAGCTTTCGGTTTTCCTCTGTAAGTGTTGAAGGCAACCAGAGGATTGAGGCCGCCACGATTGCGTCTCAAGCTGGAATCGAAGCCGGTCAGACCATTTCAGCGGGTGAGCTGAACGCTGCTGCACAGCGCATTCGCGCCAGTGGGCTCTTTGAGACGGTTGAGGTAGAGCCGCGCGGCAACACACTTGTTATTCGCGTGGTCGAGTTTCCTACGATCAACGCCGTGGCTATTGAAGGCAACAAGCGGCTGAGCGATGAAAACCTGCTTGGGTTTATCGAAACCGAACCAAGTCAAGTCTTTAGCCCCACGCGAATCGAACGTGACGTGGCCACCCTCAGTGAAGCATATGAGCAAAACGGCCGGGTTTCTGCGCGCATCACCCCAAAGGTTATCCGTCGCAGTGAGAACCGCGTTGATGTCGTGTTCGAAGTGTTTGAAGGGCGTCCCATTGAGGTGCGCCGCATTGGATTTGTAGGCAACAAAGCCTTTTCAGATCGCCGTCTGCGACGTGTCATTGGCAGCAAGCAAGCAGGCCTTTTGCGGGCGATTGTGAACAGAGACACCTTTGTGGCTGATCGGCTGGAATTCGACAGACAAGTTCTGACAGATTTTTACCAATCGCGTGGGTATGTTGATTTCCGCGTGACAGGCACCAATGCTGAGCTTGCCCGCGAGCGCGATGGGTTTTTTATCACTTTCAACATTCAAGAAGGTCAACAGTTTCGCTTTGGCGACATCACAACAGTCAGTGAGATGCCGGGTGTCGAGGCCGAAACGTATCAAGACGTTCTGAAAATTAAGCCTGGCGTTGTCTATTCGCCAACACTGGTGGAAAACTCAATCGCCCGTATGGAGCGACAAGCCATTCGGGACGGCATAGACTTTCTGAGGGTTGAACCACGTATCACGCGCAATGATCGCACGTTGACGCTGGACGTCGAGTTTGTCCTGTCCCGAGGCCCAAGGGTCTTTGTCGAGCGCATAGACATCGAAGGTAATACTACGACCCTGGACCGGGTCATTCGCAGACAGTTTGATACAGTAGAGGGCGATCCGTTTAATCCTCGCGAGATCCGGCAAGCCGCTCAGCGTATCCGCGCGCTGCGCTTTTTCTCTACAGCAAACGTTAATGCACGTGAGGGATCGCGGCCTGACCAGGTTGTGGTTGATGTAGATGTAGAAGAAACGACAACAGGTTCGCTGTCTTTCGGTGCGAACTTTTCGTCAGACGCAGGGCTTGGGTTTTCTGTTGGGTTTACCGAGCGAAACTTCCTCGGCAGAGGTCAGGGCTTGTCCGCCAACATCATCGCCAGCAGTGAACGTGCGAACTACAGCCTGACTTTTTCCGAACCTGCCTTTTTAGGCCGGGATGTGTCCTTTGGCTTCAGAACATCTCTTCTGGAAACATCACAAGCCAACAGCCTATTTGACACAACCACAGCTGATATTCGGCCCAGCCTCGGGTTTCCTTTGGGCGAAAGCAGCCGTTTGAATGTTTTCTACGAACTCTCATACTCCGACATGACGGATTACCCAGTTACGGGTCTATCCCCACTTTTGGCGGCTGAATCAGCTGAGAGCGGTCGAATCGGCAGCTCCGTGGGGTTCACATATTCGTACGACACGCGCCGGACAGGACTTAACCCAAATGCAGGCGTGCTATTGGAGTTTGGCCTGGAATACGCGGGTCTCGGCGGCGATCAGGATTTTATTCGCCCGACAGCCCGCCTCATCGGACAGACACGTGTTTTCAACGAAGAAGTCACGCTGCGTGCAACGCTTCGAGCCGGCGCACTGGAATTTCTGAGTGGCGACTCGCGCTCCGTGGATCGGTTCACGCAACAGATTATTCGCGGTTTTGACGCCAACGGGTTAGGCCCGGTTCAAAACGGTGAACATCTTGGCGGAACATATTTCGCCTCCGCGCAGTTTGATGCCGAGTTTCCTCTCGGGCTGCCCGATGAGTTTGGGATCACGGGCGGACTGTTCTATGATGTCGGGTCTATCTGGGGTCTGGACACGACCGGTCCGGGCGTGGCCTCAGAAGACTTCAACCTGCGTCATGTCGTCGGGTTTTCCCTTTTCTGGGAATCTCCATTCGGACCGCTACGGTTGAACTTCTCCCGTGCCCTCGAAAGCGAGCCTGATGATGTAGAGCGTGAATTTGATATCACGGTTCGCACGGATTTCTGACATGCAAAAGATCAAGACCATCCTGTCCGCCGCCATGATCGCGGTGGGCAGTTTGGTTTTTGGAGCGTACGCAGTTTCGGCGCAGGATGTGGGTGTCGTGCAAAGCCAGGTTCTGGTTGTTGATCCAGAGCGACTTTTCAATCAGACGCGGTTGGGCCAGAGCTATCTCACTGTAATTCAAGAAGAGCGCGATGCGCTTATTGCACGCAACCGTCAAATTGAAACAGAGCTTGAGGCCGAGGAAAAATCGCTAACCGAAAGGCGGGAAGACTCCACGCCGGAAGAATTTCGCCAAATGGCGGATGATTTTGACGCGCGCGTGCAGGAAATCCGCCGCGACAGCGAACGGCGTGTGCGTGATCTTGAACGAAATCGCGAACGAGCTCCGGTCGAGTTTATGCGTCAGGTCGAACCTGTTCTGGTTGATATAATGCGCGCCGCCGGTGGCGTGGTGGTTGTAGATGCGCGCAATGTGCTCTTGCGCGCCGAGGTGGTCGACATCACCGATGTTGCGATTGTCCGTATTGATGCACTCCTGGCTCCGGACGCAATCGAGCCAGGAACAGAGGAACAGGACGAGCCCTCATCGGGCGACACTGAGTGACGCCCCGTGCTTGCTCCGGCGTGGGCGAGTTGATAAGTCGGCGTGACCCGATGATAGTCGGCGACAGAAGGGCGGCACGCGCGGGAAAGGACCTACCATGACAGACACGCTGCAAACGGCAGATATTGAACGGATCAAGCGGCTCATCCCGCATCGCTATCCGTTTCTTCTGGTGGATAAGGTCGTGGATATAGACGGCTATCAAACCGCCCGCGGCATCAAGAATGTGACGATGAACGAGCCGCATTTTCAGGGGCATTTTCCGGCCAGACCAATCATGCCAGGCGTCACGATCGTCGAGGCCATGGCGCAGACAGCCGCGGTGATGGTTGGAGCCGCACTCGGCATGGAAGATCGCAATCTGCTGGTCTACTTCATGTCGATTGAGGCCTGTAAATTCCGTCGCATGGTGGTGCCCGGTGATGTGCTGGAAATGAAGCTTGAAACCGTGCGTGGCAAACCCGGCGGCAAGGTCTGGAAATTCCGCGGCGTGGCGCAGGTGGGCGAAGAGATGGCGGCCGAGGCAGAATTTGCGGCGATGATGGACCTTCCGAAGGAGTGAGCGCGATGAGCCGAGCTTCGGAGACAAAAATTCATCCCAGCGCGGTGATTGAAGAAGGCGCGCAGATTGGCCAAGGCGTCGAGATCGGGCCTTTTTGCCATATTGGTGCGAACGTAAGCCTGGCGGATGGAGTCCAGGTAAAAAGCCATGTTGTGGTGTCGGGCAAGACGCGCGTTGGCGAAGAGACGGAGATTTTTCCCTTCGCCTGCATCGGGGGAATTCCGCAGGATTTGAAATTCAAAGGCGAAGAGACCGAACTTGAGATCGGCGCACGCAACCGCATCCGCGAACATGTCACGATGAACACCGGCACCCAAGGCGGCGGGGGGGTCACGCGGGTGGGCGATGATGGACTCTTCATGGCGGGCTGTCACGTGGCGCATGATGCGCAGGTCGGTGACCGGGTAATCATTGTGAACAACGCCGCTTTGGCAGGCCATTGCGTGATCGAAGATGACGTGATCATCGGAGGGCTTTCGGGCGTGCACCAATGGGTGCGCATCGGGCAGGGCGCGATTATCGGGGCTGTGACAATGGTGACCAATGATGTGATCCCCTACGGCCTTGTCCAAGCCCCGCGCGGTCAACTCGATGGCTTGAACCTAGTGGGCCTCAAGCGGCGCGGTGTGGCGCGCTCGGACATCACCGCACTTCGGGCGGCCATTCAGATGCTGGCGCAGGGGGAAGGCACCTTTCAGGACCGCGCACGGCGTTTGGGCGAAGAAACCGAGAGCGATTATGTTCGTCAGATTGTTGACTTCGTGACAGCGGCGAGCGACCGGTCCTTCCTGACCCCAGGTGCGAGCTAAGCCGCCGTGACACTTGCGCTCATAGCCGGGCAGGGCGGGTTGCCGCCCTTTTTGACCAAGGCGATGCTGGCGCGGGGCGAGGTTCCGGTCATTTGCGAAGTAGAACAATTTCCGTCTGAAGTAAAAGGCGAGCTTCCACGCATCGGATTCCGGCTTGAGACGCTGGGCACGTTCCTTCAGATGCTGAAAGAAACCGGTGTGACGCAGATCTGCATGGCCGGTGCGATGCAACGTCCACCGATTGATCCGTCCCTCATTGATGCGGCCACCATGCCGCTCGTGCCCCGTGTTCAGGCGGCACTGGCCAAAGGGGATGATGGCACCTTGCGCGTCTTTATAAACCTTTTTGAAGAGGCAGGGTTTAACGTCATCGGCGCTGCTGAGATCGCACCGGATGTGTTGCCCAAGCCCGGCCTGTTGGTTGGCAGCTTACCACGTGACCTCGTGCCTGACCTGGCCGCGGCAGAGGCCGCTCTGGCAGAAATGGGTGCTGCGGATGAGGGACAGGCCGTTGTGGTCAAGGCAGGCCACGTGATCGCGCGCGAGGATCAGCGCGGCACGGACGCGATGTTAAGTGATCTTGCTCCAGACTATGATCCCCCATGGCTGGCGGAGGACCCCTTTGACATTGCTGCGGATGTTCTGGACAGCGTGGCCGATTGGCTGAGCGGACCGGAGGCCGAGAAAAAGCGCATTAGCCCAAATGCCGAAGGCGGGCTGCTCTTCAAAGCGCCGAAGCCGGGGCAGGAGTTGCGCGTGGACATGCCGCTTATTGGCCTCAAGACGGTGATGGGTGCGGCAGAACTGGGCCTGCGCGGTATCGTGATTGAGGCCAGTGGCGTGATGCTTTTGAACCCCGATGGCGTCAGGCAGGTGCTCGAAGGACACGGCATGTTCCTCTGGGTGCGCCCAGCCGGAGCCATGCCGTGAAGGTCTTTCTCATCGCGGGTGAGGCGTCTGGCGACAAGCTGGGCGCGGCGCTCATGGCGGGGTTAAAGACGCTCACTGAGGTCGAGTTTTCTGGTGTGGGCGGCCCCATGATGCAGGCCGAGGGCATGACCTCGCTTTTCCCCATGGAAGAGCTGAGCGTGATGGGGCTGGTTGAGGTCCTGCCAAAGTATTTTCACCTCAAACGCCGGATACGCGAAACCGCCGAAGCGGCGTTGACGGCAGAACCCGATGTCATCATCTCGATTGACAGTCCTGATTTCTGCCTGCGCGTGGCCAAAATTGTCAAAGAAAACAGTAATATTCGCACGGTGCATTACGTGGCCCCCTCGGTCTGGGCCTGGCGTCCGGGACGGGCCGAGAAGATGGCCAAGGTCATTGACCACGTGCTCGCGCTCTTGCCCTTTGAGCCGCCCTATATGGAAGCGGCGGGCATGGCCTGTGACTTTGTCGGGCACCCTGTGGTGAGTGAGCCACGCGCCAGTGACGCAGAGATTGCCGCCATTCGCGCAGAGCATGGTTTGACCGACATGCCGGTGCTGCTGGTTCTGCCCGGATCGCGGGGGGGCGAAGTCAACCGGCTGGGGCCGATTTTCGGTGCCGCGCTGGAGCAGATCGTCAGGCAAAAACCCGATCTGCGGCTTGTGGTGCCCACGACAGCGGCGCGTGAGGCGCAGGTGATGCGCCTTGTGGCGGACTGGCCGGGCAGGCCTGTTGTTGTCGCGCCGGAGGGAGATGTAGAGACAGACGCACAGCGCAAACGCGCAGCCTTTGCAGCAGCAGATTTTGCATTGGCGGCCTCTGGCACGGTGTCTTTGGAATTGGCGGCAGCGCGCACGCCTATGGTCATCGCCTATGACGTCAACCGCGTCAGCCGCGAGATCATCAAGCGGATGCTGAAGATTGACACGCTGACTTTGGTGAACCTGGTCTCGGAAACCCGCGCTGTGCCTGAGTTTAACGGCGAGTTCTGCAAACCGGATCTGATTGCCAAAGGTGTATTGGAGATGATGAAGAACCCCGGTGCGCAGCTAGAGGCGATGGCCGTCACGATGGAGCGGCTGGGCGAAGGGAGTGAAGCGCCGGGTCTGCGAGCGGCGAGAGCGGCGTTGGGACGGATGGGGTGACCGATGAAGCCTGGGTGTGCATGAAAGGCAATTTACTTCCATATGCCACTCTCATTTGTTTGATTTTTGAAAACGTCTGACTGCTGCTATTTCGTTCGCTATGCGAACAGCTGCACTCACCTTGTTTCTTCTTGCGCCTTCCTTTGCAGTTGCGAATCAGACTGCACGTGTACTCGACCTATGTCTGGACACCAATGAGACGCCCGAGACGCGCATTGCGCTCTTGGAGACAGAAGGTTGGGAGCGCGGCGGTGATGCGCTGACCGCTTTGACCGTTGCGTTCACAATCTTACGGCTCAATCCCGGCGATCCAACGAACTGGCAAGCAGACCGAGAGGTTTCCTCCATAAAGGCCCAAGAAGCATTGGACGATGAAGCAGACACCCACATGTTGCGATCCTCTGATGGCCATTCGGTTGTCTTTGTGGGACGTAATATCATTGGATTACAGACCTGCCTTTTTCTGGGGCCGCAGGACGATCTTGACCCGATCGTAGAGGTCTTGGAAGGAAAGACACCAAGCACAATCAAAACGGTGTCCCGTCTTCGTGGAGAAGCATATAAGTCTCTGATCAGCGCTCACGCAATGAACGCCGAGGGACGGGCGCAATTTGATCCGCCTCTTGCCTATGGGATGTCCTTTGCCGTGCAACTTGACCGGCAACCTGGTGAAGAAAGCCTGCTCAGGATCCCGAAATATAGACGCTAAAGCGTTTTGCCTTTGATCTAGCACATCAACGAAAGGCGAGAGGCCTTAGTTCAGATTTATGGATGAACCTGTGAGGGAACTCTCTTAATAAAACCGCAACCGCTGCCCAACGCCACGCTCTTTTGCTCGGACAAGCATGGCGTGTCCTAAGGCAATGTCTGATAAAGAAAGTCCCCGGTGCCAGAAAAGGATTGTCTCTTCGGCACTCTCACGTCCCGGCTTCACACCGGCCACGATCTGGCCCAGCTCCGCATGCAGCGTCTCAGCCGTCAGTTTGCCCTGATCGACATGTTCCCGCAGCGCGCCAAAGACGCCATGCGCTTGTCCCCAATCATCCATCACGACCTTGTCCATAATGTCGGCGAGGTTCAGTTCCACTGCCGACATGGTGCCATAAGGCACAACCAAAGCCCCCGGTTTGATCCAGTCGGTTTTAAAGAGCGGCATAGGCTCGGGCAGCCTTGATGCTTCAACCATGATATCCGCGCCCTCAAGACAGCTTTGCCAGTCATCGGTCACGATGATCTCACGCCCCAGATCACGGCGAAGGGTCTCGGCAAAGCTCTCGCGGCTTTCAGGGCGCCGCGAATGGATGCGCACTTCGTCAAAGTCAAAGAGATGACAGAGCAGTCGCACATTCCAGTAGGCTGTACCACGTGCACCGATATGCCCGAGAACCTTGGGCTTTTCAGGGCCGAGATACTTGGCCCCCAGAGCTGTCATCGCCCCGGTGCGCATCTCGGTGATCCCCGTGGCATCAATCAGCGCCTTGGGCGCACCCATGCGCGGATCAAACAGTGTCAGCAGCCCATATTCCGATGGCCGTCCGTCGCGGTAGTTGTCAACAAAGTCGCCAACCACCTTGGTGCCGGCACTGTCTATCTCACCCCCGATCCAGCCGCGCAGCACGTTGAAATGCCCCTCAACACCGGCGCGGGGCCGGATATGTGTGCGGGGCTCTATTTCGGTCTCACCCAGCCCCTGCATACGCAGCGCGTCTTCCACAGCGTGCAGGATGTCGTCATCGATAAAACCCAGCTGATCAATATCGAACCGGTTGAGATAGTCGATATAGACGGGTGGCGTGTTGATAGGTGTGGTCATGTGAGGCAGCTAATCAGCGCGCCTCTTGGAAAACAAGCCTAGCCTTTCCAGATCCACCCGCCACCAAGAATACGCGTACCATCGGTTTCATAGAACACACAGGCCTGTCCCGGAGAAACACCTTCTTCGGGGTTCAGCAACTCGACCTCGGCCGTGGTGGCGGACAAAGGCCGGATCACCGCCTCTCGCGGCGGTCGGGTCGAGCGGACTTTGACTGAGACATGCCACTCGGGCTGGGCATCGAACGCAGTATCGCCCAGCCAGTTGATCTCGCGCACGGGCACTTGCCGCGTGGCAAGCATCTCTTTTGGCCCGACAATCACCTGTTTGGCGTCCACATCCAGCTTCACCACATAAAGCGGCTCACTCAGACCACCGATCCCAAGGCCACGGCGTTGGCCAATTGTATAGTGGATGACACCTTCATGCGTGCCCAACACCCGTCCATCGGCATGCACAATCTCTCCGGGATCTGCCGCGCCCGGGCGCAGCTTTTCAATCACGGCGGCATAGTCGCCATTTGGCACAAAGCAGATATCCTGACTGTCAGGCTTATCCGCAACCGGCAGACCGTATTTGACGGCCAGGGCGCGGGTTTCGGCCTTGCTGGCCAGGTGGCCCAAGGGGAAGCGCAGAAACTCAAGCTGTTGCGGTGTTGTGGAGAACAGAAAATACGATTGGTCCCGTGCGGCATCTGCCGCGCAGTGAAGCTCTGGTCCGTGTTCTCCCAGCTTACGCTGAATATAGTGCCCAGTGGCCATGCAATCGGCTTGAAGATCCTTGGCGGTTTCCAAGAGGTCCTTGAACTTCACCCGCTCGTTGCAGCGGATACAGGGCACAGGTGTCGCTCCGGCAAGATAGCTGTCGGCAAACTCGTCGATCACGGCGTCTTTGAAGATATTCTCATAATCCAGCACGTAATGCGGAAAGCCCATCTCTTCGGACACGCGGCGCGCATCGTGAATGTCGATGCCCGCACAGCACGCCCCTTTCTTGGCCAGTGCCGCGCCATGATCATAAAGCTGCAACGTCACACCTACGACGTCGTAGCCTTCCTCAGCCAGTTGTGCCGCCACAACCGAGCTGTCCACGCCGCCGGACATGGCCACGACAACGCGTGTCTGGCTGGGCGGCTTGGCAAAGCCAAGCGAATTGAGCGCTGGATCAAGCGGCATGAAGCGTCTCCGGACTCCTGAACGGCCTATATAAGCGATTTTGTGGTGAAGTTAACCCTGTGGTTCGTGGCGGAGACGCTTCGCGATTTACGAAAATCTGAAGCACTCTTTCGTGCGACTTTCAGTCGGCGTTAAGCTGCCTCGCAGCATGATGTGCCCCGGAATTTCATGGGGTGAAAATCATGTATTTAAAGAAAACCGAAGGGCCGCGAACTGTGACCCTGCCAAGCGGCGATGTGTTGACACATGCCGATTTGCCGCCTGCCGATACGGTGAGGTGGGTTGCATCACGTAAACTTAAAGTTGTGCATGCCGTTGCACACGGCCTGATTGCAGAGGCGGAGGCTCTGACCAGATATGCGTTGAGTGAAGAAGAGCTTAATGAGTGGAAAAAGGCAATTTGTGATGATAATTTGGAAAATTTGAAAGCCACTAGACAAAAAAGGAAAAACAACCTAAGGTAGTGTGCAGTGTTTGTTCCATTCGGGTAACCGCCAGTTAACCAATTTTAGCCAAGCTGCCACCAGCGAATTCTATAGTGGAGACTGAAACATGCGCGTTCTTCTGGTTGAAGACGATCCGAATACCTCCAAGAGCATCGAGCTGATGCTGACACACGCCAATCTTAATGTGTACACAACCGATCTTGGTGAAGAAGGCATCGATCTTGCCAAGCTTTATGATTACGATTTGATCCTTCTCGATCTCGGATTGCCGGATATGAACGGGCATGATGTGCTGCGTCAGCTGCGGCTGGCACGGGTGGACACGCCGATCCTGATTCTTTCGGGGGCAGATGACACCGAGAACAAGATCAAGGGCTTTGGGTTCGGGGCTGATGATTATCTGACCAAGCCGTTTCACCGCGAAGAACTCGTTGCGCGCATTCACGCCATCATTCGCCGCTCAAAAGGCCACTCACAATCTATCATCAAAACCGGCAAGGTCAGTGTGAACCTTGATGCCAAGACAGTTGAGGCGGATGGCAAAACCGTTCATCTGACGGGCAAGGAATACCAGATGCTTGAGCTTCTGAGCCTGCGCAAGGGCACGACGCTGACCAAGGAAATGTTCCTCAATCATCTTTATGGCGGCATGGATGAGCCAGAGCTGAAGATCATCGATGTGTTTATCTGCAAGCTGCGCAAAAAGCTGGCTGAGGCCACGGATGGTGAAAACTACATCGAAACGGTCTGGGGGCGCGGCTATGTCCTGCGGGATCCTGAGCCGAAAGAGGCGGGTCAGCCGCGGGTCGCCATCGGCGCTTAAAGCACTCCTCGGGGTGCGGCGGACTGGACGTCCGGCGCATCGCGTCATAACACTCTGAGCAATGGGCCGGGCCTCCGGCCTTTTGTCATTCGGAGGGGCGCATGACGCAAGATGGTGCGGTGGATCAACTGAGCGAGGCAGAGGCCCGTGCCGAATTGGCTCGTCTCGCCGATGAGATCGCCAAAGCCAACGCGGCTTACCACCAAAACGATGCACCGGACATCACCGATGCCGCCTATGACGCGCTAAAAGCGCGCAATCTGGCTATTGAAGAGCGCTTTCCCCATCTCAAACGCGCCGACAGCCCGAGCGAACAAGTCGGCGCGGCCCCGGCCGAAGGGTTTGCCAAGGTCACCCATGCGGTGCGGATGCTCAGCCTCTCAAACGCCTTTGATGCAGAAGATATCGCTGATTTCGATGATCGTATCCGGCGCTATCTGGGGCTTGGCGCGGACGCGCCACTTGCCTACACCGCCGAGCCCAAGATTGACGGGCTGAGCCTGTCGCTGCGCTATGAGGAAGGGCGGCTGGTACAGGCGGCGACGCGCGGGGATGGCGCTGTGGGCGAAAACGTTACTGCCAATGCTCGCACAATCGCGGATATCCCCGAGGAGATCACCGGCGCGCCAGACATTCTGGAGGTGCGCGGCGAGGTTTATATGAGCCACGCCGATTTCGAGGCGCTCAACGCGCGGCAGGCCGAGGCCGGTGCGAAAACCTTTGCCAACCCGCGCAATGCCGCTGCCGGGTCCCTGCGGCAGTTGGATTCCAATATCACCAAAACCCGGCCTCTACGGTTCTTCGCCTATGCCTGGGGCGAGATTTCCGCGCCGTTGGCCGACACGCAAATGGGTGCGATTGAGAGGTTGGGTCAGCTCGGCTTTACCACCAACCCGCTGACACGGCTCTGCGATGGCACATCTGATCTGCTCTCTCATTATGCCGCCATCGAACAACAGCGCACCAGCCTCGGCTATGACATTGACGGCGTGGTCTACAAGGTCAACAATCTTGACCTGCAACGCCGCCTTGGCTTTCGATCCACCACGCCCCGCTGGGCCACGGCGCATAAATTCCCTGCCGAATTGGCCTGGACCCGGCTTGAAGCCATCGACATTCAGGTGGGCCGCACCGGCGCGCTCTCTCCGGTGGCACGGTTGCAGCCTGTGACGGTGGGCGGCGTCGTGGTCAGCAATGCGACGCTGCATAATGAGGATTACATCGCAGGCCTCGACAGCAAAGGGCAGACCATCCGGGACGGTAAGGATATTCGCGTGGGCGACTGGGTGCAGGTCTACCGCGCCGGTGACGTGATCCCGAAAGTGGCGGATGTGGACCTGAGCAAGCGGCCCAAGGAGGCCGCGCGCTACGAGTTTCCAAAACTTTGTCCCGAATGCGGCTCTGACGCAATCCGGGAAGAAGGCGACGCGGTGCGCCGCTGTACCGGTGGGCTCATTTGCCCCGCGCAAGCGGTGGAAAAGCTCAAGCATTTCGTTTCCCGCGCGGCGTTTGACATTGAGGGGCTGGGCGCCAAGCAGGTCGAGATGTTCTACCGCGATGATCAACTGCCCATAAAGGAACCTGCCGATATTTTCACGCTCGCAGACCGCGACGCGTCCAACCTGTCGAAACTGGCCAATCGCGATGGCTGGGGCGCCAAGAGTGCCGAGAACTTGTTTCAGGCCATTGAAGACAAGCGCAACATTCCCTTTGGTCGTCTGCTTTTTGCGCTCGGCATCCGGCATGTGGGGGAGCAGGCGAGCAACCTGATTGCGCGCACCTATGGCGATTGGGCAGATTTCACCGCCGCGATGGACGCCGCCGCGGGTCAGGACGGCCCGGAATGGGAGCGGCTTTTGGGCATTGATGGCGTCGGAGAGGTCATGGCGCGCAGTCTGGTAACGGCCTTTGCACAAGGTGAGGAACGCGCCAGCATCGACCGGCTCACCGCGCATCTGAGCGTCGAGGAAGCGATGGCACCGGCAACAGAGGGAAGTCCGGTGGCAGGCAAAACCGTGGTGTTCACCGGCACGCTAGAAAAGATGACGCGCGCCGAGGCCAAGGCGCGCGCCGAGGCTCTGGGTGCCAAAGTGTCCGGTTCTGTCAGCGCCAAGACCGACCTGGTGGTCGCAGGACCGGGGGCAGGCAGCAAAGCCAAGAAGGCCGAAACCCTGGGTATTGAATTGATCGACGAAGATGGCTGGCTCGATCTGATCGGAGAGGCATGAGCACACGGCCCGAAATCCTGTTCCCGCTTTTTGCGGAACTCGAAACGCTGGAAGGCGTCGGGCCGAAAATTGCGAAGACATTGGGCGCGATGGATGTGCATGTGCCGCGTGACCTTTTACTGAACCTGCCGCATTCGGGCCTCAACCGGCGCAAACGCGACAGCGTGCAGGGGGCAGAATTGCCTGGCGTGGTGACCGTTGAGGTCACGGTGGGCCGACATCAGGCCCCAAGCCGCAAGGGCGGCCCGTACCGGGTGCATGTGGAAGACGCGAAAGTGGCGTTCCAACTGGTTTTCTTCAATGCGCGCCCCGATTACCTGACCCGCATTCTCCCCACCGGCGCGCGTCGCGTTGTGTCGGGGCGGGCCGAGCTGTTTGATGGGATGGCGCAGATCGTGCATCCAGATCACATTCTGCCCGTCGAGGAAGCCTCTGACATTCCTGACTATGAGCCGGTGTACCACCTGACCGCCGGGATCACGCTCAAGACGGTGACAAAAGCCACTCGGTCGGCTTTGACACGCACCCCGGAACTGCCGGAATGGATTGATCCGGCGCAAAAGGCGCGTGAAGGCTGGCCCGATTGGCACGCCGCGATTGAGGCAGCACACCATCCCACGACGGGTGCCGATCTGTCGCCTGCGCATCCCGCCCGGGTGCGATTGGCCTATGATGAGTTCATGGCGCATCAACTGACTCTGGCTTTGGCACGGGCCAAGATGCGGCGTGGCAAAGGGCGTGTGACCCAAGGCTCCGGGACGCTGCAGGCCAAGGTGCGGGCGGCGTTGCCCTATACGCCCACAGGCGCGCAAAGTCGTGCGATTGCCGATATCGCATCGGACATGGCGGCACCCCAGCGGATGAACCGGCTGTTGCAGGGCGATGTGGGCGCAGGCAAAACGCTTGTGGCGCTGATGGCGCTTCTCACGGCGGTGGAAGGTGGCGGGCAAGGGGTGATGATGGCCCCCACAGAGATCCTCGCACGTCAGCATCTGGCAGGGTTGCAACCCCTGGCCGAAGCGGCAGGCGTGGTGCTGGAGATCCTGACAGGCCGCGACAAGGGCGCGGAACGGCGCGCCAAGCTGGAGGCGCTGAAGCGAGGCGACATCCAGATCCTCGTGGGCACCCATGCGGTGTTTCAGAAGGATGTGGAATTTGCCGATCTACGGCTGGCCATTGTTGACGAGCAACATCGCTTTGGCGTGCGGCAACGTTTGGAGCTTGGTCGTAAAGGCGCGGCGGCGGATGTGCTGGTGATGACGGCCACACCCATCCCGCGCAGTCTGGCGCTGGCGCAATATGGCGACATGGATGTCAGTGTGCTGGATGAAAAACCGCCCGGGCGCAAACCCGTGACCACCGCCCTCAGCAGCATGGCGCGCATGGACGAGGTGGTGGATCATTTGCGCAAAGCCATCGCTGAGGGACGGCAGGCCTATTGGGTGTGTCCGCTGGTCGAGGAAAGCGAGACGCTTGATTTGTCGAGTGCCGAGGAACGGTTCAAATCCCTGCGCGCGGCCTTGGGTGAAGGAAAAGTGGGGCTGGTGCATGGGCAAATGCCCCATGACGACAAAGACGCTGCCATGGCCGCGTTTCAAAACGGCGCGACGGACGTTCTGGTGTCCACAACGGTGATTGAAGTGGGCGTGGATGTGCCAAATGCGTCCATCATGGTGATTGAGCGCGCCGAGAGCTTTGGTCTGGCGCAGCTGCACCAGTTGCGGGGCAGGGTCGGGCGCGGGGCCGCGCAATCGACATGCCTTTTGATGTACCAACCACCACTGAGCGAAAGCGGCCAAAAGCGGTTGGAAACCATGCGCGAGACCGAGGATGGATTTCGTATCTCTGAAGTGGATCTTGAAATGCGCGGCGTCGGTGACCTGATTGGCACGGCACAATCAGGACTGCCGCGTTTTCGCGTGGCGGATATGGAAACACAGACGGCTCTGATGGATGTGGCGCAATCTGATGCGCGCAAGTTGCTGGCCGATGATGAAGCGTTGGAAAGCCCGCGCGGTAAGGCTGCGCGCACGCTTTTGTGGCTGATGGGGCAGGATGAGGCGATCCGGCTCATCGGGGTCGGCTAAACGCGCCTGAAGACCAATGGGTCGTCTATGTTCTAAAAAGTTTTATTTAAAAACAGAGCCTTGCTGCGTTAAATGCCAATAAGTTCACAAATGTTCTTCAAAAGTTCTTTACAAACTCACTTCAAAATGAGAACAAAGGTGCAACAAAAAGAACAAAACATCGAGAGTGACCGCCATGCTGAACCAGATCAAAATCGCTGCCAAAGAGTCTCGCGAAACACTGTTGGGGGATTTCATCGGCGCTGCCGCGCTGATGGTCACACTGGTGGGTGGTCTCTATCTGCCTGGTTTGCTGTAAATCGTATCTGCCTGCGACTGTCCCGTGCCCATCAAACGCCCGCGTCTCCTGTCCCCTTATCGACGCCTGCGTGATACTGCCTCGTTGCTCAGAGTTGCTTGCCTCTTCCGCTGAGCCTGCACCGGACACCCGCATTCCTTCCGCCGCCGCTATCATAGCGCGCGGCGGTTTTTTTTGTGCGGAGGAAATTTTTTTTAAAAAATTTTCGCTTAACTGCAAGCGGAAGCGCGTGCGTCTTGCATGGCCTCAACGGTCGCTTCCAAAGTCAACAGAATCGAGGCATGGCGGTTCTTGTAGTCCCGGGCAGGACGCAGAACCTCTAGCCCATCAAAGGGGGGCGGTGGCGTGGGGCCATCCGATTTCAGCATGGTTTTGAGCGCATCCCGCGCCTCGATGACCTGATCCATCGTGCAGCCGATGATCGCGCCCCCCACAACACTTGCGGCCGCCTGTCCCAAAGCGCAGGCTTTGACCTCGGCGGCATAGTCTGTGATCATGTTGCCATCTGTCGTCAGATCAACTGTCACGGTGGACCCGCAAAGCGGCGCCCGTCGTTTGACCGTCGCGTCTGGCGCATCAAGCCGTCCGTGATGCGGAATATCCGCCGCCAGCTCAAGAATGCGCGCCGAATAGAGTTTGATCAGGTCGGTTTCGCCGCTCATGGCTTTCCCTTTTGTGTTTCACCCCATAGATAAGGCCATCACACCGGCTTGCAAAAGGTTTTTCGCCATGGAGTTTGATCCCGCGACACTTCGTTACAATGATCAGGGTTTGATCCCTGCCGTCGCGCAGGATGCGGAAACTGGCGATGTGCTCATGATGGCCTGGATGAATGCCGAGGCCGTTGCGAAAACCCTCGCCACAGGCCGGGTCACCTATTGGAGCCGCTCACGGCAGGCGTTTTGGATCAAGGGTGAAACCTCGGGTCATGTGCAGGAGCTGGTGGAGTTCCGCGTGGATTGCGACCGCGATTGCGTGTTGTTGCGGATCAACCAAACCGGGGCGGCGTGCCACACCTACAGGCGCAGTTGTTTCTACACATCTGTACAGGATGGTGTGGAAGTGGAGATCATGGCGCCTTTGAAAACGTAGCGCCGCCTCCGGCGAGCGTATTTGGCGAACAGTGAAAGAGCGGATCAGAGTCCGGCCATGGCTCTGATATCAGACGGTGTTTTGCCTGCGTCCCGATAGGTGGCAAGGCTTCGGGCGTCGTCGCGTTTGGCCAGGCGTTTGCCAGTATCATCCCGGATCAGGCGGTGGTGGTGGTAAATCGGTGTGGGTAAACCCAAGAGGCGTTGCAGCAGGACATGGATTTGCGTAGCGGCAAAGAGATCCTGACCTCGGATCACATGGGTGATGTCCTGGTCGGCGTCGTCGATGACAATGGACAAATGATAAGATGCGCCCATGCCGGGGCGTGCAAGGGCAACATCGCCGACAAGATGCGGCATATTTTCTGGCGTGATATTGCCTGACTCACCGTCTGGCCCCGCACCTGTTTCGACGAAGGTTAAGGGCGCGCTGAGCTGGTCCAGTGCACGGGACATATTGAGACGCAGGGCTGTGTCTGGCATGGGGCCTTTTGGAGGCGTGTGCGGACGGCATGTGCCGGGGTAGACGATGCCGTCAGGCCCGTGCAAAGGCGCGCCTTCCTGTGGGGCAGAGGCGGCGGCGCGAATGTCAGCGCGGCTGCAGGTGCATGAGTAAAGAAGACCTTGTGTCCAAAGGGTTTCCAGAGCGTCCCGATACCGGGCCACGCGTCTCGACTGTCGCCAAACCGGGTCTGGCCAGGACAGGCCAAGCCAGTTCAAGTCTTCGAAAATCAACGCCTCCCATTCGGCGCGCGCGCGGCTTTGATCAATGTCATCAATGCGCAAATGAAAGACGCCATCCTCTGCCACCGCCATGTCATACGCCAAAAGCGCTGAATACGCGTGACCAAGATGCAGTGGTCCAGTAGGGGATGGCGCAAATCGGGTGCGAAATGTCACGCTTTTTCAAGGATATATATGGTGGAATTCACGTTGCGTTTCGGCAGGTGCGGGCCATAAGCACTATGCACAAGACGCGCCCTACCGCCATCGACCCAATCCTCCAGCCGCGCGGTGTAGGACGCATCCGCCATGGCATGATCGTTGAAGCTGAAGCTCATGATCCCACCCGGATTGAGCGCGTTCATCAAAAGATCAAAGGTTTCTGGAGGGGCCGCACCGGTGCCGATCACCCCAATCGCGGCAATAGTGGCATAACTGCCTTGCGAAATCGGATTGGGATCTGCGACATCAAATTCTGTAAGTGTGCGGTAAACACCCTTGGGGTTGGCCAGAGCCAGCATTTCGGGGTTCGGATCCATCCCGTCAATCACCTTGAACCCAGCAAGCTTCAAAGCGAGGCCGGACAGGCCCGTTCCACATCCGAAATCAAGGATGGGGGCAGAAGTGTCGACATGCTGGGCCAGTGCCTCAGCAAGGCGGCCCGGCGTGGCGTAGCCGTTTTCGCCTACTTCTGCATCGTAGCTCGCCGCCCAATCCTTATAGAGCGCTTGCGTGTCTTCGGGGCTGTCGAGGTGATACGCCTCGTCGAGAAATTGCTTTGCCATGGGCGTAGAAAATCACACCGGCGCAGGTGCGTCCAGTTTCGATTTCGTGAGCCAGTCCGTCCAGGCCTGTTTCGCGCGGTCTGTGTAGGCCTTGTAGCGATCACGGCGGCCGCGACGCCCTCCTTTGAGGCCATCCACGGGGCGGAACAGGCCAAAATTGACATTCATAGGCTGGAAGGTCTTGGCCTCTGCGCCGCCGGTGATGTGGTGAATGAGCGCGCCCATGGCGCTGTCTTGGGGGATGTCTGGCAAGGGATGGCCGCGCATTTCTGCCGCCGCCAGGCGCCCAGCCAAAAGACCCATGGCAGCAGATTCCACATAGCCCTCAACGCCGGTGATCTGACCGGCAAAGCGGATATTGGGGCGGGAACGCAAGCGCATCTGGTTGTCCAAAAGCGTCGGAGCATTCAGGAACGTATTGCGGTGGATGCCTCCAAGGCGGGCGAAGGATGCAGATTCAAGTCCTGGAATCGCTTTGAAAACATCAGCTTGTGCGCCGTACTTCATCTTTGTCTGAAAGCCCACAATGTTATAGAGCGTGCCAAGCGCATTGTCGCGCCTGAGCTGCACCACGGCATGCGGCTTCTCATCGGGCGCGTGCGGGTTGGTCAGGCCGACGGGTTTCATCGGGCCGTGCCGCAGAGTCTCACGCCCGCGCTCGGCCATCACCTCAATGGGCAGGCAGCCGTCGAAATAGGTTGCGGTTTCGCCCTCGTGAAACTCGGTTTTGTCTGCCGCCAGAAGCGCGTCTATGAAGGCTTCATACTGGTCACGATCCATCGGACAATTAAGATAGGCGGTGCGCTCTTCCTCGGTCTCGCCCTTGTCATAACGCGACTGCATCCAGGCGCGGGACATGTCGATGCTGTCGAAATAGACAATAGGCGCGATGGCGTCGAAAAAGGCGAGGCGGTCTGTACCTGTTTCGGCGGCGATGGCGGCACCAAGTTTTTCAGATGTGAGCGGTCCAGTGGCAAAAATCCAATATCCGTCCTCGGGCAGGGTGGTGATCTCGCTGTTCTCGATGCGAATCTTGGGGTGCGCGCGCAGGCGGGCGGTGACAGATTGGGCAAATGCCTCCCGGTCGACCGCAAGGGCACCCCCGGCAGGCAGGCGATGGCGGTCGGCCATGTCCATGATCAACCCGTTTGCCGCGCGCATTTCCCAATGCAGAAGGCCCACGGCGTTTTGTTCGTCATCATCAGAGCGGAATGAGTTGGAACAGACCATTTCAGCCAGATCGCCGGTCTGGTGGGCAAAGGTTTCGACCTTGGGGCGCATCTCGTGGAGAACCACGTCCACGCCCATATTGCCCGCTTGCCAGGCGGCCTCGGATCCGGCCATGCCGCCGCCGACGATATGTAGGGTTTTGTCCATGGGTCTGGACCTAGGCCGTTCGCCTTGGTTTGAAAAGGTCTATTGGGTCCACTCGGGCGGGCGTTTTTCGATAAAGGCCGCGATGCCTTCCTCTGTGTCGCGCCAAAGCATGTTTTCGACCATCACATCGCGGGTATAGTCATAGGCGTCATCAAGACCCATTTCGAGCTGGCGATAGAAAGCTTCTTTACCGATCTTAACGGCAGCCCCGAGTTTGCCGGCGATGGTCTCTGCCAACTCTTGTGTGGCGGCGTTAAGATCTTGCTCGGGTACAGCCTTATTGATCAACCCCATAGCTGTGGCGCGCTCGGCGTTGATGAATTGGCCTGTGGTGAGCATCTCGAACGCCTGCTTGCGTGGAATGTTACGAGACAAGGCGACCATCGGAGTGGAGCAGAAAAGGCCGATATTGACGCCATTTACCCCAAAGCGTGTGCTGTCAGCGGCAATGGCCAGGTCGCAGGCGGCGACGAGCTGACAGCCGGCGGCTGTGGCGATGCCATGGGGTTGCGCGATTACGGGCTGAGGCAAGTCACGAATGGCGCGCATCACGTTGGCGCAGCGGTTGAACAGGTCGGCAAAATAGGCTTTTCCACCATCCTCGGCCTGGCGTCCCTGGGTCATCTCCTTGAGGTCGTGACCTGCGCAGAATGCCTTGCCCGCACCGCCCAGAATAACCGCGCGGATGCTGCGATCTTCTGAGATGCGCTCCAACTCTTCATGCAGCGCCGCCAACATGGCGTCGGACAGCGCATTGAGCGCCTCGGGCCGGCTCATCGTGAGTCGCGCCACCGCGTTTTGATCTTCGCGAATTAGGATTGTCATCTTGTGTCTCCGCTGCGTCTGTGATTCTTCTACTGCGAGACGGGCAGGGAGGAAAGCATGGCGCTTAAAATGACCATCGACGAGATGAAGGCCTTTCTTGATGAGGTCTTTCCGCAAGTGAAGGGAGATTTCACCGTCGAGGCGCTGGAAGAGATGGGCGTGACCATGCGCCTTAACGTGTCTGAACGTCATCTGCGCCCTGGGGGGACTGTTTCAGGGCCATCCATGTTCGGATTGGCCGACGTCGCCGTCTATGTGGCTGTGCTGGGCATGATCGGACCCAAGGCGCTGACGGTCACAACGAATTGCTCAATTGATTTCATGCGCAAACCGGTGGCGAATGCTGACCTGATTGCCAAATGCAAACTGCTGAAACTCGGGCGCGCCTTGGCGGTTGGTGATGTGCTTCTTTTCTCAGAAGGCAGTGATAAACCCGTGGCGCGCGCTAGCCTGACTTATTCCATCCCGCCAAAATGAAAAAAGGGCCGGAGAAACTCCGGCCCAGGTGGAAGAGGGGCCTGTCGGGGACGATCAGGGCCTCCAGAACCACTTGCTGTATTCCTGCTCGGCCTGACGGGGGGAGAGGCCGATGTCATTGAGCATGTGATCATCCAACAAAGAGAGATCACGGCGCGACTTGCGCCGCTGGCTCCACAGCAGGACGCACCACGCCACCTGCACCGCGATGCGCGACACCACTGGCAGAGAACTATGGGCACGCAGGTGCTCTAGCGCTGCGCGGTCGGATCGAGTCAGGGTCGTCATGGTCCTTGTCCTTTCGCTCAAGGGAAATTGTATTGATACAATATCCAGATTGTGATGTGTATTACGTAAGAGATTCGCCTGTAATCTGCGAGGAAAACATTGTGACTGATACAATTTGGATGCCAGATCTCGGAACGAAAGGCCAATCAAAGTATATTGTATTGATACAATCAATGCGTGATGCGATACGCTCCGGCAAGCTTGAAACCGGCACACGGCTACCACCGGTGCGGGACCTTGCATGGAAACTCGGTATCACTCCCGGCACCGTGGCCCGCGCCTACAAGATGGCGGCCGAAGAGGGGCTGGTGGAAACAACCGTGGGCCGGGGCACCTTTGTCACCGGCAGGTTGGTTACAGAACTGCCGGATGATCCGTTGCTGAACATAACGGCGTCGGACTATCTCGATTTCCGCGCGGTGCGGGTGCCGGACATTGGGCAGGACAAATACATCCGCCAAGTCATGATGGAACTGGGCCGTGGTGGGGCGCATCGCTATCTCGACTACCCAACGGTACAAACCGACTATGCCGCACGTGCCGCGGTGGCGCAGTGGATTGGCGTGGACCGGGCAGGGCGCTTTGGCGCGGATGAGGTGGTCCTGGGGCTGGGCGCACAGAATTCTGTGATGATGGCGCTTCAGACCATTTTGCACGGGGCCACGCCGGTCATTTTGACAGAGTCGCTCGCCTATCCCGGGGTTCGCCATGCCGCGCGGTTATTGCGGGCGCAATTGATCGGAGTTGAGATGGATGAACATGGGATTCGTCCGGACCGGCTGGAAGAGGGGCTGCGCCGCCATGGCGGGCAGGTGCTTTTGACTGCGCCCGAAGCCCATAGCCCGACAACGACGCATACCCCGCTGGAGCGCAAACAGCAGATCGCAAATCTGGCGCGGAAGTATCAGCTTCAGATCATCGAGGATGATTGTCATTGCGTAACCCGCAGTGAAACACCTGCCTACCGCGCGCTCTGTCCAGAGCGGGCCTGGTTTGTGTCATCGCTAAGCAAATCCGTGTCAGCCTCACTTCGGTTTGGCTATGCTGTCACGCCGCGTGGGCTCTCGGCGCAGGCAAGACAAGTTGCGCAGTCATCTTTCTATGGCATCCCGCAACCCATTCTCGACATCGCTGCCGTTCTCATCCGCTCCGGACAGGCCGAGACATTCCGGTCTCAGGTCGAAGACATTATTTGTGATCGGGTGCGGGTCGCTGTGAATGTGCTGGGACAGTGGGACATTGCCTGGCGCAAAACACTCCCGTTTTTATGGCTGAAACTGCCGCAAGGCTGGCGGGGGTCGACCTTTGCCCGTGCCTGTGAGGCGGAAGGCATCCGGGTCAAACCTGCGGATGAATTTGCACTGCCTGATGGCCACGCTCCCAATGCCGTGCGTATCAGTCTTGATCCCAATAGCGGTGCGACAGAATTTGAAGACGCCTTGAAGAGAATGTCCTATCTGCTTGAGGCTCCACCGCTGAATGTAGATTTGTGAGCAGAAACAATGGGGTATTATATTACCGTATTTTTAAGCCATTGTATTACATAGTTTATTTTAACATTCTGCTGCTTGACCATACATTTCCAACCTATATAACCCGTCCATCGCATCCACGGGCGCTTGTGCGCCTTGCAATGCACAGGATCAATCAGGAACGACAAAGGTTTCCGACATGAAAACGTACTCTGCCACACCAGCAGATATCGACAAGAAATGGATCGTGATCGACGCCGAAGGCGTCGTTCTGGGCCGTCTTGCCTCGATCATTGCCATGCGCCTGCGCGGCAAGCACAAACCGAGTTTCACACCCAGCCAGGACATGGGCGACAATGTCATCGTGATCAATGCCGACAAGGTACAGGTCACAGGCAACAAGCGTGAAAAGCCAAACTACTGGCACACCGGCTATCCAGGCGGCATCAAGTCGCGCACCACAGGTCAGATCCTCGAAGGCGAACATCCCGAGCGTGTGGTCATGCAAGCGGTCAAGCGCATGCTGCCCTCGAACCGGCTGGCGCGTCGTCAGATGACCAACCTGCGTGTCTACGCAGGCACCGAACATCCGCATGAGGCGCAAAGCCCGGAAGTGCTGGATGTGAAATCCATGAACAAGAAAAATACGCGGGTGTAAGAGATGGCTGACGAAATCAAAACTCTCGACGATCTCGAAGCCGTTGTCGACGGCGCTGCAGAGGCCCCGGTGGCCGAAACAGAAACCCCACGCGAACCTGTGCGTGATGAATTGGGTCGGTCCTATGCCACCGGCAAACGGAAAGACGCGGTGGCCCGTGTCTGGATCAAGCCTGGCTCTGGTAAGGTGGTCGTGAATGGCAAGGAGCAGGACAAGTATTTTGCACGCCCCGTGCTGCAGATGATCCTGCGTCAGCCTTTTGAAGTGGCCGGTGTCAGCGATCAGTTCGACGTGATGGCCACCGTCAAGGGCGGAGGTCTCTCGGGCCAGGCCGGTGCGGTCAAGCACGGTATCTCTAAGGCGCTGCAACTTTATGATCCCAGCTTGCGCAGTGCGCTCAAAGCTGCGGGCTTTCTCACACGTGACAGCCGCGTTGTGGAGCGGAAGAAATACGGTAAGCGCAAGGCGCGCCGGAGCTTCCAGTTCTCCAAGCGTTAAGCAGTCTGACCAAGAATTTGGAGAGGGCCGCCTTTGGGTGGCCTTTTTCTTTTGGGTATTTGTGACAAGAAAGAAGCCAGAGGCGTTTAGCTATCTTTCGGCAACAATCCCAATCCACGCAGGTAGACGCCGATACCGGATTCCAAAAGGTCTTCGGCGGGAAAAGGGCTTTGTGTTCCTGGCGAGTTGCGCGCGAAGAGTTCCACCACGCCGTGACTGAGCGCCCAGATATGAGCGGACACCATGGAGGGGGGTGGGCGCTTGCCTGCTGGGATATGGCGTGACAGCGCATCAGCGGCGCGTTCCAGAACAGCGCGGGCACGCCCGGAGACGGCGGCCAGTTCCGGGGTGCGATTGACCGATATGCCACTCTCAAACATGGCGATATAGTATCCCGCATGCGTATTGGCAAAAGTGAGATAGGCGCGCCCGGCGGCCTCCAGCGAGGTGAGCGCGGAGGGTTGTCCGCTTTCGTAGGCCTGTTCCATGGCTTCGGCAAAGATCACATAGCCTTGACGCGCGGCCTCGGCGATAAGGTCCTCACGACCAGCGAAATGACGGTAAACTGCCGCCGGGGTTACGCCCGCCTGCTTGGCCGCTTCCGAAAGGGTGAAACCGGTGGGCCCCTTCGCCTCAATCAGCGTCAGGGCAGCCTCAACCAGAGCCTGACGCAGATTGCCGTGATGATAGCCACGCTTAGGCATCCCAGATCTCTGGACCGGCGCAAATGGACTGGTCGGGCTGGCCTACTGATTTTGGGATCTTGCGGTCGTAATCGATGTTGAGCAGAACATGCCTGATGGCTTCTAATCGGGCGCGGCGCTTGTCATCCGAGCGAATGATCGTCCACGGCGCATGCGCGCTGTCAGAGCGGTTCAGTGTTTCGGAAATGGCGGCTGAGTAGTCATCCCACTTCTTCAGGCCCTCGACGTCAATCCAGCTGAGCTTCCATTGCTTCAGCGGGTCGCCTTCGCGTCCCAGAAAGCGCCGCAACTGTTCGGCGCGTCCCACGTTGAGCCAGAACTTGAAGAGATGAATGCCCTCATCCACCAGCATCCTTTCCACATCGGCGACTTGCGTAAAGAAATGTTCCCGCTGGACATCCGTGCAAAAGCCAAAGACCTTTTCAACCACCCCGCGATTGTACCAGGAGCGGTCAAAGAAGATGATCTCACCCGCCGCGGGCAGATGATCAATATAGCGTTGGAAATACCATTGCGTGGCTTCCTTGTCGGTCGGTTTTGACAACGCGACCACGCGCGCGCCGCGCGGATTAAGATATTCCCGGAACCGTTTGATTGTACCGCCTTTTCCTGCCGCATCGCGCCCCTCAAACACACAGACAATGCGCGCGCCGCTTTCTTTGACCCAGGCCTGCAGCTTGACCAGTTCGGTCTGAAGCTTCAGCAGATCCTGCTCATAGGCCTTGCGCGGCATGCGGTCTGAATGCGGATAGGTGGAGGACAGGATTTCACCCTTTTCACCGCGTTTGATCGCATTTCGAATGTCATCCGGGGCCTCGTTTTTGAAAAAAGCACTGATTGCGCCGTCAAATGGAAGCTCCATGCGCCCCTCCTTCGGGTTTGCCGTCACTATGGAATGTGAATCCGCTTAACGCAATCCAGCGCGCGCTGCGGCGCGGTCTATGGCGGCAATTGTCGTTTTTGGATCAGCATGATGCGGCATGTGGCCGATGCTTGGTAGAACGGTTAGCTTGCCATTGGAGAGCTGTTCCGAAAGCGGCTTGGAGTGAATGTCGAGAGGCACAGTTGTATCCGCATCGCCATGGATGATTTCCACCGGCATGGTGAGTTCTGATGCATACCGCTGAGACATTTTCACAATATGCGGGCGAAGCGTGACAACCTGCTGTCCATTGGCACGCAGGCTGTCTCGGCGCAGGGTGAGAGGCGCGCCGATATAGTCCACGTAGCCTTTGGGGGGCTTTTGCGGCGTGAAGACATCGGTCACGCTTTGTTCAATGCGAGATTGCGAGGCCAGTACCGTGATAAGTGGCACCGCGGTGGCACCGCCAAGGGCAGAGCCGGTCACGTCGTAGAACCGTCCCAGTTCTCCGGGCCAGGGGTTGGAGACACTTCCTAACAGGACCAGAGCGGCGGTGTCGTCAGGCGCGTTCAGGCCCCATGCAAGCGCGACTGCGCCACCGAAACTATGGCCCAGAACGATGGGGCGGTTGACACCGAGCTGCGCGGCGGCTTTTTGCAAAAGGGCGGCTTGTTGCAGTGGACTTTCGCCTTCGACATTGTTCAGGCCTCCGAAACCGGGCAGGCGCTCGGTGTAGCCCAAACCAGGACGGTCAAATGCAATCACGCGGTACCGGTCGGTCAGTTTCTCCGCCAGATCAAAGGTGAAGTCGCGCAGATTGCCGCCCGCGCCGTGGATCAAGACAAGATCTGGGCCCGAACCCGCCACCCAGGCGTGCACGCGTGTGCCATCGACATCAACGAACTGTCCGATGGGCGGATGGGATTGCTCTGCCGTTTGCTCGCGTTTGCTGGCCAGCCCCGCACAGCCCGCCAATAGCGCGGCGGCGCCCAATGCTGCCCAAATAACCTTACTTCGCATTGCTCTGCCTCTTACATGCTTAACTAGAAGCTAGGCCAATCTGAGCGCTGTCAAATGGCGTGGACTGGTAAATCTCGTTGATCCAATTGCCGTAGAGCAGATGCGCATGGCTGCGCCAGCGGTTCTGCGGCTCACGGGCCGGGTCATCCTCGGGGTAGTAGTTGCAGGGCACATTGATCGGCGTGCCGTTGTCGATGTCGCGGTCATATTCCTGTTTCAGGGTGCCGCTGTCATATTCCAGATGGTTGAAGATATAGAGCGAATGATTGGTGGTGTCTTCAACCAGACAGGGGCCGACCTCATCACTGTCGAGCAGGATGTTCAACCCGTCAACGGCCATGATCTCATCCCGGCGCATTTCGGTCCAGCGGCTGACCGGGATGACGCAGTCGTCCGAAAATCCGCGCAGATAGGGCGAGGCAGGCGCCATGTTGCGATGCCGGAAACAGCCAAAGGCCTTGGCGTCGAGCATATGTTTTTTCACGCCATGCACATGGTTGATCATCGCCATACCGCCCCAGCAGACACCAAAGGTGGAATGCACATGGGTTTGCGCCCAGTCGAACAGACGACGCAATTCATCCCAATACGTCACCTCGTCAAACTCCAGATGTTCAATCGGCGCGCCGGTGATGATCAGCCCGTCAAATTTCTCGCCCGTGGCTTCCACTTCGGTGAAGGGGCGGTAAAAGCTCTGCATATGTTCCGCCGCCGTGTTCTTGGTGCGGTGCTCGGACATGCGGATGAGCGAGAGGTCAATCTGCAAAGGCGTGGCGCCGATGAGCCGGGCAAACTGGTTCTCGGTCTGGATTTTCTTGGGCATCAGGTTCAAAAGCCCGATGCGCAAAGGGCGAATATCCTGCCGCGACGCCTGATCTTCGTCCATAACCATCACGCCCTCATTGCTGAGAACCTCGAAGGCGGGCAGGGTGGCAGGAAGCTTAATCGGCATTGGATCGACCTTTATCGCGGTCTGGCTTACATAGACGATCAGCCAGCGCGCTCAAGGGCCTGTGCGATCAGGCTCTCGAAAGCGTTAACGTCTGTAACAGCCGCAACTTCGTCGGCTGTGACGGTCACACCCCATTTTGCCATGGCCTCATACCGTGGCGCACGGTGCGCCAGGGCGCGCGCATATGTCCAGCGGATAAGACTATCTGGATCAACGGACTCTTCTGAGACGTTGTTTTCGCTCAAATATTCCCCCCAGCAAGCCTCAAGAAATTCTGGCTGGTAACACATAGGTTTGGGGGCACGGTCAAAGCGACGGATGAGCTCTTGCGTGTGGCTATCATCGCCCTGGATACGCACAAGCAGACAGTGCTTTGAAAGCTCTGTTAACAAAGGATCATCTGGATTGTCCCCATCCACCCACTCACAGATGGACCCACCGGTGTCGCAGACAAAGTTAGGGTATCCATAAAGCCGCCCGGCGCGTTCGATGAAATAGTTGGTATCTTCCAGCGCATTTATCTCGGCACGGCGGAATTGATCCTGTCGGATACGGTACTCAACAATCGGCAAGCCGCCTTTAGACAGATCCCCGGGTTTACCCAGATAAGTCGAGACCGGAGAGAGGTTGTCAAAGGTAATATTGGAGCCGATATAGATTGAGTCGGTCATCAAGAGGTCCCGCAGAAACGGCACCTGCATGGCGTGGGTTTTGGCATTATCGGCAATCCACTCGCCCATGTAGCGCGTGCCGATGCGGTAATCGATGGAGTAATGAAACCAGTCGCCGCTGGCCCGCAGCATGTTCGACAGATGCGTCTTGCCCAATCCCGACATCCCATAGAACAAGACCCGCTTGTGTTTGGCGTTGTGCCAATCTTGTACTGAGTTGTAGATCATCACGCGTCTCCTTGGCGGATGTGGTAGCCAGCGCAATCGCGTGGGTCAAATGCAAAGCCTTTGGGACAAAGAAAAAACCCCGCCGGTGAGGCGGGGTTTTGAATTCGGCTGTTATTTTCAATCAGAATTTAATGCCAAGCTGCATGCCCACCGCAATGGCATCATTGTTTTGGAAGTCACCGCCAATGGTGGTGGTAAACGTGTCGCCGAAGTCAACGTAGCGGATACCTGTTGTGAACTCGTATGATTCAGTCTCATACTTCACAGCTACACCGTAGCTGATAAAGCCGTCAAAACCCTGCAAGTTACCAACAACGTCACCTTGGTCTTCTTCGTAGCCAATCGAGAAGGCGCCAGACCAGTTCTCATTAAATTTACGACCCACACCCAGCTCGAATGTCCAGATATCAGATGTACCGAATGCGATGGCGGCGCCTGGCAGGCCCACTGTTGTACCGAAGTCCGCAGGGGCGATTTCAAATTCCGTCCATTCCCGCCAACGCGCAGAACCAAACACCAATGTGTTTGCTGCGACGCCTGTTTGGAAATCAACAGTGAACGCCTGCGGAATAGTCACCTCAAATGGTGTGCCTACATTATCACGAAAACTGTGATCGATTGCAGATTCATACGTCGCCGCAACACGTAGAGCGATGTCGGGAATTTCGTAGGCAGCACCCAGGACGTATCCCACTTGATAGTCGTCATCGACCGAAAGCGTGTAACCAGCAAAGAGAGGAGGCAGAGCCACATTTCCGCTCAGGGCTTGAACACGCACACCACCGTACACGCTAACACGGTCAGTCGCCTGGTACTTCAAGTAGCCAGTCAGAGCGTTCGACTCAACCTCTGCGGATCCGCCACTGAATGGATGTGGCGTGCCAGGCGTGTACCGCACATCAGCACCGACCGGCGAATTACCGACAAAGGCCAACGTCCATTTATCATTCAGCTCGTGTTTGAAACCCAACGAAAACTGAGTGAAGGTCTCCTGGATGTTTCCCGACCCAATCGCACCACCACCAACGGTACCGCTGATACTCGGGGTGACGTTGGAAACCGTAGCTTCCAAATAATTTTTGCCGTCTTCGAACAGGATATCAGACGTGTCGCCCTCGCGCTCGATCTGACCTGCCATTGCACCACTTGCTGCGAGGCCGAGAGTGGTAGCGGCCGCTGCAATCTTTTTCATGTTGTCCCTCTCCTCCAGAGATATGCAGCGCAGATTACTTTTTGTCACATTTCGGTCAACGATTGACGCCACGTCAGTGACGTAACGGAACAAGATGGTGGTGGAAAAAGCACATAAAACGCGATTTGGTCGCTATATCTTGGGTTTTTTGCGGGTTTCAGACCACAGATTTAGGTAGTTTGCACCAAAGATGATCAGCGCGCCCAGGATCACAAACCCGTCGATAGGTTCGTTGTAGAGCACATACCCCACAAGCGCGATCACAGGTAAGCGAGTGAAGTCAATCGGTGAAACCAGAGTTGCGGGTGCAATGGAGAGCGCGGACGTTATACAGAAGTGAGCCAGCAACCCACAGATTGCGATAACGATCAGCCACGGTGCGCTTGTGGTTGAAGGCAACGCCATTTCACCGTCGATTCCCGCGCAGATCAGACCAAAGATGCTTTGAGTGAGCGTGAGCCAAAACATAATGCAGGCCAGCGTTTCGGTGCGCGTCAGTTTCTTGGTAAAAATCATCGCACCGGCAAAACCGATGGCGGCGGCGGCGGCCGTCATGGTGCCAATATTCAGCGTTTCAGGGCTGGGTCGGGCGACAATCAGAATACCAATGAACCCGATCAGAGCGGAAAGCACCCGCATGTTGGTGAGTCTTTCGCCCAAAAAGATCGGCGACAGAATGAGCACCCAAAGCGGCGTGGTGAATTCCAGTGCAAAAAGCTGTGCCAAAGGGATTAGGGTGAGCGCAAAAAACCATAGGTTTTGGCCTGCAAAGTGAAAGATATTGCGCGAAATATGAAGCCCAAGCCGTTGGGTTCTAAGCTCTTTTTGGCGCCCTGTGAGAATGACAATTGTCAGAACAATAACGATGCCAGCCAGGCTGCGGTATGTCATGATCTCAAAGGTATCAAGCTCAAAGCTCACCTCGCGACCCGCCACCGCCATAAGCGAGAACGACCCCACAGCCCCCAGCATCCAGACTGCGGCGCGCAAAATGTTGGTGCGATGCTCTTTATCTGCGTCAGCACTCATGAGCGGCGCAATGAGATCACTCCCATTCGATCGTCCCCGGCGGTTTTGAAGTCACGTCATACGTCACCCGGTTGATCCCGGGCACTTCGTTGATGATACGCGTCGCGGTTTCGCCGAGGAAGTCGTGGCTGAATGGATAATAATCCGCCGTCATGCCATCCACCGAGGTCACCGCGCGCAGCGCGCAGGCAAAATCGTAAGTGCGCCCGTCACCCATGACCCCAACGGTGCGCACCGGCAGGATGGCCACAAAGGCCTGCCAGATCTCGTCGTAAAGCCCGTGTTTACGGATCTGATCGATGTACACGGCATCGGCCTTGCGCAGGATATCGAGCTTCTCGCGGGTGATCTCTCCGGGACAGCGGATCGCGAGGCCCGGTCCGGGAAAGGGGTGGCGGCCGATGAAGCTGCCTGGCAGACCAAGCTCACGGCCCAGGGCACGCACCTCATCTTTGAAAAGCTCACGCAACGGTTCAACCAGTTTCAGCCCCATCTTTTCAGGCAGGCCGCCCACATTGTGGTGCGACTTGATCGTCACCGAGGGCCCGCCGCTGAACGACACACTTTCGATGACATCAGGATAGAGTGTGCCTTGGGCCAGAAATTCTGCGCCTTCAATCTCGTTGGCGTGCTTCTGGAACACGTCGATGAACAGCTTGCCGATGATCTTGCGCTTGGTCTCAGGGTCGCTTTGTCCTTCCAACTCTCCAAGGAACAGCTCAGATTCGTCGGCGTGAATAAGTGGGATATTGTAATTGTCGCGGAACATTGAGACGACTTCGTCTGCTTCGTTCTGACGCAACAGCCCATGATCAACAAAGACACAAGTCAGCTGGTCCCCGATGGCCTCATGGATCAGCACAGCGGCAACAGAGCTGTCGACACCACCAGAAAGCCCGCAAATGACGCGTTTATCACCAACCTGTTCACGGATTTTGCGAATGGCCTCTTCGCGGTATGCCCCCATGGTCCAGTCACCGGTGAAGCCCGCCATGCGTACAAAGTTTTCGTAAAGCTTCGCGCCATTGGGCGTGTGGTGGACTTCGGGATGAAACTGCACGGCATAAAAATTTCGCGCGGTGTCAGCTGTGATTGCATAAGGCGCATTGGGCGAGGTGCCATAGACCTCAAAACCCGGAGCCAGGCGGCTCACATGGTCGCCATGGCTCATCCACACCTGTTCGCGGTCATCATCGCCGCCAAACCAGCCGTCGAGCAATTCCAGTTTGTCCGCCGTGGGGGTCACATAGGCGCGACCAAACTCTGCGGTGCCGCCACCGCCGGAAATCTTGCCGCCGTCCACCTGGCCGCCCAATTCCTGCATCATGACCTGTTGGCCATAACAAATGCCCAGAATGGGTACGTTCATACTAAAGACTGAGGCGGGGGGGCGTGGGCTTCCTTCGCGGACAACACTGTCGGGCCCGCCAGAAAAAATCACGGCCTTAGGCGCAAATTCCTTCAGGAAGGCATCCGTGACGTTTTGATAGGGATGGATTTCGCAATAGACGCTCAACTCGCGCAGACGTCGCGCAATCAGCTGCGTGACCTGGCTGCCAAAGTCGATGATCAGAAGGCGGTCATGGGTATCGGTGTTCATGCCTAGCCCAATAGGCCGCAGGCGGGGGAGTCGCAAGTCTTGGGTTTGACGATGCGACCAGGGGATGCGGTCATCGAAAGCTCCAGAGCGGCGGAAATGTCGCTTTCCCGCGCTAAAGGACGCAATTTTCCCCTGATGGTCAGAAGGCCTGCGCTAAATCACTTAAAGACCGCGCCAAACCACACGGCGCTCATGGGATTTGCAAGGGTTAAACACGCATGGCCGAAGCAACAGCACGCAGACGAGGGCGCGGAGGCGGTGGGGCCGCACGCCGGGCAGAACGCACAGCTGTTTCAATTGAAACAGCCAAGTATATTGAACGGAACATTCCGAATTTCGAGATACTGACCGAAGAGGCGCTTGAGATCATCGAGCACAATGCCGAGACCGTTCTGGAAGAGATCGGCGTAAATTTTGTTGACAATCCTGCAGCCATTGCGCGCTGGAAAGAGGCGGGCGCCGATGTCGACAAAGAGCGCGTGCGCATTCCGCGAGGCATGGCGCGGGAACTGATCAAAACAGCTCCAAGTCAGTTTAAGCAGCATGCGCGCAATTCAGAGCGCAGCGTCGTTATTGGCGGCAACACCATGGTTTGTGCGCCGGTCTATGGCCCGCCCTTCGTGCGGGATATGGATGGCGGCCGTCGCTATGCGACGATGGAAGATTTCGAAAAATTCGTGAAGCTTGGGTATATGTCCAAATGGCTGCACCATTCGGGCGGAACCGTGTGTGAGCCTACGGATGTCGCAGTGAACAAGCGTCACCTCGATATGCTGCGCGCTCATATGGTGCTGTCGGACAAGCCCTTTATGGGATCGGTCACCGAACCCAGCCGCGCGCAGGACAGCGTGGATATGTGCGGTCTTTTGTTCGGCAAAGACTTTGTGCAGGACAACACGGTGATGACCTCGCTCATCAACATCAACTCGCCAATGACATTCGACGATGTGATGATGGGCGCGATGGAGGTTTACGCCCAGAACAACCAGGCCTGTATCGTATCGCCCTTCATCGTGGGCGGCGCCATGGCTCCGGTCTCGGTCGCAGGTACACTCACTCAGGTGATGGCAGAGGTCCTCGCCGGAATTGCCTATAATCAGCTCTGCCGCCCCGGTGCGCCGGTCATTATGGGCACGTTCGTTACCTCAATAGACATGAATTCCGGCGCGCCCACATTTGGCACGCCTGAGGCTGCGCATATCACCTATGGCGCAGGACAATTGGCCCGGCGTCTGGGGCTGCCGTATCGCTCGGCCGGGTCGTTTACCGGCTCGAAGCTCCCCGATGCGCAGGCCGCCTATGAAACCGCCAACAGCCTGAATATGGGGCTTTTGTCGGGTGTGAACTTCATGCTGCATTCCTGCGGTTGGCTCGAAGGCGGTCTGGTGTCCTCTTTCGAGAAATTCGTCATGGACGCCGATCAGCTTGGCATCCTGCATCACCTCGCGAAGGGCGTTGAGATAGACAAAAACGGCCAGGCCATGGATGCCATTCGCGAAGTGGGGCCGGGCGGGCACTATCTTGGATGCGCACATACTCAAGCCAATTTCAAATCGGCCTTCTGGCGTACAGATGTACTGGACTACAAGCCGTTTGAGACATGGGCCGAAGAGGGTGAACGCGATACGATGACGCTTGCCCATGCCAAGATGCAGCAGATGCTGGCCAATTATCAGAAACCTGCGCTTGATCCCGGCATTGAAGAGGCCATAAACGCTTTCGTGGCTGAAAAGAAAGCGTCTATGCCCGACGCCTTCGCCTGATTTTCAATGCGTGTGGGCGGAGCGCAAGATGCGTGCTTCGCCCATCATCGCAATAAGAACCTCAACATGATGCGCCACTGAATAGCCTGCAACGGCGTCGCTGCGCTTTGCATCGAGGTCTGACTCGATTTTTATGAGGTGTTCCAAAGCGTCTTTGCTACGGCTTGGATACCCGTCTTTGAAATGCCGGGTCAGATGTGTGTCACGACGATATTCCATAGAACCGATCCGTGCCGCGCGGATCAGCAGGCGCGGGCGTTTTATGGCGTCCAGCTTGTTCAAGATATCACACATGGTTGTCTCCCTTGGATTCGAACTGTGTGATCTTTTGCACAACCTTTAAGGGTGTTGCGGAAAACTCCAAACCACCGCTCGGACGACTTCAACATTGTTTACGTTTTCAAAACAACTGTTGCCCATGCATGCACAAATTAACCAAGTGGTAACGAAAACAACCTTAGGTAGTTTGTTGGATGTGGATAAGTCTGTGGATGTTTAGATTTCAAACTGTTGGGCACAGGCTTGGAACGCAAACAGGAGGGTAATTCATGCCAAATAGTCAGGTTCAGGATACGCACGGGAACGGAACCTTAACCTGGGTGCCACGCGCTGCCTTGAACTATGTCGCACATACCGAGGGCGGGGCGTCGATCCGGTCTTTGGCGCGGCAAGCCGGGTGCCATGCATCCACGGTGTCGCGTCAGGTGCGCGCGTTTGAATCGCGCCGCGACGACATTCTTGTTGATGATGCATTGCGGCGATTGGGGCCACATGTTGCGGCGGCTCACGGTGCTAAGGTTTCGCACTCAGCAGATCCAAACCAAAACCCATGTGACACCTTTGACCTTACGCTCACTGAAGAGCGGCTGAAACGCCATGCGGTGAGGGTCTTGCGGCGATTGTGCGAATCCGGCGCGGTTCTTGCCGTGGGTGCGGACATGGACAAGGCAGTTGTCGTCCGGGAATATCAGTCGGGGGCCAACAGAACTGCCGTGGTGGACCGTGATATTGCCGAGGCAATGGCCCTCAATGCATGGATCCGGTGCGACAGTTCAGGGCGTGTATCGCGATACCGGGTGACGTCCGCAGGCCGCTCCATGCTGGCTCAGCTCTTGGCCGAGCAAGAGAATGCCGCATTAGGCCTTGCAGAGGCTTCTGAAGGGAGCTTGCATTCCGAGGTCGATGCGACCAGGCGAGATGCAAAAAAACGTCAGAAATTCATCAGCAGTGAATCCCCCCTAATCTTGCTATCCCGTCGCCGTGACAAGGATGGTGAACGCTTCCTGTCGGACAGCCTCGTGCGCGCCGGAGAACGGCTTCGTGAGGACTTTGAGATGGCACAGCTTGGCGACCCCAAAGGCCAGAACTGGGATGTGTTTTTAACAGGTGAACCGAATGTTGTGCCTTTGGGCAAGGAAGCCGAAAACGTGACGGCGGCGCGCACGCGGGTGACGGGCGCTCTGCGTGATCTGGGACCGGGTCTTGGGGATGTCGTATTGCGGTGCTGTTGTTTTCTGGAAGGGTTGGAAAGTGCCGAGAAGGACATGGGATGGTCGGCGCGGTCCGGAAAGATCGTTCTGCGCATCGCTTTGCAGCGGCTCAAGCGACATTACGATCAGATGGGCGAAGCTGCGGGAATGATGGGATAAAACCCCGCGACGTTTCGGCGTATCGACAAAAAAAGGCCCGCGCTCTAAACGCGGGCCAGACAACTTCTCTACGTCGCACAACTGGTGGGAACTGGTGACACGCGGTGACCTCCGATCCGGGAGACGACCGCAAAACTCGTAAAACCCACCTTGGATGCTTATACATAGCGGAGGTTACCAAACCATTTGCAGGGGAATGATCCGTGCGAGACCTCAAAATTCCGTCCGAGCGCCATCCGGAAAAGGCTCATCGGCCTGACAATGCACAGCCGAAGAAACCGGACTGGATTCGTGTCAAAGCCCCCGTGGGTCGCAAGTATCGGGAAACGCACAAAATCATGCGCGAGAACAAACTGGTCACGGTTTGTGAAGAGGCTGGTTGCCCCAATGCCGGTGAATGCTGGAATGCAGGGCACGCCACGATGATGATCATGGGCGAGATCTGCACGCGCGGGTGTACTTTCTGTAACATCGCGACGGGCAAGCCTCAGGATCTGGATGTGTTCGAGCCGGGCCGCGTGGCGGATGCGGTGCAAAAGCTGGGTCTTAATCATGTTGTGGTGACTTCCGTTGACCGCGACGACCTGAAAGATGGCGGCGCAGATCACTTTGCCCAAACCATTCGGGCCATCCGGCATCGTTCTCCGAAAACAACGATCGAAATTCTCACGCCTGACTTTCTCAACTGCGCACCCGATGTGCTTGAGGTTGTCGTTGAGGCGAAACCGGATGTCTTCAACCACAATCTCGAAACCGTGCCAGGGCTCTATCCAGAGGTGCGGCCCGGCGCGCGCTATTTCCACAGCCTGCGGCTGTTGCAGCGGGTGAAAGAGTTGGATCCGACGATCTTTACCAAATCCGGCATCATGGTTGGGCTGGGCGAAGATCGTCAGGCGGTGCATCAGGTGATGGACGACATGCGCGCGGCGGACATCGACTTTCTGACTATTGGTCAGTATCTGCAGCCCACGCCCAAACATCATGCAGTGGACCGTTTTGTGCATCCCGATGAATTCAAGGCCTATGAGAAGGCGGCTTATGGCAAAGGGTTTCACATGGTCTCGGCCACGCCTTTGACACGCTCCTCCTATCACGCCGGGGATGACTTTGCGCGTCTACGTGAGGCACGGCTGGCCAAGCTGGGGTAGGGTGTCTCAGCCCACGCGCTTTTCGTAGCGCCATACATCAAGCGTAAATGGGCCATCCTGTGTGTCTACTTCGACCGGGCGGCGGCCCTGGTTAATCCAGCCGCATTTTTTGTAAAACCGCATGGCACGCTCATTGCCCATGGCACATGCGAGCCAGGCGCACGCGTAACCAGCCTCCCGCAGATGTGCCTCGGCGGCGTCTATAAGTGCACGGGCCACACCGGTGCCGCGCGCCTGTTCTGAGACATACATTTGATTGAGTTCGTCTTGCTGAGTCATTGCGAACCCAATCACGCCCTCGTCCGAGATCGCGACCAGAGTGTGCTGCACTCTGTTCTTGGCACGTGTCAAAAAACTTTCTTCAGTACGTAATCGACGAAGGGCATCGGGGACGATGCCGTCATGCGCATCATGCCAGCCTCGGTGCCAAATATCGGAAATCTGGTGAATATGATCTGCGCTTGCCGCGGCGATGTAAAACGTCATGGTGTCGAAGATGTTTGTGAAACAACAAAATTAGCCGTGTACCACAAGCGTTAAAACAAAAACACCGGCCTCGCTAGAGCCGGTGCTTGGGGCCAAAGGCACGTATTGTGAGTTTAACCGCCCCAGGTGCGAACCGGGCCACAATCCATGTGCACGAAGTTCGAGCCTGAGTAGCGCCCGACGCCACCGCCACGACAGGCTTTGGCCGCGCGGAACATCTGGTTCACGGAACGTGAGTTGAGACGAAGATCGGCGGCCTGACCAACCATATGGCGCGAATTCTTGGCCACGCCGCGAGAGCGGGACCGCAGCATCGCGTTGGTTTTCGGACTGCGGTAGCCGGACAACAAAAGGTAAGGTTCGCGCGTGTCCATCAGGTTATGCGCCGCGGCCATAACGTCGATAGTGCGCAGGTCAATATTGTGAACGTCGTTGGTGCGCCAGTCGCGCATAAAAAGATGAATCTCTTTCACCGCGTCTTTGATATAATCGCCCTCAATCCAGTAGATTGTGTCGATTTTCTCACCAGTGCGAGGTGACGCCATCTTGAGTCTGCGGATATCGCCCGCACCTCGAAGAAAGCCTGCGGCGTTTGTGAATGTTGGTGAAGCCGTTACGACCGTCGCGGCAAAAGCACCAAGTAGAGCACGCCTATTCATGCCCAAAGAGCTGTTGTTTTTCATCGCGTTAGCGCCTGTCCCGTCGCTGCGTAAGATCACCTTAGCAGAGGCAATCGTACCACCTTGTCCCCAGATGTGGGGTGGTTATTGCATAACGAGAATCAGTTACCAAGGGGTGAAGTCGCCAAAGGGCCAAGATCAACAGTTTTCGGCGAAATTTTGCGCAATTTTTACTCAAAGTTGCTAAACCGTACGGATACTCTGCGCCACACCCCTTGAAGAAACGCAGGTTTTTATCAACCAAGCAAAATTGATTGGACATCTTTGCTGGTGACAAACACACTGTCGTTACACAGGCGTATTATCTGTGCTTTTGGGGAGATTAAGACATATGCGCGACCATAATCGAGCAGGCAGTTTTGACCGGGTTTTCAACAATCGTCAAAAAGACGCCCAGGTCAAAGCAGAGACACAGAAAACATCCGCCACGGTGGTGATCGCCTTAGCGTTTCTCACACTGGTGCTGTCACTTCTTTACCTTTTGAGCCAACCTGCCGCGGCGCAGGGCATGGCTTACAAACAGGCCATTGCGGAAGCCGCTGCAAAAGACCGCGACTTGGCTGGCTTTTATCAAAGCACCGGGTACTCCCCGGTCTGGACGCGTGACGATGCGATAGGTCAAGCCCGTCGCCAGGCGCTTTTCCGGGCGCTCGAAACGGTCGAAATGCATGGGCTGCCGGCTGCGCGGTATGACACTCAAACACTGATGACCACCTTGCAGGATGCGCGCAACACACGTGATCTCGGCTTTGCAGAAGTGGCGATGAGTAAGATGTTCCTGCGGCTGTCGCGGGACATGCAGACAGGGCTCCTGACTCCGGGAGATGTCGTCAACAACATCAAGCGCGAGGTTCCGTATCGGGATCGCAAGGCGTCGCTGGCAAAATTCCAGGCTGGAGATCCTTTCGAGTATTTCCGCACTCTGGCTCCGCAAAGCAATGAATATGCGCGCCTCATGAAAGCAAAACTTCAGCTGGAGACGCGCGTTGCCGAAGGCGGTTGGGGTGAAAAGGTCTCTGCCAAATCCCTGAAGCCAGGTGCGACCGGACCTTCTGTTGTCGCGCTTCGTAACCGCCTGGTGCGCAAGGGTTTTATGCCGCGTTCGGTCACGCAAAGCTACGACCGCGGCATCGAGGCTGCGGTGCGCAGCTTTCAGGAGCAACATGGGCTTGAGCCTGATGGGATCGCGAACAAGGCAACCTTGCAAGCAATCAACGTATCGGCTGCGGACCGGCTCAAATCGGTTATTGTGGCGATGGAACGTGAACGCTGGCTCAACTTTCCCGGCGGAAAGGGCGAGCGGCATATCCTCGTGAACCTGACGGATTTCAGCGCGCGGATCATGGACAATGACCATGAGACATTCCGCACCCGTGCTGTCATAGGAATGCACAAGGACGGACGGCGCAGCCCTGAGTTCTCCGATGAAATGGAGCATATGGTCATAAATCCGACATGGCATGTCCCGCGCTCCATTGCCGTCAAAGAGTATCTGCCCAAGCTGCGCGCCAACCCCAATGCACTGGGACATTTGCGGGTGGTCAATTCAAAAGGCCAGACGGTCAGCCGTGGTTCTGCCAATTTTGCCGCCTACAGTGCGCGGACTTTTCCGTTTGCGCTGAAACAGCCGCCATCACCGCGTAATGCTTTGGGGCTGGTGAAGTTCATGTTCCCGAACAAGTACAACATCTACCTGCATGATACGCCTCACAAAGACCTGTTCTCTCGCGAAGTGCGGGCCTACAGCCATGGCTGTATCCGCCTGGCCGATCCGTTTGATTTTGCCTATGAAATTCTGTCCAAACAAGAGGCCGATCCCAAGGCGGCGTTCCACAACACTCTGGACACTGGCAAAGAGACCTATGTGCATCTCGACACCCACGTTCCGGTGCATATCATCTATCGCACGGCTGTGAGTGACGCCAAAGGTGTGGTGCGTTTCCGCAGCGATGTGTACGGACGCGACGCCAAGATTTGGTCAGCGCTCGAACGGGCAGGGGTTTCGTTAAACGCCGTTCAAGGCTAAAGGCTTCCCCTGAGAAGCAGGGGGGAGTCGCATGGGCTATACGGTTGAGCAAATCGCTAAGGCGCTCGGCACAACAGCACTTGGCAACGGCGCGCTGGAAGTAACCGGCGTGGCCGAGCCGGTGGATGCCGGACGTGATGATCTGGCACTTGCGATGAAACCCGAATATGCCGACACACTTGGTGAGGGTGCTGCGCGCGCCGCCGTTGTTTGGGACGGCGCAGACTGGCAGGCCCTGGGGCTGGACGCCGCAATTGTCGCTCCGCGTCCGCGCTATGTCATGTCAGGTCTGACCACCATGTTCGACCCCGGTCAAGGATGGGACACCGGCATTCACCCCTCCGCAGTCGTGGATACAAGCGCTGAACTGGGCGAGGGCGTTACGGTTGGGCCTTTGGCCGTGGTCTGTGCCGGGGCACGGATCGGGGCCGGGAGCGTGATTGGCCCGCAAGCCTTTGTCGGGGCCGACGCCGTGCTGGGCGAAAAAGCATTCCTGCGGGAAGGTGTCCGCATTGGCGCGCGTGTGGTCATTGGCGACCGGTTTATCGCACAACCCGGCGCTGTCGTCGGCGGTGACGGATTTTCCTATGTCACGCCGGAGAAATCCAACGTCGAGCAGGCGCGCCAGACTTTGGGCTCGCAAGATGGCACCAATGCGCAGGCCTGGACCCGGATCAACAGTTTGGGAGCCGTGCGTATCGGCGATGATGTGGAGCTTGGCTCGAACTGCACCATCGACCGCGGCACAATCCGGGACACGCGCATCGGCAATGGCACCAAGATCGATAATCTGGTGATGATCGGGCACAATGTTGAGATTGGAAACGACTCTCTCTTGTGCGGCTGTGTCGGCATTGCGGGGTCCACTCGGATCGGCAACAACGTGGTGCTGGGCGGACAAACCGGCGTCAGCGATAATATCTTTATCGGCGACAACGTGATCACCGGGGGCGGCACGATTGTGCTCTCCAATATCCCCGAAGGCCGTGTGATGCTGGGCTACCCGGCAATGAAAATGGAGACCACCATGGAAGTCTTCAAAGGCTTTCGACGCCTCAAACGCCTCTTTGCTGACGTGGCGGAGCTTAAGAAAACGGTTTCCAAGCCGGGTCAGAGTGACTAAATCACCCTCGTGGCCATAAAGAGGGTGCAAGACATGGACACGTCGGTGGATAGCATAAAGACTCGCGTCATCGAGATCATTGCCGAACAGGCGGTGCTAGAGCCGTCCGATGTCACGCTCGAAAGCACGCTTGAGGATCTCGGGATCGACAGCCTTGGGCTGGTGGAAAGTATTTTCGCTATAGAAGAGGCGTTTGACATCTCTATCCCTTTCAATGCCAACGCGCCGCAGGAGAGCGATTTTGACATCACATCGGTGGCCTCGATCCTGAAAGGGATCGAACGGCTCGTGGCGGAACAGCACGGGTGAAACGGGTCGTCATCACCGGCGCGGGAACGATCAATGCGTTGGGGCAGAACGTTCCCGATACGTTTGAGGCGATGCGCGAAGGGCGGTGTGGAATTGGCCCGCTGGACATTCCCGACGTCGATCGGCTTGCCATCAAGATCGGCGGTCAGGTACAGGGCTATGACCCTGAGGACCGGTTCAACCGACAGCAATTGGCCCTCTATGACCGGTTCACACAATTCACCCTGATTGCTGCACGCGAGGCAATCTCGCAATCCGGGTTGGAGTTTTCCGGCGCATTGGCCGCACGGGCCGGGGTGGTGCTTGGCAATTCAGGCGGGGGGATGACCACGCTCGATGAAAACTATCGGACGGTCTATGAGGATGGCAAAAATCGGGTGCACCCTTTTGTCGTGCCCAAACTGATGAACAACGCCGCCGCCAGCCATGTGTCGATGGAGTTCAATCTCAAAGGCCCAAGCTTTACCGTCTCGACCGCCTGCGCCAGCTCAAATCACGCCATGGCCCAGGCCTTTCAACTTGTACATGGCGGTGCGGCCCCGGTGATGGTCACCGGCGGATCAGAATCCATGTTATGCTTTGGCGGCGTAAAAGCCTGGGAAGGGCTGCGCGTCATGTCCAAGGACGCATGCCGTCCGTTCTCGGCCAACCGCAACGGGATGGTGCAGGGCGAGGGCGCGGGCATTTTTGTCTTTGAAGAGTATGAGCACGCCAAAAAACGCGGTGCTGAGATCCTTGCCGAAGTGGCCGGGTTCGCCATGTCCTCGGATGCGGCCGATATCGTGATGCCCTCCAAGAACGGCGCGGCGCGCGCCATCAAGGGCGCGATGAAAGATGCGCGCGTGAATTGCAGCGACGTGGGCTATATCAACGCCCATGGCACCGGCACGGCGGCCAATGACAAGACCGAAAGTGCCGCCGTGGCAGACGCGTTTGGCGCGCATGCGGATAAGCTGATGATGTCGTCCACCAAGTCGATGCATGGCCACCTGATCGGTGGCACCGGCGCGGTCGAGCTCTTGGCCTGCATCATGGCGCTGCGTGATGGGGTGATTGCACCCACAATCAACTACGAAGAACCCGATCCGGAATGCGCGCTTGATGTGGTGCCCAACGTGGCGCGTGAGGCCAAGGTTGATGTGGCGCTGAGCAACGCTTTTGCCTTTGGCGGATTGAACGCCGTGCTGGCACTTAAGCGCTTCACGTAAGAACGCATGCTCTATGTTTGTGCCGACGCGCAATATCGGTCGTTGCTTTTGGTGACCGGCTGACCACAGCGCGGTAAACGTGCTAACCCGCAAAAAAGCCGCCAACATGTGTTGACGGCTTTTCAGTCAGCTCTTTGTGGTAAGCTTTGAAGCGTTTCACGATACACCTGACTCACAGATGATCGCGAAATGCTTTAGTTCTGTGTGCCAGCCACGGACACTTCGTTATAGGCGGCGGTAAAGCCACTCAGCGACGCGTTGATCACAACCTGCTGATCCGGAGCCTGGGCGGGAGTGAGTGTCAGCGTGGCGGCGACACCTGCGCGAAAACTCGCGATGTCCTGTTCCGTAAAGCCGATACGGGCAAAGCATCCAACCAACGAGCAAAAGGAATAGCTGTACCCTTTGGCCGTGCCGCCATCCACTGACAGCTTTAACCCCTCAGGCAACAGCGTGCCAAGGGGGACGACGATGGTCGCGCCCGCCACGGCCTGTCCATTCCCGGGAAGCTTGAAAATGGTAAACTCAGCAACCGGGTTGCCCGCGTCCTCGCGCAGCAACTGGTACATCTGGCACGGATCCTCCCCGGCTTCAGAGCGGAAACACTGAAGTTGCCAGTCGCCATAGGTTTCCTTGATATAGGCCTCTTCGTCATTCGTGACCTCACGGCCCAAATCCAGCCCTGCATCCGGGTTGCCCGGCTCGGCAGGTGCTTCGGTTTGAGCCTCTTGTGCCGTATCTTCCGTTTGCGCCGGCTCCGCCTCGGAGGTTTCTGTTTCTTGCGCCCAAAGCGGCGATCCCATGCCGAGAAGCGCAATCAAAGGCAATGTACGAATAAATGTGGGCATGTGCTCCCCAATATGTTGCTCGTCCGTTGTCGCAGCGCTCTAACATGGCCTGCGCAGAGTGTCAGGATAAAATCGCAGCAAATTGACCTGTGCAAGGCAATTTTCTGCCGTTCCATATCATGGCGAAGACAATAAAAATGTGCGCAAGGACACCCCCGAAAAAAGAAAAGAGACCTTTCGGTCTCTTTCCCTGTTTCTCCCTGCCGGACTGGCCGACTTATTCATTGAGCGAGACGCTAGGATACTTCATGTGACCCGTCAACAGGTTAATTTAGAATTTTGTTTTCGGGCCGTTTTGCGGCGCTATTCCGCGCAGCGCCTGAAGAAAAAAAGGGCCGCGCAAATGAGCGCGGCCAGTCTGACAGGGAGGAAGTCATCCCGGACCAAGAGGACATGCGTCCGGGATCACGATAAGGTATGGCATCCAATCGTTAACTTTGTATGTTCACACCGTGGTATTTTTTTGACGTGGGGGCAGGGCCTTGGAAAACAGTATCTTTTTGGGCGGCGGTGGTGTGGATTACGCCGAAAAACAGGGGCTCACGCTGAAATATGCCAACCGCCATGGCTTGATTGCGGGCGCGACTGGCACCGGGAAAACCGTGACGCTCCAGATTCTGGCCGAAGGGTTTTCGTCCGCCGGGGTGCCGGTCTTCCTGTCGGATGTGAAAGGCGATCTGTCTGGATTGGCCGCGGCAGGCAGCGAAACCTTCAAGCTGCACGACGCATTTATGAAGCGCGCAAAACAGATTGGCTTTGACGACTACCGCTACGAGGCTTTTCCGGTCACATTCTGGGATCTCTTTGGAGAGCAGGGCCACCCGGTCCGCGCAACGGTTGCCGAAATGGGCCCGTTGCTTCTCAGCCGTCTGATGCAGCTCAGCGAGGCGCAGGAAGGGGTGATGAACATCGCGTTCCGTGTGGCCGATGAACAGGGGTTGCCGCTTCTGGACCTCAAGGATCTGCAATCCTTGCTCGTGTGGGTCGGAGAAAACTCCGGTGAGTTGAGCTTGCGCTATGGCAATGTCTCGGCCCAATCAGTGGGTGCGATCCAGAGATCTTTGCTTGTTCTGGAAAATCAGGGCGGGACACAATTCTTTGCAGAACCGGCACTTGATCTCGATGACCTGATGAGTGTGGCCCCGGACGGGCGCGGGCAGATCAATGTGCTGGCGGCAGACAAGCTGATGGGCGCGCCAAGGCTCTATGCGACGTTCCTGCTTTGGCTTCTGTCCGAGCTTTTTGAAACACTGCCCGAAGTTGGCGACCCGGACAAACCCAAGCTGGTGTTCTTCTTTGATGAAGCGCATTTGCTCTTTGAGGACGCCCCCAAAGCGCTCGTTGATAAAGTTGAACAGGTGGCGCGACTGATCCGCTCCAAAGGGGTTGGCGTCTATTTCATCACCCAAAACCCCGACGACGTGCCCGAGGACATTCTGGGCCAGCTTGGCAACCGGGTGCAGCACGCCTTGCGCGCCTTCACCGCACGGGATCGCAAGGCGCTGGAACGCGCCGCCGAAACCTATCGCCCGAACAACCGTTTCGACACGGTGGACGCCATACGGGATGTCGGCGTGGGCGAGGCTGTGACCTCGATGCTTGAAGACAAGGGCGTGCCGGGCATCGTGGAACGCACACTTATCCGCCCGCCATCCTCGAAACTTGGCCCAATTGATGATGCGATGCGCAAACAGGTGCTGGTATCCTCCCCTGTGGCTGGAAAATACGAAACACCGCTGGATCGCAAATCCGCGTTTGAGATGCTTCAGGAGCGCGCTGAGAAAGCTGCAAAAGAAGCCGAAGACGCAGAAACTCGCGCAGAAGAACAATCCGCCGCGGAACGCGAATTCAATGCCGGACGGCGGTATTCGGGGTCGCGCGTTGAGCGATCCAGCTCGCGCTCCCGCAAAAAGACCGAGAGCTTTGGTGGTGCCGTTTTGGATGTGGTTGTGAAAGAACTCAAAGGCACCACAGGCCGGCGGATCGTGCGCGGCATTCTCGGCGGGCTGTTTAAAGGGCGGTAAAATCCTTTCAGAAAGGATTTCGCAAAAGCTTTCAAAAAGCTTTTGCCCTTATGTCCCAATGGCCTTCAGATCTTCAAGAAGCGCCTCGGACATGTCCTGCGCGCGTCGAACACGCGATGTCGACAAGTCTCTGGTTTCAGCGCGCATCAGTGCCTCTGCTCCGAGAAAGAAGGGCAGGATCACATTGCGTTCCACCTCATCCATTGCAAATGTATCGGCGAAAGCATCAAGACCTTCGGCGTCGACCCCGAGCCGCATTTTGCCCGAGGGTATCATCCCGCGCCGTCCCATATGCATCAGGAACCGCGCCATATCCTTATAGATCGGCGCAGGCAGCGAACCACCGCAATCTATGCCAGTCAGGCGTGTCTTCTCTGCAATCAGATTGTTGGGATGAAAATCCCCATGACTGATGGCCTTGCGCCAGTCTTTGCGAGCTATGGCGCCAGCGAGGCGTTTGATCTCTATGAGGATGCTCTGCTCCAGTTTGCGCAGCCGATTAAACGCTTGTGCCTCCAGCCCCCGTTCAGCGCGTGCAATCCATTGCCGTGTGTCGACCGCGGCATGGGTTTCGGTCGGAGTGGTGTAGGTGCGAAGCCAGTGCGCCGCCGGTTTGAGCCATTTGGCGCGTTTATCCGGCGCGCTATCATAGAACAGCTCCAGCAATGGGGTGCCGGGGATATCGGCAAGGGCCACAATTCCGGCTTTCGCGGCACAGGCCAAAGGCCTGCAGACCTGCGCGTCGCCTGCGTTCATGTAGGTCCAAACACGCTGCAGTTCGTTCCAATCACGCAGGCAAGCCTCGGGATCGCTCAGAAAGACACGAAAGACTGTTGGGCGCACCCCCAGCATACCCCTCAGGATCACGCGCTTGCCCTCGACATGACGTATGATCTCACTTGGATCGGCGGTTTCAAAAATTGGGTCTTCTGCGCTGGCTGCTTCAAACTTTGCCGTCACCTCAGCCAACGCATCCAGGTCGGGCAGGGGGGGGATCTTGGACTCGGACGCAGGGGACATGGCGCATCCTTTCCGATGGCTCAAAAGGCGTCAACTGAATTGAACCTGTCGCGCGCCGTGTTTATGGTGGCGCGACATGAACACGACAGGACCCCGCCATGACCGAGACGCCCATTCCCGAGATGTCCTTCGAGGACGCCATGAAAGCGTTGGAAGAGGTGGTGTCGCGGCTTGAAAGAGGCGATGTGCCTCTGGAGCAATCCATCAGCCTTTACGAACGCGGTGCCGCGCTCAAGAAGCGGTGCGAGGACAAGCTGAAAGAGGCCGAGGAAAAGGTTGCGGCAATCACGCTGGATGCCGACGGCACGCCCAAGGGAACGACACCTGTCGAGGGACTTTGATGCTGCAGTATGCGCTGGCGGCGGATGCTGCCCGGATCCAGACCTGTCTGGACACACATATTACGGGTGAGACGGACCTTAGCGCTGCGATGCGCCATGCGCTTGCAGGGGGTAAAGCCCTGCGCGGGTTTCTGGTTATGGAAACAGCCCGGTTGCATGATATTGAAGCGACCCATGCTGTTTATCCCGCAGCCGGGATCGAAGCGCTTCATGCCTATAGCCTTGTGCATGATGATCTGCCTTGCATGGATGATGACGATCTGCGGCGTGGCCAGCCAACCGTGCATATCAAATGGGACGAGGCCACAGCAGTGCTGGTGGGCGACGCTCTGCAGTCTCTGGCCTTTGAAATGGTGCTGCACCCCGATGGCGTAGCGGATGTCGCCGCGCGGTCTGAATTGGGCTTGCGGCTTGCCCGTGCGGCAGGTCAGCAAGGCATGGTTCTGGGACAGGCGCTTGATATTGCCGCGGAAACCGCAGATGTCCCGTTGAACCTTGAGGAAATCACCACACTTCAGGCTGGCAAAACCGGTGCCCTCTTTGGCTGGGCCGCGACAGCGGGGGCTGTGATGGCGAATGCTGATCCTGTGCCTTTGCAAAACTATGCCACCGCACTTGGCCTGGCGTTTCAGATTCAGGACGATGTGATTGACGAAACCGGCGACGTAGGCACCGTTGGCAAGGCCGTGGGCAAGGACGCAGCGGCGGGCAAAGCCACATTTGTGTCTCTGCTTGGGTTGGAGGAGGCAAAAAGCCGCGCCTCGGACCTTGTTGAACAAGCCTGTGACAGCCTATCTCTTTATGGTGAGACCGCAGAAACCTTGCGACATCTGGCGCGCTTCGTTATCTCGCGGCAGGCCTGAGGCCAATGACGGATAAGGAGGGTGATGCATGACGCGCCCGCACACACCCCTGCTGGACGAGGTCTCCAGCCCCGCTGATCTAAAGCAGATGTCGGATGCACAGCTGACGCAAGTGGCGCATGAGCTGCGCGCGGAGACGGTTGCGGCCGTGTCTGAGACCGGTGGGCACCTTGGGGCCGGTCTGGGCGTTGTTGAGCTGACCGTGGCTTTGCACCACGTTTTTGATGCCCCGCGCGACAAGATCATCTGGGATGTGAGCCACCAGTGTTATCCGCACAAGATCATAACCGGGCGGCGGGACCGCATTCGCACGATTCGTCAAAAGGACGGATTAAGCGGGTTCACCAAACGCTCGGAATCCCCCTATGATCCGTTTGGCGCGGCGCACAGTTCAACCTCGATCAGTGCCGCGCTTGGGTTTGCCGTCGCGCGTGATCTTGGCGGGGCTTGTGAAACCGGGCATGGCGATGCGATTGCCGTGATTGGCGATGGCGCCATGTCAGCGGGCATGGCATTTGAAGCGATGAACAATGCCGGGCATTTGGGCAAACGGCTCATTGTGATCCTCAATGACAATGAAATGTCGATTGCCCCGCCGGTTGGAGCGCTGTCGTCCTATCTGTCGCGCCTTTACGCTGGAGAGCCGTTCCAGGAATTCAAGGCCGCCGCCAAGGGGGCCGTCTCGCTTTTGCCCGAACCGTTTCAGGAAGGCGCCAGACGTGCCAAGGAAATGCTGAAAGGCATGGCTGTCGGTGGCACGCTTTTTGAAGAGCTTGGGTTTTCCTATCTCGGACCGATCGACGGCCACGACATGGATCAGCTTCTGCCGGTGTTACGCACGGTGAAATCCCGGGCCACAGGACCGATCCTCATTCATATACTCACCAAAAAGGGCAAAGGGTACGCGCCCGCTGAGACAAGCCGCGACGGCGGACATGCGACGGCGAAATTCGACGTGGTGACTGGCGAGCAAAAGAAAGCACCCTCTAACGCGCCCAGCTACACCAAGGTTTTTGCCGAAGCGTTGCTCGACCATGCCACCGAGGATGACAAGATCTGTGCGATCACGGCAGCGATGCCGGATGGCACGGGGCTTGACCTGTTCGCCAAACGCTACCCGTCCCGGTGCTTTGACGTGGGCATTGCCGAACAGCACGCCGTGACATTCTCAGCCGGTCTGGCGGCGGGGGGCATGAAACCATTCTGTGCGCTCTACTCAACCTTCCTGCAGCGCGGCTACGACCAGGTTGTGCATGATGTGGCGATCCAACGTCTGCCAGTGCGATTTGCCATTGATCGCGCAGGGCTGGTGGGGGCCGATGGCGCAACCCACGCAGGCAGCTATGATGTGGTGTATCTGGCAAACCTGCCGGGCTTTACCGTGATGGCCGCCGCCGATGAGGCAGAGTTAAAGCACATGGTGGCAACCGCCGTGGCGCATGACACAGGGCCGATTGCCTTCCGTTATCCGCGTGGGGAGGGGCAGGGCGTAGACATGCCCGAGCGCGGCGAGGTTCTGGAGATCGGCAAAGGCCGGATGATCCGCCAGGGATCAAAAGTGGCTCTTCTGTCTTTCGGCACAAGGCTTGGAGAAGTGCTCACAGCATGTGAAGCTCTGGAGGCCAAGGGCATTTCACCTACCGTGGCGGATGCCCGTTTTGCCAAGCCGCTGGACGAAGACCTGGTGTTGGATCTTGCGGCCCGGCACGAAGCGCTCATCACCATCGAAGAGGGTGCCATTGGCGGCTTTGGCAGCCATGTGGCGCAGTGTCTGGCGGAAAACGAGGTCTTCGACAGAGGCTTGAAGTTCCGCTCAATGGTGTTGCCGGATGTGTTTATCGATCAGGCAAGCCCAGCGGATATGTACGCTGTGGCCGGCTTGAATGCCGAAGATATCGAAGCCAAGATTCTCGATGTGCTGGGCGTCGCCCGGATCGACAGCAAACGCGCCTGATTGCCTTTGGCCTACGAGCCGGAACCGGTGTTACTTGCCCCAATGTCCACGGCACCGACGATCTGATCGGCAATACCATCCGATGTCCGGTCTGCAAGATTCACAGTTGACGTCTGGACCACAATGATCGTGCCTACGGCCAGCCCAATGATTGCAGCCGTTAGGACGACCCAGTCCACCGATACGGCTCCATCCTGATCCTTTTTGATGAACGTCTTTAGTTTGCTAAGCATAAAACTTCTCCGGCCTAAACTGATTTTGCGTCGTCCGTTGGCCGACCCGCATCTCCCCCAGACGCGTTAGGGTCGGCCAACGGTGTCCACGCATCTTGAACTCTCGGGGCAAGAACGTGGCACGTCTCTAAATGTTTTTTGAGATAACTCTTCGTACTGAAGTCACTTTTCTAAAATCCCCACACTGCATACTCGTAAAAAATCAGCCCCCGATCACAGAGGCGGTCTCTGCGGCCGGAGGCTGATCTAAAGTTGCGTCACCAAAGGTTGTATCCTTGACAACACTCAGCAGGAAACACGTCAGACACACCAGGCTCGCAGTCAGGACAATCCGGTCCGGATTGGTGACCCTGAGGTCCCTGTCGCCATCAATTCTACGCGTCGTCCACATATGCTGATCACTCACACACTACCAAACTACACACACTACACTTACCCGCGGCGCCTTGGGTAAATACGGAACACACACCCTGTTCGCGCCGACCCAAAGAGAGATGGTTTTGAAATGGGGCGGAAATGTGGCAAAGCTTAAAAACAAAGAGTTTTGCATCGCAATTTCGTCTAATTCTCTTTGAACCTCTGAAAATTTCTGAACAGTTCTTAACCATTCTTAAGATCGGTTCCTGAGCGGAAACAAAACCAGGATTACGCAGGGTCACATATGTGTCGAAACTGAGGCGCAACCGAATCGAGTCGGATGGGTGAATAGGTTGGAAGCGCGGGTTTCTGGTTAAAGCACGCACGCCAATGATATGCGCCATGCGCCTTGATCACCCCAAACTTGCACCCATGTTTTGAGTAAGCTTCAACAGGAGAACGCTGGAATGAATCGTCGCACCCTGATTGCGTCCGCTGCGGCACTTGGCACATGTACTGTCTTGCCAAAACCCTTGCTTGCCTTGTCCTCTTCCTCAGGTGTCCTGAAAACTGAAGAAATGGCGCGCGGGCTGGACAACCCCTGGAGTGTCGGATTCTTACCGGATGGCTCGGTTTTGATTACAGAGCGCGACGGGCGGTTGCTGCGTTTGTCAGAGGGCGGACTTGCCGCGGTGGCCGGGGTCGGCCAGATCGCGGCGGTGGGGCAGGGCGGACTTCTGGACGTTTTGGTGCCAAAGGATTTTGCGGAAAGCCGTGAGCTGTATTTCACTTTTGCCAAGCGGCAGGGCAACGGCGCGGGCACGGCTGTGGCGCGCGCGCGGCTCGGCGACACTGCGGAGAGGTTGGACGGGTGGGATGTGATTTTCGAGATCACACCCGGCTCTTCTGGCGGTCGGCATTTTGGCTCTCGCATGGTCGAAGGACGTGACGGGTATCTCTACTTTACCGTGGGAGACAGGGGAGACCGGCCTTCGTCTCAGGATCTTGCGCGAGAGAACGGATCGGTCCTGCGCATTGCGCGAGACGGTGGCATTCCATCTGACAATCCCTTCACACAAACCACAGGCGCGCGCCCGGCAATCTGGTCGTGGGGACATCGCAATCCTCAGGGGGCGGCGCTGGATCTTGAGGGCAACCTCTGGGTGGCCGAGCACGGGGCCAAAGGGGGCGACGAGGTTAATCACGTGCGCAAGGGTGCCAATTATGGCTGGCCTGTCATCTCTTATGGTCGGCACTATTCGGGAGAAAAGATCGGCATTGGAACCGAAGCGGATGGCATGGAGCAGCCTGAATTCTATTGGGATCCGTCCATGGCCCCCTCGGGCATGATGATTTACTCGGGCAAGCTCTGGCCCGAATGGCGTGGATCGATCTTTGTTGGATCCCTCAAGTTCGACTATCTCGCCCGGCTTGATGGTAATCCGCTGCAGGAGGTCGAACAATTCATAGGCCGCGAAACCGAACGCGTGCGGGACGTGCGCGAAGCACCGGATGGATCAATCTGGGTTCTGTCAGCCGGACGCGGTGCGCTTTATCGGTTGACGCCTTAACAGGCCATGGCAGAGGGTGGGGTCATGCTCTCTGAAGGATGACCCAAATGCGTTTTCTTACTATTGCGACCTTGGTTTTGACACTTGTACTGACCTTCACGGTCAACACAGCAAGGGCGCAGGATGACCTGCCGGAATCCGTCTTTCGCGACTATGATCATATGCGCGAGGTGCTCGACACCAACATGATGTCCCGACAGATCGGCGTCGTCATGCGGAACTTCGGAGCCTCGGATGAAATGACACCTGAACAGCTGAGCGCGCTTGAAAATCAGGTGCGCGGCATTTTCCCTCAGGATTTTGAGACGGCCGAGATAATCCTGCGCGATGAACTGGAAAATGGCTGGGCGCGCGAGCTTTTGGCCTACTACACGGGCATCAGCTATATCTATGTCTCTGTGTTTTATCATCAAAGAGAAGATTTCGTCGTCGTGCCGTTCTTCCGGTTCAATACGGACATGCTGGAGCTTTTGGCGGAGTTTTAGGGCGACATGTCTCCGCGAGTTCAAGTTTCCCGTTTCAATTCGAAATACGCCGTGTCGCACGTTTCGATGCCGCCGTAGTCGAAGTTTTGCTTTTCGGTTCTGGTTAACCGAAAGCCCAACTTGTGCAAAAGCGCTATCGAAGACGTGTTTCTCGGATCACATTCTGCTGTCAGGTTTTCTAGATCCGGAAATCTATCCAAAATCCTTGGTATAAGAGCCTGCATAGCCTCGAAAGCAAATCCTAGCCGCCAGTAGTTTGGATGAACGATAAAACCTACTTCGGGCTTGGCCCACATGCCAGCCTTGCCAATACATGTCCCATCGAGGTCCAGAATATACTCTTCCCGGTTCTCGGGATCCGGCGTCATGAACCACTCAAGAAACTTCTGTGTGAGAGAAATGTCCTCGTAGGCCGGTCTGTCCCAATATCGCATGGCCGCGGGGTCCGAAAAAATCTCGTGAAGAGGACGTAAGTCGGACGGACGAGCGTTCCGAAGCAGTAACCGCTCAGTGCGGATCACACCGACAGCCGCGTCGCCTGGCTTCCGCGTTCCCGGTAGGGCGTGGTGTTGTAATGCGACCTGTAGCATTTGGAGAAATGCGAAGGTGAGGCAAAGCCGCAGGCGAGTGCCACGTTGATCACAGTCATATCTGTCTGCATCAGCAGGTTGCGCGCTTTTTGCAGGCGCAGTTCCATGTAATAGCGCTTGGGTGAGCGGTTGAGGTAGCGCCGAAAGAGCCGCTCAAGCTGCCGCGTGGACATGGCCACTTCCTTGGCCAGGATTGAGGGGCTGATCGGTTCTTCGATATTGTTCTCCATCATCTGGATCACCTGGCTCAGCTTGGGGTGACGCACGCCGATGCGGGTGGGCACGGACAGGCGTTGCGTGTCCTGATCCGTCCGGATCGAGGAATAGATCAGCTGATCTGCCACCGCGTTGGCAAGACCTTCGCCATGATCATCGGCAATAATCTTGAGCATCAGGTCGATAGAAGATGTGCCGCCCGCCGTGGTCAACCGGTTGCCATCGATCACGAAGACCGATTTGGTCAGCTCCACCTCATCAAACTCTTCAGCAAAACTATCCTGGTTTTCCCAGTGGATCGTCGCACGCTTGCCATCCAGCAATCCAGCTTTGGCCACTGTGTAAGCAGCTGTACAAAGCCCACCAACGGTCAATCCTCGCCGTGCCTCGCGCCGCACCCAGTTGAGCACTTTTTTGGTGGTCGCGGCCTGCACATCAATCCCACCGCAAATGAGCATCACATCATCGCGACGCAGCTCTTCCAGGTCGATATCTAATTTAAACTCAGCCCCCGCAGAACAGGCAACCATACCGCCGCCTTCGCCGGCCAAAAGCCACTCATATTTGGTCTCACCCGCCATACGGTTGGCGATCCGGAGGCTTTCCAGCGCAGCCGAGAAGCACAGCAGCGTGAAATTATCAAGCAAAACAAAGACAAAGCGGCGAGGCTTGTCCGTCTCAGAGCGGCTTGTGGCGCTTGGATTTTGCATCGCCCGACTCCGTTGGCACTGCGCTAAGGCACGAGTTTCATGAAAAAGTGGAGCATTACAAGAGTGCGAGGTCGTGATTTGCGACATTTCTTGTCGAACTTATATGGTAGAGGCCCGCAGGATTGCTTATACAGCGCGCGCAATATGCCAAATGGCGGAGAGAACCGATGAGTGATTGGACAAAATCTGACTGGCGGTCGAAACCCCGAATTCAGATGCCGGACTATACCGATGCAGATGCGCTGCGCGTTGTTGAATCGAAGTTGTCACAGTTTCCGCCGCTGGTTTTTGCAGGCGAGGCGCGGCGATTGAAAAAGCAGCTCGGGGCGGCGTCGCGGGGAGAGGCCTTCTTGCTGCAGGGTGGCGATTGCGCCGAGGCGTTTGATCAGTTCTCGGCCGATGCCATTCGCGACACGTTCAAGGTGATGCTGCAGATGGCAGTTGTGCTGACTTACGGTGCCAAAGTGCCGGTGATCAAGGTCGGTCGGATGGCCGGGCAGTTTGCCAAGCCGCGCTCCGCGCCGACCGAGACCGTGGGCGATGTGGAACTTCCCAGCTACCGCGGCGACATCATCAATGAGCTGGCCTTCACACCTGAGGCGCGGATCCCGGATCCGGGCAAAATGCTGCAAGCCTACACGCAGGCGGCGGGGACGCTGAACCTGTTGCGCGCGTTTTCAACAGGCGGCTTTGCGGACATCAACAACGTGCATCGCTGGACCTCTGAATTTGCCGATGGTCAGGCGGTCAAGCAGTACAAAGACTGGGCAGAGCGGATTTCCGATGCTTTGGACTTCATGGGCGCGGCGGGTGTCGACGCCGACGAGGTGGAATCGCTGGCGACAGTGGATTTCTACACCTCGCATGAGGGGCTGCTTCTGGAATATGAAGAGGCGCTCTGCCGCGAGGATTCCACAACACCGGGCAAGTGGCTGGCAGGGTCAGGTCACATGCTTTGGATCGGCGACCGCACGCGGCAGCCTGATGGCGCGCATGTCGACTTCCTGCGCGGTGTGCTCAATCCTATTGGCCTCAAATGTGGGCCGACGATGGAAGAAGACGACTTGAAGCGTCTTCTGGCCACGCTCAACCCCGAGAATGAAGAGGGGCGTCTGACGCTCATCGCGCGGTTTGGCGCGGGCAAAGTGGCTGAGCATTTGCCGCGTCTGATCAAAACGGTTGAGGCCGAAGGCGCCAAGGTCACGTGGGTGTGTGATCCGATGCATGGAAACACGATCAAATCCTCCACCGGCTACAAAACCCGGCCTTTTGAGTCCGTACTGCGCGAGGTGCAGGACTTTTTTGGTGTGCACCGTGCCGAGGGCACCATCCCGGGCGGCGTGCATTTCGAGATGACCGGTCAGGACGTGACCGAATGCACCGGCGGGGTGCGGGCCGTGACCGAAGAGGATTTATCTGATCGCTATCACACGGCATGTGACCCGCGCCTCAACGCTTCACAGTCGCTGGAACTGGCGTTTTTGGTGGCGGAAGAATTGCAAACCCTGCGTAATGGTCAAAACGCGCAACGCGCGGGTTGATCGCCGACGACTAATGTCTGACAAGTTGTTATACCCTGCCGTGTCATAAGACGCGGCAGGCGTTTTCTAGATATGGTGTGCAGGTCAACCGTGAAGCGTTTCGACTGTGACTGGAAACACCAAGTAACTTCGAAAAGCACGCAACACCATCACATCGCATGGCCTTTCGCGAAAATCCACGTCTGAGGTTTTCTCGAAACAGTTCAGCGAACAAGTCGCAGATACGGACGTTCGCTTGGCAAAGGTGGCGTATCCAGACCACTTGCGGCGGGGATGCAACTCTGGTCGTCCGCAACCTCAATGAAAGGCGCACTTTCATCTGATGTGATTGGCGTAACTGTGCAGTCGGTGATGGCAAACCGGCGAGGTGTCTCCCCGATAACACCATGGGTGACAAGACAACCCAGAGCGCGTGAAATATCCCCAAGATCGCTGCGCAGCGGCAAAAGCAGCAGCGTGCCTGTTAGGGGCGCGGGTCCTTTGGAACTCAGCGTCAGGCGCAGGGTCGCAGGGCGTTCAAACAGCTCGACCAGAGCGTCGGCGATACGGTCACGATCCTGCGGTTCGATGAGCGAAGAAACAGGCATGCCGCGCACTTCCAGCCCCATCACATCGCATAGATGCGTGCCTGCAATGCGCATGCGCGCCATTCCCGGTGCAATCTTTTCAGCCACAAAGGCGTTGCTCAGCAGCGATTCGATTCCACGAGGGTCAATTTCGGTGCGCATCGGCACGTCCCCGTCACGGCGCATACTGTTCCAGTAAGCTTCAAATTCGGCGAGTTCCGTGGCGCGATAGGCCGGAACGGGAGCCTGGATCGTTACAATTTTCTTCGCTTTGACAGCATCTTGTTGCGATCGTCCCTGGTCGTCTTTCATGGTTTTCCCCACTCACTTAAATGAACACACCACCTGCTCAAAAACAGGCTTACACATCCCCCGAGATGCGAGTCACACATGTGATCTATAACATCTTGCCCAACTGCCGCCACTCTACACAATTCGAAAAGAATTTGTTCAAGATTCTTTGAGAATGGTTAACGCCTTGAAAGAGCAAGGGCTTGTGTCGGTGCTTGCCCTCATGGGGTGGAGTGGCTAGGACAAGACGGCGCAACAAGGAGACGCGGCTTGTGTTAAATTCGATGACCGGATTTGCCTCCGGCAAGGGCACGGACGGACGCTATAGCTGGACCTGGGAGCTGCGCGCCGTCAACGGCAAGGGGCTTGATCTGCGGTTGCGCGTGCCCGATTGGATCGAAGGTCTTGAAGCGGCCTTGCGCGCGCGAATGGGCAAGGCGCTGGACCGTGGCAATGTTTCTGTAGGTCTGCGGGTGACACAAGAAGACGGCAGCAGTGCTGCCACGCTCGACATTCCATTTCTGGATCAGGTGCTGGACGCCATGTCCGAGATCGAAACGCGCGCAATGGACAAAGGGCTCTCGCTTGCCCCGGCCAACGCGGCGGATGTTCTGGCGCTGCGGGGTGTGTTCGACACAAGTACGGATGAGACACAGGATACAAGCGCATTGTCCAAAGCCCTGCTGGCAGATTTTGAAACGGTTTTGGCTGCATTCAAAGACATGCGCAGCACCGAGGGAGCTGCGCTGGAAGTGGTCCTGAATGAACGTGTGGAACAGATCGAAGGGCTCGTGGGTCAAGCCGCACATGCCGCAGAGCAACGCAAACCCGAAATCCAAGAGCATTTTCGGTCGGCCCTTGCGCGGGTGATGGACAACGCGGACGGCATGGACGAGGCGCGTGTCGCGCAGGAATTGGCGACGCTCGCTGTTAAGGCCGACGTGACCGAAGAGATTGACCGCCTGCAGGCGCATGTGAAGGCCGCGCGTGATCTGATTTCCGGTGGAAGCCCGGTCGGCCGCAAGTTGGATTTCCTGTCGCAGGAATTCAACCGCGAGGCCAACACGCTCTGTTCCAAGGCGCAGAATGCGGCGCTGACCTCGATCGGGTTGGAGTTGAAAACCGTGATCGACCAGATGCGCGAACAGGTGCAGAATGTGGAATAGGGGTTTGCAGGCCGTGCGCTTGGGTATTTGTGACAAGAAAGAAGCCGGAGGATGGCGATGACAGCGCGGCGTGGGCTTTTGATCATTTTGTCCTCGCCCTCGGGTGCGGGCAAATCGACCATGTCGAAATTGTTATGTTCTTGGGATCCTTCAATAAGCTTTTCTGTGTCTGCAACGACTCGAATTCCTCGCCAAGGAGAAATAGATGGCCAAGACTATCACTTTTTGACTGAAGCGGGATTCAAACAGAAAGTAAGTGCCGGTAAGATGTTGGAGCACGCTCAAGTATTCGGACACTATTACGGCTCACCCTTGGAACCTGTTGAAACGTCAATTAGTGCCGGACGTGATGTTTTGTTTGACATCGATTGGCAGGGGGCTCAGCAGATTCAAAATTCGGTTCTTGGACAACATACGCTTTCAATATTTTTGCTTCCTCCCTCTATAGATGAGTTGCACCGAAGACTTGTTAGCCGTGGGCAAGACAACGATGAAGTTATAGCAAAAAGAATGCAAAAAAGTTGGGACGAGATCAGCCATTGGAACGAGTATGATTATGTACTTGTAAACGACGATCTCGTTGAAACTGCCGAACGCCTGAAGGCAATTGTCAGCGTCACTAGGCTCAGACGCGTTCAGCAACCCGATCTCAATGCCCATGTGATGCGGCTGCAAGCCGAGTTTGAGGATCGCTCATGACGATTTATGCGCTTGACGATACGACGCCCGAGCTTGGGGCCGATGTTTGGGTGGCTCCGGATGCCAATGTGATCGGGAACGTCATTCTGGAAGAGGCCGTGTCGATTTGGTTCGGCTGTACGCTGCGCGGCGACAATGAACCCATTCGCGTCGGCAAAGGCAGCAATGTGCAAGAAAACGTGGTTATGCACACTGACCCGGGCTTTCCGCTGGTCATTGGTGTGGGATGCACGATTGGACACAAGGCGATGCTGCATGGCTGTCAGCTCGGGGAAAATACGCTCATCGGGATGGGCGCCACCGTGCTCAACGGCGCCAAGATCGGCAAGAACTGCCTGATCGGGGCAGGAGCGCTGATCACCGAAGGCAAGGAAATTCCCGATGGCAGCCTTGTCATGGGCGCCCCCGGTAAAGTGGTGCGTCAGTTAGACGAGGCAGGTATTGCCGACATGACCCGCGCCGCGCGGCATTATCAGGCCAATGCAAAACGGTTTCGCGCAGGTTTAAAGCCTGTTTAGGGGCGGTGCGCGATGACCGAAGGGCATATCGACACGCTCCTTGAGGCCATACCGCTTCCGTCTGTTCTGATCGGTCAGGATGAGCGCATTCAAGGGGTCAATGCGCGGGGCATTGAGCTTTTGGGGCAGGGGATCCGGGGGCGGCACTTTATCACCGCAATCCGCCAACCCACGGTTTTGGATGCCATTGAGGCCTGTCTTCGGGATCATAGGCCACAAAAGGCGCGCTACCTGTCCAGTGACGGCGCTCAGGACACGGCCTATCAGGTCAGTTGTTCTGCGGTAGAAACCAATGACGGCACCAGCGTGCTGATGTGCTTTGAAGATGTCACACCGATTGAGCAAATCGGCCAGATGCGCCGCGATTTTGTGGCCAATGTCAGCCATGAATTGCGCAGCCCGCTCACAGCTCTTTTGGGGTTCATCGAAACCTTGCAGGGCCCGGCGCGCGATGATCCGGCGGCAGCAGAACGGTTCTTAGGCACGATGCAGGAAGAGGCCAGCCGCATGGAGCGGTTGGTCAAAGACCTCCTATCGCTCAGCCGGGTTGAGGCGCAGGAACGTGTGCGTCCCACGGAGCCGGTTGATTTGGTGGCCACGTTACACACAGTGATACATGCCAATGCGCCGCTCTTGCAGGACGCGGAGGTGACTTGTTCGCTCGATGCTGAGGTGGACACGCTCATCGTCCCCGGCGACGCCGATCAGCTGCAACAGGTTTTCACCAACCTGATCGAAAACGCCGTCAAATATGGAGGGGATGGCAAAACTGTGCGGATTTCCATCCGCACCGACGAAGAGGACCCGTCCTTACGCGGGCCGTCCGCGACCGTGGAGGTCGCAGATCAGGGACCCGGCATTGATGGCGTCCATATCCCGCGTCTGACCGAACGGTTTTATCGCATCGATAGCCACCGCTCACGAGAAATGGGGGGCACCGGTCTTGGGCTGGCCATCGTCAAACATATCGTGAATCGCCACAGGGGACGTTTGCGAATCCAATCGGTGTCAGGGCAGGGAAGCCGATTTCTTGTTATTTTGCCTCGGGACCTCCCTGCGGCGATAGCATAAAATCCCTTGTATTCAGATTCTTAAACAAAGATTTGCGTTGTCATAAAACTGTTACGCAGATGTAACAAAAGCGTCTTGCGCTCTCTTTACATACGGGGGGCAGGTCACCGGGCGGTGACCGCGAGATCTGATATCAGGAGCATCAAATGTCCTTTGTGAAACTGACGGCCTCTGGCCTGGCAATCGCGGCCGTGTCGGCCACAACCGCAGCCGCGCGCGACAACGTGCAAGTCGCCGGTTCTTCTACTGTGTTGCCTTACGCCTCTATTGTGGCGGAAGCCTTTGGCGAAAACTTCGACTTTCCGACACCTGTCGTGGAATCAGGCGGGTCATCCGCTGGCTTGAAACGGTTCTGTGACGGCGTTGGGGAAAACACGATTGATATCGCCAATGCCTCACGTCAAATCCGTGAGAACGAGATCAAAGTCTGCGCCGCTAACGGTGTGACGGACATTATCGAGGTGCGTGTGGGCTATGACGGCATTGTTTTCGCAAGCCAGAAAACTGGGCCGGAGTTTAACGCCTTTGAAGCGTCAGATTGGTTCAACGCCCTTAGCCCGATGATCGTCAAAGATGGCGCACTGGTGGAAAACACCAACACCACATGGGCAGATGCCAACCCCGACCTGCCTGCCGTTGAGATCGCGGCCTTTATCCCGGGCACCAAGCACGGCACCCGCGAAGTGTTCGAGGAAAAAGTGCTGGTTGAGGGCTGCAAAGCCACGGGCGCTTATGACCTTTATCTCGCCGCAGCTGAGGGTGACGACGAAAAGGCCAAGAAGAAAGCCGCCAAGAGCGCCTGCTACGAAGTGCGCACAGATGGCAAATCTGTCGACATCGATGGCGACTACACCGAAACGCTGGCCCGCATTGACAGCAACAGCGACGGCATCGGTGTCTTTGGTCTGGCGTTTTACGAGAACAACACCGACAAGCTGAAAGTGGCCACCATGGGAGGGATTGCGCCCTCTACCGAGACCATTGCATCGGGTGAATATCCCGTGTCGCGTCCGCTCTTTTTCTACATCAAGAAGGCACATATCGGTGTGATCCCGGGCCTGAAAGAGTTTGCTGAATTCTTCGTGGCTGATGAGATCGCAGGCCCAGACGGACCATTGGCAGAATATGGTCTCGTCTCAGACCCAGAACTGGGTGAGACGCAAACCATTGTGAGCGACGAACAGACACTGGGCCAGGGGTCATAAGGCCTAAAGCCGGAATCGGCGGCGGGGCGACCCGCCGCCTTCGTTTTGCTCTTCGGGGCGTTGAACAACTTGGGACGGGGGACCCATGCCTGCACTCTGGCTTGTTGTGATTGCGCTGGCGCTGGCCACGCTTGGGTTTTTCCTCGGTCGCCCAAGGGCATTGGCCACTGGCGGCGGCGATATCCGGGCGCTGCATTCGCGGCCGGCTTATTACGGGTGGAACGTCGCGCTCTCCTCACTCGTCCCGGCAATGGGCGTCCTTCTCATCTGGATGCTGGTGCAAAGCTTTGTGGTCAACTCGACCGTTGCCGCCGATTTCCCAGCGCAGGCAGTGCCGGAAGACCAGACCTTGTCGCTGGTCATGAGCGATGTGGGACGCGTGGCGGCAGGGATCGACCTGGCTGTGCGCCGCGGCGTGATCAGCGAAACGGACGCGCAGAACCTTCAGGTAGGTGGTAGCAACATCCGCGATCTTCTGGCGCAAGTGGGCAAACCGCTTGCCTCAGACGTCATCGAACCCGTCCTAACCGCGGCTCAGGAGTATCGCGCGCTGGCCAGCACGGGCAATACGTTGCGCGGCGTTGCTGTGCTGGGCGTGGCCCTGCTTGGCTTTGGCTTTGCGTTTTTACGCACCAACAGCACATTTCGCGCCCGAAACGTGGTGGAAAGCGGCATCAGGACGCTGCTTGTCCTCGCGGCCTGCCTGGCCGTTCTGACCACGCTGGGTATTGTTCTGTCCCTTGTGTTCAACACGATTGAATTCTTCAAGATCTACCCCGCCTCAGAGTTTTTCCTGTCTCTGACATGGGCACCCAGTTTCGGGGGCGGGTCCGAGCTTGGCATCGCGCCATTGTTATGGGGAACGTTCTATATCTCAATTATTGCGCTCGCCGTGGCGGTGCCCATCGGGCTTTTTTCAGCGATCTACCTCTCGGAATACGCCACGCCAAAGGTCCGCGCGCTCGCCAAACCTCTGATCGAAGTTCTGGCGGGTATCCCGACCATTGTGTACGGCCTGTTCGCGCTTTTGACCGTTGGACCATTGCTCGTCTCCGTCTTTGGCGATGACGGCGTCGGCATTATGCAGGCAGGCACAGCCGTCATGACGGCGGGGCTTGTGATGGGCATCATGCTTATTCCCTTTGTCAGCTCGCTTAGCGATGACATCATCAACGCGGTGCCACAGGCGATGCGGGATGGCTCCTTTGGCCTGGGGGCGACAAAATCGGAGACCATCCGGCAGGTGATCCTGCCCGCAGCCTTGCCGGGCATCGTCGGCGCCATCCTTCTGGCGGCCTCCCGCGCGATCGGCGAGACCATGATCGTGGTGTTGGGGGCAGGGGCGGCGGCGCGACTGTCGCTCAATCCGTTCGATGCCATGACCACAGTCACCGCCAAGATCGTCAGTCAGCTGACTGGTGATGCCGATTTCGCCAGCCCCGAAGCACTGGTGGCTTTTGCCCTTGGGATGACGCTTTTTGTGATCACCCTGGGGCTTAACGTGCTGGCTCTCTACATCGTGCGCAAATACCGGGAGCAGTACGAATGACCGACGCGACATTCTCCGACGGCGGGGCCAAAGCACAAGGTGGGTCTCTAACGGCGCAGGACGACCGCACACGCCGCCGCAACCGCGCCGAAACTCGGTTCAAGGCCTATGGCATTGCCGCGATCTGCACCGGGCTGTTCTTTCTCGTCGTTCTGGTGACGTCTATTCTTTACAATGGTGTGGGTGCGTTTCAGCAAAGTTTTGTCAACGTGTCGGTCTATCTCGACCCTGCCAAGCTTGACAAAAACGGGGCGCGCAACATCGAAGATATCAAGAAGGTCTCGACCTTCGGCTATGCGCCACTGATCCAGAATGCGCTGCTGGAAGAGGTTGCAAAGAACAGCATCGACACACCTTTGGAAAAAGCCAAGGACATGAAAAACCTGCTCTCTGCCTCCGCGGCGGCTGAGGTGCGGGACTACGTGATCGCCAACCCGGACATGATCGGTGAAACCGTGGACTTCCGGCTTCTGGCCTCGTCCCGAGTGGATGGGTATCTCAAGGGCCGCGTCAGCCGCGAGAGTGTGGCCGATGACAAGAATATCTCGGTCGAACAGCTTGATCTGACAGATCAATTCCGGGATGCGGGCGTGATTTCAAAGTCTTTTAACATGGCCTTCATCACGGGCTCGGACGCCTCAGAAAGCCGCCCGGAATCCGCGGGTATTGGCGTCAGTATGCTTGGGTCGTTTTTCATGATGCTCGTGGTTCTTGTGCTCAGCCTGCCCATTGGCGTGGCGGCTTCCATCTATCTGGAAGAGTTCGCACCCAAGAACCGGTTCACCGACCTCATTGAAGTGAACATCTCTAACCTCGCTGCGGTGCCTTCGATTGTCTTTGGCATCCTTGGGCTGGCCGCGTTCATTCAGTTCATGCACCTGCCGCAATCGGCACCGCTTGTGGGGGGGCTTGTCCTCACGCTGATGACCCTGCCGACAATCATCATTTCCACACGTGCCTCGCTGAAATCCGTGCCGCCTTCCATTCGCGACGCGGCTCTGGGCGTGGGCGCATCGAAAATGCAGTCGGTGTTTCACCACGTGCTGCCACTGGCCATGCCGGGTATCCTGACCGGGACAATCATTGGCCTCGCACAAGCCTTGGGCGAAACCGCTCCGCTTTTGCTCATAGGCATGGTGGGCTATATCGCTACCAATTATCCCGACAGCGTAGCGTCCGGTTTTGTTGATCCCAACTCGGCCATCCCGGCGCAGATCTACCAATGGGCCACGCGGGCCGATCCGGCCTTTTACGAACGCGCCTGGGGCGGGATCATCGTGCTTTTGGTCTTTCTTCTGACTATGAACATCATCGCCATTCTGCTGCGCCGCAAGTTCGAGCGCCGCTGGTAAACGCGGGCTTAAGGAGCTACGCCAATGTATGACACGCCAATTCTGGAGAAGCCTGTGGACCAGAAAGACATTAAATTCGCAGCCCGCGGGGTGCAGGTCTATTATGGCGACAATCACGCCATCAAGGATGTGGATGTCGATCTGGAAGACAAAACCGTTACCGCTTTCATCGGCCCATCAGGGTGCGGCAAGTCAACTTTTCTGCGTTGCCTCAACAGGATGAACGACACAATTGATGTGTGCCGTGTCGAGGGGGATATCCAACTCGACGGCGAAGATATCTACGACAAACGCGTCGATCCGGTACAGTTGCGTGCCAAGGTTGGCATGGTGTTTCAAAAGCCGAATCCGTTCCCCAAGTCGATCTATGACAACGTTGCCTACGGCCCTCGCATTCACGGATTGGCCGGGAACAAGGCCGAGCTGGATGAGATTGTCGAGAAATCCCTACGCCGCGCCGCGATCTGGGGCGAGGTGAAAGATCGCCTTGATGCACCTGGCACCGGCCTCTCGGGTGGTCAGCAACAAAGGCTCTGCATTGCACGCGCCGTGGCGACAGAGCCTGAAGTTCTTTTGATGGATGAGCCATGCTCAGCCCTTGACCCGATTGCCACGGCACAGGTTGAGGAGTTGATCGACGAGCTGCGCGAGAATTATTCGGTGGTCATTGTCACCCATTCCATGCAGCAGGCCGCGCGAGTGAGCCAGAAAACCGCATTTTTTCATCTGGGCAATCTGGTGGAGTTTGGCGAGACCAGCCACATTTTCACCAATCCCACAGATGAGCGCACGGAAAGTTACATCACAGGCCGGATAGGCTAGGAGCAGCGATGCAGGACGAACATATTTCCTCAGCGTTTGACCGCGACCTTGAAACGGTCCAGGCGATGATCATGAAAATGGGCGGGATGGTCGAAGAGGCCATTTTGAATGCGGCCCTCTCGCTGGAAACCGGAGATGAAGAGCTGGCCGAACAGGTGCGTGCCGGGGACAAGGCGATTGACGCGCTCGAAGAGCAGATTGATCAGGCGACAGCGCGCATCATCGCGCTGCGTGCGCCGACAGCGATTGATTTGCGTGTCATTCTGACAGTGATGAAAATCGCCTCCAATCTGGAACGCATTGGCGACTACGCCAAGAACATGGCCAAGCGGACCACGGTTCTGGCGCAAATGACGCCGATCAATGGGGCCGCCGCTTCCCTCCGTCGGATGGCGCGGGAAACCGAACGCATGCTGCGCGACGCGCTTGATGCGTATATCCAGCGGGATGACAAGCTGGCGCTGGAAGTGATCGCGCGCGATCACGACGTGGACCAGATGTACAACGCGCTCTTCCGCGAATTCCTGACCTTCATGATGGAGGATCCGCGCAACATCACGCCCTGTATGCATTTGCACTTTATTGCCAAGAACGTCGAGCGGATGGGCGATCATGTGACCAATATTGCGGAACAGGTGGTGTACCTGGTGACCGGCGCCGTCCCCGAAGACAGTCGGCCCAAGAGCGACACAACCTCGGTCGATCCCGAGGCGTCTCAGGTCGAATAGCGCGGAGACTGGCGTGATATGACACCCCAACAACCCAGTGTTCTATTGGTCGAGGACGAACCGGCCCAGCGCGAGGTTCTGGCCTACAACCTTGAGGCCGATGGCTTTGCTGTGACCAGTGCCGGCAATGGGGAAGAGGCGTTGATGCTTGTGGAAGAGGCCGCTCCAGATGTGATCCTGCTCGACTGGATGTTGCCCAATGTCTCAGGCATCGAGGTGTGCCGCCGCCTCAAGACCCGCCCCGAGACGCGCAATGTCCCGATCATAATGATTTCCGCCCGATCTGAGGAAGTGGACCGGGTGCGCGGCCTTGAGACCGGGGCCGATGATTATGTGATCAAACCCTATTCGGTGATCGAATTGATGGCCCGGGTGCGCGCGCAATTGCGGCGCACGCGGCCTTCTACAGTAGGCCAGCGGCTAGAATACCAAGATATCGTGCTCGATTCTGAGACCCACCGCGTCACACGTAACGGCAAAGAGCTAAAGCTTGGTCCAACTGAGTTCCGGCTTTTGACGACCTTCATGGAAAAACCAGGCCGCGTCTGGAGCCGTGAACAGCTTCTGGACAGGGTCTGGGGGCGCGACATCTATGTCGACACCCGCACCGTGGATGTCCATATCGGCCGCCTGCGCAAGACGCTTTGTGCGCACGGTGACAAAGATCCTCTGCGCACGGTCCGCGGTGCGGGGTATAGCTTGGGCTGAAGGCTGGTTTGCCGGGAAATCCACCTCTCCTTAGTTGCCGACATCGTCGACAAGTTTTGGATATGACGACAAAGTTTGCCCGAAGAATCATAACCTTTCGACTTGGTAGGGGGTCAAGTCTATGTTTGGTTTTGAGCCCGCAACTATGTCTGCAACAACTTTGCCCGTTTTGGGCGCCATCATCAAACCGTAGTGGCTGTGACCGAAGGCCGTAATCAAGTTTGGAAACGCCTTGATTTCTCCGATACTCGGCAAACTGGCCGGTCCTAGTCCTGACCGTCTGTCTCCGCCCCATTCTTCCCATTCTGACCGGGGTAAACCAGTCCCGCCGAGATCACCAGTTTGGCGGCGTCTTCAATCGTCATGTCCAGCTCGATCACGTCTTCTTTGGGAAAGAAGAGCAAAAAACCTGAGGTTGGGTTTGGCGTGGTGGGGACAAAAACGCTGACCATCTGACCGCTGGTTTCGGCCTTGGCCAGGATCTCGCCCCTGGTATCTGTTGAGATAAACCCAATGGCCCAGATTCCCTTGCGCGGATACTGGATGAGACAGGCCTTCTCAAAGCTGCGCTCGGATTGCTGAAAGACCGTTTCGGCGATCTGTTTCACGCCAGAATAGATCGAGCGCACCACTGGCATGCGGTCCACCAGACCTTCCGCATAGCTGATGAGCGACTTGCCAATCAGCCCTTTGGCGATCCACCCCACAAAAATGGTGAAGAGCAGAAAGACGATGACGCCCACGCCGCGAATGTTAATCTTGACCCAGCCTTCATCATCAGGGCGCGTATTGCCCAGGAACCAGCGATTAACCAGGTTTTCCGGCTGATACGCGTCTGGAACGAAGGGAAGGACAAACCCATCCACCCAGCCGATCAGTGACCATATAAGCCAAACGGTCAAACCCACCGGCGCAATCACAATGATGCCGGTCAGGAAACTCGTGCGCAGTCCGGCAAAACGACCGGGTTTTTTTGGATGCGGCGGTTCTTCGTCAAACGGGGTATTCATATCGTCCCAGCCCAGTCACAGACGACCGAAACCTAAGCGCTTTGATCTGAGCTCACAATGCAGATGTTAACGATTTAGTGGCTTGAGGTCTGATTTTTCAGGGAAATGGCAATTTTTCCGGCAAGCCGGGCGTTATTTTCGATCAACGCGATGTTGGCAGCCAGTGTGCGACCTTGGGTCAGCTCGTTAAGCCAGGCCAGCAGGTAGGGTGTGACGGCCTTGCCTTTTATGCCCCGTCTATCTGCTTCGGCCGTGGCTTCTGCGATGAGCGGTTCAAGCTCTGAGTGAGGGATTGAGGCCACCTTGGGAACCGGATTTGCAATCAACTGGCCGCCGGATACGCCAAGGACCGTCCGCATCACATGTGCCCTTGCGATCGCGTCAGGACTGTCCATGCGCAGCGGAGCCATCAAGTCAGATGTGGCTGACCAAAAGGCGGGCAGGGCGTCTTGTCCATAGGCAATGACGGGAACACCAAGGGTTTCCAGAACTTCCAGCGTTTTGGGCAAGTCGAGGATGGCCTTGGCCCCGGCACAGACTACGGTGAGAGGTGTATGCGCCAGCTCATGCAGATCGGCGGAAATGTCAAAGCTGTCTTCTGCGCCGCGATGAACACCTCCAATGCCCCCCGTTGCAAAAACCTGAATACCGGCCAAATGTGCTGCGATCATCGTGGCGGCCACGGTGGTTGAGCCGTTGCCACCTCTCGCAAGGCAAACGGCCAAATCCGCACGGCTCAGCTTGACCACATCATTGGCTCGCGCCAGCGCTTCCAACTCCTCTTCCGTCAGGCCGATATGCAGCCCGCCCTTGATCACCGCAATCGTCGCCGGGGTGGCCCCTTCCTCGCGCACGGCATCCTGCACCCGCCAGACGGTTTCGAGGTTTTGCGGAAAGGGCATTCCGTGGGTGATGATCGTGCTTTCCAAAGCCACAATAGGCGCGCCACGCGCGCGGGCATCGGCGACTTCGGGCGAAAAGATGAGGGGCAGGGCGGTCATGAGTAGGTGATGCCGGTGAGCACAACGTTTTGCAATGGTTTTGCTGGACGCAGGGCTAAAAGCTGTCACATTGGGGGCAGGAGGCACTTTGCGTTGAAGCTTGTTCCGATCATCACCTCACTGTTTTTGACTGCTCAGGCCGCCTTGGGCTGCGACGCCGATCTTGACCCTATCGATCACGCGTTGCGCAGCGACGCCCCGCTAACCCTCGAGCGCGCCACGTGCCAGCAAAGCCTGGAGCTTTCAGGAACCACCAAAGACACGTGTTACTGGACCTACGACTATCGCGCTCCCGAAGCGGAAGCGGCATTCGCGCGATGGTCCGATGCGTTGTTGACCTGTTTTGGAGCGAACCATGCGCAGCTGCGTGACCAACAGGTCAACCACCCCGACAGCTACACCTTGCACCGTTTTGACGCGGGAACGGCGCAAATCTCGCTCTCTCTGAAAGACAAGGCTGGCTTGAGCCAAACGCTGGTGTTCATTCAGATCACCCCAAAGTCTTGACGCCATACTGAGAGGGGTTGCGCCGCTTTCAAACCCGCTATATACGCGCGCCATTAATCCGCAGGTATGGGCGGGCTGATGGGGGAGACATCCCCAAAGGTCCACCGGTTGAAGCATCCGCTTCTCATCCCGTACCGAGGCGTAAACCGGAAAGGAAACGACCATGGCTCTTCCAGAGTTCTCCATGCGTCAGCTGCTTGAAGCTGGCGTTCACTTCGGCCACCAGACGCAGCGTTGGAACCCCCGTATGGGCGAGTTCATTTATGGCGCGCGCAATGGCATTCACATTATGGACCTCACGCAAACCGTGCCGATGCTTGATGCGGCTCTGAATGCGGTCCGTGAAACCGTTGCCAAAGGCGGCCGTATTCTCTTTGTGGGCACCAAACGGCAGGCCGCGGCACCGATTGCCGATGCAGCCGAAAAATGCGCGCAATACTACATGAACCACCGCTGGCTTGGTGGCACGTTGACCAACTGGCAAACAGTCAGTCAATCAATCAAACGCCTGAACGAGATCGACGAGATGATGGCGGCGGGCTCGGATGGTTTGACCAAGAAAGAGCGTCTGGGTCTGGAACGCGACCAGGGCAAACTGCAAGCCTCTTTGGGTGGTATCCGCGAAATGGGTGGCACACCGGATCTTCTCTTCGTCATCGACGTGAAGAAAGAAGCGCTCGCCGTGGCCGAAGCCAACAAACTGGGCATTCCGGTCGTGGCGATTGTGGACACCAACTGTTCCCCTGATGGCGTAGACTACCTCATCCCGGGCAATGACGATGCCGCACGTGCGATTGCTCTTTATTGCGATCTGGTCGCACGGGCCGCGCTTGATGGTATGTCGGCACAGCTTGGTGCCGCTGGCGTCGACGTGGGTGCGATGGAAGAAGCCCCGGTCGAGGAAGCTGTTGCCGAGGACGCGCCTGCCGAGGCTGCGGCGCCTTCTGACGAAGCGGTTCACGACGATGCAATGGCAAAGGATGCGCCGCTTGACATCGAGTCTGCCGAAGAGGTCAAGGCAGAGGCTGCTGAAAAGGCCGAGAATTAAGCCGCCTGTCACAAAATTCATATCAGGCGCGGGATAGACCCGCGCCTGCGACACCAGACGAATTGAGGAGAGCCAAAATGGCGATCACAGCTGCAATGGTAAAAGAACTGCGCGACTCCACAGGCGCAGGCATGATGGACGCGAAGAAAGCGTTGACGGAGAATAACGGTGACATGGAAGCCGCCGTGGACTGGCTGCGCACCAAAGGTTTGGCGAAGGCGGCCAAGAAATCAGGGCGGACTGCTGCTGAGGGCCTGGTTGCCGTTCTGGTCGAAGGCGGCAAGGGCGTTGCAGTTGAAGTAAACTCTGAAACCGACTTCGTTGCCAAGAATGCTGACTTCCAAGCCATGGTCGCAGGCATTGCGAAGATCGCGCTGACTGCAGCGGATTATGAGGCGCTACTTGCTTCTGACATGGGCGGTAAAACCGTTCAGGACGTGGTAACAGAAAAGATCGCCACGATTGGCGAGAACATGTCTATCCGCCGCGTGGCATCCATCGAAGGCCAAGTTGTTGTGTCTTACGTTCACAACGCGGTTGTTGATGGCATGGGCAAAATCGGCGTTCTGGTTGCAATGACCGGGGGCGATGAGGCGTTTGGCAAGCAGGTTGCAATGCATATTGCGGCCACAAACCCGGCGGCTTTGAACGAAGAGCAACTCGATCAGGCAATCGTCGACAAAGAACGCCAGGTTCAGATCGACATCGCACGCGAGTCCGGCAAGCCTGAAGAAGTGATCGAGAAGATGATCGTCGGCCGGATGAAGAAATTCATGGCTGAGGTGACACTGGTCAATCAGGCCTTCGTGATCAACCCTGATCTGACTGTCGGCGCCGCTGCCAAAGAAGCGGGCGCGGAGATCACCGGATTTGTCCGCATGGAAGTGGGCGAAGGTATTGAGAAAAAAGAAGAAAACTTTGCCGAAGAAGTTGCCAAAGCGGCTCAGGGCTAAAAGTTTTCCAATCGGTGCCGAGGGGCCAGCCCCTCGGGCTCCCCGGGATATTTTCAGCAAGAAGAAAGAGCCTGTCTTTTCTTTTTGACATAAATATCCCGGGGGCGTCGAAACCATAGGGTTCACGTTGGGGGCAGAGCCCCCGTTTTCATGTCAGGGGAGGGGGATGAAACATGCAAAAAACAGTCGTAAACAGCTGGAACGAATGGGATCCGCTCAAGCACGTGATCGTAGGGCGCGCGGATGATTGTCACATCCCGCCTGAGGAACCTGCACTTGATGCCAAGGTGCCTGAGGACAGCGATATGCGCGGGCAGTGGGGCAGGCGGCCCCAAGAGACGATTGACCGGGCCAATGAGCTTTTGGACAACTTCGCAGCGCAGCTGGAAGCACGCGGCGTCCGCGTCGACCGCCCCACGCCGATTGATCACAGCCTGCCAGCAACGACACCGGACTTTCATACCGAGAGCCAGTTTGGCTGTATGCCGCCGCGCGATGTGTTGCTCACCGTGGGCAGTGAAATTCTTGAGGCAACGATGTCGTATCGCTGCCGCTGGTTTGAATATCTCAACTACCGTCCGCTGATGCAGCAGTATTTCAATGAGGACCCGAACTTCCGCCATGAATGCGCGCCCAAACCGCGCCTGACAGATGCGGATTATCATCCCGATTACCTGTCCGAGAAGATCGGTGTTGAAAAGCGCCTAAAATGGACCGCTGAGAAGTTCTTTGTCACCACCGAGGAAGAGCCGCTTTTTGACGCTGCCGATGTGCTGCGTTTTGGCCGTGACCTCGTGGTGCAGCATGGGTTCACCACGAACCTCAAAGGTATCGAATGGATTCGGCGGCATTTCCCCGATCACCGCGTGCATGCGGTGAATTTCCCCGGCGACCCGTATCCAATCCATATCGACGCCACCTTCACACCGCTGCGGCCCGGTCTGATCCTCAACAACCCTCAACGTCGCTTGCCTGATGATCAGCGTGGAATGTTCGAGAAAAACGGCTGGGAGATTGTGGATGCCGCGCAGCCGGCGCATAACGCGCCGCCACCTCTGTGCTACTCGTCAACCTGGCTCAGCATGAATGTTCTGGTGCTCGATCCCAAAACGGTCTGTGTCGAAAAATCCGAGGTCTATCAGGCCGAGCAGATGGACAAGCTTGGCATGGAGGTGGTCGAAGTCGAGTTGCGCGATGCCTATGCCTTTGGCGGCGGTTTGCATTGCTGTACCGCGGATGTGTATCGCGAAGGCACCTGCGAAGATTACTTCCCCAGTCTCAGCTGACGTGAAAACGGTGCCATCCACAGGAAGGAATGGCACCGCAATACACACGCGACCCGCCGACATGGGGAAGGGCGGCGGTACTGGATTAAAATGACCGACAGCTCGAAAAATAGAACTGTCGGCCAAAGTCCGGAAGAACCGGCAGACCGGAGTGCCCTGTAATTGCAGGGGGTTCCAACCTGATTGTTCCAAGGCTCAAAGCCACCACTCACGGAACCTCTCTATAATGCTACGTTCTGTCGCATCATGGAAGTAGGGGATTCCTTACCCTACGTCAAAAGTAGGTTAATTAAGTGATATCAGGTGTCTAAAACGAACATTTGATTCTGAAACGCTGCCTTCAGAACCGCTTGAGCCGTGGTTTCAACGCTCAGTGATTCACGCGCAAGGCGTAAATGCTTTTCAACCGTAGCTGGCGTAAGTTCCATCAGAATCGCAATGTCCTGGATGGTTTTGCCATCACCAACCCAGCCCAACACCTCTTTTTGCCGCTTGGTCAGCGTACGGCCCGGAGCCGTGTAGGGCAGGGTGAGGATACGCAGATGCACCAGGTTGTTGAGCAGGATGATATCCTCGCCGTGCTCCTCCCAGACCGCATCGGCATCCTCTTGCGAAAGATCAGCGCGCGCCGTCAAAGCAATCGCGCCCTTGGTACGCGGTGAGACAGACTTGAAACTAATGGAATAGCCAGCGGTGACATTCATCGACCGGTTGAAGGCAATCACCTTGTTTTCTTCGGCAGTGAGCGTCTCGGTTGCCAGCATGTCGGCCAGGACCGACCACGAACACGCCCCTTCATGATCGAGCGCCCAACGCACCATAGGGGCATGAAAATAGAGCCCATCCTTGATGAAGGTTTCCAGATAGTCGGTTTCATGATTGCTCAGCAGAACAAAGTCTTCGGGATCGCCAAGCGAGGTTGCTGTGCGGTAACGCGTGTAGCCATAGATGAGCCGGTCAAAGCCATACTCGGACATGCGCGTTATGTGCATATCCCAAAGCTCCTCGATGCTAGGAGCGTTAAGCAGACCATTGAGTTCGCTTGTTAAAATCATGAAGACGCCTTGAGGTGCTGCGCCATAGCTTGCAGTGCCAGAACATAGCCATGCGCGCCAAATCCGCAGATCACGCCGAGCGCCACCTTGGCAATATAAGATGTGTGACGAAATTCTTCGCGCGCATGGATGTTCGACAGATGCAGTTCAATCGTTGGGATCTCGACACTCGATACCGCATCCATCAGAGCGACCGAGGTATGCGTATATGCACCCGCATTCAGAATGATGCCGTCCTGAATGCCGCGCGCTGCATGAATCAAGTCAACCATCGCGCCTTCGACATTGTTCTGCTCAAATGTGACAGACACGCCAAGCGTTTTGGCCGTGTCGTGACACATGGCCTCAATATCGGCCAACGTCGTGCTGCCGTAAATCTCAGGCTGCCGCGTGCCAAGCAGGTTTAGGTTCGGACCATTGAGGACCAGAATGGAAGTCATTAAAGCCGCGTCCTTTTTCACGAGGTTTAGACTGTGATGCAGAGGATTGTCGAGTGATAGACCTGTCTGAGGCGGATTTTGCGATGGGGTGTGTGGCAGGGCGTTACGGGCAATCCACAGGTCGCCAATCAAGATTGCGCCTTAAACGATTGTTTTTAAAGTGTTAGGTGGTTTCATTAGTGTAATAAAATATTAACATAATACTGATTATGCGTATTTCTGATGGGCTGACAGACGCACAAATCAAAGGATTTCGAACTCAGCCGCTTTCAAACGTCACCACCCCATCACACACGGTCGCTATGGCCTGCGCGTCTGTGATGTTCTCTGGCGCCAGCTTTGTCAGGTCGTGGCTCATCACCGCGACATCCGCCATCATGCCAGCCTTGAGTTTGCCTTTGCGGTCTTCGTTGAACTCCACCCAGGCATTGTCCCGCGTGTAGCTGGCAAGCGTGTCGGTCAGGCTTTGCGTCTCGTCGCTCCATCCCTCGCCCAGATCGAGCGGCGCAATGGCGGCCTTGATATTGGGCATGACATCAATCGGGATGACCGGCCAGTCGGTTGAGAACACGATCCGCGCGCCGGTGTCGCGCACGGTCTGCACAGGATATGCGCCAGCGATCTGATGTGGATGCAGGTATTGCCCCACGGCGGATGGCGGAAAGATGTGACCGCGCGGCGCATGTCCGGGCTGAATGGACGCAACAACGCCCATCTCGGCAAATCTGGGAAGATCATCGCGATGGACGATTTCCAGATGTTCCACCCTGTGGCGGCTGTCGCGTTCGCCATTCGCCTCGCGCGCCGCCTGATAGGCATCCAATGTGCGGCGCACACCGGCATCGCCAATGGCATGAACAGCAATCTGAAAGCCAAGCCTGTCGGCCTCAACACAGCAGGCAACAAAATGCTCTTGCGTGAAGACTTCATCGCCCATGTTGCCCCCTGCCCCCATGTCTCCTGGATAGGGTTCCAGCATGAGCGCCGTGCCGCTCTCAATCACGCCGTCAATGAACATCTTCACATGGCTGCACCGCACCATGTCGCTTTGAAACCGGGCACGCATGGCCGGCGCTTCTGCCCCCAGACGCTCCAGAGGATCGGTGCCTTTCATGTGAAATGGCACATGGCAGCGAATAGGTAGCCGTCCTTCGCGCTCCAACTCATTGAGAAGCTCGCATTGATAGGTATTGCCATCCATCAGATGCAGCGTGGTTATCCCTTGGGCCGCGCAATGCTCTAGCCCGCGGGCAATCACATCACGGTCCATCTTGCGCTGTTCCGGCGTGGCGGGCGGCATTGGGTCTTTACCTGTCGTCAATCCCAGCATCTCGCGCCCAGCATGTCGTGTCAGCGCCAAGACTGGACTATACGCTCCAGGCTCCAAAAGCTCGCCAGAGGCCAAACCATCCTCACCCATGACAATCTCCGAGCCAGCATCCACTTCGCCACCCTGTAAGAGATCAGCGGCTTCAAGCGCTGCTGTATTGGCCCAAATGGTGTGGTGGTCAGGTGCAAACATGGCCAAAGGACGATCTGCGATGATCTGGTCCAGATCCTGACGCGTTAGTGTGCGTCCTGTGCCCAGAATGCCGTAATCGGCCATCACACAGAACACCATTTCGTCCTGAGGGATTGCGTCCGCATAAGGCACAATGCGCGCCTTCATTTCTTCAAGCCCGGTCACGCCATAAAGGCTAAGGCAATCCAGTTCGACCGAACCTCCAAAGAGATGCACATGGCTGTCAATAAAGCCCGGAACTACCGTGCCCCCCTGGGCATCAATCATCTTTGTCTCGGCCCCTGCCCGCGCCAGCATCGGCCCAGCCTGCCCTACCTCGGTGATCAACCCATCCTTGATCGCCAAGGCCTCCGCCTCTGGTTGGGCGTCGTCAAACGTCATCAGACGACCATTGTGGATAATGATATCAGGCTCCATCGCACGCTCCTCCCAAAACGCGCGCGGCCCCGCGTCACAGAGGGGCCGCATCTTGACTTGATCAGAACTTACTTCTGAAGCTCTGTCCAGATCGCCGTGTAAAGCTTAGTCGCTTCTGGCGAGCAGGTTTTGGCCACATAGGCTGCGTCCTTGAGATCATCCGGAATGATCACCTCGGGCGCGGTTTTCATGTCCTCGGGCATAAATTCCTCGGATCCCTTGATGCCATTGGCATAGCGCGCAAAGGACGACAGCATGGCTGCATTTTCCGGGGCCATGATGAAGTTGAGGAAGGTCTTGGCCTCTTCCACGTTCTGCGCATCTGCCAGGATTGCAGCATTGTCCATCCACACCGGGAAGCCCTCTTGGGGGTAGCCAAAGGCGACGTCCGGGTTCTGTTCACGGGAACGGAAAGACGCCCCGTTCCAGTTGACCCCCGCTGAAAGGTCATTCTTGGCGTATTTCTCAATATTGCCGTAATCCATCGAGAGCCAGTTCGGTTTGGCCGCTTGCAGGATGTCGCGCACTTTTTTGAGGACTTCCTTGTCCTCGGTGCATTGCTCGCCGCCCGCATATTTGATGGCAAGGCCCAGAACATCGTTCATCTCGGGCACGACATTGATCTTGCCTTTGAGTTCTTCCGGTGGATCAAAGATGACTGCCGCTGTATTGATGTCACCCCCGTAGACCGATGTGTTGACCGTCACGCCCACGGTGCCCCACTGCCATGGCACAGTGTAATTGCGGCCCGGGTCAAATTCCACATCCACCCATTGCGGGTCCATATGTTTGAAGTTTTCCATTTCGTTGGGCTTGGATTCCATCAAGAGACCTTCGCCGATGAAAATCGGAATGTAGGTTCCAGAAGGCACAACAATATCAAAGCCGTGTCCGCCGGCTTTGATCTTGGCCAAAGCGGTGTCATTGCTGTCGTAATCAGTGATCGTGACCTTGATACCGGTCTCAGATTCGAACTTTTCGATCATCTCGGGGCTGGTGTAATTGCCCCAGTTGTAAAGGTTCAGCTCCCCTTCGGCGAGCGCGGGGCTTGCCATCAGCACTGCTAGTGTCGTTAACGTCTTTTTCATTGTCTTTCTCCCTAGTTAATTCAGGTCTTTCTTTTGCTTAAGATTGTAAACGCGATGACCAGCGTCACCGAAATGGCCAGAAGAACGGTTGAAATGGCGTTGATCTCTGGCGTGACCACCCGGCGCAACTGACCCAGCATATATGTGGGCAGCGTATCCTGCCCGGCGGATTTTACAAACTCTGTGATGACCACGTCATCGAGCGATATGACAAAGGCCAACATTGCCCCGGCGAGAATACCCGGCCAAAGCTGTGGCAGGGTGATGCGGCGGAACACTTGGTAGGGTGTGGCGTAAAGGTCTGCAGCAGCCTGTTCTAGGCTCAGGTCCATACCCTGAAGCCGCGCGCGGATGGGCAGATAGGCGAAGGGAATGCAGAAGGCCGAATGCGCCATGATCAGGTACAAAAGCCCGGTATAGCCGGTGGCGACCTTGATCATCGCAAAGAAGATCAAAAGCGCCACAGCGGTCACAATCTCGGGCACCATGAGCGGCTGGTTGATCATGGCAAAGACCACGGATTGCCCCTTGAACTTGCGCGTCCGCGTGGTGGCCAGTGCGGCCAGAACCGCCACGGTCGTCGAAATCCCTGCCGCCCAGACCGCGATGATGAGCGAGCGCACCGTGGCTTCCTGCACCTGTTCATTTTCCCAAGCCGAGACATACCAGCGCCAGGAAAATCCCTCCCAGATGGCAATCGAGGAGCCTGAGTTGAAGGAATAGACCACCAGCAGAATGATCGGCATGTAAAGCATGAAGAAACACGCCATGGCGATGGTGGTAAAGCCGGTCTGCCGACGGATATCAAAGCCGCGCTTAGCCATGACGCACGTCCTCATCGCCCGCGGCGCGGACATAGAGGATCAGCGCCACCATGACGATGGCCAGAAGCGTGATCGAAAGAGCCGCCCCCAAGGGCCAATTGCGCCCCTGACCGAATTGCAACTCAATGAGGTTGCCGATCATCAGCTGATTGCCTCCACCCATCACGCGCGGTGTCACATAAGCGCCCAGTGAAGGCACAAAGACGAGGATTGAGCCCGCTATCACGCCCGGCTTCACCAGCGGCAGGATCACGCGGCGCAGCACCTGAAACCGTGTCGCATAGAGGTCATACCCGGCTTCGACGAGGCTGAAATTCAGCCGCTCCATCGAGGCATAGATCGGCAGCACCATGAGCGGCAGATAAACGTAGACCATGCCGATAATGATGGCGAATTCGGTGAACAGCATCTGGATGGGTTCATCTATGACACCCAAGCCAATCAACACCGAGTTCACCGTGCCCTCATTGCGGATGAGTTCCAGAATGGCAAAGGTCCGGATCAATAGATTGGTCCAGAACGGGATGATGATGAGCAACATCCAGAGCTCACGCTGTGACTTGGGGCGCGTGGCGATAAAGTAGGCCGTGGGAAAGCCAAGAATCAGGCAAACCAGCGTTGTCATGAGCGACAGTTTCACAGACCGCCAGAAGATGCTCAGATGTGCGTCCGACCAGCCCAGCGTATCCTCAAAAATGTCCCGTTGCAGGATGACGTTAAACCATGCATCCGTGGAAAACTCCCACTCCACCCCGCCAAACGCCCCCGGTGCGAGAAAGGAATAGACCAGTGTTATCAGAAGCGGCCCGCTGGCAGCGAAGACAAGAATGGTCAGCGCTGGAGCAAGCAAGAGCCAGCGGCGGCGCGCGGCAGCTTGATCTTGTGATGTTGCCTGCCCCGCCATCCCCTAGTCCCTTAGAACTTGCGCGACGCCGTCGCCAAAGATGATCCCAACACGGTCGCCCTGGCTGAGCCTGGCCTCAGTGTCGGGGCTATTTTGTTGGCGCAGCACAAAGCTCGTGCCGTCGTCGATATCCACGTGGAAATGCGTGTCCGTCCCGAAGTAAACAATCTCGCGCAGCGCGCCTTGCAAAAGCCCTTCGGCCTCGCCAACGAGGCGCGCATGTTCGGGCCGCACTGCAAGAGTAACCTTGCCGCTGGGTGTGGTGTCTTCCTGCATGCGCGCTGTGGTTTTCTGGCCTGAGGACAGTTTGACGCGTGCCGTGGTTCCGTCGCGCCCATCAATCTCGGCCGGAAGGAAATTCGTATCACCAATGAAATCCGCCACAAATCGTTCAGCCGGGTGATCGTAAATGTCCCGCGGTCCACCAATCTGACGGATGGAGCCCGCCTCCATCACCGCAATCCGGTCCGACATGGTCAGCGCTTCTTCCTGATCATGCGTGACAAAAATAAAGGTGATGCCGGTTTCAGATTGCAGGCGCTTGAGCTCAAGCTGCATGTCCTTGCGCAATTTGAAATCCAGCGCGCTCAGCGGCTCATCCAGCAAAAGGACCTTGGGTTTGGGTGCAAGAGCGCGGGCGAGCGCCACGCGCTGTTGCTGACCACCAGAGATCTGGCTGGTCTGTCGATCCGCCATCTCGGTCATCTTCACCAGCGCCATCATTTCATCGACGGTTGCCGCGATCTCGGCCTTGGGCTTGCCCAACATTTCCAGACCAAAGCCGATGTTTTGCGCCACTGTCATATGCGGGAAAAGCGCATAGCTCTGAAACACCGTGTTGATCGGGCGTTTATGCGGCGGCGCGTCAAGAATGCTATCCCCAAACATCTCAAGGCTGCCTGAGGTTGGGTTTTCGAACCCCGCAATCAGCCGTAAAAGCGTGGTTTTGCCACACCCCGAAGGCCCCAGAAGCGTAAAGAATTCATTGTCCTGAATGTCGATATCAACCCCGGCCAAAGCTTGGACAGGCGGTTGACCCGGATAGACCTTCCGCAGATTCCTGGCGCTGATCGCTATCTTCAAAGGCTGTCCCCCGACACCGCAGGGCATGTCCCGGAATTGCTGCCTCTGCACAATGGATGATTGCGCTAAATCTGATTGTAAGAAATACCCCTTTTGGGGTAGTTTTTCGCATAATTCTTTCTGTTTGTGGGTGAGTTTGTCTGAACCGCTTTCTCCAACCGATGTGATCCGCCTACGCCACGCGATGGCACAGGCAGGTACGGGGCGTTTTTTCACGTGCTTCAAGCGCTTGCTTCAGGCGCGGCTGAAGTTTGACACGTTCCTTCTGTTTCGCTTTGACCCCGGCGCGCCGCCGCAGGTGTTGAACAGTTGGATCAAGCCCAAGGCCCTTCCTTCGGATGTGCTCGATGAATATGTCGATGGCTTCTATCGCCTTGATCCGTTCTTTCAGCTGAACGACATTCCCATCAAAGGCCTAACAACGCGATTGTCTGACATTGCGCCAGACCGGTTTTTCTCAAGCGAATACTACCTGCAATACTACCGTCGCACGCGCATCTGCGAGGAGGTGGGGCTTCTTGCCCCCCTGCCCTCAAAGTCAGTTGCGCATTTGTCTTTGGGCCGCTTGGAAACCACCGGCCCCTACCGCCGTCGCGAATTGCAATGCCTGATGCATTACAGCCCCGTGTTGATGGAACTTCTGACCGCGCATTGCAGCCGGTTTGAAACAGAGATGTTGCCCCAAGCCACAAACCCTGAACCACCCCCTTTGGACAAAATCATTCTAACCCAGGTGCAGGAGACACTTGGTCTCAAACTCACCCGACGTGAAGCCGAGATTGCGGGTCTTGTCTTGCAGGGGCATTCAAATGGATCCGCCGCGCTCTTGCTTGGGATATCGCGGGAAACCTCAAAGGTGCATCGCCGTAATCTGTATCGCAAGCTTGATATCTCGTCGCAAAGGGAGCTGTTCACAATGTTGCGGCACCTGCTTTGACCAATGTCAGCGGTTGCACCGCAGGCACACCTCATGCATCCGGCGCTGAAGCTGAAACCGGCACGTCAACTGCCTCATCGGGTTTTTCTGGTCTGTCATCATCCACAGGCTGATCCAAGCTGCAACTCCGGCAAAGATCACCCCGCCCACGGCTTGACCAATGAGCACACCGGGCGCTCCAAAAAGCGCGCCACCCAACAAAACCAAAGGCAGCGTGCCCAGGGTCTGACGCCCCCAGTTGACCCAGGTTGAATACCCCGGATGGCCAAGGTTGTTGAAAGAGGCATTGGCCACGAAAATCACCGCGTTAAAGAAGCTTGCAAGCGCCAGCGGCCCGCAAAACAGGAAGATCAGGTCACGTGTCATGCCCTCTGCGCCAAAAAGATCGGCAATCGGCGTACGGAAGATGAACAGCGCGGCGGCGATGCCCACAACGTAGAGCCCGGCGAAGATCACCCCGTCAAAAAAGGTCTCACGCACCCGGTCAAGCCGCCCTGCCCCGAAATTCTGTCCCATAATCGGACCTATGGACCCGGAAAGCGCTAGAACAACGGAAAAGACCACGGGGATCATGCGATTGATGATGGCCATGCCTGCCACGGCATCGGTGCCGTATTTCGCCATTTCGCGGGTCACAATGGCCACGCCGACCGGCGTCGCAATCGTGGCGAGGATCGCTGGTGCGGCAATCTGCATGCCTTCGCGGATGTCATACATGAAGCATTGCACGCGTGGGATCGCAAAGGCGTTGTAGAGCCGGAACGCAGGCCAGATCGCGACCACCATCGTCACAAACCGCGCCGCGACCGTGGCCCAGGCGGCGCCTTCAAGCCCCATAGAGAGCGAGAAGATCAGAATGGGATCCAGCACGCCGTTGACCAACGCCCCCATCAGTGACGGGTACATGGCGCGCTTGCCATCGCCATAGGCGCGCAGAACGGCGACAGTGGTCATGCCAAGGCCCGACATGAAAGTCGTGGGCAGAATGATCCAAAGATAGGCCTTGGCCCGCTCGGCCACGTCACCGGACGCGCCCAGAAGGCCGAGGATAAAGTCGAGATTGGGCAACATCAGCAGTGGGACCAGAATGCCAAAAACAATGGCAAACATGCTGGAGCTGAACGCGTGTTCGCGCGCCGGAACTTCCTTACCCGCGCCCAGCGAGTTGGCCACCAAAACGCCGGCGGCAACGGACAATCCAATATTCACAGCGCTGGCAAAGAACATCACCACGCTGGCATAGCCCGCAGCGGCGGCCAGCGCCTCTTGACCCAGCATGGAGATGAAGAGCACATCTATGAGGTCCACCGCGAAAATGGCCATCAGGCCCACGCTGGAGGTGAGCGACATGGTTGAGACATGTCGCATCAAATTGCCTTCAACAAAACGCGCTTCTACATGGGCCACGCCACTGCCTCCGAATGAGATGCCGGATATTTAGCACCTCTCTCAAAAGGCACAATTCTCGATTTCAGAGACTTCATTGTGCAAAAACGCACCAAACCTTCGAAATCAGAAAAACGCCTGCAACCCGGTTTGTGCCCGTCCAAGGATCAGCGCATGCACATCATGCGTGCCCTCGTAGGTATTCACCGTCTCCAGGTTCATCATGTGGCGGATCACCTGAAACTCTTCAGAAATGCCGTTGCCGCCATGCATGTCTCGCGCCATTCGCGCAATGTCGAGCGCCTTGCCGCAGTTGTTGCGTTTGATCAGGGAAATCATTTCCGGGGCCGCGTTGGCCTCATCCATGAGCCGCCCAACACGTAGCGCCGCCTGTAGGCCAAGCGTGATCTCGGTCTGCATATCTGCGAGTTTCTTTTGGAAAAGCTGTGTCTGCGCCAGTGGCTTGTTGAACTGCTTGCGGTCGAGGCCGTATTGCCGTGCTGCATGCCAGCAGAACTCAGCCGCGCCCATGACGCCCCAGGCGATGCCATATCGCGCGCGATTCAAACATCCAAAAGGCCCTTTAAGTCCTTGAATATTCGGCAAAAGCGCGTCTTCGCCAACGTCCACACCGTCCATCACGATCTCACCCGTAGTGGAGGCGCGCAGGCTCTGTTTCCCGGTAATCTTCGGTGCGCTGAGACCTGTCATACCCTTCTCAAGCACAAAGCCCCGGATCTTGCCCTCATGCGCATCCGACTTGGCCCAGATGACAAACACATCGGCAATGGGGGAGTTCGAAATCCACATCTTCGAACCGCTGAGCTTATAGCCATTGGCAGTCTTCTCGGCCCGCGATTTCATGCCCGCGGGATCTGACCCGGCGTCAGGCTCGGTCAGACCAAAACAGCCGATCAGCTCACCTGAGGCCAACCCAGGCAAGTACTTCTGCCGCTGGTCTTCTGAGCCATAAGCATAGATCGGATACATCACGAGCGACGATTGCACCGACATCATCGAGCGATACCCGGAATCCACGCGCTCAATCTCACGCGCAACGACACCATAGGCGACATACCCCGCACCCAGGCCACCGTATTCCTCCGGGATGGTCGTGCCCAAAAGCCCCATCTGCCCCATCTCACGAAAGATGCCGGGATCAGAGGTCTCTTGCGCGTAGGCCTCTGTAACGCGGGGCTGCAACGTCTCTTGTGCAAAACTGCGCGCGCTGGCGGCGATGAGACGCTCGTCTTCCTCCAACTGTGCGTTAAGCAAAAACGGATCAGCCCAGTCGAACCCGGCCAAATCGGGCTTGTCCTTGGCTTTGAGCTTGGGGGCATCGAGGCTCATATCTGCGCTCCTGAAAATTCGTGACCTGGTCAAACATAGCGCGTCGCGTTGGGCAACAACAGAGGGCAGATTGCATAGAATTGGCTTGCGTTTCGGCGAATGGACGAAAACACACGAGACGATTGGGCAGGAAAAGTTGGGTTTGAGGCCCAAGCGCGTGTTCCAGCGGGAATTCACAATTGAAGCCTAAAACCCACACTGCGGTTTTCGGAAAACCCGGTAGACTCCAAAATCTCATTCTTTCAAGAATTTGCGCCGGGTCGGGGTCTGCGGTATACCTCAAGAAAAATAAGATTGAGCGGTTTCAAACATGAATGCGGTATTGCACAAGGCGTGGTCCTCGGTGCTGGAGCCTATGCTTCAGCGTCCCAAAAAACTTCAGGTCGCGGCCCTGTGCCATCGAGGAGAGCATGCCTGTCGCGAGTATCTTCTTATAACCAGCAGGGACACCAAACGCTGGATCATTCCAAAAGGCTGGCCCATTCGCGGTTTGCAGTCGAACGAGACGGCACTGCAGGAAGCCTGGGAAGAAGCCGGCGTGAAAACAGGACAGGCCGGCACGCGTGCGGAGGGCACCTACACTTACCAAAAGAGGCAACCATCAGGCTGGAGTTTTCCTGTCGAAACTCTGGTCTATTCCGTGGCTGTAACCGAGATATCAGAGGACTATCCGGAAGCGCATGAACGAGAGAGAAAGTGGGTTTCAGCCGAGGCTGCCTCTGAGATGGTGGATGAACCTGAACTGCAGCAGATTTTTTGTGACCAAATGGCCTGAGATCAGGGCAAGTTATAATTGATTGTCCACCCCCTCCAAGGTAAACGCGTTTCGAACTTTGGGGGAACAGCATGGCCGACCAACAAGGCGATCCGCGCCACCTTGAAACGCTGGATCGTGATCTGGATCGTTTGTCCAACCTTGAAATGGCGACAAGCTACGTTGGACGACCTCTTGTCGGACCCGGTGTTTCACTGATCTTTGTCGTTCTGGCCGGGCTGGCAGCACTATTGTTCTTTGGTCAGACCAACAACTCAATGATTGTGGTTCTGGCTGCCTGTTTCGGCGCCTACATGGCCCTGAACATCGGTGCGAATGATGTCGCCAACAATATGGGGCCGGCTGTTGGGGCAAATGCGCTCAGCATGGGCGGCGCCATCGCGATTGCCGCGATATTCGAAAGCGCTGGGGCGCTCATCGCTGGCGGCGACGTGGTGTCAACCATCGCGAAGGGCATTATTGAGCCCGAAAGCATGGGCACCGCCGAAGTATTCATCTGGGCGATGATGGCCGCACTCCTTTCCGCGGCACTATGGGTGAATTTGGCCACATGGGTCGGGGCGCCTGTATCCACCACCCATTCCGTTGTGGGCGGTGTGATGGGCGCAGGTATCGCAGCGGCCGGATTTGCCGCCGTCAACTGGCCGACCATGAGCAAAATCGCAGCAAGCTGGGTGATTTCCCCCGTCCTCGGCGGCGTGATCGCGGCGCTCTTTCTGGCGTTGATCAAGTCGCGGATCATCTATCAGGACGACAAGATCGCCGCCGCACGCAAATGGGTGCCCGTGCTTGTGGGGATCATGGCGGGTGCCTTTGCCACCTATCTGGCGCTCAAAGGCCTGAAGAAGGTGATCAAGATCGACTTGCCAACAGCCCTCATCATCGGCGCGGTTGTCGGGGGCATCGTCTGGGCGGTCATGATGCCGGTCATTCGCAAACAGTCACAAGGGCTGGAAAACCGCAACAAATCGTTGAAGGTTCTGTTCGGGATCCCGCTTATTGTGTCCGCGGCCCTGCTAAGCTTTGCGCATGGCGCAAACGACGTCGCCAACGCAGTCGGACCTCTCGCTGCAATCGTGCAGGCGTCCAAGTCAGGTAACTTTACCGACGCTGTGAGCATTCCACTTTGGGTCATGGTCATTGGCGCATTTGGTATCTCTTTCGGCCTGTTTCTGTTTGGCCCGAAACTCATTCGAATGGTCGGCAGCCAGATCACAAAGCTCAATCCGATGCGCGCCTATTGTGTGGCGCTGTCTGCCGCGATCACGGTGATCCTGGCCAGCTGGCTGGGCTTGCCCGTCAGCTCGACCCACATTGCCGTAGGCGGGGTCTTCGGCGTCGGTTTTTTCCGAGAGTGGGACGCCGAGCGCCGCATTCGCAAGGCCCGGATTGCCATGCCCTCGCGCCCTGTCTATGCCCCAGAGGAACGACGCCGGCGAAAACTCGTGCGCCGGTCTCACTTTATGACCATCATTGCCGCATGGGTGATCACAGTGCCTGCCGCCGCGCTTCTCTCGGCAACGATCTTCTTTCTGATCACCTCGGCTATGGGGTCGGTCTAGAGGGTATTGCAAAGCCAATGCATGGACTATGCGTTAAAGCGTTTCGCGATGAACCTGACCCGCAGATGATCGCGAAACGCTTGGCTGGAACGGGGGTCAGCATGAAAGCCCGCAATGTCCCACAACCCACTCCGAAATCTCAATCAAAGCGCTGTCCAGCCACCATCCACGCTGATCGTTGTGCCAGTGATCTGCTCGGCGGCTGGTGAGCACAAGAACGCCACCGTACCGCCCATCTGTTCGACCGAGGCCATCTGCTTGGACGGCTGACGCTCCAGAAGCACCTCGCGGATCACCGTCTCGCGGTCCATGCCGTATTTTTCCATCGTGTCAGGGATTTGCTTTTCCACCAGAGGCGTCATCACATACCCTGGGCACACCGCGTTGCAGGTGATGGGCTCCTCGGCCGTCTCTAACGCGGTGACCTTGGTCAGCCCCACAATACCATGTTTCGCCGCCACATAGGCCGATTTATAGGGACTCCCGGTGAGGCCATGGGCGCTTGCGATGTTGATCACCCTGCCCCATCCCCGTTCGCGCATATGCGGCAAAGCGGCTGCCGTGGTGTGAAAGGCCGAGCTGAGATTGACAGCGAGGATCAGGTTCCATTTGTCGACCGGAAAATCTGGAATGCCGGCCACGTGCTGGACCCCGGCATTGTTCACCAGGACGTCACAGCCACCAGCCGCCTCAATGAGTGCATGGCACGCCTCCGGGTCGCCCATATCGGCGGCGACAAATTCAACCTCGGCGCCGGTGTCCTGCCGGATTTTTTCGGCGCATTCCTCACAGGCATCTCGCTCGACGCGACCGTTCAGGATAATACGCGCCCCCGCTTCGGCCAGCGACGTGGCGATCCCAAGCCCGATGCCAGAGGTGGATCCGGTGACAACGGCGGTTTTGCCTTTCAGGGACATATTGAGTGACATGACGATCCTCTCGATGTTCATCTTGGTTGACTTGCCTTAACCAAGTTGGCCCGCAGAGGAAATGCTCAACCCTTCACAAAAGCGCAATTGGATTTGGAATGGCTGCGGCAAAAAAAACGCCGGCACGAAGCCGGCGTTAAGTTATTGAGGCAGGTTTCATACAGGCAAGAAACCTATCGAGCAGTAACCCCTTTATAAGCAATTCATTTCTCTGATCCAAGCTAAAAGTTTGAAAACATGGAAAAGCGCAACTACGTTCAAAGCCAAAGAAACAAGGGCTGAGCAGGATTGTTGCCCATATGACACCAGATTTTTTCCCACGCGCAAGGCGTCTGATCGCTTGTTTTTTCGTGTTTTGCGCGCTTGGCGGCACCGCGCAAGCCGAACCATCGCATGGCATAGCTATGTATGGCGATCCTGCACTGCCCCCAGATTTCGTGTCTCTGCCCTACGCCAACCCCGATGCGCCCAAAGGCGGGCGGCTGGTCACCGGCAATGTGGGCAGCTTCGACAGCCTGAACCCCTTTGTTCAAAAGGGCACGCCGCCCTGGCAGTTAAGATTTCTAACGCACGAATCCCTGATGGGCCGCTCCTGGGACGAGCCGTTCACGCTTTACGGTCTTTTGGCCGAATCGGTTGAAACCGGCCCGAATCGCGAGTGGGTGGAGTTTACCCTGCGCCCGGAGGCGCGATTCTCGGATGGAAGCCCGGTGACGATCGAGGATGTGATCTGGTCCTACGAGACATTGGGCAGTGAAGGACATGGCCGATATCGCAGCTTTTTGCAGAAGATCGACAAGATCGAAGCCACCGGTCTCAACTCTGTTCGGCTGACGTTTAACACCGATGATCGCGAACTGGCTTTGATCGCCGGACTACGCCCGATTCTCAAAAAGGCGCAGTGGGAGGACAAGGTGTTTGCCGAAGCCTCGATCAATGACGTGCCCATCGGCAGCGCGCCCTATGCGGTCGCCGATTTTGAGGCCGGGCGGCATGTCACGCTGAAACGGAACCCGGATTATTGGGGGGCGGATTTACCCCTGCGCCGTGGCACGTCAAATTTCGATGAAATCCGGATTGAGTTTTACGGTGACGACACCGTGCTCAAAGAGGCGTTCAAGGCCAAGGCGGTGTCTTTTGTGCGTGAACTGAACGCCGAGAAATGGGCGACGCAATATGATTTTCCGGCCGCGCAAAATGGCGAGATCACGCTAAGCGAAATCCCCCATTCCAAACCCTCCGGCATGACCGGGTTCGTGATGAACACCCGGCGTGCGCCGCTGGATGACTGGCGGGTGCGTGAGGCCCTTATTCATGCGTTCAATTTTGAGTTCATCAACGACGCTCTGACCGGCGGGCGTCAGCCCCGGATCACCTCGTATTTCTCAGGGTCTGAGTTGGGCATGCTTGAAGGCCCCGCTGAGGGACGCGTGCGCGCATTGCTGGAACCTCTGAAGGATGATCTCCTGCCCGGCGCGCTAGAGGGCTACACCCTGCCCCAAAGCGACGGCTCCAAACGCAACCGCGCGAATATTCGCAAGGCGGCAGATCTTTTGGCCGAGGCGGGCTGGACCGTGCAGGACGGTCAGTTGCAAAACGCGGATGGCGACGCGCTGGAATTGACAGTGCTCTTGCGGCAGGACGGGCTTTTGCAGCAGGCCACGGCCTACATGGAAATCTATGCGCGCGCGCTGGAACGGCTGGGCATCACCTTGACCGTGGAAACCATCGACAGCGCGCAATATGCCGAGCGCGAACGCAGCTTTGACTTTGACCTGACCTTTTTCCGCCGCTCCATGTCGCTCAGCCCTGGCAATGAGCAACGGTTCTATTGGGGTAGCGATTCCGCCGATGTCACCGGAAGCCGCAATCTGATGGGTATGACCTCCCCCGCCGCTGATGCGATGATTGACGCGATGCTGGCCTCTGAAACCCGCGAGGAGTTTGTCGCGGCGGTGCGCGCGCTCGACCGAGTGTTGATTTCAGGTCGCTATGTCATTCCGATTCATCAATATTCCATTGGCCGAATTGCCCATCTGACCGACTTGACCTATCCTAAGGACCGACTGCCGGTGTATGGGGACGGTGTTTGGTTCCTCCCCGAAGTGTGGTGGTCCAAAGCAGAAGAAAAATAAAATCAGGCAAACCTTTCTGAGTGAGGCAAGGACAATGAAGAAGATCGCACTTCTCGCGCTGGTGGCGGCGCTTGCAGGCTGTGGCACAGTGGAAGGCTTCGGGCGGGACCTTTCCAGCGCATCGCGCGGTGTGCAAAACCTGTTCTGAATTTTCAGGATCAACTTTATGGGTGAACCCGCGCTTCTCTTTGAGAGGCGACGGTTGTGCTGTGTTTAGAGCGTGGGCGATGAGTGTTGGTGTTGATTAGGTCGAGGTCAGCTGTGCGGACTTAGCTGTCATAGCCAATTGGAGTGCGAAGCCGCGTGATGGCCAGACCGCGGGGTGGCGACCTGCTATCAGATCAGATCACTTTATGGCAGCCAAGCCTGCAAATTCATTGATCGAAGCGCCCACTTTGACCAATCGCCAGCCCCGGGGGCGGTCTGGCGATCGCGCGGCGGCGCTACGCGCCTTGATTCCGCGCGAGAGGAGTCATTTTGGGCTCAAACCAGCCCTTCGTACAATCTGCAGCTTGAAAGCTGGCCTGTTTGGCTGGGCAGTTCCACCCTTCCCGCCCTTCACTCCCCCAACTTGGCCTTCAACCTTGCGTTCTCCTCTCGCAACGCGGCCAGTTCTTGTTGGAACGGCGTCAGGATGGGTTGCAGCTCTTCCATGGTGAGTCGCACGGGCAAATTCTGTGGGCAGTTCCAGTCGAAGCCTTCTACCTTGATGACCACGGCCCGTTCGGGTCGTGCCTTGTAGCTGTCATCATGCAGCTTGGCGATAAGCTCCGGATCATCAGACAGGCTGGCATGCCCCAGGATCTTGACCCGCGCAGAATTTGGATAGTCCACAAGGATCATGGCAACCCGGTCATCTCCGCTCAGGTTGCCGGTGCTGATATACTGCCGGTTGCCGCGAAAATCCGCATAGGCCAGCGTCTGGTCATCCAGCACCTTGAGAAACCCGCGCGGCCCGCCGCGAAACTGCACATAGGGCCAGCCGGTTTCGCTGACTGTGGCCTGATAGAAGCCGTCGCGCATGGCGATGAACTGAATTTCGTTTGGCCCAAGCCGGTTGTCCTGTGGCGCCTCAGGTGCAAGCACCCTCTCGTACATGCGTGCAGAGCCTTGCTCTTGCTGTATTTTCTTGACGGCATCCGTGAAGGCCAGTTCGGCAAAGGCTTTGGCCATTTGGGTGTCCTCTATCTACTGATAGATTGAGATATGGGATTGCACTTAGAAAACCCAAATCACAACCCAGAGAATTGCGCCTTTTGTTTCTCATTCCAGCGCACGGTCAGGGTATACCCCTCTTCGGTCTGCTCTTCTTCCTCCACCAGACCCTTTTCGAAAAGCCAAGCGCGCTGACGGCCAGCCTCAAAGCCCAGTTGCAAGGTTTCCTCCTGGGTTTTGCCCGCCAACGCGACAACAATTGCGTCAGACAGGGCTTGCATCCCCTCGCCTGTCACGGCGGAGAGTAATTGCACGTTTGCATGACGCGCGGCCCGGTTCCCGACGACCTGACGCGCATCATCATCCAGTAAGTCGATCTTGTTCCACACCTCGATCTGTGGAGTGGTCTCAGCCACGCCGAGGCTGTCGAGTATCTCAGTCACATCCCGCGCCTGCTCTTCGGTCTCGGGATGCGAGATATCGCGCACGTGACAGATCAGGTCCGCGGCGGTGACTTCTTCCAGCGTGGCGCGGAAGGCGGCGACAAGCTCGGTGGGCAAATCACTGATGAAGCCCACAGTGTCGGATAGAATGACCTCCGGCCCGCCACCTGGCAGATTGATCTTGCGCATGGTGGGGTCCAGTGTGGCAAAAAGCATGTCCTTGGCCATCACCTCGGCCCCGGTGAGGTGATTGAAAAGCGTGGATTTGCCAGCGTTGGTGTAGCCCACAAGAGCCACAATCGGGAACGGCACCTTGGCGCGCGCTTCGCGGTGCAGGCTGCGGGTTTTGACAACCTTGTCCAGTTGGCGGCGCAGGCGCACCAACTGTTCATCAATGGCGCGGCGGTCCGCCTCGATCTGTGTCTCGCCAGGACCGCCGACGAAGCCAAGCCCACCGCGCTGCCGTTCCAGATGGGTCCAGGCCCGCACAAGCCGCGTGCGCTGATAGCTGAGTGCTGCCATTTCGACCTGCAACACGCCTTCTCGGGTGGCGGCGCGATCGCTGAAGATTTCTAGGATCAACCCGGTCCGATCAAGCAGTTTAACCCCAAGCGCCTTTTCCAGATTGCGTTGCTGCACAGGCGTCACCGGTCCGTCGATCAGGACAAGTTCAAGCTCTTCCGCATCGACCAGAGCATGGAGTTCCTCAACCTTGCCTTTGCCAAAGAGCACCCCCGGGTGCGGCCGCGTGAGACGCACAACAGTGCCGCCGCAAACCTCGATCCCTGGCAAGGCATGTGCCAAGGACACAGCCTCTTCGAGGGCACGCGACGGATCGCGGTCCTTGTCCTGGTTCGGAATGTCAGGATGCAGCACCCAGGCCCGGGTGTCTGCGCCATCAGACGGCATCAAGTCGCGTCGTCACCATCATAAAGGTTCACGGGTTGAGACGGCATAATCGTGGACACAGCGTGTTTGTAGACAAGCTGTGACTGGCCGTCTCGGCGTAGCAGGATACAAAAATTATCAAACCATGTGATGACACCCTGAAGCTTTACGCCATTAATCAGGAAGACAGTGACCGGAATCTTGGTCTTTCTCACCTGGTTCAGGAATGCATCCTGTAAATTTTGTCGATCTGTCGCCATCGTTTAAAAAAGCCTTTGTTATTGCGGACATCCTTGGTGGATGCCTCCTCTCCCTCGGGCCGAGTATGGAGTGGGTGGTTCAGAGTTTCCAGCCCAAAAATCAATTCCCTACCAAGCTGTGTCGCGGGACGGTGTCAATCGCGCCACAATCCGGGGTTGAAAAGCGCGATGATGGCCAATGTCTCCATCCGGCCCAGCACCATAGCGGCCGAAAAAACCAGCTTCGCCGCAGCACTCATTTCAATAAGATCAATGGGGGTGTCGGCAGCCGCCTGCGTCAGAGGGCCAGCAGTCGCCAGTGCCGCAATGGTGAGCACCAGAGCGCTTTCCAGATCCTGACCGAGCGCCGCCATGATCATGGTCACAATCGCCAGGCTCAAAGCAAAGAGCATAAAGAAAATCCACGCGATAAAAGCCCCACGTTTGCGGATACGTCGGCTAGAGGAACTGGCGCGTCCAACTGAGGACGGATGAATGAGCCGTTCCATTTCGCGTCTGCCATTGAGGTATAGCGCGTAGACACGCAAAAGCTTTACACCACCTGCCGTGGTTGCGACCCCGCCCCCCAATATGGCCAACCCCAACAGCACAAGCCCCGGCGTGCCAAGTCCCGACCAGTCGCGGGCCGTGGCCCAGGATGCGCTCTCGAAACCTGTGGTGGAGAGGAACGACAGGACGGTGAACATGCCGCCCCATAGCGCGTTGACAGCGTCTGAAAAGCTCTCAACCTCATCCACTTCCAGCGCGGCAAGCCAGTGGCGCGAAAAAAGCAGGAGCGGCACGCCGACAACCAGGGCCATACCAATGCGAAATTCGGGATCCTTCCAAAGACTCGCGCGTGTTGTGTTCATCGTGTCGGTGGAAAAGGTCAGCCGCGACAGAGCAAAGAGCATGAAGAGAAAGATGACCGCCTCACCTGCAAAGCCCGACGTGGCATTCTCCACCCCGCCAACCGAGGAAATACCGCTGGTGGACATCGTCGACATGGCGTGAACAGCCGCCGTCAAAGGGGCATCACCACTAATGAGAAGCATGATCCAAAGCGCGCCTGTGAGGCCAATATAAATTGGTGCCAGCTCTTTGGTCACTTGTGCCAATCTCCGCGCCGATGTGGCGCGTTCGAACCGTGCGGCGCGGAGATCTCCCTGACCGGGTTCGCTGGACACCGTGACCTCAAAACCGCCAAGGTACATCGAGGCCAGCACTGCCGAAGCTGAAACCCATATGAGCAAGCCGCCCAACCATCCCACAATCCCCCGCCACAAATGCAAGCTGTCCACCAAACGCTCTGGTCGGTCAAAGAGTGTGGCCCCCGTCGTGGTCAGGCTCGAAACCATCTCTACATAGGCGTTGAGATAGCTGGTGGTCTCCAGACCCTCATAGAACGGCAAAGCCAGAAAGAGCGGTAAAACCGTGTAGGCCAGAAAGAGGGATGCGAGGTTTTCAAGGTCAGAGTTTTCGGGGCGTTTGCGCCCGGACATGGCCACAGCGATGGTGATCACCAGAACAAGGCCCAATATACTGGAATAGAAAAACGCCTGCGCCACCGAATGATCCTCGATCACCAGCGCATGCAGCCCCGGTATCAACATGGCAAGACAGGACAAGCCTGTCAGGACAAGGATCAAAGGATAGCTAAGCAGGCGCGTTGTCATGGCCGGTTCGCGTCAGAAAAAGTCGATCGAGACCTGAAGCAGTTTCTCAACCTCTGCCACATCATCGGCCATGGCAAAGATCACCACCGAGTCGCCCGCTTCAATGCGCATACTGCCCTCAGGTTTCAGTGTTTCTCCATTTCGCAGGATACCCCCGACAAGCACGCCTTCTGGAAAGTCGATGTCTCGGATCGCGGAGCCTGCAATGGTGGAGGTCGACAGAACTTCGGCTTCAATCACTTCGGCCTCGGCATCACCCACCGAATAAACGGCGCGCACGCGGCCATGGCGGATATGGCGTAAAATCGAGCTTACAGTTGTGGCGCGCGGGTTGATGTAGGCGTCAATGCCCAAGGGCTCCATCATCGGAATAAGCGTCGGGTCGTTGATCAGAGCAATCGAATAAGGACAGCCCTCTGCCTTGGCGCGCACAGCGGCGAGCATGTTGGTCTTGTCGTCATCCGTGACCGACAACACAGCGTCGGCGCGGGTGATCCCCGCCTCCTCTAAAAGCTGCGCATCCAGCCCGTCGCCGTTAAGAACAATTGTACGCTCCAGCACATCGGCTGCGCGCTCCGCGCATTTGCGCTCGCGCTCGATGACTTTGACGCGGGTGCTTTTACCTCGCTTTTCAAGGGATTCAGCCACGGCAAGACCGATGTTTCCGCCACCAATAATCACCAGCCGCTCTTGCTTGCGCTGTGTCTTGCCAAAGATTTCCAATGTACGCGGGATATCCTCGACATGGGCAAAAACATACGCATCGTCACCGGCAAAAATCTGGTCACCCGCCTCCGGAGCGAAAAGCCGCCCCTCACGACGAATGGCCAAAACCACGGCGCGCAGGGTAGAAAACAGGTCGGACAACTGCCGCAAAGGCGTATTGATGATCGGGCAATCTTCACCCACGCGCAGACCCACAAGCTGAGCGGAACCGTCCAGGAATATCTCGGTATCAAATGCCGCCGGGGCCGCCAGCCGCTGTAATGCAGCCTCGGCCACTTCGCGTTCGGGGCTGATCACCACATCAATCGGCATGTGATCGCGGCGGTAAAGATCGGAATAGATTGCGTCAAGATAGCTTTGAGAGCGCAACCGCGCGATCTTGCGGTTGATCGAAAAAACCGAATGCGCCACCTGACAGGTCACCATATTGACCTCGTCGGAATAGGTCGCGGCGATGATCATATCGGCATCGCGCGCGCCTGCGCGGTCCAACACGTCGGGATAACTGGCAAACCCGGTTATCCCTTGAACATCAAGAGTTTCTGTTGCGCGGTGCACCAAATCGGGGTTGTTGTCGACGACAGTCACGTCGTTCTTTTCCCCCGAAAGATGCCGCGCAATCTGCCAACCCACCTGGCCGGCACCGCAGATGATGACCTTCATGGCATATGCCTCACAGTCGCCCCGGACCCGTTGCATGACAGATGGGTGCAGACGGGTCAATTGCTTTGTCGTTCACCCTCGTTTGGGTTAGTTTAAAGATATGAAACGGTGTCACAGTCTGATTTTACTGGCCTCTGCGGTGTTTCTCGCCGGATGCTTTCCCTTGAGCCTTTACTACAAGGAGGGCGTCGAGGTCTCTCGCATAGACAGCGATCTGGCCCGTTGCGGGGTTTTCGCTCTCAGAGAGGTGCCAAAAGACATTCGCAGGCGGTACATTCCACCGGTTTATGACTATCGCCGCTTTTGCAACAGCTCGGGTCATTGTACGGTTCAACGTGTCCTGATCCGGCCTGGCAAGTGGGAAAGCTATGACGCCAATGAGGGTCTGAGATCTACCGTCCAGGCACAATGCATGGCAGAGCGCGGATATGCAAAGGTGCGCGTGAACGCCTGTAGCCCGGCGGTTATTGAGCAGACGCAAATCACGTCAACGCGTGTACTGCCACCTCTCGCACCCAACTCATGTGCGATCCGTATCAAAGGTGGCAAGTATCAGATCGTGACGCCGTAGCGCCTCTCAAGTTTCCGCAGGTTCCGGCTCTTCCTCATTTTGCTTGGCCCCTTTTGCACCGGTGACCACGCCCAGCGATTTCAGTTTCCGATGCAGCGCACTCCGCTCCATGCCGACGAACTCCGCTGTGCGGCTGATGTTGCCGCCAAACCGGCTGATTTGTGTCATGAGGTATTCACGCTCAAAGGCCTCACGCGCCTCGCGCAGGGGTAAGGTGGCGATGGTGCCGGAAAGTACCACACGCCCGTCCTCAACGGGTCCTTCGCTTTCCCCAGGAATCTCACGAGCTTCAATGTCACCTGTTGCGTCACCAAGGATCAAGATGCGTTCCACCACGTTGCGAAGCTGGCGAATATTGCCAGGCCAGCTCATGGTCTGCAAAAGCGCCGAGGCTTCGCTGCTCAATTCTCGCAAAGGCAGGCCCTGCTCTCGGCTCAGCGTTTCGATGAAATAGGCGGCCAGGTCCGGCACATCCTCGCGCCGCTCTTCCAAGCTGGGCACATCAATCGGCACCACATTGAGACGATGATAGAGTTCGCGGCGGAACCGCTCCGCCTCAATCTCGATCTCAAGGTTGCGGTTGGTTGAGGAAATGACCCGCAAATCCACCTGCACCTTGTCGCTGCCACCAACACGCAGGAACGTCTGATCAACCAGCACGCGCAGGATTTTTGACTGCGTTCCCAATGGCATATCGGCGACCTCATCAAAGTAGATCACCCCACCATTTGCCTCTTCCAGAAGACCCGGTGTGGTGCCGCCCTCTTCACTTTCGCGCCCAAAAAGCACTTCTTCCATACGGTCCGGCTCAATCGACGCGCAGCCCACGCAGACAAAGGGTCCATCGGCACGGTTGGAGTTGGCGTGAATGTATCGCGCGGCCAGTTCCTTGCCACTGCCCGCAGGACCGGTGAGCATCACGCGACCATTGGACTTGGTCACTTTGTCCAACTGGCTGATCAAAGTCCGGAACGCAGGGCTCTCGCCCAGCATTTCGGCCGGTCCGCTGCTTTGCTGTTTGAGCGCAAGGTTCTCGCGCCGAAGACGGCTGGTTTCCATGCTACGCCGGATCACAACCATCAACTGATCAATGTTGAACGGCTTTTCAATGAAATCATACGCCCCCTGTTTGATCGCGGCGACGGCAATTTCAATATTGCCGTGGCCCGAGATGATCACCACCGGCACTTCGGGGTAATCCCGCTTGATGCATTTCAGGATGTCGATGCCATCCATGTTGCTGTCTTTCAGCCAGATATCGAGGATCATCAGCCCGGGCCGTTCCTCTGCCACGGCGGCCATCGCCTCGTCCGAGTTTCCAGCCAACCGCGTGGTAAACCCTTCATCCTTCAGGATATCGGAGATCAGTTCGCGAATATCGCGCTCATCGTCCACAATCAGAATATCGCTCATATCAACCTCATACCGCTTGTTTTTCGTCAATTTGGGTTTCGGAATGCTCAGACAGGGGCAGGCAAATGACCGCCATTGCCCCGCCCCGTGCATCAGGTGCAAACGGCGGCGCATCTTCTAAGCTCAGCGTTCCGCCATGTTCTTCGATAATTTTCTTCACAATGGGCAGACCAAGCCCCGTGCCCTTCTCGCGCGTTGTCACGTAAGGTTCAAAGAGGCGCGAGCGGTCCTCTGGCAGGCCGATGCCATTGTCTGCGATATGGATCACAGCCGCGCCATCCTCGATCGCGCTCGCCACACGGATCTTTGCTGTGTGGCCATCCCTGCCCTCTTTTTCATAAAGGCTTTCAATGGCTTCTCCGGCGTTCTTGATCAAATTTGTCAGCGCCTGGTTGATCATTGTCGCGTCAACTTCCGCCCAAAGATCATCAGCATCGAAATTCGTCTCGAACGTCACATCCGGCTGGCCACTTTCCTGCAAAAGAACGGCCTCTCGCAGGAGTTTCGAGATGCTTTCGGTCTTGGTCTCCGGCTCTGGCATGCGGGCAAATTTGGAAAACTCGTCCACAATGCGGCGCAGATCATTGGTTTGCCGGATCACCACATCGGTCAGCTGTTCCAGATCACTCGCCTGATCCTCCTCAAGCATACGGGTGAATTTACGTTTGATGCGCTCGGCTGAGAGCTGAATGGGCGTCAGTGGGTTTTTGATCTCATGTGCAATACGCCGCGCCACATCACCCCAGGCCGCCATACGTTGCGCCGTGACAAGGTCGGTCACATCGTCAAAGGCGACCACATAGCCCTCGCGCCGCCCATCTTCATTGCGCCGTGTGGACATGCGCACAAGAAGGTTCTCCATGCGCTTGCCACGGCTGACCTTGATTTCTTCCTGCACAAAGCCGGAATTTGAGGATTTCAGCTTTTCGAACAAGTCAAAAAACTCGGGCACAGCCACAGATAGCGCCAGAGATTGCTGATCGTCAGTCCAGTCCAAAAGCCGTTCGGCGGCGCGGTTCACAAAGGCCACACGCCCTTGGGTATCAAGCCCGACAACACCTGAAGAGACCGATCCAAGAACCGAGTCGAAAAGCCTGCGACGACGTTCGATTTGTTCGGTATTGGCCAGCAGCGCTTCGCGCTGTTGCTTGAGCTGCCGGGTCATCTGGTTGAAATAGGTCGACAGCTGACCAATCTCGTCACTGCCCGCCTCTTCGCGGACTTGCACGTCCAGATCACCCTCACCAACACGCTGCGCCGCGCCCGTGAGGCGGCCCACAGGGCGCGACAGACGCTCGGCAAACCACATGCCCAGCCACACAGCGGCCAGGATCAGGATAACCGCAAACCCGAGATACAGCAGACCAAACTCAAAGAGCACGCGATCCCGCTCATTCTCGCGCTGTTGATAGAAGCGCGCGGTTTCCTTGGTGTCATCCAGAAGGCTCAGGATATCGCCATCCACATTGCGGCTCACGTAGAGATAGCGGTCCGGGATGTCCTCCAGTGGCATGAGGGCGCGAAACTCGTTGTTGTCCCAATCCTGAATAACCAGAATGCCGTCCTCTATGGCCTGCTCGATCTGTTCCCGCTCGGGTTGTTCATAATCGAAAAGGTAGGACCGTTCCCCCCGCGCACGAATTTCCCCCAGCCCGTCAATGACAAAAGCCTCGCGCAACCCGCGTTGAATTTCGCGTTGACCACGCGACAGAACCTGCCGGATGTCGCCATCGTCAATGAACAACGTCGCACGTTTCGTGGCCACGATGAGCGACGCCAGAGCACGCGCATCCGTTTCAAGATCACGGCGGTGTTCGTCTTCATAGGCTTGCGCGGCGGCGACTGAATTGTCGACCACGCCGCCGACGCGGTCCGAAAACCACGCTTCCAGCCCCATATTCACCGAAAGGGTGGCAAAAACGGCCACTGTGATCGTCGGCAAGAGCGCCATCAGCGCGAAGACACCCGTCAGGCGCAAGTGAAGCTGGGAGCCGGCAGACCGTCTGCGGCGGGCGGCGATCATTTGGGCCACGCGCTGCAGAACAAGTGCGGCAACCATGATCACATAGACAAGATCGGCCAGCAGAACGAGGCGCAGAATGTTGGAAGATGACCCCTGATCCAGTGGACCCATCACAAGATAGGTCACCAGCGCCAGTATAGGCCCCAAAACCACCAATCCAAAAGTCGCAACCGTGCGAACCTTCTGCAGCCGACGGAGTCGGCCGATGTGATCCCACGACAATCTGCGTGTCTCTAATGCCACGCACAGCCCCCATCAGATTGTGGCACTTGGTTACTGCTCGGCCACATATAGAATAAAACCGCGGGGTGCCCCCGATCGGCCACAGTGATGTTGCACTTTTACATCAACTTGCGGCGGCGTGTCACGTGAATATCGAGGTCGGTGATTTTCTTACGCAATGTATTGCGGTTAATGCCAAGCAGATCAGCGCATTTGGCTTGGTTTCCGCCCGTCGCATCAAGGGCAATTTCAATAAGTGGCATCTCCATTTCGCGCAAGATTCGCCCGTAGAGGCCCGGTGGCGGAAGCACATTGCCGTGCAAGTCGAAATACCGCCGCAAGTGACGCCCAATGGATTCCGACAGGTTATCTCCTGCCCCGCGCCCCATGATCGGTGCGGCCTCGGGCTGGTTGCCGAGCACGGTTTCCACTTCACTACGGCTGATCTCATCCGTGCGAGCCGTCAGCCCGAGACGCTGCACCGCATTTTCCAACTGCCGCACATTGCCCGGCCAGCTATAGGCGCGCATCAGCTCCATCGCGTCGTCCGAGAGTTTCCGCGCAGGTTGGCCATCGCGTTCGGCGCGGGTCAGGAAATGCATGGCCAGAAGCGGGATGTCATCCACACGGGCACGCAGGCTGGGCACTTCAACCACGGCACCGCTGAGCCGGTAATACAGATCTTCCCGCAGCGCACCGGCCTCAAGACGGTCTGCCAGACGTCCCAGGCTCGTGGCCATGAACCGTGGCAGGTGATCTCCCGGCGCGTCCATCATGCGCACAACACGCGCCTGAGCATCCATGTCCAGGTCGCCCACACCATCCAGCACAATCGTGCCGCCCTTGGCCCGAGCCATTACCCGGCTGGGCCCTTCCAGATCGGCCAGATCAGAGGGCATGACAGTTACGAACGGCAACGTGCGTCGGTCCGAGAAGTCATGGATCGCCCGTGCAATAAGTGTCTTGCCCGTCCCGGATTCGCCAGTGATCAAAACCGGAAGCTCCGTGTTCATCAACCGAGCAACGACCCGGTAGAGCCCCTGCATCGCCGCGGTGCGCCCCACAAGTGGAAGGTCATCCGGCCGATCATCCCCCGGCCCATCGCCGCGCACGCGGGTTCCATTAGCCTCCAGCGCCCGCGCCGTTCGCTTCATCAGGTCCGGCAAATCGAAAGGTTTCGGCAGATAGTCAAACGCTGCCGCCTCTTCGGCCTGAATGGCGGTCATGATGGTGTTTTGCGCCGAGATCACGATCACCGGCAGACCCGGACGGTCCTGTGCGATCTTCGGCAGCATCTCAAGCCCATTGCCGTCCGGCATCATCACATCAGTGATCACCGCATCACCCTTGCCTTCATCCACCCATCGCATCAGCGTGGTGAGCGACGACGTGGCATGCACGCGGCATCCCGCGCGTGTCAGAGCTTGGGTTAATACGGTGCGGATCGTGCGGTCATCATCTGCGACCAGGACAGTGCCATCCATCAGGTATCCTCCGTTTGGGTTTCTGCGCGTGGCAGGGATATGCGAAACACAGTGCGCCCGGGCGCCGAGCTCACTGAAATCCACCCGTCGTGATCGGAAATGATCTTGGCCGCCAGCGCGAGGCCAAGTCCGGTGCCGTTTTCACGGCCCGACACGAAGGGTTCAAAAAGATCGTTGCGAATGTCCTGTGGAAGACCGGGGCCATCGTCGATCACCTCGATCTGAAGCGGCAGGGATTTGCCCCCACCCTCACCGCGCCGGACGCGCAAGGATTGCTCGTAGTAGCTGTGCAAGGTGATGGTGCCACCGGCCTCGCCTGCCGCTTCTGTGGCGTTCTTGAGAAGGTTCTGGATCACCTGCAACAACTGATCGGAATCCCCCTGCGCCATGGGCAACGAGGGGTCGTAATCTTCCAGAATGGTCATGTTGGCGGCAAACCCCACCAGAGCAGAGCGGCGCGCGCGGTCCAGCACATCATGCAGATTAACTGGTCCAAGCTGCGGTGCGCTGACATTGCCAAACTGTTCCACCTGCTCCAGCAACGCCACAATACGGCGGGCTTCGCTGACGATCAGATCGGTCAGCTCCAGATCTTCCTGGCTCAGGTTCATCGACAAAAGCTGTGCCGCACCGGTGATACCGGCCAGCGGGTTCTTGATCTCATGCGCGAGCATTTCGGCCATGCCAATGGCGGATTTAGCCGCAGATTTGACCGATTGGCTCTGCGTCACCCGACCGGCCAGTTCACGTGGCGAAATCAGCAGGATCATCTCGCCCGTATCCGACGCCAGAGGTGCGATTTGCAGATTGCATTGAAGCGGCGCGCGATCCCCCGTGCCGACATCGACATCATTTACAAAGAGCGGTGCTTTCTTGGCTCTTGCGCGTTCCAACGCCTCCTCGATGGGCGCATCCACGGCCAGCCTGTCCCACACGGGCTGGCCCTTGATGGCTTTCGACGAGGTCATCAGAAACCCCTCGGCAGCAGGGTTGATATCGACGATGCGGTCTGTCTCATCAAGGATGAGCGCAGGCACCGGCAACGCGGCCCAGATGCGGCCATCAACCTCTGTCATGCCGCCACCATTCGATCAGCAGACAGCGCCTCGGGCAACAGGGCGATCACCTCTTTGGGCGCGCGGCTTGTCAGGATTTGGCGACGCAGCGCTTGGCCGGTGCTGGCATAATCCATGTACCAGCCCAGATGTTTGCGCGCGACGCGCCCACCCAGTGTCGTGCCGTAAAACGCCAGCATGTCCTCGTAATGGGACCGGACAAGATCAATGAAAGCCGCGCCCTTGGGGATATTTGGAGGTTCTGCGCCAAACACGTCCGCCGCGATTTGCGCCAAAAGCCAGGGCCGCCCTTGCGCGCCACGGCCAATCATCACGCCATCTGCACCGGACTGCTCAAGGGCCGCACGGGCAGTTGCGCTGTCGACAATATCGCCATTGGCCACAACCGGGATGGCCACGGCGTCTTTCACCGCCCGAATAGCCGCCCAGTTTGCCGCGCCTTTGTAAAACTGACACCGTGTGCGGCCATGAATGGTGATCATCTGAATGCCTGCCGCTTCCGCGCGTTGGGCAAGCTGAGCTGCGTTGAGGAGTGCATCATCCCAGCCCAGCCGGGTTTTGAGCGTCACCGGCACGTTCACAGCGCTCACCACTGCCTCGATCAGCGATAGCGCCAGATCAAGGTCTTTCAGCAACGCCGACCCACAAGCCCCCGCGCCGCTGGCGCTTGTCACCTTTTTGGCGGGACAGCCCATGTTGATGTCGATGATCTGCGCGCCGTTGTCCTGCACCAGCCTGGCCGCCTCGGAAATCCAATAGGGATCACGCCCAGCCAGCTGCAAAGCGGTGTTGGCCCGGTCAAACCCAAGCTCCGCCTTTTCCCGCACGCCCGGCTTGGCCTGTACCATCTCCTGACTTGCGATCATTTCACTGACCACCAGTCCGGCACCAAAGGACGACACCAGATTGCGAAAAGGCAGATCGGTGATCCCGGCCAACGGGGCCAGAAGCACAGGTGGAGTCAGAGTTGTGTCATTGAGTTGCAGCATACATGCCTAAACCTTGTTCACAGGCCGAAACCGTAGGAGTAGGTCAGGTGAGTTTCAATGAACGCTCGCTCAAATAATTGGCGTAAAATCTACAATGCCTAAAAGTTAGGCAGAACAGCCGAAATACCCACGCCGCTCTCTGGACGCACAGAGGTCTGTATCTGCGCGGTCTTGCTATTGCGCCAAGTGTGCTTGCGGCGTAATCAATCGTCATGACGATTGCAGCGATCATTGTTGCCGCTGGGCGCGGTGCGCGAGCTGGTGGGGACAGCCCCAAACAATGGCAGATTCTGGCAGGCCGAAGGGTCATTGACTGGACGTTGGACGCTTTCGCGCAAGTGGATGAAATTACACGCATTCAGGTGGTGCTGCATCCCGAGGACATGGATCAGGTCGAAAGCAGCGCAACACTCAATCTGGTTGCGGGGGGCAAAACGCGCGCCGGGTCGGTCCTGAATGGTCTGGAAAGCCTTGTGGATAGCGACGTGAAACACGTGCTCATCCATGATGCCGCGCGATGTTGCATCACCCCTGAATTGATCCGGTCGGTCATCACCGCGCTGGACGATCCCGATGGCACCGGGGCCGCCCTCGCCCTGCCCGTCACGGACGCGCTTTGGCAGGGGGACGCAGACCATGTCGACGGGGCCAGGTCGCGCGAAGGTCTCTATCGCGCGCAGACACCCCAGGCCTTTCCTTTTGAGCCAATCCTTGCGGCCCATCGCGCCGCGGATACCAGAGCCGCTGACGACGTCGAAGTGGCCCGCGCGGCGGGCATCAATGTCAGGATCGTGCCCGGCGCGGAAACCAACCTGAAGATCACGACACCAGATGATTTCGCCCGCGCGGAACAGATTTTGCGAGGACAAACTGTGCAAACGCCTATGGATATCCGAACCGGCACCGGCTTTGACGTGCATCGTTTTGGCCCCGGTGATCACGTGATGCTCTGCGGTGTTGCGATCCCACACAACCGCGGATTGAAGGGGCATTCCGATGCGGATGTGGCACTGCATACGGTGACAGATGCGCTCTACGGCGCTCTGGCCGAAGGCGATATCGGACGGCATTTTCCGCCCTCTGATCCGCAATGGAAAGGCGCAGAAAGCCATATTTTTCTGCGTCATACGGTTGATCTGGCGGCAAAGAAGGGCTTTCGCATCACCAATGTCGATCTGACGCTGATTTGCGAACAGCCCAAAATCGGCCCCCACGCCCCAGCCATGATCACGCGGCTTGCCGAAATCATGGACCTTGATGTGGGCCGAGTGTCAGTCAAGGCCACGACCTCTGAGCGGCTTGGCTTCACCGGGCGCGAAGAAGGCATTGCCGCACAAGCCGTTGTCACCGTGGTGTCGCCATGACGTGGAGCCATCTGATTGCCACGGCTTTTTGCGTAGGCCATCTGCGCCCGGCCCCGGGCACCTGGGGGTCGCTTGCGGCTTTGCCTGCCGGCTGGCTTCTTCATGTGCTGGGTGGGCCGGTGCTTTTGGTGGCTGCAACCCTTCTTGCATTTGCTTTAGGATGGTGGGCCACCATACTGGAAACAAAGGGAAAAGAAGATCACGACCCGTCTGAAATCGTGATTGACGAAGTGGTTGGACAATGGATTGCTATCTTACCCCTGTCCATCGGCGCGGCGCATGCGGGTGCGGCGATCACGGCGCTTTGGCCGGGCTGGATTGCCGCATTCATCCTGTTCCGTCTTTTCGACATCACCAAGCTGGGCCCAATAGGATGGGCCGACCGGCGCAATGACGCGCTTGGGGTGATGCTGGATGACGTGATTGCCGGAGTGTTTGCAGCCATAGGTGTGCTTGCTCTGGCATGGGTTGCACATGGAGGCGCGCCATGAGCTTGGCCCAAGGTGTTCTCAACGCCGCTCGCGCCAAGGGCGTCATGATTGCCACCGCTGAGTCCTGTACCGGCGGCATGGTCGCGGCGGCGCTGACAGATATAGCCGGGTCGTCAGATGCGCTTGAATGTGGCTTTGTAACCTATTCAAATAAAGCAAAAATTGAGATGTTGGACGTCTCGCCCGATACGTTGGAGGCATATGGCGCCGTATCAGAGCCAGTCGCGGTCGAGATGGCCGAAGGCGCGGTAAACCACGCAGCAGCTGACCTGGCCGTGTCTATCACCGGCATTGCGGGCCCCGGCGGGTCCGAGCACAAACCCGAAGGTCGCGTGTGCTTTGCCGTTGCGATATCTGGCCGGGCGACACATGTCGAAACAGTCGAGTTCGGTGCGCAGGGCCGTGCCAAAGTGCGTGCGGCAGCGCGAGACCACGCCCTGAAGCTGCTGCAACAGGCGCTGTCCTAACGGCGCGCAAATTTAAGGCGTATTCTTTGCTTAGCGCTCAATAAACGGGCAATTCACAATTTGCCTAGTTTCACGGCGGTCAAACAACCGCCTGCCACTTTTTTACGCACACGCCATACGCTTCGTGCCCCTCAAACACCAAGGCTCCCAGGAAGGATGAAGACTACGAACGGAGCGGACACAGTGTGGATCATCATGGCCACGGCCCTTGTGCTCTTTATGACATTACGCGCACTGGCGCGGTTTTACGGTGGGCTGGTGCGGACGCGCAATGTGCAGATCACGCCGCTGCGGGTGGACAAAGAGACCAAAACCAACGGTTTGGAGCGCTCGGTGCATGGTGAACGCGCTTATGACCTGACGAGTTAAGCTTCAAGCTGGATCAACAAGCGCCGCCGCGACGGCTCGTGGCGGCGCTTTTGAGGCAATCAACTCCCAAAGCCCCTGCGCACGGCTCACCCCCAGCAACGATGCCGCTTTGGCCTTGATCCGATTGGCGCGGATGTCCAGAGCCACAGGCGTGTCAAGATCGTGGGCCAGTGAGATGGTCTCACCGGTTATCAGCGTGACATCCACACGGGCCTGCATTTCTGACAGCGTGCTGTCTGCCACAACCTCAACCTTTTGGCGCAGGCCGATGACAGCCGGATCCTGGGTCAAGGCATCGGTGAAGCTGTCCAGCCGAGCTGTGTCATACCCCAAGAGGCGCATCGCCACGACCTGCGCGTAGCTGAACTTGGCCTTAAGACCGGTGGTTGGCTGAGCGATGTTGCACACGGTCATCCAGCGCGGATGAGTGCTGATCTGCACCTTGGTAATAGCATCAGGCGGCGCATCGCACTCTTCCAAAGCTTCCAGCGTGGCGTGCAATCCATGGCAGCAGGCATGAAACTTGTGCTGGACTGTGGGAAAGAGCCACTCTTGTCCCAACCCATTGAGCGCGGTCAGGTCCCCTGCCCCGTGATGCGTTGGGCCAAAACCCTGGTCCACCTCCATTGCGGACGGATTGGAGACAAAACCCTTTGCCGTCAAAACTGCGGCTTCGACGCCGTTGGATGCGGCCAGACCTGCGTTCAAAGGCTTGCCCATCGTCCCGAATTGCGACTTCAGACCAGAGGTGCGCGTGGCTACAAGCCCAAGCGCAGATTGCATCTGTGTTGTATCCAGCCCCAGCAACCGACCGGCAGCTAGGGTGGCCCCAAAGGCCCCTGCCGTGGCGGTCTGATGAAAGCCCGTCTGGTAGTGATCTCGCCCCAGCCAAACACCCACCCGGATCGAAGCTTCTACTCCAACAAGTGCGGCGCGCTGCAACTCATCTCCACTGGCACCAACACGCTCAGCGGTGGCCAAAGCCGCAGGGAGGACCGCCACGGAGGGATGTCCGATATGCGCAAAATGCGTGTCGTCATAGTCGAGCGCGTGACTGATCGTGCCGTTCACCATCGCTGCCATGCGCGCCGGCACACGAAACGCTGCGCCGACCAGTCCCGCCTCTGGTGCACCGCCTTCTTCCTGTGCCTGGTCTCGCAGGATCTGAGCCACCGGCTCGTTCTGCCCGGCGATGGCCACTGCGGCCCAATCGAGCATTGAGAGCCGCATGATTTCCAAAGCATTATCATCAAAGCGCGCGGTTATGGCAAAGTCCGACAGGGTTTCAGACAGCTCAGCCATTGCCATAGAGCTCATCCGCCCGCGCCTCAAAAGCCCGGACGATCCGCTTCATCGCCTCAAAGAAAAAGAGCTCTGCGGCAGACTGCAAAAGCTTGTTACGAAATGCAAAATCCACATCGAATTTGACCTCGCAGCCACCTTCGGCCAGATCTCTGAAGGCCCAATTCGACAACATGTGCTGAAACGGCCCATCAAGGTATTCGGTAGCGATATGGTGTTGCGCCCTGTTGAGGGTCACGCGGCTTCCAAATCGCTCGCGGAACACCTTAAAGCTGATCACCAGATCGGCTTCCATCACTTCGGTGTCGTTATCTTGAGGTGTGACTTTTCTCACCCGAGCGGCGGCTGTCCACGGTAAGAATTTCGGGTAGGACTCCACATCAGCGACAAGCTCATACATCTGCACAGCGCTGTAGGACAAATGGCGGGTCTCGGCGTGGGATGGCATTTGATATGGCGCGTTGGTCAGTTGCAGTACGGTGTCAGGTGGTGTCCTCGACTGGGCCCGAAAATGCAAGACAAACCAAACCCAGCGCGCGCATTTGTCATGTGATTGTGGGGTGCCGGACGAAAAGCAAACTCCTGTTGGCTCTGACGCACGGGCCATGAGGCTCTGAGCAGACTTACCTACTTGCTCTCAAAAACGTTGGGCATGACGCGCCCCAGCAGGCCAATCAAAAAGGCGGTGCTTATACCGAACGTGAACAACCCTGTAATGGCTCCAAAGCTTGCAAAGATACGTGCGTTTTCATTCAGCACAACATCCCCATACCCCAATGTGGTATAGGTCACGGTCGCGAAATAGAAGCTGGTCGAGAATTGCTCGAACTCCCCAAGGATCGCAAAAGAAAAGGCCCAGAGCCAAATTTCCGCGGTGTGGGCGACAAGCAAAATACCGATTGCGGCTGCCAGGATTGCGGCAATACGTCGTGAATTCTGCCAGGTCTGAGCGCGGCTTGCGATTTTGATAAGCATGGGAATGCCTGCTGCAACAACAGCCACATGCAGCAGCGAACAAACCACAAGCAAGGCGCTTCCGAAGACAATTTGAGAAAACAAAGGCGTTCCGCCAACCTATCGTTTCACTTTGGTCTCAATTGCTGCATGCTGGGTGCAACGATTTCAAGTGGAAGGTGAATCCAATGCGTCAGTTGGCAACTTGGACGGCTACGGTTTTAATGTTGGTTTCGCCAAGTTGGGCACAAGACACACCGCGTCCCGCCAAGGTTTTCACGGTCGCAGAACACAGGACCGAAATCGTCCGAAGATACCCGGGAATTGTGCTCCCCAGTCAGGAGATTGAGCTGTCCTTTCGTATCTCCGGCAATCTCATAGACCTGCCTATCCGCGCCTCTCAGCAGGTGGCCCAAGGTGATGTGATCGCGCAGTTGGACACCCGAGATCTGGAGTCGCAAGCCGAGCAGCTTCAGGGATCCATAGATCAGGCGCAAGCGCAGCTCGACACATTGGTGGCAGGTGCCCGCGAACAGGAAATCGCGGCCTTGGTCGCAAATGTGGATGCCGCGAAAGCGCAGGTCACACAAGCTGAGGAACAGGTTCAAAGATCAAGAACGCTGGCCGAACGTGGCACCATCGCGGATGCAACACTGGATCAGGATGAAGCCGCCCTGAGTGTGGCCGAGGCCGAATTGCGCGCACGCGAAGAAGAGCTTTCATTGACCCGCGAAGGCGCGCGACCCGAAGAAATTGCCTCTGCCGAGGCAAGTTTGCGTGGCTTGCAAGCCCAGTTGAAAACCATTCAGGACAGCATTTCCGACGCCACCTTACGCGCGCCCTTTCAAGGCGTGATCGCGCGCCGTGACGTCGACAATTTCACGAACATTCAAGCAGGCCAACCTGTGGTGCTCTTGCAAGCCTTGTCTACGATCCATGTGGCCTTTGACGTGCCCGCACCGGACGTGACGCTGCTCACCGCGAACGGGCCTGACAACATCACCAACCAGGTTATGTTGGATGCATTGCCTGGAGAAACTTTTCCCTCGGAGACTGTGGAGTTCTCTTTGCAAGCCGAAAGCGGAACACAGACCTATCGCGGCCGGGTTGCGGTCAATGTACCCGAGACGTCCATCATTCTGCCGGGCATGGTTGCGACCGTCAGGTCCTCTGCGCCGGGTATTGCCCCTCGCACGCTCGTGCCACTGACCGCTGTCGCGGCCGCCGCAGATGGTAGCCCGATTGTCTGGCTTGTGGACGATGGCGGTGCGGTCTCTTCAAAGCCCGTGACACTTGGCGAAATCACGGGCGACTCGGTGGAAGTAAAGGATGGCCTGCAAAGCGGAGATACGATTGTCGCGGCGGGTGTTTCATCTTTGATACCCGGAATGACGATCCGACCTATCGATAAGATAGGGGGTTAAAGTCATGGATCTGGCCCGGTTTGCCATCGAAAAACGGCTGATATCCGCCGTTGCAACGCTTCTTATCCTGATTTCCGGTTATTTTGCCTACACCGCTTTGCCGCGGTTTGAAGACCCGGAATTCATCATCCGGCAGGCGCAAATCATCACGCCCTACCCTGGTGCCACAGCCGAGGAAGTGGCCGAAGAAGTGACCGATGTCATCGAGACAGCTTTGCAGCAACTGCAAGGTGTTGATGAAGTGCGATCCGTGTCCTCACCCGGGCTTAGCAACGTCTCGGTTGAATTCACCATCGCCACGACCAAGGACTACGATGCGCTCTACCAACGCTTTGCGCAAATGCGGGCTAAGGTGGATGACGCACAGACCGACCTGCCTCCCAATGCACTCAGCAGTCAGGTGTTCGATGACTTTGGGGATGTGTTTGCAGTCTATTTTGCCATTGTCGGAGACGGATATTCCCTGAGCGAACTGCATGAATACGCCAAAACTCTGGCGCGCGAATTGGTCACAGTGGATGGCGTATCCAAGGTCACACTGTCTGGCGTGCAGGAAGAAGTTGTTTACGTGGAATACGCCCCTGCCCGACTGATCGAGTTGGGTCTGGCGCCACAACAAATCGCCGATATCTTGTCCGGGCAAAATCTTGTTACACCTGCCGGATCACTTGTCGCAGGCCAAACACGGCTGGAACTGCGCCCCACATCCGCACTTGTGGATATCGAAGCACTGGGCGCGCAGTTGATTACCAACCCCCAAACAGGCGCCTCGTTTCGGTTGTCGGACATCGCCACGATCTCGCGTGGTCTGAAGGAACCCGCCAGAACGCTGCTCTATCGCGACGGTCGCCCGGCTGTGGGGATCGGGATATCCAATACGATTGGTGGCAACGTTGTAAACATGGGCGAAGCCGTCAAAGAGCGCATTGACGCGCTGATTTCCGAACGCCCGATTGGCATCGAAATTCTGCCCGTCTCTGATCAGTCGGTCAGCGTTAAAGACTCTGTAGATGATTTCGTCATGAACGTCGTGCTGGCATTGGTCATCGTCGTGGGCACATTGTTGATCTTCATGGGGCTACGCTCTGGGCTCCTGATGGGGGGCATTCTACTGGTTACGGTCGCTGGCACGTTGATGGGCATGTACCTCTATGGCCTCGACATGCAGCGCATTTCACTGGGGGCGCTCATCATCGCCTTGGGAATGCTCGTGGACAATGCAATTGTGGTTGTGGAAGGCACGTTGGTGCGGGTCCAAAACGGCGAAAGCCCGGCTGAAGCCAGCCAGTCCATCGTGGCGCAAACCAAGTGGCCTTTGCTCGGCGGGACAGTCGTTGGGTTTCTTGCCTTTTCACCCATCGGGTTTTCTCCGGACAATACGGGCGAATATGCAGGCAGCCTCTTCTGGACCATCATGATTGCCCTGCTGTTCTCGTGGCTCATTGCGATTTGGTTGACGCCCTATTTCTGCACGTTGATCCTCAAACCGGGTCAGTCGAAGGACAAAGGCGAAAACGCGCTGCTGCGGGGCTATCGCAAGTTCCTGAAACTGGCGATCCGCGTAAGATTTGTGACCATCGCCATCATCGTTGCACTCTTTGCCTCCGCCCTGGCGATGTTCAGCCAAGTGCCACCAGGCTTCTTTCCCGCCTCAACACGCGCGCAGTTCGTCGTGGATTACTTTCTGCCCAACGGGACAGACATCGCCGAGACGCAAGCGGACCTTCTTGAGATCGACAAACATGTGCGCACCCTGGACGGTGTGACAGGCACGAACCTTGCCGTAGGTGACGGCCATCTGCGTTTCATGCTGACCTATGAAAGCGAGGACGCCAGCCCGTCTTATGGGCAGCTTCTGGTTGATGTCGAAAACTTCAACCAAATCGAGGATCTCAAAGCTGAGCTCCAGTCTTGGATCAACGCTGAATTCCCCGATGCTTCGGCAAAAGTGTGGAAATTCCTTCTCGGTCCCAGTGGCGGCTCAAAAATCGAAGTGCGGTTCGCAGGACCAGACGCAGCCGTTCTGCGCGACCTGTCCGAGCAGGCCAAAAAGGTCATGGCCGATGCAGGCGCAATCGCAATCAAAGATGATTGGCGCGAACAGGTGCAGGTCATCCGCCCGGTGGTCGATGAAGCCACAGCGCGCCGGTTGGGCCTTACCCAGGGTGAAATTTCCGGTGCGCTCTACGGGCACTTGACCGGAACCAGCATCGGCACCTTCCGCGAAGGCGATAACCTGTTGGATATCGTGATGCGCCCAATCGAAAGCGCACGTCAGGATCCCTCAGTGTTGAGGGATGTACAAATATTCAGTCAGGTTGCCGGTGGATACATCCCGATTTCGCAGGTTGTCGAGAGTTTCGACGTCGTGTTTGAGGCCGGAAACCTCCGCCGGATCGATCGCCAACTGGCCATCACAGCACAATCTGACAACGCACCGAATGTGTTGTCTGGTGATCTCTTTGAGCAAGTCCGCGGACCGATAGAGGATATTCCACTTCCGCCGGGTTACACACTCAAATGGGAAGGTGAATTCGGCAGCTCAGCAGAGGCGAATGCTGGCTTGGCGTCTACAATGCCCCTGGGCTTTGGCGCGATGATCCTTGTTGTGATCTTTCTCTTCAATGCCATCCGTCAGCCGTTGATCATTTTCCTAACGGTCCCCCTCGCCCTGATCGGGGTCATATGGGGCCTGGCGTCAACCCAGACGCCGTTGGAATTCATGGCCATATTGGGCGTATTGTCTTTGACAGGCATGCTGATCAAAAATGCCATCGTGCTGATTGACGAAACCGACAGCCAGATTGGCAGTGGCAAAGCGCGCATGCAGGCAGTCGTGGACGCAGCGGTCAGTCGGGTCAGGCCTGTATCACTTGGTGTCTTGACAACCGTGCTGGGCGTTGTGCCCCTGCTATGGGATCCGTTCTTCAAATCCCTTGCGGTAGTCATCATCGCGGGCCTGAGCTTTGCCACGGTCCTGACCCTCATCATCGTCCCGGCACTCTACACCGTATTTTTCAAAGTGTCCGAAGACGAGGTCTAAGCGCGCTGACGACAGACTGCTCTTAGAGACCCATTGCGCGCGAGGTATTTTTCGGAAATTGGAGGCGAGTACCGGAATCGAACCGGTGTACACGGATTTGCAATCCGCTGCGTCACCACTCCGCCAACTCGCCCTTCAGTGACTGCGCTTACCTAGCATACGCAAATCCGAGTACAAGACATAATATGATTTGTATCGCTCAAGCAGCATGTACGGAAAAAAGTCTGACCAACACGGACTCCGCGATTTGCACCTAGGCTTTACCAAGGCTGAGGTCAGGCTTTATCTCACAAGATGTCATGTGCGCGAACAAAGCGATGGCTACCAAAGAACGGGGGCGAACCGGGATCTATGTGTTGCTCACCGGAAGCTTCATCTGAAGGATTGGCTATCGCTGACTCTCAAATGATGTCGCCCAGATTGTCCAGTGAGGCTAAGTATAACTCACGTCGCAGCGTATCAAGTCGCTCCTGACGCAACAATATATCCCGAGATGAGGTCTCCAGCGCAGCGAGCATGCCGTCCTCCAATCGCCCCCCTTTATGAACAATCGCAGTATCGTCCAATTGGTATGCCGTTGCCAATTCACTTTCGCAAACCATCACTTTCTTAAGACCGATTGCGAGAAAGACAGAACTTGTAATCATGTCAAAGTAATGCCTAGCCGCTCTCTTTTCTTCGTATTTGTCAATCAATGGCAGAACAAAGTCTGAGTTGATTATTTCCTGCAAGAACAACTCATGGGTCACATCCGAAACGAAATGGAAGAACTTCTCTACCCCAGCCCTTTGGATTTCTTTGACAAGCGTCACTCCATCCTTCTTATCGTGTCTCCCTACAATTTTGATCAGGAAGTTGTCCTTACCCCGTTGCTTCAATAACTGGGCGGTTCGTACTAATGCAGAATATGTTCTGCCCGTGAAACGTACGGTGCCAGGAACGCAGAACACGCGCACTAGGTCGTCTGGCTGATACCTCAGATACTGATCTTCAGCATAGTTCAAAGGCGCAACCCATGGCAGATCAAACGCTTCTCCCATAGCGCTACTGAGCACAAGTGCCTGATGGCCGTTGTGTACAAAATCTCGGTACCTCGTTTGCACCAGGCCGTGTTTAGGTGTGTGTAGTACTGCCAATACATCCTTGAGCTTGCGCGAAAGCGAACTGGTGACTGGTAACTCTGTTCGAAAAGTATTGAGCAATACCAAGTCATATTCACGGAGCGAGTCCAGCGACTGAAACCGATGCAAATACCTTTCTTTAAAGTGGTTTTTATTTCGCCCCTGATACCGTGAAGCGTCAAAACTGATCACGTCGTACTCCAAGGACGGTTGAAGTACTGAGACATTCCGAAAACTTTGTGAGGGGCTATAGACCGTGACCTTATAGCCCAAATCCTTGAGATAACTGATGTGCGACGGGATTACATGATCATGAGCTGAAAACAGATCAAGAATTGCGCACGTCTTCATGCGGTCGCCATTTCATCAATCAAATCATCGATCTCGCATTGTACTGATACGCCCAATTCTTTGAGAAGTTTGTTATCCGCAACAAGTGCCTCTGCCGGACCTGCCGGGAATTCAAACTTTAGATCATCTCTTCTTAAGCGTTTTGCAACCTTGAGAACCAGATCGCTCAGTTTGTGAGCCTGCCCCGTGCCAATATTTATGGAGCCTTCGTATCTTTTCTCACTCAAAGCAACAATCGTTTCGCAAATTTGAGATACGCGTAGAAAATCTCGGTAACCCTGCACGCCGGGGACTCTAAGTGTCGCTCCGTTTTCAGCCTCTCGAATTTTTTTAAACATGGCTGGCAAAAAATAAAAATCAGGCTGCCGTTGGCCAGAGAAGCTAAAAATGCGTCCGATGCAAACGGAGATGTTAAAGTCGCGTGCGTATGCTTCACACCATTGCTCACCTTGCAGTTTCGTTAACCCATACAAGGTGAATGGATCGCGCGCCGCGCTTTCGTCAATTGGACCGGGAGACGGCGCGTAGACATGCGAAGTAGACGCGTAGAACAACCAAGGCGTCCGTTGTTCCAAACTCTTCATACGCCGAAGTGATTCAAGGATGTTTATAGTACCGCCGACATTTATTTCGAACGCTTTTTCAGGTTCCAGGTCAACAATTTGCTTAGGTACGAGAGCGGCAAGATGAATAATTGCATCGACGTTTTTTAAACCCTGAATCCAACGTGATACGTTATCTGCGTCGCGAACATCGCCAGTATAAACGTTCTCCGGTTTGCTCACCTGCGCCAATGCGGTTCCTAGCAAGCCAGTAGAGCCAGTGAGGGCGTAACTTGTCATGTCAGCATCCCATCAAGTAGATTGTAAGTTTTACGACACAACCGAGAAAAACACAGGCACGCCCATATAGGGATACGACCGAAATATCTAGCAGCATCTCTAATTATGCCGGGCTTTTTGAAGCACCTAACGCCCAAGAAATCATGTTATCAGATCAGTAGGTTCGCATTTAGTGCTTTGTTCAAGCTGTCGTTCGACAGGATGGTGTATTCGTGAATACACTTCTGGCTGGGAGTGCGTCCATTGCTCGGATTGTGGCAGTCGCACGAGTGAAAGTGAACGCGGAATTGTCGCGCCGTACGCCAGGCCAGATCAAGATCGGCCAGCCAATGAGCCGCTCGTTGGCCCATCAGAAACCACCTTTCCGCGACTATCAGCGAATCATTTAAATTAGAAAAGCCTACAAATGCGTGGATTTTGTTGGCGGACCCAAGAGGATTCGAACCTCTGGCCTCTGCCTTCGGAGGGCAGCGCTCTATCCAGCTGAGCTATGGGTCCGCGTGAGAGGCGGTATAGCTTTGGGCCTTGCGCATCGCAATCTCAAAATCACCTGTTGCGGGTTGACCAAAGCGCTGCACCCTGCTCAGCGCATGACATACACGCATTATGGCGCTTGGTTTCCGTGGCACGCTTCCGCTACATGACGCGAACGTCTTGGAAGGAGTCCCAAACGCAAAGAGTGGACGCGGTCAAATGGGTCGCTACGGTCATCTAATTAATCGGATATGGATTGACCGGGTTAAATGTCGTGCCCTGGAGTGTTTTGGCATTCGTCGTTGGGATAGTCTTGTGGTTCATCTTCGGAGTGATGTGGAAAGACCGCGCAATTATGGTTGTCCACATTGGGGCGTTCATCGCATTGGTGGCAGGCTATATCAATTCGTGAAGCAAAACACCTCGCTGCACCTTCAGGACGGTGTCCGCTCCGACCAGACACTGGCAGCGCGTTTGCCGTCAGGCAAAAAGCTCATGCGCCAATTCCAGCGCCTCAACCAGCACGTCAACCTCGGCTTCGGTGTTGTAGAGCCCAAATGACGCGCGACAGGTGGCGGTGACGCCCAAATGATCCATCAACGGCCCGGCGCAGTGGTGCCCGGCGCGCACCGCCACGCCTTTTTTGTCCAGAATGGTCGAGATGTCATGCGCGTGCGCTGCGCCATCGAGCGTAAAGGAAAAAATCGCGGCCTTGTCGGCGGTTGTGCCTTGAAGCTGCAACCAGTTTAACCCCTTGAGCTGCGCCATGGCATAGTCGCGCAGACGGTTTTCATGAGCGGCGATGTTGTCCATGCCTAGCCCCATCATGTATTCCAGCGCAACGCCCAGGCCTATGGTTTGCACGATGCCCGGTGTGCCCGCCTCGAACTTCATCGGGGGATCGGCATAGGTGATCTCATCCTTGTGGACTTCGCGGATCATATCTCCGCCGCCCATGAAGGGGCGCATCTCAGAGAGGCGGTCCTTGTGCACGAAGATCGCGCCGGACCCCGAGGGACCATAGAGCTTGTGCCCGGTGATCGCATAAAAATCACAACCCAAATCATCGAGGTTCACAGGCCCATGCACAGCACCTTGAGAGCCGTCGACCAGCACTGGCACGCCCTTGGCATGGGCCGCTTCGGTGATGGTTTTAATATCAACCTGCGTGCCCAAAACGTTTGAAAGCTGTGTGATCGCCACCAGTTTCGTCTTGGGGCCAATCGCGTCAATTACGGCCTGTGGATCAAGCGCGCCGGTGCTGTCCACATCCACCCATTTGAGCACCACACCTTGCCGTTCGCGCAGGAAGTGCCAGGGCACGATATTGGCGTGGTGTTCCATAACGGACAGCACGATCTCGTCGCCCGCTTGCATGCGCGGCATGGCCCAGCCATAGGCAACCATGTTGATCCCCTCGGTCGTGCCGGAGTTGAGGATGATCTGGTCCTCGTCGGCCACGCCAAGGAACCGCGCGATGATGCCGCGCACGGCTTCGTACTTCTCGGTTGCGAGATTGCTAAGGTAATGCAGCCCGCGGTGCACGTTGGCGTATTCCTGAGCATAGGCCTGGGTGATGGCGTCAATCACGACCTGCGGTTTTTGCGCACTTGCGCCATTGTCGAGATAGACCAGAGGCTTGCCATTGACCTCCCGTGACAGGATCGGAAAGTCTTTGCGGATTTCATTTACATCATACATTTCCAGCCCCTCCGGTTATGCCGAGGAATAGTCCGCCCAGAACACCCATCGCGATGGAAGCTCCAAAAAGAACCGCAATGAACGACGCGACGAGAACACCAAACGCCTTGAGGGGGTTGTTGAACCCGTGCGCCGCGTCAAGAAAGCTTGTTACGGCCCAAAGCGTCCAGGCCAGAAACACAAGTGAGCCCAGCGCCGCGAGAGCGGGCACAATCAGGCTGATGAGGAATAGACCAAATGACAGCAACAAGGTCATGACTTGCAACAGGGTGAAGACGCTTAGGATGTCCAGAAGGCTGCCCTGCCCGCCCAAAGCTCGCCCCACCCAACACAACACATGCACCATCAGCACGGTGAACCCGAACAGCATCACTGTCGTAAAGAACGGGCTGTCTGTGAACAAAGAGTACAAAAGGAGGGTTTGCTGACCGTTTGGCGCTCTGGACAGTTCTTCCACGAGCGCGGGTGGCAATGGTGCTGCCAGGAATCGACCCACCATATAAAGAGAAGACAAAACGACGGTCAGCGCGAGCAACATCCACCAAACCGATGCGGGTAAGCCGAGCGCAATCACGCGTTCGGCTGCCGCGCGCGGGTTCTGTAGCGTCAGCGTAAAGAGTGGTTTCAACGTCTCGGAATTCACTTCGCCCTCCACCCGGCCTCGCGCATGTTTGACACCCAAAACCACAAGAACACGGCCAGCCAAATGGCCCCGACAATGGTCAGCGCCTGGCCTGGGCCGATAAAGCCTGCAACCAGCCCATGCAAGAGCTTAAGCGGGCTTGCAGCTAGAAAGGCCCAGAAGAGCGCAAGACGTGTGGCAAAGCCCGTGGCGGTCCCGCCCATGGCGCGCAGCACAAATTGGCTCACAAAGGCAATCCCGTAGAAGATCAGAGGCGCAATGAAAATCCAGGCCATGAGCGACCCACCCAAGAGCGGATTGAGCTCTTCGCCCGTCAGATGCGCCTCTCTGGACAAGGCCGGCCATTGCGCCACGAAAAACACCGCGCAGCCTGCCATCAAAATAGCAAGCGCACGGCCTTCATTTTCACCCATAGCCAGAAGGCGCCGGAAAACCGTGCGCGGACCCCGATAGGTCGCAACAATGTCCGTTGTTACCGGCATTAGCCGCGCCGTCGCTCCAGCCAGGCTTCCAGACGCGTGTTGATGTCGTCGCGTAAAGCTTCGCTTTCAATTTCCTCAACCGCCTCGGCAAGAAACGCTAATGTCAGAAGATCGGTGGCAATAGCATTCGGAACCCCCCGCGCACGCAGATAAAAGAGCGCCTCTTCATCAATTGCACCCGAGGTCGAGCCATGCGAGCAGGCCACGTCATCGGCGTAGATTTCCAACTCCGGTTTGGCGAGAAACTCGCTGTCACCATCCAGAAGCAGCGATTGGCTGATCTGGTAGCCATCGGTTTTCTGCGCGCCGGGCTGAACCAGGATTTTGCCCTGAAACACACCTGTGGCGCCGTTGCGCAGCACTTTCTTGAAGACCTGACGGCTTTCGCAATTGACCGCATCATGGGTGATGAAAACCGTGTCATCGTGATGAAAATCACCATCCCCGACACAGGCACCCGCCACATGCGCCACGGCATTGTCGCCTGTCAGTTCCACAACACATTCATTGCGGGTCAGAACACCATTGGCGGTAAGCGTGAAGGACTTGAACGTGCTTTCCTCACCCAGTCGCGCAAACATGTGCGTGACAGCCCGGCGTTCGTGGTCACGTCCCTGAGCACGGATATGGTGAAGCGCGCCGCCATCGGCGATCTCGATCTCCATGCATTTGTTGAACCGTGCCGCCGCCGGGCCGGTTTCAAGGATCGTCGCCTCAGCGCCACTTTCCACCCGCACAACATGATGCAGGAACACGTCAGATGTCTCTGATTTATGCGTATAGATCAGGTTGATCGGCTTTGACGGTTGACCCGTGACCCGGATTGTCACGCCATCGCCGGCATAAGCGGTGTTCAGTGCAGCCAGCGGGCGCGCGACGGGTGTTTGACCGCGTGCCTCAAGGACCCCATACAGATCCTCCGCCCAGTGATCATCGGTGCAGCATACGTCTTCCAGCCGGTCGACCTGCACCCCCTCTAGTTCGAACGGGTCTGACAGCTCTGGGCTATAGACCCCATCCACGAAGACGATTTTGAGCCGGTCCACGTTGTCGAAAAGCGGGGCTTCGTCGTCCACAAAGAGAGCCGCTTTTGGTGCATCCGGTTGCACCAGCGTGTCAGGTTTTGTGAATTTCCAGTATTCATCCCGGCCCTGCGGCAGACCCATGCTGCGCAGCCGGGCAAGAGCAGCCTGACGCGCCTCAGCGGTACAGCCCACATCAGGGACCGTCATGCTGGACAAACGCTCTTCCGTTAAGGAATGTCTGCGGTCATCAAGTGCCATTATGCCACCTCTGCCAGAATGTCGGCATAGCCGTTGTTTTCAACTTCAAGCGCAAGATCAGGCCCACCGGTTTTCACGATGCGCCCATCAGCCATGATATGCACGACATCGGGTTTGATGTGATCGAGCAGGCGCTGGTAGTGCGTGATGACGAGGAATCCCCGGCCCTGGTCGCGCAGCGCATTGACGCCTTGGGCGACCAGTTTCATCGCGTCGACATCAAGCCCGGAGTCAGTTTCATCCAGAATGCACATCTTGGGTTCAAGCACAGCCATCTGCAGGATTTCATTGCGCTTTTTCTCGCCACCGGAAAAACCCACATTGACGGGGCGCTTGAGCATATCCGCATCAATCTTCAGCGACTTGGCCTTTTCGCGCACCATTTTGAGGAAATCCGTGGCACTCATTTCTTCTTCGCCGCGCGCTTTTCGCTGCGCGTTGAGTGCTGTCCGCAGGAAGGTCATATTGCCCACGCCAGGAATTTCCACCGGATATTGGAATGCCAGGAAGAGGCCCGCCGCCGCGCGCTCTTCCGGTTCCATCTCCAGCACATCCTCACCTTCCAGCGTGGCGCCGCCACCTGTGACCTCATAGCCATCCTTGCCGGACAGAACGTAGCTGAGCGTGGACTTGCCAGAGCCGTTTGGCCCCATAATCGCGTGCACTTTGCCAGCTTCAACCGTCAGGTCGACACCTTTCAGGATGGACTTTTCTTCTTCCTCAAGATCGACTTTCAAGCCTTTGATTTCCAGCATGGTCATGTCCTCATTTATGTCCGTTTCAACCCGGTCCCTCAGGGCCGCGTCATCATTTCAATCAGATCGAGATAGTGTTCCGGTGCGAGCGTCAGGGGAGACACGTTAAATTCCGCCATACGCCCGGTCATTTCGGGTGCGCCGATATAGGCCTCCACCCGGTGGTATTGTTTGCGCCGGGCATAATCATCGATGAACAGCGTCACAGGTTTCGTCGTGCGCAGCGCTGTGGCCATCGCACAGCCCGTGCGAAACCGCCCGTCTACCAGAACCACATCGGGTTGCTGAAACTCTGCTGCGTCCCAGACTGCCAGCGGGTAGCGGGCATAGCTTTGGTATTTTGAGGCATCTTTTGGATAGCCCCATTCCTTTGTGGGGCCAATATCGGTCCAGATGACGTCAACTATGCTGCCTTTGGCCGGTGGGTTCTCATCAAACCACTGGCGCATCATCTCTGCCCAGTTGTGGTCACTCTCAACGGAAAACACACGTTTGCCCGGCATCTCGGCCGCCATCACCGTAGAGCCGCCCGAGCCATATTCCAAAATTACATCCGCCCGGGCATAGGCCGCGCAGAGGACCGCCGTCTCTGCCGCTGGCAGCGTCAGTTCGGGCCGAGTGATATGGGTTTGCGCCACGTCAGCCATGGCGCAAATTCCATTGGTTTATTCGATGAGAATGTATTCCCCACGGAAGAACAGGCTGTTGGGTTCGGAGCGCAGCAAGAGCGCCTCGACCCATTCCTCGCCGTAGAACCACACAAATGTTTCCGGGAACATCCAGACGAGGTTGTGCATCGTCGTGACCGTTGCGAATACGCCAATCATGGTGGTCGTCATGACCTTGGGGTCGGTCGACTTTATCGCGACGCCAATGGCAAAGGCCACGATACCCGCGATACCGATATCCATCATGTAGAGCATCATATCGTCCGCACCCTCGGGCGAGCCGACCAGATGGGCAACTGCAAAACGGGCCATAAAGACCGATAGGATACCCAGAAGAAAGGCCCATACGAACGATAGCGGATAGGCCAAACGCCCCCGTAGAGTGTCCTCGGACACCACGAAGTTTCGTGTGCGCTTTTCGGTTTGCTGGACGATATTGTCGGCCCGACCCGGTGTGACGGGCTTTGGCGCCCCTCCAATCCGGGCCAGACGTGCCTGAAAGGCGTCTTGTTGCGAGTCGCTCATTTTTGCGCTCCCACTGCTTCGATAACGCGTTCGTTACCAAGCCGGTTGGGCACAAATATGGCGCAAATTGAACGGGAATTCGCAGGTTAGGTGCGGTATGAACGGTCATAAAGGCCCCTTCACATCATCTTCTGCGTCGCCTTCAAACCCATTCAGACGCGCCACCAGGTTTTTGGTGGCCACCGCAACAGCCGAAGACAGCATCAAAAGGACAAACCACACCCAGAACGACGCCAACGCCGCCGGATGCGCCATCGCGGCCAGTATAAACCCGATGATAAAGACAATCGGGAAGACCAGCCCACCCTCACGCGTGCCGTCTTCGTCCGAGACAACGGGGCGCTTGATCTTGCGCTCTTTGGGGGCTTCGGGGGAGACGGTCATGCGCGTGCCCTGTGGGGTTACCCCACCGACCCTTCAAGTGAAATCGCCACAAGCTGTTGCGCCTCCATGGCAAACTCCATCGGCAGCGCCTGGAGCACGTCCTTGCAGAACCCATTCACCACAAGCGCCACGGCCTCTTCCTCATCCATGCCGCGCTGGCGACAATAGAAGAGTTGATCGTCATCGACCTTGGATGTCGTGGCCTCATGCTCCACGCGGGATGAGTTGTTCTTCACTTCAATGTAAGGCACCGTATGCGCGCCGCATTTGTCGCCAATGAGCAGGCTGTCGCATTGCGTATAGTTGCGGCTGTCCTTCGCCTTGGGATGCATGCTCACCAACCCGCGATAGGTGTTCTGCGCTTTGCCCGCGCTGATGCCTTTTGAGACGATCCGCGACTTTGTGTTCTTGCCCAGATGCACCATCTTCGTGCCGGTATCGGCCTGCTGGTAGTTGTTGGTGATCGCAATCGAATAGAACTCACCCTGGCTGTCTTCGCCGCGCAGGATGCAAGACGGATACTTCCACGTCACGGCAGAGCCGGTTTCCACCTGCGTCCACATCACCTTGGCCCGGTCGCCCCGGCAATCGGCGCGCTTGGTGACAAAGTTGTAAATGCCCCCCTTGCCATTCTCATCGCCCGGGAACCAGTTCTGGACGGTAGAATATTTCACCTCTGCATCTTCTTCGATGACAATCTCAACCACGGCGGCGTGCAGTTGCGACGTATCCCGCTGCGGCGCGGTGCACCCTTCGAGATAGCTCACATAAGAGCCTTTGTCGGCGATGATGAGCGTGCGCTCGAACTGACCCGTATTCTCGGCATTGATCCGGAAATAAGTGCTCAACTCCATCGGGCAGCGCACGCCGGGCGGCACGTAGACAAATGAGCCGTCCGAGAAAACCGCCGAATTGAGTGTGGCATAGAAGTTGTCCGACACTGGCACGACCGAGCCGAGGTATTTCTTCACCAGCTCAGGATGCTCTTTGATCGCCTCGGAAATCGAGCAAAAGATCACGCCCGCCTTCTTAAGCTCTGCCTGAAATGTCGTACCCACAGACACGGAGTCAAACACCGCATCGACGGCCACCTTGCGGCCCTCTGCGGGCGCATCCTCGGCGCCCTCGACTCCGGCAAGGATCATCTGTTCCTTGAGCGGAATGCCAAGTTTCTCATACGTCTCCAGAAGTTTAGGATCCACCTCATCCAGTGACTTCGGCTTTTCCTCCATGCTCTTGGGGCGGGCATAGTAATACTGGTCCTGAAAGTCGATTTCCGGGTAGTCGACCATCGCCCAATCCGGCTCTTCCAGCTTCAGCCAGCGCTCATAGGCCGCCATGCGCCATTCGGTCATCCACTCCGGCTCGCCGTTCTTTTCAGAGATCAGCTTGACGATATCCGGGGTCAGGCCCTTGGGCGCATATTCCATCTCGATATCGGTGTTCCAGCCGTATTTATACGTGCTGATGTCTTTCACCGCATCGACCGTTTCCTGGTCCACGCCGTCCTTGACCACATCATCCAGTGCCGCCATTTGGCTTCTCCCTTGTCATCTCCGCCACTCCGGCTCAGGCTGAGCGGGCGCGGAATTTCTCATATGCGCTGGTCCAGGCCGCCGCAAAGGCGCGGACCTCATCTTCTGTCGTCTGGGGCCCCAAAGAGACCCGGATCGCACTTGCCGCCTCGACCTCGTCAAACCCCATCGCCGCCAAAACCCGGCTTGCCTTGACCTTGCCCGAGGAACAGGCTGAGCCCGCCGATATGGCAAACCCCGCCAGATCCATCGCCATCACTTGCGTCTCACCCTTCCATCCGGGCGTGATGAAACAAGACGTGTTGGGCAATCGCGGCGCATCTTTCCCGACAAAAATAGTCTGTGATGAGGATTCCTCAATAGCCTTTTCTAGAATCTTTCTAAGTTTTTTCACTTCGTCCCAAACACCCGCCTCCAGATCCCGCTGCGCAGCCTCTGCGGCAGCCCCAAATCCGGCTATGCCGATGACGTTTTCGGTGCCAGATCGGCGGCCCATTTCCTGTCCGCCGCCTTCGGCAAGAGAGAATATGTCCAACCCTTCGCGTACAATCAGCGCACCAACCCCTTTGGGACCGCCAAGCTTGTGTGCAGACAGGATGGCAAAATCTGCTCCAGACCATCCAAAGGCAAAAGCTACACGTCCGATCATCTGAGTGACATCCAGCATAAGCCAATCCGCTCGCGCATGTCCGAAAGGGTATTGTCCCTCCACTTTTTCGGGAATGTCTAACAGAACGCCAGTTTCCGAATTTGCCACGCCAAGTGCAAGCGTGTGCCCAGGCCCATTCGGACTTTTGGGCCAGCTCGACATACTGGCCTGTACCCAAAGGGCGTCATGCGCGGTTTCTTCGACAAATACGTCATAGCCGTCCGTGGGATTGGCTAGAACACGCGCCGCCTCAGTTGCGCCGGAAGTAAAAACAACCTCTTGCGGCTTACACCCCACCGCCGCCGCCACCTGCCCTCTTGCCTTTTCCACCAACCCTTTTGCGGCCCGCCCCTCGGCATGCACGCTCGACGGATTGCCCACCACATCCATCGCCGCCAGCATCGCCGCGCGTGCCTCCGGTCGCAGAGGCGCCGTGGCATTGTAATCCAGATAAACCCGGCTCACCGCCCGGCTTCTTTCTTGTCAAAAATACCCCAGCACGCCCGTGTCATTCCTCATCCACCACCGAAAAGAGCGAAGGCACCGCCGGACAGGGCGCAAGCGTGTTTTCGACCACATCGCTGAGCCGGGTTTGGTGCAGGAAGACATAGACATGCGCGCTCAACCCCTCCCAAAGCCGGTTGGTCATGGATTGCGCACGCGATCCGCTGGCCGCCCCTGTGGCCCCTGCCCCTTTGTGCAGCGCATCAATGGTTTCATCCACCGCACCCAGAATATCCACCACGCGAATTTGCGAGGTGGGTTGGGCCAGCTGATAGCCGCCCCCCGGACCCCGAACAGATGTCACCAATTTGGCGCGGCGGAGTTTCACGAACAACTGCTCAAGATAGGGCAGTGAAATATCCTGACGTTTGGAGATATCCCCCAGCGTGACCAGCGTCTCGGGCCCCTGAAGGGCAATATCGGTCAACGCAACCATGGCATAACGGCCCTTCGTGCTGAGTTTCATGTCTCTTCCCCCGGCGAATTGATTGACCTTAACTGTGACAGGCCTTATCTGCCTTTTTGCTGCAATCAAAGCTTGCGGCCATAGTTTAGAACGAATCTAAAGTGCCGGGCCGTCAACGTCAAGAAATTGCCCGGTGCCAACGCGTATAAAGGGGACATGAATGCCCGAGGTCATTTTTCCTGGCCCCGAAGGTCGACTGGAAGGCCGCTACCACCCGCAAAAAGAGCGCGACGCGCCAATTGCCATCATTCTGCACCCGCATCCGCAGTTTGGCGGGACGATGAACAACAAGGTGGTCTACAACCTGCATTACGCCTTTCACAACATGGGCTTCACCGTGCTGCGGTTCAATTTCCGTGGCGTAGGGCGCAGCCAGGGTGAATATGATCAGGGCGTGGGCGAGCTTTCCGATGCCGCCTCAGCGCTCGACTACCTGCAATCGATGAACAACAATTCCAAGCATTGCTGGGTCGCAGGTTTCAGCTTTGGCGCGTGGATCGGCATGCAGCTTTTGATGCGCAGGCCCGAGATCACCGGATTTGTCTCGGTGTCCCCACCGGCCAATATGTATGACTTTTCCTTTCTGGCCCCCTGCCCGTCCTCGGGTCTGATCCTGAACGGCACCAATGACCGCGTGGCCCCGCCTGCGGACACCCATGCTCTGGTGAACAAACTGCATGAACAGCAGGGCATCACCATCACTCATACCGAAATCGAGGGTTCGGGCCACTTCTTTGAAGAGCCGCATATGGACACGATGCTCGACACGGTGTCCACCTATGTCAAACGCCGCCTGACTGAGACCACGAGGTAAGCCATGGGCATGACCGAAGATCTGGCGGATGATCTGGCGCTTAAGGTCATCAAATATGTCGACACCTCAGGCGATGACGGGGTGATTACCGACATTGTAAATGTTCTGGGGGCCACGTCACAATCGGCTGAAGAGGCCTTCCTCACCGCTCTTCGCGTCCGCCGCGCGAACCAGAAAGCGCGCGAGCTATTGGTACAGCGGGTAAAGAAGTATCAGGCCAAACAGGCCGCAAACGCTCCTGCAAAGACCGAGTCGGCGGAAGACAAAAAAGACGCAAGCTAAGCCGCCCTCGGCACATAACCGCGTCTGTTCGGCAATTGGTGCCCAGTATGCGGACGAAGGCGACTTTGGCCGTGGGTTTTTGGGTGGCGGCTTTCTTTCCAAAGCTGATCTCGGACGCAATGAATATGTCTCCCACGCCGCGCCTGCAATTCAGGCGGAAAGCGGGGCGTCGTTTCTGCACGTAATGCGAACCAATCCTATTTTTTTTGGGTCACCCTCCAGTGGTCTTGACCAAGGGAGAACCATCCACCGGGTACCTTCTCGAAGGTATGGCCCGAGGTCTCTGCCGAAGCTTGAAGGCGCTCAATAACTTCTTGTGAAGAACAGTCGGTCCATGCGGGCGCGAACCTGGCAATCTCTTCTGAAGACCCATGCGTCACCTTGATATGACGACCACCGTAAAGACCGCCATTGTGCAAAACCACCGTTTTGATATCTGACCAATCCAGATCGAAAGCCCTACGGCCCCTGAACAGCTGCTTCGTCTCCAACCGGAAACCACCGGACCGGAAACGCAAGCGCGCGCTGTTTATCGGTGGGCTTCGCCAAAGCAGGAGGGTAAACAAGATCAAAAGGCTGCCGATACCGGCGAGACCCCCAACGATAGACCATGTGAAAATCCAGTCCATGCGTTCAAAGCGAGGGTCCGGGTCAAGACTGCTCTCAACGAGAGTGTATGTGTCATAGGCCAGATAAAGAAAGTACAGCGCAACAATCCCGATCAAACCTGCGACGATCTTGTTCAATTTCGGAGCGGGTTCGATGTCCTTCATGTCAATTCACTTTCACGAGGCATCAAAAACTCAGCCAATTTCATGCAGTATCTCTTACCATCGCTCTGCTTTGATCATGTCGATTTTCGTTCAACGGATCAATTGTGGCGTGAGGAAACCGAAGGGTGGCAGGGCACGATGGCGCAACGTTCTGATCGTGCCGATTTGAAACGAGAGCATGTTTCTCAATTTACAATATCGGCCAGCAACGCGAAGCTGCCGTGGGCGCACAGCACAGCATCGACAACACTGGGCTCACACCAGTCATCCCTTCTCCACCGCCTTTACCTTCACCGCCAAATCCTTCGCAATCGCAAAGGCCCCCTGTATCTTGTCCTTCGCCTTCTTCCAGTCCCGGCGCACCACAATCTTGTTGTCGCGGACCTTGGCCAACCCGCGCTGATCCTTGATGAACTCCACAAGCCCTGCCGGGTTGGCGAATTTGTCATTGTGGAACTGGATCGTCGCCCCTTTGGGACCACCGTCGAGCTTGGCGATGCCCGCCCGTTTGCACATGGCCTTGATGCGCACCACCAGCAGAAGCGTGTTGACCTCGCGCGGCAGCTTGCCGAAACGGTCAATCAGCTCGGCGGCAAAGCCTTCCAACTCGACCTTTGTGCTCAATCCGCTGAGGCGGCGGTATAGCCCAAGCCGCACGTCCAGATCGGGCACATAGTCCTCGGGGATCAAAACAGGCACGCCAAGATTGATCGTCGGGGCCCATTGGTCATCGGCGTCACTCAGCCCTTCCAATTCACCGGCTTTGATCTTGGCAATCGCCTCTTCGAGCATGGATTGATAAAGCTCATAGCCCACATCGCGCATCTGGCCGGATTGCTCTTCGCCCAAAAGGTTGCCTGCCCCGCGAATGTCGAGATCCTGACTGGCCAGCGTGAACCCGGCTCCCAGTTGATCCAGACTACCCAGCACGCGCAAACGTTTTTCGGCCGTAGGTGTCAGCCGCAGGCGCGGCTTGGTGGTCAGATACGCATAAGCGCGCGCCTTGGAGCGTCCCACGCGGCCTCTGATCTGGTACAATTGCGCCAACCCGAACATATCGGCGCGGTGCACGATCATCGTGTTGGCTGTGGGAATGTCGAGACCGCTTTCCACAATCGTCGTGGCCAGCAGCACGTCAAACTTCCCGTCGTAAAAGGCATTCATGCGCTCATCGAGCTGCCCGGCGGCCATTTGACCATGGGCCACAACAACGCTCACTTCGGGAACCTGTTCACGCAGGAAAGCCTCGATCTCGGGAATGTCCGAAATGCGCGGGACGACATAAAAGCTCTGCCCGCCACGGTAATGCTCTCGCAAGAGCGCTTCGCGGATCGTGATCCCATCAAACTCGCTCACATATGTGCGGATCGACAGCCGGTCGACGGGCGGCGTGCCAATGATGCTCAAATCCCGCACCCCGGACAGACTAAGCTGCAGCGTTCGCGGAATGGGCGTGGCCGTCAGCGTCAGAACATGCACCTCTGAACGCAGAGATTTCAGCCGTTCTTTATGCCCCACGCCAAAGCGTTGCTCTTCGTCGATGACCAGAAGGCCAAGATTTTTGAACCGGATATTCTTGGCCAAAAGCGCATGGGTGCCGACAACGATATCAACCGTGCCATCGGAGAGCCCTGCGCGGGTTTTGTTGGCCTCCCCCGCACTGACAAAGCGCGATAAGGGCCGCACAGTAATGGGAAAGCCGCGAAAGCGTTCGGCGAAGCTTTGGTAATGCTGGCGCGCGAGCAATGTGGTCGGCGCAATGACCGCGACCTGAAGGCCCGACATGGCGGCGATAAAGGCCGCGCGCATGGCCACCTCGGTTTTGCCAAAGCCCACATCGCCACAGATCAGCCGATCCATCGGCGTGCCGCTTTCCAGATCAGCCAACACATCCTCAATGGCGCGCAACTGATCATCGGTTTCCTGATAGGGAAAGCGCGCTGAAAACGCCTCCCATGCGTGATGTTCGGGCTCCAGCACGGGCGCCTTGCGCAAGGCACGCTCGGCGGCGATGCGAATAAGCCGGTCGGCCATTTCGCGGATGCGCTCTTTCAGCTTGGCTTTCTTCGATTGCCACGCGCCGCCACCCAAACGGTCGAGCAGGCCCTCCTCATGGCCATAGCGGCTGAGGAGTTCGATATTCTCCACGGGCAGGTAAAGCTTGGCGTTTTCCGCATACTCCAAGAGCAGACATTCATGCGCGGCCCCCGCCGCCGTGACGACTTCCAAGCCCAGATAACGACCAATGCCGTGATCCACATGCACCACGAGATCACCCGCGCTCAGGCTTTGGGCCTCGGTCAGGAAATTCTCGGCACGGCGGCGTTTCTTGGGCGCGCGGATCAGCCGGTCTCCGAGGATATCCTGCTCGGCTATGACCGTCAGACCGGGCGCTTCAAATCCATGTTCCAGCTCCCATACGGTCAGGTGCAGGCCGTGTTTGCCAAGGCCAGAAGCATTGCGCACGGTGACAGCACCCAGCAGCCCTTCATCCTCTACCAACCCTTCAAGCCGCTCGCGCGCGCCCTCAGAGTAAGCCGCCAGAACAACGGGTCCTTGGGTGAGCTTTTCCTCGACATGTGTTTTGAGCGCGCTGAAAAGGTTGACCTTTTCCTGCTGTCGTTCGGGGGCAAAGTTGCGCCCAATGCGTCCGCCCGCATCAATCATGCCCGGACCCGGCGCATGCGGGAGCGCCTGAAAGCTCAAGACACGTCGACCGGCGATAGCCTCACCCCAGGCGTCATCGTCCAGGTAGAGAAGGTCCGGTGCGATGGGCTTATACACCGTGTCATCGCGTCCCTTTTGTGACATGGCATGTTCGCGCGCGTCGAACTGATCTGCAATGGCGTCCCATCGGGCCGTTCGCGCGGGGTCGAATTGCTCATCCAGCGTCACAGACGCTTCGGGCAAATAGTTAAACAGCGTCTCGAGCTTTTCATGAAACAGCGGCAACCAGTGTTCCATCCCGGCCTGTTTGCGCCCGGCACTGACCGCCTCATACAGCGGATCGTCGCTGCCCGCCGCGCCAAAGGCAATGCGGTAGTTTTGCCGAAACCGGGTGATGGCGGACTCATCAAGAATAACCTCGCTCACCGGCGCCAGGTCAATCTGCGTGAGCTTTTCCGTCGTGCGTTGTGTCACCGGATCAAACCGGCGCAAACCGTCCAGCACGTCGCCAAAGAGATCAAGCCGCACCGGCCCGGCCTCTCCTGGCGCAAAGATGTCGATGATCCCGCCGCGAATTGCATAATCGCCCGGTTCCATGACCGTGGGCGATTGGGAAAAGCCCATACGCACCAGAAAAGCTTTCAGTGCGTCTTCGTCGATCTGGTAATCCACCGTCGCTGAAAACGCGGCTTCTTTGAGAATTTCCCGCGCTGGCACGCGTTGTGTTGCGGCGTTAAGCGTAGTCAGAAGCACAAATTCTCTAGGCGCGCCATGCATGAGCCCGGCGAGCGTCGCCATACGTGCTGCAGAAATATCGGCATTCGGCGACACACGATCATAAGGCAAGCAATCCCAGCCGGGAAACCGCAAGACAGGCAGGTCCGGGACAAAGAACCGCAACGCCGCTTCCATCGCGGCCATGCGTTTGTCGTCACGGGCAATATGGATGACGGGGCGGTGCGCGCGTGCCACTTCCTCGGCCACAAGCCGGGCGTCAAAGCCTTCGGGGGCGCCACCAACGCCAATGCGCTCAGATGTGCTCATGCGTGCTGCCCCTGCCCGGTTTCTTAACCAAGCGCGCCCGTTGTCATATTTTGGTACATGCCCCAGACAGCGGTCACGAAAATTGATATCATACCAATCACTTGCGTTGCCAATCGGTGCCTCATGAGTATCTTGTAGAGCGCCTCGCCCTGAAGCTCGTTCACTTGAATCTTATGTGATGTGCGTACCGATATAAGCCCGACCAGGCTCATAGGAAATAGAAGAAGAAACACAGCTTGGGAAAACTCGTTACCGTAAAAAAAGCCAAGCGCGCCGAGAACTGTCAAAACAAAACACAGGAAACCTGACAACAAAAGTCCTGTTTCCTCCATGATAAACAAGATGCGGTTTGTATTAATGCGCACCAGATCATGAAAATCCTGCGCCCCCGCTGTGTCGCCTGAACGTCGCGCGCGTTGGGCCAGGTCCCACGGAACGCCCAGCACCCAATGGCTCGTAGACGACCATAACACAGCCAGCATGATCCAGAACCAAAGGTTGCTGAAACTGCGCATGTCAATCAGTTCGAAAACGTGCTCGTACCAGTCCACTGTCGAGACCTTTTATCCTTACCGCGCCACGTCATAGCGCCGGTTTTCGGCAATTCCTACCCTTGAGATGCGTTAAATTCCATGCCAGTGAGATTGTGATCTGAAAAAAGGACAGCTTATGCGCCCTGTTCAAGCTCCATTTCCCGTCACAAGACTACGCCGCACGCGTCAGAATGCAGCCATTCGTGCGTTGGTGGCTGAAACGACCCTGAGCGTGAATGACCTCATCTGGCCATTGTTTGTCCGCGCAGGTGAAAATGTCGAAGAGCCGGTGCCATCGATGCCAGGCGTGATGCGCCGCAGTGTAGACAGACTCGTCGAGGTGGCAAAAGAAGCCGCAGACCTTGGTATCCCCGCAATCTGCATTTTTCCCTACACCGCCCTGGAAGAACGCACCGAGGATTGCGCCGGGGCCTGGGACCCTGAAAACCATGCAAACCGTGCTATTCGAGCGATCAAGGCGACAGTGCCTGAGCTTTTGATCATGACGGACGTGGCGCTGGATACGTATAACATCAATGGCCATGACGGATTTGTCGTGAACGGCGAAATTGTGAATGACGAGACCAATGAAGCATTGGTCAAGATGGCATTATCGCAAGCCGAGGCAGGGGCTGACATCATCGGGCCTTCCGACATGATGGATGGCCGTATCGGGGCTATCCGGCAGGCGCTTGAAGCCGCTGGTCACCAGAAGACCATGATCCTCAGCTATGCTGCGAAATATGCATCAGCGTTTTACGGTCCGTTTCGGGATGCCGTGGGGGCGTCTGCGGCTCTGACGGGGGACAAGAACACCTATCAGATCAACCCGGCCAATTCGGACGAAGCCATCAGATGCGTGGCCCGAGATCTGGCGGAAGGCGCGGATATGGTGATGGTCAAACCCGGCATGCCCTATCTGGACATGTGCAGACGCGTGAAAGACGCGTTCGGCGCGCCCACCTATGCCTATCAGGTTTCGGGGGAATACGCGATGATCATGGCCGCCGCCCAAAATGGTTGGATCGACGAAGATCGCGCGATGATGGAAAGCCTAACGGCATTCAAACGGGCTGGCTGTGATGGGGTTCTGAGTTACTTTGCCCCACGGGTGGCCCGCGCGCTGGCCGGCTGATCAAAAATTACAAGCAATATGTTGCTTTGCACCACAATCTGTGGTGACAGGCTGGCCTGACACCTCTATAGTATGTGTGACGGCATGCAAAAGGCCGGATTCGACAATGACATACTCAGGCAACGAACAGGCAGTCCTATGAGCAAACTTTCTCGGCGCAGCTTTACGCTGGGCGCACTGGCCGCATCTCCCCTTCTCGCCGCTTGTGGCAACGGCATTGGGAGCACAGGCGGACAAAAGATCGACGCGCGCGTCGATTCAACTTTGAACTTTCTCTACTCCACCTACCCCAACACGCAGGACCTTGCGAATAAGTCCGTGGGCCAGTTGGTGATGCCTTTGATCACCGAAGGCGGCTTTATCTTTGGCGGCGGCTTTGGGCGAGGTGCACTTCGCGTTGGTGGCGCGACTGTGGACTATTACTCGGCGGCAAAGGGAAGCGTTGGCCTTCAGGTCGGAGCACAGCAGTTTGCACACGTGCTGTTTTTCCTGACCGAAGATGCGTTGGCCGATTTCCGAAGCGCAACCGGTTGGGTCGCGGGCGCGGACATCGAGTATGTGTTTTCAAACCAGGGCGAAAACCTTCGTGCGGACACAACAACGGCGACAAGCCCGGTTGTTGCGGTGATCTTCGGACAATCCGGCGTCCTTGTTGGAGCATCCCTGGAAGGCACAAAATACACGCGCATCATCCCGTAAGGCGCTGATTTATATTTAGAAAGGCGAGGCTTAGCCCTCGCCTTTTTTCGTGCCGCCCTTCAGTGCAACCGAAATTCACCCGTCACGTGCCGCCACTCACCTGGGCTGATCAGTTTGCGATGCGTAAATTTCACGGAATGCAGTGGACCTTCGATTTCATCGTGCCAGAACTCGATGAACTTGAACAGGTTGGGATGATCCGGAGCAGTGTCGTAATCTTGCCAGATAAACGTGTTCAGGACATGGGCGTAATCCGGCATGTGATAAAACATCTCTGCTGTTGTTAGCCCGTACCCTTTTAGCATCATTTCGGTTTCAGACATGGTCATGGCTCACCTCATTACTTGTTTTCGTTGCACCCCGCCTCAATATGTTGCCATGAAAAAATTACTTTTCAACAAAAACAACGTGTTATCACCTCACCGAGCTGGCTGCTAAACAAGGGGACTCACAGGGATTGCGCCCTATATCCTGCCTCTGATATAGTTTTGGTAACTATATATAGATGCAGCGCGACAAGGCGAAACACCACGTGAACGACACGCCAGAAACCCCTGAAAATAAAGACGAAATGCCACCTGAACGGCCACCTTATGACGGGCCTTCTGTGTCAATCACCGATGAGATGAAGACGTCTTATCTCGATTACGCCATGTCCGTGATCGTCAGCCGTGCCATTCCTGACCTTCGTGACGGTTTGAAACCGGTTCACCGGCGCATTCTTTACGCCATGCACGAGACCGGAAACACGCATGACAAAGCGTATCGAAAGTCCGCGCGCCCGGTGGGCGACGTCATGGGTAAGTATCACCCGCACGGCGACAGCGCGATCTATGACGCTCTTGTCCGTATGGCGCAGGATTTTTCGATGTCCCTGCCCTTGCTCGACGGGCAAGGCAACTTTGGCTCAATGGATGGCGATAACCCGGCGGCGATGCGCTACACCGAAGTGCGCATGGACAAGCCCGCCGCGTCGCTTTTGGCAGATATCGAAAAAGATACGGTTAACTTTCAGGACAATTACGACGGCAAGGATCAGGAGCCATCTGTCCTGCCTGCGCGCTTCCCTAACATGCTGGTTAACGGCGCAGGCGGTATTGCTGTTGGTATGGCCACGAACATCCCGCCGCACAACCTTGGTGAAGTGGTGGACGCCACGCTGGCGCTCATTGAGAACCCGGATATGAGTTCTGAACAGTTGATTGAGTTTGTGCCTGGCCCGGACTTCCCCACAGGCGGCATCATGCTGGGTCGCTCAGGCGCGCGCAAAGCCTATATCGAAGGGCGTGGGAGCGTTATTATCCGCTCCAAGACGCGTGTCGAAGAGATTAGGAAAGATCGGTATGCCATTGTAATTGATGAGATTCCTTATCAGGTCAATAAGGCGGCGATGATTGAAAAAATCGCCGAAACCGTGCGCGACAAAAAGATCGAAGGCATCAGACATGTGCAGGACGAATCCGACCGGCATGGTGTGCGTGTGGTGGTTGAACTCAAACGCGATGCAACTGCCGAAGTGGTTCTCAATCAGTTGTTCCGCTTCACGCCGATGCAGACGCATTTCGGCTGCAACATGTTGGCCTTGAATGGTGGTCGGCCAGAGCAGTTGACACTTTATGGCTTCCTCTCTGCCTTTATCAGCTTCCGCGAAGAGGTTGTGGCCCGCCGCACCGCATTTGACCTGCGAAAAGCACGTGAGCGCAGCCACGTCCTTTGCGGTCTGGCTGTAGCCGTCAGCAACGTGGATGAGGTCGTGGCCACGATCCGCAGTTCGGCTGATGCCGCTGAGGCGCGCCAAAAGCTGATGGAACGCCGTTGGCCGGCGCAAGACATTCTGGAATACATCGCACTGATTGATGATCCAACTCATACGGCAAATGACGACGGGACGTATAATCTCAGCGAAACACAGGCCCGTGCCATCCTGGATCTGCGACTGCAGCGTCTGACGCAGATCGGCGTGAAAGAAGTCACCGATGAGCTGCAGGAGTTGGCCGGTAAGATCAAGGAATACCTTGCTATTTTGGCCAGCCGAGAGCGGATCATGGAGATCATCTCGGACGAGCTCAAAGAGGTAAAAGAGCAATTTGCCGTCCCACGCCGCACCGAAATTGTCGACTGGTCTGGCGATATGGAGGACGAAGACCTCATTGAGCGTGAAGACATGGTCGTGACGGTGACGTCCGGCGGCTACATCAAGCGCACCGCGCTCGCCGATTTCCGGGCGCAAAAGCGCGGCGGCAAGGGCGTGTCCGGCATGCAGACCAAAGAAGAGGATGTGATCACCACCCTCTTTGTGGCCAACACCCACACGCAGCTTTTGTTCTTCACCACCGATGGCATGGTCTACAAGCTCAAAACCTGGCGGCTGCCCTTGGGCGGACGGACGGCAAAGGGCAAGGCGATAGTGAATATTCTGCCGATCCCGCCAAGCGTGAGTATTGCAGCCATCATGCCCGTCGATGTGCCCGAAGAGGAATGGAACGACCTTCAGATCTTCTTTGCGACCTCCGCAGGCGATGTCCGCCGCAATGCGCTCAGCGATTTCACTAACGTTAAGTCCAATGGCAAGATCGCCATGAAGCTGCCTGACGAGGCCACACGTCTGGTGAATGCACGCATTTGTTCCCAAGACGATGATGTGATGCTGGTGACCAATTCGGGCCGTGCCATACGCTTCCCGACAACCGAGGTGCGCGTGTTCAAAGGACGCGACTCCACTGGCGTTCGGGGTATCAGACTTCAAGGCGATGACGAGGTTGTCTCGATGTCGGTCATCCGACATTTCAAGGCCGATACCGATGAACGCGCCGCCTACCTCAAGATGCGCCGCGCGTTGGCTGGCGCGTCTGAAGAAGAGGCTGTAAGCGACGAAGAAGGCAACGAAAATGCCTCGATCAGTCAGGAACGATTTGAAGAGATGCAAGCCGCCGAGAACCTGATCCTGACGATCACCGAGCAAGGCGCGGGCAAGCTAAGTTCCAGCCATGACTACCCGGTGCGCGGACGCGGCGGTATGGGCGTTCAGGCGATGGACAAGGCCATGCGCGCTGGCGCACTTGTGGCGTCCTTCCCCGTCGAGATGGAGGACCAGATCATGCTGGCCACATCTCGCGGACAGTCCATCCGCGTGCCGGTTGAGGGCATTTCCTTCCGCTCGAGAAGTGCTGGAGGGGTGAAGGTGTTTGACACCGGCAAGGGTGAACAGGTGGTCAGTGTCGCCTGGATTGCAGAGACCGGAGATGAGGACGAAACCGAGGAACAGCCGGTCGAATAACCTCTTCAAATTCACAGGATTTGCCAAGGTTTGGGTCCATTTGTGCCGCAATGGTTAATCATTCTGCTTCCCTGTAGGGGATGTGGCGCCTTTGGGCGTTGCTAAGAACGGAAACCAGATCGCGTGACGCCACGAACGCAAACATGGCTGGACCATACTGGTCTGAACCTGATCCGCATTGTTGTCGGGTCCTATTTTGTTGCGATCTCAATGGGATTGATTTCCGGGTTTGAACCCACAGCGTTGTTCATCGTCTATTCCAATCCGGTGTTGGCCGATCTCCTGGGCACAATGGTGCTTTTTTCGCTCACCGTGATCTACATGACGGGTTGGCAACTCAGGCTGAGCTGCCTGGCTCTGGCGCTTTTCGTTTTATCGTCGAGTTTGGTGCAGAATTTCCTTTTGTCCCAAGCTGGCACGATCAGTGATTTCTGGCGGGATCTGACCATGGTGTGCGCGGTGCTGCTGTCCTATTCCAGTTTGCGTCGGTCAGAGATTCGCAAAGCGGCGCTCATTGGAAGGCACCGAATTGCAGGGCCGCGGCGCCTTGGTCACAAAATCGTGCCGCGCAGAGTGACGCTTGACGATACTGCACGCGCAACATCACGCCCGATGCAGGACATCCCCATGCTGATGGCCGCCCCCTCTGATATGCCGCGCCCCGAAGTGGAAGATGCCAGGACAGCCGTGCCGGAAGCCTTTGATCTTAAGGCCGTGCAGTTCGAAACAACCCGGAAGCCGGACTCGGAAGACGATCTGACCAACGCACCAGGAAAGCTGGATCTCTTGTCAGATGGCGATCCAGAAAAGAACAAAGAGCAAGAGAACATTTTTACCGTTCTCTAAAGGTGTGAATTCAAAAAAATGCCGGGCCTGTATAGACGTGAGGTAAGTGAAACCCTTTCGGCGTAACGAGATTGAAACCAATTTGGATCAAATAAGTCGCATATTGATTACCGGGTCCAGTGGACGTTTGGGGCGGCTTCTTCGCGCCGCGACAAGGATATCGGGATGTGCCGGGTTTGAAATCCTGTTTCAATCCCGCGGGCATGACAGTGATTTACGCTGGTCGCCCGGTGATCCGTTTGACCTGCTCCCAAAATGCGACATGGTCGTCGCGCTTTGGGGGCGCACAGATGGAGATGAGCGCACCTTGGCACAGAATTCCGAACTGGCTGACTTAAGTCGCGAAGTGGCGCGTCACTGCGGCGCGCATCGCGTGGTACACATGTCATCAGCCGCCGTCTACGGCCCGGGTCAGAACTTGACGGAAGAGGCCCCTATGACACCTGCAAACGCCTACGGTGCAGCGAAATGTGCGATGGAGACGCGGGTTTCAGAAACTGCGAAGAAAGATGATCCTCAGGACATTATCCTGCGTCTGGCAAATGTCGTGGGGGCCGATAGTCTTGCCCCGGCATTAATGGGCGACGCACCGGTTTACTTAGACCGGTTTGACGACGGCTTGGGCCCGCAACGCAGTTATCTGGCGGCGGGGGATTTGTTGCAACTTGTCTTGCGGTTGACGAAGGCTGAAAGCGTTCCAAAGATTCTGAACGTGGCCTCGGCTGCCTCAGTCGGCATGGAAGAGGTGTCCAAAGCCGCAGGGAAAGACATTGTCTGGCGCCCTGCTCCAGAGACTGCAGTCCAAAATGTTACACTTGATATCTCGAAGTTGATTGGATCATTTCCAGACCTTCCAAGGCAGGAAACGGCTGATGCGCTCATCGCGGACTGGCGTGCCTTAGAGGTCGCCTTATGAGTTTTTCAAAACGCTGCGTGGATGTATGTTTGTCGCTCGTGCTGGGCGCGATCCTTGTTCTACCAGGCATGCTGATTGCGTTTGCTATACTTCTTCTGGATGGAAAACCTGTGTTCTATCAGTCAGAACGTATGAAGACGCATGATCAGGGCTTCACCCTGTGGAAGTTTCGGACAATGCGCGAAGGCACGGCAGACAACTCAGTAACGGCTGGCTACAAATCCGACCGTGTCACAAGGCTCGGTAGCGTCCTGAGGCGAACGCGGCTGGACGAAATTCCTCAGATTTTCAACATCTTGCGCGGTGACATGAGTTTTGTTGGCCCGCGCCCACCGCTCAGGCGTTTCGTAAATATGCGCCCTGAGCTTTACAAAGACGTGCTGCGTGTGCGCCCCGGTGTCACGGGCTTTGCCACGCTGTTTTTTCACGAAACGGAGGAGCGCTTGCTCAGACAATGCCGCACGTCTCGGCAGGCGGATGCGATTTACATACATCAATGCATCCCGGCCAAAGCGCGGCTTGATCTTTATTGGGCTGAAAACGGTTCGACTTGGCGCGACATGGTTTTGCTTTGGATGACGTTTGCACATGTGGGCTGTCGCGAGCCGGGCAAGCAAATGCTCGCAAAATCAACCCGAGCGATCAGAACCTGGTGAATTCATGGCCTGAGTGAGGTTAATACCTTGCGAAGCATGGAAAGGCGAACCTATGTATCGACCAGCCGAGCGACACGAAAGTCGCCAATTGGCTTTGCTGGAACGACATTGCTTTGGGCGATACCGGGCGGTGTATATTTGGGTAAAGGTATGTCGAAGACACTTTTTGATTACGCGAGCTCTCTGACGCAGGCGCAAAAGCGGCTCATCACCTTTGCCCTTGATCTCAGCCTGATCCCTTTCGCACTCTTCTTTGCCGCCTGGATCCTGTGGGGCGCGGCTGCCCTGAGCATGCCGCAAGACAACCTTCTGGCGACACTGGCCGTTCTTATGCCGGTTGGGGCTTTGCTTATCTTTGCCCTCGGTCTGCACAAGACCAAACTCAATGCCTATCACGTACAAGGTGTGGTCGAGACAGCACTTGTGGCCACGTCTCTGACCGGTGCCGGCGTTGCACTCAGCCTTGTCATGCCGCATCTTGCCCTGCCGATGGCCGCCTATGTGATGACAGGCATGGTCTTTTTGATCCTCGCGGTCAGTGCGCGGCTTGCTCTGCGCCGCGTCCTTCTTGCAATCTCGCGTCAAGGCACATCGCGGCTTCCCATTCTCATTTACGGGGCAGGTCAAACCGGCCAGCAGCTTGCGGCGGCTCTCAGCGTGGACGACACGGTAGAGCCCGTCGCCTTTATTGATGAGGACCGTCGCATCCAGGGCCTGACTGTTGCCGGGCTTCGGGTCTATCCGGCGAGCGCGCTGCAAAGTCTGGTGAACCGATTTGAGATCAAGCGTGTCGTGCTTGCGATGCCACAGCTCAAACCTGCAGATCAGTCGGCCATCACCATGCGCATTGCCGAGACCGGATGCGAAGTACACGCCCTGCCCTCCTTTGCCGACCTGATCACCAAATCAAGTGTGGCTCCATCGGATGTCAAACCCGTGGACATCAACGAACTTTTGGGGCGCGCACGCCTGGAAGACGATCTGCCGGGAGTCAGTGAGACCTATCAGAACCGCAATATTCTTGTGACCGGGGCCGGCGGGTCAATCGGCTCAGAGCTTTGTCGCCAGCTGATCAAGTGGAAGCCCAAATCGCTGATCCTGTTTGATCACAGTGAGTTGGCCTTGTTTGACATTCATCGCGAGCTGCAAAAACTGGATACCGACACACAGATTGTCCCGGTACTGGGCAGTGTGGTGGAAAGCGAGCTGGTCCGCATCGCCCTGCGCAAATATCAGGTGAACATCGTGTTGCATGCTGCAGCCTATAAACACGTCCCACTGGTTGAGGAAAACGCGCTAGAAGGTATTCGCAACAATGTCTTTGGCACCAAGGCTGTCGCCGAAGCCTCGCGCGCAGAAGGGGTTGAGCGTTTTATTCTGGTCTCGACCGACAAGGCCGTGCGGCCGTCCTCAATCATGGGGGCATCCAAACGCTTTGCCGAAATGGTGGTGCAGGATCTGGCGACCCGGTCCACAACCACGCGATTTTCTATGGTACGCTTCGGCAACGTGATGGGATCCTCCGGATCGGTTATTCCGCTTTTCCAGGAACAAATTGCACGTGGCGGACCGGTGACGTTGACGGATATGGATGTCACACGCTTTTTCATGACCATCCCCGAGGCCGTCAGCCTTGTTCTTTTGGCCGGCTCCTTTGCCCGCGGCGGTGATGTCTTTGTGCTGGATATGGGCGAACCGGTTCTGATCCGCGATCTGGCTGAGAAAATGATCGAGAACGCCGGGTATTCCGTTCGAAATGACACCAATCCCAATGGCGATATTGCCATTCAGGTGACAGGCTTGCGCCCCGGTGAGAAGCTGCACGAAGAGCTGTTGATTGGCTCAGATATGCTCACCACGCCGCATGCCAAAATCCTGCGCGCGCAAGAAGCGCATTTGTCAGAGATCGAAATGGCCAATGCGTTGCAGGCCTTGTGGCAAGCGATTGATACGCGCAGTCCTGATTTGCTTCAGAAAACCCTGCGCACATGGATCGAAAAGCAGAACGGTCTGATTGGCGAGGCCTGGCAGACGGTCAACGAATAAGCGGCTAACCCGTACCTTCCTGCCGTTCGGCCAGCTCCAGCCATTCTTCCTCAGCCTTGCCCAGTGCCTCATGACGCGTTGCCAGCGCATCACTTGCCTTGGCAAATTTAGCAGGCTCCTTGGTGTACAATTCCGGGTCCGCCAACAACCCTTCCAGCTTGGCTATCTCGGCCTCCAGCCGGGCAATTTCATCGGGCAGCGTGTTGAGCCGATGCTGATCCTTGAACGTTAGCTTGGCGGCCGGTGTTGTAGGGCGCTCAGGCTTTGAAGCCACCTGCTTTGTCTTGGCCGGTTTGGTCTGTTGCACAGCCTCTTGCGGCCTTTGCGCCTGATAGTCGCTCCACCCACCGGCATAGACCGTGGTACGCCCCCTGCCTTCCATGACGATCGTGGTCGTCGCCACTCGGTCTAGAAAATCGCGGTCATGGCTGACGAGCAAGACCGTGCCATCATAGCTATCGAGCACCTCCTGCAAAAGATCGAGGGTTTCGATGTCCAGATCATTGGTCGGCTCGTCCAGCACCAGAAGGTTGCTGTCCCGCGCCATCAGCTTGGCCAGTAAAAGTCGCGCCTTTTCTCCACCGGACAAGGACCGCACAGGCGCGCGCGCTTGCCGCTCATCAAAGAGGAAATCCTTAAGATACCCCACCACATGTCGCGGCGTGCCGCGCACCATGACCTGATCGGCCTGCCCTGAGACGCGCATGTCATGATCACCGGTCAGGCTATCCCAAAGCGTCATGCTGGGATCAAGCTGCGCACGGGACTGATCAAAAACCACCGGCACAAGGTTGGTGCCATGTTTGACCGTGCCAGTATCCGGCTCCTCAGCTTTCATGAGAAGGTTCAACAATGTGGTCTTGCCAACTCCATTTGGACCGACAAAGGCCACGCGGTCCTTGCGCTGAATGGTCAGGTTAAAATTGCGGATGATGGGTGTCTCGCCAAAGGTTTTCTCCAGCTCCCGCGCCTCGATCACCTTGCGCCCGGATTGCGGACCAGCATCAAGCGCAAGCGCCGCCGTGCCCTGACGCTTGATCTGAGCCGCCCGCTCGGCGCGCAGATCCTGAAGGGCGCGCACCCGACCTTGGTTGCGCTTGCGCCGGGCGCTGATGCCTTCCACGGCCCATCGTGCCTCTTCGGCGATCTTGCGGTTGAGCTTGTGCCGCGCAAGATCCTCTTCGGCCCAGACTTTGTCGCGCCAGGCCTCGAAATGCTCAAACCCTTTGTCAGAACGACGCGTGGCCCCGCGATCAACCCAGAGCGTGGCCTGTGTCAGCGCACGCAGAAACATGCGGTCATGGCTGATCAGGATATAGCTGCTGCGCGTGGCCTTCAGCTCGCCCTCCAGCCAGGCAATGGCCTGAATATCCAGATGGTTGGTCGGCTCATCGAGCAGCATCAGGTCCGGGGCCTGCGCCATCAACCGCGCCAAAGCAGCACGGCGGCGTTCACCGCCGGAGGCCGTCTCAACTGGGCGTTCGGGATCAAATTGCAGCCCTTCCGACGCCATTTCAACACGGTAATGCTCGGAAGGTTCCAGTCCTTCCGCCGCGAAATCCCCCAACGTGGTAAAGCCAGACATGTCGGGGTCTTGTTCCATATAGCCCACCTGCGCGCCCGGCTTGACCACGCGGTTACCCTGATCCGGCTCCACAAGCCCGGCCATGACCTTCATCAAAGTGGATTTGCCCGACCCGTTGCGCCCGACCAGGGCCAGACGGTCACCGGGCTGAATCACCAGCGACAGATCCGCAAAGACAGGCTCACCGCCGAAGCCAAGCGAAATATCAGTCAGTTGTAAAAGAGGTGCGCGTGCCATGTGTGCGAGCTAGCCCGAGAGCGAAAGAGCGTCAAGCAAGCCCTTGCCCTACCCCGCCACAGCGCGAAGCAAACGTTTGCGCGCAGGCGGAATGGCGTTGATCTCTAATCCGGTAAAGACATGCAGTGTGTTCATCTGTCGGTCCACCACCGCATGGTCACTGACCCAGCCGCCCATAACAAGATAAGTGCGCAAAAGTGGAGGCATCACCATCATCGCCTGCTTTGCATCCGGTTTGAACCACCGCAGTTTTTGGGCAAAGTTGAACACCGAAGGGGCCTTGACCCGCGGCAACCACCGCCGTGGCGCAAGGTGCTTTTCCTTCAACATCGCAAACGCATCGAGATAAGCGTCAGAATCAGTGCCCTTGAACGACGAGCACCCAAAGAGAAGCTCAACCCCGTTTTCGTCGACATACCGTGTCATCGCCGCCCACGCTGCGCGCAGAATATCAGGGTCGCGCGCATCCGGGTGAATGCAAAACCGGCCCATTTCAACGATAGGACCATCGAACTCCGCCAAGGCGGACAATTCATAAAACTGGGCGGAGTAGCTACGGCCGATTTCATCGCCCCCATCCAGAGGCAACAGCCGGAAGCAGCACACAAGGGCGTCTGTTGCTTCGTCTTCAACAAGAAAATGTGTGCAAACGGTGTCAAATTCGTCCCGATCAAGCCCGTCACCCTGCCCGCCGAGAAAGGCAAGGTGGCGCAATCGCTGAGCCGCGGTCAGGTCGTCTTGCGTCTCAGCCGTGCGAACCCGGTAATGTCCTTTTCTGAGCATAAGATGCCCACCTTGTATTATCTGATCTACACGTAGCTACGCAGAGGATCGCATACAAGCCAAGACATCGATGTGGCGTATTTGAAGCGCCGGGCCCTTACCTGATGGCCCGGGTCAACAGCCAAACGCTTTAGTTGAAGAGCTGGCTTGGGTCGATATTGCCGAAGTTGCCAAGAAGCTGGCGCAGGAACCCTCTGCCGACAACCGTGGAATCAGTAACGCGGCGGGTCAATGGAACAATGTTCCCATCCGCCAGGCTAAAGCGTTCGATATTGGCGATTGTGTCGGACTGATCGAAACTAATGGCCAGAACCTGACGTTCGATCACCTCTGGGCGCCGAAAGCCAACTTCCTTGATCCGCGTACGGACGTAGTAATAGTCGCCCCCACTCAGCAGACCCGACGCTGACGGAGCACCAACCACATCGTCCACGGTGGCACGGCTGTCAACGCCGACCGACAAGGTTTGCAACTCATCTTCCGGAGGCACGTAACCATGACTGCGAAAGGTCGGGGAACACGCACCAAGCGCCGCCACCAAGACAAGGCTTAGGGCCCATTTGCCAAATCGCGAAGTCATGCCACCCAAATCCGTTCTGCCACCCAACTAAATGCGGTTGCCGCATGCTGGCGGCTTTCCTCCAACCCGCTTACAACAAGGTGGCGCCTTTGTTCAAGGAAGGATAAATCACAGAGCATGACAGAAGAGACAGATCTTTCAGCCCCGTTGCGCGTGGCCGACCTTAAGCCCAATCGTGATGTACCCTTTGTTGGCGTACCCGAACCGGATGTGTTGGCGCGGCTGGCGACTGAACTTGGCCTTATTTCCTTGCGAAAGCTGCGGTTCGAAGGCGTCGTGCGCCCAGAGGGCAAAACCGATTGGAAAGTTGACGCGCATTTAGGTGCCACCGTGACACAACCCTGCGTCGTGACACTTGATCCCGTGACAACCCGGATCGAAGAGGACGCAAGCTGGCATCTGATGAAAGACTGGAAGGCGCAGGAAATTGAGGGTGAAGAAGTGGAAATGCCCGAGGATGACACGCGCGCGCCACTCTCTGACAAGATTGACCTTATGGCATTGATGCAAGAGGCGTTGGCGCTTGCCCTGCCGCCATATCCCCGCAGCACAAATGCCCAGGCAGAAGACGCGCGCGTTGCCCCACCAGGTGTCGCTCCGCTAACAGATGAAGAGATCAAACCCTTTGCGGGCCTGTCAGAGTTGAAAAAGCGAATGGAAGGTGACGGCTGAGCGAGAGAAAGGTGGCAAAAAAGGTCTTGCCACGGTCACATTTCACTGTATTTTCGCGCCTTCACCGGATTAGGGGTTGAACCTGCGGCACCACACAGACTATCAGCCGCCTCAACCCTATGGAAACCGGGTCAACAAGACCCATCAGATTTGAGGTTGTGACATGGCTGTCCAACAGAACAAAGTATCGAAATCGCGTCGCAACAATCGCCGGGCGCATGACGCTCTGGTCGCGGCCAATCCAAACGAATGCCCAAACTGCGGTGAACTGAAGCGCCCACACCACGTTTGCGCGGCATGCGGCCACTACGCCGATCGTGAAATTGTCTCGATGATTGACGAGGTCGATCTGGAAGAGGACGCAGCCTAACGCGGCTGAGGGGCGCGTCCGATGAGGTCAACCGCGGACACATCCAAAGCGCAAAACGCCCGCGTTCTCATTTCGATTGACGCTATGGGCGGAGATCTTGGACCGGCGGCCGTAGTCGCCGGTATTTCTTATTCTGCGAAAATCAATCCTGAAATTGGCTTTATTCTGCATGGGGATGAGAACGAGCTCAAACCTCTGGTGGCTCGGCGCAAGACACTGACCGGCCGCTGTGAGATCCGCGATGCCAAAGATGTCATCGAAATGGAGGACAAACCCAGCCAAGCCATTCGAAATGGCAAGGACAGCTCGATGTGGTCAGCAATTGAGTGTGTTCGCAACGGTGAGGCCTCTGTTTGTGTCTCTTGCGGCAATACGGGCGCCCTGCTTTTGATGTCTGTTGTGCGCTTGCGCAAACTCCCGGGGATTTACCGCCCGGCCATCGCAGTGCTCTGGCCCTCTGCTAATCCACAAGGGTTCAACATCATGCTCGATGGCGGCGCGGATATTCGTGCCGACGCCAAGGACTTGATGCAATACGCGCTGATGGGCACATCTTATGCCCGCAATGGCTTCGGATTGGACAAACCACGCGTTGGTCTTCTGAACGTCGGAACTGAAGAACATAAAGGCCGCGCCGAATTGAAAGAAGCGTATGATTTGATCGCCAGTAACTCAAAAATTGGTGATTTTGAGTTTATCGGTTTTGTCGAAGGACGCGATTTACCGGGGACCGTGTGTGACGTCATTGTCACGGATGGCTTTACAGGCAATGTCGCACTCAAAACCGGTGAAGGCACGGCAAAGATGATCAGTGATCTGTTGCGCGATGCGTTTGCCTACACGCCTTTGTCGCGCCTGGCGTCTCTTTTGGCGCTGACGTCGCTGCGGCGCCTGCGCAAGCGCATTGACCCGCGCAGATCAAATGGTGGTGTTTTTCTTGGTTTGAATGGCACCGTCGTAAAATCCCACGGCGCAGCTGATGCCACGGGAGTGTCCGCCGCGGTCAAGCTGGCCTTTGACCTTGCTCAAAAAGGTTTCAGCGAAAAACTGGCCGCGCGGGTTGCATCCGCCTCGCTGACTGAACAGGATGGCGGAACCGACGACTCAGACAACGGTGATCCTGAATGACATTACGCGCCGTTGTAAAAGGTGTTGGACACTACCTTCCCGAGCGGATTGTTGAAAATTCCGAATTTGAAAAAACCCTCGACACAAGCGACGAGTGGATTCGCACGCGCTCAGGCATAGAGCGGCGTCACATCGCCGCCGAAGGCCAAACCACCTCTGACCTCGCCGTGCGTGCGGCGCAAAAGGCGCTTGAGAACTCAGGCTTAACAGCCGACGACATTGACGGGCTTTTGGTTGCCACGTCAACACCCGACCTGACCTTTCCGTCCGTTGCGACAATGGTGCAAAAAGAACTCGGGATGACCCGTGGCTTCGGATTTGACGTACAGGCCGTGTGCGCCGGGTTCATCTATGCCCTTGCCAACGCGAATGCACTCATCGTCTCGGGACAGGCGAAAACGCTTCTGGTAATCGGCGCCGAAACCTTCAGCCGGATTATGGATTGGACGGACCGATCGACCTGTGTCCTATTTGGCGACGGGGCTGGTGCTCTGGTTTTGTCGGCGGAAGACGGTCAGGGGACATCCGACGACCGCGGTATTCTGGCGTGCGACCTTAATTCTGACGGGCGCTATCGAGACATGCTCTATGTTGATGGCGGCGTGTCGTCGACGGGGACCTCCGGTAAGTTGCGGATGCAGGGCAACCCTTTGTTCCGTCAGGCTGTAGAGAAACTCACATGGACGGCAGAAACGGCACTGGCGAAGGCCGGACTAAAGGACGATGATCTGGACTGGATCGTGCCCCATCAGGCCAATATCCGCATTATCTCAGGCACGGCCAAGAAGATGGGTATTCCAATGGAACGCGTGATCGTCACAGTTCAGGATCACGGCAACACCTCGGCGGCATCGATTCCCCTTGCCATGGCTGTGGGCGTCGCAGAAGGCAAAATCAAGCAAGGTAATCTTCTCGTGTCCGAAGCGATTGGCGGCGGATTGGCGTGGGGTTCGGTGGTCCTGCGGTGGTAATTCGCGAATTCTAGGCGCAAAACCCGCTTAAACTCAATCCGCCAAGTCATTGACATTGACTCGGAAAATCCCTTCCCCCTAAAGTTACCGAATAAAACAGAGGGGATGTGATGGGCGATAAGACTTTGACACGCATGGATTTGAGTGAAGCTGTGTTCCGCGAGGTGGGATTATCCCGCAACGAATCTGCAGATCTCGTTGAAAGCGTACTGAACCACATGTCCGACGCATTGGTGCGCGGAGAACAGGTTAAAATCTCGTCATTTGGAACATTTTCGGTGCGCGATAAATCCGCCCGCGTCGGGCGTAATCCGAAAACCGGCCAAGAAGTTCCGATCAACCCGCGGCGTGTATTAACGTTCCGGCCGTCGCATCTGATGAAAGACCGGGTCGCGGCAGGCAACAAAAGCTAGGGCAAAACGCTTATGGCAAAATCCGCCGATGCGTTCCGAACCATCAGCGAGGTGGCTGAGTGGTTGGAAACCCCGGCCCATGTGCTGCGGTTTTGGGAAAGCAAATTCAGTCAGGTGAAACCCGTGAAACGCGCGGGAGGCCGTCGGTATTACAGACCGTCGGATATGAAGCTTTTGGGGGGCATCAAAAAGCTGTTGCACGACGATGGCATGACCATCAAGGGCGTGCAGAAACTCTTGCGCGAACAAGGCGTTGCCCATGTGTCAGCGTTATCAATGCCTTTGGGAGATGCGGCTGACGATGTGGTTGTCGACGCATCTGCCGTAGAGAATAAGCCCGTGTCCGAACCTGCGCAGGCTCCGGAACCTCCCGAAGCCGAGAAAGCAGATGAAGACACTGCTCCTGAACCACAGACACCACTGACCTTTACCCGCCATGCTGCGCCAGCGCCGGAAGCAGAAAAAAGCGTGGAAGAGCCGGTTTCCGAGGATAAGCCTGAGGCAGTTCCTGAGCTTCCCAGTTTTACCCATTTGCGCGGCAAAGACACGCCGCCCAAATCGACAGATGAAGCACCTTCCAGCCCGGAGCCTGTACCAAGCGCCGAACCTGCGGCCCCTGAACCAGAGCCGGAACCCGCGAAACCGCGCCCTGCCATGGTCAATGTGCCGGAGGACTTTGAGGACACAGTTGAGACGGAACCCGGCCTTCTGACACGTCTCTCCACCCTGCCCCGACCCATTTCCAGCAAGACCGCAGAGCAGCTCAAACCACTTTTGGCCAAGCTGCGGGATCGCGCGTCAGGCTAGGTGCGAAATTGGGAATTGCCTCTTGTGATCGGCGTGAAAACGGGTATGTAACCCCAATCGTCGGGCTATGGCGCAGCCTGGTAGCGCGTCCGTCTGGGGGACGGAAGGTCGCAGGTTCGAGTCCTGCTAGCCCGACCATTCTCAAATCGCCCGCCCAAGCCACGGGGCGGGTGTTTTCATGAGAGGCAAGCGGCGATGAAAACCGGGGTTTTATCAGACCGTCAGATCAAAGAGATGATCACGTCCGGTGCGATCTCTGCCGCCGCCCCCATTTTGAACGACCAAATTCAGCCTGCCTCGCTTGATCTGAGATTGGGGGACACCGCATTTCGCGTGAGAGCTTCCTTCCTTCCTGGCAAGGAGTCATCGGTGCAGGACAGACTTAACAGTCTGACAATGCATAAAATTCCGCTGACCGGCGGTGCCGTTCTTGAAAAAGGCTGCGTCTATGTCGTGCCGCTGATGGAGCAACTCACCCTGCCCCAGGGCATGACCGCTGCCGCCAGCGCCAAAAGCTCGATTGGCCGCATTGACCTGATGACGCGCATCATCACCGATCAAGGGATTGAGTTTGACCGCGTGCAGGACGGCTATGATGGCCCGCTCTTTGCGGAACTGTGCCCACAGAGCTTTTCAGTCGTCGTGCAACCCGGCCAATTGCTCACGCAGGTCATTTTCCGGCAAGGCAAAACCATGCTGAGCGATGATGAATTGCGGGCCGTGCATCTGGATACTCCGATTGTGTCGGGCGATCCGGTTATTTCCGACGGTCTGGGCTTTTCCGTCGATCTGCAGCCCAGCGAAGGCAATCTTGTGGGCTATCGCGCCAAGCGGCACACTGGTGTGCTCGATCTTGCAAAACTGGGGCACTATAACCCTGCTGAGTATTGGGAAGAGGTGCGCACAGAGGATGGGCATATCATTCTCGACCCCGGCGCGTTCTACATTCTTGTCAGCCGCGAGGCGATTGCGATCCCGCCGAATTATGCCGCCGAAATGGCGCCATACCTGGCCATGGTCGGAGAATTTCGCGTGCATTATGCAGGGTTCTTTGACCCCGGTTTCGGCTATGATGCAGCAGGCGGAGCAGGCTCACGCGGCGTGCTAGAAGTGCGCTGTCACGAAGCCCCGTTTGTGCTGGAACACGGCCAAGTCGTTGGCCGACTGGTTTATGAACATATGTCTGAAACCCCGGAACAGCTTTATGGCGCTGGTATTTCATCGAATTACCAGGGTCAGGGCCTTAAACTGTCAAAACATTTCAAGTCCTAAAACCGCCCCATCCGACGTGTCACACGCATCGCCTGTTTTGTACGTTTCGTGGTGTCAGCGGAGTCCATAGGTTGCCCTGTCTCAGCAGGTGCCTTGCCCTTGTTCATACGCTTTCCGACCGCATCCATACCTGCGTTCATGCCAGAGCGGAGCACCCGGCGCATGACCATGCGAACAATCATGTTTATGATCTGATTGGCGTTCATAGCGCCCTCCTCATCTGCCTCATGGGTCTTCATATAACATGAAATCATGCAATTTTCAGGGCGAAGACAAGAAATTCACACCTGCGGCGCGTCTGCGTCAGTCCTCGAAAAGCTCGCTTTGGCCTTCTTCAACCGCTTCTTCGATATCCACATCGCCCTCACCCACCTGCGGCATTTGATCCGGCGGCAAACGGTTTTCCAAAAGCCCAGCGGCGCGCAGCTCTTTCAGTCCCGGCAGGTCACGGGCACTTTCCAATCCGAAATGATCAAGAAATGCGGGTGTAACAACAAATGTCACCGGACGGCCCGGGGTCATTTTACGGCGACCAAAGCGGATCCATTCCATCTCAAGCAGCTGATCCACCGTACCACGGCTAATGCTGACACCCCGGATTTCCTCAATCTCGGCACGTGTCACGGGTTGATGATAGGCAATGATGGCCAATGTCTCGATCGCCGCGCGGCTGAGCTTACGGGTTTCTGTGGTTTCCTTTTGCATCAAAAAGGCGAGGTCCGACGCTGTGCGCAAGGCCCAGGCATCCCCGACCTTTACCAGATGCACGCCACGCCCCTCATATCGTTTACGAAGATGCACAAGCGCCTCGGCTGCGTCACAGCCATGCGGCATGCGCGACTCCAACTCGCGCACAGTGACCGGTTCGGCAGAGGCAAAAAGGATCGCTTCGCACATGCGTTCCTGCTCGGCCATTGGCGGGGCGTCGAACAGGCTTTCTTCTTGATCTTCAATCTCTTCCGCCATGCTCTTAATCCCTTCGCCGCAGCTCGAGCGGCGCGTACACTTCGGCTTGCCTCAACTCGACCTTGCCCTCTTTAGCAAGCTCAAGCGCCGCCGCAAAGGTCGAGGCTGTGGCAGAGCGACGGCGTGTGGGATCGGTGACAAATCCATCGGGCAAATAACTTGAAATGTCCGTCCAGGTCCCGGCAAAGCCGATCAAACCGCGCATCCGGTCAAGCGCCTGTTCCAGCGTGAAAACCGCTTCCCTGTCGAAAGCATAGGGGCGAAATTCATCCTTGGTGCGGATGCGGGCGTAACCTTGCATCAAATCCAGAAGCGTCGCGGTGTATTGCACCTTGCGCACCCGCGTGACGGTTTCAGGGATGCCGCGGGCAAAGAACTCCCGCCCCAACCGGTCGCGCGCCATCAACTTGGCGGCGGCGTCGCGCATCGCTTGCAGACGTTCCAGTTGAAAGGCCAGATGCGCTGCAAGCTCCTCGCCTGAAGGCCCCTCTTCGGTCGGGTCAGGCGGGAGCAGAAGCCGGGATTTCAGGAACGCCAGCCAGGCCGCCATCACAAGATAGTCCGCTGCCAATTCAAGCCGAAGCGCCTTGGCGCGCTCGACAAAGGCCAGGTATTGCTGTGCCAGTTCCAGGATCGAGATTTTGCGCAGATCCACCTTCTGCGTGCGCCCAAGCGTCAGCAACAAATCAAGCGGGCCTTCAAACCCGTCCACATCGACAATGAGCGCCTCGGCGACCATGCGGTCGGCGACACTCTCCGGTCGTCCAAAATCGTCAAAATCGTCGTCTGACATCCGTGCCCTTAGCCTTTCAGCAGTTGGGCCAGCTTTGCCTCCAGCGCGGGAATGTCAACCTCATTAGGGGTCTGACGTGCCGCAAGAGCACGTTCTGCGCGGGTGAGCGCCGTGCCGCGTAACGTGCCAGACGCCTCAGCCACCTGCCTTGCCTCCTCAAGGTCGCCGTTGCAATGCAATACCATGTCGCACCCTGCCGCGATGGCCTGCGCGCTGAGATCATGGATGTTTCCGCTGAGCGCCTTCATGGAGATGTCATCTGTCATGATCAGACCGTCAAAGCCGATACGCTCTCGGATCAGGCGCATAACGGGTGACGAAAGTGTCGCTGCCGCCGTGTCACATGCCGAATAGACCAGATGCGCCGTCATGCCCATGGGCAACGTATTCAACGCGCGGAACGGCGCAAAATCAGTCTCGTCCAAGACGTCCAAAGCCGCATCGACTTGCGGCAGGTTGAAATGGCTATCGACCGTCGCGCGACCGTGGCCGGGCATATGTTTGACCACCGGCAATACGCCACCGTCCAGCAAACCCTGCGCCACCGCACGGCCAATGGCCGCAACCGTATGCGGATTTTCCCCATAACATCTGTTCTTTAGGAAGGGATGCGTGTCAGGCCCTGCAACATCCACAAGCGGCGCGCAATTGGCATCGATACCGAGTTCATAAAGCTCATGTGCGATGATGCGATAGCGCGCATACATCGCCTCCTCGGCCCTTTCGCCTGCCAATTGCACCTGCTCCAGTGGAGGGAGCCAGTCGCGCCAGGTCGGGCCGGTCAGGCGCTGTACCCGTCCGCCTTCCTGATCAATGAGGATCGGGGCGTTGTGACCCGCAGCTTCTCTGAGATCCGAACAGAGAGCGCGCAGTTGATCAGGCGTCTCGACATTACGAGCAAAAAGGATGAACCCAAATGGACGCGTCTGGCGAAAAAACGCGCGTTCTTCCTCAGTGAGTTCAGTTGCGCCGACCCCTAGGATGCACGCGCCAAATGCGCTCAACGCGTCACCACGGGGATACACTCGGCGTTTTCCGCGACCAAAGCCGAACAGAAGCGGCGCGCGTCATTCAGGTCTGCAAACCCCATGGCGCGCAGGCGGTAAAAGGTGCGCCCCCCGCTTTGGGCACGTTGGATAACCTGTTGTTTATCCCCAAGATATTCTGAGAACTGGCCCGAGAGCCGCATCCATTCCTGTGCCGCAACCTCAGCGCTTTCATAAGCGCCCAGCTGTGCCAAACGCGTGCCGGCTGGAATGGCCGAGGCCTCCACCAAAGCCGATGTCGAATTTGCTGAGGCCGTCGCAACACTCGCCGCAACGGCTTCGGCAACCGAGTCGGTCGACGCGGCAACGCGTGTCGGACGCAGTTGCGGACGCAAGGAACGGCCCAACCCTCCGGTGACAGGCGCTTCTTCTGCCGTCTCTTCTGTGGCGGTCACTGTTTCGGTCTGCGGTAACGCTTCAACTTCGGGGGCCGGTTGCAATTCACCCAAGGGTTCAACACCTTGCGCCAAACGGTCAACCAACTCCAATGCGGCGACCTCGGTGTCCGCTTCGTTTTGCGCCACAGGCTCTGAGATTGTCGTTTGGTCCTGCGCGGCTGCGGCTTGCTCGGCCACTTCATTGGCAACCGTGGCAACCTGCGGTGTGTCCTCAAGACTGAGTTCCAATGGTTCAGGCGCCAACACAAGCCGGTCTGCTGGATCCGCCGCTGTTCCAACGGCGGCAACATCATTGACGGCCAGACCCTGATGCTGGAATTCTGTGCCACCGGGATCTTGCGGTTGTACCCGCAACGGCCCTTCGGCGGCTTTGATCACTGGAACGCCACTGACGTCGCGGACCAAAAGCTTGTAGCCCCAAACACCAATGCCCACCACCAGCGCCAGCGATATCGCCGCCCCGGCAAAATTAGCAATCGTTTGTAAGTTGAATTGCTGCTCAGACACAGCCCCCGGCTGCACTGTCATCTGTGCCATGTTTCGCCTCTTTGTCTCTCCGGCGAATACATGCCCGCCGGTTGTTCACTGCTCTCCCCGGCGATATTTTTGATGATGTCAGCGCATCTCGTCTGCCGGAGTTACACCTAGAATACCAAGACCTGCGGAAATAACAACGGTTACGGCCCGTGCGAGGGCAATTTTTGCCTGCGATGCGGCGGGATCATCTGCATCAAGGAATCGTAATTCCGGCTTGTCATTGCCCCGGTTCCAGAGCGCGTGCAGTTCGCTGGCCAGATCATAGAGGTAAAACGCCACCCGGTGCGGCTCGTTCGTGCGCCCGGCAATTTCCACCAGACGTGGCCATTCGGCGATCTTCTTGGCGACCGACAGCTGCGCCTCATCCGTCAACTGCGAGAGATCCGCCGCGCCAAGATCAGCGTCGTCAACGGCAATGCCCGCCTCAACCGCCTTGCGCAGAACCGATTTCACCCGCGCATGGGCATATTGCACATAAAAAACAGGGTTTTCCTTGGATTGCTCCAGCACTTTGTCAAAGTCAAAATCCAAAGGCGCATCGTTCTTGCGGGTCAGCATGACAAAGCGGGTCACGTCCGAGCCCACCTGATCCACCACATCGCGCAGGGTGACAAAGGTCCCTGCCCGTTTCGACATCTTGAATGGCTCGCCGTCTTTATAAAGCTTCACCAGTTGTGTGAGCTTGATGTCGAGCGGCACCTTGCTATCGCTGAGCGCAGACACCGCCGCCTTCATCCGTTTGACATAGCCGCCGTGATCCGCGCCAAAAACATCAATCAGCGCATCAAAACCACGCGTGACCTTGTCATAATGATAGGCAATATCCGGCGCAAAGTAGGTCCAACTGCCGTCTGACTTCTTCACCGGGCGGTCCACATCATCGCCGTGCTCGGTCGATTTGAACAGGGTTTGCTCACGCGGCTCCCAATCCTCGGGCTTTTTGCCTTTGGGTGGTTCCAGCACGCCCTCGTAGATCAGGCCCTTGGATTGCAGCGCCTCCAGCGACTGTTCGATCCGGCCCGTGCCATAGAGGGATTTCTCGCTGAAAAATACATCCATCTGAACCCCAAGCGCCTTCAGGTCCGCACGAATGAGATCCATCATCGCCTCAGTGGCATAGTCGCGCACCTCGGCCAGCCAGACCTCTTCAGGCTGATCGACATAGGCATCGCCAACTTTGTCCTTGAGCGCCGCCCCGACCGGGATCAGGTAATCGCCGGGATAGGTGCCGTCTTCGAACGCCACATCCTGACCATGCGCTTCGAGGTAACGCAGGTATACAGAGCGCGCCAGCACATCGACCTGCGCGCCGCCATCGTTGATGTAGTATTCGCGCGTGACGTCATAGCCCACAAAATCCAGAAGACTGGCCAGTGCGTCGCCGAACACGGCCCCGCGCGTATGACCCACATGCAAAGGCCCGGTTGGGTTGGCCGAGACATATTCGACATTGACCTTTTTGCCGGCACCGGTGTCAGAGCGGCCAAAGTCGGCACCCGCCGCCAAAGCCGCCTGAACCACGGAATGCCAGAGCGACGGCGCAAGGCGCAGGTTCAAGAACCCCGGGCCGGCCACCTCGGCACTTAGAATAGTCCCATGGGCACTCAGTTGCCCCGCCAACTTCTCAGCAATGTCGCGTGGTTTCAGACCAGCCGGTTTCGCCAGAACCATGGCCGCATTGGTCGCCATATCACCATGAGCGGCATCGCGCGGCGGCTCAACCGTCACATTCGACAGATCAAGACCAACGGGCAGCTCCCCCGCCTCTTGCATAGCCTCAAGGGCTGCCAGCACGGCCTGCCTGATTTCGGTGAACACATTCATCCGGGCGATCCTTCCTTTGTCGGGCGTCGGTTTAGCACCCCCGTGGCGCGCGTCAATCGCGATACGCGGCGCGATTTACTTTGCCACCACGTCCTCACGACCGGGCCCAAACCAGACCAGTTCTGTATCCGGGTCTGGGTTCCACTCCGCATCAGCAGAGAGCAAAGTGAAGGCTCCGCCCTCTTTGTAAAGCGCTAAGGCAATGCCGTCGGGATTTTGCTCTGCCCATTCTGATTTGGTGAATTCATCCGTAAGCCGCGTCACGCGCACCTCCCAGCCTTTCGCCATTTTGCTCGCAATTTCCAGATAGGTGAGTTTGCCGACAAAACTCTGACCTCCCAATCCGGGCGGCAGTACCAGACGTTTGCTCTCTGATTTCAGCCGGCCGAGCTGAAACACGTTCTCGCGCCCGAATTCCGGCGCAAGATCTGTCGCAACCAAAGTGTTGTAGGCATCATTGTCGCTCACTGCGACGATGCGGCCATAGGACATGATCTCGACACTATGCTCCGCCGCTTCCGAGAGCACATCCCCATAAAAAACGTGCAGACCCGCATCGCGTGCGCTGCGCAGGCGCGCGCGGTTAGTGTCCGTGATCAGAACCGGGATTTTCACGCTGAGCAAAGCTTGTGCAAAAGAGGTCGCAAACTGAGAACCACCCGCGATGATGACCCCGGGCGTGCCTTTACCTGCCAAGCCCATAGCGCGCGCCACAGGGGCAAGCAAAAAGCCGTTCAGAACGACCGTGACGGCCACGAGGGCAAATGCGAAGGGTGTCAGAAACGCTGCGTCCTCAACCCCGTTGGCCACCAATCTTTCACCAAAGAGCCCCGCAACCGCGACAAGCACCACGCCTCTTGGCCCTGCGAGGCCGACAAGCAGGCGTTCCTTGAAGGGAATATTGGTTCCTAAAAGCGACAGAAGCACGGTGGCCGGGCGCACCAGCAAGACAACCACAGCCACCAGGACCGCAGCCTGCCAGTTCAGACGCCCAAGCGTCTCAAAATCCATGTTTGCGGCAAGCAGGATGAACACACCCGAGACCAACAGAATGGTCGCATGTTCCTTGAACCGACGCAGTTCGGTGTAGCTCGGCAAGTTGGCATTGGCCATGACAATACCCATGACGGTCACTGTCAAAAGCCCGCTTTCGTGCAGCATGTAGTCTGTGACCGCGAACGCGGCGAGCAGGGCGGCAAAGAGCACGGGCACTTTCATGTATTCCGGCACATAGGCCCGGCGGAACGCCTCACTCAACCCCCAGCCCGCGCCGTATCCTACTGCGCAAGCGATTGTAATACCGCGAATAATTTCCCATGCGGCATGGCCAAGACTGCCTGCAGCAGCAGTGACGACAACGACTTCAAAAGCCAAGACAGCCGCCAGTGCTCCAATGGGATCATTCACGATTGCTTCCCACTGCATAAGCTGTGCAGGACGCCGATTAAGACGCGCCTGCCGCAAGAGTGGCGCAATGACGGTTGGCCCGGTCACGATCATGATCCCGCCAAAAACCGCCGCACTTTCCCAACTGAGACCACCAACATAGTGCAAAGCCAAGGCCGAGCCGATCCATCCCAACGGCGCACCGACAACAACCAGCCGCTTTACCCCCTGCTCTGCGCCGCGCAGGCTATGAAAATCGAGCGTTAGCCCACCTTCAAAAAGGATAATCGCCACCGCAATCGAGATCATCGGCCCCATCAGGACGCCAATGTCCCTTTCGGGATCAAAAATTCCAAACACAGGTCCAGCCAACAGGCCAGCAACCAACATCAGAACAATCGCAGGCATCCTGAGTCGCCAGGCCAGCCATTGCGCACCGACGCCCAGCGCGCCGACAAGCGCGAAGGCCATGACCGGATCCAGACCGCCATCTGCGGGTGTTGCTGCCATCGTTACACTCCTTCTCGCGCCTCGGCGCTGTCGTCTCCGCCCAAAAGCCGATTGTGGCTTTCCAGCGCATAGCGGTCCGTCATACCGGCGATGTAGTCACTTACAAGCCTTGCCAAACCTGTTTCAGTTTTCGCCTGAGCCACGTCGGTCTGCCAGCGCTTGGGTAAAAATTCCGGTTTGGACATGTAAAACGGAAACAGCTCTTCGACCACGCGCGTGACGCGTTCGCGCATCTCTGTGACTTTAGGGGCACGATACATATGTTTGAAGAGGAAGGATTTTATGGTCTTCATATCCGCTGCAATCTGGTCCGAGAACAAAATCGCAGCCTGCCCTAAATGACGGATATCTTCCGTGGTCTTCACCCCGGTTTCCTCTAACCTGTATCGCGACGTCTCAATCACATCCGCAACCATCTCGCCGAACACGCGCCGCAAGGCTTCATGGCGTCGGCGATACGCGTCCAGACTTGGATACGTCTGATCCACAGTGTCAAAACACGCACCGACCATGGGCAAATCGCGGATATCATCCTCGGTGAAAAGCTTGGCGCGCAACCCGTCATGCAGATCATGGTTGTTATAGGCAATATCGTCGGCCAATGCCGCAACCTGAGCCTCGGCACTGGCAAAACTGTGCAATTCCAGATCATGCCGTGCATTGTAGTCGGCCAGAGCATAGGGCAACTCACCGGTGACCGGGCCGTTGTGCTTGGCAATGCCTTCAAGCGTGTCCCAGGTCAGGTTGAGCCCGTCAAACTCGGCATAATGCCGTTCCAGTGAGGTGACGATGCGAATGGCCTGCGCATTGTGATCAAACCCGCCATAGGGCGACATCAACGCGTTGAGTGCATCTTCTCCGGTGTGGCCAAAGGGCGTGTGACCCAGATCATGTGCCAGAGCCACGGCCTCGGTCAGCTCCACATTCAACCCCAAAGCACCCGAGATCGTCCGCGCCACCTGCGCCACCTCAATAGAATGGGTCAGACGCGTGCGGAAATAGTCGCCTTCATGCTCCACAAAGACCTGCGTTTTGTGTTTCAGACGGCGAAAGGCGCTGGAATGGATGATGCGGTCGCGGTCCCGCTGAAAACACGAGCGAAACGCGCTTTCCTCCTCGGCCACAAGCCGGGGCCGCGCGCGGTCTGGATCCGACGCATAGGGCTTTGTCATGTTTTTACTCGCCTGCCCTGTCTTGTGGCACTGTCCCATGCCTCATATATTGCATTGGCAAGCTGAACGAAACCATATGGAACAACCTGCGATGCAACTGCCTCCAACTGTGACGGAACGCGCCTTCGAGCGTCTGGCCGAAATCGGCGCTGGCGATCAGGGACAGGCCCTTCGGGTCGCCGTAGAAGGCGGCGGATGTTCGGGCTTTCAGTATGACATCAAGCTTGATGCCCCTGCCGAGGATGATCTTGTTCTGGAGGGCAAAGGCGAAAAGGTCGTTGTGGACAGCGTCTCGCTGCCATTTTTGACCGGGGCGACAATTGATTTCACCGAAGAGCTGATCGGCGCGCGTTTTACGATTGATAACCCCAACGCCACGAGCGCCTGCGGGTGTGGAACGTCGTTTTCGATGTAAGGCTGCGCTGCGGATAAGGGTTATTCCGCCGGAACCAGCTTTTCGTCGTGAATGGGGCGCATCCGTTCCCAAATCAGCCATCCACCGGCCAGGATAATGATGAACGCACCCAGATAGGTCTGCGTCGAAGGTGTTTCGGCAAAGACGGACCAGCCGATGACAACCATCCAGATGAACTGCAGGTTCATCAGTGGCGTCACCACGAAGGCGGGCAAAATCCGCAACGCCGCAACCAGCACCCAACGCGCGCCAAAGAGCAGCAACGCGTATAGCGCAGCAAAGCCAAGATCGAGGCCGCTCATGGGGGCAAAAACAAAGGGCAAGGCCAGCCCCATCACCACCATTAGCGCCAGATTGGGGTAAAAGACCTGGGCAAGCAGGTTGCTATCGCGCTGTCCGATATAGCGCGACGCAACCATCGAGACAGAGCCCAGCAGCACGGCGGAAAAGGCCACAAGATGGCCAAAGCCGATACCCTGCAACCCGGCCGGAAAGAGACACGCGACGCCAATAGTCCCTAACCCGAGCGCGACCCAGGTTTGACCGCGCACCGGCTCTCCTAAAACTGGACCCGAGAGGATAGCGGTGATCAGTGGGATAAGCGCGATGAAGAGAAACACATCCGCAAAGGGCAGCAGGCGGAAGGCGTGGAAAAACGCCAGCGTTCCCAGTACCGTCGCCACAACCCGAATGGTCATGGCCCAAGGGCAGAGTGTTGTCATCGAGCGCCTGTGCCCGCTTGGGTCGCGGTTGGCCAACAGGCTGAAAAGAGCGACCAGACCGCCCGAAATGGCAAAAAGCTGTGGTGCGGAGTAAGACTGTGCAAAGCCCTTGGTGATCGCGTCCGCGCCGGTGATCAATAAAGTGTAGAGCCCGGTGAGCGCAACGCCGGAGAGTACAAGAGCGGAGGCACGTTGGCGCATTATCCCATCGCTCCTGGGGCGCTTGATCTCGCGAAGCCCTGGAAGAAAGACTGGAAGTCCACGGCTTGTTCTGCGGTATCGATCACTTCCCTCGCCATGTCCGAAAGCGACCCGTCCAGCAAGCGACGCATAACCGACCAGTCCGGATGGCGTGGCTCGTCCAGCGTATACATTTGCTCGGACAGCTCGCGGAGTGGTGCAACCTCATGCCGGGGTGCAGTAAAACTGATTGGACCGTCGGGGATCTGAGCGCCAAATCCGCCTTGCCCGGACAGGGCAAGGTGCCAGTTCAGCATGAAATACGGATGATAGGCGTCTGAACGCCAGCCAATGTCGTCTTCGCGGATCGCAAAGTAACGGGTTTGCTCGGCCAGCCATCCATCCCAGCTTTGCGGCGGCGTGACCCCGGCAAAGCGCAGGGCGATGCAAATCTCTGCCAGCAGATCGATGTTCAGCTCAAGATAGGCCAAAGTACCTGCGAAGGTCAGACTTTGGATCGACTTTTCATCAAGGCAGGGATCCTTCAGACCATAGTCGGACAAGTAGAACACGATGTGCGTCAGCTCATAAGCGGCCTTCTTATTGGGTATCGCAAACGTTTCCGACCGTGTCGTGAAATCGCGCAACCGGTCATCCAGTCCCGGGTCGCGGGACACGGGATCCACCCCGCGGCGCAGGCACAAACGCCGTGCCTCAGCACGCTGCAAGTCTGACAGTTCAGCACCCACAAACCCTTGCTTTGCAACCCATTCCACTGCGGCTTCCGCACGGTCTCCTGGCAATCCAAGGTCCTCAAGATCAAGACACATCGACAGTAAAAAACGATAATATTGCGGGAAAAAACTGAGGCGTTTTTCGATGGTGGTGTAGAAGTCATCGAAGGGCGCAAGCGAGGCCAAAGGCAACTCAAAGCCGCAGCTTTGATAGATGTTGAGCAACTCTGCGTTTTCCTTGAGCCAGAATACATCCTGCTGCGGACGGCGCTGCGACACAAACCGCTCTAGCAGTGCCGCCTGACGCGACTCAGGCGTCGATTGGCGGAACGGAAAATCGAAGTGAACGATGGATCCCATGAATGATACCTTCCTTAACAACCAAATTCCGTTCCGCTGAGCCGGTTACAGGCTCGATGTGAAGGCGTGGACAGCGTCGCCCTCAACCGCCTCGGAGGCGCGGACAGGGCCGAGGCTTGATGTGAAAAGCTCAACTGCGTCGCCTTCTGTTGTCTCAGACGCCCGGACTGGACCAAGGCTGGAGGTGAAAAGTTCCACCGCATCGCCGTCCATATCTGAGGAAGTCACGGGCGTGAGCGACGATGTGAACGCCTCAGTGCCCTGCCCCATATGTGCGTCGGCTGCTGTCACAGGCCCCAGCGATGAGGTGAACGCCTCAACTGCGGACCCGTCGAACATGTCGGCGCTTGTGTCTTCTGTGGTGTTGTACGAAATATTTTCTTTACGAAGTGCTACCATAGGTCATCTCCTTTTTTGCGGCAGTGCCGGTGAGTGTCTAAACCGTTACACGGCAATCGGGTCACAACAACAAAAAAACAACTCAAGGTTGTTATCCACATAGGTCTCAGGCCTGTGGATGACTTCTCAGAGCATTGATGATCAGAGACTTGATGTCCGAAAAAACTTGCCGAAAAAAATTTTATCCACATGGGTAAAGTTGCAAGCTCAGCCTTAACGGCGCTGTGTGAATAGACGAATCAACCTGAAGGTGAGTTGTGATTTGCTGCCGACCTGCAGCCTCACCTTGCCAGAGCGCGCAGACTGGGCGATAGACACGTAGCAAAGGGAGGCCACATGAAAGTCGCGAGCTTCAACATAAATGGCATCAAAGCACGGCTGCCCGCCTTGCTTGACTGGCTGAAAGAGGCCGAGCCAGACGTTGCGATCCTGCAAGAAATCAAATCCGTTGACGAAGGGTTCCCTCGCGAGCCGATTGAAGAGCTTGGCTATCAGGTCGAAACCCACGGGCAAAAAAGCTTCAACGGCGTGGCGCTCCTGTCAAAAATGCCGCTTGAGGATATACGCCATGGATTGCCGGGCGATGAGACGGACGAACAGGCGCGCTGGATTGAGGCCACTGTCGTCGGAAAAAGCAAAGCCCTGCGGATTTGTGGCCTCTACCTTCCAAACGGCAATCCGGCCCCGGGACCAAAGTATGACTACAAACTCGCCTGGATGGCGCGGCAGAAAGCGCGCGCCGAGGAATTGCTGGAACAAGAAGAGCCATTCCTGATGGCAGGCGACTACAATGTAATCCCGCAGGATGAGGATGCCAAACGCCCCGAAGCTTGGACCACTGATGCGCTCGCCCTGCCCCAAAGCCGGGCGGCCTTCCGTGATCTTGTGAACCTTGGATTTACAGAAGCGTTTCGGGCTCGAAACACCGCGCCGGGGCACTACACATTCTGGGACTACCAAGCCGGGGCATGGAATCGCGATGACGGGATACGGATTGACCACTTTCTACTCAGCCCCGAAGCCGCTGACATGATGCAGGATTGCGGCATCGACAAGGGCATTCGCGGGCGCGAAAAGCCCTCAGATCACGTGCCGATCTGGGTGGTGTTTGCGCTTTGAATGGCGATCAATAGCTTTGGCGCGTCCGTTGAAAGCGCATATGCCGATGTCTTTGTACAAGACTGAAAGATGACGAGTTGCAAAGCCTGGGCGGGCTGCTCCGCCACCAAGCTTCACATTCCAATAATTCCAAACGCATAAATTCCGGATGTCAGAAAAACAATTCCAGAGACATAGTCAGTCATTTTACGCGGTTGTTTTTTAGGGGCCATGGTCCAGTCAGACCATTTGTTGTGGTTTTCTTCTTGGTCGACAGTGTCCCAGTAGTTCATAGCAGCCTCTCTCGGTGCCCCCACCAAGGCTTACTAGACACCTCAGAAATATGTCAAAAATGAGGCAAGTGAGGCAGAAATTGGGTCTACGCCCCAAGCATTTACATGCATTCTTCGCGCTCATACATCAATCACCTCCTGAGGCTCACATTGTCCACAAACTTGAATAAATGCAGAGGTCAAACTTCACACATAAAGTTTAGGCTTACTGGCGACGAAGATAATTCTCACTGCGTCACATCGTGACTGTAGATCCAGTCAAACTGGCCAATCATACGGCCCGGAGCGACAAGACCACCAAGTTTCAGCCCTGCATGCGCCATGCCCCGCAAAGGTCGAAACGACAAATGATACTTCCAGGCGTTCTTGCTGGCAGCCATAACGATGCGCGCTGTGCGGTCTTTGCGTAGCTCTTGATATCGGGTCAGTGCTGACGAGATATCAAAAGCCGCGTTCAGGCACTTACCGAGCGTCCAGGCATCCTCCAGCGCCATGTTCGCTCCTTGCGCCAGAAATGGCAGCGTGGGGTGCGCCGCGTCGCCCAGCAACGCAACATTTCCAGATTGCCAGCTTGGGGCCACCGGATGCCGGAACAACCCCCAAAGATTGACCTGCTCCACACGGCTCAAAAGCGCCTGAGCATCCGGCCCAAAGTCAGCAAAGACTGCCCGCATTGCATCGGGATCATCCTGCTGGCTCCAGCTCTCGGCCACCCATTGCGTGCGTTCTTCTACGGCGACAATGTTGCGCAACCTGCCCTGCCGCAGCGGATAGGTCACGATATGGCGGCGCGGCCCCATGTAGAGATCGACCATATGCGCGGCCTCGGTTTCCGGGACGACAGCGCGCCAGGCGACTTGCTGCGTGAAAAACGGTGCAACTGTGCCATTGAGCGCCGCGCGGGCAACTGAATGCAAGCCGTCCGCGCCAATGACCAGGTCTGCGCTATGGGTGTGCCCATCGCGATCCGTGACTGTTGGCGTCGTTCCCGGTGCAACATCCGTGACGTGAGCTCCAGTGCTGACCTCCACACCGCTTTGCACAGCCGCACCAAGCAAGAGATTCAGCAGATCCGCGCGATGCACGAAATAATAGTCACTCTGCCCGGAAAGTCCGAGGTCGAGTGTCGTCACAAGCCTGCCGGAGTAGTCGCGCAATCGAATATGGGTGCCTTGCGAGCTGGTCGCGCGCAGGCGGTCCCCAAGCTCCAGCGCCTTGAGAACGACAAAACCGTTTGGACTGACCTGAATACCAGCGCCCACTTCGGTGATCTCAGGTGCCTGTTCCAATACACGCACAGAGGCCCCCTGCCGACGCAGCACCAGGGCGGCAGCCAGTCCACCAATGCCTGCACCGATCACGACAACGTTGAGACCCGCTAAATCCATATGTCCTTTTGAAAGCAAAAACGCCGGAGCAAAAGCCCCGGCGTCTGAATTTCTGTTTGTCCTGGCACGATATCAGTCGTCGCGATGCACTTTTTCACGGCGCTCGTGGCGTTCTTGCGCCTCAAGGCTCATGGTTGCGATCGGACGTGCGTTCAGCCGTTTCAGGCTGATCGGCTCTCCGGTGACTTCGCAATAGCCATACTCGCCTTCATCAATGCGCCGCAGAGCGGCGTCAATTTTGGCGACAAGCTTGCGCTGGCGGTCCCGTGTCCGCAATTCCAATGCGCGGTCTGTCTCTTCACTTGCCCGGTCTGCAACATCAGGGATCGCCCGTGTGCCATCCTGCAGCCCCTCGATCGTGTCGCGACTGTCTTCGAGCAGTTCACTTCTCCAGTTAATCAGCTTGCGTCGGAAATATTCCAGCTGACGGTCGTTCATAAACGGTTCGTCTTCTGCTGGGGCATAGTCTTCTGCAAGAAAGACTTCAGCTTTCATGTCAGCTCCCTCATCAAGGCCAAGGTCTTGCATATCCGTCTCCTGCGACCGCGGCTCCCACGCGCACCGGATATACCTGCCGCAAGGGAATGTCACTACACAATCAACCTCCATTGAAGTGTAATCATTGAAATAATAGGGTGCGCGCGAATTTACAGTGGTTTGTCATCACAAAAAGGCCAAGACACGACATGAAGTTCACAGGAACGGATGCCTATATCGCCACCGACGACCTCACAGTGGCCGTAAATGCCGCGGTGACGCTTGAACGCCCTTTGCTTGTCAAAGGCGAGCCAGGAACAGGCAAAACCGAGCTCGCGCGGCAAGTGGCCGAAGCGCTTGGGCTCTCCATGCTGGAGTGGAACATCAAATCCACCACCAAAGCGCAGCAGGGTCTTTATGAATATGATGCGGTGTCCCGCCTGCGCGACAGCCAGCTTGGCGAAGCGCGCGTGCATGACGTGAAAAACTACATCAAGAAAGGCAAGCTTTGGCAGGCTTTTGAGGCGGACGAAAAAATTGTTTTGCTGATTGATGAAATCGACAAGGCCGATATCGAGTTTCCCAATGATCTTCTGCAAGAACTCGACCGGATGGAGTTTCATGTTTACGAGACCGGTGAAACCATTCAGGCGCGCCAACGCCCGATTGTGATCATCACCTCAAACAATGAAAAAGAACTGCCAGACGCCTTTCTGCGCAGGTGTTTCTTTCACTACATCCGGTTTCCTGACTCTGAAACGATGAAAAAAATCGTCGAGGTGCATCACCCGGGCATCAAGGACAAGCTCCTGACCGAGGCGCTGACGCAGTTTTACGAGATTCGTGAGCAATCGGGGTTGAAGAAAAAGCCATCCACATCCGAAGTTTTGGACTGGTTAAAGCTCATTCTGGCCGAAGACCTGACAGCAGAAGACCTCAAACGCGATGGCGCGGATGCGCTGCCAAAACTGCATGGCGCATTGCTCAAGAATGAGCAGGATGTGCATTTGTTTGAGCGGCTGGCCTTTATGGCGCGGCGTCAACAACGCTGAACAAACAGCTGGAAAATAAGGAACAGTCTAGACAGACAAGGTCCTGTCGCTAACATAAACATGTTCTGCGGCACAGCTGCTCTCGGCTGCGGACATGATATGAGACCTGACGACGGCCCAAGCCGGGAGAAGATATGACGTGTTTGACGATGTGCGCCATCGCCACATTTGGCGGTGTGATGTCCGAACTGAACCACATTTATACCTTCATTGCTCCCAAGAACGGGCCGAAACAATCTGCAGTCTGGTCGGATATTGTTGGCGGTACGGTGCCTAATACCGTGCTGGCCGATTCTCTGGGATTTGGGTGTTTTAGCGCTCGGATTGCCTGTGATCAGAAGCAGTGAGGGTTTGATGCGCCGTTTTATTTTGCCACTTTGTTTTGCTTTGGGCGCCTGTGCCGGAGCGCCAGTTCAGGAGACACCTTCGCGCGCGGCCACGCCCGAAACGTCATCCCTGCCCGCGATGAAGACGTTTGCCGTGGCGCGCCCAACCGCGCCGCAAAGGTCGAACCGGGATATCGCCCGCGATTTTCTAGATCTGGCATTTCAACTGGAGTCAGGGCGCCAACTGGAGGTGCTCTCACGGTTTGAAGGACCAATCTCAATTCGTGTCACCGGAAGCCCCCCTCCAACCCTGATCCCGGATCTCAACCGCCTGGTCAAACGCCTGCGCGATGAGGCCGGAATAGATATCGCCCGTGTACGCTCGGAGTCGTCCAACATCACCATCGAGGCCGTGTCGCGCGCCGAGATCCGCAGGCACCTGCCAAAGGCGGCTTGTTTTGTTGTGCCCAATATCGATCGGCTGTCGCAATACCGCGCCGCCCGCAACAGCCGGGCCACAAACTGGAGCCTGCTGCAAACGCGTGAAAAGCTGGCGATTTTCCTGCCCAATGATGCCTCTCCCCAGGAAGTGCGCGATTGCCTGCACGAAGAACTGGCCCAAGCCCTTGGACCGCTGAACGATCTTTATCGCCTGCCCGACAGTGTTTTTAACGATGACAATGTACATACGGTTCTGACCGGGTTCGACATGCTGATCCTGCGCGCGTTTTACGACGCCGATCTGCAATCTGGCATGACTCGCGCTCAGGTGGCGGCAAAGCTTCCAGGCATTCTTGCTCGGCTGAACCCACGCGGGGAACGGATTGCGTCAAACCCGGCCCCATCGACGCCTCGGGTTTGGATCAACGCAATCCAAACCGCTCTTGGACCCGGCGCGCGCCATGCGCAACGCCTTGGCGCTGCCACCACGGCCCTGCGGACCGCCCAATCAGAAGGCTGGACGGATCACCGCCGTGCCTTTTCGCACTATGCCATGGGACGGCTGACGCAGACCACCGATCCCGACACTGCCTTGCAGCATTTCCGGCTGGCCGATCAATTCTACCGCCGCACGCCTGGGGCAGAATTGCACCGTGCCTACACCGCATCGCAACTGGCCGCGCATGCGATCAATCAGGGCAATGGGCCAAGGGCCCTTGCCATTCTGGGACCGAATCTCGGAATTGCCGAGCGGTTTGAAAACGCCGCTCTGCTCTCAACCCTCATGCTGTTACGCGGCGAAGCACTTGATCTGGTGGGTCGCAAGGCTGAAGCCGACCGCATCCGGGTGGACAGTATCGGCTGGGCGCGTTACGGGTTTGGCGCGGATTGGGCGGTGCGCGCAAAACTGCGCGAAATCTCCGCGCTCAGCCCGGCAAGAGGACGCAGCGGCGGGTAAAACATGATCGTCATTCTGGGGGCAATTCTGGGCGCGGCTCTGGGCGCTTTTGTGGCCTATCGGCGCAAAGGCAAAATGGCCGATATTCTGCAATATGCCTTTGTCTATTGCCTGATCTTCACCCTCGCGGGCCTTTTTGCGACTTTGATCATTCACCGCATGTCCGTATAACGGGCCCATGTTTCTTCCCTTCTTCGATAATCTGCGCAACGCGGGGCTTCCGGTGTCATTGCGCGAATACCTGACCTTTCTGGAGGCGATGGGCGAAGGGCTTGTGACCTACGATATCGAAGGGTTCTACTACCTCGCCCGCACCGCCATGGTCAAAGACGAGCGCATGATTGACCGGTTTGACCGCGCCTTTGCCGCCAGTTTCGAAGGGCTGGAGGCGATCAGCGCGGCAGATGTGATGAATGCCGTGGAAATCCCTGCAGAGTGGCTGGAAAAGCTTGCCGAAAAGCACCTCACGCCCGAAGAGCGGGCCGAAATCGAGGCCCTGGGCGGGTTTGACAAGCTGATGGAGACGCTCAAGGAGCGGCTGAAAGAACAACAAGGTCGCCATCAGGGGGGCAATAAATGGATCGGCACCGCAGGCACCTCGCCCTTCGGGGCTTATGGCTACAACCCCGAAGGCGTGCGCATCGGCCAGAAAGAAAGCCGCCATCAGCGCGCGGTGAAGGTCTGGGACAAGCGCGAGTTTCGCAATCTAGATGACACGGTTGAGCTTGGCACGCGCAACATCAAGGTGGCGCTCAAGCGTCTGCGCCGCTGGGCACGGGATGGCGCGGATGACGAGCTGGATCTTGACGGTACCATCCGGGCCACGGCAGAGCATGGGTATCTCGACGTCAAAACACGACCCGAACGGCGCAACGCCGTCAAGGTGATCCTGTTTCTCGATGTGGGCGGGTCAATGGATCCGCATATCAAGCTGGTGGACGAGCTTTTTTCCGCCGCGCGCGCCGAATTCAAGCATCTGGAATATTACTACTTCCACAACTGCCTTTATGAGGGCGTCTGGCGCGAAAACCGCCGTCGCTGGGACGCGCAGACACCGACCGATGAGGTGCTACGGACTTACGGGTCTGACTATAAATGCATCTTTGTCGGTGACGCCTCGATGTCACCTTATGAGATTGCCTATCCAGGTGGGGCCAATGAGCACTGGAATGCCGAAGCCGGACAGGTCTGGCTTGAGCGCGCCCGGCAGCAATGGCCCGACCACCTTTGGATCAATCCTGTCCCCGAAGCTTACTGGGGATATACGCACTCGATTGGCATGATCCGCGAGATTTTCGAAGACCGGATGGTGCCGATGACACTGCAAGGCATCGAACGTGGCATGAAAGAGCTGGGCCGGTAGATCAGTTGAGTGGCTGCGCCACGCTGTTTTGGGTATTGGGGTATTTTTGCCAAGAAAGAAGCAGGTGGTGGACAAAGCGATTGCCGCGTGACACTCCACCCTCATGAGCACGCGCAAGATCATCATTGATACCGATCCAGGCCAGGACGATGCGGTGGCGATCCTTCTGGCTTTGGCCAGTCCGGACGAGATTGATCTCATTGGGATCACCTGTGTGGCGGGCAATGTGCCGCTTGATCTGACCACACGGAATGCGCGGATCGTTTGTGAATTGGCCGGGAGGCAAGATGTAAAGGTGTTTGCGGGCTGTGACCGACCATTGGGGCGCGACCTTGTCACCGCCGAGCACGTCCACGGCAAGACCGGATTGGACGGCCCGACCCTGCCAGAGCCGCAGATGGCGCTGCAGGATGGGCATGCGGTCGAGTTCCTGATCGAGACCTTGCGTACGGAGCCCGCCGGCACAGTCACACTGGTGCCCATCGGGCCGCTCACCAACATTGCCACAGCTTTTAAGACCGCACCGGATATCATTGAAAAGGTGCAGGAAATCGTCCTAATGGGCGGGGCCTATTTCGCTGTCGGCAATGTCACCCCCTCAGCCGAATTCAACATCTATGTGGATCCCCAAGCGGCGGAGGTTGTGTTCACCTCAGGTGTGCCCCTGACTGTCATGCCGCTGGATGTCACGCATCAGGTGCTTGTCACACAAGAGCGCAACAATGCCATCCGCGCACTTGGCACGCCCGTGGCCGAAGCCGTGGCGCAAATGACTGAGTTCTTTGAGCGCTATGATCGGGAAAAATACGGCTCAGAAGGTGCGCCTTTGCATGATCCCTGCACCATTGCCTATCTCATCCGCCCTGACCTTTTTGCCGGGCGGCATGTGAATGTTGAAATTGAAACCACCTCTGAGCTGACCCTTGGCATGACTGTCGCGGATTGGTGGGGTGTCACGGATCGTGCCCCCAATGCCCACTTCAAGGGATCTGTAGATGCAGATGGGTTCTTTTCCCTCTTAACCGAAAGGCTGGCCCGGCTATGACGCGTCTGACACTGGCAAAAATGGAAGATCTGGACCGTGTTCTGCCCCTCGTGACCGCGTTCCATGAAGAAGAAGGTGTGGAACAGGACGATGCCACACGGCGCGCGGCCCTGATTCCGTTGCTGGAAGGCTCCCCGCATGGCTGCGTTTATCTGGCAGGACCAACGCGTGCGCCGATTGGCTATGTGATTGTCACCTTCGGCTGGTCCGTCGAATTTGGCGGCCTCGACGGGTTTCTCGATGAGATTTACATCCGCCCCGGCGTGCGCGGGCGCGGGATCGGGTCTGAAATTCTGATCTCCTTGCCCAAGACGCTTGCAGCGGCAGGCATGAAAGCCATTCATCTTGAGGTGAATAAGGACAACGCGCAGGCCCGGAGCTTGTATGAAAAGATGCATTTCTCGCCTAGAGAGAAGTACATGCTCATGACGCGTAAACTCTAGCTTTCATTTGAAAAACCCCTAGATTGCTGGCCATGAGTCTGCACATACCTTTCGACAATTCATACGCCCGGCTGCCCTCGCGCTTTTACACGCGTCAAAGCCCGGTGCCGGTGCGCGAACCGGAATTGGTTGCGTTCAACGACGGCTTGGCCAAAGAGCTTGGTATGCGCACCGGGTCCGAGGTGGAGCGCGCGCTGGTGTTTTCGGGCAATCGCGTGCCAGACGGGGCCGAGCCGCTGGCGCAGGTCTATGCCGGGCATCAGTTCGGCGGATTTTCCCCGCAACTGGGCGACGGGCGTGCCAATCTTCTGGGCGAAGCGGTTGTTGGCCAGCAACGCTACGACATTCAGCTCAAGGGCTCTGGTCCCACGCCCTATTCCCGGATGGGAGATGGGCGCGCCTGGCTGGGTCCAGTTCTGCGGGAATATGTGGTGAGCGAGGCGATGCACGCGATGGGCATCCCCACAAGCCGCGCCTTGGCTGCAACCTTGACAGGCGAACAGGTCTATCGCGAAACAGGTGCCCTGCCCGGCGCAGTTCTGACGCGTGTGGCCGCAAGTCACATTCGCGTCGGCACGTTTCAATACTTCGCCGCGCGCCGCGACATGCCAGCACTAGAAGCGCTTTTTGACTATGTGGTTGAGCGGCACTATCCGGGCATTGAAAGCCCCGACGCCTTGCTTGACGCCGTCATTGACCGGCAGGCTAAGCTCATTGCCCAATGGATGTCGGTGGGGTTCATCCATGGGGTGATGAACACCGACAACACCACGCTCTCGGGCGAAACCATCGACTACGGGCCTTGTGCCTTTCTGGACATTTATCATCCTGACACCGTGTTCAGTTCCATTGATGCCCATGGGCGCTATGCCTATTCCAATCAGTCCAACGTGATCGTTTGGAACATGGCGCAACTGGCGACATCACTGGTGCCGCTGATGCCGGATCAGGATCAAGCCGTTGAGGTGTTTACTAAATCCGTTCACGCCATGCCAGAGAAGCTCCAGGTCGCTTGGCTTAAGCTTTTTGGCCGCAAGATCGGGCTGGCACAAACCGCCAATGCAGATGAACCGATGATCGCAGAGCTTTTGAAGATCATGGCCGAGGGGCGCGCGGATTTCACCAACACATTCCGCGCCTTGAGCGATGGCAAGGCTCGGGACCAGTTCCTTGATCCCAAAACCTTTGACGCGTGGGAGACAGGCTGGTGCGCGAGGATAGAGACCGAAGACGATCCGGTATCCGTGATGCGCGCTGCCAACCCCGCTTACATCCCGCGCAATCATCGCATCGAGCAGATGATCCAGGCCGCGGTGGCCGGGGATTTTGCCCCATTTGAGCGATTGAACACCGTGCTGTCCACGCCCTTTGAGGCACAGGAAGGCGCAACTGACCTGACATATCCGCCGGAACCGTCAGAGGTGGTGCAGCAAACTTTCTGCGGGACCTAAGAATTTGCGATGTGCCCCCGCCTAATGTCTGGATTCCTGACGCGATAGCGGATATCCAACGATCCCGACAGAGCGGTGGCAGAGCATATGACCGACACAATAATCGACCGTTGCGAAACCAAAGGTCTGCGTATGACAGACCAGCGGCGCACCATTGCCAGCGTTTTGCAAGAGTCCGACGATCATCCTGATGTGGAAGAGCTTTATGCCCGGGCCAGCGGTCGGGACCCTAATATCTCCATCGCAACGGTCTACCGCACTGTAAAGCTCTTTGAAGAGGCAGGCATTCTCGACAAGCTGGAATTTGGCGATGGGCGCGCGCGTTATGAGGATGCAGAGCGCGATCATCACGACCACCTGATCGACCTTAACTCGGGTGAAGTCATTGAATTTGTCGATCCTGAGATCGAACAACTTCAGGAAAAGATCGCCAAGAAGCTGGGCTATCGCCTCAAGGGGCATAAGCTTGAGCTTTACGGCGTGCCGATTTCAAAAGGGTAAAGTGCTCTTGTGATCCGCAAGCAGGCCGCATAAGGCGGACTCAATCGCTTTTCCGAGGCACCGATGGACAATCTGCGCGGCATCATTTTCGTGATCGTGGCCATGGCTGGCTTCACGATTGAGGACATGTTCATCAAGCAACTGTCCGTGACACTGCCGGTGGGACAAATTCTGATTGTGCTCGGGATCGGCAGCGGCACGATTTTTGCGACTTTGTCCTTGCTTAAAGGTCAGTCGCTCATACGCCGGCAGATCTGGCAGCCGATGTTTCTGTGGCGCGCCCTGAGCGAGGCGATTGCCGCGATTTGCTTTGCCACAGCCCTGTCTTTGGTGGACATTTCGGTCGTCGCATCTGTGTTTCAGGCCACACCCCTGGTTATCACCATGGGGGCCGCGCTTTTCCTGGGTGAAAAAGTTGGCTGGCGGCGGTGGAGCGCGATTTTCATCGGGTTTATCGGCGTGTTGATGATTATCCGCCCCGGGCTGGACGGGTTTGACCCCAATGCTCTGCTGGTGCTCGGGTCGGTTCTGTTCGTCACGGTGCGCGACCTGATCACACGAAAAATCGCAGCTGACGTTTCGTCGACAGTTATTTCTTTTCAGGGGTTCGCGGCGTTGATCCCAGCCGGGCTCATCCTTCTTTGGATGACCGGTGAACACGCGCAAAGCGCAGGGAGCACAGAGCTTTGGATGCTTTTGGGCGGGATAATTTTTGGGGCGATTGGATATTACGGCATTGTACAAGGCATGCGCCTTGGAGATGCCGCAGTGGTCACGCCCTTCCGTTACACGCGGCTTCTCTTTTCGCTGTTGGTCGGCATCATCGTGTTTCAGGAAACACCAGATGCGCTCACCCTCATCGGGGCAGCGCTGATCATCTCGACAGGCCTCTTCACCTTTCTGCGCGAGAGACAGCTGGCCAAGACCGAACTGGCCTAAGACCCTACCCGCGCGCGGTTGCATTCCAGCGCAGACTTGGTATTTCAGCCCCAAAGTTTGATTGATTTGGAGCGGCCCCATGAGCCTGATTTACGATGTCCACGCCCGTGAAATTCTTGACAGCCGGGGCAACCCGACGGTGGAAGTCGACGTGATCCTCGAAGATGGCACTATGGGCCGGGCCGCCGTGCCCTCTGGGGCATCCACAGGCGCGCATGAGGCGGTGGAAAAACGCGATGGGGACAAGACGCGCTATATGGGCAAGGGCGTGCTGGAAGCCGTGGCCGCGGTCAACGGAGAGATCGCCGAGGCGCTGACCGGGTTTGACGCCACCGAACAGGTCGCCATTGACGAAACGATGATCGAGCTGGATGGCACGGCCAACAAGGGACGTCTAGGTGCCAACGCGATCCTGGGCGTGAGCCTCGCCGTGGCCAAGGCGGCCGCTGATTTCACCATGCAGCCGCTTTTCCGTTATGTCGGCGGCACATCCGCGCGCACATTGCCCGTACCCATGATGAACATCATCAATGGCGGCGAACACGCTGACAATCCCATTGATATTCAGGAATTCATGATCATGCCGGTCAGCGACGGCAATATCCGCGACGCCGTGCGGATGGGGGCCGAGGTCTTTCACACGCTGAAAAAGGAACTTTCAGCGGCGGGCCTGTCCACCGGCATTGGCGACGAGGGTGGCTTTGCCCCTAACATCGCCTCGACCCGCGATGCGCTCGATTTCATCCTGAAATCCATCGACAAAGCGGGTTACAAAGCCGGTGAAGACATCTGCCTGGCGCTGGATTGCGCCGCGACAGAATACTTCAAGGGTGGAAAATATGTTTTTGAAGGAGAAGGAAAATCCCTATCTTCGGAAGAAAACGCAGACTACCTTGCCGCCCTTGTGGCGGATTACCCGATCATCTCGATTGAGGATGGCATGTCCGAGGATGACTGGGACGGATGGAAGGCTCTGACCGAAAAAATCGGCGACAAGGTGCAGCTTGTGGGCGACGATCTTTTTGTCACCAACCCTGCCCGACTGGCCGAAGGCATTTCACGCGGCGTGGCCAACTCCATGCTGGTCAAGGTTAACCAAATCGGCAGCCTGACCGAGACACTCAAGGCCGTCGATATGGCGCACCGCGCACGCTATACCAATGTCATGTCGCACCGCTCGGGCGAGACCGAGGACGCGACCATCGCGGATCTTGCCGTGGCGACAAATTGTGGTCAGATCAAAACCGGCAGCCTCGCGCGCTCGGACCGGCTGGCCAAGTACAATCAGCTCATTCGCATCGAAGAGGCCCTGGGTGACACCGCGCTCTATGCCGGGCGGTCCATCCTGCGTGGGTGATGTGACAGCCGAAGAGATCATCACCGCCCTGAATCTCTCGCCACACCCAGAGGGTGGACTTTTCCGGGAAACCTGGCGGGCGGAAGGATCCGGACGTGCGTCTGGCACGGCGATCTACTTTCTGCTGCGCGGTCAGGATGACAATCGCTGGCACAAGGTGGATGCGGCTGAGATCTGGCATTTCTACGCTGGCGCGCCGCTCGTGTTGTCGGTGTCAGAAACAGAGGCAGGCCCGGCAAGAGATCATGTACTGGGTGCTGAATTTAGCAAAGGTGAACAACCGCAATTGATTGTTCCGCCAGGATATTGGCAAATGGCGCGGTCTACGGGCAGCTACACCTTGGTGGGCTGCACGGTCTCACCCGGATTCGAGTTTGAGCACTTCACCCTTGCACCCGAAGGATTTGATATCCCACGCTAATTCAGGCCCGCAGACTTCAGGAAAGCAACCAGAGTCCGCGTTGACCCATCCTTGTCGTCAACCGCTGCCTCACCAGTCAAAATCGGCTCCATCTCTTTGGCCAGCACCTTGCCAAGCTCAACCCCCCATTGGTCGTAAGAGTTAATGCCCAAAATCACTCCCTCGACAAAGACGCGATGCTCATAAAGCGCGATGATCTGGCCCAGCCGATAAGGTGTCAGTTGATCATAAACCAGCGTCGTCGAGGGGCGGTTGCCCGGAAAGACCCGGTGGGCGGCCTGTCGCTCCAACTCAGCGCCTTCAAAGCCTGCATCCCGCATCAGGGCACGCGCTGTGTCCATGTCACGCCCGAGCATCAAAGCCTCGGATTGCGCCAGGCAATTGGCCACCAAGAGCCTGTGATGATGCGCCAGATTAGGCTCGTGCCCTCGCGCGGCCACCATAAACTCACACGGTACAACCTGCGTACCCTGATGGATCAGCTGATAAAACGCATGCTGCCCGTTGGTGCCCGGCTCACCCCAGACCACCGGACCAGAGCCGCCTTCAACCGGGGCGCCCTCCATCGTCACACCCTTGCCGTTGCTCTCCATTTCCAATTGCTGGAAATAGGCGGCCAGACGTGACAGGCGTTGATCATAGGGCAAGACCGCCCTGGTAGGATAGCCACACACCTGATGGTGCCAAAGCCCGACAAGAGCCAGCATCACAGGCAAATTCACAGCCAAATCCGCGTGACAAAAATGCGCATCCATAGCCGCGCCACCGGCAAGGAATTCTTCAAACCGCTTCGGTCCAATGGCCAGCATGAGCGGCAGGCCAATTGGCCCCCACATCGAATAGCGTCCTCCGACCCAATCCTCGAATCCAAAGACGCGCGACGCGTCGATGCCAAAAGCAGCCGTCTTCTCCTCGGCCGTGGACACCGCCGCAAACTGCGCCCCAGGATCGTCAACCGCCTGGGCCATCCACGCACGCGCGGTTTCGGCATTGGTCATGGTCTCGATGGTGGTGAACGTCTTTGACGCGATAATCACCAGAGTTGTTTTGGGATCAAGCCCTTGCAGGCAATCATGAATATCCGCGCCATCGACATTTGAGACAAAATGACATCTGGGGCCGTCGTGATATGGCGCCAAGGCCAGAGTGCCCATCTCCGGTCCAAGATGCGAGCCACCAATGCCGATATTGACCACATCGGTGATCGCCCCGCCTGCCCCCTTAAAGTGCCCTGATCGCACATCTTCCGCAAAAGCGGCCATACGTGCGCGCACCGCGCGCAATTCGGGCAAAACATCCACGCCATCGACATGGATCACAGCATCCTCGCCCGCCCGCAATGCAACATGCAGCACAGACCGCCCTTCGGTTTCATTGATGGCAACGCCGTCAAACATCTCGGCACGCCGGGCTGCGACACCCCGCGCCTCTGCCAGCGCCACAAGTTTGTCACGCGCAGCGTCAGTCATTGCGGTTTTTGCATAGTCAAACCGCATCCCGTCCGCCTCGATGGCAAAACGGTTGGCACGGTCCGGCTCAGCCAGAAGCTCCGCGATCTTCGCACCGGTGTGCTGCTTTACCTCATCCCACATGACTGCTCTGCCTTGCTTCTTTCTTGTCAAAAATACCCAAACTCTACGGCGCCCAATGCACCACCGTATCATCCAGGATCGCGGCCACCGGGGCTTGCTCTGGCCCCTGCCCGCGCGCACGGTCCAGGGCGGCGCGCTTGGCCTCACCTGTGATCATCAAGTGCTTGGAGATCGCCCCGTTCATCACCCGCGCCGAGAGGCTGACGCGGACATCTTCGACATGCGACGACCGGATCGGCACCAGCACAGGCGCATTATCGGCCAGAGCCGCGTCCAATCCATCTGCACCAGGGAAAAGTGATGCCGTGTGCATATCCGCGCCCATACCCAGCAAAAGGATCGAGATGGGCAGAGCTTCGGCAATGCTGATCTCCAGTTCAGCCAGCACCTTTTCCGGCTCTTCGGCTTTCGCGTAAAGCGGCAGATACCTTGCCTTCGCCGCTCGTCCCACCAACAAGCGTTCACGCACGAGCTTGGTGTTGGAGCGCAGATGCGCCTCTGGCACCCAGCGTTCATCGCTGAGCATCACGTCCACCCGAGACCAATCCAGATCGACGCCACAGAGGACATCGAACATCGGCGCCGGTGTTTTGCCCCCCGGCACGGTCAAAAGCACGCGGCCTTCGCGGTCAAGCGCGGCGGTCAGTTCCCCGGCCAATGTGTTGGCCACGTCAATGGCCAGCATCTCGTAGTCAGGATAGTCCAAAAGCTTCATGCCTTAATCTCCCGCCAGCGACGTCCATCACGGTGCATCAGCATCAGCGCATCATCCGGCCCTGAACTACCTGAGGCATAAGGCAAAGGGGCCTCACCGCGCTCTTGCCACCCCGCAATGACCGGATCGGTCCAGGCCCACGCCGCCTCAACCTCGTCTCCGCGCATGAAAAGGGTCTGGTTGCCGCGTATGACATCCATGATCAACCGCTCATAAGCATCTGGGAAATCGGCCTCTTCCGGTCCCAGAGCCTCGGCGAACGTCATATCAAGCGGCACGTCCACAAGCCGCATCCCACCGGGACCCGGCTCCTTGATCGTGACACCAAGCTCGATCCCTTCATTGGGCTGCAGTTTGATCGTCAGGATATTGCGATGCACCCCGGCCTCGACATCAAAGATCGAATGCGGCGCATCTTTGAACACGACGGCAATTTCACTGGCCCGTTCCCGAAGGCGCTTGCCCGTGCGAAGGTAAAACGGTGTTCCGGCCCACCGCCAGTTGCTGATATGCACGCGCATGGCCACAAAGCTTTCGGTGGTGCTGTCGGGATTGCCGACCTGCTCGCGGTACCCCGCTTGATCATGCGCGGCCTCATACTGACCCCGCACAACATCATCAGCGGCCACATCGTCCAAGGCGCGGATTACCTTCAGCTTTTCGTCCCGCACCGCGTCCGGGTTGAACTTGGCCGGTGGCTCCATGGCAATAAGACACAAAAGCTGCATCAGGTGGTTTTGCAGCATATCGCGCATGGCACCTGAGCGGTCATAATACTCGCCGCGCCCGCCAACGCCGACCTCTTCGGCCACTGTGAGCTGGATGTGATCAATGTATTGACTGTTCCAGAGCGGCTCAAAGAGCATATTGCCAAACCGGATCGCCATCAGGTTCTGCACCGTCTCTTTGCCCAAATAATGGTCAATGCGGTAAATCTGATGCTCGTCGAAATATTTCGCGATGATCTGGTTCAGGTCCCGCGCCGAGGCCAGATCATGACCAAACGGTTTTTCCACGACAATGCGGCATCCGGGGCAATCCAGCCTGTGTTTGTGAAGTCGTTCCGCCAGATCGTCAAAAAGGCTCGGCCCCACCGAGAAATAGTAGGCCCGGATCACGTCATCACGCACCGCTTTGGTCAGCTCTGCCCAGCCTTGGGTCCCTTTTGCATCAATGACAACATAGTCAAGAAGCTCCAGGAAGCCTTTGAGATGTTTGGCGTTCTTGGCCGCACCCGGCTCAAACTCCTTAACCGCGGCCTTTGCGAAGTCTCGATAACTTTGCGTATCGTGATCGGTCCGCGCGGCCCCAATGATGCGCGACTCCGGTCCCATTTGACCGGCGCAGAATCGGCGATACAGGCCGGGCAAAATCTTGCGCCGGGCCAAATCCCCGGTGCCGCCAAAAATCACCAGGTCGAAGGGATCAACCGGAATGACTCTTGAAACCATGTGGTCCTCCTGCCAAAAGCCTATGCGGCGATCACGAATGTGTCACCTCCCGAGGCTCGACTTTTGTGGCAAGACATTCACGTTGGGCAAGAATTGTAAACGAGATTCGGAAGATAATTCTATGAAAGACGTGACAGAGCTGACCGCCAATGCCGGTAAGTTTGAAGATCCCGCGGTCACTGCCGATGGTCAGCCGCGCGCGACGGTGGCTTTGTCGAACCCGCAAACGCTTTGGTTTAACACCGGAACGCTGTGCAACATCACTTGCGTAAATTGCTATATTGAGAGCTCGCCCGACAACGATCGCCTGGTCTATATCACCGCTGATGAGGTGCGGGAGTATCTGGATCAGCTTGAGGACCGCCAATGGCCGGTGACCGAGATCGGCTTCACCGGCGGTGAGCCTTTCATGAACCCTCAGATGATCGAAATGGCACGAGCCTGTCTGGAGCGGGGATATGAGGTGCTGATCCTGACCAATGCGATGCGGCCGATGATGCGGAAAACGATGCAAGCGGGTTTACGCGCTCTTCACGCTGAGTTTGGTGACAAGCTGACCCTGCGCATCTCTGTAGACCACTGGTCAGAAGACTTACATGACACGGAACGCGGCAAGGGCAGTTTTGCACGCACGCTGGAAGGCATGGAGTGGCTGCGCGATGCGGGGATCCGCATGGCCATTGCCGGACGCACAGTCTGGGGCGAGTCCGATACAGAATCGCGCGTAGGTTACGCGGCTTTCTTTGACAAACACGGCTTTGAAATAGATGCCAGCAACCCTGGCATGACGGTTCTTTTCCCGGAAATGGATGACCAGGCCGAAGTGCCGGAAATCACCACCGCCTGTTGGGGCATTTTGAACAAATCCCCCAACGATGTGATGTGCGCGTCATCCCGTATGGTCGTCAAACGCAAGGGCGCGGATCGCCTTGCTGTTCTGGCCTGCACGTTGCTGCCTTATGAGTCGGAATTTGAACTGGGCGAAACTTTGGAAGAGGCCGAACGCGATGTGGCCCTCAACCATCCGCATTGCGCCAAATTCTGTGTGCTGGGCGGGGCCAGCTGTTCGGGCTAAGTTTTTACGTGCATTTACGAAAGTAAACGGACTAGGCTCCGGTCAAACTGACAACGGAGCCCTTCATGCCCCTTCATTTTGATGATGCCGAATACACCGCACGACAAGCCAAGGCGACTGAGGCCGTGGCCGACGCGGGTCTTGATGCGCTGCTGATGTTTGCACCCGAAAGCCATTACTGGCTCTGCGGCTATGACACGTTCGGTTTTGCTATGTTTCAATGCCTTGTGCTGACAGCCAAGGGGGATTTGCATCTGCTCACCCGCCTGCCTGATCTGCGTCAGGCGCGTTTGACCTCGACGCTGAGCGACGATCAGATTCATATCTGGACCGAGACCGAAGGTGCCAATCCTGCGGAGTCTCTTGTCGCGCTGCTACGCGAGCTGAAAGTGGCAAATGGCAGGTTAGGCTTTGAATCCCAAACAGTTGGATTAACGGATTTTAACGGGCAAATGCTGCGTGCCGCACTGCCGGAGCTGACGGATCAGTCAGACCTCATTCGCCACCTTCGCCGCGTTAAATCCCCTGCCGAGATCGAGATGCACCGCCGCGCCGCACAGCTTTCGGACGACGCCATGGATGCAGGCCTTGCCGAGACACACCCCGGCGCATTTGAAGGCGATATTCTGGCCGCGATGCAGGGTGCTGTTTTCAAAGGCGGCGGGGACTACGCCGGAAATGAGTTCATTCTTGGATCAGGACCCGGCGCGCTTTTGGTGCGGTATTTTTCCGGCAGGCGGCATCTGGATGCACAGGACCAGATGACCTGGGAATGGGCCGGAGCCTATGCGCGCTATCACGCCGCGATGATGCGCACGGTCGTGATTGGCACACCAAGTGATGCGCAAAAACGAATGCATGCGGCCACACAAGAGGCATTGGAAGCCTGCGAAGCGGCGATCAAACCCGGTGATCCCATGGGGCACGTGTTTGATGCGCATACCAAAGTCATGGACAGTCACGGGTTCGCACATGCCCGGATGCAGGCTTGCGGCTATGGCATGGGCGCGATCTACAACCCGATTTGGGTCGATTTTCCAATGTTTTACGAGGGCAACCCGCTTCCCATGCAGTCCGGTCAGGTGTTTTTCCTACATATGATACTCACCGACAGCGAGGCGGGATTGGGGATGAGCCTGGGGCACTCGGTTCTCGTCACCGAAAATGGAGTTGAACGTCTGTCAAAACAATCGCTGGACCTTTTGGTGCGGTAAGGCAGTCAAAATCGCGCGCTGAAATCAATACAATGTTCCGAACTGGAAAACAGCGCAATTGACGCTTGTCAGCGCCCGACAACCGCCCCATATCTTCTATATGATCAAGTTCTTACCGATCCTCCTAGCAGTCCTCTATGGGTTGGCCATGTACCGCTTTTCGGTCTGGCGCACATCGCGTGAGCTGGATGAGCGGTCTTCCGAACTGGCCGATCCCAAGCTCAAACGTCTGACCGACAAAATGGCCAGCGCGCTCGATCTGGATCGGGTCAAGGTACATATTTATGAGATTGATCCCGTAAATGGCTTGGCCGCGCCTGATGGGCGGATTTTCATCACGCGGGGCTTCTATCGCAAATACCAAAACGGCGAGGTCAGCGCCGAAGAATTGGCAAGCGTGATTGCGCATGAGCTGGGACATGTGGCGCTTGGCCATTCGCGCCGACGCATGATCGACTTTTCAGGGCAAAACGCCCTGCGCACAGCCCTTGCTATGATCCTGTCGCGGTTCATTCCCGGGGTTGGTGTTTGGATTGCCAATATGCTCACCACGGTATTGGCCGCACGATTGTCGCGCGGGGATGAGTATGAGGCCGATGCCTATGCCGCAGCCCTTTTGACCAAGGCCGGGATTGGTACGCGTCCGCAAAAAACGCTTTTCAACAAGCTTGAAGACCTGACCCAAGCGCGCTCAGGCGCAATGCCTGCCTGGCTGATGAGCCACCCCAAGACGCCGGAACGCATCGCCGCGATCGAAAAGCTGGAGCAACGCTGGCTCGAGGCGTAAGCGCTACCCCAAAGCCTTGCCCAACCTTGGCAATCGCGCCTTTTTCAAAAGCGGCCGCATCTGCCAATCGTCTTGCGACAACGCCCGGGCCTTGGTCAAAACATTTTGCGCCACGTCACGGATCAATTCTGGCTGAGCCTCATAGAGACCAATGAGAAACCCGTCCGGATCAGCCCGGCTGATGCCCTCTTCCGCGAGGATATGGCGTGGGAAATCCTTGGCATTCACCGTCAGGATGATATCCGCCGACCCGGCAATGGCAGCAGCCAAAACGTGATGGTCGGCTTTGTCCGGAAGCCACAAACGCTGTTCCAAAGATGGAGGCCAGGTCACTTCTGCTTTGGGCCACGAAACTTTGAGCAATGCGGCTTCCGATGCAGCTTGCGCCACACCATCCGGGCCCAGTTTTTGTGCGGCACGTTGCCATTCCTCGATGATGCGCGCAGACCAAAGCGGTGTGTAGGCCCCTGCGCCAGCAACACTCAACAGCATTTCGCGCATCACCGTTGGGTAGATCACACAGGTGTCCAGCACCGCTCTCATAGCCGGAAAAACAAAGCTTTGAGATAACCGCTTTCGGCAAGAGACGCATGCAGCGGGTGATCGGGTCCGGCAAACCCGGTGTGAATAAGTGTGGCCTCGCGCCCTGCCCTTCCAATGCCGCGCACAGAACTTGCGCGAAACTTTTCAAGTGAGGCCGCATGGGAACACGAACAAAGCACCAGTGCCCCGCCTTCGCTCACCAATGGGGACGCAAGCCGGGCAATGCGCTCATAGGCTCTGAGACCCGCCTCAAGTGCCTTGCGGTTGGGCGCAAAGGCGGGCGGATCACAGATGACCAGATCAAACTGCGCGCCCTCTTCGTTCAGCTTGGTCAGGACATCAAAGGCATCCCCTTGGCGCGTATCAAAGTGATCAGCGACACCCGAAGCCTCTGCCCCTTTCAAAGCAAGCTCCAGAGCCGGGGCTGACCCATCTACCGCCAATGCAGATGTGGCACCGGCCTTCAAAGCGGCGAGGGCAAAGCCGCCCACATGGCTGAAAACATCCAAAACACGCGCGTCCTTTGCCAGCCGCGCCGCAAAGGCATGGTTGGGGCGTTGGTCAAAGAAAAGCCCGGTCTTTTGCCCGCCGACAAGATCAGCCATGTATGTCGCATCGTTCATTGGCACGGGAATGGGGCCCGACGGCGCGGTGCCTGCCAAGGTCGTGGATACATCATCCAACCCTTCCAATCCCCGTGCGCGGCCCGACGCGTTCTTGAGGACGCAGGACACACCCGTCACGTCCATCAAAGCCTCTGTAAGCTCTGACAACAGCACGTCCGCCCAGGCGGCATTGGGCTGAACCACGGCGATATCGCCAAAGCGATCTATGATCACACCGGGCAAACCGTCAGCTTCTGCATGGATCAGGCGGTAGTATGGCGCGTCAAAAAGCTTGGAGCGCAGGGCCAAGGCGCGTTGGAGTTTGGACGCAAGCCACGTTTTGTCGATCCGGGTCGAAACATCACGGCTCAGCACCCGGGCCATGATCCGCGAGAATGGGTTCACCGCGACAAGTGCCAGAGGCGCGCGCGCCGCATCTTCCAATATGGCAATACTGCCCGGCGCAATCGCCTTTGTACGCCGGTCTGTGACCAGCTCATTATCATAAACCCACGGCGCACCATGGCGGATGGCGGCGGCATTTGCTTTGGGTTTAAGACGGATCACAGGCAAAGAGGACGGTGTCATACCGTCCCCTTAAGTCGTTTAAGCGCTGGCGAAAAGGTCAGATGCTGTTGAGAAAGCCCAAAACGCCATGCTTGGGGGCTTTGTACCCTTCCTGACTGGTGAGTTCGGTCCGGATGACCTTGGCCAGGTGGTCTGTGATGCGCACTTTCTGGGTTTCACCGCGCGCTTCCGCCTCCAGGGCCGCACTCCCGCCAAAGGCTTTCAGGTCCGCCGTCACTTGGTAGGGAGTGTTAAGCATCTGGCCGGTTTCAGGATGACGCAGGATGACAAGAAATTCGAGATCATGCACGCCGCCCACCGTGTAACGGGCTTTTTCCGTCAGCGCATGAAAACGGGTGACCTGAATATCCAGCACAACCGGCAAAGTGCCCTGCGGAAGACCGCTGACCCCACGGGCCATTGCGTCCTCAAAAATCGCCTGCACCTGTGCGTGACGATCTCCAGGCGCATCTTCGCGCCAGACAATGTCGGCTTTGGGCAGGTATCGATTGGCCTCTGACACGGTCAGCGACTTAGGCACGCTGACCCGGATCTCTTGGATGTCAAAAGACAATTGATCAACCGGAACTGCACCCGATGCCACGACTTGTGCCGGGGCGTTGCGCGTCGCGGTATCAACGGATGAACAGCCTGCAAGCGCAAGGCCCGCCACAGCCATGACGAAAATACGAATAGGTTTCATAGACCCTCCTTCGACCCCGGCTTTTTTGATTGCTCGATATACGGGGTCATGCCTCTGATCGGCATGGAATTTCATTAAGAAATACGGCTGATTTGCGTCAAATTTGGTGAAATTGAGTGAATCTTTTGAGACTTAAACGCCGATAAACGGCTTATTTTTTCTTGAATCTACCCATTGTCGCGGGACCGCGAGCGCCAGCCGCCACGCCGCTTGGGGGCTTGCGCCGCTTGCAAGCCTTCTCTCAAAACCTCAGTCATCGGATGATCCGGTGCATCAGGCGCATAGCGTTCCAGCAAGCCCTCAATTGCGGCGCGGTGATCTGCCGTGTTCTCCATGGACAGCGCCCAATCCAAAAAGACCGACCGGCACTCACCGCCTGTGATCCCTTCAATGCGGTACGCCTCTCGGATCAGGTTCTTGGGGTCCAGCGCATCCCGCGTCATGGGGTCTCATCCTTTGGTTTGCGGCTCAGCGCCGCATCTATCACGTCCGCCGCGGCAGACGTGGCTTGAGCCACAGCGGCTTGCAGTTCGCCCAGATGCTCAAACCCCGCTTCCCTCAGCAAAAAAGACTTCGCGCCTTTGCCAAGCGCATCTGTGTCGAGCGGTTTGTCACTGACCAGTCGGCCCACCTGAACAATTTTCTTACAAAGCGCATAAGCCTCAGAAAGCGCCGCCCCGTCTGCGTCACTCAACCATCCGATTGCGACACCGCTCTCCAGACCGTCTTGCACGCTGCGCGCCGGATTTCCGTTCATCAACGCTCCGGCCTGTGCAATCAATTCGATTTCCTGCAGGCGTCCAGCCCCAAGCTTGGTATCCCATTCACCTTCTGGGGTTTTGGCCTCAGCAATGCGGGCCCGCATCTTGGTGATTTCTTCCAAAACGGGTTCAGCCGCGCCTTTGGATTGCAACAAGTCTTGCCGAAATGCCTCGATATCCGCGCTGAGGTCTTCTGGCCCTGCAATCACCTCGGCGCGCGTCAGCGCAAGATGCTCCCACGCCCAGGCCTCATCCCGCTGATAAGATCGAAACGACCCCCAGCTTGTCGCCACCGGGCCCTGATTGCCCGAGGGCCTCAGGCGCATATCCACCTCATAGAGCCGCCCTTCGGCCATCGGGGCCGTAAGCGCGGTGATCAGAGCCTGTGTGAGACGTGCAAAATAAGGTCTGGCTGCCAAGGGACGAGGGCCATCAGAGCTGTCGTCGTCCTTTGGGTCATAGATCACAATCAGATCAAGATCTGATCCGGCATTGAGCCACCCTGCCCCCAGGGAGCCCATCCCAAGAACAGCCGCCCCGCGCCCCGGCGCCGGACCGTGTTTTGCCGCAAATTGCGCGCGCACCACATCCCACACCGCCCGCAACGTTGCCTTGGCCAGGTCCGCATATTGCCGCCCTGCCTGCTGTGCGTCGCTCAGGTCGCGCAGATGATGCACGCCGATGCGGAAATGCCATTCCTTGTGCCACCGCCGGGCCGCATCCAGCTTGCGTTCGTAGTCATCTTCACTACCAAGCCGGGTCTGCGCCTCAGCAAAAAGCGTCTCTTCACCCGGCCAATCGGCAAAGAAATCACCCGCGATCACCGCCTCGAAAACTCTCGCGTGGCGCGACAAATAGGAAGACAACGCCGGAGACGTACCTGCAATATCAACCAAAAGGTCAATCAATTGCGGATTGGCCTCGAACATCGAGAATACCTGCACACCGGCTGGCAGACCTGCGAGGAACCCGTCAAAGGCGCGCAAAGCCTCGTTGGGGTTTGAGGCGCGCGACAGGCGCGACAGGATGTCAGGGCGCAACCGACGAAAGATCTCAAGCGCACGCGACGAGCGTAACGCAGGGTAAGCCGGCCATCTTGCAATAATCTCTTCGTCCAGCCCATCAGGTGTCGCCGTCTGTGGCGCAACCTCCTCGGGGGCAAAGAAGCCTTCAATCACCTCATGCACTTCGCCAAGGCGTGCCTTGAGATCGTCCTGCAGGTCTTTGAGTGAACGGCCCGTAAAGGCCGCCAGACGCTGCCATTCTTCTTCAGTATTGGGCAAGGTCTGCGTCTGCGCATCGCGCAGCATCTGCAGCCTGTGCTCAATCTCGCGGTGAAACTTGTAATGGTTTTGCAAAGTTTTGGCCGCGTCATCAGGAATCCAGCCGCTTTCTTTCAGACGGTCCAGCCCCTCAACCGTGCCGCGCACCCTGAGATGTGCGTCGCGCCCACCAGAAATCAGCTGCCGTGTCTGCGTGAAAAACTCGATCTCGCGAATGCCCCCGCGCCCGAGTTTTATGTTGTGCCCAGACAGGTTCAGCTCCCCGCCCAGCCCCTTATGCTCCCGAATGCGCAGCCGCATGTTATGCGCGTCTTCGATGGCGGCAAAATCAAGGTGCCTGCGCCACACAAACGGGCGCAGCGTTTCCAGAAACTGGGCCCCCGCAGCCAGATCACCGGCGGCCGGGCGGGCCTTGATATAGGCGGCGCGCTCCCAAGTACGCCCCAGACTTTCATAATAGGTCTCTGCGGCAGACACAGCGAGGCAAACCGGTGTCACCGCCGGATCAGGGCGCAATCGCAGGTCGGTGCGGAAAACGTAACCGTCGGATGTTCGGTCGTTGAGAAGTGCTGCCATTTTACGTGTGGCGCGCACAAAACTGGCGCGGGCGTCATGGTATTCAGCGGGATCAAACCGACTGTCATTAAAGAGACAGATAAGATCGATGTCCGAGCTGTAATTAAGCTCGCCTGCCCCCATCTTGCCCATCGCCAAAACGAACATACCCGCCGCCGTGTCGAGATCATCCTCAGACATGCCTGGCATCTTGCCGCGCCGCAATTCCGGGGCAAGGGTCGTGCGCAGCGCAAACGACACGGTCGCATCAGCAAACCGGGTGAGCGCGTCCGTGACATCTTCCAGAGACCAGACACCGCCCAGATCCGCCAGAGCCACGACAAGCGCCATTTTCCCTTTGGCGCGGCGTAAGGCGACGGCCATTTGATCAGGGGGCGTTTCGAGCAAAGCAGCGTGAAGGCCCGCCAAAGACGCTTCCGGGTTCTCCAACGCTGCGGGCAGCCACTGGGCTTCGCGCATGATCAGAGATTTCAGATATGGGCTGCACCCCGCGGCCCCTTCAATCAGTGCTCCAAGTTCCGGAGACAAATCAGGCAAACACGCACGCGCTTCGCGCCCGGCTTCGGGGTCAAACGCATCGGGACTGCGGCTCATGCGGGACGCAAAACTCATAGGCGTGACCATGGGGCGAAGCCGGTGAGGCGTCAATCACCGCCAGAGCAATACCCGCGAAGAGATGAAACTGAATATTGATCTTTTTCTGACAACACAGACGCCACACACCATTGAGCAGAATCAAGGATCATGAAGAGTAAGATACATTTTAGCGCTGGGGCGCTGGTCGTGACAGTTGCCCTTTCGGGCTGCGTAGCACCGGATGTTGTGTCATCGCATAAGATCGAGAATGGACAGCTAAGTTGCCACGACATCGCCCTGCAGATGCAACAGCTCGAAGACATTCGCGCACATGCACGCAAAGGAAAGACGATGTCTGGGGCCAATGTGGCGGCTGCGGTTTTCTTTTGGCCTGCGGTTATCGGAAACTATGCGAATGCCAATGAAGCGATGGAAGCCTCGAACAAGCGCGAAGCCGTTCTGGTAAAGCTTGCGCGCGAGCAAGGATGCCGTTTCAAGCAATCCTAAGTGTGAACTTAGAATAAACATCCAAAAGGAGCGCTTTGATCAGCGCTCCTTTTCCCTATGTAAATATTTTTAACATTAGCTCTTGTAATTGCTTCTGGCGATCACGATCTCTGTAATGTGAAGAGTATTCACATCAACCCAAACCCAACAAAAGAAAGGTTCACGCATGAGCATCGCCGCCACTTCTCCACACGCCACCGGGTCCACCGGTTGGTTGACGCGCGCCGAGGCCTGGCTGGATGAAAAAGGCAAAGGTGCCTGGATCGCACTATTGGTTGTGTCGCTGATCGTCTTCTGGCCGCTTGGTCTTGCCCTTCTGGCCTACATGATCTGGAGCAAAAAAATGACATGCCATTCGCACAAATTCCGCCGGCACACCCCTCGAACTGGCGGCACAGGCAACACAGCCTTTGACGCCTACCGCGAAGAAACGCTGCAACGTCTGGAAGAAGAACAACAGAACTTTGAAGCGTTTCTCAAACGCCTGCGCGACGCCCGCGACAAGGCCGAGTTTGACCAGTTCATTGATGAGCGCGCCGCACAAGCCGACAGCGCTGAAGCAGACACCGAAACCAAGCCCGCTTAACAGGCGAAGCATCGCGCAAGACGGTTTTCCTCTCCGCCTCTCGTTTCACATGACGGGGCGGAGACCTATATCAAAGACATGACTGACACGAGCTGGCAAATTCCCGACCCGGACACGCAACCGGAGTTTTACCACGACGTTCCGGTGAAACGGCTTGTTGCGTGGTGCGCCGATACCATCATCACACTGTTTTTGTGTGTCATCGTGCTCCCCTTCACAGCCTTTACAGGGCTCTTTTTCTTGCCGCTGCTGTTTCTCACGGTTGGGTTTTTTTATCGCCTTGTCACCGTCACCCAAGGCTCCGCGACCCTGGGGATGCGCCTGATGTCAATTGAATTCATCACCTTTCGCGGCGAACGGCTTGATAAGACATATGCCTTCTGGCACTGCCTAGGCTTTACGGTGTCCTGTATCTTCCCGCCGCTTCTTTTGGCATCTGGGGTGCTGATGCTAACCACCGCACGGGGTCAGGGCCTGACCGACATTGCGCTGGGCACGCTCGCCGTGAACCGTCGTGCCGCAATGTAACCGACCACCGTCGTTATTCTGTCTTGGCGCATCACCTCTTCATTGTTATCGTGGTCTACTAGATCAACCCACGAGCATGCATGCGCCACACGCTACCACTTGCGCCCCAGTTCTATGTGACGGCTCCGCAGCCCTGTCCCTATCTTGAAGGCAGGATGGAGCGAAAGCTGTTCACCGCGCTGCAAGGGGATGGTGCGCAAAGGCTCAATGACTCCCTTTCAAAACAAGGGTTTCGGCGGTCTCAAAATGTCCTTTATCGCCCTTCATGCGCCGATTGCGCGGCCTGTTTGTCGGCCCGGATTAATGTGGCGGAACACACCCCCTCACGCAGCCAGCGCCGCACGCTGAAACGCGCAGGCCACTTAGAGCGTCGGGCCACCTCACCCTGGGCTACGGAAGAACAATATGCGCTCTTTCGTCGCTATCTAGAGGATCGCCATGCCACGGGCGGGATGGCCGACATGGACAGCTTTGAGTTTGCCGCCATGATCGAAGAGACGCCCATCCGTACACGTGTGGTGGAATATGTCGAGCCGGACAGCGGAGAGCTTGTGGCGGTATGCCTGACAGATGTCTTTGATGACGGGGTCAGCATGGTCTATTCGTTTTTTGACACCGGCCAGAACGGTACGTCGCTGGGCACCTACATCATCCTTGACCACATCCGCATCGCTCAGGAAGCGGACCTACCATATGTCTATCTGGGCTATTGGGTGCCAGGCAGTGACAAGATGGGCTACAAGGCCGGGTTTTCCGGGCTTGAGGTCTATTCCGGCGGCGCCTGGCAGAAAATGCGTGACCCCAAGGATTACGATTCCAAACGTCATCCTCTGTCTAATGATCCGATTGCCGAGCAGGTGGCCAACATCACCTTGCCAGACAGTCGGCCATTGCGGACACGGCACGAATAAACTGCTCGATTTAAAAGCGAAAAGGCCGCCCTCACGAGGCGGCCTTTCGAGTTTCAAGAAAGATCAGTGCCCGATCAGATCCGGCAGGATCGTCACGATGTCCGGGAAGAACCACAAGATCGCAAGACCCACCACCTGGATCAGCACGAAAGGTGCCACACCGCGGTAGATGTGCCCGGTCGTGACTTCCTTCGGCGCGACCCCTCGTAAATAGAAGAGCGCAAATCCAAAGGGCGGTGTCAGGAACGAGGTCTGCAGGTTCACCGCAATCATGATCGTGACCCATTTGGGATCAAACGTGCCGCCATAAATGACTGGTCCGACGATGGGGATCACGATGTAAATGATTTCGAGGAAGTCGAGCACGAAACCAAGGACGAACAGCACCAGCATCACGATCAGGAAGACCTTGAACTCGTTGTCAAAGCTCTTCAGGAACTGTTGGATGTAGTGCTCACCGCCAAAAGAAATCACCACGAGGTTCAAGAGCTGCGAGCCGATGAGGATGGTGAAGACCATACTCGTGACCTTGGCGGTTTCTCTCACCACCGGGGTCAGAACACCGCCTGCAAAGAGCACCCAGCAGGCAAAGAGCAAACCGAAGAGCGCGTAAAGATAAGCCGCCTTGGCAAAGAAGAACGCGACCCAGGTTTCAAAACTGACGTTGGCGACGTTAATGCGCAGATCGAAATTCACCCCGATCAGAATGGCAACAATAATCGCAAAAGTCGCAAACAGAATGATCCGACCAGAGCGTTCCTCGTCTTTCAGTTTGCGATAGGCCGCCAGCATGATCGCGCCACCTGCGCCCAGAGCAGCGGCAGGTGTTGGATTGGTGATGCCGCCAAGGATCGAGCCAAGCACGGCAATAATAAGAACCAGCGGTGGAAAGACCACGCGGATAAGCTCATTCTGAGCCAGCCGCCCTGCCCCATGCGCACATCCGTATAGCGCCAGCACCGTTGGGATCGCCAATACAAGGAAAGACACACCCGAGGACATCTGAGGGCCAATGATCAAAATGTCCGCCAGCAACGCCAGCACGACACCAACGGCCCCGATCAACAAAGGTTGAGAGCTGGCAGACGGTTTGATGCCACGCGCCACGGCGAGAAGCAGAGCAAAGAGCAGGAACAAGATGGCGACACCGGTTCCGATCGGCGCGGCATTGGCGATCTTGGCCGACAGCGCCTCGGCGACCTCGTCCTCGGTCAACTCCTTGGACTGCTGAACGCCACCAGCCGCATCAATTTCCTCTTGTTCAGCAACCGCCGCTTCCCACGCAGCCTGGCCGTGCAACTCGATCATCGAAGCCTGACACTCGGGGCTGACATTTGTGCGCAAGCTGGCCGATTGGCCCTGAGCGCTGAAACTGTCCACGGTCAGATCTTGTGATCCGACGATGTTGATTTGTCCCATCAGGATCACACCTGCAATGAGCGCTGTGGGAACACCCAAAAACCAGGTGAAGCTTTCCGAGCGTGTGATCGGCTCGGAATTGGTGCTGCCCATTTCCACCGCAGGCGCACGGCTTGGGTTCACCAGAGCATAGCCAAAGGCATAGAGCGCATAGAGCAAGGCCAGAAGGATGCCAGGCAACAAAGCCGCCTGGAACAGCGTGCCAACCGAGACAACGGCTGGTTCACCAAGATAGGTGAGCGCATCAGTGCATCCTGCCTCCTGCGCGCGGTTTTCCTGTGCCACGGAATAGAGGTCTCCCGCCAATGTCCCCAAGAGGACAATCACGATAGAGGGCGGAATGATCTGGCCAAGCGTGCCAGAGGCGGCGATGACGCCCGTGGCTATCTCAGGGCTGTAGTTGTTGCGCAACATGGTGGGCAGGCTCAGCAGCCCCATAGTGACCACGGTTGCTCCCACGATCCCGGTTGAGGCGGCCAGAAACGCGCCAACGACCACTACCGACACAGCCAGACCGCCGGGCAGCGGGCCAAAGACACGCGCCATGGTGGTCAGAAGGTCATTGGCGATTTTGGAGCGTTCCAGCGTGATGCCCATCAAAACGAACATCAAAACCGCCAGCAATGTCTCAATGGATTGCCCCGCAAAGACACGTTCATTCATGCGGTTGACGACAAAGCTGACATTGCGATCAAGCGCGGTTTCCCACCCTTGCGGGAAAACAGGCGTGCCTATTCGCGGCAAATCAGGGTGGGTAAAGACGGATATCGTCTCGGCCTTTAACCCTTCTGATAAGAGCGCGCGATACGCCTCAGAACCGGTGTCTATCGCCTGGTGTATGAGCAATCCAGCACTGTCTAGCGCCGCGATAATTCCAAAGGAAATGACCCCGGCCCCGCCAATAGCAAAGGCCACTGGGAAGCCAGACAAAATACCCCCGAAGAGGCATAGAAACACGATGATCAGGCCGATCTCGACGCCATCAAGTCCAAACAACATCTAAGCCTCCACCGTCACGTTTTCGAACCGCAAAACCGGTTCCCACTTTTGCTGAAAACGTTCCATCAGTGCGTCCCCTCATAGGCTTCTTCACCGTCCCCAAGGCTATCCTTGTCGAGGTATTTTCCTTCACTTTCCTCGCCCTCTTTCCATTCAAGGTAAGAGCGATAGAAAAACGCGATGGCGTGGATAAAGACCATGCCGGCAAACGCCACCATGAGAATCTTGAAGAGGAAATAGGCATTGAAGCCGTTCGGGCTAAAGCCGATTGTTTCCACGTTCCAGCGCACCGCCTTGGCCTTCAGCATCAGGCGATCCAGCGTGTCAGAGGCCGACGGTTTCGGCGTGATGAGGTGGCGCCACATAAAGTACCAGCCATACATCCAAACCAGAACGGCGGTGGGCAGCATGAAGATGACGCTGCCGATCATGTCGATGATTTTCTTGGTACGGAATTTAACCGAGGCGTAGAACAGGTCGACGCGCACATGCCCGCCTTGCACAAAGGTGTAGGTGCAGCACAGCGCCACGACCATAGCGTTGTGCAGCTTGAGCATTTCGGCCCACCAGCTGATATCGAACGCAAGTTCAATGCCGAACCCGAATGAAATATCGGGGCGTACAAAAATCCGTTGAATAAAGACGATGACGATTTGCTGGATCACCATGATCAGGCCGGCCCAGGCAAACAAGCGCCCCACCACGTTGGCAAAGCCTTCCATGACGCGCACGCAGCCCCACATGAAGCTGTTTCGCCACAGTCCGATACCGGTCATGATTATAATCGCCGTGAAGACGACGAAGAAAAACTCGACCGATCCACCGTAGTAGACGAAGCGCATGATCGCTTCTTTGTCAGACCAGTTTAGCCAGCTTGCCGGATGTGTGATCGCATATGCGAAATTATAAAAGGCAAGCGCGATATTCTGGAAAAACCAGACGATTGCGTCCAGCATATGTCCCCACGCCTTTTTGTTGAGTGATCGTTATTCGATCTTAACCTCGATGAACGGGCCCGCAAAAGGGCCCGTTCGGTATTTCTGTGATTGGCTTAGCCCAGAACGCGGTCGCGCTGGTTGCGATAGGCGCTGATCGACTGGGTGAGCCAGCCCGAAGATGCCTTCATCGAGCCACGGTAATCGTTGAAGATTTCAGCGAAAAGCTCGTCGCTCATGAACTCGTCATAGACTTGCTGTGAAGCTGTGCCCATTGCATCCCAAACGCTGTCAGGGAATTCCAGAACGTTCACGCCACCGGCTTTCAGACGCTCAAGCGCCGCACCGTTGTTCATCAAGAACTGGCTGAGGTTCCATACGTTCGCATGACCCGCTCCGATTTCGATGGCGGCTTGCTGTGCAGGTGTGAGGCTCTCAAACACTTCGCGGTTTGTCGCCAGTGTCAGACCCGCCGCAGGCTCATGGAAACCCGCAGTGTAGTAGAACTTGGTGATTTCCTGGAACCCGGCTTTTTCGTCCGCCCAAGGGCCGATCCACTCGGTTCCGTCAATCGCGCCAGAAGCCAGTGCCTGATACACTTCCGCACCGGGCAGGTTCTGAACCGAGGCACCCATGTAACCAAGGGCTTTACCGCCCAGACCAGGCATACGGAACTTCAGACCGTTGAAGTCTTCGGGGCCTTTGATTTCCTTGGCAAACCAGCCGCCAGCCTGTGTGCCGGTGTTCCCCGCCAGGAAGGATTTCAGGCCAAAGATTTCACCCAGCTTGTCATGCATCGCCTGACCATTGCCGTGGTAATACCAGTTGTTCAGCTCTGTCGCAGTCATGCCGAAAGGCACGCCTGTGAAGAAGGCAAAACCAGGATGCTGGCTGACGAAGTAGTAGTCAGCGGCGTGATACATATCAGCCTGACCGGCGGTCACGGCATCAAACACTTCGAACGCACCGACAAGCTCGCCTGCGGCTTTCACATCGATGGTCAAAGAGCCATCAGTCATTGCGTTGATGTTGTCTGCTGCCTTTTGTGCCGCATCAAACACACCCGCCAGACCACGGCCCCAGCTGGTGACCATGGTCAGGGTCCGGTTGCCCTGAGCGTAAGCCGGTGCTGCCAGCGATGTCGCGGCGGCGGCCGAGCCACCCAGAGCGGTATTTTTTAGAAAAGAACGACGATCCATATGGTAAGTCCTCCCAAGTCAATGAATGCGCCAGAGGCATCGCAGTCCCGGCGCGGATCGTTGCAAGTGCGCGGACCCTAGCGCGCGATTCGGGCGATTGGAATACCGACTACTACGTAGCGCAATCAACATTCTGCCCGTTTTCAACGTTTTCGAAGGCGCTCCTGCCCTGTTTTTCAGCAAATTTACTGGGCAACGCGGCCGATTCGATTTAACGATTCGATATGGGATTGGAGCGTTTTCGCATTCATCTGAATTATGGCCAGAAGCTTTTTCTGACCGCAACGCTGCCGCTGATCATCGCGGCGGTGACGATTTCTGTTCTGGTGACGCTGCAATCACGGCAATTGGCAGAGCGCGAAATCCGCAACCTTGAACAACAGCTTATTACCGCCAAGCGAGATGAGTTGAAGAACTATCTGTCGATTGCACGTACTGCCATCATCAATATCTACGGACGCGCCGCACCCGATGATGAAGAGGCCAAGCTGGCCGTGACGCAAATCCTGGCGGGTATGGTTTATGGTCAGGACGGGTACTTCTTTGTCTACGATTATGAAGGCAACAATCTCGTCAGCCCCCGTCGCACCGAACTGATTGGGCGGAACTGGACCGGGTTGGAAGACGCGTTTGGCACGGTCATCACGGACGAGATCATTCGGCTCGCGCGCTCAGGTGGTGGGTATCACAGCTATGAGTGGACCAAGCCCTCAACCGGCGAAAGGGCACAGATGGTCACTTATACCATCGGATTGCAGGACTGGCGCTGGGCCATCGGCACAGGCGTGTTCATCGACGATGTGACGGCCACTGTAAATGCCGCCAAGGCGGATGTGGAAACCCGCATTCGCAAGACATTCCTTTACATCGGCGCGCTCACGCTGGCGGCACTTCTGGTGGTCTTTGCCTCAGGCCTTTTCATTAACATTCGTGAACGGCGTCTGGCCGACGCCAAGCTCAAGAAGCTCACTCAGCGGGTGTTTGATGCGCAGGAAGAAGAACGCAGTCGCGTGGCGCGGGAATTGCATGACGGGATCAGCCAGATACTGGTTGGCGTGCGCTATGCGCTCGACAGTGCGCGCCGCCGCTTTGCGTCTGGCGATGACCGGGCCGGAGAAACCCTTGATAAAGGCATCGAAAACCTCTCCGGTGCCATTCAGGAGGTTCGCCGCATCAGCCGCGATCTGCGTCCCGGTGTGCTGGATGATCTGGGGCTTGGCCCAGCCCTTAAATCCCTCGTCGAGGATTTTGGCACACGCACCGGACTTCAGACAGAGTTCAAAACTGTCCCCTTCCGCAACCGCCTCGATAAAGACGCCAAGACGGCCCTCTACCGCGTTGCGCAAGAGGCGCTGACCAATGTTGAACGCCATGCCGGTGCAGGACGTGTCACCGTTGATGTGCGCGGTCATGCCAAGGGGGCCACATTGCGCATCGCCGACGATGGTTACGGGCTGGACCATTCCCAAACCAACGCCACCCCATCGAGCGGCCTGGGCCTGCGAAATATGCAAGAGCGCATCGAACAGCTCGACGGCACTCTGCGCGTTTTGTCGAGCAAAACCGGCACCGTTATTGAAGCCACCGTTCCTCTGTCACACCTGTTGCCACCGCAAGAAGCCACAGAGCCCGAAACAAAGGCCAGCGCATGACCGCCCGCGCGCCAATCCGCATCGCCATTGTTGACGATCACCCCATGGTCGCCGAGGGCATTCAGGCCATTCTCGAAAGCTATGACGATATCGAGGTGATCGCGACCCTCTCGTCCGGTCAGGATATCATTGATCAAAGTGAGAGTTTGGCCCCCGATGTCATTCTGCTTGATCTTAATATGCCGGGGATCGGCGGGCTGAGCACCACGGAGATATTGCTCGAACGCCGCCCCGATATGCGTATCCTCATTCTAAGCATGCATGACAGTCCTGAATACATTTCCTCGGCGCTAAGCCACGGGGCCATGGGCTATGTGCTCAAGGATGTGCCCACCGAAGAAATCAAACAGGCCATCGACACGGTCATGCACGGTGAACGGTATCTGTGCACCGGGGCGGAAGGGTCGCTCAATCCGGATGGGTCGGATGCGCGTGAGCAATTGACCAATCGCGAGCAGACCATCCTGCTGCAACTGGCCCAAGGCAAGTCAAACAAGGAGGTCGCTCTGGAACTCGATATCTCGGTGCGCACAGTGGAAACACATCGCAAGAACATCAAGCGCAAGCTTGGGATCTCATCCACCGCAGGGCTTACGCGCTACGCGCTCGAGCATGGCGTTCTGCAGGGTACGGGGGTATCGCTCTAATGCGGATAGATTGCTACGGTAACGACATTACGACAACATCCGACGCCGCGCGCGATGCTTATGACTCAGGCATTCAGCTTTTTCTGAGCGGCAATTACGGCGCGGTCGAGGCTTTCTCTGAGGCTGTTGCGGCTGACCCAGGGTTTGCTTTGGGTCATGCCGCCCTGGCACGGGCACAGATGATGGCCGCGCAGATGGATGCCGCCAAAACCTCTGTGGCCACCGCTATGTCTCTGACCAAGGGCGTCACCGCGCGCGAAGCGGCCCATGTCGCCACGTTTGACATGCTGCTTGCGGGCAAACCGGCCCAGACCCGGCGTATGGTCGAAGAGCATGTCCGCAGCTATCCCCGCGATGCGCTGGCCGCTCAGATGTGCACCAATGTCTTTGGCCTTATCGGTTTTTCCGGTGAGGTGGGCCGCGAAGCCGCCCTTCTGGCCTATACCCACGCGCTCTTGCCGCATTACGGTGAAGATTGGTGGATGATGTCGATGCACGCGCTGTCACTGTGTGAAACCGGACAGACCGATGCGTCCATCATGCTCATGGAGAAATCCCTTGCGATTGAGCCGCGCAATGCAAACGGGTCGCATTTCAAAGCGCACGCTCAATACGAGGCAGGAGAAACTGTTGCGGGCCGGGCTTATCTGGCGAAATGGATGCCGGATTATGATGATCGGTCTGTTCTGCACAGCCACCTCAGTTGGCATCAAGCACTTTGGGCGCTGGCAGATGGTGATGAAAAGACGCTCTGGTCTGTTGTGGACGGCGCCGTCGCGCCGGGTGGAGCCAAAGGTTTGCCAATCAACGTGCTAACAGACACTGCAGCGATCTATCACCGCGCCGATCTGGCTGGCTTACCTGTAGAACCAGAGCGTTGGAGCGCTTTGAGCGACTACGCGGCGCAATTCTTTCCCGAAACTGGCCAGAGCTTTGCCGATCTGCACGCCGCGCTCAGCCACGCCATGGCCGGTGAAGGCGAGCGGCTTGCCTATATCGCCGAAACCGCCAAGGGCTTTGCCGGAGATCTGGTGCGCCCTCTTGCGCGGGCATTCAAGGCGATTGCGCATGAGAATTGGTCTGACGCATTGGACGACCTCACACCTGTGATGGCCACGCATGAGCGCCTTGGCGGAAGCCGCGCGCAACGGGATCTCTTGGAACTCACCTACGTAAATGTCCTCATGCGCCTCAACCGAACCGAGGAAGCGCGGCGCACTCTTGCCCTGCGCCGCCCGGAACTGGCGAAATCCCCGCCACTGGCCACACTGCAAAGCGCAGCATAAACTAAACGGGCAAACAGCCCCGGAGGCCCCTTATGACCAAGCTCGTCACCAAGCCAGATAGCGTTCCCAATACGTTCCTTGGCTTTCCTTTTGTCGATGATCTTGATGCGCTCGACGCAGATATTGCGATTTTGGGCATTCCGTACGGCAAACCTTATGGCCCCGATGAGCTGGCCAATGATCAAAGCCGCGCCCCCGATGCACTCCGGCAGGCGACGTTGCGGCCGGATTATATGTTGAACAGCTACAATTTTGACTTCGGCGGCACACTCTTGGGTGGTACCGGGGCCAAGGTGGTGGACTGCGGCAATGTTATTGCCGACATGTCCGATCCCGGCACGCATTACCTCAACGCCGAGGCCGCAGCGCGCAAGATATTTGCCTCTGGAGCATCGCTCATATCCATTGGCGGTGATCACGGCATCCCGATCCCGGTGCTGCGCGCGCTTGAGACACTCGAAGAAAAGGTCACTCTGGTGCAGGTCGATGCCCATATCGACTGGCGCGATGACGTGAATGGCGAGCGTGAGGGCTATTCCAGCCCGATCCGCCGCGCCTCGGAAATGGACTGGATCGGAGACATCATCCAGATCGGCATTCGCGGCATCGGCAGCGCGCGGCCCGAAGAGGTCGAGGTTGCCCGCAACTACGGCGCGGATATCATCACCGCCTATGAAATGCACGACATCGGCATAGAGGCCGTGCTGGACCGCATCCCAAATGGTGGGCCTTACTACCTCACCGTCGACGCAGATGGTCTTGACCCCACAATCATGCCTGGCGTGATGTATCAGGCCCCCGGCGGCCTGAGCTGGGTGCAAATGCACAAACTGCTGCACGGGCTCTTTGCCAAAGGCCGCATGGTGGGCATGGATATTGTGGAAATTGCACCCTCTCAGGATGTTGGGCAAACTACCCTTGTTCATGCCGAAAGGCTGATCTGCAATTTCATTGGCGCGGCAGTGCGCGCGCGTTAGAAATTCACCCGACGCAACAATCGCAAAGAAAAATGCTGCGCTGCGACATTTTTTTCACAAATCCTGTTGACGCCCTCGCACCCCCAACCTAGTGTCCCCGAACGCGTATAAAGGAGTCGGCCAATATGGCGGAACTAGTCGTAATTGTAGGCAAATGGCGCATGGGCCGGTAACGGATACCATAATGGTCCCCCATGCGCCCTCGGAAAAAACCCGAGGGCTTTTTTATGCGTAAGACTAATGAATGATGTCATGAACGGAGAGAACAGATGGCACGTCAGATGACCGGAGCGAAAATGGTGGTTCAAGCCCTGAAGGATCAGGGTGTGGACGTCATATTCGGATATCCCGGGGGTGCCGTGCTACCGATTTATGACGAGGTGTTCCAGCAAAACGACATTCGCCACATCCTTGTGCGCCATGAACAGGGCGCGGTGCATGCCGCCGAGGGCTATGCGCGCTCAACGGGCAAGCCCGGTGTTGTTCTTGTGACCTCTGGCCCCGGGGCCACAAATGCGGTCACAGGCATCACCGATGCGCTGATGGATTCCATCCCGATCGTTGTGCTCACTGGCCAGGTCCCGACCTTCATGATCGGCTCGGACGCCTTCCAAGAAGCTGATACCGTTGGCATCACCCGCCCCTGCACCAAGCACAACTGGCTGGTGAAGGAGACCGAACGCCTGTCGCAAACCATTCATGAGGCTTTCCATGTCGCCACCTCGGGTCGTCCGGGGCCGGTTTTGGTGGACATACCAAAGGATGTGCAGTTTGCCTCTGCAACCTACACGCCGCCGGAGAAGACGAAGGTATCGCATTATCAGCCACAGATGGAAGGCGACATCGAGACCATCACGGAACTGGTCGAGGCGCTCGAAACCGCCAAGCGCCCGATCTTCTACACCGGCGGTGGCGTTATCAATTCCGGTGATGAGGCCACAAAACTATTGCGCAATCTGGTAGACGCCACTGGCATTCCGATCACCTCGACCTTGATGGGTCTGGGCTGTTACCCGGCGTCCGGCAAAAACTGGATCGGGATGCTTGGCATGCACGGTCTTTATGAGGCCAACATGGCGATGCATGATTGCGATCTTCTGATCAATATCGGTGCCCGCTTTGACGACCGCATCACCGGGCGGCTCGATGCCTTCAGCCCCGGATCGCAACGCGCTCATATCGATATTGATCCCTCGTCGATCAACAAGGTCATCCGCACCGATTTCCCCATTGTGGGCGACGTCGCCACCGTGCTGAAACAGCTTACAGATGTCTGGACAGAACGCGGGCGCAAGGTGAACAGCGAGGCCATTGGCAAATGGTGGGCACAGATCGAAGAGTGGAAAAAGATCAACTGCCTGGCTTTCACGCAAGCAGGTAAGACGATCAAGCCGCAATATGCGCTGGATCGGCTTGAGGCGCTGACCAAGGACCATGACCGGTATATCTGTACTGAAGTGGGCCAGCATCAGATGTGGGCCGCACAGTATCTTGGCTTTGAGGATCCCAACCGCTGGATGACATCCGGGGGTCTGGGCACGATGGGTTACGGCTTCCCCGCCTCCATCGGCGTGCAAATCGCGCATCCCGACGCGCTTGTGATCAACGTCGCCGGAGAAGCCTCATGGCTGATGAACATGCAAGAAATGGGCACCGCGGTGCAATACCGCCTGCCGGTTAAGCAATTCATCCTCAACAACGAGCGTCTTGGCATGGTCCGGCAATGGCAGGAACTCTTGCACGGCGAGCGCTATTCGCACAGCTGGTCCGATGCCCTGCCAGATTTTGTCAAACTGGCTGAGGCGTTTGGCGCCAAGGGGATCATCTGCAACGATCCCGCCGATCTTGATGATGCGATCATGGAGATGATCAATCATGATGGGCCCGTGATCTTTGATTGCCTGGTGGAAAAGCACGAAAACTGCTTCCCGATGATCCCCTCGGGCAAAGCGCATAACGAAATGATTCTAGGCGAGAACGCCTCGACCAAGGATGCGATTGATGCGGGGGGAGCGGTGCTGGTTTAAACTCCGGCGTGGGTTTAGAGCAATGACATCACTCCCTCAAAACAACGCTCGCGACGGCACGAAGCAGAGCTATTCAATCTATGCTCATCAGGGTGATCAAAGGCTGGCCGTGTTTGATCAAAAACGCGGCTGGCAACTCGGGATATTTGGTGCTGCGGTCACTGTCCTATGGTGTGCAACAGCGATTATTGCGGCCCATTTGGAAATCAAGGCGACTGAGCTCAAGACCATTTCAATTGATTTTTTTGTGTTTTGGGCAGCGGCGAAACTGGCATTGCAGGGCGTTCCTCTTGACGCATTCGATCCGCAGCGGTTGATTGAGATTGCCGCAACAAGCACCACAGCGTGGATGGCTTGGCTCTATCCACCGGGGTTTCTGCTCTTGATCACGCCTCTCGGCCTGATGCCGTTCGCGGCTGCCTGGGCTGTTTTTTCAGTGCTTTCTGTTGGCGCCCTATGGTTCGCAGTTAAACCTTTTTGCGCGGGGAAAGTTCAGGTCATACTCTGTGTCGCTTTGGCGCCGGCTATATTGCCAACTCTTTTAAACGGCCAAGTGAGTGTTTTGTGGTGTGCAGGACTTGTTGGCGCACTTGCCGCGTTACGCGCTGAGCGTCCCGTTCTTGCAGGTGTGCTTATTGGTCTGTTGACGTTGAAGCCCCAACTTGGATTGCTCATCCCTTTTGCGCTGCTGGCGTGTAGCGCATGGCGCACCATCATTGCCGCAACCCTTACAACGATTTTGATATCGGGTGTCCCCACACTCATCTACGGCGCTGAATACTGGGCCGAGCTACTTACTATCATCGAACGGCATGGCACTGTTGTGCGTGGCGCGGTTGGGGATCTCAACCTTCTGATCGGACCTTATGCCACACTCATTTCACTCGGCTTGTCCGAGAACGCCGCACTTCCAATGCAGTGGGTTGTCACTGCATTTTGTGCGGCGGCCGTTTTTTGGACCTGGCGCAAGGTATCAATCGGGTTTGACCTCCGTGCGGCGACTTTGTTGACCGCCATTCCGTTGTCTTCGCCCTATCTGTGGTACTACGAAGCTGCAATGATGGCCCCAGCTGCCCTGTTTATGCTTCGTGCAGGTGTACTCGACGCACGTGCCCTGACCGCGGTCCTGGGCATCGCGTTTTGGCTGGGGCTCGGGCCATATGTTTTGCTACAGTCAACGTTTGGTCCAAATGAGGTGGTACAGCTCGTATTTCTTCCATTGGCCTGTATCGCTTTCGCGCTTTGCTTGCGCGATGTGATGTTGTCTTCGTCAAAACCGAAAGAGGCCGCATGATCGTGAACATCAAAAAGCTGATAAAACCATCGCGTCAAACACCTCAAAAACAGAGGCCCGGCAGCGTTACGAGATTGCCATCACACGTACCCGACGCTCCACACGTAAAGAACCCCAAAGGATAGACCCATGTCAGCCCTAAAAATCAAAAAAGGCGCCACGAGCCATTCCGCCTACAATTTGCGACCCACGTTTTCCGACACGGTCGAGCGGCATACCTTGGCTGTGATCGTAGACAATGAACCGGGCGTGCTTGCCCGCGTGATCGGGCTATTCTCGGGCCGAGGCTACAACATCGACAGCCTGACGGTGGCCGAAGTGGATCACGAAGGGCATCAGTCACGCATCACAATCGTCACAACCGGAACACCGCAGATCATTGAACAGATCAAGGCGCAGCTGGGTCGTATTGTTGTGGTGCATCAGGTCAACGATCTGACCGTCGAGGGACCTTCAGTGGAACGCGAGCTGGCTTTGCTCCGAGTGACCGGCGAAGGTGAGAAACGTGTTGAGGCGCTCCGCCTTGCCGATATCTTTCGCGCCAACGTTGTGGACAGCACGCTTGACAGCTTTGTCTTTGAAATTACCGGTGCGCCGGAAAAGGTCGATGCCTTTTCCGACTTGATGCGCCCATTGGGGTTACAGGAGATTGCGCGCACCGGAGTGGCCGCCCTGTTGCGTGGGGAATAGGTGCAAGCGACGCTCACGACCTCGGCAGAGCCGACTTCTTTGAAGCTTTCTCTGACTGGTCCATGGGCCGAGGTCGGCCGAATGGTATGACATTGCTCTCAGGCGCAAGTTGTTTTTGCTGTGGCTGGCCCAAGAAATTTTCTCCGACTTCCAATAGGGTATCTGCCAGTTTCGGATATTCATCCGATGAGACCAAACTGACGTTTCGCGCTAGTCGGAAATCACGTGTGTCTTCCAGTTCCAATTTAACGAGATCTCCCGCCTCAATCTCCTCTAGAGTGTCTGGCCGGTCCGTCTGTCCATTAAAAAACGCGAGTTTCCCATGGTCTTCACACCAGATCAAAGCTCGGTCACACTTAGAATCACTCCATAAAACTACGCCGTACATGTCTTCCCCAATATCCGCATCCCTATAGCTGTTAAGATACGTGACAAGGGGCCTTCGTACATCTGTGTATTTGGCGGTATCCCCAGAGTATTTGTGTCAACTTTTCTCAAGATTGATGCTAATTGGCGTCAGAAACATGCGATTTTGATGTTTTTTCTCCAAATGCTTGCAAATAGCACTATGATTGCAATCACTCTTGGATCTTTCAATTTGGTAGATATCAGTGTTCGACAAAGCAGACGTCAAAAAGCAACAGTTACCGCGCAGCCCTGCGGCCATACGGTCAGTCTTTGGAACAAATCTGAAAATTCTGAGTGCAGGCTATCCCTCTGTAGCCGGACTTTGCCGGGACCTCGGCCTCAATCGCACACAATTCAACCGTTACTTGTCGGGAGAAAGCTTTCCAAGGCCAGATGTATTGGATCAGATTTGCACGTTTTTTGGCGTAGACGCGCGGATCCTGCTGGAGCCAATAGAAGATCTCGACCCCGTTTCCTCTGACCTTTTAAACCAACGTTTCCTCAAGGGGTACTTTGGCTCCGAAGCAACCAGAGTGACCCACACTTTGTTCCCGAGTGGGTTTTTTCGTTTTGTGCGCCGGAGCTTTATCGATGACACGCAGTTTACGACCGGGTTGGTGCATGTGACACGACGCAACAACTATACGTTCCTGCGAGGATTTGAGCCGCGCAGTGCGATGCGCATTCAGGGATTGTCAACAGCATCCGCCAATCGGGAGTACCGAGGTCTTGTCCTGCGCCAGGAAGAAGGCGTCATGGCCGTTGTCACACATAGAAACTCTTTGGCCTGTTCCTTTAATTTTCTGACGCCGGAAACCTCGTTTCAATCCAATATCTGGGAAGGGTACGCAACGCGCACTGTTCGTGAGAAGCTCACGGGACGTCGCGCCGCACGCATGGTCTATGAATACCTGGGCGAGAACACGAGCGCCGTTTTGGCGGCCGCGCGGCAATCGGGGCTGATCACCCAGGATGAAGTGCCACCGTTCCACCTGCGTCTGTTGCGGCTGAGCGAAGAATTTCGCTGATTTCTGTCGCATCAAGACAACCCGTGTCGTGAAATGTAGGTAAATGCCGCTGTTTTCGGGCAGATTTGATGTGTCCCGCCGGATTTCAGGAGGCCGCTCATGTCCGATATCGTCACCAACCTGTCCACCGTCCGCACCAGCGTCGAGCACGCCAATGGCCTGCCAAATGCGCATTACATCGACCCGTCCATTTTCGAAGAAGAAAAGCACGCCCTGCTCTACTCACAGTGGGCCGGACTGGCCGTCGCCGCCGATGTGCCCGAACCGGGTGACGCGAAACCGATCAGCTTTCTGGGCATGCCGCTTTTGCTCTTGCGGGACAAAGACGGCGATGTGCGCGTTTATCAGAACATCTGCCGCCATCGCGGCATGATCCTGGTGGAGGAGCCGCGCAAGATCGAAGGCGCAATCCGCTGCCCTTATCATTCCTGGTGCTATTCCACGAAGGGCAAACTTGTTTCGACCCCGCATGTAGGTGGACCGGGCCACAACACACATGATGCGATCAAACGCGATGAACTGGGGCTCTTGGAGGTCCGCAGCCATGTCTGGCGCGATGTGGTCTGGATCAACGCCTCAGGCGATGCGGCGCCCTTTGAGGAGGTGCATGCAGACCTGATCGCGCGGTGGGCTGAGTTTGATAAACCGCTCTATCATGGCGGGGCCGATAGCAAGTTCGAGCTTGAGGTTGCCACCAATTGGAAGCTCGCAGTCGAGAATTATTGCGAGAGCTACCACCTGCCCTGGGTGCATCCGGGCCTCAACAGCTATTCGCGTCTGGAAGATCACTATCACATCGAAAAGCCAGGGGCGTATTCCGGTCAGGGCACGATGGTTTACCGGCAGCTTAAAGGCGACGACGGGTCTGTGTTCCCGGATTTCGAGGATGTCGGCGCAAAGTGGAACGAACAGGCCGAATATATCTCTGTTTACCCCAATGTTCTTTTAGGGGTTCACCGGGACCATGCTTTCGCCATCATTCTGGAGGCTAAGGGGCCTGAAGCTACGATGGAACATATTCACCTTTACTATTCCGAACCTAACACCGAAGCCAAGTTGCGCGCCAAGAACACAGTGCAGTGGAAAGAGGTCTTTGAGGAAGACATCTTTGTCGTCGAGGGCATGCAGCGCGGTCGCCACGCAGATCAGTTTGACGGCGGGCGGTTCTCACCGGTGATGGACAGCCCCACGCATTGCTTCCACGATTGGGTCGCAAGCAAAGTCGAAGCCCATCGCGGAACCAAACGCGCTGCGGAATGAACCAGAGTTTAGACGCGCAAATGATTGCCGCCCACGAGGCGGGGGATTTGCGCGCATTGGTCACCCTCTACACCGCCGCTGCAGATGCGGCGAATGACGTGGATACTGCGTGTTTCTTCCTCACCCATGCGTATGTGTTCGCGTTGGAGGCAGGGGCGGATGAGGCGTGCAAATTGAAAGCCCGGTTGAAGGCAGAAGGACGGGAAAGCTGAAAATCTGCTATCCGTCTGGGTCGTAGGCGCGTCTGCTTCCCGCGCCTTTCGCTCGTACGGCCCTGCCCCTTGCAATACTCCTGCAACAGTTGATAATTAAACACACGTTCAATTATCGCCCGGCCTGGGAGGGATCGCCTTGGATTTCGCTCTGAGTGAAGAACAAACCGCCATTTTCGACATGGCCCATGCCTTTGGTCAGGACAACATCGCGCCCCATGCCCGCGATTGGGAGGCACAAGGTACGATCCCCAAAGAGCTTTGGCCGCAGGTCGGCGAGCTGGGCTTTGGCGGACTTTATGTGAGCGAAGAGAGCGGCGGCTCTGGCCTCACGCGGCTGGATGCGACGCTGGTCTTTGAGGCGCTTTCCATGGCCTGTCCTTCGGTGGCGGCGTTTCTCTCGATCCACAACATGTGCGCGCGGATGATCGACAGCTTTGGCTCGGATGATTTCAAATCCCGCGTCCTGCCCGACGTGATCCCGATGAAAACCGTGCTCTCCTATTGTCTGACCGAACCTGGCTCAGGCTCAGACGCCGCCGCTTTGAAGACGCGTGCCGCTCGCACAAACGACGGCTATACGTTGAATGGCTCCAAGGCCTTTATATCGGGCGGCGGCTATTCGGATGCTTATGTCTGCATGGTACGCACCGGCGAAGATGGTCCCAAAGGCATCTCAACCGTTTATGTAGAGGACGGTGCGCCGGGGCTCAGCTTTGGCGGGCTGGAAGACAAGATGGGATGGCGCAGCCAGCCAACGGCACAAGTACAGTTCGACGATTGTAGAATTCCTGCCGAGAACCTTGTGGGCGAAGAAGGCCAAGGGTTCAGCTATGCCATGGCCGGTCTCGATGGTGGGCGGCTCAACATTTCTGCCTGCAGTCTCGGAGCCGCACAACAGGCCCTTGATATGACCAAGACCTACATGCGCGAGCGCAAAGCCTTCGGCAAATCCATTGATCAGTTTCAGGCGCTGCAATTCCGCCTCGCCGATCTGGAGATTGAGCTACAGGCCGCGCGCGTGTTCCTGCGTCAGGCCGCGTGGAAACTCGACACCGGCGCACATGACGCCACCGCCCATTGCGCCATGGCCAAAAAATTCGTGACCGAAGCCGGCAGCCACATCGTCAACCAATGCCTGCAGCTGCATGGCGGCTATGGCTACCTGGCAGACTACGGGATCGAGAAACTGGTGCGTGACCTGCGCGTGCATGAAATCCTCGAAGGCACCAACGAGATCATGCGCCTGATCGTTGCACGCCATATGCTGGCTGAGGCATAACACCTCTCATGAGTGACATACACATCCGCATCACCGGCCGCGCGGGCCGCATTACTCTCACCCGCCCCAAGGCTTTGAACGCCATGAGCTATGACATGTGTCTGGCGATCGAGGCAGCCCTTGATGACTGGCGCGAGGATGATGCTGTTGATCTGGTGATCATCGACGCGATGGGCGACAAGGCCTTCTGCGCAGGCGGTGACATCCAAGACCTCTACGATGCTGGCCGCGCGGGCGATTTTGCTTATGGACAGCGGTTCTGGGCCGATGAATACCGCCTCAATGCCAAGATCGCCGAGTATCCCAAGCCCTATGTTGCCTTCATGCAGGGCTTCACCATGGGCGGTGGTGTGGGCATTTCCTGCCACGGCTCGCATCGGGTTGTCTGTGACACCAGCCAGATCGCCATGCCGGAATGCGGCATCGGGCTGATACCGGATGTGGGAGGGTCGTTCATTCTGGCGCGCGCGCCGGGGCGGCTTGGGGAATATCTCGGCACGACCGGCACACGCATGGGGCCTGCCGATGCGATCTATGCCGGATTTGCAGATTGCTACATTCCGCGCGATCACTGGTCTGATCTGATCCGCCAATTGGAAACCACTGGCGATCCAAATCTGATTGCACCTGCCAGCCGTCAAGCCCCGGACGGCACGCTGGACATCCTGCAATCTGATATTGATGCAGCCTTTGGGGGCGAAGACCTGCGCGCAATTCTCAATGCGCTGACGTCCACCGAGAGCGACTTTAACCAAAGCGCGCTCAAGGCGCTAAGGCGCAACTCCCCTCTTTCGATGGCATCTACCATTGAGGTCATCCACCGGCTGCGCGGCCAGGCCGCCACGATCCGCCGCGCGCTGGAGATGGAATACCGCTTTACTTTTCGCGCCACAGAACATGGGGATTTCCTCGAAGGAATCCGCGCTGCCGTGATCGACAAGGATCGCAATCCCAAGTGGAAGCATGATCTCGACACCCCACCCAGCCTGGCAGCGACAAAGATGCTGATGCCATTGGGACAAGACACACTGAGCTTCGACAAAGGAGGCCTCTCATGAAAATCGGATTTATCGGACTGGGCAACATGGGCGCACCGATGGCCGCCAATCTGGCCAAAGCGAACCATAATGTCACCGGCTTTGATACGGCGGGCACCACAGCGGATGGGGTGACACAGGCCGCCACCGCAGAGGCCGTGGCTGAAGGGGCTGATGTGGTGATTACCATGCTGCCTAACGGGGCCATTCTGCGAGCTGTGGCGGATCAGTTGATCCCTGCCATGAAACCCGGCGCTGTGCTTCTAGATTGCTCAACGGTGGATGTCGACAGCGCCCGCGCCGTGGCCGATGCAGCGCAGGCTGCGGGCCTTTTGGCCCTTGATGCGCCGGTCTCCGGTGGGATTGGCGGCGCGCAGGCAGGCACGCTCACATTCATGGTGGGTGGTGCAGATGCCGCCTTCGCCATCGCCAACCCGCTCTTTGAGATCATGGGGCAGAAAGCCGTGCATTGCGGGCCATCAGGCAACGGACAGGCCGCCAAGATCTGCAACAACATGATCCTCGGCGCCACAATGATCGTCACGTGCGAGGCCTTTGCGCTCGCCGACAAACTGGGCCTTGACCGGCAAAAGATGTTTGACGTGGTCAGCACCTCATCGGGCTACAGCTGGTCAATGAACGCCTATTGCCCTGCCCCCGGCATTGGCCCGCAAAGCCCGGCTGACAATGACTATACTCCGGGTTTCGCGTCTGAGCTGATGGTCAAAGATCTTGGCTTGGCGATGGATGCCGCAGAATCTGCTGACGCCGATACGCCGATCGGGCAAATGGCGCTGGCGCTCTATAAAGACTTTGTCGAAAAAGAAGACGGGCTGGGTCGCGACTTCTCTGCTATGCTGCCTCGGTTTGAAAAGCGCGGTTATCGCGGCTGAAACGCTTTAGTGACAAAAAACCCGCCAAGCCTTTGCCTGGCGGGGATTGTCCTGAAAGCGTTCTAGCCCGGCTTAATGCCTGACAGCATCGAACTCGCGTCAGCGACGGTCCTGATCACGGATACCGGAATAGCTGTGATGATTGCCGTGATATCCATTATAGGAATGACCGCGTTTGTAGTGGCGGTCTTTGTAGTGATGGCGCTGCGCCTGGTGTTTATGAGAACGATGCTTGCGATGGCCATTATACGACCCGCGATGCCGGTCTTTGTCATCGTCCAACAATTTGCTGGCAATCACGCCCAAGGCGATACCGCCCAGCAATGCGCCTGCAACATCGCCTCTGTCTGATGCCTGAACCGGTGTCGGCGCGAATGCCCCAAAAATTGGCAGTGTCATCGCAAACGCGGTCACGAGAATTCGACTTTTCATAGCTGCGCTCCTTTCCTGTGAGCATGTCGTTGACCAACATGTGGGAGGCCAAGCTACAGATCACAACGCAAGCGGCTTCATTGTTGCGTGAACCGGCGTGACGACAGATGGCCCAGAGAGACTGAGCACTGGTCAGGTTCCACCAAAAGGCTTAAAAACAAACGCTTTTAAAGGGTTTGAGTGCCTGAAACACTTATCACGGACCGCAAAAATAGGCGCTGGAAAAGCACCATATCAGGTTACTCAGCCGCAACTTTCCGCGCGGCCAACATGTCTTTCAAGTAGTGCCCGGTATGGCTGCGTGCGACTTGAGCCACATCTTCCGGTGTTCCCACTGCCACAATCTCACCGCCACCATCACCACCCTCGGGGCCAATATCGACAATCCAGTCAGCGGTTTTGACCACGTCGAGATTATGTTCGATCACGATGACCGTATTGCCTGATTCCACCAGCTCATGCAGCACTTCCAAAAGCTTGCGCACATCCTCGAAATGCAGCCCGGTTGTCGGTTCGTCGAGAATGTATAGGGTCCGCCCGGTAGAGCGTTTGCTCAGCTCCTTGGACAGCTTGACCCGCTGCGCTTCACCACCTGAAAGCGTTGTCGCCTGCTGACCCACCTTGATATAGCCCAGCCCCACACGCATCAGCGCATCCATCTTCTCACGAATGCTGGGCACAGCCTTGAAGAACTCTTGTGCGTCCTCGACGGTCATATCAAGAACGTCCGCAATGCTCTTGCCCTTAAAGAGGATTTCCAGCGTTTCGCGATTGTACCGCTTGCCCTGACAGGTTTCGCAGGTCACGTAGACATCCGGCAGGAAGTGCATCTCGATCTTGATGACCCCATCCCCCTGACAGGCCTCGCACCGACCACCCTTGACGTTGAAGGAAAACCGTCCCGGCTTGTAGCCGCGCGCCTTGGCCTCTGGCAGACCGGAGAACCAATCCCGGATTGGCGTAAATGCCCCTGTATAGGTTGCAGGGTTGGACCGTGGCGTACGCCCGATGGGGCGCTGGTCAATGTCAATGACCTTATCGAGGTGCTCCAGCCCCTTGATCGTTTCGCACGGAGCCGGTGTTTGACGTGCCCCATTCAGACGCATGGACGCTGTTTTGAACAGTGTTTCGATGGTCAGCGTCGATTTACCGCCGCCAGATACGCCAGTGACGCACACAAACTTGCCCAAAGGAAACTCTGCATCAACGGCTTTGAGGTTGTTGCCTGTCGCATTGATCACATTGACAGACTTGCCATTGCCCGTCCGCCGTTCAGTTGGCACGGCTATTTCGCGCGTACCCGAAAGATACTGACCGGTGATGGATTTCTTATCGCGCGCAATCTTCTCGGGCTTGCCATGGCTCACCACATCACCACCATGCACACCTGCGCCGGGGCCAATGTCGAACACGTAGTCTGCCGTGCGAATGGCCTCCTCATCATGCTCGACCACAATCACGGTGTTTCCCTGATCCCTCAGGTTCTGCAAGGTGGTGAGCAAGCGCCCATTGTCCCTCTGATGCAGGCCGATCGATGGCTCATCGAGCACATAAAGCACACCTGTCAGCCCCGAGCCGATCTGGCTGGCCAGCCGGATCCGCTGACTTTCCCCGCCCGAGAGCGTTCCTGCCGAGCGGCTCAGAGTGAGATACTCAAGCCCCACATTGTTCAGAAAGCCCAAGCGCTCACGGATTTCCTTCAGGATCGCGCGCGCAATCTCGTTTTTCTGTGCCGTCAGGTGCTCTGGTACGCTCTCACACCAGTCAAATGCCTCGCGGATCGACATCTGCACCACCTGCCCCACATGCAGGCCCGCGATCTTCACTGCCAGCGCCTCGTCTCTGAGCCGGTAGCCTTCACAGGCCCCACAGGGACGGTTGTTCTGATACCGCTCAAACTCCTCGCGGATCCAGTTGCTGTCGGTCTCGCGATAGCGGCGTTCCATGTTGGGGATAACCCCCTCAAACACACGGCTCACCTGATAGACACGGCCAGCTTCATCATACCGAAAGTTAATCTCTTCTTCACCCGAGCCATACAGGAACACCTGCTTCACATGCGGCGGAAGATCTTTCCAAGGGGCTTTGGCATCAAACTCATAGTGCTTCGCAATCGCTTCAATCGTTTGCAGGAAGTACGGCGACTTACCCTTGCGCCAGGGCGCCAGAGCTCCGTCATCCACGCGCAGGGCCTCGTCGGGCACCACAAGCCGCTCATCAAAGAAAAGCTCCATGCCCAAGCCGTCACAATCCGGGCAGGCGCCAAAGGGGGCGTTGAAGGAAAACAGGCGCGGTTCAATCTCGGGGATGGTGAAACCGCTGACCGGGCACGCAAAATTCTCGCTGAAAGTGGTGCGCTCCGGTTCCCCTTCCTTGGGCGCGGTCTCCAGCACAGCAATGCCATCAGCCAGATCAAGCGCAGTACGCAGACTGTCCGCCAGCCGGGTCTCCAACCCGTCTTTCACAACGATCCGGTCGACCACAACATCAATGTCGTGGCGGAACTTCTTATCGAGCGTGGGCGGTTCATCCAGCTCGTAAAACGCGCCATCGACCTTCACCCTCTGAAAGCCCTGCTTGCGCAGTTCCAGAAACTCCTTGCGGTATTCGCCCTTCCGGTCCCGCACGATGGGGGCCAGAAGATAGGCGCGCACGCCTTCCTCCATCCCCATGATCCGATCGACCATATCCTGCACTTGCTGCGCCTCGATGGGCAGGCCCGTGGCGGGGCTGTAGGGTGTGCCGACCCGTGCAAAGAGCAGACGCATGTAGTCGTAGATTTCCGTAACTGTACCCACGGTGGAGCGTGGGTTCTTCGATGTCGTCTTTTGCTCAATCGAAATCGCCGGGCTAAGGCCACTGATGTGATCCACATCGGGCTTTTCCATCATATCCAGAAACTGCCGTGCATACGCGCTGAGGCTCTCGACATAGCGCCGCTGTCCTTCAGCATAGATCGTGTCAAACGCCAAAGACGATTTGCCCGAGCCCGAAAGACCGGTGATCACCACAAGCTCGTTGCGCGGAATATCAACATCAATATTCTTGAGGTTGTGCTCGCGCGCGCCGCGCACCTCGATATTTTTCAGCTCGGCCATGTGACCCCCGGTTCACGATGCTCAACACATAGTTTAGGCCGCTCGGTCTTCCAAGTTAAAAATGAGAACATAAACAGAACACGCGTCAGAACCTGTCAGCATCCTTGACTTATCCACAGTTATTTCTGCGCCAAGGCCCAGGAACAGATCGGGAAGTCTGGATCATTGGTCAGATCATCTCTTTCCGGATTGTATACAGGCGGCCATTCCTCGCCCAGATTGCGCAACCCGGCCAGCCGGTTGCCCCATTGCTCAGCGCGCACCCTGTCCTCATCAAACCCCGCCTCGATCAGCAGGTTTTTCAACCCGCGAGCTGTCCAGCGCGAGCAATCCACCGGGTCACCGTGATACGGCACAAAGAATGGCACAGCGACCCAGAAATAGCCGCCCGGGCGCAGCATGTTCAACACATGGCGCGTGGCCGCATAAGGCCGGTCGAGATGCTCCCACACCTGATTGGCAAGGATCATGTCGAACTGTTTGGGCGCGCCATCTTCATCCAGAAAAGGTCCCGCACATATATCATAAGCGGGAAACCGAAAGCGTTCGTAGGATTTGAACTCATACCGCCGCCCGTGCTTGCCGGAAATTTCCGCCACATCCATCGACTCAAGATCCAGCTCTTCGAGCCAGGCACGGGTGGTCTTGTAAAGAACGATGCGGTTCAGACTGGCCATGCCAGCAATCTTTCAGAAGCGCAGAGCAGAGAAAACCCGCGTTTGCTTCTTTCTTGTCAAAAATACCCAAAATTCCGCACCGTGCGGAGTCCGAGCTTACATATGAATGACCTGCCCATAGGCATCAAGCACGCTTTCATGCATCATCTCGCTCAATGTCGGATGCGGGAAGACCGTGTGCATCAAATCCTCTTCGGTCGTCTCAAGCTGACGACCCACGACATAGCCCTGAATCATCTCGGTCACTTCCGCGCCCACCATATGCGCACCCAAAAGCTCGCCCGTCTTGGTGTCAAAGATCGTCTTGATCATGCCCTCAGGCTCACCCAGCGCAATCGCCTTGCCATTGCCGATAAACGGAAAACGACCCACCTTGATGTCATAGCCCAGTTCCTTGGCCTTGGCCTCAGTATAGCCCACGCTCGCCACTTGCGGGTGGCAATAGGTGCAGCCCGCAATGCTTTCGGGGCGAACCGGATGCGGATGTTTGCCCGCAATCAGCTCGGCCACCATAACACCCTCGTGGCTGGCCTTGTGAGCCAGCCACGGTGCCCCAGCGATGTCCCCAATGGCATAGAGTCCATCAACGCCGGTGCGACAGTATTCATCCACGACCACATGGGTGCGGTCGATTTTCACGCCCAGGGCCTCCAGCCCAAGGTTTTCAACATTCCCCACAATGCCCACGGCCGATATGACCGTGTCAAAATCCTGCTTTTCAACCTTACCGCCCACTTCGATATGCGCAGTGACCTTGCCTTTTGCGCGATCGAGTTGTTTGACCATGGCTTTCTCCATGATCGTCATGCCTTGCTTCGTGAACGCTTTCTTGGCGAAGGCCGAAATCTCGGCGTCTTCTACAGGCAAAACCCGGTCCATCACCTCAACGACGGTCGTGTCTGCCCCAAGCGTATTGTAGAAACTGGCAAATTCGATCCCGATGGCACCGGAGCCGATCACAAGAAGCTTCTTGGGCATGCGCGGCGGCAGAAGCGCATGTTTGTAGGTCCAGACCAGATCCCCATCGGCCTCAAGCCCCGGCAATTCCCGCGCCCGCGCACCAGTTGCCAGCACAATGTTCTTGGCCGTGAGCTCTTCGGTGCCCTTCTCGGTTTTGACCGACACCTTGCCTTTCCCGGTCAGCGTCGCCTCCCCCATCACGGTGGTGACCTTGTTCTTCTTCATCAGATGGCCAATGCCACCGGAAAGCTGCCCGGCAACGCTGCGCGATCTTTTGACCACGGCATCAAGATCATAGTCGATCTTGTCCGCCTTAAGACCAAATTCCTTGGCCCGGTGCATCAGGTGGAACACTTCGGACGAGCGCAACATCGCCTTGGTCGGGATACAACCCCAATTGAGGCAGATGCCCCCCATATGCTCGCGTTCGACAATGGCAACATTCATCCCCAGTTGCGCGCCACGGATTGCCGCAACATACCCACCGGGACCCGCCCCGATCACAATCATGTCGAAGGATTTCGCCGCCATCTTCATCTCCGTACCAGAATTAGTTTGATATTAAACTATTTTTTCCAACGCCGCAACGCGGCAACCCGCACCCGCAACAACTTGCCACGGGGGACCTTGTTAATGAATTGATTTAGGTCAGCTTTTGGAAAGAAACTTCAGGCTGCATCTGCCTTTTGCAGCTCACGAACGATGCCACCATAGCCGCCGCTTTGCAAAAACTGTTCTTCTTTTTCAGATGTCGCCCGACCAAGAGCCTTGTTGCGATGCGGAAAGCGGCCAAAGCGCCGGATGACTTCACGATGCGCTCTGGCGTGCAAAAGGTTACTACTTTCGTCATCGCTCATTCGCTCACAGATCAGCCGCACACAGCGGTCCTGATCGCAAAGATTCTCAGAATGCATCAATGGAAGGTAGAAGAACTGTCGGGCTGGCGTGTCGATACGTTTGTCCCAACCACGGTGAATCGCAGCTTTGGCAGCGGCAAGCGCATGTTTGTCAGTTGAAAAGGATAGCGCATGGTCGCGGAACATATTACGTGGAAACTGATCCATCAGGATGATGTACGCCAAGGTGCCACTGGAATAAGTCAACCAGAGTCCGTAAGTGCCTTCGCGAGCGTTTTCCCAGGCCCCCTGAAACTGATCACGAACTTCCGCGTCCAGTTCATCAGACTGCTCATACCAACCCTTGGGACCAACCTCATCGAGCCAAAACCCCAACACGTCTTCAGGCGCTTTCATCTCACCCTCCTCACCAAGACACACCGCACATAAGTCGAGTAAACGACAGTTAAACCCCTCTGCACAGTAAAAAATTACTACAGCGGCAATACTGCGTGACATTTCGGCGACAAGCTTAAGGAAATGCTTCTTCGTCGTCTTGTGCGGTTTCGATAGCGTATTCCTGCGCAACCTCGACCACGACGGGGGATGCGCCTGGTGCAACGGCAGCATAGCTGTCGGTGTTTTCGACCGAAGGTGCGGCGCGCTGTGTCATTCGATAGGCCGCATAGGTCACCATGGCTGCACAAAGCGCCGCGATGAAGAGAAAGAAGCCACTCGGGCCGATTGCCCCCATGATCCAGCCGGTGATGATTGGCCCAAACACCGCGCCCAATCCGTTGATGAACACCATGCCTCCGGCGGCGGCGGCCATGTCATCGTGCCCCAGAAAGTCATTCGTGTACGCAATCAAAAGCGAATAGAGCGGATTTGAAGTGCCACCCACAATGAAGGCTGCAACAAGAAGCAGCGAGAATACACTTCCAAAAAGCATGCCAACAATAGCCCCGACCCCGCAGGCGGCGGACACACCAAGGATAAGCAGGCGCCGGTCCATACGATCCGAGAGCCACCCCAGCGGATACTGAATCAGCAAAGCCGCAACATAAAACGTTGCCACAAAGGTCGAAATCTGTCCGACAGTTAAACCGGCTTCAGCCCCATAAACGGACGCCATGCCAAACTGAGCCGAGAAGATCCCTCCCAAAAGGAACATGCCCACACACCCCAAAGGGGAAATGCGCAAGATCTCCCGCAAAGACATAGGCTTGGTCGAGTCAAAAGCAGGTGTAGGGCTCACGGATAGCAGAATAGGCGCAAAGGATAGCGAGATCAGAACCGAAGGGATAATGAACAACAGGAAGCCAGCCGGGTCCGCGCTGAGCATCAGGGCCTGAGCGCTCACGATCCCCACCATCTGCACGATCATATAAAGTGAGAGCGCCTTGCCGCGGTTCTCGTTTGTCGCGGCATTGTTGAGCCAGCTTTCTGCGGTCACATACACACCGGAAAAGCAGAACCCGATCAGGATGCGCCCTGCGCCCCAGGCATAGACATTGGTGAACGCCGGATAGAGGATCATCACAGCCGAGATCATGGACGCCAGCGCTGCGAAGACACGGACATGTCCGACGCGGCGGATCATGTCGGGTGCTTTGCGTGAGCCAAAGAGAAACCCCACGAAATATCCAGACATGACAAGCGACATTTCCAGTGTCGAGAACCCTTCGATCTCTCCACGCACACCCAAGAGCGTGCCCTGCATGCCGTTCCCGACTTGCAACAGCATCATGCCAAGCAGCAAGGCCCAGGCGCTGGAAAGGACGGAAAACATCGCACACTCCAAATCGGTACGAGCGCTCTACGTGGTTGGCCGGATATCTGTCTGGCTCAAACGCGACTCATACATGTCGTTGAGAGCGTCGTGACAGGCGATTGTCACGGAATCAACAAGGACGCGTCCCCGTAAGAAAAAAAGCGATACTTTTCGCGTACAGCATGCTCATAGATGGCTCTGATCCGCTCCTGCCCCATCATCGCCGAGACCAGCATCATCAGCGTGCTCTTGGGAAGGTGAAAATTGGTCATCAGAGCGTCCGCAACATGGAAGGTAAAACCGGGGTAGATGAAAATATCCGTCTCCCCCTGCCATGGCTGGATCGTGCCGCTTCGCCCGGCGCTTTCGATCAAACGCAACGCCGTTGTGCCAACCGGAATGATCCGCCCCCCCGCCGCCCGCGTCGCTGTGATTTCAGCAGCCGCGGCCGCGCTTACCTCGCCCCATTCAGCATGCATTTTATGGGTGGTCACATCCTCAACTTTGACAGGCAGAAAGGTCCCTGCCCCTACATGCAAAGTCACTTCGGTGAACTCGATGCCCTGCTCTGCAAGTTCAGCCAAAAGCGCTTGGTCGAAATGTAAACTGGCGGTGGGCGCGGCGACGGCCCCTTCATTCTTGGCAAAGACTGTCTGATAATCTTCGCGGTCCTGGGCATCTGCCGCACGTTTGCTGGCAATATAAGGGGGCAAAGGCATCGCCCCGGCTTGGTTCAGCGCCGCGTCAAAATCATCGCCTGCCAGATTGAAGGAGAGCGTGGCCTGACCCTCTTGCTTTGAAAGAACCCTGGCCGAGAAGTCGGCATTGAAAAAAATGCTTTCACCTTCGCGCAGTTTCTTCAACGGCCGCACCATAGCCGACCAGTGCCCCTGTCCATCGGGCTCCAAAAGCGTCACATCAATCTTTGCTTTACTTCTACCTTGCGGCCCTTCGCGGAACCTTTCGCCAAAGAGACGCGCCGGGATCACCTTGGTGTTGTTCAGAATAAGCCGATCTCCGGGCCGCAACCACTGGCCAAGGTCATAGACATGCGCATCCGTGGTTTGCCCCCCCTCAGCCACCAATAGCCGCGCCGAAGGGCGTGGCCGCGCAGGACGCGTTGCGATCAACTCTTCAGGCAGATCGAAATCAAATTCGGAAAGCTTCATCGACCGCCGTCTTCCTCGATCAGTGGCGGTCGAGACCTTTCTTTCGGTGGTTCTCGTGGGGCCGCGGCGTCCGGTTGCGCCGCATCAAATGCCCTCTGAGATGGTTCAAGATCCGGTCGTTCTGGGGGTGAGCGGCGAAACAGATCCCGGAACATCGCAGGTGTAAAAACTGACAAAGGATTCACGCCGACCCGCGGGTCAGAAGCGCTGCCGCGTATTGTGTAGTTGAACCCGATCAAGCCTTCACCTCGACGCGTAAACAGCCTGCCAACAGCGTTTACGAGGTAAACCGGCGATAAGACCCCCTGCATATCCATGCGCCCATTTTCGGGGTAGTAGTACCCATCCATCGAAATGCCCATGGAAGCCCCAACCGCACTGCCTGAATAGAGCGTGATACGATCTGGCGCGAGTTGAAACCGTGCGTCAACTTCTTGAAAATGGATGCCCTCGCCACCCATTTGTTCCAAAAGCCCCACAACGCTGACCGCGTTCAGCAGGGCGGCCATGGACGGCGCATCTTTGATGCGCATGCCGTCTGTGACCTGCAGGCGGCCTTCATAAGTGCCGCTCGCCTTTCCCGGGATCAAAGTCAGGTCCAACACCCCATTGCGCGCCTGCTTGATCAGACCCGCCGAGGCAAACACACCCGCCGCATCCTGAGACTGAATGCGAAACGCACTGCGCCCGTTGCGTGGAACAACGCGGCCTTCAATGGGTGTATTTCCATTGACGCGCGCGGTGAATTTTCCATCAGGCCCATTACGCATATCCAGATCCGACTGGAACCCAGTGAGCGCGATACCGTCAGACACAATTAACCTGTCCAAAACAAGAGACACCGGGCCAGTCCGTCCACGCCGCCCTGATGTGCCTTCCTCGCCATCTCCGCCGTTGACAGATGTCTCTCTTAGGTCAATTTTTCCGCCCAACACACGCACCGCAGGAGGTATGTTTCCGCCGCGCCCGACAAGTTCGATTGGCGCATCAATCCAGTTGCCGGCACGTACGCGGGTAAAAGACGCACGATCAAGCTGGCCGGAAGGCAACAGAGACACGTTTCCACGCGCCTCAAGCCCTGGCGCATTCAACGTGATTTGATCAATCACAGGCGGCTCACCGAGCCGACCTTCAAGCGACAAGCTGCCCGTGCCGCCCTGCGAAAGCGCCCAATCAATCTCAGGCAGCCGCAGAGCGATGCCCGCCAAATCAGAGCTCAAGCGAAAATCACCGGGCCTATCTTTCTCAAAATCAAGCTCTACATCTGCCTGGCCTGAGCCCGATACACTGCCAGGTGGCAAGTTGATCCGAAACTCATCGGTAAACCGTTCCGAAAGCTCCACAGTGCCGCGAACCTTGGCCGCACCGTTCGCCTCTTCGGCCAGAAGCGCTTCAAATTGAGCATCAAATGGCACCTGACCGAGAAGTCCGGGGCCACTGACCTTCAGAACTTCGTGCGTAACGTTGAGGTCAAGCGCGTTGGCTTTCAACACCCGATCCGGCACAAGAACCTCACTGCGCACATCGCGCAATGTACCCACAACGTCGAAAAGAACGTCCTTGGTTGTAAGTTTGGGAACCATGCGAAACTTGAGCAGGCCGGACAAATCAACTCGTCCATCTGCCAGTGTGACCGGCCGCCCGGCCTTTTGCATAAAGCGAAACGGCTCTTCGTCCAAAAGCGAAAGCGCGCCAGTGATGGTGCTTTGCGTGCGCAAATGCACCTGTGCGGGCGTGCGCTTCATATCGACATCAGGGATCTCAAAACTTGTGCCGGAAATATCAATCCGCCCGCCCTGGGCGGGGCTGATGGAACCGGATTGCGCAGAAAGGACAAATTGATTTTCATAAAGCGTGGCATGCCCGGCAGCGTTCTCGATGATCGGCACGCGTTTGACATATTGCGTGTCGAGGCCTTCGAAATCAAAACCAAGGAAAACATCCGGCTTGTGTTCGGGCAAAGAGCGCACGGCAAGCTGCACATTCTGAATAGTTGCCCTGCGCACATTCTCGGCAATCCACTTGCGCGCATTGGCCAATAATGTCTTGGGCCAAAGCTCCAAAAGCTGAGCATCGCCAATTTCATCAACCCCGCCATCAAGCGCGACAGTCCATCCATCGTCTCCCGCGCGCGCTTCTCCGGACAAAACAACATTGACGTCATTGTCGCTTAAAGACAGCTCTCCCAATGTGGCGACAAACGGGTCCAACCGCAGGCGCATATCCATGCGAGCGGGTCCAAGAGTAATAGGCTCGGGGTAAATATCCGCCGGGTTGGCCTGTATCTGGTCAAGTCCGACCTGTAGGACAATCTCGCTCGGCAGACCTTGTTTAAGTCCGATCAGATTGGCGCGGCCCTCTGCACTTGTCTTCAGCCACTTACTATCGACCGACAGCTCGCTGAAAAGGATCTCCTGATCTTCCGGGTCATAGGTAAAGTAACTGCGCACCGCATCGAACGCGATGGGTTTGGTTGCCTCGTTAGGTTTAACCACACCTGCCCCGATTTGCAGCGTCGCATTCAATGGTCCAAGAGCGCCGTCCTCTTCTACCGCCATACGCAGCGCCCCGGAAATCGGCGCATCCAATGCACTCAGCCAGACCAATGCAGGCGATTGGCCCGCAATGTCCCGCGCATGCATGTCCTCGAAGTTGAGACCAAGCTCGGCGGCAGTCTCGCCAATTTGGGTCGTGTAGTTCATTTCCAGCGTGGTTGCGTAATCTCGCCCGCCCAAGAGCACAAAGTCTCCACGCAGGCGCAGATCATTGTCGTCACGGGTCAATGACAGACGCCCACCATCCACGCTCCACGACCGCCCGGCACGCAAATCATCATACCGCAATGAGACGTTTTCCACGTCAATCAAGGTGAGATCGGCAAACCCTGGGCGCAACAGAATGGCTTCGGTTTCGCCGATCAGTTCGCGCAAACTGCTGGCCTCTTCAACCGGCGCATCGGCTTGCCCGACCGACAGCCCCACTGCGCCGGTGTTTTCACGACGCAGAGATAAGCGAACACCACTCAGCTTGATATAGCTCGGCTGCACTTCACCACGCATCAACGGTTTAAGTGCAACTTGGCTTTGTAGATCCGAAAGGTTGGCTATTGGCAGGCCAGTCTCATCCCGCAACATCACATCGCGCAACCACAGACGCGGCACGAGGTTTTCATTGAGCACAATCGCCACATCCCCAAAATGCAGCGAAATACCTTCAAGCTCTTCATTGATCTCTGTGGTCAGCCGATCCCGCACCCAGTCTGGTGCAGAAATTCGGGTGCCAATCAAAGCTGAAAACAATATGGCCAGGACCCCGGCCATCAGAAGAAAGCCGACACCCAAACGCATACCGGTTTTCTTCACCCAGCCGCGACGCGGTTTTGTCTTTGCCGTTTCGGTCATTTTTCCCGTTATGGCCACTTGGCCTGCCTGCTGCCTTTATTCTCGCGCGTTACACTCTAATTTAAAACTCACTTTTTCTTTTTGGAGGTCCCTAAATGCCTGAAATCGCCGATTTGGCTCCTGATTTCACCCTGCCGCGCGATGGTGGAGACGACGTTACGCTCTCCGAACTGCGCCCGGCGCCTGTTGTTCTGTTCTTTTATCCTAAAGATGACACTTCGGGATGCACGAAAGAGGCCATCGCCTTTACCGGCCTGAACGCCGACTTCGAAGCGGCCGGGGCCAAGGTCTTTGGCGTTTCCAAAGATACCGTGGCCAAACATGACAAGTTTCGGGACAAGCATAGCTTGGGCATTCCACTTTTGTCCGATGCCGAAGCAGATGTCTGTGAGCGGTACGGCGTTTGGAAAGAAAAGAGCATGTATGGCAAGAAATATATGGGGATCGAGCGGACAACAGTTCTGATTGGGGGCGATGGCAAGATCCTGCGAATCTGGCCCAAGGTAAAAGTGCCCGGCCACGCCGAAGAAGTGCTGGAGGCCGTGCGCGCCTTGTGACAGACAGATCGCATGACGGAAAAGACCCTTTCAGAAATGGCGGTGGAGGTTCTCACCACCGCTGATGGCCGTGAGAAAACCGCCTTGTCGCGCGCATATGCCAAACAGTGGTCTGAGGCGCGAGATGCGGGAACCCCTTTGCAGATTGGGCACGCGGACGTGCCCCTGCGCCCGTCACGCCCAGAGATGCCGCGCTTGCGTGATCCACGCGACGTGCCGCGACGGCGCCCCGGGACAGAGGCCGGGCGCATTGCGATCTTGCACGCTGTGGCACATATCGAGCTGAACGCGGTTGACCTGCATTGGGACATCATTCCCCGTTTCGCGGACACCTCCATGCCCATAGGGTTCTATGATGACTGGGTAAAAGCTGCGGATGAGGAATCAAAGCATTTCAATCTTGTATGCGACTGCCTTGAAGCGTCGGGCAGCCACTACGGTGCGCTTGATGCCCATGCCGGTATGTGGCGTGCCGCCGAAGACACTGTGGATGACTTCATGGGCAGACTGGCTGTAGTGCCTATGGTACTCGAGGCCCGCGGTCTCGACGTAACCCCCGGCATGATCGAGATTTTCCGCAAGGCCAAGGATGACAAAGCTGTCGACGCATTGAAGACCATCTATGCCGAAGAAGTCAGTCACGTGGCCTATGGATCAAAGTGGTTCCACTTTCTGTGTGGCCGTCACGAGCTGGATCCCAAAGAGGCATTTCATACCCTTGTGCGCCGCTACTTTCATGGCGCGCTGAAGCCGCCTTTCAACGAAGAAAAACGCGCAGAGGCCGGGATACCTCCGGACTTCTATTGGCCTCTCGCCGCAGAGGTCAAATCCGAGCACTGACATCGGTTACCCGCAATCCCTTCTAAGTCGGCGATTTTCTGCCGCTTGGAGCGGATTTCGTCGCAATTTCGGCATGAGTTGGTCAAAACACTTGCCCAAAGCTTAGGCACTGTGTAGGCAAATTGCGACGGTGCCGAGACGGCGGTTTGATATGTCGCACACATGGGAAAGTGAGCACATATGGGGCAAAGCGGCGTAGAAGAGCACCGACAAGGGAATGGTTGGCAAAAGACGACTATGGGGGCCTCGTGCGGACGCGTCTTGCGATAAAAATCCACAATCTGTTGGAACGACATTTTCCTGAGCGCAGGGTGTTTTTGCGCTCGGACACCGACACGCGGTTCATCCGCCTGAAACCGGCGTCACAGCTTTTTGCCTTTCTCGGCGCCTCTGCCGTTGTGGCCTGGGCCATCATCGCCACGGCTATTCTGGTGATGGACTCAATCGGGTCTGGCAACTTCCGCGAACAGGCCAAACGCGATCAGCGCACATACGAGACACGTCTCAACGCGCTTGAGGCAGAGCGCAATCTGCGCGCCGAAGAGGCGCTTGCCGCGCAACAACGTTTCAATTCGGCGCTGGAACAGATTTCAGTGATGCAAACCGAGCTTTTGGCATCCGAAACCCGTCGGCGTGAACTGGAAACCGGTATCGAGGTTGTGCAGTCCACACTGCGTCGTGCCATGCAAGAGCGCGACACTGCACGCGACGAAAACGAAGCCCTCGCCCTTGCGCTTGAGAATTCAGATATAGAACCTCTCAACACGCCTGAGGCCAACGGCGAAGGCGACAGTACCGTAGACTTCCTCTCCAGCGCTCTCGCCCAGACAGCTCAGGAACGCGACAAAGTCATTGAGGACGCGCAGGAAGCACTATTGGCAGCAGACGAAATGGCCACGCAAATCCGCCTGATGGAAGATCGCAACGAACAGATTTTCCGCCAGTTGGAGGAAGCCATGAGCATTTCCGTCGAGCCGCTCGACAAGATGTTCCGCGCCGCTGGTATGAATACCGAGTCTCTGCTGAACACGGTGCGGCGCGGCTACTCCGGTCAAGGTGGCCCTCTTTTGCCGCTCAGCTTTTCGACACTGGGCGAAACACCATCTCCTGATGCAGAGCGGGCCAACCGCATCCTGAACCAGATGGACAAGCTCAACCTCTACCGCATTGCAGCTGAGAAAGCGCCTTTTGCCATGCCGGTCAAAAGCTCTTTCCGGTATACGTCAGGCTTTGGCATTCGCTGGGGCCGACCGCATAACGGCACGGACTTCGCAGCGCCGCATGGCACGCCCATCTATTCCACTGCGGATGGAGTCGTCACCCATGCCGGATGGTTGTCGGGATATGGCAGACTCATCAAAATCAAGCATGAATTCGGAATTGAGACCCGGTACGCGCATTTGTCCGCCATTCGCGTCAAGGAAGGTCAAAGGGTCTCGCGTGGTCAAAAAATTGGTGATATGGGGAATACTGGACGTTCCACGGGCACGCATCTACACTATGAGGTCCGTGTCGGCGGCAAAGCCGTCAACCCTATGATCTACATCAAGGCTGCAAACAATGTTTTCTAAAAGCAAAATCAACGAACCAGCATCGAAGGCAGATAACGCGGCCAAGCCCGCAACGCCTGAGACGCGCACGGATGTTCCCCCTGCATCCGGTGCCAGCGGCGAGTTCAAGGCCACAGCCCCCAAGGCCAAACCCCCGGCCTCTGTGCTGTCGACCGATTTGCATGTCACTGGAAATCTCAAAACCACTGGCGACATTCAGGTCGAAGGCACTGTTGAGGGCGACATCCGCGCACATCTTCTGACCATCGGCGAAGGCGCCACCATCAAAGGCGAAGTGATTGCCGATGATGTGGTCATCAATGGCCGTATCGTCGGCCGCGTGCGCGGTCTCAAAGTACGCTTGACCTCAACCGCACGCGTTGAGGGTGACATCATCCACAAAACCATCGCGATCGAATCCGGTGCTCATTTCGAAGGCTCGGTTCAACGTCAGGATGATCCGCTCAGCGCAGGCGCAAAAAAGCCAGTGCCTGCCGCTGCTCCTGCGGCGGCACCGACGCAAGCCAAAAGCTGAGGCCACCGGCAAAAAGATTTGAAAGGCGCCCGGCTTTGTCGCGGCGCCTTTTTTGATGTCCGTTTATAAGCATTCAATCTCAAACGGCACAGCAACTGTCTTGCACACGTGATAAGCGATTTTTCGCCACAGAACTTAGTTTCGCCTTGGTTTCTTCGAAGTCTCCCGGAGTGACCAAAAAATTATTTCAGACATTGGGAGACAAAAATGGAAGCAATCAGCGATTATGGAATCTTGGGATATGGCATTGATATCCTCAACAATCAGCCCCTAAAGCGCGTCATCGACTACACATATAACGAACGCAATACATTTGAATTTCAAAAGAAAATCCTCATTCCGGATCAGTATAGTTATGATCCGACTCCTGTGCACCAACTGACAGAACTACGCTCCTCAGGCGTGATGCAGACATCGCGAGAATTTCAGGTCAGCCTAGGGCGTGAGCTGGGGCTTGGCGGTGTTGTTGATGGCGTTGAATTCTCGGGACAAGCCTCTTCGGTCAACAGCCTTTTTGAACAGGAAACAACCACCACTGCGCGCTATTACATCGAAACGGCAGCCGATTACATAATTCTGACATTAAATGGTGGCGGGCTGAACGGCGCGGCCAACAAAGATGTCACCAAAGCTGCGAAAGCCGCGCTCGACGGCTCAATACCATTTGACGATTTCTTTAAGGACTGGGGTACGCATATTGTGCAATCGGCAAGTGTTGGCGGTGAGATGCGTGTGAAAACATCTGTGTCGCTCAATGCGTCATCCTCGAAGAAAATCACCCAAAACAAGATCAATCTTGAAGCATCCGCCAAGTCAGAAGCTGGCGGATACGCCAACGGAAAATTCGATTTCGATCAACGCTCCACAACCGAAGATAACGTGTTTCGCGAGAATACCAGCGTCAATGTTTTGCTCAAGGGTGGCATGATCGCGTCAAAAGGGTTCACAGAATGGCGCGATAGCCTCAACGCCAGTGAAATATTTTCCCAGCCTGTTGACCAAGAGGACATGCATCCACATGACGAACCCATGCTCGGCGCACAGCAAGGAAAGCTCTATCTGGGCCTTGGGCATCTGAAATACGTGCCATTGCATTCGGTGCTTGCTCTCAGTGCAGACGAAACAACGCGTTTCGACGATGCTTTGAAAACCTATCTTGGCGGCAAGAACCCGTTTGAAACAAAAGTGCAGACATTGACGGCCTCATTGGCGGAATCCAAGGAAATCAAACTCGGCAACAAGGCACGCTTTACAATGCGCGGTTGGATGGCAACCTACGAAACCTACGCCTGCCTTACGGCCAAACCTGGCGCCTACGCAACGATTGCATGTAAATCTGACGCGGAACCCGGCGGATGGACTGAAAAAACCGTGTATGCGGGCGAGACTGTAAAACTTCGAGGAAAGACACCGTATTTGAGCAAATACATGGATGTGAAGTTTCTCAGCATTCATGGCGATGACCCCAAAGCATCCTATCTCAGTGCACATGCTCGTAATGTACTGGTATCTTGGTGATCATAGTGCTTGACCCCTCGTGCACAGGCCGTTTGGCCTGTGCCGCAAAGAGCACCTAAACTCCCGAAGAAACCAAAGAGTGCTTGACACTTAGCCGCCGAAGCCCCATGTCCCGCCTATCGCTGTGATTGCGCGTGAGCCTGGCGGCAAAGCCGGGACAAGCAACCAGCCCAAGATTTCCAGTTCCCCATCACGCAGGGTTTCTGATGCGGTGCCAGACGGCGCGGGATACGCCCGACTGTCTTAAAGCTCCGCCAAACCCTTTCGCCTGCGCATTCGGTGCGGGCATTATGTATCTGCGTGCATGCCCTTGCGGCTGTGCGCTCCGAAAAGGACACGACTTGTACGATTTTGACATGCTGGGCCTTGCGCCCCAATTGAACATGGCCATCAAAGAGGCCGGTCTGACTGAGCCAACGCCCATCCAAAACAAAGCCATTCCCCTGGCCCTCGAAGGCCATGATGTTCTGGGTCTTGCCCAGACGGGCACAGGCAAAACCCTCGCCTTTGGTCTGCCGCTCATTCAGCATTTGCTGGACCAGCCCGGCAAGCCGCGCGAGAAAACGGTCAAGGCGCTGATCCTGGCCCCCACCCGCGAACTGGTGAACCAGATTGCCGACAGCCTGCGCAATCTGACGGCTAAAACCAAGCTGCGCGTTGTCACCGTTGTGGGCGGCCAATCCATCGGCAAACAGATCAAGCTTCTCAGCCGCGGCACCGATATCCTCGTCGCCACGCCGGGCCGATTGATCGACCTGATGGACCGCCGTGCGCTCGATCTTTCAACCGCGCGCCACCTGGTGCTCGATGAGGCCGACCAGATGCTCGACATGGGCTTTATCCATGACCTGCGCAAAATCGCGCCAAAGTTGGGCACCCCGCGTCAGACCATGCTGTTTTCGGCGACCATGCCAAAACAGATGGAAGAGCTGAGCCAAGCCTATTTGAACAATCCCAAACGGGTGCAGGTGGCACCTCCGGGCAAAGCCGCCGACAAAATCACCCAGTCGGTCCATTTTGTACCCGGCCCGGAAAAGCCCTCCAAGCTGCGTGAAATCCTGTCGAATGACCCCGGTGCGCTGACTCTGGTCTTTGCGCGCACCAAGCATGGCGCGGAAAAACTGATGAAAGGTCTGGTGGCCGACGGGTTCAACGCGGCTTCCATTCACGGCAACAAAACCCAAGGCCAGCGCGACCGCGCGCTCAAGGCGTTCCGGCAAGGCACTGTCAATGTACTGGTGGCCACGGATGTGGCGGCGCGGGGCATCGACATTCCGGGTGTGGCCTATGTGATCAACTATGATCTGCCTGAAGTGGCGGACAATTATGTGCACCGGATTGGCCGCACGGCACGCGCCGGGCGCGAGGGCGAAGCCATCGCTTTTTGTGCACATGAAGAAGCCGGGTTGTTGCGTGATATCGAGAAGCTGATGAAAATCACGATCCCGGTGGCGGGAGGCACGCCGCCAACAGATTTCACAGCCCGTCCCAAACGAGGCCAGAAGCAAGGGCAACGCCGTCGTTCAGGCCCGCCCCGCAACAGGTCTTCGAAACCTGCGGGCAATGGCCAGGCACCTCAAGGCACCAAGAGGCGCAGGCCTCGCCGCAGAAAAGCGGCCTAAGCCTGCAGTTCGGCATCCCAGTAAAGGAAATCCATCCAGCTTTCATGCAGATAGTTGGGTGGAAACTTCCGCCCCAGATTGCGCAGCTGTTCAGCCTCCGGTGCGCGCGGCGGACGGCGCAGGCTTAGCCCGGACCGGCGCAGACTCTTTGCACCTTTCTTGAGGTTACACGGGCTGCAGGCGGCCACGACGTTTTCCCAACTAGTAATTCCACCCTTGGCGCGCGGCACGACGTGATCAAAGGTGAGGTCTCCCTTCGAGCCACAATACTGACAGCAAAACTGATCGCGCAGGAAGAGGTTGAACCTTGTGAAGGCGACCCTCTTTTGCGGCTTCACGTAGTCTTTGAGCACGATGACCGACGGGATCCTGATCTCGGTGGATGGACTGCGCACCGTGTCTTCATATTCGGCCACGATGTCCACCCGATCAAGATAGGCCGCCTTGATGGCGTCCTGCCACGTCCAAAGCGACAACGGATAGTACGAGAGAGGCCGATAATCCGCATTTAGAACCAACGCCGGATGATGTTTCAACGCGGACGGTTCTCTGACGAATTCAGTTCTAAACTCTGCAATCATGACGCTCTCGTTCCCCTGTTCAGTCTGCCTCGTACCTTATGTCTCCGGGCGCGATCCTGCGCCCCTGATATCCACCACTATATCTCGTGTTCTGCGGCTGGCAAGACCTACATATTGCAGCACATATTGGGATTGAGGTAACGGAGTCTCGCAACAGGAATGTGACGGTTATGCACAGGCTTTGCGAGGCCCAAGAGCGGACCTGTTCCATCCATGAACCCGCATCAGATGTCATCAGGTAGATGATATCCCCGCGCGTACACGTGTCGGATAGACCTTGTTGCCTCATCTCTGCTGATATTATTTCCAAACCGATCCGCATGGATGGCATCAAGCCCTTTGGGTGGCCGACCCGTGACCATCCAATTGGCCAGGATTTCTGCCGATCCACCGCCGGTTCCGATGCCGACATTGAACCCTGTGGCCAACCAAAGGCCCTCCATTGAGGGGAGCGGGCCGATCAAAGGCAGTCCGTCGGGCGTCAGACACATTGGTCCGTTGTTGGCGACTTTGATCCCGGCCTTGGCAAAAAGCGGCATTCGCTCCATCAGCCGTTCCAGATGCGGCATCAGCGGATCAAGATTTGGAGGAAGCAGCTCTTCCTTGAAGTCGAGCGGGATGCCGTCCAACGCCCAGAATTCAGGCTCTTTTTCATAAATTCCTACAAGCAACCCATCCTGTTCCTGGCGCAGGTTGCACGACACCCAACTGTCCCGCATACAGGGCAGTTCCTTGTCCAATGCGGCGATCTCGGCGAGACTTTCTGTGATGATTTCGTGATGTTGAGTTGGGTAAATCGGCAGGTTCAGGCCCAGCGGTTGCAGCATTTCACGCGCCCAGAATGAAGTGGCCACAACGACATGGTCAGCGGTGACAACGCCATGCGCAGTTTCAAGAACCCATGTGTTTCCAGTCTTGCTGATTGCACCAACAGGCGTGTGACGTTCAATTGACGCGCCCAGTTGCCTGGCAGCCTGTGCCAACGCGGTCGTAGCGCCTGTTGGGTCTACATGACCATCTGTCGGCGTATGTGCCGCCCCGTGAATTGCCCCGACATCGATGAAGGGGTGCAGGGCTGCAACCTCTTCCGGGCTTCGGATGTGGAACGGTATTCCCAAGGCCTCATATCGCGGCGCATAGACATGGAATAACTCCAGTTCGCGCTTGGTGGCGGCCAACCTGAGGCTACCCGTCTCATGAAAGCCAACCGATTGTCCGGTTTCTTCTTGAGCTTGCAGATAGGTGCGAATGGAGCCCGCAAACAAGGCAGTCATTTTTGGATACGGTCCGAAATACGTCGTGTTTCCGGCCGCGTGCCACGTTGAACCTGAGGTCAATTCGCGGCGCTCCAGTAAAACCGTGTCCGTCCAGCCGAGCTTTGCCAGCCAGTACAAGACAGATGTGCCGACTATTCCGCCGCCGATGACAGCCACCTGCACATCCGTCTTCATACTTATCTCGCACTCAGTTTCGCCTGACCAACCTTACGGGATCAAAGTGTCTGTGCCAGCACAAATAAACCGCCTTTTAGACAAGGCTATACGTTGTGAAGACTGCTGACTTTTCACCACGCAGCGGTGCTCCATTCGGCGCACAGCAGCTATGTCGCTACAATAATCAAGCAACATTGCGGCAGACGTCATGCACGCTTGCCCCTCTCTTCCCCCGCGGATAGATATCCGCAGACGGCTTCCAGTCGTTGCAACCCCAAGGAGCAGAATTTGCGTATTCTCATCACCAATGATGATGGCATCTCCGCCCCCGGGCTGGCCGTCATGGAAGACATGGCTGCCGAACTGGCCGGCCCAACCGGTGAAGTTTGGGTTGTTGCCCCCGCGTTTGAGCAATCGGGGGTGGGGCACTGCATTTCTTTTACCAATCCGATGATGATCGCAGAAATGGCCCCCCGCCGCTTTGCGGTCCAGGGCAGTCCGGCGGATTGTGTTCTGGCCGCCAAGCATGACGTGATGAAAGACACGCCACCCGACCTCGTGCTTTCTGGCGTCAACCGTGGCAACAACTCTGCAGAAAACGCGGTCTATTCCGGCACCGTTGGCGCGGCCATGGAAGCCGCACTTCAAGGGCTGCCTGCCATTGCGCTCAGCCAATACTACGGCCCACGCAACAAAGATCTCGAAGACAAGTTCGAAGCCGCGCGCCAGCACGGGTTACACACGGTGCGCACCCTTTTGGACAAAGGCGTGTGGAGCCAGGACGATTATGGTATCTTTTACAATGTGAACTTCCCTCCGCTCCCAGGCACTGAGGTCTTAGGTCTGCGCGCCTGCCGCCAGGGATTTCGCCGTGATATGGGATTTGGCGTCAAACCGCATCACTCTCCATCAGGGCGCAAGTTCCTGTGGGTGACCGGCGCGCCACAGCAGCAACCTACCGCGGAAGGTTCAGATGCGGATTGGAACTTAAAAGGGTATATTTCCGTCACACCGATGCGGGCTGATCTGACCGCACATGATGTACTCGATGCTTTGACGATGATTGAATGATCTGAGAAATGAGTGAAAACGCCCCTCAAGAGGCTCCTCAAGACCCCGAGGAAAGCGCAGCAGAGCGCAAGATGCAGTTCCTCTTCTCTCTGCGTTCACGCGGGGTGACGGATGCGCGGACACTTACGGCGATGGAAAAAGTCGATCGCGGCCCTTTCGTGCGTGGTCACTTCGCCACGCATGCCTATGACGATACGCCGTTGCCGATTTCCTGCGGACAAACCATTTCGCAACCCTCGGTCGTCGGGTTGATGACCCAAGCGCTCAAAGTGCAGCCCCGTGACAAGGTGCTCGAGGTGGGCACCGGCTCGGGCTATCAGGCCGCCATCCTCAGCCACCTGGCCCGCCGTGTCTATACAATGGACCGCCATCCACGCCTCGCGAGCGAAGCCGCCGAAATCTTTCGCGCACTTGATTTGACAAATATCACCGTGCTCACTGGCGATGGCAGTTTTGGTTTGCCTGATCAGGCACCATTTGACCGAATTCTGGTGACCGCTGCCGCAGAAGACCCCCCAGGACCTCTCTTGGCGCAGCTCAAAATAGGCGGTATTATGGTTGTACCGGTGGGACAGTCTGACACGGTCCAAAGCCTCATTCGGGTGACAAAAACCGAAAATGGTTTTGACTATGACGAACTGACTCCGGTGCGGTTTGTGCCTCTTTTGGGAGGTGTCGACCGAGATGAGTAGCGCAACAATGCGTTGATGTGATACAGGTTGTAACAAGAAGCCCCGGCCAACAAGGGGCATGTGATGAGGACAAAATCGAGATGACTCTCCGCTTACGCCGCGTGGGCACGCTGACCGGATGCGCTGCATTGATGGTCTTGACCGCCTGTTCCAACTTGGATTTTGACTTACGAGGCGGCGCATCAAGCACCGCATCTGCGGCCCGCAACGCCAACACAGACCGGCCTGCACCCGACACGCGCGGGATCATTTCCTATCCAAGCTATCAGGTGGCCGTCGCAAAACGAGGCGATACGCTGCGCACGGTGTCCGAGCGCATTGGCGTCGATGTGAACGCCTTGGCCAGCTACAACGGCATAAACCCTGATGCGCCCCTGCGCCAAAATGAGATCATCGCCCTGCCCACTCGCGTAGCTGAACCCGCTGGCGGGCCGACAACGGCAAATGGCGTGGACATCACAACACTGGCCGGATCCGCGATTGATGCAGCTGACGGCGCCAACGCAAGGCCCGGCACCCTGACCCCTGCGGCACCCGGCGTTGAACCAATCCGCCACCAGGTCCAGCGCGGTGAAACGGCCTTTACCATAGCGCGGCTCTACAACGTCTCAGTGCGCAGCCTGGCGGACTGGAACGGTCTTGGTGCCGATTTCGATGTGCGCGAAGGGCAATATCTATTGATCCCAGTCGCAGTTGCTGACACGCGGACCGCTTCGGTTGAAGCCACACCGCTGCCCACCGAACTCCCCGGGACGGGTACGCCGACACCTTTGCCACCCAGTGCCTCGGAGCCTTTGCCCGAAAAAGACACGGCACCTGCCTCGCAACCCGTGGCGCGCACCGCCGCGCCCGACCTGAGCGGCGAGACCAGGAAACGTGAGACGCGCATGGCCTTCCCGGTCAAGGGCGACATCATTCGCGAATATGCCAAAGGCAAGAATGACGGCATCGACATCGCAGCCCCACCCGGAACCCCGGTCCGCGCCGCGGCAGACGGCACCGTGGCCGCCATCACCAAAGACACCAACGGCATCCCGATCATCGTGGTCAAACACGAAGACAACCTGCTGACGGTCTATTCCAACGTAGTCAAGGTCAAGGTCGACAAGGACGATCGCATCAAACGCGGGGAGCAACTGGCAGAGATCAGATCCGATGGAGCGGCAGCTGTGCATTTCGAAGTACGCAAAGGCTTTGACAGCGTGGATCCCATCCCGTTTTTACAATGAACTGATACGGTGCCGGAGACTTTAAAAGTTTCCGAACCGATGTCTTTTTAAGCCATTGGCTTATAAGGTACGGGGTGAAAACAGGGGGCCGAAGAGCACATCCCCCACCCTTCACCGTATCCGGCGCGCTCTAAACTTTTACGCCCTGCCGCCCGGCCAGATCAGTAAAGAATTGCCAGGCCACCCGGCCTGACCGCGCCCCGCGCGTGGCTTGCCACTCGATCGCCTCGGCGCGCAAAGTGTCCGCGTCAAGGGTTATGCCATGCGCTGCACAATACCCGTCGATCATCGCCAGGTACTCGTCCTGCGAACAGGGATGAAAGCCCAGCCACAGGCCAAAGCGATCTGACAGGGACACTTTCTCTTCCACCGCCTCGCTAGGGTTGATCGCACTTGAGCGTTCGTTTTCGATCATATCGCGCGGCATCAGATGGCGGCGGTTCGAGGTGGCATAGAAAACCACATTGTCGGGCCGTCCTTCAATGCCACCGTCCAGCACCGCCTTCAGGGACTTGTAGTGCTGGTCGTCATGGCTAAAGCTCAGGTCATCGCAAAAGAGCAAAAACCGCGCGTCGCTTGTCCGCAGCACATTCAGGAGCCGCCCGACACTAGGCAAGTCTTCACGCTGCAACTCGACAATCTTCAGCGCATGCCCCTCGGCCTGCACAGCGGCATGCACCGCCTTCACGAGTGAGGATTTACCCATCCCTCTCGCGCCCCAGAGGAGCGCATTGTTCGCGGGCAAACCACGTGCGAATTGGACTGTATTGGCCAACAACGTGTCACGCGAGCGGTCAATACCCACCAAAAGGGTCATATCCACACGGTTGACCTCTAGAACCGGCTCAAGACGATCCGGCTCCACATGCCAGACAAACGCGTCTGCAGCCTCAAAATCAGGGGCGTCCATCGGCGCCGGGCTCATCCGCTCCAGCGCTGCCGCGATCCGTTCCAGAGCGTCATCGCTCACGGTTTCTCCTTCTCCGAAGCGGCCTCTTCCAGTTCATCCAGAAGCGCCTCGTCCGCCTCTTCCTCATCATCCTCAAACCACACGCCCTCGGCGCGCAACTTGGCTTCGCGGGACTTCTCCACCCGGCGCACAAGGAAGATCGAGACCTCGTAAAGGCCGTAAACCACAGTGAAGAGGATAAGCTGTGTGATGACATCGGGCGGTGTCACAAGCGCGGCCAGCACAAGGATGCCCACCATCGCATATTTGCGCACGCCGCCCAGGCCCTCGGCGCTCACCAGCCCGGCCTTGCCCATGAGCGTGAGCAGCACGGGCAGTTGAAAGCAGATGCCAAAGGCCATGATGAACTTGAGCGTGATGTCGAGGCTTTCATTCACCTTGCCGAAGAAAGTGATGCGAATACCCTCGTCCGTTTCCGGCACAACGGCCCCGAAATTATCCGGCACAACAGGCAGGTTTGGATCGGTCACAGTTTCCACCTCGCTCACCGCACCCGACAAAAGGTTGGCAAAGATCGAGCTGACATCCGCAAAGCCAAGGAAAAAGTTCATCGCCAGCGGCGTGACCACGAAATGCGCAAAGGCCGCGCCCAGGATAAACATGATCGGAGACGCGACAACAAAAGGCAAAAACGCCTGTTTTTCGTTTTTGTAGAGCCCCGGCGCCACAAAGCGCCACATCTGATGGGCAATCACAGGAAAGGCCAGAATAAAGCCGAACACCATCGAGATGCGAAAGAGTGTAAAGAGGTATTCCTGGGGGCTTGTATATTGAAGCGTAGGGGCCGGATCACCCAGATCGCGCAACGTAGCCTCAATCGGCGCCAACAGAAACTGCAGGATTGGCTCCGCCACAACGAAAGCCAGAACAATACCCACCACAAACGCGCCAACCGATCGAATGAGCCGCGTGCGCAGCTCGGCCAGATGCTCAATCAGCGGCGCCGAGCTTTGTTCTACCTCATCGGTCTCGGCACTCATGCGATGTCACCCGAGGCTGGTTTGGACGCGGTTTTCTTGGCTGGCGCTTTCTTCGCAGCGGGCGTCTTAGCCGCAGGTTTTTTCGCCGCAGCTTTCTTGGCAGGCGCTTTCTTGGCGGCAGTCTTTTTGGCCGCCGCCTTTGTCGCAGCTTTCTTCGCAGCAGGCTTGGCCGCATCTGCCTTGGCCGCCTCTTCCGCCGCTTTCCGCTCGGTCGCGACCTCTGCCCCGCGCTTGGAAATCTTCTCGGCCATCTCCTTGCGCTCGTCGTCAAACTCCGCGCGCTTGGGATTTGGTCCTGCCATCGTCTTGGCGGTGAAGCTCTCGGTGGATTTCTTGACCTCGTCCATCGCGGACCCAACCGGGTTGGTCGCTTTCTTGAGCGTCGAGGCCACATCGCTGACGCCCGCATCATCCGCTGCGTCATTCATCGCGCGACTGAATTCTCGCGCCATTTGCTTGGCTTTGCCCACGAATTTGCCCACCGCACGGAACATGCCCGGCAAATCCTTTGGCCCTACGACGATCAGCGCAACAACGCCGATCACCATGAGCTCGGTCCAGCCCAGATCAAACATGGCTTGGGTTACGCCTTGTCTTTGTCCGTCTCAGGCGTGACGTCCTTGGCCATGTCGGCCGCCTCATCCGTGGCGTCTTCGATTTCCTTGTTGCCGTCGGCGACGCCCTTTTTGAAGGACGTGATCCCCTTGCCTACCTCGCCCATCAGCGAAGAGATTTTGCCGCGCCCGAAAAGCACCAGCACCACAACGGCAATAAGAAGGATGCCCGGAAGGCCGATATTGTTCAGCATTGTTTATCTCCCATATCCCGGACCGCTTTGGGCGGTCCCTGTGGATTGTCACCAACCGTATCTAAGCGGTCCCGCCGCCGGTTGGAAGAACGAATGCACCCCAAGATGCGGATTTTTTCCTTCAAAGCGCGCGGAAAATTCAAATTTTCCGTCCCATTTTTTTGTCAAAAAAATGCACGCGCTTATGTTGGGCGCCGCGCACCTGCCAGAACGGAAGCAAATCCAACGGTCAGAACCACAACACAAATGACCAGCAGTTGCTCATATTTGTGCCAGTCCGCCAAAGCTGTTCCATCAAAAAGAACTGTTCGCTGGAAATATCCAAAGGCGCCGGCCATAGCGGCCACAAAACTTACCGTGTAGGCCCAAACCGGCACGCGCAGTCCCATCACCAAACCCGCCACCATAACCGGTGTCAGGAAAAGACTGGCGGTGCCGCTCACCGCAACCGCATCAAACAGGCTTTGGTTGCCCCAAAGGGTCAAAGCTGCCCCGGCAGCCATGAAGCCCACCATCGCCATGCGACCACCCGCGAGGGATCTTGGGGCCATCCCCAGCTCATCGACCATCAGCCGTGCTGAGCTGGCCAAGGCGGAGTCCAATGTGCTGAGCGCGCTGACCAGAAGCGACACCATCAGCGCGGTAAATACCCAGGCCGGAAACATCTGCGCCCATGTGCCCAAAAGTTCGCCCTCATAGGAGGCACCTTGCAAGGCCGCTTCGATGCCAAAGAAGCCAAAGCCAACAATGCACAGGAACGAAATCCAGAACGCATGCAGGAACGAGGCCCTTGTGGTGGAACGATCGGCCAGAAACCCGCGGTCCATCATCACCGGGTCATGGATAGGATAGGAAAACACCTGTAGAAAGGCCACGACCAGCAGAACCTGACCATTCCAGGCGCCGCTTGTTCCCTCAGCCGTCAGAACCGCTGTGATGTCAAAACCGGGACTTGTGATCAGCGCCACGAACGCCACAGCGAAAACGACCAAAAACACCAGCATTTGCAACACATCCGTACGCAACGCAGCGCTCAATCCACCCCAGGCGCTATAGGCCAGACCAAGGCCCGCCACCAAGAGTATTGAACCTTCACGCGCGAAACCCAGTTCTGGCAGAGCCGCGGAAAAGATCAGACCCACAACCAGAAGATTGGCAAACACCTCTGACAAAAGCCGCAGAGCGATGACCAGGTTGTAGCATATAGTGCCGGTGCTTCCGAACCGGTCACGCAACCAGTCCTGAACCGATCCCGCCCCGTCAGCGCGCAACCGGCCCACGACATATCCACCGGTCAGAAACGAGCCATAGTAGGCCGCATAGGCCAGCACCCCCCAAATTCCGTAGAAATAGCCCAGGATGGCCGAATTCATCAGCGAGCGGGCGAAAATCCACGTCGTGACCTGGCTCAGCACCAGGGTCCAAAGCCCGGGCGCACGCCCCTCCTGCCCGGCCCCTCCGAAAAACCCTTCGACCGTCGCACGGCGCGGGGCTACAAAGAGGCTGGCAAGAATGATCAGGCCAAAAATGACCAGAATGGCAGTGGTTTGCATGTAGAGTTGTCCTGCGTGGTGCGGCCAGAGTGATTTGGCGTTTCAGTTCGCCTAACAAGGGTCACAGTTTGGTGCCAGTCACAATTCACAACACCCCCGAAAACGTGATCACATCTCTTTCAACAGAGTGAACTCAGCCTCTGCAACCTTTTGCCCATTGACCTGAAGCTCAACGCGATGCGCACCGGGATGTAGGGTGAAAGTTGTCGCATTGCCCTTGAGTTTGTGGGCTTTCTGCAATGTCAGCGACTGGCCCGCCGTCACCTTTGCCTGTTTCCACTTGAAAACCTTGCGCCCGGCACGACCGTTGGGGCGGTGAAAATGCATTACGTAATCCACCAATACCGGAACATCTAAATCCGCGGAAATCTCTGCGCTGAGATCAAGGTTTTCTCCGATGCAAATGGGAGTACGTCCAACTTTCAGAAAAGCAGTCAGTGGTATATCCTGAACATATCCCAGCAATCCAAGCGCATCCGGGTGCCCTTTTTTGATCAGCGTCCGCAACGCATGGCGCGTGATCCAGGCCAGTTCCTTGTTGTTCTGACGCTCCATTTTGGCCCACAAACGCAGGCGCTCAATCACAGCATCCGGATTGAATTTCGATATATCATTCAGATGGTTGGCCACCGATCTTGTGACAAAACGCGTTGGATCGGCATGCAGTTGGTCGAGCAACACCAGCGGACGCGATGGTTCAATCTCGATCTTCTTTGCCCAAGGCAAAGAGGGCCGTGTCCCCTCACTCACCAGCCGACGAACGTGGTAGTTGTCATCGCAAACCCAACGCTCCAGCCGCGCCCAGGTTTCCTCTGGCCACTGGTTCAGGAACGGGCGGACATAGAATTCCATCGAGAACCGCTGGGTTGCCGTATAGAGCAGATCAAGCGCCCTCTCCCGATGTTTTTCCAGCCCATGCCGCACCGCCAATATACCGGGAACCGCATGTATAAACCGTCCAAAGTCGTCGTCAGTCTTGGAAGGGTCTAGTTTGGGCGGCATCGCGGCCTCAATCTGATCCGCCATGTCCGGAAAGTCAGGCGCAAGCCGTGGTTCAAGACAGTCGGCAATCCATTCCAACCGCTCCATCAACTCTCGCTCGGCCAGACCACTCATGACCTGAGCCTGAAAGCCCTCGGCGTCAAAACCGGGGACACCAGCGGCATATTCAACCGCCAGATCACCGATGCTTTCGGTATTAAACAGCTGATCTTTCAGCGAAAAACCCTGCGCCATGGCCTACATCGTCGTGTTGGTCGCACCCCCATCCAAAAGGATGTTCTGACCAATGATGAAACCCGCATGCTGACTACAAAGGAAGGCACAGGCGGCACCAAATTCTTCGATTGTGCCATAGCGGCCAACAGGAATTGTCGCCGCACGCTGCGCGCGGGCTTCGTCCATCGAAATTCCTTGCGCCTTTACCACACCGCTATCAAGCGCATCAGCACGCTCTGTTGCATGAATTCCTGGCTGTAAATTATTGATACATATTCCTTTTCCAGCGACCTGACGTGATGTTCCCGCCACATAGCCCGTCAGCCCGGCACGCGCCGAATTGCTGAGGCCAAGAACCGGCACCGGGGCTTTCACACTCACCGAAGTGATATTCACCACGCGGCCCCAACCCTTGTCCATCATGCCCGGCAACAGCGCCTTCATGAACGCAATCGGCGTGAGCATATTGGCGTCCAGAGCTTTGATGAAATCCTCGCGGTCCCAGTCTGACCACATGCCCGGCGGTGGACCACCTGCGTTTGTCACGAGAATGTCCACACCCTTAGCTGCTGTCAGAACCGGCGCGCGGCTGTCTTCGGTCGTTACATCGGCTGCGATTGTTTCAACGGAGACACCAAAATCCTTGCGAATATCCTCGGCAGACGCCTCTAACGCCTCGGCACCACGTGCATTCATCACCAAATCCACACCAGCGTCTGCCAGCGCGCGCGCGCAGCCCAGACCAAGGCCTTTGGATGACGCACAAACCAGCGCGCGTTTACCTTTTATACCCAAATCCATGTCATATCCTCCCGCACAGTTTGTTTTGCATCTAAACCAACTGCGCGAAAGGATGCCAGCAAAACACCAACGCGTTGACCCGATACCGCCATAATCATATGCAATCCCATGAATAATCCGTTCTCGTGAGTTATCAGGAGCGCCCTATGACCTCTGCCTCCGACGGTCCAACATACTCTGTGCCGGTCTATCTGGCCGTTGATTTCAGTGTGACCAACGGGGCAAATCATGGCGATCCAATTTCTTTTGCAAGCGAACTCGACCTCGACGATGTCTATGATTTGCGCAAAGGCGCACAACAGCATCGTCTGGCCTTGTCGCCCGACGTAAATGGCCGTTTTACTGTGGCGCCAGACACGCGTCTGGGAACTGCAGGCAATGAGGTTCATCTTGATTGTTGCCTGACAATGATGTCGAACACCGGCAAAACCACGGAACTTATTGTGCTGGTTGAAGTCGACAATACAGACCATGTCGCGCAGGTCTACGTGCTGCCTCTGGCACAAATTCACTCAAAAACCGGCTACGCATTGGTCGGGGTCAACCAGGAGTCCGCACGCCAGAAATTTGCCGAAGTGGCCTGTGTTTCCTTTTCCCGAGGCACACAGATCACCACGGCGTCGGGCGCGCAGGTGCCGATTGAGGATCTTCGCGTGGGCGACGAGGTTCTGACACGAGACGAAGGCGTGCAAAAAATTCGCTGGATCGGCCAGTCCACCGTTCGCGCGGTGGGGGAGTTTGCGCCCATCCGCATTCGTGCAGGCGCGCTCAACAACACAAATGACCTCGTTCTCAGCCCCGAACACCGGCTCTTCATCTATCAAAGATCTGATGCGCTTGGCGCCGGGCGCGCCGAGGTTCTGGTCCGCGCGCGACACCTGGTGAATGGTGACACCGTGGTGCAGGAAGACGGCGGCTTCATCGACTACTTTCAACTTCTCTTCGATGACCATCAGATCATCTACGCAGAGGGGATCGCCGCAGAGACCCTGCTGGTGGACCCACGCACACGCGCCGCCCTGCCTCAGGACGTGGACAACAGTCTTGCACCGGCGCTCGACACACATGGTGACAAGCCACACCAAGATTTCGAGGTAAGCGAAAAGCTCTTGAAACACCGCGATGCAGCCAGCCTTCTCAAACGCGCCTCACGCAACTGAGTCAGCGCTTAGCATTCGCCCATGGCGTAGAAAAACTCCTCTCGGGTGATCTTGCCGTCCTTGACAGTGTAGACCCCCACCTCTTCCATATCCATCACGTTGCCACTGGCCTTTTCCCTGACCTTCATTTTGAAGATCACAGCAAATCGGTCATCGCCATGCGGCATCGGATCACTAATGGTGCCCTCCAGCATTTCCATGCTGTTGTTCCACCACTCATGCTTGCCTTTTATGGTATCAAGTCCCTGAGCCTCGCGCCCCATACCGGTCTCTTCCATCTCAACCGCCTCAACCGAAACCGCATCCTGCGCATAAAGCTTGTCCAAATTCGCGCCTTCACGATCTTCCCGGCAGCCAGCAACCAATTCATTTGCAACGTCCATAAGTGACATGATGAAACTCCCTGATGTTCATATAATGTTCTGATCGTCTCACGAATCTTCCGTGTCGTCTACTGCGGAGAAACCGCAAGCGGATGCCTGCTGACCAAATCTGTCAGCTGTCCTGCGCAACCACTCTGTTGCACCGCCCGGCGCACCCATCTATACGGCGCGCATGTCTGAGACTGCATCAAATCGCCCTGACCTGCCGGCCGAGATTGCCCGGCGACGCACCTTTGCCATCATCTCCCATCCGGATGCGGGCAAAACCACCCTAACGGAAAAATTCCTCCTCTATGGTGGTGCCATTCAAATGGCCGGACAAGTGCGCGCCAAGGGAGAGGCCCGGCGCACGCGGTCTGACTTCATGCAGATGGAAAAGGATCGCGGCATTTCCGTCTCCGCCTCGGCGATGTCCTTTGATTTCAACACCTTCCGCTTCAATCTTGTGGACACACCTGGCCACTCGGATTTCTCCGAAGACACTTATCGTACGCTCACCGCCGTGGATGCTGCGGTCATGGTCATTGACGGAGCCAAAGGCGTGGAAAGCCAGACCCAGAAGCTTTTTGAAGTCTGCCGGTTGCGCGACCTGCCAATCCTGACCTTCTGCAACAAGATGGACCGCGAAAGCCGCGACACGTTCGAGATCATCGACGAAATTCAGGAGATGCTGGCTATAGACGTCACCCCGGCCTCCTGGCCCATCGGTGTGGGGCGCGATTTCATAGGCTGTTATGACATGCTGAATGACCGGCTGGAGTTGATGGACCGGGCCGACCGCAACAAGGTGGCCGAAAGCATCGCGATTGATGGTCTCGATGATCCCAAACTGGCCGAACATGTGCCCGAAAATCTCATTGAGAAACTGCGCGAAGACCTTGAAATGGCGCGCGAATTGCTCCCTGCGCTGAACCCGCAATCTGTGCTTGAGGGCCACATGACCCCCATCTGGTTCGGCTCGGCCATCAACTCCTTTGGCGTCAAGGAACTCATGGACGGTATCGGCAGCTACGGCCCCGAACCACAGCCGCAATCAGCTGAACCACGTCAGATTTCTCCCGAAGAAACAAAGGTTTCCGGCTTTGTCTTCAAAGTGCAGGCGAATATGGACCCCAAGCACCGCGACCGCGTGGCCTTTGTCCGCATGGCCTCAGGCCATTTCAAACGCGGCATGAAACTCACCCATGTGCGCACCAAAAAACCCATGGCCGTATCAAACCCCGTGCTCTTTCTCGCCGCCGACCGCGAACTGGCCGAAGAGGCCTGGGCCGGCGACATCATCGGCATCCCCAACCACGGCCAGCTGCGCATCGGCGACACCCTGACCGAAGGCGAAGCCATCCGCGTCACTGGCATCCCCTCTTTCGCGCCCGAGCTTTTGCAGAACTGCCGCGCGGGTGATCCGATGAAGGCCAAGCACCTGGAAAAAGCCCTGATGCAGTTCGCCGAAGAAGGCGCGGCCAAAGTGTTCAAACCCACCTTGGGCTCGGGCTTTATCGTCGGCGTCGTCGGCCAACTGCAATTCGAGGTCCTGGGCAGCCGCATCGAGCTGGAATACGGCCTGCCTGTGCGCTTCGAGCAATCCCAATTTACCTCTGCCCGCTGGGTGCACGGGCCGCAAGACGCCGTCGACGCCTTTGCCGCCGCCAATAAACAGCACATCGCCGAGGACAATGACGGCGACACCGTCTACCTCACGCGCTTGCAATGGGACATTGACCGGGTGGAACGGGATTATCCGGATGTGACGCTGAGTGCGACGAAAGAGATGATGGTGTGAGGGACGGACCGCTCTGCACTTGAGGTATCTAATGGCAACTCTGCGGACAATACGGACTTTAGAGTGCCTGGAAACCAACTAGAACTCCACGCTCTTGGAAGCTATTTTTGCAAAACTGCGCCGACAAATTTGGAGAATGTATTGGGCACATCTTTTACCAGTTTCAAAGGATTTGGATTTTGGTCCCGTGATGAACACATGGCTGTCTGGATGGCAAATTTGGTTGAAAAGATGGATAAATTTGAAAGTTTGAACAGTGCCCAACTTGAGTTTCGAGCCGATCTAATTCGACAGGCGAGTATGCAGGCAAACGGAACATTACAAGACTGCTTGTATCATCTGTCCAAGTCCGAAACACTTTTGGGCTGGGCGGTCGCCAGGGGGCAAGAAGCGTTACAATCCTACTTAGTTGCCGGAGAATTCCTTGATGGCCAATGGTTGAACGACTTAATGCACCAAAAGGGGTCGGTTGCCGAGGGTCCTCAATATAGCCTCGTGCAATTTCCTTCACATGCCTACATTTCATATGGGAGGAAGTGGTTGGATCTGATTGAAGGCAAATTTTCGCCTCTCCCTCCGCATCCGTCTGGCCTGTTCCATGGAACTGGAGAAATAGAAATCGACGTTACGCAATCTGGCAGAGGAAAGATAACCTAGTGAAGCGTCCACTATGGGCTCCCTGCAGAATATAAAAACCCCATCCGCCCGATATGCGCCGCTCTGCTTCCAAAGCTCATGCGTTGACGTCCAGACAGAATCGGACAAACTCCCCTCATGCCCCTCCAAAACCGCCTTCAACCCACCGGCGACATTCTTGCGGTCCCGGACCGCGGCACGCTCATGGGCAATCGCGGCATTCTGCATGACGATCACCAACACCTGACCGCGCGCCGTTGGCAGCATCCGCACTGGGTCACATGCGTCACGACGTACAAGGACTGGCACCGCAAAGTCATGCAGCCGCATAAATACACCGAGCTCTTTTTTCTCGACGAACCCACAGCGCTGGCTGCCGGTCACCGCCCCTGCGGCCTTTGCCGTCACAAGGAATATACCCGGTTCAAAACACTCTTTAACGTCGCCAACGGCACGCACGCCCTTGACCAGATCGACCGCCTGATGCAGCGCGACCGCATCACGCGCAGCCGCACTCAGGTGCGTTACAAAGCACAAGCGGCGGATTTGCCTGACGGCATATTCGTATTGCACGATGCCACGCCGCATCTTCTCTGGGGACCGCACGCACTTCGCTACAGCCCCGCCGGATACACCAACGCCATGCCCAGACCAACGGGAGCCATCACCGTCCTGACCCCGGCCTCCACCGTCGCCACTTTGCAACAAGGCTACCGGCCTGCTCCACACCAGACTGCGTATGACTTTTTCTAATCTCAGCTTCTTTCTTGTCAAAAATACCCAAATCCCCGCCACCTGCCCCTTGCGCCGACACCAGACGTCTTTCACACTCCGCGCATGAGTAGGGATCCCACCTGGGGCGTGGTCGCCACCATCAAAGCCCCGGACACCGACATTCTGAATTTCGCCGCCTGGCATCTGGATCAGGGCGCGCACCGCGTGCAAATCTATCTGGATGAGGACGCCCCAAATGCCCGTAGCGCCCTCAAGGCGCATCCAAAATGCCGGGTGATCCTCGCCGATGCGCAGTATTGGAAACGCCGCCGCCGTCACAAAGGCCGCCCCGAAAAGCATCAAACCCGCCAGAGCCTGAACGCAACGCATTGTTATAAACGCAATCCTCAAGTCGACTGGCTTTTGCATACCGACGTGGATGAGTTTCTGTGGCCTGTGGCTTCATTGACGGACCAGCTGGCCGCATTACCCGACGCCGCGATAAGCGCGCGCGTCCGACCCATAGAAGTCATGGCGCCCGATCCGAATGATCCACCAGAGCCAGACACCTTCTGGTGCAAAGCCTGCGCGCGTTTGCTGGCGCATCGCCGCACAGAGTCCGAAGCCATCTATCCCACCTATGGATCGCATCTGAACGGCGGCTTTATCAGCCATGTCGCCGGCAAGGTTTTTGTCCGCACGGGGCAAAAAGACGTGTCCTTGCGGATTCACAACGCCTTTCACGCCGGTGAAATGGATCGCGAACCGGTCGAATTGAGCCAAACCAAACTTGTGCATATGCATGCCCCGGATTGGGATCATTGGTACAGGCATTACCGCTACCGGCTTCAACACGGCTCTTACCGCGCAGATCTCAGGCCTGCGCCACAACCTGATGGCGTGAGCCTAAACAAACATGCTCTATTTGCCACGCTCGAAGCCGAGGGCGGTGAAGAGGCCTTGCGCAGGCTCTACCAAGAGGTCTGCACCGCCACGCCGGAGTTACGCGAGCGGCTGAAAGCGCATGGTCTCTTGCACAAAGTCACGCTCGATCTGGACGCTTGCCGTGCGCGTCATTTCCCGGATTTTGGGTAATCTCGCAAACTGTTGCGGAAATGCGAACATTGTGCGCTTTTAGGTCAGTATTGTTCACATATTCACCCTGTCCATTGACCCCCCTACGCCCTTAGGATATGGCCCTAGCACGCATCAGGCCAAGCCTGATCAAGAGGATACGGCGGGCCAGGTGAGCGTCCGCAATTAGTGGACGTACATGACAAAATTTTCTGATCTGAATCTGAATCCCAAAGTGCTGAAGGCCATTGACGAGGCTGGATACGAAACCCCTACCCCCATTCAGGCTGGTGCCATCCCCCCCGCGCTCGAAGGGCGCGATGTGTTAGGGATCGCCCAGACCGGCACCGGCAAGACGGCCAGCTTCACGCTGCCCATGCTGTCGCTTCTGGCACGCGGTCGGGCGCGCGCCCGCATGCCGCGCAGTCTGGTGCTGTGCCCCACGCGGGAACTGGCGGCACAGGTGGCGGAAAACTTCGACACCTATTCCAAGCACCTGAAACTGACCAAAGCGCTGCTCATTGGCGGCGTCAGTTTCGGCGAACAGGACAAGCTGATCGACAAGGGTGTCGATGTGCTGATCGCCACGCCAGGCCGCCTGCTTGACCATTTTGAACGCGGCAAACTTCTTTTGACCGGCGTGCAGGTCATGGTCGTGGATGAGGCCGACCGGATGCTCGATATGGGCTTTATTCCCGATATCGAGCGTATCTTCAGCCTCACGCCCTTCACCCGTCAGACGTTTTTCTTCTCCGCCACCATGGCACCCGAGATTGAACGGATCACCAACACCTTCCTGCAGGCCCCGGCCCGTGTCGAAGTGGCCCGTCAGGCAACAGCGTCCGAGACCATTGAACAGGGCGTTGCCATCTTCAAACCTTCGCGGCGCGAGCGCGCCGACAGCGAAAAACGCAAACTGCTGCGCGCGCTGATTGACGCCGAGGGCGAAGCCTGCACCAATGCGATCATCTTCTGCAACCGCAAGACGGATGTGGATATCGTCGCAAAATCGCTCAAGAAATATGGCTATGACGCAGCCCCCATCCATGGCGATCTCGACCAGAGCCAGCGCACCCGCACGCTTGATGGGTTCCGCAATGGTGAGCTGCGGTTCCTCGTGGCCTCAGATGTCGCCGCACGTGGTTTGGATGTGCCCGCAGTAAGCCATGTCTTTAACTTCGACGTGCCCGGCCATCCCGAAGACTACGTGCACCGCATCGGCCGCACAGGCCGTGCCGGACGCGACGGCAAGGCGATCACGCTCTGCAATCCCCGCGACACCAAGGCGCTGGCCGCTGTTGAGGCGCTCATTCAGAAAGACATCCCGCGCCTTGAGAACCCTCTGAAATCTGACAAACCGGAAGACGAGGTTGCGCAGGACGAAGCGCCCAAAAAGCGCCGCTCCCGCAGCCGCAAGTCCGAGGACGCGCCCATGGCAGAGCCCGAGACTGAAGCCGGCGAGGCCACTGAGGCGGAAGAGCCCCAAAAGCCCGCTCGCAAACCCCGCGACAAGGGCGGCAAAGGCAAAGACAACAAGGTCGTCGGCATGGGCGATGACATGCCCAGCTTCATCGCCAAAAGCTTTGAGGAGCGCATGGCGTCGTAAATCTGGTTTTCACATCATCGGAAAGAGCAAAGCCGGGGTCCACCCCGGCCTGCATGAACTGACACGACATTAGCAAAAAATAGGTCAGACACCCTATAGGGGATGCCTATTTTACAACCCGCAGCAAATGCCCCAAGGTCAACAAATCGCTCTTCCGTTTTATCGAGACGACGCGAATAAGCACATCAATATCTCCTTTGCGCGCCCGTCCGGAGCCTTCATTGACGCGTTGGGTCGGTCCTGGCACCAACGCGCCCAGCCCCGCGCTGGCAAAGGTACCTCCAGCACTTGCAGGCTTAAAGTTTGTCAGTTGATACCCGGCCTTGCGCATCTCCTGTTCAAACAATGGGGCTGGCTTTTGGAATGCCCCGCCATTCGCGCGTTGCCCTGACGTCGTTAAAATATTGAAATCGCAGCCATCCTCTGTAAGAGCTAAAAAACGACGGTTCGCTTCAAAGCTATTCTGGCCAGACCACTTGCCTCCATACACCGTGTTAGATCCCGAGGTCTGAGCTTTGAAAGGGGGCGTTCGCAGCGCTGTATCATCAAATTCTGTGCCCTCAATATGAGCGACACAGGCGCGCACATATAACGGCGCGACCTTTTCAACATCCGCCTCAACTCGCTTTGCAACAATTTTCATGTCTTGTTCCAGCAGCGCTCTTTGTTCTGGACTTATTGGTTCTGCACATGAAGACAAAACAACCAGAGACAACAGAGCTACCGATCGGCGGATGGTAAATTTCATTTTCGACTTTCTTTTTTCCCGTTATTTCCGCGCAACTTATGGCTGAGTTGCACATCGATCTATTACACTCTGCCTTCGGCATTCTCAAGCGACCAAGAGTTTGCGGTGAAAAAATTGTTGTACACCTTGCTACTCTGGCATTTCTGACAAGAAGACACCGCGCCCCCAAATCCTGAGGCTTCCCTTCAAATGCGTTTAATCAATAAACGCATCCGCCCTAAGCCCTGCGCGCTCCAGATGAATGGGCAGCACCCGACCATAAAGCTGCTTGGTGCGTTCCGGCGCGCCGACCATGCCCGGCTCTTCGACATAAGAAAAGATCGCCACATAGCGCCGCGTCGACCCTTTCAAAGGCGCCACGCGGTGCAGCGAATAGCGCCCCCGGAAAAGCTGTAGATCGCCCGGCTGCAGCTCCAGGACTGTCACTTTATCGGACGTGCCATCAAGCACCCGCGACACTTCTGCAAAATTCTCACCTTCGCGGCGGATCATCGGCGCATATTCAAACGCGCCGCCCTCTTCGGCGTTCTGAATGGCCAGCGTCACGGTGAAATTGTTGGTGTCAAAATGCCACGGAAACCCGTTGCCCTCTTCGGCCATATTCACGATCACATCGGCCAGGGGATCGGCATAGCGGTAAAACTTCTCCTCCTGCAGGCAGTCCTGAATGAACCCGTCAAACCCCGGCGCATCATGGATCACCCGCAACGCGCCAGTCGCCTCAAAATTATCCGCCGGAATGAAGGTGTTGGAGCGCTCAAAGAACTGCCGCCTTGGGTCCTCCTCCGGCAGGTCTGGATCATCGCGCGTGAAATAGGCATTGGTGCGATTAAAGCTGCGATGCCCCTTCCCGGCCACGCCATCAGCCTCCTCGGTCAGTGCCGCAATGGCCTTAGGCGTCAGAAACCCCCGAAGCACTGCGCAGCCATCTCGCGCCAGATCGGCCCGCACATGTGCAATCACCGCGTCCCGCTCTGCTCCCTCGCAATGGATGGGGTAGCGTTCAAGGTCGATGAGGTCTGTTGCAGTGAAAGGCATGACGCATCCTCCTTTACCCCAATGAAAGGACACAAGACGAGCCTCTGTCTTTACGGTTTGCGGCGTTCGGAATGACGTTTTTCAACCGCCTCATCACGCCCGGAGATGATCCGGGGTCTCATCGACAGCACCCAAAAGAGGTCCCGGATCAAGTCCTGGACGTGGTATGCCTCAACTCAACCGGCTGATGATCACCGTCACTTCGGGTTTCTTGCCAATCTCGCCCATAGCTGAATTGCGAACAACCTTGCGCAACCCGTCCTCCAGCACATCATCATCGCTCAGCGTCGCGGATTTCGCCCGGCCCATGAACTGGCTGAGATCCTCTTCCAACACGTCGACCAGAGGCGCACGGCTGTTGCCGGTCTCGGCAAGACCCCGGACTTCACACCACGGCTCGCCCAGAGGTTCATCCTCTTCATCGAGGATCACATTGACCGTCACATGTCCATTCAGGGCCATGCGAATGCGATCCCGCACGATGCCATCCAGTGCCCCGATCTTGACCGATCCATCCAGATAGGTGCGCCCGGTTTCCACAAATTCCACCACTTCGGCGCGATTGCCGCTGAGGTCGATCATCGTTCCATTGGGGACCAAAACCCCACCGATGCGGTTTTCCCCCGCCAATTTCACATGTTCACGCAAATGCCGGTGCTCCCCATGCATCGGCACCACGACCTGCGGCTGCAAAATCTTGTGCAACCGGCTCAGATCAGGGCGATTGGCATGGCCGGAGACATGGTAGTTTCCGCTGCTGTCATCAATGACATCCACCCCCATCTCGCTGAACTGGTTCATGATGCGGATGACACCGCGCTCATTGCCGGGGATGGTCTTGGATGAGAAGAGGAACGTGTCGCCCTCCCGCAACTCAATCCCGTTGTATTTGCCATTGGCCAGTTGCGCACTCGCCGCGCGGCGTTCCCCCTGGCTTCCGGTGACAATGAGCATCAGGTTCTCGCGTGGGATCTCGCGCGCATCCTCCGGGCTCACCGTCCTTGGAAAATCTCCCAAGACGCCTGTTTCGATTGAGGCTTCAATCATTCGCCGCATCGCCCGCCCCATCAGGCAAACCGACCGCCCCGCGCGCTGACCGGCCTCTGCCAGCGTCTTCACTCGCGCCACGTTGCTGGCAAATGTCGTCGCCACAAACGCGCCCTTGCACCCGGCAATCAACGCCTCAATATCCGGCCCAAGCATGCTCTCGGAGCGGCCCTCATGATGCGTGAACACATTGGTGGAATCACACATCAAAGCCCGCACACCCGGTTCAGCCAAAGAGCGCCAGAGACCTTCGTCAAACGGCTCTCCGACCACCGGATCGGTATCCATCTTGAAATCACCTGAATGCACCAGCCGTCCCGCAGGCGTATCAATCACCAGACCAGAGCTTTCGGGGATCGAATGGGATATGGGTACAAACCCAACCTTGAAAGGCCCGGCCTCCGTTACCTCGGGCCAGGCAGACACGGTGCGCACAGCCTCCTCCGGGTGTCCGTGATCCTCCATCTTGCGCCGGGCAATATTGGCGGTAAACGCCCGGGCATAGATCGGCACGCCCAGCTGCTCATAGTAATGCGCCACAGCGCCTACGTGATCCTCATGCGCATGGGTAACAAACACCGCTTCCAGCTGTGACGAACGCTCTGCAAGCCACTGAATATCGGGAAAAATCAGATCCACACCGGGGCTGCCATCCATATCCGGAAAGGTCACACCCAAATCGACCAGGATCAGCCGTTCCTGATCCGGTTTGCCGTAGCCATAGACATAGGCATTCATCCCGATCTCGCCCGCCCCGCCCAGGGGCAGATAGATCAAACGTTCACTGCTCATTCTGCATTAATCTTTCTTGTTATAAGCATGGATGACGGTCAGCCCATGCATCGTCAGATCTTCTTCGTAGACATCAAATAGATTGGCGCTTTGCTGAAGCAAAGGCGCCAGCCCGCCTGTCGCCAGCACTTTCATATCGCGGTCGCGCTCGGCACGGATGCGTTCACAAATCTCGCGCACAAGGCCGATATAGCCCCAATAGACACCTGACTGCATGCAGTCGACCGTATTGGTCCCGATGACCTTTTGCGGCTTGCCGATATCCACATGCGGCAAGGCGGCGGCCGCCATATGCAGCGCCTCCAGCGACAGGTTCACCCCCGGCGCGATGACCCCGCCAATGTAGTTGCCGTCCTTGGATACCACGTCAAATGTCGTGGCCGTGCCAAAGTCAACCACGATCAAATTGCCGCCATGCCGGTCATAAGCACCCGCCGCATTGACCAGCCGGTCTGGCCCCACAATCGTGCCCTCATCCACACGTGGCGGATGCGGCAATTCACATTCTGGCTTGCCCACAACAAGTGGCCGGCACCCAAAAAACCGATCCGTAAAGACACGAAGGTTAAAAACCACACGGGGCACAGTGGAGGAAATGATCACGTCGGTGATGTCCGGCTCGATCTCGTAATGCTTCAACAGCGTCGTAAACCAGGTGAAATAGGCATCCGCCGTACGCGAATGGTGCGTTGACGTGCGCATCGTGCATACGAACTGACTGCCGTCCCAGATCGAGAAGACCGTATTTGTGTTGCCGCAATCAATGGCCAGAAGCATATCTGAGCCTTTCAGAAAAACACATCGGCCGCCGGAATGGCATGCCGCTTTTTGCCGCTCAATAGAACAAGATTGCCCGCCTCGTCCACTGTCTCGAATACTCCGGTCACCGTCTCGCGGCTGGTGCGCGCGGTGATCACCTCACCCAGTTTCGCTGCACGGTCGAGCCACGCCGAGCGAATAGGCGCAAATCCAAAGCTCCGAAATTGCGCCTCAATGCGTGCATAAGCGCCCGCCAACGCGTCCAGAAAGTCGTCCGGGGTGATGGCTACACCGCTCTCGGACAAGAGTGACACGGGCCGCAACGCACCTGCCTCAACCTCCGCCATCTGCGGGGCTTCAGCCAGGTTTACACCAATACCAATCGCCAGATGTGTCACTGCCCCGCCTCGGCCCATGCTCTCCAAAAGAATACCAGCCAGCTTGCCACCATTCAAAAGCACATCATTGGGCCATTTGAGCATCAGGCCATCACCTCGACCTGTCACGGCCACCACTGCATCATAAAGCGCCAGCGAGGCCACAAAAGACCGCAGCGCCACCTGCCCCGGCGCACCTTCGGGACGCATGACCAAAGTGGCGGCAAAGTTCCCCTCCGGGTTTTGCCACACCCGGCCCCGCCGCCCCCGCGCCGCCGTCTGACGCAAAGCCAAAATCCATTCCGGCCCGGCCAGCGTAGGCGCAATCCGCGCAGCCTCGGCATTGGTGCTGTCCACCTCCGCCAGCACACGCCGCCCATATCCCTCTGGCCACCCGTCTTTCATCGTTCGAAAAATACTCCCGCCGGAGGCGTCCTTAAAACAAAGCGACGCGCCAGAGGCGCGTCACCCTTTTCTTCATTCAAAGACAGATCAGTTGACAAGCGTCGCCGCCGCCGCCTGCGCCATACCCTCGACACCGAACATGTTGACGATGCCCACCAGCATGATCGTGGCCGACGCCATGAGGAACCCCCAGAGCACGGGCGACTTGCCGGTTTCAATCGGTTCACCCTCTTCGCCGAAATACATGAAATAGACGATGCGCAGGTAATAGAACGCGCCGATCACCGAGGCGATCACACCGGCCACCGCGAGCCAGGCCAAACCACCCTCATAGGCCGCACGCAGCACGTAGAGCTTGCCGAAAAAGCCCAGAAGCGGCGGCACACCGGCCAGGCTGAAGAGCAGGATCAGCATTGCCATGGCACGACCCGGCTGAGCGCGGGAATACATATTGAGACTGTTGATATCTGTGACGGGGCGTCCGTCGCGTTCCATCGACAGGATAAACGCGAACGTGCCCACATTCATGGTCACATAGATGGCCATGTAAATGAGCATTGCCTGTACGCCAAACACCGTGCCAGCGGCCAGTCCCATCAGCGCATAGCCCATATGCGCAATCGACGAATAAGCCATCAGCCGTTTGATATCGCGCTGGCCAATCGCGGCAATAGCCCCCAGGAACATTGACAGGAGCGACAAGAGCGCAACCACCTGCTGCCAGTCTTTGACCACCCCGCCAAATGCGTCATGCACCACCCGCGCGAACAGTGCCATGGCGGCGACTTTCGGCGCAGTGGCGAAAAACGCCGTGATCGGTGTGGGCGCACCTTCATAGACATCCGGCGTCCACATGTGGAACGGTACAGCCGAGACCTTGAACGCCATGCCGGAGATCACAAACACCAGACCAATGAGCAGCCCCAGAGGCGCACGGCCATCCGCCGCTTCGATGATGCCAGAGAAAAGCGTCGTGCCAGCAAAGCCATAAACCAAAGATGCACCGTAAAGCAGCAATCCGGAACTCAACGCCCCAAGCACGAAGTACTTCAACCCGGCCTCGGTCGATTTCACACTGTCGCGCCGCAGCGACGCCACCACGTAAAGCGCCAGCGATTGAAGCTCCAGCCCCATGTAAAGCGCCATGAGGTCGCCCGCGCTGACCATCATCATCATACCCACCGCCGACAAGGCAATGAGCAGCGGATACTCAAACCGCAGAATATCACGCCGGGCCATGTAATCCTGCCCCATGACCAGCACCGCCGAGGCCGAAAGCAGGATCGTCACCTTGGCAAACCGCGCAAAGCCGTCATCGTTGAACATGCCGCCAAAAGCGGTGCGTGTACCCTCGCCGCTGACCCCGATCCAGAGCGCCACGGCGGTCATCAACCCCGCCGTCACCCAAACCAGCAGGCTCGCCATACGATCCTGACTTGTGTAGGCCCCAACGAGAAGCGCCGCGATGGCATAAACCGAGAGGACAATCTCGGGCAGAATGACTATGAGATCTGCCTGCATGATCTTACTCCGTCGCAGCGGCCAGCTTGGTCGCGGCATCCGCCTCGGCCAGGGCCAGCTCATAATTGGAAATCAGCGCCTCAACCGAAGGTCCGATGATATCGGTCACAAGGCTGGGATAGACGCCCAGAAGGATGGTCATCACCACCAGCGGCGCAAAAATTGCACGTTCGCGTTTGCTCATGTCGGTGATGGATTTCAGGCTTTCCTTGATCAGATCGCCCATCACCACCCGGCGATAGAGCCAGAGCGCATAGGCCGCCGACAGGATCACGCCCGATGTGGCCACCAGCGCCACCCATGTGTTGACCTGGAAGATCCCCACCAGCGTCAGGAATTCACCAATGAACCCCGAAGTGCCCGGCAGGCCCACATTGGCCATGGTAAAGAGCATGAAGATCAGCGCATAGGCCGGCATCCGGTTCACCAGCCCACCATAGGCGTCAATCTCACGTGTGTGCATCCGGTCATAGATCACACCAACACAGAGAAAGAGCGCGCCTGAGATAAAGCCGTGGCTCAGCATCTGGAAGATCGCGCCGTCAATGCCCTGTTGGTTCGCCGCAAAGATACCCATGGTGACATAGCCCATATGGGCGACCGAACTGTAAGCGATGAGCTTCTTCATATCCTCCTGCGCCAGCGCCACCAGCGAGGTGTAGACAATGGCAATCGCAGACATCCACAGCACCAGTGGCGTCATCACCTCGGACCCAATCGGGAACATCGGCAAGCTGAACCGCAGGAAGCCATAGCCTCCCATCTTCAAAAGGATCGCGGCCAGCACGACAGAGCCTGCCGTGGGCGCCTGCACGTGCGCGTCCGGCAGCCAGGTGTGCACCGGCCACATCGGCATTTTCACCGCAAAGCTGGCAAAGAAAGCCAGGAACATCAGCGTCTGCATGCCGCCCACAATCTGCACACCCAGAAGCGAGAAGGTCTCGGACCCAAACTGATGGCTCATCAGGGTTGGAATGTCCGTCGTCCCCGCCTCAGAGAACATCGCAACCATGGCCACCAGCATCAGTACTGAGCCAAGGAAGGTGTAGAGGAAGAACTTGAAGGACGCATAAATGCGCTCCTTGCCGCCCCAGATCCCGATGATCAGGAACATCGGAATGAGCCCGGCTTCAAAGAACAGGTAGAACAGCACCAGATCGAGCGCCATGAACACACCCAGCATGAGCGTTTCAAGGATCAGGAAGGCGATCATGTATTCCTTGACCCGGTGTGTGACATTCCACGACGCCGCGATTGTGATCGGCATCATGAAGGTCGTCAGCATCACAAAAAGAATGCTGATCCCGTCCACACCCATCTTGTATTGTAGCCCCAAAAGCCATTGGCGCTCTTCAACGAACTGAAAATTGGTGTCATTGGGGTCAAAGCCCACAAGCACAAAGATCGACACCAGGAAGGTCAGCGATGTCGCAATCAGTGCCACCCATTTGGCATTGCGCTGCGCCGTTTCATCTTCGCCGCGCAGGAACACGCCGAGGATCAGCGCAGCAATCGCGGGAATGAACGTGATGATGGAAAGAAGATTGGATTCCATTACATCATCTCCAAATCTGGTAGTAGAATGCGATTGCAACAAAAACCGCAAAAATCAACAAGGCCGCCATGGGACCCAGGGTTGCCATCCCCGTAAGAGTGGCTCCAATGGCCCCGACGATGACTCCGATTTTCGCATATCTGCGATACTCAGAGCGCTCATCCGAAAGATACATCACACCCGCGAAAGCCACGCCAAGCGATATCAAAGCAAGCAAAGGCATTACTCTGCCCCCCCGCTGAGGCTCATCCAGGTGACAAGCACCGCGATGCCGATCACCATGGCGAAGGCGTAGGTAAAGATGTAGCCCGACTGCGCGCGGCCCGCGAGGCGGGTGAAGAAGGGGATGATCCCCATCGCCACGCCATTGATCGAGCCGTCAATGACATTGCCATCCCCGCGCTTCCAGAGAAGATGTCCCAGAGCCTTGGCTGGGCGCACAAAGAGGAAGTCATAGATTTCGTCAAAGTACCATTTGTTCAAGAGGAACAGGTACAAAGGACGCTGGTTCTCAGCCAGGCGCCCCGGAATGGACGGGTTGATAATGTAGAACCAGAAGGCCGTCAGGAAGCCAATGACCATCGCCACAAACGGGCTGGCCTTGACCCATTTTGGAACCTTGTGGGCATCATTGATGACGGTGTTCTCAGGGCTGGTGTAGATCGCGCCCTCGCCCGGCTTGCCGGTAAAGACATAGTGGTGCTCTTCGCCCTTGCCTTTCTCGCCATGGCCTTCTGCAGCCTTTTCCTCGCCATGGCCGTCATCAGCATGCTCATCACCATGGCTTTCATCCTTTGCGTGATCGTCACCATGGTGCTGTTCTTCTGCATAAGGCACACCAAAGAACTTTGCGACCTGGTCGGTGTGGCCAAAGAAGCTGTTGTACCACACCATACCGGCCAGCACCGAGCCAACGGCCAGAACCCCCAGCGGGGCCAGCATGACCATCGGGCTTTCATGCGCATGCTCATGGGTGTGCTTGTCGCCCCGTGGCTCGCCCCAGAAGGTCAGGAACATCAGGCGCCAGCTATAGAAACTGGTAAAGAGCGCCGCGATCACGAGCGCCCAGAAGGCGAAACCACCCGCCGTGCCCGCATAGGCGCTCTCGATGATGGCGTCTTTGCTGAGGAACCCGGCAAACCCAATCGTGGTCAGCGGAATGCCCACGCCGGTGATGGCCAACGTCCCGATCAGCATCGCCCAGAATGTATAGGGCAGCTTCTTGCGAAGCCCGCCGTAGTTCCGCATATCTTGCTCATGGTGCATCCCGTGGATGACCGAGCCTGCGCCCAAAAAGAGCATCGCTTTGAAGAAGGCGTGCGTCAGCAGATGGAACATCGCGACTGAGTAGGCCCCCACGCCTGCGGCCACGAACATGTAGCCAAGCTGCGAACAAGTCGAATACGCGATGACCCGCTTAATGTCATTCTGCACCAGCCCCACGGTTGCCGCAAAGAAGGCCGTCATCGCGCCCAGCACAGTGACAAAAGCCAAAGCGCTTGGGGCAAATTCCATGATTGGCGACATCCGGCAGACGAGGAACACACCCGCTGTCACCATGGTCGCGGCATGAATGAGCGCCGACACCGGCGTCGGGCCTTCCATCGCATCGGGCAGCCACGTATGCAGGATAAGCTGCGCCGATTTACCCATCGCGCCCACGAAGAGCAGGAACGCAATCAGGTTGGCTGCGTTCCATTCCGTCCACAGGAATGTCAGCTGTGTCTCGGCCAGCTCCGGTGCGGCGGCGAAGACATCGTCAAACTTGATCGAGTCGACAAGGAAGAAGAGCGCGAAAATGCCCAAGGCAAACCCAAAGTCACCCACGCGGTTGACCACAAACGCCTTGATCGCGGCGGCATTGGCGCTTGGTTTGCGGAAGTAGAAACCGATCAGCAGGTAAGAGGCGAGGCCCACACCCTCCCAGCCAAAGAACATTTGCAGCAGGTTGTCGGCGGTCACCAGCATGAGCATGGCAAAAGTAAAGAGGCTCAGATAGGCAAAGAACCTTGGACGATAGCTTTCGTCGTCGGCAAAATTCTCATCATGCGCCATGTAGCCCATGGAATAGAGATGGACGAGCGCAGAGACCGTGGTGATCACGATCAGCATGATCGCTGTCAACCTGTCCAGCCTTATGGCCCAAGCCGTATCCAGCGTGCCCGAGCGTACCCAATCAAGGATGTGAATGCTTTGCGTGGTGCCGTCGAAGCCCAGGAAAACGATCCAGCTCAGGATGGCCGACAGGAAAAGCAACCCCGTTGCCACCCATTGCGCGCCAACATCGCCAATAACGCGCCAGCCAAAGCCCGCGATAATCGCACCCACCAGCGGGGCAAAGAGGATGATTTGTTCCATTAATGGCACTCCAGTCCCGGCTGCCCCGACTGACAATCAGGGCACTTTCTCAAGTGCAAGTCACTGCCATTAGCGCCATAGACTGCTCCACAGTTCGAACAGCCAACTTGATAAACTTTCTGCAAGTGGTCATTACCGTCGATGGCTGTCTTTCGAATGACGACTTGGCCATTTCGGTTAACTGAACCTACTTTTGTCGAGTAACCCGCTTCCATCGCCCTTACCCCTTCATCACGTTGATATCTTCCACCGCGATCGTGCCACGGTTGCGGAAGAAGCAGACGAGAATAGCCAAACCAATCGCGGCCTCGGCGGCGGCCACGGTCAGCACAAAGAGCGTGAACACCTGCCCCACCAGATCGCCCAGGAAGCTTGAAAAGGCGACAAGGTTGATGTTGACCGACAAGAGCATCAATTCGATCGACATCAAAAGGATGATCACGTTCTTTCTATTCAGAAAGAGCCCGAAAATCCCGATGACGAACAGCGCCGCTGCCACCGTCAGGTAATGTTCCAGTCCAATCATGTCGTCCCTCGGTCCCGTTCTTCTCGCGTCTTTGTTATTCGGCGCAGGCAACCCCGCCTGCCCCATATCTCTTGCAATCCGGATCGACAACCAGTGCAGGCGCAAAACCCGTCTTGGCCAGTCCGGCAAAATCCAACCCCTTGATCGGCAGGCCGAGCACCACCGCGGGTGCCAGAGCAAAGAGCACAACACCGCAGACCACGACGCGCTGGCGTCTGGCTTTCTTTTGGCGGTATGTGTCGTATGCGTCGTATGCGTCGTCCATTCCGGTCTCTTGTCCTTTCGCCTCAGCCGTCTAGCTGAAACGCCTCCCTATAGTCGCGCGCGTCGGCATAAAGTGCCGCGCAAGCGCAGGGTTCTGTACTCAACGTCTCGATGCTGATCTTGCGCGCCTCGTCTTCCAAATCCGCCGCCATACGCTCCAGCGTGGCAAAGACCCGCGCGCCGCTTTCGTGGCGTTCTACAATCTTGAGCGCTGCTTCGGTGCGATCAAAAGGCGGCTCATCGCTCAGGTTCTCTGCCGCAGTCAGGAACCGCAAAGCACGGCCCTCGGCACAATCGACGATCACATAGGTCGACGCGGTCGCCTCGTGGCTCCACCAGTCGCGCCACATCACGCGCCCCTCGCCCAGATCACGGTGCATATCCTCGCCACCATGGCTGATATGCGTGGTGCGCATGCAATCCGCGAGGCTCACCGCGGCGCAAGCGCCTGCACCTGTCATCACCAGCCCCAGGGCCAGTGCATATGTGCTCTTGGCGATCAAAGCCCCTGCCCCGGTTTAACGTCCTTAAGCTCCATCGCCTTGGCCGGATCACGGTACATCTGCGCCAGAACATCCTGACGTTTGACGTCCGAGCGGTGCCGCAGTGTCAAGGCAATCGCCCCGACCATGGCAACCAGCAGGATCAGGCCCGACAGTTGGAAGAGCAGGAAATACTTGTCATATAGGATCATCCCCAAAGCACGCGTGTTTTCCATATCCGTCGGCGTCACCGCACCGCGTGCCGCTTCGGCACCATCGGCCATCTGCCAATTGCCGAACGCCACGCCGAACTGCATCAACAGGATCACCCCAATCAGCAGAGCAAGCGGCATATACTTCGCCATTTCCGCCTTCAGCTCGGCGAAATCCACATCGAGCATCATAACGACGAAGAGGAACAGAACCGCCACCGCGCCCACATAGACGATGATCAGCAGCATCGCGACGAACTCAGCCCCGAGGAGCACGAAAAGCCCCGCAGCACTAATGAACGACAGGATCAGCCAGAGCACTGAATGCACCGGATTGCGGCTGATCACCGTGAACAACCCGCCGACCAGCGCTGATATCGCAAAGAGGTAAAAGGAAAATACCGCGACGCTCATGTCTCTTTATCCTTGTCTTCATGCTCATCGAGAACCTGACGGGCGAATTCCATGGCCCGGTTCATCGACGGAATACCGGCAAACATCGACATCATTGCGATGGTCTCGGCAATTTCATCCTTGGTGGCCCCCGCTTCCAATGCGTGGCGCACCGTCATCCGCATCTGCGTGTCGCTCTGCGCGCCCAACATGGTCAGCCCCGCCAGCGTAATGAGCAGCCGTGTGCGCGCGTCCAGCCCGTCCTTGGAGATCCCCTTGCCGAACATCATTTCCATGAATTCCTTGGGCATCGTCGGCCACAGCGTCTCCATGTCCTTGGGCGAAAACGACTCCAGTGCCGGATTGAAGGCCTTCGCCATCTCCTGCGCCTGCGCCATCATCGCGGCAAAAGGGTTAACTGGGTCATTCATCGGTAAGGCGCATCCATCTCAAGGTTCCGCGCAATCTCGGCTTCCCAGCGCTCGCCATTGTCCAGAAGCTTGTCCTTGTCATAGAACAGCTCTTCGCGGGTCTCGGTGGCGAACTCGAAATTCGGCCCCTCGACAATGGCATCCACCGGGCAGGCCTCCTGGCAGAAGCCGCAATAGATGCATTTCGTCATGTCGATGTCATAGCGCGTGGTGCGGCGGGACCCGTCATCGCGCGGCTCGGCATCAATCGTGATCGCCTGCGCCGGGCAAATCGCCTCACAAAGCTTGCAGGCAATGCATCGTTCCTCGCCATTGGGATAGCGACGCAGGGCATGTTCCCCGCGAAAACGCGGGCTGAGTGGGCCTTTCTCATGCGGGTAGTTCAGCGTCGCCTTGGGCGCAAAGAAATACTTCAGCCCCAGCTTGAAGCCCACAAAGAAATCCTTGAGCAGAAAGTATCCCGCGGCACGTCCGTAATCGATCTGTGTCATGCGTTACGTCCTCATCTCTTCAAACCGGGTTTCCCCGGCGTTTTCGTGGCCTTGCCACTTGGTCTCGTAGTCGCTTTGCAGTGCGTATTTCGGCAAATGCGAGTCGGCGGTCTTTTCAACTTCGTAGTAAAGATATGTGCGCCCCGGCCCTATCTTCTTGGCAAGTTTAAGCCGCACGCCGGTGTTGGCAGGGTCTTCAAATTCAACCGGCCCAAACTCTGACGTGGGTTCAATCGGCACCGCCCGGCAATCAATGACATTGCAGTTGCAGGCGCGTTTCCAGAAGGTCCAGACAAGCTCGGGGTTGAACTGATACATGCCATGCCCGTACCAGCCATTCAGCCCGTTGGCCGACACAAACCGCCCGCCCACTTTCAGCATCCGCAGCACCGACTCGAGCGCATTGGGCACGTTAAACACGTGCTCAATCGTGCCCCCGTCAAAGATGAAATCGAACTGATCTTCCAGCTCTTCAGAAGGCAATGTGTTGAGGTCATGAATGACCTGCGCGCCCTCATAGCCAGAGAAATCCATTGTCTCAACCGCGCCAAAGCCCAGCTTTTCCAAAAGCGTTTCGGAATAGCCATCATCCTGCAAATAGTCGAAGCGCCGCCCGTTAAGACCATACGCCTGCAAGGACTGGTCGTAGAAGTGCCGAAACTGCGTCTGAATGCGAAATTTCTGACGGCCAAGCATCAGGCTCCGGCCCTTGGGCTGGAACCGGGTCGAAAGCTCGACCAGCCGGTCAAAAAGGACGCAGTCGATCCCCAAGAGATCAGCCTCCCATCGCGTAGCGGGCCCAGAAGGCCCCAAAGACTTCGAATTTCGCCAGGAAGGCGATGATCACCACCCAGGCCAGTGAGAGCGGCAGGAACACTTTCCAGCCGATGCGCATCAACTGGTCATAGCGGTAGCGCGGCGTGATCGCCTTCACCATCGCGAAGATGAAGAAGAAGAACGCCATTTTGGCGATCATCCACCCCACCCCGTCCGGGATGCCCGGAATGGGCGAAAGCCAACCGCCGAAGAACAAGAGCGAGGTCAGCGCGCACATCAGGAAGATGGCGATGTACTCACCCGCCATGAACAAAAGGAACGGCGTTGAGGAGTATTCTACCTGATAACCCGCAACCAACTCCGACTCCGCCTCTGGCAAGTCAAATGGCGGGCGGTTGGTTTCTGCCAGTGCAGAGATAAAGAACAGGAACACCATCGGCAGATGTGGCAACCAGTACCAGCCAAAGAACCCATAGGCGGTGTCTTGTGCGGCAACGATATTGCCAAAGTTCATAGACCCGGTGGAGATGATCACCCCCACGATGATCAGGCCAATGGACACCTCGTAGGAAATCATCTGAGCCGCAGAGCGCAGCGAGCCGAGGAACGGATATTTCGAGTTCGACGCCCAACCGCCCATGATCACGCCGTAGACTTCCAAAGAGGAGACGGCGAAGACAAAAAGGATGGCGACGTTGATGTCGCTCAGAACCCAACCCTCATTGAGCGGGATCACCGCCCAGGCCAGGACCGCCAAAACAAAGCTGGCCATCGGGGCCAGCATGAACACGGTCTTGTCCGCCCCAGCGGGGACGACCACCTCTTTGACCACGTATTTCAGTGCGTCCGCCACGGTCTGCAAAAGCCCGTAAGCGCCCACCACATTGGGCCCGCGTCGCATCTGTACCGCGGCCCAGATCTTGCGGTCGCCGTAGACGAGGAACAAAAGCGAGACCATCACAAAGCCCACAACGGCAAGGCATTGCGCCACGATGATCACCAATGTTCCCAGCGGTGTTGTCAGAAATTCAGCCATCAGCCCCTCAAACCCTCGGTATCCCGTTTTCCGCGCAATTGGCGGCGACGACTTCCGCGTCGATTTTCTTTATGCCATCGGGCAAGGATGGCGAGATGGTGTAAACCGCATCTGCGGTCCAGACGCCACCCGCTTCATCCACATTTGTACGCAGGTGACGCGCGAATCCATAGCCCCGGATGAGCGTGTATTCCGCCGCCGCACATTCCGCGTAACGCGCCACATCCTCAGAGGATTGCGCGCCGCGCATGGCCACGTTGAAATTCACCAGATCCCCGTCCAGAAGCCGCGTCTCGATGCCAAGATACTCGGCTGTGCTACCAGTCGCCGCTGAGGTCACAGCCCCATCGCCGCCGTCGGACACGGTGCAGGCCGTCAGGCACAATAGCGCGACAGGCGCGATATGTGACGCAATCGGGATCACTCTGCCGCCACCGGCTCAGAGTGGCGCGCTTTGGCGTTGGCGCTGAGTTCAGCCATAAGCTGGCTCGCGCGCGCAACCGGGTTGGTGAGGTAGAAATCACCCACTGCCGATTGCAAAACGCCCTTGCCTAGCTTGCCCGTGGGCAATGCGGTCCAAGCGTTTTCCGGAACATCGTCCACCTGCGCCAGATGCGGCACCTCGGCCACGAGCGCCTGACGCAGCTGAGCAAGGCTGTCATACGACAAGGCCGATCCCATCTCGCCCGAAAGCGCACGCAGGATGGCCCAGTTCTCCTTGGCCTCACCCGGCGGATGCCCCGCCCGCAGCGCCAGTTGCGGACGCCCTTCGGTGTTCACGAAGAGCCCTTGTTCTTCTGTGTAAGCCGCGCCCGGCAGGATAATGTCAGCCCGGTGCGCGCCACGGTCGCCATGGCTGCCCTGATAGATCACAAAAGGCCCTGACGCGATCTCGATCTCGTCAGCACCAAGGTTGTAAATCACATCGGCGCCTTCGAGCGCGGCTGAAATACCGCCTTCGGTCACGCAGCCCGCATCCATCGCGCCCACACGACCCGCCGCCGTATGCAGGACAAGCATCTTGCCGCCTGATTTCTCACAAATGGCCTGAACCGTCGCCAGAACCGCCGCGCCATCTTCGCCGGTCAGGGCGCCTTGTCCAACGATCGCAATGCAGTTCTTGTCGTGCAGCTCGGTCATATCGAGCCCTGCCACATGGGCCAACGCCGCACGGTCAGTTCCCATATGCTCATAGTCATAGGTCAGATCGACCGCTTCGCCGACCATCACAACATCAGCCCCCTGGCTCCAGGCCTTGCGAATGCGCGCGTTCAGCACAGGAGCTTCCAGACGGGGATTTGTGCCGATCAGCAGGATTTTGTCAGCCATGTCGACATCTTCAATCGCGGCCGTGCCCACATAGGCTGAACGATTGCCTGCAGGCAGCTTTGCACCATCCGTTCGGCACTCTACAGAGCCGCCAAACCCCTCGACCAGCTGCTTGAGCGCGAAGGCCGCTTCGACCGGAGCCAGATCACCGACGAGACCGGCAACTTTCTTGTCCTTCATGGCCGCCGCCGCAGCGCTAAGTGCCTCACCCCAATCTGCCGGGCGCAGCTTGCCGTTTTCACGAATGTAAGGCTTGTCCAGACGTTGACGGCGCAGGCCATCCCAGACAAAGCGCGTCTTGTCCGAAATCCATTCCTCGTTCACGCCGTCATGGTTGCGCGGCAGGATGCGCATGACCTCGCGCCCCTTGGTGTCCACGCGAATGTTCGACCCCAACGCATCCATCACGTCGATGGTTTCGGTCTTGGTCAACTCCCAAGGCCGCGCGGTAAAGGCATAAGGCTTGCTCACGAGCGCCCCCACCGGGCAAAGATCAATGATATTGCCCTGCAAGTTGCTGTCGAGCGTCTCACCCAAATAGGACGTGATCTCGGCATCCTCGCCCCGGCCCGTCTGGCCCATCTGGCTGATACCCGCGACCTCAGTGGTAAAACGCACACAGCGCGTGCAGGAAATGCAGCGGGTCATGTGAGTTTCGACAAGTGGTCCAAGATCCAAATCCTCAACCGCCCGCTTCGCCTCGCGGAAGCGGCTGAAGTCCACACCATAGGCCATGGCCTGATCCTGCAGGTCACATTCGCCCCCCTGATCGCAGATCGGGCAATCGAGCGGATGGTTGATCAGCAGGAATTCCATGACCCCTTCGCGGGCCTTCTTGACCATCGGCGAATTCGTCTTGACCACTGGCGGCTGGCCCTCGGGCCCAGGGCGCAAATCGCGCACCTGCATCGCACAAGATGCTGCCGGTTTCGGTGGACCGCCCACGACCTCAACGAGGCACATCCGGCAGTTTCCCGCAATCGACAGCCGTTCATGGTAGCAAAAACGCGGGATCTCGATGCCCGCCACTTCACAGGCCTGGATCAGGGTCATCGCCCCATCCACTTCCACTTCCTGGTCATCAATGATGATTTTGCGAAGATCGCTCATATGCAGTTTCCTGTGATTTCCCAGGCGCCGGGCACCGCCCAGCCGCCTTTTTGGACTGTCAGGTTGGGATCAGCCCGCAGACCAAAAGCCTGCGCGCAATGGGTTTGTGCCAGCCCAAGCACGGCGCGCGCTGCGCCTTGCCGGCTGACAGTATCGGGATGAACAAAGGCACCAAAGCCCTTGCGGCCCTGTTCATGGATCAGGGTCACGCAAGCTTCGGTGCCTTCAATTGTTTCTGTATTGCCGTAACAGGCCGTGTCTTGATCGGGCGCTGCACCACAAGCCGCAAGCGGCCCTGTTGCCAGGGCTGCAAAACAGGATATGCGCGCCCCGATCGTCACTTTGCCCTCAACAACTGGCCGATTTGTGTGCCTTGCGACATCTCGGCCTGACCCAGAACACACAGGCTCTGGGCATCAAGATTGCTGGCACCTTTGGATTTGAAATAGGCGTTGCGCCGCTCGCGCATCTTCGCCTTTTCCGCCTTGTCGTTGATATAGGCGTCGATCTCAGCGTCGCTGTAGCCCCGATCCGCCGCCAAATCCTTGATTTCATTGATGTAAGACCGCGCCTTGAACAGCCGTGCGCCGATGTCATCACAGGCGCGGCGAATTTTATCCGCAGCTGCGACCACCAAGAGCCTTTGATTGATGTCCTGTTCGTCCGCTAGTCCTGCCTGTGCAGACCCTGCTGAAACCGCAATGACCGCACTCAAAACAATGCTCGATACCCACTTCATTGGATGACTCCTCTTGTCACAAGATCAGGGCACGGACCATCCGCGGCCCCATCTGCAAGGCAGATGGTTCCGGACGCGTGTGATATGCAATAACACACGGACCAAGATCCTGATATGAAAGAGAAAGTTACCAAAGCACACACCGTCCGTCGAGGATCAGCCTATTGCCGTCGCGTCTCAAAAAAGCGTCCTCTGCATCCGGACCATTGATCCATGCAATTTCGGATGTTCCGAAATTCTCGATACAATACCGCCTGCCTTCATGCTCTCCGGCGGCCCTTGCGCCGTTCAAACCCTGATCTGCGCGCGACACTCTGACAATAAAACTTTGACGGTCATCCGACGTGTGCTTGGCTCTGGACTTGTAAAAGTTGCCATCAAAGAGAATACGCTCATTCTTTCGACCACAGGCGGACAAGACCATGCTGGCCACCAGAAGGCTCAGCACAATCGTTGCGCGCCACCCAAAGCGCTTGGGATCACTCGCCATCAGCATCACAACACCGCCATAACTGCCATCAGGCACAGAATGATGCAGGCCAGCCACCCTGCGACATAGAGAAAGGATCGCGCGCTCATATCCGGCTTGCCGATGCCCTTGATGTGAACAACGGCCAGAACAAGACGGCTCACGAAAAAGATCGAGGCCAGCAGGTTCACCCAGAACGGATCGGCCCCTGCAAGAATGGCTGCGGCCACCGACGCAACAAAGAACCCCATCGTTTCCGACAGATTCGCATAAGCGCGATGCCAGCGATAAACCGAACTGCCGTAATCCGCCTCCGGCTCAGCCCCCGGCGCCAGCTTCGCCGCAGTTTTGCGCATCGCCGAAAGCGGGCTCATCACAAGACCGAAAATCACGGTTAACGCCACTGACGCGATAGCATGTCCGTATTCTGCAAATGCTTCCATACCCTACTCCGCCGCCACCGCTGTAACCTTGCCGGTCTTCTGCGCTTTGATGCGGTCCTCAATCTCATCGCGGAAATTGCGGATCAGCCCCTGAATGGGCCACGCTGCCGCGTCGCCAAGCGCACAGATCGTATGGCCCTCGACTTGCTTGGTGACGTCAAAGAGCATGTCGATCTCCTCGACCTCTGCCTCGCCTTTGACCAGCCGGTCCATGACCCGCATCATCCAGCCTGTGCCCTCACGGCACGGCGTGCACTGACCACAGCTTTCGTGCTTGTAGAATTTGCTGAGTCGCCAGATCGCCTTGATGATGTCGGTACTCTGATCCATCACGATGACCGCCGCCGTGCCGAGCGAGGAACCCACCTCGCGCAGCGCGTCGAAATCCATCACCGCGTCTTTCATATTCTCGCCGCGCACACAGGGCACCGATGAGCCGCCGGGGATGACAGCCTTAAGGTTGCCCCAGCCGCCACGAATGCCGCCGCAATGCTTTTCAATCAGCTCCTCAAAACTGATCGACATGGCGTCTTCCACCACGCAAGGATTGTTCACATGGCCCGAGATGGCAAAAATCTTGGTACCCGAATTGTTGGGACGCCCGAAGCTCGCAAACCATTCAGGCCCACGGCGCAGGATGGTGGGCACCACGGCAATCGATTCAACATTGTTCACCGTAGTTGGACAGCCATAAAGCCCCGCGCCTGCCGGGAAAGGTGGCTTCATGCGCGGCATGCCTTTCTTGCCTTCAAGGCTTTCCAGAAGTGCTGTTTCCTCACCGCAGATATAGGCCCCGGCCCCGTGATGCAGGTAAATGTCAAAGTCGTAGCCCGACTTGCAGGCATTTTTGCCTACAAGACCCGCCTCATAGGCCTCATCAATCGCGTTCTGAAGCGCCTCTTTCTCGCGGATATACTCGCCGCGAATATAGATGTAACAGGCATGCGCCTGCATCGCGAAACTGGCAATCAGACAGCCTTCGACCAGCGTGTGCGGATCGTGACGCATGATCTCGCGGTCTTTACATGTACCCGGCTCGGACTCGTCGGCATTGACCACGAGGTAAGCCGGACGCCCATCACTTTCCTTGGGCATGAAGGACCACTTCAAACCGGTAGGGAAACCCGCACCGCCGCGCCCACGTAGGCCCGACGCCTTCATCTGATCCACGATCCAATCCCGACCGTTTTGCAGGATCTTGGCCGTGCCATCCCAATGGCCGCGCGCCTTGGCACCCTTCAGGGTGCGGTCATGCATCCCGTAAAGGTTGGTAAAAATCCGATCCTGATCTTTCAGCATCCCGTTAACCTCTAATTATCCCGGCTGTCGCGCCAGATCTGGTAGATGAGCCAAAAGGCAAAAAGAAAGCCCAACAACGCCAACACGTCGAAGAAGAGCCGCAGCTGCACGCCAAAGCCCTCTTTCTCGCCGATGAGGGTGATCAACACCCAAAACACGCCCGTGCCGGCAATCACCAGCCCGGCCCGTCGGCCTTTCTTCGACAATGCGTCTTTGTCGTTCATCCAAATCGCTCATTCAGTACACGTCGCCTTTGTCCACGCGCTTGGAAAACTCCGTCTCACCACCTGCGGCCAGAATTTTGGCCTGCTCGATCCAATTGTCGCGTGACGCCCGGCCTTTGAACCCTTTCAGGTTGGCATCAACCCAAGCGATTTCATTCGCGCTCCACGCAGCCACCTGGTCAAAGTGGTAAAAGCCCATCTCGTTGAGCATTTTCTCAAGCTTGGGACCCACACCTTTGATTTCCTTGAGGTTGTCCGCCTTGCCGCCACGCGCCGCCTTGAGGCCAGAAGGACGCGAGCCTTCGTTCTCGCCTTCCAGAACCCCATCGCCGTCATAGTCAGGTGTGACTTCGGCTTTCGGCGCTGGCTTGGGTTTCGGCTTTGGCTTGGCTTTGGGCTTTGGCGCAGGCTTCGCTGCCGCGGCCGCACCAGCCGGACCAACAGTGGCAACAGGGGCAGAAAGTGGCTTGCCCTGGGGTGCAGACGGCACGGCGGACGCGTCGTATTCGTTGCCCTCTTCTTCCTCCTGCGGCCAGCAAAACAGCAACTGCAGCACGAGAGATAGAAACACCGCTAGCGCAACGGCCACCAGAAGAGCGGCCAAAAACCCGGTTTCCCCGGCAACAAGGTACATTGCGACGATGCCCGCACCGACCCCCATTGCCCAGCAGCCTAACTTGCATGTTGCCACGAAACTGTCACCGTTCATTGTTCAATCTCCCTTACGCGCAGGCCCTATCGTCCTTAGTAGACGTCGCCTTTTTTAACTTTCTTCGCGAATTCCGTCGTTTCTCCTGCCGCCAGTTTCTTCGCCTGCCCAACCCAGTCATCCCGACTGACCCGGCCCTTGAACCCTTCAAGGTTGTCGTCCGCCCAGGCCACCTCTTCGGCGCCCCAGCTTGCAATCTGATCGAAATGGAACACGCCCATGCCATGCAGCATCGCCTCAAGCTTGGGCCCGACGCCCTTGATCAATTTCAGTTCATCCGCACCGCCCTCCCGCGCTTTTTTCAGCATTTCGGGCTTTTTCTGAGCAGCCGGTGCTGCGGCTTTGGCCTTGGGCGCCGCTTTCTTGGCCGGTTTTTTCGGCGCTGGAGCAGGTTTGGCCTCTGCTGGCGCAGGCGCCGATGTCTTGACTTTCGAGGCACCAGGCGCGTGGTTGGCCCCTTTGTCACGCCACGGCGCAATCAACGGCACCTCGGTCCCGTCAATGCGCTTGACCGTGTCGCCAATATCGGTCGCAAGCTGCACGCTGGCGTTATACTTGGTCTTGCCGCTGTCATATTCTGTCAGGCTTGTCAGTCCGCTGCGCGGCTCAGAGGCATAACGCCCGTTCTGCGGCCCCGGCACAGGGACTTTGCCTGCGCGCAGCTCATCAAGCATCTCGCCAAACCGTTCGGCGGTGAGGTCTTCGTAATAATCCTTGCCGATTTGCGCCATGGGCGCGTTGGCGCAGGCCCCGAGGCATTCGACCTCTTCCCAGCTCAGCTTACCGTCTTCGCTGATCTCATGTGGGTTCGCGGCAATTTTTTCCTTGCAAACCCCAATCAGGTCTTCGGCCCCGCAAATCATGCAGGACGTCGTGCCGCAAATCTGAATATGTGCCACCGAACCAACAGGTTGCATCTGGAACATGAAGTAGAAGCTGGCCACTTCCAGCGCCCGGATATGCGCCAGGCCCAGCATATCCGCCACGCCCTCAATTGCCGGACGGGAAAGCCAGCCTTCCTGCTCCTGCGCGCGCCACAGAAGCGGAATGATCGCGCTCGCCTGACGTCCTTCAGGGTATTTGGAAATCTGCGCCTCGGCCCAGGCCTGGTTGGCTTTCGTGAAGGCAAAGCTCTCCGGCTGTGTGTGATGAAGACGGCGTAGCATCTAGGCGCAGGCTCCTGTCGTTAGCTGCACGGCCCCGTCTTCAAGGGTCACGGCCCGGTCCGAACTAATCAGAAAGGCCGCCATTTGGGTCGACTGCTCCCGGCTCAGACCCGTCTGAAGCTCCACCGGCAGGTAATCCGCCTCTGTCCGCAGAACACAGCCGATACTGGCGACGGCAGCCTCAAAACTGGTGACGTCCTGCTGTGTCGTTCCTTCGGGTGGAACCGCGCAAGCTGCCAAGGCGGTCAGACCGACCACCGCTCCGATTGTTTTCATCTTCGTGAACGTCATTCCCAGCTGTCCCTCACCGGTCAATTTCGCCAAACACCACATCCATCGTGCCGATGATCGCGGCCACATCGGCAAGCTGATGCCCGGTAGCCACGTAATCCATCGCCTGCAGATGCAGATATCCCGGCGCCCGGATCTTGGCCCGGTACGGCCGGTTGGTGCCATCTGACACCAGATACACGCCAAACTCGCCCTTGGGCGCTTCCACCGCTGCGTAAACCTCACCCTCGGGCACCTTGAACCCTTCGGTGTAGAGTTTGAAGTGGTGGATAAGCGCCTCCATCGACGTTTTCATCTCGCCCCGTTTGGGCGGTGTGACCTTGCCCCGGGCCAGAATATCGCCCTGACCTTCGGGCGCGCGCAGTTTCTCGATCGCTTGCAGGATGATCGAGGTCGACTGCCGCATTTCTTCCATTCGGCACAGATAGCGATCATAGCAGTCGCCATTCTTGCCCACAGGCACCTGGAAGTCGAATTCGTCATAACATTCATAGGGTTGCGCACGGCGCAAGTCCCATGCAAGGCCCGAGCCCCGCACCATGACGCCCGAAAAGCCCCAGTCCAGGATGTCTTGCTCAGTGATGATGCCGATATCGGCATTGCGCTGTTTGAAGATGCGGTTTTCGGTGAGAAGCCCGTCCAGATCGTTGATCACCCGCGGAAATTCATGCGCCCAGGTCTCAATGTCGTCGAGAAGTTCTGGCGGTAGGTCCTGATGCACACCGCCGGGGCGGAAATAGGCCGCATGAAGCCGTGCTCCGCAAGCCCGTTCGTAGAACACCATGAGTTTTTCGCGCTCTTCAAAGCCCCAAAGAGGCGGCGTGAGCGCGCCCACATCCATCGCCTGCGTGGTTACGTTCAGAATGTGGTTCAGAACGCGGCCAATCTCGGAATAAAGCACGCGGATCAGGCTCGCCCGGCGCGGCACTTCCACGCCTGTGAGCTTCTCAATCGCCAGACACCAGGCGTGTTCCTGATTCATGGGTGCTACATAATCCAGCCGGTCAAAATACGGCAGGTTCTGCAGATAGGTCCGGCTCTCCATGAGCTTTTCGGTGCCGCGATGCAGCAAGCCGATATGCGGGTCGCACCGCTCCACCACCTCACCGTCCAGCTCAAGCACGAGCCGCAAAACACCGTGCGCCGCAGGGTGTTGCGGACCGAAGTTGATGTTGAAATTACGGATCTTCTGCTCGCCGGTCAGCGCGTCGTCAAAACCCTTGGAGCCGTCCATCATTTCGCCTCCTCCTGCTTCTCATCGCCCGGCAGGATGTATTCCGCCCCCTCCCACGGGCTCATGAAGTCAAACTGCCGGTACTCCTGCACCAGGTTCACAGGCTCATAGACCACGCGCTTTTGCTTTTCGTCATAGCGCACTTCGGTGTAGCCCGTGGTCGGGAAATCCTTGCGCAGCGGATAGCCGCGAAAGCCATAATCCGTCAGGATGCGCCGCAGGTCGGGATGTCCGCTGAACAGAATGCCGAACATGTCAAAGACTTCGCGTTCGAACCAGTTGGCGCTTGGGTGAACTTCGGTGATCGACGGCACCATGTCCTCGTCACGGATGCTCACCCGAATGCGAATACGGTGGTTCTGGTACATGCTGAGGAAATGATAGACCACGTCGAACCGCTTGGGCCGGTCCGGATGGTCCACACCGGTGATATCCACCAGCGTTGAAAAGCGACAGGTCTGGTCGGTCTTGAGGAACTCCACAAACCCCACAAGGTTCGACAGCGCCACATCCATCGTCAACTCGTCATGGGCCACATCCCAGCTCAGCACACACTCCGTGCGCTTGGCTTCAATATGGGCCCCCAGTTCTTTTAGCGCCTCACTCATGTTGCATTCCCTTTTATGCGCCTAGCGCACAATCGTCCCCGTCCGACGAATTTTTCGTTGAAGCTGCAGGATTCCGTAGACCAGCGCCTCTGCCGTGGGCGGGCAGCCGGGCACGTAGACATCCACCGGTACAATCCGGTCACAGCCGCGCACAACCGAGTAGCTGTAATGATAATAGCCGCCACCATTGGCGCAGGACCCCATCGAGATCACGTAGCGCGGCTCTGGCATCTGGTCGTATACCTTGCGCAGCGCCGGGGCCATCTTGTTGGTGAGCGTGCCCGCCACGATCATCAGGTCCGACTGACGCGGGCTGGCGCGCGGGGCCGTGCCAAAGCGCTCCAGATCGTAGCGCGGCATGGCGGTGTGCATCATTTCCACCGCGCAACAGGCCAGACCGAATGTCATCCAGTGCAGCGATCCGGTGCGCGCCCAGTTGATGATATCCTCAGTCGATGTCAGCAGAAATCCTTTGTCCTGAAGCTCGCGGTTCAGGTCCTGCGTGGCGACCTCACGGTCAGCGCCAGCAAAGTTTTCTCCGGTCGCTACTGCCATTCCATCGCCCCCTTGCGCCATTCATAGGCAAATCCGGCGGTCAGCACCGCCAGGAACACCATCATCGACCAGAACGCCGCCATGGAGATATCCGCAAAGGCCACGGCCCATGGGAAAAGCATCGCGATTTCAAGGTCAAAGATGATGAACAGGATCGACACCAAATAGAACCGGACATCGAATTTCATCCGCGCATCGTCAAACGCATTGAACCCGCACTCATAAGCGCTGACCTTTTCAGGGTCGGGGTTTCGTACGGCTAAAACGACTGCTGCGAGGATCAGAACAATTCCAAGACCGATGGCAATGGCCAGAAGAACAAGGACCGGAAGGTACTCCCTCAGCATCTCTTCCACGATGTGGCTCCTTTCATGCGCACCCGATTGCGCATCAAGATGGCTCTCTTAAACACATCACCGGGTTTACCCCCGCCTTTTTGCCGGGTCAACCGAAGCTGCACATAATCGGGACAATCTGTCAGGGGAAATTGACGCATCTGCCGGTCAGGCAGAAAAGTTAACCAAGATTAACGTGTCATTCGCACGATAAACACTTGCGCATCATCAAGAATTTGAGCGCAGCAAAGGACACGACACCAGAGCCACTATTCAGCCCAGCGCGGCTTTTCCTTGGCAAAAAACGCCCCAATGCCATGTTGCGCTTCCTCTCCGCCCCAGCAGTCCACCAGCGCGTCAATTGTGTGGTCGATCACAGCATCATCTATCACCGGCCCCAACCAGCGCGTCAGAGCCTTGGCTTGGGCCACAGCCTCAGGCGCGCAGGACAGGTAAGGTGCGACCTCAGCCTCGACCGCATCATCCAACTCAGCCACCGGCACGGCGCGCGCCACAAGGTTGAGCGCCATCGCCTCGGTTGCATCAAACCGGCGGCCTGACATAAAGACCTGCCGCGCCTTGGCCTCGCCCATGCGGGTCACAACATAAGGCCCAATGGTGGCAGGAATCAAACCCAGACGCGTCTCGGTTAGGGCCATCGCCACGTGATCGGCGGCAACCACCACATCACACACGCTCATCAACCCCACGCCGCCGCCAAAGGCATTGCCATGCACCCGGCCAATGAGCGGTTTGGGCAGCGTGTTGAGCGCCTGCAGCATTTCGGCCAGCTTGCGCGCCTCGCGACGACGCGTCTCGGTATCGGCCTCAAACTGATCGCGCATCCAGCCCAGATCGCCGCCTGCACAGAAGGTCTTACCCTTGGCCGCCAGTACCAAGGCGCGCAGGTCCGGGTCCTGCCCCAACACCTGTGCCGCGTCGGCCAACTCCGCAATCATCTGGCCCGACATGGCGTTGTGTTTGTCTTCACGGTCTAGCCAGAGCGTTGCCACGCCCCGCGCATCGCGCTCTATAGAAATCGCCTCATACATCGCCCAACTCCTTGCCATGCTCGCGGCACCATTCGCCATAAAGCCAGACCATCCGGTCCACGAACCAAACTTTGGGGCCAACGGCCAACACCATGCCGAACACCGTCCACCATGGCTCCAGCCAGATCAACCCGATCACCAGAACGATAACGCCTGGTAGGCTGGCCCAGGCCAAACCATCGGCCCAGGCCCGGTGATGCGCAGCGACCTCGTCTCGCCGGTACAGGAACACCCGTTCGCCCAACACGCCCCGCGAGGCCCAGTTGTCCAGATTATCCGGCGGCGGGAAGGCCCGCGGATTGATCCACGCCCAGAGCAGGACCAGCGCGGTCGGCAAAACGGCCCACCAGCCCAGAAAGACGCGACTCCAGATGGCCAGAACCAAGAGCGGCAGCACGGTAAACCGGGTATAGGCCGACATCGGATTGGCATGCCGCGCCCATGTGGCATCATCCATCGCCATCAGCCGCTCTGCCCCGCGATATAGTGCCTTCATGCGATTGCCCCGCCGCGCATGGACTGCGCCATCCGAGCCGCCTTGGTCAGAACCTCACGCTCCAGCCCGGTCTCATACCCCAGCGCAACCAGCCGGTCATGCACCGTCTCGGTCGCCACATTCCCCGCAGCACCAGGCGCATAAGGGCAGCCGCCCAGACCGCCAACAGCCGCATCAAACACCCGCAGGCCATGGCCAAGGGCCACTTCGACATTCTCTACCGCCCGTCCCGACGTGTCATGGAAATGTCCTGCCAGTTGTGCTGCAGGCACGGCTTTAATCACTTCGGCCAGCATCGCATCAATCCGTTCAGGGGTCGCACGGCCAATCGTGTCGCCGAGTGAAATCTCATAGCACCCCATCTCGCGCAGTGCTGTGGCCACGCGCACCACCTCAGATGGCGCCACCGGCCCGTCATAGGGACACTCGCTGACACAAGAGACATACCCGCGCACCGGCACACCCGCCGCATGCGCCGCCTCGGCCACGGGGGCAAACCGCTCCAGGCTCTCGGCGATGGTGGCGTTGATATTGGCCTTGGAAAACCCTTCGGAGGCCGACGCAAAGATCGCCACCTCATCAGCCCTTGCCGCCATCGCATCCTCAAAGCCGCGCATATTGGGTGTGAGTGCGGCATAAGACACCCCCGGTGCCCGTGTGACCCCTGCCAGAACCGCGGCAGAGCCCGCCATCTGCGGAACCCATTTGGGGCTGACGAAACTGGCCACCTCGATGCGCCGGAACCCCGCGCGGCTCAGGCAATCCACCAGCGCGATCTTATCGGCCACGGCAATCTCACCCGACTCGTTCTGCAGACCGTCGCGCGGCCCAACCTCGAAGATTTCGACAAACTCCGCCATTGTGATCCCTCAGGCCGCAGCCTCATCCTCATCGGCCAGCCGGATCAAGGCTGCACCAGCTTCTACCTGTGCACCTTCGCTGGCCAGAACCTCGGCCACAACCCCGTCGCGCGGGGCCGACAGGCTGTGCTCCATCTTCATCGCCTCCAGCACCGCCAGCCGGTCACCCGCCTGCACCGCCTGTCCGGCCTTGGCGAAAAGCGCCTTTAATAGCCCCGGCATAGGAGCCTCGATAAGACTTGCGTGACCTGCCGCCTGCATGTCGCGGTCAAGCGTGTCGACACGGTGAAACGCCAGCCCGTATTGCGTAAAAACCGTGATCAAATCGCCCGTGACCACCACCGGTGGGGCCACCGCGCCACTCAGCATCCAGCGCCCGCCATGGCAACGTGCTTCGATTGTCTCACCATCCACCTCTATATCATGAGCCAGACATGACAGGCTGCGTAGTGTCGCGGTGATCTCCTTCTCGCCATGGCGCAGGATGATCTGCCGATTGAGTGGCTGCCATAGGGTAAAGCCAGTTGCGTTATCCTGCACCTCCAGCAAACCCGCAGCAGCAAGAACGGCCAGCGCAATGTCTTGTGGAGTGGCGTCCTCCATGTCCACGAGGCTGTCCAGGTCCCGTGCAATCAGCCCTGTATCCACGTCTCCAGCGGCAAATCCGCTGTGGCGGCTCAATGCGCCCAGAAAGGCCAGATTGGTCACCGTACCCGCCACCTGCGTGTGCGCCAAAGCCGCGTCAAGCCGTTGCAAAGCCACCGCGCGCGTCGGCCCATGAGTGGTGAGCTTGGCAATCATCGGGTCATAATGCGGGCTGATCTCATCGCCGCTGCGCACGCCTGTGTCGGCCCGCACCCCATCAGGAAAGCGCAGATGCGCCAGCCGCCCGGTGGCGGGCAAGAAGCCCTTGGGCACGTCCTCGGCATAAAGCCGCGCCTCAAAGGCATGCCCGTTGATCGACAGATCCTCTTGTGTTTTCGGCAGACCCTCCCCGGCGGCCACACGCAACTGCCATTCCACCAGATCAACGCTGGTGATCGCCTCGGTCACCGGATGCTCGACCTGCAGCCGCGTGTTCATCTCCATGAACCAAAACCCGTCGGGACGCAGACCATCAGAGCCATCAACGATGAATTCCACAGTGCCCGCGCCTTTGTAGCCAATCGCCTCAGCCGCACGCACCGCCGCAGCCCCCATGGCCGCACGGACCTCATCGGTCATGCCCGGTGCCGGAGCTTCCTCGATCACCTTCTGATGGCGCCGCTGCAACGAACAGTCGCGCTCATAAAGATGCACGGCACGCGTGCCGTCGCCAAACACCTGAAGCTCGATATGGCGTGGCTGCTGGATGTATTTCTCAATCAGTACGGCCTCATTGCCAAAGGCGGTTTTTGCCTCGCCCTGCGCGCTGTTCAATGCCTCGCCAAACGCCTCGGGCCGCTCGACAAGCCGCATGCCCTTGCCGCCGCCGCCCGCCACAGCCTTGATCAGCACCGGATATCCGATCTCTTTGGCTTGATCGGCCAAAAATGCAGGGTCCTGAGTGTCTCCGTGATAGCCCGGCACCACAGGCACGCCAGCCTTTTCCATCACCGCCTTGGCGGCATGCTTGAGGCCCATCGCACGTATGGCCTTGGCCGAGGGACCGATAAAGGTCAGCCCTGCGGCCTCGACCGCCTCTACAAAGTCAGGGTTCTCAGAAAGAAACCCATAGCCTGGATGGATCGCCTGCGCCCCCGTCTCCTTGGCCGCCGCGATGATCACATCGCCGCGCAGATAGCTCCCCGCCGGAGCCGCCCCGCCAATATGCACGGCGGCATCGGCCATCTCCACATGCCGAGCGGCGCGGTCCGCATCGGAATAGACCGCGACACAGCGCACCCCCATCGCCTGCGCTGTGTCCATCACGCGGCAGGCAATCTCGCCCCGGTTGGCAATCAGGATTGTGTTAAACATCGTTAAGCTCCAGAGTTCTCAAGCGGCACAAGGCGCTCAAAACGCCGTGCATAGATCAGGTTGGGCCGCACCCCATCGGCCCAGTAGACCATCAGCGGCAGGCTGATCGGAAACCCGAGGAACAGATGCAGCCAGACCAGTTGCCGGGCACCCGGACGGAAAGCCCCAAGCGCGTAAATCGTAGTCACACTGAGGATTGAGAAGACCCCAAAGACCGCCCAGGTCAGCCAGTAACCTTCAGACAGGATCGCATTCACAAGAACAAATCCCCATTGCGCGATCACGTATCCGACGATCAATAGCAACCCGCCGCGAAGCCGCGCCATGGGGTGATTGACCGCGAACTCAGCACCGGTCCGCACCCATGCCCATTCGCGGATCGGCGTTCCTCCCGCCGCCAGCCGAGCGGCGCGGGCGTACCCCCAGGGCGCGCCGATGCGCATGGCCATGGCGACAACCGCAAAAGCCAGAATGACCGCGACACCCCCCCCGACCCACATTGCGGTCCACGCCGCCAGCAGATCGGCCAGCAACACGACAAAGGCCAGCCACATCATCAGGACAATGAACAAGGACGGGTACTTTCCCGGCCACGCGGCCCAGATGAACCAGCCAAGCGCAAGGCAGATACCCGCACCCAGAAGACTCTTGGCCGTCATGGCAAAGACGCCCACCACACCCAAAAAGGCGCAAGGCAACAAGAAGATAACCCGCACGAGCGCAGAGGAAGGCCTACGGAAATCGATCCGTCCTTTGGGATTTGAGTGAGAACGCTCATTGCTCACCGTGTTAACCGCCTTTCTGCAACCTCTTGCACCAATCCACCCTCGCGCCGCCATCATAGCGCACGGCCAGACCTTCGCGCGTCAGGATGTCGGCCACGTCTTCGCCGCCCAACTGCAACTCGGCCAGCACCCGTCCGTATTTGTCATATCCGATGCTGTCCATTTTGGCCGGTCGCGCCTTCACCAGCTCTCGCAGCCGCGCTGTGGCCTTGGCACCAAGCTCTGCCTCTGCTGCGCATCCCGGCTCTTTGGTCTCTGGCGTGTCCAGCCCAACGATGCGCGCCGTCATAGTTTCTGACCCGCAGTCAATCTCAACCGTGTCGCCGTCATACACATAGCCCAGCCTGCAGCCCCGCTCGCTCAGGTCATGCCAGGGGGCAAGCCATTCGGCCAACGCAACAAGTGCCAGCAGCAAAAGCATCGTGTATCCGGCGACGGTCGGGTCCATTTTCAAGTCACCACCTCATAATGCGGGACCCCGGAGGCACCGACGCAATACCGACGTGATACCGACGCAACACCGACGTGCAATTTTCTACATCCGGAACACGCCAAAGCGGGTCTCCTCGATGGGGGCGTTGAGGGCGGCGCGCAAGCTCAGGCTCAGCACCTGACGCGATTTGCGTGGATCAATAATACCGTCATCCCATAGTCGAGCCGAGGCATAGAGCGGATGGCTTTGTTCCTCAAACATATCAATCGTCGGCTGCTTGAACGCGGCCTCTTCCTCGGCTGACCACGCGCCGCCTTTGCGCTCAATCGCATCGCGCTTGACCGTGGCCAGCACCCCTGCCGCTTGCTCTCCGCCCATGACGGAGATGCGGCTGTTGGGCCATGTCCACAGGAACCGCGGCTGATAGGCGCGGCCTGCCATGCCGTAGTTGCCCGCGCCAAAAGAGCCCCCCACCAGCATGGTGATCTTTGGCACCGATGTGGTGGCCACCGCCGTGACCATCTTGGCCCCGTGCCGGGCAATGCCTTCGTTCTCGTATTTCCGCCCGACCATGAAGCCGGTGATGTTTTGCAGGAAAACCAAAGGAATGCGCCGCTGACTGCAGAGTTCTACAAAATGCGCGCCCTTCTGCGCGGCCTCGGAGAAGAGCACGCCGTTATTGGCGATGATCCCCACCGGATAGCCATCGACATGGGCAAAGCCGGTCACAAGCGTTTCGCCAAACCGCGCCTTGAACTCATCAAAGCGGGACCCATCCACGATCCGCGCAATCACCTCACGAATGTCGTATGGCGTGCGCAAATCGGCAGGCACAACACCCAAAATCTCGTCTGGATCATAGGCCGGCTCTTCCGGGGTTTGCCGCAGGCCGGGCTTCAGCCCGGCGTCCCCGCCGATATTCCCCACTGCACGCCGCGCCAGCGCCAAAGCATGCGCGTCATCTTCGGCCAGGTAATCGGCCACACCCGAGAGCCGCGTGTGCACATCTCCGCCGCCCAGATCCTCAGCCGACACTTCCTCCCCGGTCGCGGCCTTCACCAAAGGCGGCCCGGCAAGGAAGATAGTTCCCCGATCTTTCACGATAATCGTCACATCCGACATGGCTGGCACATAAGCTCCACCCGCCGTGCAAGACCCCATGACAACGGCAATCTGCGCGATGCCTTTCGCGCTCATCTGCGCCTGATTGTAGAAAATCCGGCCAAAGTGATCGCGGTCAGGGAACACCTCGTCCTGATTGGGAAGGTTGGCACCGCCCGAGTCGACAAGATAGATGCACGGCAAATGACATTCTGCCGCGATCTCCTGAGCGCGCAGATGTTTTTTGACGGTCATGGGGTAATACGTGCCGCCCTTCACCGTCGCGTCGTTGCAAAGGATCATGCAATCCCGCCCCGTAACACGCCCCACACCGGCAATCACTCCGGCACAAGGGGCGGCTCCATCATAAAGCCCATATGCGGCTGTGGCCCCGACTTCGAGAAAAGGACTGCCCGGATCAAGAAGCGCCGCGACCCGATCACGCGGCAGCATTTTGCCGCGGCCAAGATGCCGCTCTCGCGACGCCTGACCACCACCCGCAGCAGCCAGCTCTGCGGCTGCGGAAATCTCGGCAAGCGCCGCCATATGCGCGTCAGTATTGGCCTGGAACTCAGAAGATGTGCTGAGAGCATGTGATTGCAGTTTCATTGGGTGACCTTTCCTTGGGTCCAGCGATCGCGCCCGTCTTTGCGCGTTGCAGAAACGCCACAAGCGCCTGTTCGCAATGGTTTTTGACATGAGTCAAAGTCATGAGCGCTGCGGTGCGGCATAATCTTTCTCAAGAAAAGAGGATCCGAAAGGTATAAATTATGAAACATCTCGCTGCTTTGACCCTTGCCACTGCTCTGTGTGGCACCGCCGCACCTGTTTTGGCTCAATCTCAAGGGGATTTCACTCTTGGTTTCGGGCTGGGATATATCAGCCCTGATAGTTCCGACAGCGCGACTGCCGCTGGCGCGATTGACGTGGATGGCGATCTGAGTTTCACCCTGACCGGCGAATACTTCGTCAGCGACAAAATCGGTATCGAGCTGCTGGTGTCGTCGCCCTTTCGGCATGACGTTAACTTGGTTGGAACCGGAGAGGTCGCAGAGATTTCGCACCTTCCGCCAACTTTGTCTGTGCAATACCACTTCACCAATCAATCCAATTTCACCCCGTTTGTCGGCGTTGGCTTGAACTACACGCTCTTCTTTAATGAGGACGGTGTCGGCGCCCTTGCGGGAATGGACGTGGATCTCGACAACTCCTTCGGGATTGCCCTGCATGCGGGTTTGGACGTGGATGTGTCTGAGCGCTCTGCCATTCGGGCGGACATTCGTTGGATCGACATTGACACCGATGTTTCTATCGATGGCACCGACATCGGCACCGTCCACATCGACCCGTTGGTCTTTGGCTTGTCCTACGTTTGGACCTTCTGATCCGGACAACAAAGGATATTGCACCGAAAGGTCAGCCGCTCGGCTGGCCTTTTGCTCATGCGGCCACGCATCTGTCATTCGCCTGCTCCCGGGCGCAAACGGGGGCGCGTTGGGCGCGCTTGGGCGATCCATCCAGCCTCAACCGCCGCAGGCACCGTGCCCAGATGCCTGGCCACGCGCCAGGCCATGACAGCTGCGCGCAAACGTCCGTTGGCCTCCCGCGCACGACACCACATCTCAAGGCGTGGTTCCGTTCCCGCGCAATCCTGTCCCGCAGACATGCCATGCGCCAGCGCCCAGGTGGTTTGATACAGTTGCGCGGCGAAGTCTTTTGACTTTGCCCCATCCTCGACCGTAGGTTCCGGCAGCTGATCCAGCACCCTGGCGCGCAGTATGTCCTGCTCGACCGCCAGGGCGCGCTGGCACCCAAGGGGGGTCTCGGAGCGATCACAGATCACAATACCCACAGTGCCGCAAAACTCCACCCCGCCCACATCCGCAAGAGGAAAGCCAGCCACCTGTGCCTCACTGGGTTCAAAGACCTGCAAAGCCTGTTCGTAGCGCTTGATCTCGGCGGCCATGCATGTGGCAAAATCGGGCAGCGGTTCTTCCGAAGCCGCGGCGATGCCGACCCCGAAGAGCGACGCGAGCAGTGCACTGACTGGTTTGCACAATGCGGGTGTCATTCACCGGCCTCCGCTATGGCGCGCGCTTTCAACTCCTTGCGAATGACCTTGCCCGTGACCGTCATGGGCAGGACATCCAGAAATCCAATTTCTCTTGGATATGAATAACTTGCCAGTCGCTCCTTAACGAGGTTTTGCAGGTCTTGCGCCAAGGTGTCGCCCGCTTCAAAGCCGGGTTTCAAGACGACATACGCTTTGACGATTTCCGTGCGCAGCGCATCAGGTTTGCCCACCACACCCACCGTAGCCACGGCGTCATGAGTAAGCAGACAATCTTCGATCTCTGCCGGACCAATGCGATACCCCGCCGAAGTGATCACATCATCCTCACGCCCAACAAAGCGCAGGTAGCCCTGATCCCAAACACCCCTGTCACCTGTGAGCATCCAGTCGCCGATGAACTTCTCTGCGGTGGTTTCAGGCCGGTTCCAGTATTCCAGCATCATGCTGGCAGAACCACGTTTGACTGCAACATCACCCTCATCGCTGGTGGGCTGCCCTTCGGCATCCAGCACAGCAACCTCATGGCCCGGTATGATCTTACCGATGCAACCGGGGTTCGGCTCAAACAGGCTGGCACAGCTGCCCGCCACGAGATTGCATTCGGTCTGGCCGTAAAACTCGTTGATGGTCAGCCCAAAGGCGTCTCTGCCCCAATCAAGCATCTCGGCACCAAGAGGCTCGCCCCCGCTGGCCACCGTTCTGAGGCCGGGGATTCTACACTCCACCGCCTTCAGGATACGTAAGGCCGTTGGAGGAAAAAATATATTTTTAACAGAAGCTTCCCGAATGATCTTCACACATGCGTCCACCTCAAACTTCGGCAGGCGTGAGGCTACAACTGGCACACCGAGTGCCAGCCCAGTCATCAGGATGTTGAACAGCCCCCCGATCCAGGCCCAGTCGGCGGGTGTCCAGAGGCAATCGTCGGGGTGATCCAGAAAATCATGGCTGATCTGCATCCCCGGCAGATGCCCGGTCAAGACCCGGTGTCCGTGCAATGCGCCCTTGGGGCTGCCGGTTGTGCCGCTTGTATAGATGAGCGTTGCGGGATCATCTGGCCCGGTCTGAACCGTCTCAAAAACGGCCTGTGGCAGGTCCATGTCTTCGGGCACAAGCGGCGTGATTTCGGGCAAAGCTTCCAGCATCCCCACGCCTTCGGCATCTGTCACGATGAATTTGGCCCCAGCATCGCGCACCCGGCTTGTGAGCGCGTCTTGCCGGAAGAGCTTGAAAAGCGGGATAGAAATCGCGCCCACCTTCCAGATTGCCAGATGCGCAGCGGCGCACCACTCGCTTTGCGACCGCAGCACGCCCACCCGGTCGCCGCGCAGCACACCCCGCGCCACCAGATCATGGGCCAGGCTGTCGGCCAGCGCGCGCAGCTCGGCAAAGCTGATATCGCGGCGCGGCCCGGTGAGGTCGATAATGGCTGTGCGCGCGGGATCCTCGGCCGCCCAGCGGTCACAGGCCTGCTCGGCCATGTTGAGCCGGTCGGGCAGGTTCCACCGGAAACTCTGCCGAAGCTTATCATATGGCGCGCGCGTCAGCATGATTTACGCCTGCCCTTCAAAAGGCTTGCGATCAGCTACGCGGCCAAACCGGTCAATGAAATACTCAAACCCCACTCCGTCCTGAGACGCGCAGGTGATCACAAGCCACAGCCCTTCGGATTGTGCAGGCACGGCCCGGCAATCGGTGCGCGCGGCCTCTGCTCCGGCTTCACCGAGATAGATCGCCACCACACGTTCAATCACCTCGGTCTCGGTGGTGTTGGCCATCCGCCCGCCTAATAGGAGCGCCAGCACCGCCGTAAGCAGGACCAATGCGCCAAAAGGCAGGAAGATTAGGCGGCGCGACATCACGAAATACCTAGAGATTTGTAAAGATTGACAAAACCAAGAACTAAACAAATCAAATAGCTGACTGCGATTACGTGCGGAAGCCAAAAAGTCAACTTGATAGACTTCGAATAGTGGGACTTTGGTACAAGCTCGTCTTCGGAAAGAGGCTTTCTGTCGAGGTGCAAAGATTTGAGAATATCTGCTTTCTCACGCCACATGTTTTCCCATGCCTCTACGTGAAGTGTCCAATTGATGTGAACTATGTAAGTACCGAGAAGTGCTAGTATCAAAGAAACCGCAAACAAAACTCCAGCGGTGGAAGCCGCTAACATATTGATTTCTAGATCAACTGAAAGTGCCACAATTGCTGGAATAGACAGAAGCGCGCCGCCAGAAGTTAGCGTGGCATTTTTTACAACTATTAGGCCATATTCAAATGCTTTACTTTCACGATCAGAAATCTGCTTCAGGTAAAAGCTCTGACTTACATTGAATTCCTCAGTGTATGTCTTGAAATCCGGTTCTTCGCTCACCCCATCGCCCCCATCAGCTCACGTCCAATCAGCATCCGCCGGATCTCGCTTGTCCCTGCGCCGATTTCCATCAGCTTGGCATCACGGAAGAGCCGTGCGACGGGGCTGTCGGCGAGAAAGCCGGCGCCGCCCATGGCCTGCACAGCCTGATGCGCCTGGGTCATGGCAACTTCAGAGGCATAGAGGCAGCAGGCGGCGGCGTCCTGGCGGGTGACCTCGCCGCGGTCACAGGCCTTGGCGCATTCGTAGACATAGGCGCGCGCGGAATTCATCGCAGCATACATATCGGCAATCTTGCCCTGCATGAGCTGGAAAGAGCCAATGGGCTGCCCGAACTGCTTGCGTTCGGCCATGTAGGGCATGACCTCATCCATGCAGCCCGCGATGATGCCCGGACCGATGGCGGCCAGCACGACACGCTCATAGTCCAGCCCGGACATGAGCACCTGTACGCCCTTGCCCTCTTCGCCCAGCACATTTTCAAAGGGCACTTCCACATCCTCAAAGATCAGCTCAGCAGTGTTGGACCCCCGCATCCCCAGCTTGTCGAAATGCGGGCTGGTGGAAAATCCGGTCATGGTTTTCTCGACGAGAAAGGCCGTCATGCCTTTGGCCCCGGCCTCAGGGTCGGTTTTGGCATAGACCACCAGCGTATCGGCATCCGGGCCATTGGTGATCCAGTACTTGTTGCCATTGAGCCGGTAGTGATCGTTGCGCTTTTCGGCGCGCAGTTTCATCGAGACCACGTCGCTGCCTGCTCCCGCCTCGGACATGGCCAAAGCGCCGACATGTTCGCCGCTGATAAGACCCGGCAGGTATTTGGCGCGCTGGTCCTCAGTGCCATTCAATTTGATCTGGTTCACACATAGATTGGAATGTGCGCCGTAGCTGAGCGACACAGAGGCCGAGGCACGGGCGATTTCCTCGACCGCCACAACATGCGCCAGATACCCCATGCCCGCACCACCGTATTCCTCAGAAACCGTGATCCCCAGCAGGCCCAGATCGCCCATCTCGCGCCAAAGCGCGTTGGGAAAGGCGTTTGAGCGGTCAATCTCAGTCGCCATGGGCTTGACGCGGTCTTGTGCCCAGCGGTGCACCATGTCCCGCAACGCATTCACATCCTCGCCCAGATCGAACTTCATTACGGCGTTAAACATCGGCAGGCGCTCCCGGCATTTATTGAACACTTGTTCATTTAAATACGGCAAGACCCGTGACAGGTCAATCCTGTGCAGGCAGGTTAGAGAAAAATCAGTCCACCTGTCTGAAGATGAACAGCTTTACTCCGCCGCTTGCTGACCTTGCCAGACAGCCCCAACCTCGGCGCGGATGATCCGGGCGATGAGCTCGCAATCAGCCAGCGAAAATGTCAGCGGCAGGCGCATGTCGAGAATGCCCCGCAAAATGCGATCCGACTCTGGCATCCGCTCCGACGACGCATAGCGCCAGCTGTCATAGCGACTGGTAAAGCCGGTAGGCTCTGCGCCACCAAACCATTTCAATTCGACCCCGCGCGCCGCACAGCGCGCGACCACCTCATTGACGGTCTCGGCGCTCCAATTCAGCAGCAGGAACTGAATGGAAGACCCGACATAGGTCTCCTCTTCTGGCCGGTCGACAACCGTTAAACCCGGCGTATTGCGCAGCCCGTCCTCGACCGTTTTGTAGCGCGCATTCCACGCCTTACACTGCGCCTCCAGATTCGCCAGCTGTGGTCGAAGGATGGCCGCGCGCAGATGATCCATGCGGCCCGACACGTTCGGCGTGGTGTATTTCACGCGCTCAAACACCTCATCGGGCGGCACTGTGCCATGCCGACCATAAAGCATGTACGACCCCGAAAGGATAATGGCCCGGGCCATCACCTCATCATCATCGGTGACGAAAAACCCGCCTTCGCCGGAATTCATATGCTTGTAGGTTTGGGTCGAATAGCATCCGATTTTGCCAAACCGCCCCGAGGGCACCTCGCGCCAATAGGCGCCCATCGTGTGCGCGCAATCCTCAATCACCGTAATCCCGGCGGCATCGCAAATTGCCATGAGCCGATCCATATCGCACAAATGCCCGCGCATATGACTGAGCATCAGCACCGAGGCCTGATCCACCTTGGCCTCAAGATCATCCAAATCAATGGTCAGGTTCTCGGTCACGCCCACGAACACCGGCGCGGCGTTCACACTGGCAATCGAGCCGGGCACGGGGGCGAGTGTAAACGCATTTGTAAGCACCTTATCACCGGGTTGCACACCGATGGACCGCAGCGCCGTTGCCATGGCGTACCCGCCGGAGGCCACGGCCAAACAGTACTTTGCGCCCACAGAAGCGGCAAACTCCTGCTCCAGACGCCCCACTTCGCCCACGTCGCCAGGGTCAAGATTGTAACGGTGCAAGCGCCCGGATTTGAGCACATCAAGCGCCGCCGAAACCCCTTCGTCTGAGATCGGTTCCTGCTGAGTGAAATTGCCTTTGAAGACTTCGGTCATGTCTAAACTATCTGCCTATGTGCCCTGTCGGGTCAAGTCATCCCAAAAGCCGCGCCACCACGCCCGGCAAATCTTCGAAACGGTCGATTGTCGCCTCGGGCTCCAGCGCGCGCACATCTTCATCGCCGGGCCCAAAGGTCACCAGAACTGATGGCACACCCGCTGCGCGGGCCGTTTCGCGGTCGGTCACTGTGTCGCCCACCAAAAGGCAGCGCGCAGGATCGCCACCTGCCTGCCGCACCGCGTGGCGCAAAGGCTCGGCATCAGGTTTGCGCACGGACAAGGTGTCTGCGCCCACAAGCGCGCCAAAATCCTCCAGCACCCCAAGGCTTGCCATGAGTTGCCGCGCCAGACCTTCGGGCTTGTTGGTGCAAATCGCCACTTTGTAGCCGCTCTGTTTCAACGTCTCGACCGTCTCCATTGCGCGGGGGTAAAATACCGTATGATGGTCAATCGCCTGACCATAGGCCTCAAGCAGCACAGGATAGTAACGGTCAATCTCGGCCTCATCCTCTGCACGGTCCAATCGGGTCAGCCCAAGTTTGAGCATCGCTCGCCCCCCGCGCAGGGCGGTCGCGGCGTCATTTTGAGGATTGAGCATGTCGCCGACACCCATCTGACGAAAGCACGCATTGGCCGCCGCGATCAGGTCACCGCTTGTGTCCGCCAGAGTTCCGTCAAGATCAAACACCACTGTTGTCATAGTTTCACCGCTCTTTGAGGGCCTTATCCGGCCAAGTAACCCACGCTTTCGGCGGGTTTTCGCACGGCTTTGTCACATCCCGCAATCATCTTTGATGGGCTGCGACCTTGCGCGACACCCGCAAGTGGATAAAAGGTGCGAGCCCGTAAGGAACGAGGACGCGGATGAGTATAGCTTTGGTGATCCTGGCCGCTGGTCAGGGAACGCGCATGAAATCGGACCTGCCCAAGGTGTTGCACCAAGTTGCAGGTGCGCCCTTGTTGGTGCATGCCATGCGCGCCGGGGCATCGCTTGCGCCTGCGCGGACCGTTGTGGTGACGGGCCATGGCGCGACTTTGGTCGAAAAAGCCGCGGGCGCCTATGATGAGGACGCGCGCATCGCCCATCAGGTCGAACAAAAAGGCACAGCACATGCGGTGGCCCAGGCTGCGCCAGAACTGGCCGGCTTTGAGGGAGATGTGATCGTGCTCTATGGCGACACGCCGTTTATCTCGCCTGAGACATTGGCCCGGATGAGCGAAGCGCGCAGCACACATGATGTTGTTGTTCTGGGCTTTGAAGCAGCCGATCCCGGACGCTATGGCCGCCTTGTTATGAATGGCGATGCGCTTGAAAAGATTGTCGAATTCAAGGACGCAGATGAGGCGACACGTGCCATCACGTTCTGCAACTCAGGTGTGATCTCCGCCTCTGCCAAGGTCTTGTTCGACCTGATCAACGCGGTTGGCGATAACAACGCAGCGGGGGAATTTTACCTCACCGACATTGTCGGGCTGGCCCGTGACCGGGGACTTTCCGCCACGGCGATTGCCTGTGACGAGGCCGAGACTTTGGGCGTCAATTCCCGTGCCGAACTGGCACAAGCCGAAGCGGCCTTTCAGACCCGCGCCCGCGCCGAGGCCTTGGAGACTGGCGTCACAATGCATGCCCCGGACACCGTCTATTTCGGCTTTGACACGGTTGTTGGCCGCGACACGGTGATTGAGCCCAATGTGGTTTTTGGCCCGGACGTCACCATTGAGTCTGGCGCACATATCCGTGCCTTTTCACATCTGGAAGGCTGTCACGTGGCCCGTGATGCGGTGGTAGGGCCCTATGCGCGCCTGCGCCCCGGCGCGGAACTGGCAGAAGGGGCCAAGATCGGCAATTTCGTGGAAATCAAGAATGCACAGCTGGGCGAAGGGGCCAAGGTCAATCATCTGAGTTACGTGGGCGATGCCAGCATCGGCGCAGGCAGCAATATCGGCGCAGGCACAATCACCTGCAATTATGACGGTGTCATGAAGCATCGCACCGAGATTGGCGAGCGGGTCTTCATCGGCTCCAACACGATGCTGGTGGCCCCCGTATCGGTTGGGGACGACGCCATGACCGCCTCTGGTTCGGTGATCACGCATGACATCGCGCCCGAAGCCTTGGCCATTGCACGCGCGCGGCAAGAGGATAAACCGGGCATGGCGCGCAAGCTCTTTGAGATTTTGAAAAAGAAAAAAGCCATTCGGGACAAGGGTTAAGATTTATGTGTGGGATTATTGGTGTTCTCGGCGAGCATGAAGTTGCTCCAACCCTCGTAGAAGCGCTGAAGCGGTTGGAATATCGCGGTTACGACAGCGCGGGCATCGCTACGATTAACTATAATAAACTCGACCGCCGCCGAGCAGTGGGCAAGCTGGTGAACCTCTCGGACTTGCTCGTACATGACCCCCTGCCCGGCAAGGCGGGCATCGGACACACCCGCTGGGCCACCCATGGCGCGCCCAATGTCGCCAACGCGCACCCCCATAAATCCGGACCTGTGGCAGTTGTGCATAACGGGATCATCGAAAACTACCTCGACCTGCGAAGCGAGCTCGCCGCCAAGGGCCTGGCCAACGAGACCGATACGGATACCGAAACCGTGGCGATGCTGGTCAACGCCTACATGCAGGACGGCGATGATCCTGTGACAGCCGCCCGCAAAACTATTGCGCGTCTTGATGGAGCCTATGCGCTGTGTTTCCTGTTCGATGGTGAGGACGACCTCATCGTGGCGGCCAGAAAGGGCAGCCCGCTGGCCATCGGCTATGGCGAGGGCGAGATGTATGTCGGCTCGGACGCGATTGCGCTGGCCCCGCTTACCGATCGTATCGCCTATCTCGAAGAGGGTGACATAGCGGTTGTCACGCGCGAAAGCGTTGAAATCAAGGATGAAAACGGCACCCTGGCCAATCGTGAGATCCGCACGGTGCAGTTGGATAACGCCCGCGTGGACAAGGCTGGGCACAAGCACTTCATGGCCAAGGAAATCGCCGAACAACCCGGCGTGATCGGCGATGCGTTGCGGCATTATCTGAATGAAGATGGTGCCACACTGAACCTGCCTCAGGCAGGCCTTGATTTTAACGATTATGACCGGCTCACCATGGTGGCCTGCGGCACGGCCTACTACGCCTGCCTGACCGCGAAATACTGGTTTGAACAACTGGCGGGCATGCCTGTTGAAGTCGATATTGCCTCGGAATTCCGCTATCGTGAACCGCCCGTATCGGATCGTACTGCAGCGCTTTTTGTCAGCCAGTCCGGCGAGACAGCAGACACGCTGGCCGCGCTCCGCTATTGCGAGGGCAAAGCAAAGAAAATCCTTTCGGTGGTCAATGTGCCCGAAAGCTCGATTGCCCGCGAAAGCGATGTTGCCCTGCCCATCTTTGCTGGCACAGAAATTGGTGTGGCCTCAACGAAAGCCTTCACCTGTCAGCTGACCGTGTTGCTTTTGCTGGCGCTCAAGGCTGCGTCGGACCGAGGTGAGATGGAGGCCACAAAACTGAAAGAAACACTCTCTCGTTTGCGCGCCATTCCCGCGGTTCTCAACACCGCGCTTGAGACCAATGACGATTTCCGCAAAGCGGCCAGCCGTCTGGCGAATTCAGACAACGCGCTCTTTCTCGGGCGTGGCCTGATGTATCCCCTGGCCTTAGAGGGTGCATTAAAGCTAAAAGAAATCAGCTATATACATGCCGAAGCTTATGCGTCTGGAGAGTTGAAACACGGCCCAATCGCGCTCATCGACAAGGAAATGCCTGTCGTGGTCATGGCACCCCAGGATGGGCTTTTCGGCAAGACGGTCTCGAATATGCAAGAGGTGATGGCGCGCGAAGGCAAGGTGATCCTCATCACCGATCCTCCAGGGGCCGAGGCCGCAGGCGAAGACACATGGATGACACTGGTCATGCCGCAGGTTGATCCAGTGCTGACGCCAATCGTCTACGCCATTCCAGCGCAGCTCTTGGCCTATCACACAGCTGTGGCCAAAGGCACCGATGTGGACCAGCCGCGCAACCTTGCCAAATCTGTGACCGTGGAATGAGCGCGACTGTCCCGGACACAGGTTCCGGGCCAATTTCACTTGAAACAGCACTTGAGGCCCTGCGCGCACATGCAGAACCCGGACGCGCAGGAGGCATGGAAGGTTACCACAAGGTCCCGCGCACCTATTTGGGCGTGCCAAACCCAGCATTGAACGATCTGGCCAAAAACTGGCGGCAGTCTATGCAGGTTGAAGAGCGCGTGTCCCTGGCGCGAACTTTGTGGGACACAAACATCTTCGAGGCCCGACTGGCCGCCGCCAAATTGCTCACGCAAGCGCGGATCACCCCGGATGAGGCTGTCTGGAGCCTAATCACAAGCTGGCTGCCCGATTTTGACAGCTGGGCCATTGCAGACCATGCCATGATGGCTGGGCAAAAACGGCTCATGGCAGATCTCAAACGCATGGACGAGATCGAGCCGTGGACACGTTCGCAAATCCATTGGACCCGCCGCGCCGCAATGGTCATCACTCTTCCGCTGACCAAACAAAACCACCCCAAGCCGCATGAGAGCGCTGCGCGGGAGCGTGTTTTGGGCTGGGCCGCAGCCTATGTCCAGGACCCGGAATGGTTCATTCAGAAATCCGTGGCGTGGTGGTTGCGCGACTTGTCAAAGCATGATCCTGATCGCGTGCGCATGTTCATGTCAGAGCATGCGCCAAAGATGAAGCGGTTTGCGCGCAAAGAAGCAGAGAAATATTTGTAAATTCAGCTGCCTGCGCGGTACACTTCAACTTCCGGCAAATCCGTTAACCCCACTTGCAAAAGCCGCATAGCCGCCAGTGAAAGCTGACTTCCTGCGCCAGCATCAGCCTCAAGCGGGATAAGATCGACAGCCACACTGCTACCCGTCGGCACATGCAAGACCCGTCCTTTGGCAGGCGCATCCACCAGCGGCGTTTTGATCCAAAGCCCCGGCTCGGCTACATCACCCAAGGCGGCAATCGTAGAGCCAAGGCGTTTTTCTCCTCCAGTGGGCCCGGCCACCGCCGCGGCGCGCTCTTGTTTGGTCGTTGTGTCAAAGGCCTCGACGGTGCGCGCATCTGCTGGCGGCGCGACACCGCCAGGTGCTTGCGCTTCGGAGGGCAATTCGCTGTCTTCGCTTGTCGCCTGACCTGACTTATCGGCCGCGGGACGCCAGCTTTCGGGCAGCACAGCACAGCCAACGAGTACGAAACTAGACAAAATGACCAAAAATACATGTCGCATACTCTAAGACTAGGCCGCCGTGACCGCGACTTCAATCACCGACATCGCCCTCTTGTCGCACCGTGCGGTTTTGCTTACCTTCAACTTTATGACCGTCCCATTGATCGATCCATTCCAGCGCGCGATTTCATACCTGCGCGTCTCAGTCACCGACCGCTGTGACTTCCGCTGTGTGTATTGCATGTCGGAAAACATGACCTTTCTGCCCAAGAAAGAGCTTCTGACGCTCGAAGAGCTGGATCGCATGTGCTCGACCTTCGTACGGCTCGGGGTGGAAAAGCTGCGCATCACCGGCGGTGAGCCACTTGTGCGGCGGAATATCATGATGTTTTTCAACGCCATGACACGTCACCTTGAGGCGGGTACGTTAAAAGAGCTGACGCTGACCACCAACGGGTCACAACTCGAACGTTTTGCCGATGATCTTTATGCGGCCGGCGTGCGGCGGGTGAATGTGTCGCTTGATACAATCGACGAACAGAAGTTTGCCGACATCACCCGCTGGGGCCGGCTGCCTCAGGTGCTGAAAGGCATTGATGCCGCTCAGCGCGCTGGCATGCGGGTCAAGATAAACACCGTGGCGCTCAAGGATTTTAACGAAGATGAACTGTTCACCCTGGTCGAGTGGTGCAAATCCCGCGACATGGACCTGACATTCATTGAGGTCATGCCGATGGGCGATATCGGCAATGAGGATCGTCTGGGGCAGTATTGGAAACTGTCGGATCTGCGCACGCGGCTCGCTGAACAATACACGCTCAAAGATCTCGCTGAGCGCACCGGCGGCCCGGCGCGATATGTCGAGCTGGAAGAAACCGGTCAGAAGATCGGCTTCATCACACCGCTCACCCATAATTTCTGCGAAAGCTGCAACCGCGTGCGCCTGACTTGCACGGGCGAGCTTTACATGTGTCTGGGCCAGGAGGACATGGCCGATCTGCGTGCGCCGATGCGCAACAACCCCGGCAATGACACACCGTTGGAAGACGCCATTCGCGCCGCGATTGAGCGCAAACCAAAAGGCCATGATTTCGACTATTCCCGCCAAACCGTGGATGGGCGCGTGTCGCGCCACATGAGCCACACCGGCGGCTGATGATCAGGCAAAACCCACAATGACTGAGGCGCCCCTACCCTTGCGCCTCTACCGGAGTGCGGCCAATCTTGTGGCGCCTCTGGCGTATCGCCGGGTCGCAAGGAAGTTAAAGGACCAAGGCACAGATCCGTCTCGCGTACCCGAGCGGATGGGCCATGCCACTGCGGGCCGTCCCGATGGCAGGCTCTTGTGGTTTCACGCAGCCTCAGTGGGGGAAAGCCTGTCGGTTTTGCGCCTGATTGAGCAGATGGGCCGTGATGCGCCCGACCTGTCGTTTCTCATCACCTCGGGCACCGCCACGTCAGCAGAGATTTTAGGTCGCCGCCTTCCCCCCAGAACGCAGCATCAATTTGCGCCCCTGGACGCCCACGCTGCCGTGACACGGTTTCTGACTCACTGGCGACCTGACGCCGCCGTTTTTGTGGAAAGTGAGCTTTGGCCGCAAATGCTGCTTGAAACGCACGCGGCAGGTTGTCCACTCGCCCTGATCAATGCCCGTATTTCGGAAAGCTCAGCACGAAACTGGGCGCGGTTTCGAGCAACAGCACAATACCTGATGCAGCATTTCACAATGATCCATTGCCAGGACGCGCGCACCCAAGCGCATATGAGGTCTTTGGGATTCATCCACGCCACACAAGGCGTGAATCTCAAATCGCTTGCAGGGCCACTGCCCTATGATGGTCATGCGCTCAGCCAGATGACCAAAACCATCGGTACAAGGTTCGTCTGGCTGGCCGCGTCCACGCATCCCGGCGAGGATGAGATCGTGCTGGACGCGCACCGGGCCTTACTGAAGGAAAGACCGGACGCTCTGCTGGTCATTGCTCCGCGCCACCCTGAGCGCGCTGATCATATCGAGACATTGATTGGCCAAACAGGCTTTACCTCGGCGCGCCGGTCAAAATCAGACCCCATCACCCAGCAAACACAGGTTTATCTGGCCGATACTCTGGGCGAGATGGGGTTATGGTATCGCCTGTGTCCGCTGACATGTCTCTGCGGTTCCTTCTCGGATGTTGGCGGGCACAACCCTTATGAACCGGCCTATGCCGGGTCGGCGATCCTGCACGGGCCGCTTTATGCCAATTTCGGCGACACATATGCCGATCTGCATGCCTCTGGTGCCGCCCAGCAGGTGGCAGATGCCCAGGCACTTGGGACCATGATCATCAGATTGGCCCAAGCCCCCAACGAGCTGACCAAACACCGCGACACCGCAAGCGCCTTTGCCGCGGCGCAATCCGATAAGCTTGAGAGTTTTGCGCAGACCCTTTCCAAGGCATTGGGGCTGGGGTAGTCACAAAAGCGCATCAACGTTGGGGGCGCGGCGCTGTGCCAGAGCTGATCGTCACAAATTTCAACCGGAATTTCACCGGTGTGTCCGCGACCGCGGCCAACGTGGTCCGTCAGCATATGCAGACATACGACCTTGCTCTGGCAGGTCAGCCCCTGCCCGGCTGCCCGGCCCCGATTTCCAAATCCAAGGCAATCAAGCTGTCGCGCCAACGCCCCAAGGACCGCCCCTTCACAATCTGGCATGTCCGCCGCAACACCGAAATGCGCGCGGCCCTTTGGGCACGGGATGTGCTGCGCCTGCCAGTGAAAATCGTTTTCACCTCGGCGGCGATCCGGCGCCATTCAGCCTTTCCACGCTGGCTGATTTCGCGCATGGACGCAGTCATTGCCACAACCGTCGAAGCCGCCAGTTTTGTGCCCAATGTGCGCGCCATTGCCCCACATGGCGTGGACACTGACACGTTCTATCCCGCCAGCGACCGGCCCGAGGCGTGGTCGCTCACTGGCTTTCCCGGCACGCAGGGTGTTGCCACGATCGGGCGTATCCGGCGCGAAAAAGGCACGGATCGGTTTGTCGAGGCGATGATTGCGCTTTTGCCCAAGCACCCAGGCCTGACAGCGCTTGTTCTGGGGCGCGCTGCGCGGTCAGATCAAGCTTTTCTGGAGCGACTACAGGGAAAAGTCGAACGAGCCGGGCTGTCAGACCGCATTCTCTTTCCGGGCGAGATTCCAGCGCCAGATTTACCCGCGCTGATGCGGGCGTTATCGCTTGTGGTGCAACTGCCGCGTTATGAAGGTTACGGAATGACCCCTCTGGAGGGCATGGCCTCGGGCGTGCCATTTGTGGCCACAGATCAGGGATATTACCGGAGCTTTTCGGCGCAAGGCACCTGCGGTGTGATCGTGCCGGAGGGCGACCAGGCAGCGACAGTCAAAACGCTATCTGACTTGCTCAATGCACCTGAGCGGCTCGACACCATGTCCTATGCCGCGCAGGAAGCGGCCATGTTTCAGCTCGGCTCTGTGCGAGAAGCGGACGAAATCTCAAAGGTATACGAGGACCTCTGGGCCAAAGGGTAGACCGTACAAATAGACCGGATGCTTTAAGCCCTTGCATGTGTCCCGTACAAGGTTAGGATACTGGCTTCATTTGGACCAAGGCAGGCGTTTTTTATGTACGAATACAAGGTCATTCCCGCTCCAGCGAAGGGCAAGAAGAAACGTGGTGTCAAAGGAGCGGAGGCCAGATTTGCCCATGCTCTGGAAACTGCGATGAATGAACTGGCGGCAGACGGCTGGGAGTTTCAACGCGCCGATATTCTGCCCAGCGAAGAACGCCAGGGCCTCACCTCGACACAGACCATCTATCGCAGTGTGCTGGTATTCCGCCGACTGACCGAAGCAGATGCGCTAGAAGCCTTGATCGAGGCGCGGGCGGAGGACGAGGATGTCGACGAAGCTCATGAAAACGAGATCGAACAGGACGACCCAGAAGACGAGGCCGACAGCTCTGAAGATGCCGTAGAACCAGACGAACCAGAGATCGAAAGGGCCTAAGTGCTCAAAAATATAGCAGTTAAGACCGGCAAAGCATTGCCTAAGCCAACCTCCAAACAAATTCACGGAAAAATTTCTGCCAAGACCCCTTCTAATCGCCTGCCAATGGCATAAACTCTCCGCTCTGAGTCACCTAGGTTAGACACATGCCCAAAGAAGATCCTTTCGGATTCGACATGTCCGTCTCTTCAGCCAAGAAGAAGAACCCCCGCGGCCGAAGGGGCATGTCTGGTGCGTCCGAAACATCAACTCGGATATGCGACTTTGACGGGTGCAACGAGCCGGGCAAGTATCGTGCGCCCAAAGCGCCCGATGTGTTGGATGACTTTTTCTGGTTCTGCAAAGATCATGTGCGCGAATACAATCTGCGGTGGAACTTTTTCAACGGCACCACCGAGGCGGAAATCAACGCACAGATGTCGTCTGACAAGGTATGGGAACGCCAAACCAAGCCAATGTCAGACCCCGAGGCCCGCGCCTGGGCGCGTCTGGGTATCGAAGACCCGCATCAGGTTCTGGGTGGCAATGCCACGCAAAATCCAGGCAAGAACCGTGGCGGACAGCGCAAGCTGCCCCCAACAGAACGCCGTGCCGTTGAAATCCTTGAGGCCAAGGACAATTGGACCAAAGCCGAAATTCGCAAGGCTTACAAAGCGCTGATCAAGGTGCTTCACCCTGACATCAACGGCGGCGATCGAAGCCAGGAAGAACAGTTGCAACAAGTGGTCTGGGCCTGGGATCAGATCAAGCAAAGCCGCAATTTCAAGTAGAATTTGGACTGCTGATAGCGTGTCACCCTACCGTGCTGACCAAACTAAGTGTTCATGAGTCTCGCATGTCTTGTTCAAGATAGTACAAAGCCTGATCCAGGGCTGCCAATCTTTCCAATGCTGCAGCGTCCTTCGCCGTCAGCTTCAAAGTTTCATAGCTAGTCAAAATTGCACTGCCGACGGTGGCCCCTAGCCCAAAGGCCGCTAAAATGCCGGTGCCTCCTGTAGCAGCCAAACCGCCAACCAGAACAATGATGCCGAAACCAAGCTTTGCCGCGTCTTTGAAAGTAGGCAGATGGCCTGTTTCGTGTTCATAACACGCTTCAAGAATATCAACCCACTCCAATGCCAAGCTGGGAACGGGAGCGCCTGAATTGCTGCCATCTCTGATCCAAATTCGAATAGCAGAGGGGTCCGACAAAAGCCGATCAACGATGCTCTCAAGGTCATCCGTCGCATATCCACGGCGCCTGGGAGGTATCATTTTGAACCCGCGTCAATCCTCTTTGGCAAGTATTTCGAACGTGTATTCGTCTGCCGTACGCTTGTGTCAGGATGCTTCTGAAGGATTAAATCCTTGGTTCTTTTTGCTTTCAACTCAAACTCCGCTCTGCGGTGCTTTGCGGAAAGAGCATTGGTCATTCGATGAAGAATTTGAAATGCAAAAAACGCAACAAAAACAATACCGGCGCCCCAAACCACATCCCAAAACCTAATATTGGCAAGATCTTGATAGCCAAGCCCGAATACCCGGGCAGAAATCAGAATTCCAATAAAAGTGAATGCTGCCGTTTTACCAATGTCTTCGAACAAATAGTAGCGTCCACGCGCTACTTTCAGAGCTTCTAAATGATGCGAATGCGTGTTTTCTGACATATCTGGACAATATGCGCGCTGAATTCGATTGCAAGGCTTGAGTCTAGACGTCCTTTATGTGGCACCCCTACCAGCTGCTTTGTCATGGTGAACAAAATATGTGGATTCAAGCCGCTGCCCGAAACACCAAACTCACCCCATTGATGCAGTGCCGCTCGCCGGTTGGCTCTGGCCCGTCGTCGAAGATGTGTCCAAGATGACTGCCGCAGCGTCGACAATGGCACTCGGTGCGCGTGATAAACCATGACCGGTCCGGTTTGGTGCCTATGGCATCCGGCATTGCCTGCCACCAACTTGGCCAGCCTGTTTCGCTGTCGTATTTGTGCTCAGACGCATAGAGCGCCAGATCACAGCCCCGACAGTGATATGTTCCCGGATCGTACACCTTGTTGAGCGGTGAGCTGAATTTGCGCTCAGTCTCTTCTTCACGCATCACAAGGTATTCCAATTCGGTCAGCATCGCACGCCACTCGGCCTCCGTACGGGTGATTTCAAACGCGTCCCCTGCGGCGGTGGCGCGGTAGCCAGAAAGGCCGAAGCTCCCAGACAGAACACTAAGAATGAATGCCCGTCGTTGCATATTTCTCTCCGTTTTAGCGACTTATGGGTAAGTTGCGGGGCAGGCATGGTGGCCCATGTCTCCCTCCTGCCCCGCGCGCCCCGGGGGACAGATGGTGCGCCTGTTGCACTTCTCTCCGGGGTGTCACTCGTCACTTGGCTGGGAGAATAACCTGATCGACCACATGGATAACGCCGTTGGATTGCTGCACGTCGGCGATGGTCACCGAGATCATGCGCCCTTGCTCGTCCTCAAGCATGATCGCATCACCATCATACGTGGCGTTGAGCATGCAACCGCCCAAAGTCGGCACCACATGGCTGCCGCCATCATCGTCAATCATGCCTTTGATCGCTGCGCTCATCGCATCTGCGGCCACAACATGACAGGTCAGGACCTGCGTCAGTTGCTCTTTGGCCTCCGGCTTCAAGAGCGCATCCACCGTGCCTTCGGGCAAAGCAGCAAAAGCATCATTTGTCGGCGCGAAAACCGTAAATGGACCTTCGCCCATCAAGGTATCGACTAAATCAGCAGCCTTGACAGCCGCCACAAGCGTGGTGTGGTCCGCAGAATTCACCGCGTTCTCGATGATATTCTTGGACGCATACATAGGCGCCCCACCTACCTCTGGGTTGCCCGCAAAGGCGGCAGACGCCGTGATGGCTAAGTACACCGCAGCAGTCGCGGCTATGGTTTTCAGATCGAACATTTGGGTTTCTCCTCTTTTGACCCGACGTCAGGCCAATTGCCTGACCACGACAGCAGTCACGCGGGCGAAAGGAGAAAGTTTCACCTTAGTGCGATTTTTTTTGAAATCAGACCTCCGACAGCGGTGCTACGGCCAGCACGTCGCCAGTCGGTGCGCCAGTGGGTGACCCACCTAAAGGTTCATCGGAAATTGCCAATACACCACCATCAAGCGAGGCCGCTAATTCAGGCGTCACAGGCACCCGCGTCGCGTCATCTTCAGGCAACACACCAAGCGAGACTGGTGGATTATCCCCAGCGATGAGCCAAAGCTCCAAGGCACGGCCAGAACGCGCTTCACCTTGCTCTCGCTTGATATAAAGCTCTGAGGTCTCGGCGTCATACCCCGCATGCACGACCAAAGCGCCATCGTCCGAGGCCATATCAGCGATGTAAACAGGGTTTGCTGGTGGCGACACACCTTGGCCGGGCAGATCCACTGTCAGGAAAAGCGCCGCGACCAACGCCGCAAGCGCCACAGCACCCAGACCAAACCGTCTCATCCAATTGCCCCGTTGTGGCTCCGTATCCGGGAACAATTGCGCTTTGATCTTGGCGCGCACCCGTGCAGGCGGCGTTTCCTCGGGAATATCCTCTGCCATCGCCGCAAAATCCTCGGCCCATTGCGCATAGGCCGTGCGCAACGCAGGCTCAAAGGCCAGGCGGGCTTCAAACGCTGCCGCCTCCTCAGCAGACATGAGGCCCAGCGCGTATTCCGCGGCCAGGGCCTGATCGTCGTCTTTGTCTGCGTCTGCGCTCATCGCGACAGGCACTCCCTTAGTTTCAAAAGGCTGCGCCGCAGCCAGGTTCGCATCGTATTGATCGGCACATCATACCGTTCCGCCAAGTCTGCATAGCTGTCACCTTCAAGATAGGCGGCCTGCACCGCCTCTGCACGATCCGGTTCCAGCTCGGACATACAGCCCATCAAGCGCGCCCGCTCTCCGGCCTGCACCGCCAGCACCTCTGGCCCGGGTCCAGCATCAGGCACCGTGTTGATAACCGTCTCTGACAAAGCCTCGGCGCCACCTTTGCGCCGCCGCAACGCATCAATGGCCGCATTTCGAGCAATCGTGATCACCCAGGTCATTGGACTAAATCCGCCCGCGGCGTAACGGTCCGACTTTTGCCAGATTTTGACATATACTTCCTGCAGAACCTCCTCAGCCTCAGCGCGAGTCTTCAAGATACGCAAAACAATGCCAAAAAGTTTCGACGAGGTCGCAGCATAAAGCGCATCAAATGCAGCCCGGTCTCCCAGAGCGCATTTGGCAATCAGTGTTTCAAGCTCTTTGCGATCCATTCTTAGCTTCCGCGCCTTGCCTGTAGGAACCTAGGGCGCATCGCGGGGAGCGGCCAGTAAATCTTTCCCTTTCCCTTGCCCTTCCGAGCGATATGTTGCACAGCGAGACGCAGCGAACAGACGATGATTGAAGGACGAGGCAAATGGCCGACGGCACCATGGACCGCGATGTGAAACCGACCGAGGAAATCTCGGTCCGTGACATGTTTGGGATTGATACAGACATGACCGTTAAGGGCTTTGCAGAGGCCACGGATCGCGTGCCTGAGATTGACAGCACGTATAAGTTCGACCCCGACACGACCTTGGCCATTCTGGCTGGTTTTTCTCACAACCGCCGTGTGATGGTCCAGGGATATCACGGGACGGGAAAGTCGACTCATATCGAGCAAATCGCGGCACGTCTCAAATGGCCTGCCGTTCGGGTGAATCTCGACAGCCACATCAGCCGGATCGACCTGATCGGCAAGGATGCGATCAAGCTGCGTGATGGCAAGCAGGTCACTGAATTCCATGAGGGCATATTGCCCTGGGCGCTTCGCAATCCCGTGGCGATTGTGTTTGATGAATATGACGCGGGCCGTGCCGATGTGATGTTCGTCATCCAGCGCGTGCTGGAACATGACGGCAAGCTGACACTGCTTGACCAGAACGAAATCATCACCCCCCACCCCTGTTTCCGCCTTTTTGCCACGGCCAACACAGTCGGTCTGGGCGACACGACCGGACTCTATCACGGGGTGCAACAGATCAACCAGGCCCAGATGGACCGGTGGAGCCTTGTGGCGACGCTAAACTACCTGAGCCATGACGCCGAAACGGCGATTGTCATTGCCAAAAACCCTGTGATGAACACCGAGGCCGGGCGCAAGACCATTGGTCAGATGGTGACGGTCGCGGACCTAACGCGCACGGCCTTTATGAATGGGGATCTCAGTACCGTTATGAGCCCGCGTACCGTGATCAACTGGGCCCAGAACGCACATATTTTCCGCGATGTCGGCTATGCTTTCCGGCTGACATTTATGAACAAATGCGATGAGCTGGAGCGCCAGACCGTGGCGGAGTTTTATCAGCGCTGTTTTGACGAGGAACTACCGGAAAGTGCTGCGAGCACGAGTTTGGGGTGAGGACGTGGGCGAAGCACTAGGTCTTTTGAAGGTCGCTGATAGCTGTTTCAAGGGCTTCCAGACGCTGATCATGCCCACCCATGTTGCCCGCAAGCATTGTTACGATGTATGTGAGGCCGTCGATGCGCAGGTTTACTTCATCAAACCGCTCATCAACCTCATCAAAGCGCTCATCCACTTTTGCAAAGCCGTCTTTCATCTCTTTGCGCATCTCGCGCAGCAGCTGGATTGTGTGATTTTCCGTGTTGTCCGCCATCAGGGCACCTCGTCTTTCAAGAAAGATAGTCATCCGCCCGGACCATTGCAAACCTGCACTTAAAACTTGATTAACAACTGGACTTCACCCCAACCCGCCTCCATTTTCCAGAGTCATGACCAAACCCACCGACAACCCTGCTGATCCGTTCAAGAAAGCGCTCGCCGAGGCCACAAAGGTTCTCGCCGATGATGCTGAACTGAGCGTGACTTACTCCGTCGATCCTGCCGGGTTGTCAGGCGACACAATGCGCTTGCCGCAGGTGAGCCGCCGGATGACCCGGGATGAGGTTTTGCAAGCGCGCGGCACAGCCGATGCGCTGGCTATGCGGCACAAGTATCATGATGAAGGTCTGCATACCCGCTATTGCCCTCCCGGCGAGATGGCGCGGGATCTTTATGAAGCGATGGAAACCGCCCGCTGCGAGGCGATGGGCGCGCGCGACATGCCGGGCACGCATAGCAATATCGACGCCAAAATCGGTGCCGAGGCGTTGCGCAAGGGCTATGATCAGATCAAGGATGCCACAGAGGCGCCTTTGGCCACGGCTGCGGGCTATCTCATCCGGCATCTGGCCACGGGCCGCGACCTTCCCGAAGGTGCCAACAACGTCATGGAACTTTGGCAAGGTTTTATCGAGGATCAGGCCGGCGGGACACTTGAAGATCTGCAAGCAAAGCTATCGGATCAAACGGAATTTGCACGATTTGCGCGTCAGATTATTGATGATCTGGGCTATGGGGATCAGCTTGGTGATGACCCTGACTCGATAGATGACGAGCAGGAAAACGAGGCCGAGCAAGAGACCGAACAGGATGACGAGCCGGAAAGCACCGGCGACGATGACAGCGACGAATCCGAAGCCGACGCCGACCCTGAGCAAAGCCAGGAAGATCAGCAGGACGAAGCCCAGGCCCAGGTCAGCATGGATGACATGGCTGACGAGGAAATGGGCGACGAAACCGAGATGCCCGAGGGCGAGGCCCCGCTAGAGCCGCCTCCGCCGCAGCCCATTTCGGATGCTGATCCCGACTATGCCGTCTATAACATTGGTTTTGATGAAGAAATCCATGCCGAAGACCTGGCAGAATCCGTCGAGCTGGAACGTCTGCGCGCCTATCTCGACCAACAGTTAGAGCCGCTCAAGGGCGCGGTGAGTCGTCTAGCCAACAAGTTGCAACGTCGCCTGCAGGCACAGCAGAACCGCTCATGGGAGTTTGACCGCGAAGAGGGCATTCTGGATGCTGGCCGCCTAGCGCGTGTGGTGGCCAACCCCACGACGCCTTTGAGCTTCAAGGTGGAGAAAGACACCGAGTTCCGCGACACGGTGGTCACGCTACTTCTGGACAATTCAGGCTCGATGCGCGGACGACCGATTTCCATCGCAGCCATCTGCGCCGATGTCCTGTCGCGGACCTTGGAGCGGTGCAATGTGAAGGTCGAGGTTCTGGGCTTCACAACGCGCGCCTGGAAAGGCGGGCAAAGCCGCGAGACCTGGCTCAATGAGGGCCGTCCGCAACTGCCCGGACGTCTGAACGACTTGCGTCACATCATCTACAAATCCGCCGACGCACCGATGCGCCGGACCCGCACCAATCTGGGCCTGATGATGAAAGAGGGGCTGCTCAAGGAAAACATCGACGGCGAGGCGCTGGAATGGGCGCACAGACGTCTGGTGAACCGCCGCGAGGCGCGCAAAATCCTGATGGTGATCTCAGATGGTGCGCCGGTAGACGACTCAACTTTGTCCGTTAACCCCGCGAATTATCTGGAAAAACACCTGCGCGATGTGATCTCGATGGTGGAAAAGCGCCGCCAGGTCGAACTCTTGGCGATTGGCATCGGCCATGACGTGACGCGCTACTATCAGCGCGCCGTTACGATCACTGACGCGGATCAACTGGCCGGTGCGATGACCGAACAGCTGGCAGCCCTCTTTGACAGCGATCCACGTGCGCGGGCTCGGGTGATGGGCATGCGCAAGGCGGGGTAGGATGTCTTCAATTTGGCGACGTCACACGTATCCGCCAAGACTTAAGCGGAATTGATCGTCTGTTTCGTCGGTCCTTCTTTTAGAGGGCCGAACGATCAGCTTTGCAAAAATGGCACGTCAATTCTTAGCTTTTCATTTTAGAGTCTTTGTCCTTGAAATTCTTGGCAAATCAGCTCCAAGTTTACCCCCTATGATTGAATAGCGAGCAAGGATTAAACTCTTGGAAAAACCTGTAACTCTTTGTCTGATTGCAACTCTTGCGTTGTCAGCCTGCGCCGGGCGTGCCCCCAATCCAGTGGAAACGGTGCAAAAGGGCGACGCTGACCTCAGCTGTTCTGAATTGCGCACAGAGATCAACACAAACACAAACACGCTTCAGGCCCTCAGAAAAGAACAGGGCGACAAGGCGGCAAAAAACGCAGTCGCGGGTGTAACAGGAGCGTTTTTGCTCGTTCCGTTATTCTTTATTGATGCGAAAGGCGCAGCTGGCGAAGAGGCCCGCGCGCTTCAAAACCGCAACCATGGCCTTGTGACACGCTACAACAACAAACAGTGTCAGCCGAAGATCGTCTTCAAAGAAGTAGAAGAGGCTGAACCGGAAGAGTAAGTCGGCAAGGGTCGCGACCACCAAACTGGGCATCCCCACCCCCTGATGGGGATGCATATCTGGAAAACGCCCGTTGATCTGCTCTCCGAGCTTCTCTAGCACTAGGGCATGACCCAGACCCCTGATACCGTTTTTCAATCCTTCATAGAAACCGCCTCTCCCGATCAGGGTCCGCCTCGGTTGGAAAAACTGCGTGATGTGATGCGGTCTGAGGGGATTGACGGATTCATGATCCCCCGTGCCGATGCGCATCAGGGAGAATATGTCGCCCCCTGCGATGACAGGTTGGCCTATGTCACAGGGTTCACCGGCTCAGCCGGGTTTTGCATTGCCTTGCAGGACCGCGCCGGCGTGTTCGTGGATGGCCGTTACCGCACACAGGTGCGCGCGCAGGTGGACACGGGAACTTTCACACCGGTGAACTGGCCCGAGACCAGACCCGCCGCCTGGCTCAAAGACGCGCTGCCGCAAGGGGGCAAAATCGGGTTTGATCCCTGGCTTTACACACCCGAACAGGTACAGGCGATTGAGACAGAGCTGAATAACACCAAGGTGACGCTTGTCGCATGCGAGAACCTTGTCGATCGCATCTGGCCGGATCGCCCGACCCCGCCCAAAGGGGCGGTGCGCGTCTATCCCGAAGCGCTGGCGGGCTATACCCATGCAGAAAAACGCACAGAGCTGGCCAAAACGCTGCAAGAGGCCGGGCACAAGGCCGCGGTGATCACGCTGACAGACTCGCTGGCCTGGCTTTTGAACATCCGCGGCAGCGACATTCCCCGCAACCCGGTGGCGCATGGCTTTGCCATTCTGAAAGACAACGGCAAGGTGGCGCTGTTCATTGACCCGTCCAAGCTGAATGATGTGGTACGGACGCATTTGGGCAACGACGTTGAAATTGCCCCACCTGATGATTTCACCAAGACGCTTTCCACCCTCGCCGGTCCCGTGCGCGTGGACAAATCCAGCGCGCCAAAGGCGGTTCTGGACGCGCTGGTCGACGCTGATGTGGGGCATGTGTTTGGCGATGATCCCTGCGTTCTGCCCAAGGCGCGCAAGACCAAGGCCGAGATTGCGGCGACCACCGAAGCGCATCTGCGTGACGCCGCCGCGATGTGCACCTTCCTGAGTTGGTTTGACACGCAAGCGCCGGGCACGATCACCGAAATCGACGTGGTGCGCAAACTTGAGGCGTGCAGGCGCGACACTGGCCAACTTTTGGATATCAGTTTCGAAGCCATCGCAGGTTCCGGTCCCCATGGCGCCCTGCCCCATTACCGCGTGTCCGAGACCAGCAATCGCACCCTGCAGGAGGGCGAGCTTTTGGTGCTCGACAGCGGTGGTCAGTATGAAGACGGCACCACCGACATCACCCGCACGCTTCCTATTGGAACACCGGGTGAAGACGAACGCGCCGCCTATACCCGTGTTCTGCAAGGCATGATTGCCATGAGCCGCTTGCGCTGGCCCAAGGGGCTGGCGGGGCGAGACCTCGACGTAATTGCGCGCTATCCTCTTTGGACCGCCGGGCAAGACTATGACCACGGCACGGGTCACGGCGTTGGCGTGCATCTGTGCGTGCATGAAGGACCGCAGCGGCTCTCGCGGGTCTCCTCCGTGCCGTTTGAACCGGGCATGATTGTCTCCAACGAGCCGGGCTACTACCGGGAAGGCGCGTTTGGCATTCGTATCGAGAACATTGTTTACGTGACCGAGGCCCCACCCCTGCCCGGCGCGGATGCCCGTGATTTCCTGGCCTTTGAGACGCTGAGTTTCGTGCCCATAGACACGAGGCTGATCAACGCAGGCTGGCTGAGCCGGGAAGAACGTGACTGGCTCAATGCCTATCACACCGCCTGTCGGGAAAAGGTCGCGCCGCGCGTAACCGGTGCTGTGCGCGAATGGCTTCTGGCGGCGACCGAACCGCTATGACATAGTTCTGTGACACCGATGGGTGACAACAGACCAAGACACGCACGACCGGGGAAGGAAAACGCATGACAAAGATCACGATCACAAAAGCAACAGGCACCTGGAGCGTCCGAGCCGGCGGCGCTGTTTTGGGGGAATCCAAAGACGCGCTGGTGCTGAGTGAAGGCAATTTGCCGGACGTGATCTATTTCCCGCGCAGTGATGTCGCCATGGCGTTTCTGGATGCCACCGATCACAGCAGCCACTGCCCGCATAAGGGCGATGCGAGCTATTTTTCCATCGTGACCAAAAGCGAGACGATTGAGAACGCCGCGTGGAGCTATGAGGCCCCCAAAGACGACGTGGCGCGGATCAAAGACCACCTGGCGTTTTATGCCAGCGACAAGGTGACCGTGGAGGAAATTTGAGGGCACCGCCCCAGGGAATGACGGCTGTTTGGGACGGAGCGGACGTTGAGTTCAGCCATGCCAGCGACGGGCCGGGGGGCGGCGCGTCTGCCCAAAGGTCTAGAGCCCTTGATGCCCGCCAAGCACATCCACAGAATAATCGACGCGAATACGTCAGCCAAAGCGACGGCCCATCGGGCCGGTCCGTCGCTGGCACGGCGGGCCTGCGGCCCTTGATTCCGTGCCTTCCGGGGCAATGAAGCTCTGTTTACGTTGAGCTCAAAAACCCGGCACGCCCCTCAATTCCGCGGCGGCACCAGTTTGCCGGGGTTCATGATGTTATCCGGGTCCAGCGCCGCTTTGATCGCCCCCATCATCGCCCAGCCTGCCCCATGCTCGCGCTCCATGTAGCGGCGTTTGCCAATGCCGATGCCGTGCTCGCCCGTGGCCGTCCCCCCCATGGAAAGGGCCAAGTCCACCAGCCGCTCGGAGGCCTCCAGGACGCGCGCGCGCTCTTCCGCGTTTGCTTCATCAAAGAGCAGGCAAGCATGGAAATTCCCGTCCCCCACATGGCCCAGGATTGGCCCTTCGATGTCCGAGCTTTGCAAATCCGCGCGGCACGCCTCTACAGCCTCGGCCAGACGCGAGATCGGCACGCAGATATCCGTCACCAGACAGCGCGCGCCGGGGCGGCTGGCGAGGATCGCGTGATAGGCGTTGTGGCGCATGGACCAGAGCGCCGTGCGGTCCTCAGGCTTTGCGGCCCATTGAAATCCTGAGCCACCGAAATCCTGCGCCAAGTCGCCAAATATCTCGGCTTGCTCGGCGACCGCACTTTCCGAGCCGTGGAATTCCAGTAAGAGATAGGGCTTTTCGGCCATCTCTGATCCGGCATAAGCGTTCACAGCCCGCACGCTGTCGACATCCATCAACTCGATCCGCGCCATGGGGATGCCCATCTGGATCGTGGTCATCACCGTCTCAACCGCTTGCGGCACATCGTCAAAGGCACAGACCGCAGCCGAGGTCGCCTCGGGGATGCCGTGCAGACGCAGCGTCAGCTCTGTGATCAGACCCAAAGTGCCCTCAGAGCCGACCATCAACCCCGTCAGGTCATACCCCGATGAGGATTTGCGCGCGCGCGTGCCTGTGCGCAGAACCTCGCCCATGGCAGTCACAACCTCAAGCCCCAGAACATTGTCGCGCATCGTGCCGTATCTCACCGCCGTGGTCCCGCTCGCCCGGGTTGACGCCATCCCGCCCAGCGAGGCATTGGCCCCGGGATCAACCGGAAAGAACAGCCCCGTGGCGCGCAGCTCTTCGTTGAGCGCCTCGCGGGTGACACCGGGCTGCACGCGCACAAACATATCACCTTGGGACACCTCAAGAATGTGGTTCATATGCTGAAAATCCACCGTCACGCCGCCCTCGGGTGCCTGGCTCTGCCCTTCCAGAGAGGTGCCCGTTCCAAACCCGATAACCGGGCAACGATGCCGCGCGCAAATCTCAACGATCTGCGCAACGTCTTCCGTGGTCTTGGGATAGGCCACCGCATCAGGCGGCGTCAGTGGAAAATGCGTCTCACTGGCCCCGTGCACCTCCAGATCGGACTTGGACCGGCTGAGCCGTTGGCCTAAGAGAGAAGACAATTCACCGATTGCGTCCTGGATGCCCATGTTTTTGTCCCCCCGGATAGTCGCCCTGCGCCACACTAGGCCATGTGCCTTTTGGGGGAAAGCGCCCACATGGGCCGGAATCCAAGCGTTATGACCAACGATCCGCAAATCCCTCCCCCGGCCCGTGATCCCTTGCGAGGTTTCCTGCGCAGCCGCTGGCGTGCGGTCAAGGGCAGCAGCAAAGCGGGATTGAAGGCCTTGCGAAAGCAAGGGCCAAGCCAGATCCAGTTTTGGTTCATCGCTCTGGCCATCGGGATTGCCGCCGGGTTTGCCGCCCTGCTCTTCCGCAAAGGCATCACGGCGCTGCAGCAACTGGTTTACGGTGTCGAAGACATCACCATGATACATAGCTTTGCACAGTCGTTGCCATGGTACTGGCTGGTGCTGATCCCAACCATAGGCGGCCTGATCGTCGGGGTTATCCTGCACAACTTCACGCCCGATGCGCGTGTGCGTTCGGTGGCGGATGTGATTGAAGGCGCCGCACTCCACGATGGTCGGGTGGAAATGCGCGCCGGGGCCGCCTCGGCGCTGGCCTCGATGATCACGCTGGGCACGGGTGGCTCATCCGGTCGCGAGGGGCCTGTGGTGCATATGGCCGGGGTCATCTCCACCTGGGTCAGCAACCGCATTCACGCCAACGGGATCACCGGTCGCGACCTTTTGGGTTGTGCCGTGGCCGCAGCCGTCTCGGCCTCGTTCAACGCCCCCATTGCCGGTGCGCTTTTTGCCCTGGAAGTGGTGTTGCGCCACTTTGCCTTGCACGCCTTTGCCCCCATCGTGATTGCCTCTGTCGCAGGCACCGTGATCAACAGGTTGGAATTCGGCGACGTGACAGAATTCATGCTGCCCACCGCAAGCGCGTTGGAGTTCTACGTCGAATTGCCAGCCTTTCTGCTGCTAGGCCTGCTCTGTGGGTTGGTGGCCACAGCATTGATGCACGCCATTTTCTTCGCCGACGATTGGGCCAGTGCCGTGCAAGTGCGCAGCCGCCTGCCCCGCTGGCTTCGCCCTGCGGTGGCCGGCTTGCTGCTAGGCGTGATCGCCATCTGGTTCCCACACATCATCGGCGTTGGATACGAGACGACCTCAACCGCCCTCACCGGGCAACTTCTGCTGCATGAGGTTGTTGTCTTTACGGTTGTGAAGGTCGCCGCCGTGGCCATCACCATCGGCGGGCGCATGGGCGGTGGGGTGTTTTCGCCCTCGCTCATGGTGGGCGCTTTAACAGGGCTTGCCTTTGGTATCGTCGCCACCTCGATCCTGCCCGACATCTCCGGGGCCAGCACGCTTTACGCGCTCGCGGGTATGGGCGCAGTGGCCGCCGCAGTCCTTGGCGCACCGATTTCCACCACGCTGATCGTATTTGAGCTGACCGGCGACTGGCAAACCGGCCTTGCAGTGATGGTTGCCGTCTCGATGTCCACGGCGCTCAGCGCCCGGCTGGTCAAACGCTCGTTCTTCCTCACGCAAATTGAGCGACGTGGCATTCATCTTGCCGCCGGTCCGCACGCGTATCTCTTGTCGATGTATCGCGTCTCAAAAGTGATGCAGTCGATGGAAGACGCCAAGGCAATTGATCCCGACACCTGTTGGGCCAAGATCGAGGAAGGGCTCTACATCGATGCCAACGCGACACTGGAAACTGCGATGCCCATCTTTGACCGGTCTGCAACCCCGTTCCTGCCCGTGGTCAGCCTGACCGGCGAAGACGCCAAGCCGGAGCTGCGCGGCGTTTTGTTCCATGTCGATGCGCTCAAGGCCTACAATCGCGGTATGGCGGCGGTGTCTGAGGAAGAGCACAGCTAAAGCCACGGTCTGTTTGCCAAGCGGGTAATTTTTTTCCGACAAAAATAATCAAGATATTACTTGCATCTTTGTGCGCACTTAGCTTACCTGACAATTACAGTTGGATTTAACAAAGGCGTGACACATGGCACAGATCACACGACTTCGCACAGTTTCTGCACTGGTCCTCGCGACCTGCACCGCCCTTCCGGCCTACGCCGAAGGCGAGCTTAACCTTTACTCATCGCGTCACTACGACACCGATGAACGGCTCTATTCGGAATTCGAAGAGCAAACCGGCATCACCATCAACCGCATCGAAGGCAAAGGCGACGAGCTTATTGAACGCATGACCGCAGAGGGTGAAAACTCTCCGGCTGACGTGCTGCTCACTGTTGACACGTCCCGTCTGGAGCGCGCCAAGGATGCGGGTATCCTGCAATCAGTTGACAGTGCCGTTCTGGAAGACCGTGTCGCGGGCAACCTGCAGGACAGCGACAACCAGTGGTTCGGGTTTTCCCAACGCGGTCGGATCATTTTCTATGACAAAGCAGATGTCAGCGAACCGCCACAAAACTACACTGATTTGGCGGACCCTAAATACAAGGGAAAGGTCTGCATCCGCTCGTCCAGCAATGTCTACAACCAGACTCTGCTGGCCAGCATCATCACCCATGACGGCGCAGAGGCCGCCAAAGCCTGGGCCGAAGGCGTTGTGGCCAACATGGCGCGCGACCCCCAAGGTGGCGACACCGACCAGTTGCGTGGCGTTGTCTCGGGCGAATGCGAGATTGCCGTGTCGAACACCTATTATTTCGCACGGTCGCTGCGCAAAGATGTGGATGGGCTCTCTGGCTCCACCGACATGCTGGGCTGGGTCTTCCCCAACCAAAGCGATCGCGGCACGCATATGAACCTCTCTGGCGGCGGCGTGGCGGCCCATGCGCCCAACAAGGAGAACGCCATCAAGTTCCTCGAATACCTCGCCAGTGACAGCGCGCAGCAGTATTTCTCGGCAGGCAATGACGAATTCCCGGCTGTGAAGGATGTGCCATTGGCGGACAGCGTGGCGGCGATGGGCGAGTTCAAGGCAGATGAGGTCAGCCTGTCGGACGTGGCCAAGAACCTGGCCGAGGCGCAAAAGATCTTTAACGCGGTTGGCTGGCAGTAATCACTGCAGATTATTCTGAGAGGGGCCGGAAAATTCGAAATTTTCCGGCCTCGCTTATTTCACAAGAAGCGCTTTCATTTGCGCCTCGGGAAAACACGTCGCTGGCCGCCCCGTTGCCTCTTGCCAACGGCCAATCGAGCGGCGGGTTTTGAACCCCGGAAGGCCATCGACCCCGCCCACATCATGCCCCATCTCGACCAAGGCGGCCTGCATCGCGGCGACATCCGAACGGTAGAGCCCGCCGACCTTACCCCAGGGTGCACTAAAATCTCCCACGCCAAATTGAATGCGGTCACCGATATGACCCACGAATAGTGCATAGAGATCACTCGTGTTGTAGTCCTTCAGCACATAGAAATTCGGCGTCACGATAAAAGCCGGGCCATTGCGACCTGCAGGCATCATCAGGAACCCCTCGCCCGCCAACTCGTGGTCCGGGAAAGGCCGGCCTGAGACACGCGTGATGCCCATCGACACCCAATCCGCAATCCGCCGTCCGTGATCAGGACCCTCCAAAGCGCAGGACACCGACGCAGGCACGCGCACCTCAAACCCCCAGTCGCGCCCCCTCACCCAGCCATGTTCGGCCAGATAGCGCGCGATGGAGGCGATTGTATCGGCTTCAGAACGCCAGATATCGGCTTTACCATCACCATTCCCGTCTATGGCGTATTTCAGAAAGTTCGACGGCATGAATTGCGGTTGGCCAAGCGCCCCCGCCCAACTGCTGCGCAGGCGCACGCCTCCGGCATGGCCCGCCTCTGCAATTTGCAGCGCGGCAAGAAGCTCACCCCGAAAATAGCCAGCGCGGCGGCTCATGAACCCCTTGGTGCCCAGCACCTCAAAGGCATTGTGCGGGATGTCCACGCGGCCATAGCCGCTTTCTCGACCCCAAATCCCCAGAATGATGCGCCCCGGCACGCCGGTTTCACGTTCCACACGCGCTAGCGTATCCGCATGAGCGCGCGCCATCTGCCGCCCCACCGAGGTCGCGCCGTCCACGCTGCCGCGATTGAAATAGCGCCCTGGGCTGCCAAACTCGGCCTGGCGCTGCTGTTTCGGGGTCTTGGCCGTCTGTCCCGGGATCACCAGATCCGGCAGATCCCAGTTGAGCTGCACGCCCTTGAACGCCTGCTCGAACGTGGCACGCGACACGCCGCGTGCTTGGGCCTCAGGCCAGATGTCCTGCTTCAGCCAAGCTTGATACTGCGCCTCAATCTCGGCGCGGCTTTGTGCCGTGGCAAAACCTGCAGAAAGGCTCAGGAAACATATGAAGCAAAGAAAAAAGGAGCGCATGACCCTGCTCTGGACGCTTTTGGGATACTCTATCAGTCACGCCCCCGGGCGCAAACGCCTCATCCGGCCATGAGCGCTTCTGCCGCTGCGCGCGCCTCTGGCGTGATCTTGTCCCCTGAAAGCATACGCCCGATTTCATCCACGCGCGCATCGCTCTTGAGTGGTGTCACGGTCGACAGCGTGGCCTCTCCTTCAACGCGCTTTTCCACGCGCCAGTGATGCGCCCCACGTGCGGCCACCTGCGGCGAGTGCGTCACGACCAGAACCTGACCCTCCTCGGCCAGTTGCGCCAGACGCCGGCCGACAGCGTCGGCGGTCGCACCGCCCACGCCCCTGTCAATCTCATCGAAGATCATTGTCAAACCCGCTTGTCCTTCGGTCAGGCAGACTTTCAGCGCCAGAAGAAAGCGACTGAGTTCACCACCCGACGCAATCTTTCCCAGAGGCCCCGCCGGTGCGCCCGGGTTGGTCGCCACGGTAAAGGTCACGGTGTCGGTTCCGCTTTCGCCGGGATCGGCGGTGTCGATTTGCGTGGCAAATACCGCGCGTTCCATCTTGAGCGGCGCAAGTTCGGCCATAACAGCCAAATCCAAAGCCTTGGCGGCCTCGGCGCGCGCCTTGCTCAAAGCGCTTGCAGATTTTTCATATGCATCATCAGCCTCTTGCGTCGCCTTCTTCAAGTCGGCAAGATCGGCATCTCCCTGATCCAGAACCGCAAGCTGCGCGCGCAGACGCTCGGCAAATTCCGCCAGATCATCAGGGGCCACATCATGCTTGCGCGCCTGTGCACGGATGGCAAAGAGGCGCTCCTCGGCCTCTTCCAACTCCAGTGGATTAAAGCTGAGCGCCTCCAGGCAGCGGGTCACACCGCTGGAGGCTTCGTCCAACTCGGCCAGAGCCCGCCCCAAAGCTGCAATGGGCGCATCAAGCTGCCCTTCGGCACGGTCCGCAACGCCTTCGAGCCAGCGAAGCGCCTCACCCGTCGCATTTTCGGCCCCATCGCTGATTGTGCTGCTGGCGCGCGCAATGTCTTCGCGAATGCGCTCGGCCTGTTGCATCAGGCGGCGACGCGCATCTAAGTCCGCCTCTTCTCCGGCTTGGGGAGCCAGCGCATCAAGCTCAGCCACCGCATGGCGCAGAAATTCCTCTTCGCCGCGCACCTTTTCCAGCGCCGCTTCCGCTTCAGCCAGCGCCTTATGCGCCGCAGCGCGCGCCCGCCATGCAGACCGGACCACCTCACGCGGCGCCTCCAGCTCTCCAAAAGCATCAAGCAGGTCGCGATGGCCTCGCGGGTTGAGCAATCCACGGTCATCATGTTGCCCATGCAGTTCCACCAGACACTCGGACAGGGCGCGCAGCACCTCTCCCGAACAGCGGCGATCATTGACCCAAGCCGTCTTGCGCCCTTCAGCGGTGTTAACCCGGCGCAGAATCAGCGTGTCGTCACTGGGAAGACCGGCCTCTTGCAGAACCGCGCGCGCGGGATGATCCGGCGTCAGATCAAATTCAGCCAGTACTTCGCCCTGCTCGGCCCCTTGCCGCACCAGGTCTGCGCGCCCGCGCCAGCCCAGCACGAATCCCAGCGAATCGAGCAAAATCGACTTACCTGCACCGGTTTCGCCAGTCAGCACATTGAGCCCCGGCTGAAAGTTCAACTCCAGCCGGTCAATGATGAGAATGTCTCGAATATCAAGCGCGCGCAGCATAGAGCGCCCCTTGCCCGCGGATCAGAGCCAGCGGCCCTGAATCATCTGACGATAGACCTGCCGCAGCCAGTTGTCGCCTGCCGCCTCCAGCGTCAGACCGCGACCTGTCAGCAGAGTATAGCTGTCTTCATACCATTCGGTTGCCTGGAAGTTATGGCCAAGAATAGCTCCGGCCGTGCGGGCCTCATCGGTCAAACCCAGTGACAGATATGCCTCAACCAGTCGGTGCAGTGCCTCGGCGGTGTGGGTCGTGGTTTGGAAATCCTCGACAACCACACGGAACCGGTTGATCGCCGCCGTGAAGTGATCGCGGCGCAGATAATAACGCCCAATCTCCATTTCCTTGGCCGCGAGATGGTCAAAGGCGAGGTCAAACTTGAGAATCGCCGAGCTGGCATATTCGCTGTCAGGGTAACGCTCAATCACTTCACGCAGGCTCTGCAGCGCCTGAAACGTCAGGCCCTGATCGCGGCCGACTTCGTCGATCTGATCATAGTAGCTCAGCGCCAAAAGATATTGCGCATAGGCCGCATCGCCATCGGCAGGATAGACGTCGATATAGCGCTGCGCAGCGGCGCGGCTGCTTTCGTAGTTTTCATCTTTATGATGCGCAAAGGCCTGCATAATTACGGCGCGCTTGGCCCATTCGGAAAAGGGATAGAGCCTTTCCACTTCGGCAAATAGCGTGGCCGCCTGGTCATGACGTCCCCGCGCCAGATCGAATTCGGCACGGCCATAGATCTGTTCTGCGGTAAAGTTCTCGTAGTCAATCTGACCACGCTCAATCCGACCGTTGACGCCACTACAACCCATCAGGATTGCTGCACTCACCACCAGGGACGCCAACCAAATCCGCGATTTGCCGCCAGTCATGCTTGCACGTTCCCTTTAGTAACCCACGCTCCGCAGGAATTTCGTCCTACCCTTTGGCGTCCTAGCATATAATTTTCCGGTGCAAAACGTCTTTGGCACATTTGCGTTTCACAAGTGATGTGAAGTCACGCAACCTCCGGGATTTCCCCCCAGTGGACACCTGCGCCGGGCAAGCGTGCCGCCATGGCCGCGTCGCATGTTACGACCTCAAAGGCCTCCGGGTCAGCGAAAAGTGCGCGCAGAAGATCATTGGTCAATGCATGACCAGCGCGCTCCCCCTGATAATACCCCAGAATTGGAAGGCCGGCCAAAGCCAGATCGCCCAGGGCATCCAGCATCTTGTGGCGCACAGGCTCATCCGGCTGACGCAAGCCCCCGGGGCTGACGACCCGATTTCCGTCAAACACAACTGCATTCTCGCCAGAGCTTCCACCCAACGCCAGACCATTGGCCTGCATCGCATCAACATCCGCCTGACGACAGAATGTGCGCGAGGTCGACAACTCACGTATGAAGCTGCCATTGGCCATGTTGAGCACTTTGCTTTGTGCCCCAATGGCCGAATCTTCAAACTCAATTTTGAATTCAATAGTCAGGGTATCGTTCGGCAACAGCCGCGCCAGCGCATCACCGCGACGGACTTCAACCGGTTTGAGCACACGCAATGCTTTGATCGGAGCATCAAGCGGAAGCACACCAGCGGCAAGAATGCCCTGAACAAACTTTGCTGAGCTGCCATCGAGGATCGGCACCTCGGGGCCCGACACTTCGATCAGCGCGTTGTGAACACCACAGCCACACAAGGCTGCCATGATATGTTCGATGGTCGACACGGTGATACCGGCATCATTCTGCAGACATGTGCAGAGCGGCGATTGTTTCACCTTGTCCCAAGTTGCAGGGAGATCCTGTTGGTCAGCAGATACATCCATGCGGCGGAAAACGATACCATGATCGGCGCCCGCAGAGCGAATCGTCACTGAGCACGGCTCACCCGAATGCAAGCCGACGCCCGCAAACGTCGCTGGAATGTTGATCGTTGTCTGCACGACAAACCTCTGTCCCACACCCTCGATTTGAAGGCACTTGATGTGTATTTGCACCTGCGGCATTGCTCAATTCACTCTTTGCAACGTGTTGAAACATGCCTTGGCGTCATCGTGGCAAGATTTCGCCGAGTCAGCTTTTTTTACCGTCAGTGCATTGTTTTTAAACCAAAAACGGGCCGCGATATGCAGCCCGTTTTCAGAAAAACTTGTCCTTTGACCAAGCGTCAATTCGCCTGCCGACGTAGGAAGGCAGGGATTTCGATCTGGTCTTCCTCTTCCGCACGCGGTTCAGGCGCGGTTTGGGTCGACTGAACCGGCGGCTGCTGGCGTGCCTGGCGCGGCATTTCCGGTGCGCTTTCCGCAGCGTGTCCTGTCATGCGATTGATCAATGAATTGATCCCAAAGCGAGGTTTCTCTGCCGGCATCTCAGCCGCAGGCATGGGAGCTGCCGGCGGTGTTGCCGCAAGCGAGGCTGCCGGAGCACGCTGCACAGCCGCTTGCAGGCGGGCCATCGCTTCAGGCGAAGGCGTGCCAGCCGCTGGGGCGCGAGGTGCCACGAATTCTTCGCTTGGAGTTTCTTCCGCAAACACAGGCTGCTCGGGCACAGGTGTGTAGGCCGGAGGAGGCAGACCGTCATCAGCCGTTGCGGGTGATGGCTCAAAGATGTCTTCCATCTGGTCTTCGGCCGCAGCGCGCTGTGCATCAAAACCCTGGAACAGATTTGGCTCTTCTACTGCAGCAGCTACCTCGGCCTGAGGGACCTCTACTGCCTCGCTCGCTGCAATCGTTGCTGCAGGCGTCAAAGGTTCCGCCATCGAGCGACGCGGCACCGGAATGTCAGAGTGATCCACCGTCGCATCAATGCCCGTGGCCACGACCGATACCCGCATGAGGCCGTCCATGCTCGGATCAAGTGTAGAGCCAACAATGATATTGGCATCGGCATCCACTTCCTCGCGGATCCGGTTCGCCGCCTCATCCAGCTCAAAGAGTGTGAGGTCATGGCCACCGGTGATGTTAATAAGGACGCCCTTCGCACCGCGCAGACTGATTTCATCAAGCAGCGGGTTGGCGATGGCTTTCTCGGCCGCCTGAACAGCGCGCTCTTCACCAGCATCCTCACCAGTGCCCATCATCGCCTTGCCCATCTCGTCCATAACCGCGCGAACATCGGCAAAGTCGAGGTTGATGAGACCCGGACGCACCATCAGATCGGTCACGCCCTTGACGCCCTGATAGAGAACGTCATCCGCCAGGCTGAAGGCTTCGGTGAAGGTTGTTTTCTCATTGGCCAGGCGGAACAGGTTCTGATTGGGGATGATGATCAGCGTGTCGACCATCTTTTGAAGCTGCTCCACACCTTCCTCAGCCTGACGCATGCGCTTTGCGCCCTCAAACTGGAAAGGTTTTGTTACAACACCGACAGTTAGCACACCAAGTTCACGTGCTGCCTGAGCAATGATAGGCGCCGCTCCTGTACCTGTGCCGCCACCCATGCCAGCGGTAATAAAGCACATATGCGCCCCCGCCAGATGATCGACGATCTGTTCAATGTTTTCCTCAGCAGCGGCAGCACCCACGGTCGCTTTCGCCCCCGCGCCCAGCCCTTCGGTCACTTTGACACCCAGCTGAATACGCGCATCGGCATTTGATTGCGACAGAGCCTGCGCGTCAGTGTTCGCCACGACGAAATCCACGCCTTCAAGCGCCTTTTCGATCATGTTGTTCACGGCGTTTCCGCCTGCGCCACCAACGCCAAATACGGTGATCCTTGGTTTCAGGTCATTGTCCTGACCTGGCATGCTGAGATGTAATGTCATTGCTCCGTCCGCTTTCTGAATGCCTGTTTTCCGGTTCTGCAAATGGCAGCCCCGACTCCGCCAATCTGCCGCGATATTACATTTGGTTAACGTCTACGTCACCCTAAAAACACAAAAATGACACAAAATCTGGTGGAAAACTTATCCACAGCCGCGGGATTTCGCCGAAACCTCCAGATATTGCGTTTACCAGTTGTCCTTAAACCATTTCACCGCTCGTTTCAGTGACCGCGCCGGGTAGCGATCGACGGGAATCTCGAAATCCCACCACTCATCCTGGGGATTCGCAGCGAAGAGGCACATGCCCACAGCGCTGGCGAATCCCGCGCCGGTGGCCGCCTGCGGCAAGCCATGCACACGCAAAGGCCGACCGAGTCGCACCTGCTGGCCAAGGATGCGCGTGGCGAGACCGTCGAGTCCTGGGATCTGGCTGCCACCACCGGTGAGCACGATTTGCTGGCTGGGAAGATGCTGGAACCCCGCAGCATCCAGCCGCGCCCGCACTTCTTCAAGGATTTCCTCCACGCGGGGCCGCATGATGCCAATCAGCTCTGCGCGGCTCACCGTGCGCCGGTCATGTTCCCAATCGCCTGTCTCACCGCCGATCTCGATCATCTCACGGTCATCCATGCCGGTGGCCACCACGCCGCCATAAAAGGTCTTGATTCGCTCCGCCGTCGCCTGAGGCACCTGCAGGCCCATTGAGATATCGCCCGTCACATGCTCGCCGCCAATGCGCACACTGTCGGAATAGATCATGTGTTTCTTCATGAAGATCGACACGCCGGCACTGCCACCGCCAAGATCGATGCAAGCGGCACCAAGTTCCTGTTCGTCTTCGACCAGCGCTGAAATGCCCGAGACATAGGCCGAGCTGGCCAGCCCCGCGAGTTCGAGATCGCAGCGCTTGATACAATGCGCCAGGTTCTGCACCGCTGTGGCGTCCACGGTCAGCATATGCATATCAACGGCCAGATCCTGACCCATCTGCCCGCGCGGGTCGATCAAACCAGAACGATGGTCCAGCGCAAAGTTCACCGGCTGGGCATGCAGCACTTCGCGCCCTTCGCCATAGTCCGGCACGTCACAGGCCGAAAGAACGCGGCTGATATCCTGTTCAGACACCATCGTGTCCTCAATCGAGACCTGCCCGGCCAGCCCATAGCTGCGCGGTGTCGCGCCCGAGAAACAGGCAATCACGTGATCCACGCGGATATTGGCCATCTTCTGCGCCGCCTGAAGCGCCGTGCGAATGGCGCGCTCGGTCTCGCCCATCGTGGCGACCTCGCCGTAGCGCACGCCACGCGACCGCGTGGTTGCAGCACCGATCACGCGGAACCCTGCCTGCCCCGCCAGCGCGCCGACACCTTCGGCCTCATGCAACCGGTCTGATCCATCAAAGCGCAACACAAGACAGGCGATTTTGGACGTTCCCACATCCAGCACCGCCACAACACCGCGCTGCATCGCCGCCCGACGCATGTTCCGCATAGCCCGCTGTGAATCGTATAGTTCAATCATTCTGCGTTTATCCCCAAGTTCAGGCTTTTGGCCTGCCACCAGTCTTCTGTTGCCGTTGTGTTCATCCGAAGTGTGGGGCGCGCGTTCAGACGCATGTCGACCGCCACCAGATCGCGTGACAGCATGTCCTGCACATCGTCCAGTACGATCACCCGCTCCAAGGCGCGCACAGGTGCGGCCTCGGGCAACAGAACGCGTTGACCGCCATCCAGCACCACGTCCCAGCGGCGTTCACCAATCCGCACCAACCCGCGCAACCGATGCCCCAAAGGGCGCGCAGCCTGGATCAACGCCAGGGCCTCGGGCACATGGCGGTCGGCCCCCTCCCCAGCAATGACCGGTAAGTCAGCGCGCGCGGCTCTAGAATCGACCTCACCGATAAGAATGCCATCTGCATCCACCAAGCCCAGCCCGTCGCGTGTGCGCCAGATCACAACCGGTACGCGTTCAGACACCTCCGCCACCATCACACCGCCCTGTCGGATGCGCACATGGGCATCCGCTACGCCCGGCAAACCCACGATCATCTCGCGCACAGCCTCTAGATCAATATCAAAAGAGCTGGCCGGCAGATCATGCGGGAAAATCTCTCGAATATCGTCTTCGATGTCACGACTTGCCCCTTCGATCGCCAGAAGGTTGACCATGAATTCTGGACGCGTCTCAATCTGCTCACGCATGTCGGTGTAAGCCTGCGCAATCGCCTCGCGGCGCTCTGGTTGCGCGAGATAAGCAACCGCAAGGCCAAGAAAAATACCCAAAGGCAGACCGGCAAACAGCATTTTGCGAAAAAGCGGCGTCAGCATCAGGCGCTGATACCGGTAAGACCAGCGCGACGGCGCGGGATCGAGGCGCAGCTTGGGTTGCTTCATCTGTCGCACGAGGCGTCCTCCACCAGCCATTTGCATAAATTCGGAAAGGAGATACCGGCCACCTGAGCCTGTTCAGGACTCAGGGACGTAGGCGTCATGCCAGGTTGCGTGTTGGTCTCAAGCAGGATTAGACCATCCAGCCCCCGTGTTTCGTCCCAGCGGAAATCCGTCCGGCTCAGCCCACGACACCCCAAAGCGGCATGGGCACGCAAAGCGTAGTCTTCGCAGGCGGCTGCAATCTCATCCGGGACCTTTGCTGGCACTTCATGGCGTGAGCCGCCTTCCTTGTATTTGGCGTCATAATCGTACCAGCCCACGGTGATGATGTCGGTCACACCCAAGGCCCGATCGCCCATCACCGAGGTGGTCAGCTCACGTCCCGGCACAAAAGCCTCAACCATGACTTCACCCGGCATATCATCGTCAAGCTGCGGCGGGCCGTTGGCCTCTTCATGCACCAGATAAACACCAACCGAAGAGCCTTCATTGTTGGGTTTGACCACATAAGGCGGGGCCATCACGTGGCGCGCGCGCACGTCTTCGCGAGGGGCAATCACGCTCTCGACAACCGGCAGGCCAACAGAACGATACGCCTCTTTGCTTTTCTGCTTGTCCATGGCCAATGACGAGGCGAGCACACCGGAATGCGTGTAGGGAATGCGCATCCACTCAAGGATGCCCTGCACGCAACCATCTTCACCCCAGCGACCATGTAAGGCATTGAACACGACATCAGGAGAAATCTCGGCAAGACGCGCTGGAAGATCGCGGCCTGCATCGACCTCGACCACCTCATATCCTGCTTCCCGAAGTGCCGCGGCGCACTCTTTGCCTGTGGACAGCGACACCTCGCGCTCAGCCGAGGGGCCGCCCATAATCACCGCAACAGTCGGGGTGTTTCCGCTCGAAGAAACCACCGTACTGCCTCAAATATTCGGACTGTTTTCAGCCCTTGTTTTGTTGGGTCCGCCTCAAGTGCCGGACGGGGCCGTTTCGCCGACCCTCATAATTTCCCAATGTAACTCTATTCCACTGGATTCGAAAACCCTTTTTCGCACCTCTTCGCCCAGACCTTCCAGATCGGCGGCGGTGGCGTTTCCGGTGTTGACCAGAAAGTTGGGATGTTTGGGACTCATCTGCGCCCCACCTCGCGTGGCCCCGCGCATTCCAGCCTCGTCAATCACCTTCCACGCTTTGAGATCATGGGTGTCATCCGCCTGCCCGGTGCTCGAAAATCCAGCCGGGTTACGAAAGGTCGATCCGGCCGTACGGTCCTTTGTGGGTTGGGTTTCATCGCGTTTTTTAAGCTGTGCCTCCATACGGTCGGCAAGCTCTTGCGGATCGCCCTTGCGACCTTCGAACGTCGCCTGCGTGATCACCCAGCCCTCGGGCAGATCGGTTTGGCGGTAGCGGAAGTTCAGATCATCTGAAGACAACGTCACGACCTCGCCTGCGCGCGTCACAGCACGTGCTTTTACAAAATGATCGGCAACATATGACCCATAGCAGCCCGCATTCATGCGCACAGCTCCGCCGATGGCGCCGGGAATGGTGCGCAGGAAGGTCAGGTCAATGCCTGCTTCACCCGCACGTTTGGCGACATGCGCATCAAGCGCGGCCACTCCGGCGGTGACCCGCGTGCCGTCAATTTCGATGGCATTAAAGCCGCGCCCGAGGCGGATCACAACGGCCCGAAGACCGCCATCTCGGACAATCAGGTTTGATCCCACCCCCATCGGAAAAACAGGAACGGCAGGATCAAGCTCTCTCAGAAACGCCGCAAGATCATCCTCGTCAGCCGGTTGAAACAGCCAGTCCGCTGGCCCTCCGACACGCAGCCAGGTCAAATCGGCCAGGCTGCGATCTGGTGTCAGCTTGCCGCGTGGTGTGGGTAACTCAGCCGCCATTGCGCCGCCATTTCCACCAGCCAAACGCCGCACCCGCCAAGGTTCCGGCAAGCGCAGGTCCAAAGACAAAGGCCGATAGGACCATGTTGTCGATGGCTTCGAAACTGGGGGCATTTGAGGCTGCGTTGTTCACGACAAGTCCGATCAAACACCCCACACCCATCAGCCCTGCAATCCAGCCCCTCCTATGACGGATGGACAAAGCGCTGATCACAGCAGGCAGCAAAACGCCCACAGCGATGGCAAGAACAAGGCCCACAATAACCAATGTCTTTCTCCCGAACCGCTACGATTGTTCTTTGCCACATCCGAGCATGCGTCTACCCCAACGTCCCAGATAGACAACCGGCCAGCGCAAGAGGCTCATACCCGCGGCGAGCACGAACAGCCCGACCCAAGGTCCGTTTTGATACACCACATACCCCAAAAGCGGAATCCCAATGCCGATCAACACATAGGCGCGGAACCACAAATTATCCTTGCTCGGGATCAGCGCCAGCACATTGGCCGCAATGGCCCAGAGGCAGGCGAGGATCAATGAAAGGTTCATTTCGGAACCTCCGGCTTTTGGCCCAGAGCGCGTTTCCAGAAATAGCGCAGCGGACTGCGAAACATGGAGAGAAAGGCGAAAAGCGCCAGCGCGCCCATCAAAAGCCCAAAATCACGGCCAATCATGTAGATGAGGACCGGCGCTGCCAGTAAAAGCGCGATACCGGGAACGTATTGATACCGCATGGGCAGAAACGCCACGATGGTCGCAGCGATCACCCAAAGCGCGGACGTGATCAAAACTGTCATGACCTGAGGCCATTTTTCGTATGAAAAATGGTGCCTAAAATACACATTTTGTGATCCGGAATTTTGCAAAATTCCGTCATGCCTATCCCTTTAACCTCTCCGGCAATCCATTGGCCCAGGCGCTGATCGTGCCGGCCCCGAGACAAACAACCATATCGCCAGGGCGAGCCTGTTCGCGGACCAGCCGTTCCAGATCATCCTCACCCAGAATAGCACGCGCATGACGGTGGCCATGGCGAATGAGACCCTCAACCAGATCATCACGACTGGCCCCCTCAATGGGATCTTCGCCTGCGGCAAACACTTCGGCAATCGCCACCACATCGGAGTCGTTGAAACAGGCACAAAAGTCGTCAAACAAATCAGACAGGCGCGTGAAGCGATGCGGCTGATGTACCGCGATGATGCGCCCCTCGGTGGCTTGGCGTGCTGCTTTCAATACGGCGGCGATTTCCACCGGGTGGTGGCCATAGTCGTCGATGATGGTCACGCCATTCACCTCACCCACGCGCGTAAAGCGGCGGTTCACACCTCCGAAAGCCGCAAGTGCTTCGCGGATTTCCTCAAGCTTCATGCCAAGCGCACGCGCCACAGCCACCGCCGACAGCGCATTGGACACGTTGTGATCCCCCGGCATCGGCAAGCTGCAGCCTTCGATCACTTTATCCTCGGCTTGCAGTGCCACGTCAAAATGCGCCACACCGGCCTTGTAGGTCAGGTTCATCGCCCGCACATCGGCCTGCGCATTAAACCCGAACGTCACCACGCGCCGGTCGCTGATCTTGCCCACAAGCGTCTGCACATCCGGATCATCGGTACAGCAGATCGCCAACCCGTAGAACGGGATATTCGAGACAAAATCGAGGAAACCCTGATGCAGGTTTTCTTCAGTGCCCCAATGCTCCATATGCTCCGGGTCGATATTGGTAACAATTGCAATGGTTGCAGGCAAACGGTTGAATGTGCCGTCGCTTTCATCGGCCTCCACCACCATCCATTCGCCCTGCCCCACGCGCGCGTTGGAATCGTAGGCATGAATGATCCCGCCATTGATCACCGTGGGGTCGAATTTCCCATGATCGAGCACAGCGGCAACCATCGTTGTGGTAGTCGTCTTACCATGAGTGCCTGCCACAGCGACATTGGACTTAAGCCGCATCAGCTCGGCCAGCATCTCGGCACGCCGCACCACTGGCAGACCGCGTTTGCGCGCTTCATCAAGTTCTGCATTGCCCGGCTTGATGGCACTTGAGATGACCACGACTTCGGCATTTTCGAGGTTGTCAGCCACCTGACCTTCAAAGATCGTGGCCCCCTGCGCCTCCAGCCGATCTGTGATCTTGGAGCGTTTGAGGTCCGATCCCTGCACAGTATAGCCGTGGTTCAATAGCACTTCGGCAATACCCGACATGCCAATGCCGCCAATACCCACAAAGTGGATCGGCCCCACGTCACCGGGAAGCTTGGTGGCTGCGTTCATTGGTTTGGCTCCTTCAAGCGAAAGGTCCCTCATGTCATTCTGCTCCTGGCTAGCTCTTCTACCATATCCGCCAGGTGCTGTGGCGCGTCCGGCATGGCCACGCTCAACGCGGCCTGTGACATCTGCAACGCGCCCTGGGGCGAGTTCAGCACCGTGGCTATCTGCTCTGAAACCGTGTCGATGTCTAGACGCGATTCCGGGATCACAATGGCCGCCCCTGCGCCTGACAAACCCTTGGCGTTTGCGGTTTGATGATCATCTGCGGCAGCCGCATAAGGAATCAAAATCGAGGGCCGGCCGATCACCGAAATATCGGCCACCGAAGACGCGCCTGCCCGGCTGATCACCAGTTGTGCTTCTGACATGCGGTTGGGCAAATCGCGAAAGAACGGCTCGACATCGGCGTTGATGCCCTGATCGGCGTAGAACTGCGCCACGCGCGCCTGATCCTCATCGCGCGCCTGATGGCTGACGCGGATGTTGCGGAGCACCTCTGAAGGCAGTGCGGCAATCGCAGGCGGGATCACATCGCTTAGGATGCGCGCGCCCTGACTTCCACCAATCACAAGAATGGACATGGGATAATCGCCAGGCGGGATATAGCCCGCAGCCGCACGCTCCAGCACAGCAAGCCGCACAGGGTTGCCGACATGCACCGCCTCCGCGCCGTCCGGCAAGGTCGTGGGCCACACTCCACAAGCCACACGGTCAACCCTTTTGGCAAACAGCCGATTCACCCGCCCCGGTACGCCATTGGCCTCGTGGATCATCCGCGGCAGACGCAGGATCGTGGCCGCACTCAACGCGGGGATCGTTGGATAGCCGCCGAAACCCACCACCACATCGGGCTTTATCCGCGCCATGCGCAGCGTCGCACCCATCACACCACCCGCAATATGCAGGGGTGCCATAATTTTGTTGAGCAAACCACCGCGCGCGAAGGTGGCGGAAGACACCTGTTCCACTTCCGTGCTGTGAGGAAAGCCGCCCGTGTATCGCGCGCCGCGCGCATCGGTCGAGAGCCGCACGCGCCAGCCCCGGCGCAGCATCACCTCGGCCAGCGATTGGGCGGGAAACATATGCCCGCCGGTGCCGCCTGCGGCGATCACCAACAGAGGCTGTTTGTCACTCACCGAACCCGTCCGCGCAGGATATCGTTGATTTCACCCTGAGGGCGCGCGCGTGTGAACGCAAAGAGCATGCCCACGGCTATCCCCATCGCCACCAGCGAAGAGCCACCGTAGCTCACGAATGGCAAAGTCATACCCTTGGCTGGCAAAAGCCGTACCGCAACGCCCATATTAATCATCGCCTGCACACCAAGGATCGCCACCAGCCCGGTGCCCGCCAGACGAATAAACGTGTCGCGCTCCCGCATCAGCCGCGTCAGCGAACGCACCACAATAGCCGCGTAGAGCGCGATGATAAACAGAACCAGAACCAACCCATATTCTTCGGCCGCAACCGCAATAATGAAATCAGTATGGGCGTCGGGCAGCGACCATTTGACAGAGCCCTCGCCCACACCAACACCGAACAAGCCACCTTCGCGAATGGCGTTTGTTGCAAAACCAAGCTGCGTATTGGGGTCCACATCCGGGCTTAGGAAGCCATCAATTCGGCGCGCGAAATGCTCTGAATTGGAGTAAGCCAGCGTGCCCACGCCGACCACCAGCCCGGCCATGATCACTAACAGCACAATAGGCGCACCAGCCACAAAATACATCACGCCCCAGCCAAAAAGCACCAGACAGGCCTGACCAAAGTCAGGTTGCACCGCAAGCATGAAGACAATCATGATCGTCAGGATAAAACTCATTCGCATGCCTGGGGGGCCATTGATTTCCTGCCCGGCCGCAATGAGCCAGGCAGCCACGACCACAAAGCCTGGTTTCAAAAATTCCGAAGGCTGAATTGCTCCAAAGCCAAGGCTATACCAACGCACAGCGCCCTTGCCGAAATCCGTGCCAAAGAAAGGCAAAAACGCCAGCGCCACAAAGGCCGCAATGAAACCAAGAATTGCCAGGCGCCGCACCAGTGACGGGCGCATCATAGAGGTCAGCACCATCGCCAGAAGCGCAATAAAGCCAAAAACGGCTTGCCGTTGCACATAGTGAAAGGGCGCAAACCCGTTTTTTTCGGCCAGCGGCGGCGAGGCGGCGAGGCCAAGAAGCAACCCGACGCCAAAGAGCATCAAAATACAGGACATCGACCACTTGTCGATCGTCCGCCACCATTTTGGAAGAATCGGCTCAACTTCCCGCGCGGGGACCGTGCCATACACCATCTCTGTCATTTAAAACCGCCGAACACTGCCTCAAATCGCCCCTTTTGGGGTCTGTTCTCGCAAGTTTATCGAATTTTCACGCTTTCGGCCAGTCTTTTTGCACGTCACAGAAGGCGTGTTTCCGCTTCTTTCTTGTCAAAAATACCCAAAAGCCGCGTTCAAAGTCGGGCGCGCAGTTCAGCAATGAAATCCTCGCCGCGTTTCTCGAAACTGTCATATTGATCAAAACTTGCTGCTGCCGGAGCCAATAGCACCGTGTCGCCCGGCTCTGCCTCTTGCATCGCGCGCGCAACGGCCCGCGCCATTGTCGTGCATGTCTCTGATGTTGTATTGCCCAATTGCAGAGCAAAAGCATCCGCCTCACGCCCAATGACATAAGCTTTGGTCACATTCGGCAGCCCAGGTTTTAGCCCGGCAATGCCGCCCTCCTTTGCAAGCCCTCCACAAATCCAGCGGATGTTCTTGAACGCCAAAAGCGCCATAAGGGCCGCGTCGACATTTGTGGCCTTGCTGTCATTAACGAAGGTGACACCGTCTTTCTCGGCCACAATCTGGCTGCGGTGCGGCAGACCGGCGAAACTGTGAAAGGCGCCTTCAATTATCCGCGGAGCCAACCCAAGTGCCCGACATGCGGCAAAAGCGGCACAGGCATTTTGGTGATTATGCACTCCAGGCAAGCCTTTGATCGGACGCAGGTCCACCGAAGCAGCCTGTCGCCCCTTGCGGTACTCCGACAAGAAACCCTTGCGGGCAAAAACCGACCAACCAGGTCCCTCCAGCTTTTCATCAACACAGACCCGGATCACCCGGTCATCGCCCGGCCCCTCAGAGAGCTGTCCGGCCAAAAAACGCCCTTCGGCCTCATCAACACCAATGATCGCGCGATCTGGTCCACCTTCGGCAAAAAGTCGGCGCTTGGCGGCGAAGTACCCGCCAAAGCCGCCATGGCGGTCCAGATGGTCAGGGCTGAGATTGGTGAACACCGCCACGTCAGGCGTGAGCGCGCGCGCGAGTTCGGTCTGATAGCTGCTGAGTTCCAGCACCACCACACCGCCATCTTCCGGCGGCTCGATATCCAGCACGCCCCGGCCAATATTCCCGGCCAGTTGCGCGGTCCGCCCCGCTTCGGTGAGCACATGGTGTATCAGCGCCGATGTCGTCGATTTGCCGTTAGAGCCGGTGACGGCGATCACACGAGGCACGGTGTCAAACCCGTCCCAATCACGCGTCGCCAAAGAACGAAAGAAAAGGCCAATGTCGTTGTCCACCGGCACACCCGCCGCTTGCGCTGCCACGACGGCCTTGTTGGGTGCGGGATAAAGATGCGGAATGCCTGGGCTGACGATCAGTGCCGCAATGCCCTCATAATCCGATGCGCGACCGAGGGGGGCCACATCAAACCCCTCTTCATGCGCCGCTTCGCGTGCACCTGGGTTGTCGTCCCAGCAGATGGGTGTTGCCCCTCCCGCCTTGAGCGCACGCGCCGCCGAGAGCCCCGAGCGGCCCAGACCCAGCACCGCAACTCTCTGATCTTTAAAGCCCTGCACTGCAATCATGACGCGCCTGCCTGTGCGAGTTGACGCAAAACATCCATGGCCTGATCCGCCAATTCGGAGGGCACAAAAGCATGATCATGATGATAGGCCGCCACCATGTTGCAGGGAATATGCGCCTCGGCCAGCGCTGTCGCCACAGCCGCTGTCAGGCCCACGCCATCGAGCGCCGAATGCACCGACAGTGTGATGCGCGTCATAGGCATCTCAAGCTCAAAGCCCAGATCCCGTGCCGCAACTTCTGGCAGGATCAGCGACTGCCCCTCTTCCTCGGCAAACACGGTCAGGGCATGCGGTGCGGCCTTGGCCGCCAAGACCTTATCGTTTGCCGTGCAGAAAAACCAAGTCTCCGGGTCACGCATCGGGGCCATGCCGGCAATCATCGCGGCCGTGTCCTTGATGGGCGCGCCCGAGGTCATCAGCGCACCTTCAGCGTGGCCAGGCCGATCATCGCCAGGATGAGGGCAATGATCCAGAACCGGATCACGATCTGCGACTCAGCCCAGCCTTTCTTTTCAAAATGGTGATGGATGGGTGCCATCAGAAACACCCGCTTTCCTGTCCGCTTGAAATAGAGCACCTGAATAATCACACTGAGTGCCTCGACCACGAAAAGCCCGCCAACGATGGCCAGGACGATTTCGTGTTTCGTTGCAACTGCAATCGCACCCAAGGCGCCGCCCAAAGCCAGAGACCCCGTGTCCCCCATAAACACAGCCGCTGGCGGTGCGTTATACCACAAAAACCCAAGACCCCCGCCAAAGAGACCGGCAACAAAGATCAGGATTTCACCAGTCCCGGGCACATAATGCACATCGAGATACTCGGTGAAGTCCACGCGCCCGACCGCATAGGCGATCACGCCCAGAGTTCCGGCTGCGATCATCACAGGCATGATGGCCAGACCGTCCAGGCCATCCGTCAAGTTCACTGCATTGGCGGACCCCACGATGACAAACATCGCAAAGGGTATGAAAAAGAAGCTGAGATTGATCAGCGTGTCTTTGAACACCGGCAGCGCAAGACGGAATTGCAGGGCCTCAGGATGGTACATGCTTGCCCAATAGGAGGCGAGAGCGGCCACAAGGACACCAAGAGCAAGCCGCACCTTGCCCGGCGCGCCTTTAACCGTTTGCTTGGACACTTTGGCATAGTCGTCCCAAAACCCAATGAGGCCAAAGGACAGCGTCACAAAAAGCACAAGCCAGACAAAGGGATTGTCCAGCCGCGCCCAAAACATTGTCGAGGTCAAAACCGCCCCCACAATGAGCAATCCACCCATGGTGGGCGTACCCGACTTGGCCATATGGCTTTCAGGGCCGTCATCGCGGATGGGTTGCCCCTTGCCCTGCTTGCGGCGCAGCACATTGATCAATGGTTTGCCGAATATGAACCCAAAAAACAAAGCTGTCAGAAACGCCCCCCCGGCCCGGAAGGTGATATAGCGAAAGAGGTTGAAAAAATCACCGCCATCAGAAAGCGCGGTTAACCAATACAGCATTTAAACATCCTCTTCTTCGCGCGTGCCGCCACGCGCCGCGCGCCTTAGTGCGGCGACCACAAGGCTGACCTTGCTGCCTTTCGAGCCTTTCACGAGGATTACATCACCTGCATCTATCAGGCGTGCTGTCCGGGTGGCCAGCTCTTCGGCGGTTTCCACCCAAATCCCTCTTTGACGTTCCGGCAGCGCCTCATAAAGCGCGCGCATCCGTGGCCCGACACAGTGCACAATGTCAAGCGCCTGCATGGCTGGTAGATCGGCCAGTTCTGCATGCAGCGCGGTTTCTTCGACGCCAAGTTCCAGCATGTCGCCCAGCACAGCAATGCGCCGTCCGGCCGCAACACGGCCAATATCATCTTCGGGCTTGGTTTCCACTAGAACATCAAGAGACGCCTTCATAGAGGCCGGATTGGCGTTAAACGCGTCATCTATGAGCAGAATGGTCAATGTCTCATCCGCGACATCCAGAAGAAGTGTTTCATGCGTGCCCCGCCCCGATGGCGGGTGCCAGCGCCCCAGATCCGCCACGGCCAAATCGCGATCTGCGCCCATGGCGTCCACAGCGGCCAGAACCGCAAGAGCATTCACTGCAAAATGCGCGCCGGGTGTTCCAACTTTGAAAAGCACCTGTGATCCGTCAGTTTCAGCCTTGGCCACCGTCGACGTGCTATGCACATGCACCTCCGTCAGATGCCAGTCGACCCCACTGTTGTTTCCGAAAGAGACAACCGTCTCGGCATGACGCGCGGCGGTGTCGCCAAGAATGGCGGCGGTGCTCACATCACCGTTGATGATCGCCGTGCCACCGGGCTCCAACCCTTCAAAGATCGACGCCTTTTCATGCGCGATGCCTTCGATATTCTCGAACGCCTCAAGATGCGCAGGTGCCACGGTGGTGACGATCGCCACATGTGGACGCGCCATACGTGAAAGCGGCGCAATCTCTCCGGGATGGTTCATGCCGATCTCGATGACGGCGAATTCGGTGTCTACGGGCATCCGCGCCAACGTCAGCGGAACACCCCAATGGTTGTTGTAACTGGCCTCTGCCGCATGCGTCCGCCCCTGCCCGGTCAGCACCGTGCGCAGCATGTCTTTGGTTGAAGTCTTACCCACCGATCCGGTCACGGCAACAACACGCGCTTCTGTCCGTGCGCGCGCAGCATGACCCAGAGCTTCCAGCGCAGGTAAAACATCTTTCACAATCAGAAGCGGCGCGTCGGGGTCCACATCCTCAGGCACATGGCTGACCAGCGCCGCTGCAGCGCCCTTGGCAAGCGCTTGCGCAACGAAATCATGCCCGTCGCGCACATCCTTGAGCGCCACGAACAAATCACCGGGCTGAAGCGTGCGCGTATCAATCGAAACACCCGAGGCCTGCCAATCCTGCGTGTTTGTTCCGCCTGTGGCCGCTGCGGCCTCGGTTGCGGCCCAGAGGCTCATACGCCCAGCCCGTCAAGTGCGGCGACAGCCACGCTTGCCTGTTCGCAATCATCGAATGGCAGGGTGTCATCGCCGACGACCTGCCCCGTTTCATGCCCTTTGCCGCAAATCAAAAGCGCATCGCCCGGCCCAAGCGCATCAACGCCGCGCAGGATCGCTTCGGCACGGTCGCCCACTTCCATCGCGTGAATACTTGCGCCGGCCTCAGTGACGCCTTCCATCACGGCGGCGCGGATCAGGGCGGGGTCCTCTGATCGTGGGTTGTCATCGGTGACAATCACCTGATCGGCATGTTTTGCCGCGGCACTCCCCATCAAGGGGCGCTTGCCCTGATCACGATCCCCGCCTGCCCCCACAATCGCTACAAGCCGACCCAGAACATGCGGGCGCAACGCCTGAAGTGCGGTGGCCACGGCATCGGGCGTATGGGCATAGTCAACAAACACCGCCGCGCCGTTTTTGCGCGTGGCCGCAAGCTGCATCCGCCCCCGGACCGTGTCCATACGCGGCAAGGTGTTGAACACCAGGTCAGGATCAGCCCCCGCCGCAATCGCAAGCCCTGCGGCCATCAGCACGTTGTCCGTTTGGAACCCGCCGATCAGGTTGACCTCGGCCTGATGCACCTGCCCACGCCAGTCAAAGCGCAGTGTTTGTCCCGTAGGAGAAAACCGCCGGTCCAGAATGCGTAGGTCCGCACCTTCTGCCGACCCGATGCGCATCACATCCTGTCCGCGGCGCTTGGCCACCTCAATCATGTCCGTGCCGCGCGGGTCGTCTATGTTGATGACCGCTGTCCCGTCTTCAGGCAGCACGCGAGAGAAAAGCCCCGCCTTGGCCTCAAAATACGCTTCAAACGTCTTGTGGTAGTCCAGATGGTCTTGGCTGAGATTTGTAAACCCGGCGGCAGACAGCCGCACCCCATCAAGCCTGCGCTGTTCCAAGCCGTGGCTGGAGGCCTCCATCGCGGCGTGGGTGATGTCATGCATCGCCGCCCCTGCCAGGGCGCGGTGCAGCGTGATCGGCTCAGGCGTGGTATGAGCCAGCGGCGCTTCCCATGCGCCCTCAACACCCGTCGTGCCCAGATTGACCGCCTCCAATCCCAGCGCGATCCAGATTTGTCTTGTGAAATTCGCCACCGAGGTTTTGCCATTGGTGCCGGTCACCGCCACCATGGTCTCGGGCTGTTCTTCGAACCAGAGTGCAGCGGCGAAGGCGAGCGTCTGGCGCGGGTCTTCGGCAATGATCAGCGCGGCGTCGCTTTCGGCAAGCTCTGCTTCGGCAATACGCGCGCCTTCGGGGTCCGTCAGGATCGCGCCCGCCCCCATGCGCAGCGCGTAGGTGATGAACTCACCGCCATGCACGCGACTTCCCGGCAGAGCCGCGAAAAGATAGCCGTCTTTGACCTCGCGGCTGTCAACAGCAAGCCCGGTGACATCCGCGCGCCGCCCTTGCTGCGCCGTTAGTCCCAGATCCGCCAAGGATTTTGTCTGCCCCACCACCTCTGTCCAGCCTTAATCCAGCCTGTATTTATTGGGATACCCCCGATGTCAGCCTTATACCGTCTATTGCGGCAGGTTCAAACGCAGGCCGCAACCCCAAAAGAGGCGCAACACGTCGAATGATCTCTGCGGCCACCGGCACAGCCGTCCAACCTGCTGTTCTTCGGGGTTCATCGCCAGATGTTTCCACCGGTTCATCCAGAGTAACAACCAGCACATATTCCGGGTTGGACGCAGGAAAGACGCTGGCAAACGTGGCCAGAACTTTCTCGTCATAATACCCGCCTGTGGGTTTCGGTTTATCCGCCGTGCCAGTTTTACCAGCCACCTCATACCCTGGCACCTCGCCGAAAGAGGCCGTCCCGCCCCCAACCACCTCACGCAGCATCGCCAATGTGCGATCCGCCGCCGTCTTGGACATGATCTGAGGTCCGCGTTGATTGCGCGGCTGCTTGAGCAAGGTTGGCTTCACCAAGAACCCGCCATTGGCCAGCGTGGCATATCCGGCGGCCAAATGCATCGGGCTTGTGGACATGCCATGGCCATAGGCCACAGTCATGGTCGACAGCTCAGACCATTTGGGCGGCAGCAAAGGCTCACCGCCTTTCGCCTCGACAATCTCAATCGGCGTGGCCTCGAACAGGCCCAGGGATTTCAGAAACGCTTGCTGACGCTGGGCGCCGATCATCTGTGCAATACGCGCAGTGCCGATATTGGAAGATTTCACCATCACATCGGTCACCGACAATTCGGAGCCATAGTTCCGGAAATCACGGATTCTGTGCTTGCCCCACCGCAGCGGTCCTTTTGTATCGATAATAGTCGACGGGTTCACAAGGCGCAGGTCAAGCGCTTGCGCAACTGTGAAACTTTTGAACACCGAGCCCAGCTCATACACCCCCTGCACGGCGCGATTGAAAAGCGGGCTGTCTTCGGGGTTGCCCTCCGTCGGAGGGCGCGGACGGTCATTGGGGTCGAAATCCGGCAAACTCGCAACCGCCAGAACCTCACCCGTCTCAACCTTCATCAGAACTGCCGCTGCGCCCTTGGCATTCATCAACATCATGCCACCCTGCAACACACGCTCCAAAGCGGATTGCACCGACAGATCGAGCGAAAGCGTGAGCGGCTCATGCCCTTGGGCAGGGTCACGCAGCCGATCATCGAAATACTTTTCAACCCCTGCTACGCCGATCACTTCGGCCGCATGCACCCCTTCCCGGCCAAAGCTCGCACCGCCCATGATATGGGCCGCCAAACGTCCATTGGGGTAAAGCCGCATCTCGCGCGGACCAAAGAGAAGCCCAGGCTCACCGATATCATGCACCGCCTGAACTTGCTCAGGACTGAGCTTCTTTTTTACCCATAAGAACTTGCGCTTGCCGGTGAAATCCTTGAGCAACCGTTCTTCTTTGAGATCCGGAAACAAGGCCACCAACTCCTTGGCCGCGCGCTCCGGCTCGACCATCTGCTGAGGCTGTGCATACAGGCTATGTGTTTCAAAATTCGTTGCAAGAATGCGACCATGGCGATCCACAATATCAGCCCGCTGCGCCAAAATTTCAGCCCCCGCAACACCAGCCCGCGGCTCGACCGGTTCAGATTGTGCCATGACGCCCATCCGGGCGCCGATGACAAGGAATGCAAGCGTGAAGAACACCCCCATAACCAAGAGCCGCCCCTCAGCACGCTGACGTGCCTGATCGCGCATTTCTTCGTGACGAAGACGGATGTTTTCGCGCTCAATAGCATCGGGGTTTTGCCCAGCATCCCGGGCTTTCAGGATTTGGGCCAGAGGGCGCAACGGGGTCCGGATCATTGATCTGCCTCCCGCTCCATCACCTCAACCGTGCTCCAGATATCCAGCGGCTCTTCCACACGCGGGAATGACACCTGATCAACCTTGCCAAACTGGTTGGGCTGTAGCGGCAATAGCCCTAGCCGCTTGAAATTGATCTCCGCCAGGTCCCGCAACCGTTCAGGCCGGTTCAGATAGGCCCATTCGGCGTTGAGAAAGCGTAACCGCTCTCGCGCCGCGGTAATCTGCTGTTGCACCTCTACCGAGCGTGCCTGTGCCTCTTGCGTCTCATAATTTTCACGGTACGCCCAAAAAGCCAGGCCAATGACCAAAAGAGAGGTTATTATATAATAAAAAGAGCGCATTAGCGTCTTCCTTTCACAGTCGGCATTCCAATAGAGGCCCGATCCACCGGGCGCGCCGGTGCGTCGGTTCGTGTGGCCACACGTAGCTTCGCACTACGCGCGCGGGGATTTAAGGCAAGCTCATCCTCATCAGGCGCAACGGCCTTGCGGGAGCTTTGTGTGAACTGAGGCGCTTCCCGAGAGATCTCCGGCGCGTGCCGACTGCCCTGCCCCGTGGATCCCGTCTTGATCTGCAAGAACCGCTTCACCATGCGGTCTTCAATCGAATGAAACGTGACCACCGCCAGATGCCCTCCTGGCTTCAACGCACGCTCTGCCGCCTCCAGCCCGTCGACCAGCTCGCCATATTCGTCATTCACTGCGATACGAATGGCCTGAAAGCTGCGCGTCGCTGGATGGGCCTGACCCGGCTTGGCGCGCGGCAAAGCGCCCTCGATAATCTCTGCCAGTTGCAGTGTTGTGACAATCGGCACGTCCGCCCGCTTGGTGACAATTGCGCGGGCAATGCGGCGACTGGCACGTTCTTCGCCGTAAAGATAAAGGATATCAGCCAAAACAGCCTCATCCACAGTGTTGACCAACTCCGCCGCGCTTGGCCCTTCCTGGCTCATGCGCATATCAAGCGGGCCGTCCTTCATAAAAGAAAACCCACGCTGCGCCTGATCGAGCTGCATGGATGACACGCCCAGATCGAGCACAACACCATCAAGGGACTGCGCGTGGCGGTCCAGTACGGAGAAGACACCCTGCACCAAAGTGATCCGGTCGCCATAGGCCGCAGCCCAGCTTTGCGCCAAGTCCATCGCAAGCGGATCACGATCCAGACCGGTCACATGCTCCGCGCCAGCGTCCAGCAAGGCGCGTGTGTATCCACCCGCACCCAACGTGCCATCAAGCCATCGGCCAGAAACCGGAGAAACAGCCGCAACAAGCGGCCCAATAAGCACAGGAATATGAGGGGACATCGCGGCAGCACTCCCCATCGCTCAATCCTCGCCCGGTGGGTAAACCAGAGTGAGCGGGTCAAAGTCATCTGACTGCTCGGACAGCCAGGCCTCCAACTCGGCACCCTCCGTGCCCTCATAGGTGTCGGCATTCCAAATCTCGAAATACTCGCCCATGGCGACCATCGTTGCCTCGCCGTCCAGCCCAATCTGCTGGCGCAAACGCTGCGGCAGAACAATCCGGCCGTCTTTGTCAATTTCGGTATCCCAGGATTTACCCAGGATCATCTTGCTGGCACGTTTACGCGCCTCGGACCCGCGCGGCATGGCACGGATATCAGCCTCGATCTCGGCCATCGCCTCAATCGTGTAGGCCTGCAAACAGTTCTTGAGATGGGGGCCGTGCAACACAACCATCCGCGGCAAGGAAATCTCTGGGCAACGCGGGTCGCCATCGGCCAGCACAGCGCGAAAATCGGCAGGGATCGACATCCGACCCTTGCCGTCAACCTTTTGGTTGAACTCGCCTCTGAAGCTCAGCGTCACTGCGCGCCTGCCCTCTTTGTCTGCCCCCGCGTTTCAATTTTTGACCCCTGGAAACGAAACGACGGATTGAGCTGCTGCCACTGCCCAATCCGCCGCCCTCGTCCCGCTTTGCGGGGTGTCCAGCTGCGCGCGCCACCTGGGGGGATGTCTGCTCGCCCGCGCGCCGGATCTCTCGTTTTGATGAAGCGGGTGCCTGTATGAAACCTGACTTGGAATTTTTCGGGGTTCTAAGTGCCCCTCTTATCCCGTCCTCATCGTGCAAGCAGTAATACATGGTACTTTGTGGAACTCAATAAAAATCTACCCAATCACCTACTGAATATGGGTTTTGCCACCCCTTGAAAACAATATCTTGTGTAAAAGCTGCACGAAATATCACATAACTTGGGGTAATTCTGCGTTATAAACACAATATATAGTGTGTAATTTCCTTACCTAAAAATTCCCATATTTTCCCGAATATTTCTTGTAACACCGCAGTCGGAACGAGACCAAAACAAGAACATTTTGATTTAACGGCAAAAAATCATACGAAGTTCCACAAGTGATTCGCATCAGATCAGCGAAGATCCCATGATTTCCCGGCGCAACCACCACTTGGTTCCAGGCAATCCCATCCAAAAGGGGAATTCAGTCGCAAAATGTCTAAAAACAGGGTGCGTTAGCCCCTGCAAACGGAGGGCTTACGCCCCGACCGACCTGGCCGTCACCACAACTTCGATCAGGTACCCCGGATCCAGCGCCACGCCGACGCAGGCGCGTTGTGGCCAGTTCGCCTCCGGACCGATCCAATCGTTCCACACAACGTCCATCTCTGGCTTGAAGGCGATATCGCTTAGATACACTGTCGCCTGAAGCAGCTGCGTCTTGTCGCTGCCGAGCGCGCGCAACAGCCTTTCAAGCTCCTCCATCGTATTTGCGGTCTGCGCCGCAATCCCGTCCGCGCAAACTGGATCAGTGGCAACGACATATGCCAATCCATCGGCCTCTGGCTTCTCCGGGTATGCGTTTCACCTAAATCCCTCACAGCCACTTGAACATCACCAGCGCATCCACGAGCCCTTGATCGGGATGCCGAAACGCGCTCGGCAGGCGACCAACGATCTCAAACCCCAGCTTTGTCCAAAGCGCAATCGCGCCCACATTGCTGGCCACCACACAATTGAACTGCATGGCCTCATAGCCCAAATGACGCGCCGCATCCTGGCTATGAACACACATCGCCCGGGCAATCCCCTGCCCCTGTGCAGCCGGTGCTGTGATGTAACCGCAGTTGCAGACATGGGCACCGCCGCCCTGCTGATTGGTCTTGATGTAAAAGGTGCCAAGGATAACGCCATCCCGCTCGGCCACATAAGTCGCCGCCGGTGCGTCACACCAGAAGCTCAGCAAGTCTTCTCGCGAGATAGCCGGATCAATGGCATAGGTATCCCCGGGCCGGATCACATCGCGCAGGATCGGCCAGAGCGCGTCAAGATCCGCGTCGCGCACTGGCCTTATGATCAAGCCCTCAGGCGTTGACATCCACCACCACGCGGCCTTTGACTTGGCCTTTGAGGATGTCTTTGCCCAGCCCCGGCAAATCACCCAGCGTCGCGGGATGGATCATCGCCTCAAGCTTGTCCATCGGCAGGTCCTTGGCAATCCGCTCCCACGCGCGCAGGCGGTTGTCATAAGGCTGCATCACGCTGTCGATGCCAAGCAGGTTCACACCGCGCAGCAGAAACGGAATGACCGTCGCCGGAAGTCCCGCACCCCCGGCAAGACCCACAGCCGCGACACTGCCGCCATATTTGATCTGTCCAAGCGCGCGCGCCAGCATCTCGCCGCCCACGGCATCCACACATCCGCCCCAGGTCTCGGCCTCAAGCGGGCGTTTGGTTGTCTCGTTGATCTCTTCGCGTGGCACGATCTGCGTGGCTCCAAGACTTTTGAGATAATCCGCCGTCTCAGGGCGCCCGGTCACACCGGCCACCTCATGTCCCAGATTGGCCAGAATGGCCGTGGCCACGGACCCAACGCCACCAGCGGCTCCCGTAACCAAAACTGGCCCATCCTTGATCCCGTGATCTTCCAAAGCCATCACCGCCAGCATCGCGGTGAACCCGGCTGTGCCAACGGCCATCGCCTGACGTGTATCCAACCCTTTGGGAAGCGGCACCAGCCAGTCGGCGTTGACCCGCGCCTTTTGCGCATAGCCGCCCCAATGCACTTCACCCACGCGCCAGCCGGTCAAAACCACCTTATCGCCGGGGCTGTAACGGTCATCCTCTGACGACTCGACCGTGCCGGCAAAGTCGATACCGGGCACATGCGGATACTGACGCACCAACCCACCGCCCGGCCCAATACACAGGCCGTCCTTATAATTCACTGTCGAATACTCGACGGCGACGGTCACATTACCCTCGGGCAAATCCGCGTCGCTGATTTCCTTGACCGCGGCAGAGGTCTTGCCGCTTTCTTCGTCCTTCTCAACAACCAATGCGTTGAACATATCGCTCTCCATCCTGTCCTTGCAGAGCCACGCCCTGCTTTCATCGTTCAAAAAATACTCAGATCCAAAAACGCCGCTGCACCTCGGCTTTGCGGATGCCGTCTGGTGTCTCGACGTCCAACTCCGTGCCCGGCTTCCAATGGGTCATGCGGATCATGCCGATCGCCACGTTGGTGTCAAAATCCGGGCTCCAGGCCGCAGAGCTTACACGGCCAACGACCGTGCCCTCAGACATTACCGGCCACCAGCGGTCGCATCCCGGCACAGGTGGCCCATCAATGGAAATCGCCCGGATTTCCTGCACCGGGCCTTCCTTGGCCACCCGCAAAAGCGCGTCGCGGCCGATACAGCCAATGGCGCTGTGGGTGTTGCAAAACTTGCCCAGGCCGCATTCATGCGGTGTGTTATCATCCGTCATGTCATTGCCATAACTCAGCAACCCGCCCTCGATCCGCTCAATCAGGTTGGGACAGCCCGCATGCACATCCAGATCCTTGCCCGCCTCCATCAGCGCATTCCAAAGCGGCATGCCGATGTCGCTGCCTTCGACGTAAATCTCAAAACCGCCCTGCTTGGAATAGCCTGAGCGCGCAATCACCAGATCACGGCCCTGAAAATCGAACACACCAAAGCGGAAAAAGCGAACGTCTCGCACCCCGTCGCCAAAGACCCGCGACAAAAGCTCATCGGATTTCGGCCCCTGAATGGCCAGAGGCGACACATCCGGCTCGTCCACCAGAACATCCAGCCGCCAGCCATGCGCAATCGCCTTGACCCAGTAGAGCAAGTCACTGTCAGCAATGGAGATCCACCAGCGATCTTCCGACAGCTTCACCGCCACGGGATCATTGAGCATTCCCCCCGTCTCATCGACAATCGGCACATAGAAACATTGCCCCGCCGTCATGCCCCGCAGATCACGCGGGGTGAGCATCTGCATCAGGCGTCCGGCATCCGGGCCACGCAACTCGACCTGGCGCTCAACGGATACATCCCAGATTTGCACCGCTTCTTTAAGGTGCCTGTAGTCTTCCTCAACCGAGCGAAACACGGTCGGCAAAAGCATGTGATTATAGACGGTGTACGCCTTAACCCCGGCGGCTTCGACACCATCGGAAAAGGGAGTGCGGCGCAGACGCCGCGATGGAGACAAAAGCGCCATCAGCTTTTTCCTCGTAAATTACGTTTACATGTGGTGGGCGCATTGCCCGTCGTGGAGTAGGCCGCGATGTCACAAGTGGCACAGCGGTATTCGACAAAGCGACCGTTTTGATCGCCGGTTTCTGACCATTTACAGTCCCGCTTTCGAAACACCTGATCGGGCTTTCCGGCGACCGCGTTTCCGGCCCGCTGGCGCCCCCAGGCCCACCAGACAAAGCCGATCACGGCCAGCGCAAGGACAAAAGCCAGCGGCATCCTAAGCGTCCTCAGGCATCAAAAAGAGGTCTGAGACCGGCGTAGCCAGCCCTGCTGCGCTCAACAAGGCATGGATTTGCCCGCGGTGATGGGTTTGATGGTTGAACATATGGGTGACGCAAAGCGCAATGGGCTTGGTCACATCGCGCTGTGCAGCACCCGAGTACCATTTAAGGTCCCCGGCGAGATCCACACTGCGCAGCGAATTGGCCCAGTGCCGGATCTTGCCGTCCAGATGAAAGCGCGCCGCGTTCCATGCGCCCAGCGTCGGATGCAGCGTCGGGCTGTCCGGGATGCCGCCCTTTGGCGCCTCAACCGAGGGATCAAACCGGCTTATCCAGATCTGATCGCCCCAGAGCAAGTGATTGAGCGTGCCAAGAATAGACCCAAAGAACGCACCGCGATCCTTGGTCAGAACCGTCATCGGCTGACCATCCAGCGCGTCAAAGATCTGGCGGTTTTGCCAGGCCCCGTAGCGCGCCATCATCTGACAGTATTCCGGCGTGATCATCGGCGCGACCTAAGGTTTGGGGCCTTTCCAGTCGATCGGGCAAATCTCGGCAGACTTGCCTCCGAAATCCCAGATCCGACCATAGTCACGCACTTTGGATTTGATCCCACGTGCGGCGATGATGTCCGGGCCCATCCAGTATTTGGAATTGCTGATCATCACAGGGTGATCCTTGCTGGCCCCTTCGACCATCTCGATCTCGCCCTGAATCTTGCGGCCAATGTAAAGTCCGCGCTTGGTGCCCTCGCGCACAATTTCGACCTTCTCCCGCTCGGCCCCCACGATGTCGCTCACCAGCATGGTGAAAAGACCCGTGGTTCCACCAGCCGCACCTGAGAAAATCTGCAGGATGCCGTTATAGGCTTTGCCAGAGGCACGCTCATCCACATAAGCCGCCACTTTCCAGCCGCCTTCGGCCATACGTCCGGGGATATCGACCATCAGACCAACATTTAGACCAGACAGGTCTTCGCCCTCAAAATGCCCTTCATCAATCGCAATGGCCATCCAGGCGTGACAATGCCCTTCGGTCGGTGGGTGCGCCCCGAGACTGACCACGCAAGGGCAAAAGACCTCGCAAGAGCAATTGAGAAAGAGCTCGCCTTTGATGGCCCATTCGGTGGGCGTCATCTTGCGCCGCTTGGGGTTCTCCATGCGGTTGTCGATGCGCTGCGACACCGGTAGCTTATCTGCATCCTGACGACGTTTCAGGGCCATGTTTTTATCCTCCCATAACCAGCGGCGCGGCCAATACGGCCAACCCGCCTGCGATCAAGATCACGCCCATGGGTCGGATCACCCTATGGCCGATCTGTGGTAACTTTTCCAATACCATAAAGAGCGTGGCCAACCCCATCCAGAGCAGGCTCATCACTCCGCCGACAAATCCCAGCGCCATGAAGCCCCAGCAACAGCCGACGCAAAAGGCACCCATGCCCAGCCCCATACGCAGCCCGCCGTCAAAGCCGGTGCGCCAGTGGCCAAGGAAATAGGTCATCGGGCTGTGACACACCCCGTGGCAGACTTCTTTCGCGCGGGTGAACTGAAACGCCCCCACGACAATCAGCAGACCACCGGATATGAGCGTTGATTTAGCAATGCCCAGCATGTCAATCACACCGCCAAACAACAGCCCTAGCTGCACCAGTGTGATGAGGGCGGCAAAGCCCACCCAGACAGCGAAATAGCCAATCAGCACGCCAAGCCAGCCCGAGGTCGTGCCATCTGCGCTTTTGATCAGATCCTCATAGGCCCTTAGCGTCGGCACCATGGTGGGCAGCATCATCGCCGCCATCATGATGGCCCACATGGCAAAGAGCGGCCCAAACCGGTCCATCGCCATAATGCCTTCGCCCATCGCCATTGGCATGCCAGGCTGCATTGCGCGCATCTTTTCCGCCAAGGGTCCAGGACGCCCAATCAAGTCAAGGTCCATGCCAATCGCCATCATATACATGACCATCCAGGCCATCAGAATGGTGGCAAAAAACGCGAGCCAGGCGATGGAACGCAGCGACAGAACGGACATGACCTTCGTGGCCCTTGGATTGAGTCTCAACTGGCGATATAATTGTCAGACATTTAAAGGTCTGACAAATGAAATCTTCCTCCGACAGCAAGCCACAAGACCTCTCGGCGCAAATCGCCCAGGCCATCCGCGATGCCATCATCGAAGGCCACATGATCGTGGATGAACGTCTGCCTTCGGAGGCGGAACTGTCAGAGCAGTTTGGCGTCTCACGATCCACTGTGCGCGAAGCCCTCAAGCGGCTTGCCGCGCAATCGCTGATCCGCACGCAGCGCGGCGCCTTTGGCGGGGCTTTTGTCAACCGCCTGAGCTACGAGGATGCCTATAGCCAGCACATAACCACCTCGACGCTGCTGCTCTCAATGAACGCGGTCAGTTTTGAAACCGCCTGCGAAGCGCGTTTTGCAATGGAACGCGCCTGCGCGCCACTGGCCTGTCAGCGACGCACACCAGATCATCTGGCCACCATGCGCGCTGAAACCCACCGGCAATCACAACCAGGCCTGAGCGACGAAAGCTTTTGCGCCTCAGATGTCGCCCTGCACCGCGCCTTGGTGGACGCGTCGGGCAATCCAGTGCTCAGCTACCAGTTGGCCGGCGCCGTTGAAGCCATGCAGCCTTTGATGAACATGATCACCTTCACCGCCCGCTCGCGCGAGGAAATCGTGGGGCTTCACGCGGCGCTGACTGACGCGCTGGAAACCAATTCGCCCGATGCCGCCGATCAAACCTTGCGGCAGCTTGAGGTCTACACACTTGAGCTTGGCCGCGATGTGATGGCAGCCCGCGCCCGCAAGTCAGGCTAGGCACCCCTGTTTGTCAATCAAAGCCCTCCGGCGCGCTCCCCCCAAGACCTTTGCGGAAATCTGTCGGGCTTACGCCGGTGTTGCGTTCAAACATACGGGTGAAAGCAGTGCGGCTGGAAAATCCCACGAGATACGCGATGCGTTTTACCGGTAAATCACCCTCACGAAGCAAGACACCGGCCTTTTTGATCCGCAGGTCGCGCAGCAACTCAATCGGTCCAATCCTGTAGGCGGCAGCAAATCGTTCAGCAAAGCTGGACCGGCTCATCCCCGACAAGGCGGCAAGGCTGTCGACGGTGTGCGCCGCACCGGGGTCATCCAGCATGGCACGCAGGCTGGGCCAAAGCGCAGGGTCGCGCAACACGTTCATCCATCCAGCACCCAATGCGTCCTGTGACGACCGCCGCCGGATCAGATCAATCAGGCATTGGGTCAAAAGCGCACGGATCATCGCGCGGCTACCGGGCTGCGGTGCGCTCAACTCCTTGAGCAAAGCTTGCAGAACCGGCGCCAAACCCTCCGCCTCAGCGATATGTCCATAAAGCGGCGCGCGGATCAGATCGACGATATCAGGCGCACCGCGCAGGCCGACACGCAAATGCGCGCACAGCGCAACGATGTGAGAGCCGCTGTCACCGCCTGGCGCGTCCTTGAGCAAACGTCGCAGCTCTAGCTCGGCTGGCTGACACGCGGGCGCCGGGCTGGACCGAGGACCAGAGCTGCGCATCCGGTGATGCCACATTGCGGGAATCAATACCAAGGAGCCTTCCGACACCGAGAGCGCTGGCATGTCGCGCAAGACGATTTCGCCCTGCCCAGACAAGATGTAATGCAAGGTTGCACCCGTATCCTGCCCCAAACCCACATCGCAATTGCACTTCAGTTCGCACACGGCAAACGGGTCGGGCGCAATCTCCATCCGGTCCAGAACCTGATCAAAATCCATATTGGGGAGATAAACGGTTTTCGGACGGAAGGATACGTTCGCAGAAACAAGCGCACGGTGTTCGGACGGAAAGATACCCGACCTCGTCCATATTTTGACTCCTGTAGATAAACAAAAACCCCCGAGGAGGACTCCCATGTGCAATGGACATGATCGTGATCACAAAGATGACCACCCGCATATCTCGCGTCGCGCGGCAATAACCGGAGCCGCTGCGGTTGGTGCGGCGGCCGCCACAACCGTCGCATCATCCGCTGCAGCACAGGAAAACCCATATGCGGATCCGGCGGAACCTGCTCTGCCCCCATCGAATATGAAACTTGATCTGAGCCGTGCCGCTCTTGTTGTGACTGATCCCCAGATCGACTTTTTGCACCCCGATGGCGTGACTTGGGGTGTGATCGGTGCAAGCGTTGAAGAGCACAATACGGTGGAAAACATCGAGACCTTGTTCAAAGAGGCCAAGGCAGCCGACATCACCGTTGCGGTTTCTCCTCACTATTACTACCCGACCGACAAAGGCTGGAAATTCGAAGGTGCGCTTGAAAAGCTGATGCACAAGATCGGCATGTTCGACCGCACTGGGCCGACCAACCTTGATGGCTTCGAAGGCTCAGGCGCCGATTTCATGCCCCAGTACAAACCCTATATCGAGGACGGCAAAACCATCGTCACCTCACCGCACAAGGTCTATGGCAACGATACAAATGATCTGAGCCTGCAACTGCGCAAAAACGGCGTGGACCAAGTAATCCTCGCGGGTATGTCCGCCAACCTGTGCACTGAGAGCCATATGCGGGAGCTATTGGAAGACGGGTTTGAGGTTGCCGTTGTGCGAGACGCAACCGCGGCTGCGATGCTGCCCGAGGGCGATGGTTATCTCGCAGCGCTGATCAATTTCCGCTATATGGCGAACGCAGTCTGGACCACAGAAGAAACCGTGGCAAACATCAAAGCCGCCGGATAAGTGTCTGCCTAATGAAGAAAATTGCGTCGCTTACGAGCGGCGCAGTTACTCAATTCGCCTGGCCTGGTCGATCAGCATAATCGGGATACCCGAGCGGATTGGGAAAGCCAGCCCTGCAGACTCACTGATCAGTTCCTCACTCTCGGCGCTGTATTTTAGCGAGGCATGTGTCTGCGGACAGATCAACGCTTCAAGCATCCGGCGGTCGAATTCTGAGACCTCAGTCACGCTCGTTTCAGCATCGTTCATTGCATGACTTCCCGCTCATCCCCGCTGCGCAGGGCAAACTCGATCAACGTCACCAGTGTCTCGCGCCGCGTGGACAGGCAAGGAGCTTCCAAAAGCGCCTGCTTGTCTTCTGGATCAAACCCCAGAAGCATCGACAAAGAGTTGATCAGCAACTCATCATCTGCATCCTGAAGCGACTCCCAATCCGTGCGCAATTCGCGCGCCTCGAAATATCGCGCCAAAAGCTCCATGAAACCGTCGCGATCAAAGGTCCTGTCGCGGTCATCCGAACCCAGATCCCGTTCAAACCCGTCCCAGGACACCTCTGCCCGCCGGTATGGTGTGAACCCGTCGACCTCTTGCTGAATGCGAAATCGTGATATGCCGCAAAGCGTGATCATATAGCGGCCATCATCTGTCTCGGAAAACTGCGTCACACGTCCGGCGCATCCAATTCGATGAAGGCCGGCGCCATTCTCCCCTTTGAGCGGATTGGGTTGGATCATACCAATCAACCGGTGCGGAGTTTTCAAAGTGTCCTCCAGCATCGCGAGGTAGCGCGGCTCGAACAAATGCAGCGGCAACCGCGAGCGCGGCAACAAAAGCGCGCCGGGCAGCGGAAACAACGAAATCGTGTCTGGAAGTTCACCCTGAATCTTCATGATGGTGATGTAGAGCGTTCAACGCGTCAGGCAAATATCATTGAACTCAATTTGCGACGTCCGTTCAACACGATGGGATCATTTGGTTTAAGAGCCTCGAAAATTGTGAAGAGCTGCGTTTTCGCGGCCGCGTCATTCCACTCCCGATCCCGGCGGAAGAGCTCCAGAAGCTCATTGACCGCCTCTTCGCTCTGACCCGCGGCTTGCAAGGCCTGCGCAAGGTCAAAACGCGCCTGATGATCATCGGCATTGGCCTCAACAGCGGCGCGCAACTCAGCAACAGGCCCGGCATCCGCCGCCTGTCGCGCCAATGCAAGCTGCGCATGCGCCGCCTCTAGCTCAGGGCTTTCTGCGATCGAGGCAGGCGCGCCGTTCAGGATGGCCTCTGCCTGATCAGGATCATCCATGGCCAGATAGCTGGCCACCAATCCGGCATAGGCCGCGGCGTTCTCTCCGTCTTCCTGCAAGATGGCCGCGAAAGTCTGAGCCGCATCCGCCGCAGCCCCTTGATCTAACATCTCTTGCGCTGCTGCCACGGCATCATCCAAACCGCCGCTGGCATCGCCCCCTGCCGCCTCAACGGTACGCGCCACAAACGCATCAATCTCGGATGGCGGAACGGCGCCCTGAAACCCGTCAATCGGCTGACCCTTGTAAAAGGCATAAACCGTGGGGATCGATTGCACCTGAAGCTGGCCTGCGATCATCTGGTTTTCGTCCACATTGACCTTGGCCATCCTGACCGCACCCTTGGCCTTGGCCACCGCGGCCTCAAGCGCCGGACCCAGTGTTTTGCAAGGCCCGCACCAGGGTGCCCAGAAATCCACGATCACCGGAACAGTCTGGGACATCTCGACCACTTCGGCCATGAAGTCCGCCTCTGAGACGTCCTTGATCAGATCGTCTGCAGCTGGGGTTTGACCACCGAGTTCGAGCATAACAGCCTCCGGGTTCATCATTTGGATCAGTTGGCCGTTACATGGCGTAGCCCGCCGCGTTCTGCAAGAGGCAGTGTTTGCGGGTGAATGAGTTTAACCTTTGGCTTCAGTACGACCCGACGCTTAAAGTGAGGTTTGTGTGGAATGGCGGCTTGGAGCCCCTAGCGACAGATGCCGCGCGGTGTCCGAATGTCTGCTCCGCGCGGTTGCCTTGATTAATCGGCAAAGCTCGGGTGCGTTTCTCCTACTCGTAGTCTAATGACCCTAAATCATAGACTATCCAATTTTTGTCAGTGAATACGTGCAGTTTGTTGCCCCGCGCCCTCATCTTGATCTTATCCGCATTGATCCCTGCAGGCAGGCTAAGTGAAAGCTTGCGCCTATGAACCAGCTTCCCCTTGTACAGATTTGTTGCATGGAAAGTGGTGGCAGGTTCGCGATACTGGCTTGAAAACACAAACCTATGCCCATCTGTGACGAAGCTGTGTGAGCCACCTATTGGGGTTTCAATGTATTCAACTGAAAAGTCATCAGTGACCCTTGCGACCTTAAAGGCGGTATAGAAGTAAAACCAAACCCCGAGCGGACTCACGTTCATCGCATAGCAATCGTCTATATGCTCGCTGGCGTCTTCCCGATTGTGTTGCCAGAGCAGCTCCCCTGTACGGTCGAAGCAATTGACCCCACCCGCGCCCAGCCCAGTTGGCCCCGGGTGCGACCAGCCAAAGTTGCCGAACACCCCTTCATCGAAATAGGAAATCCAAATTCGGTCAGTACAATCTATGCCGACATCTTCAATACCGTCTCCAAAGCAAACGCGTTTTGCAGTCTTGGCTCCCCGTTCGATCAGTGCGCCATTCAAGTCAAAGTCTTCTTTGGAACGCCAAGAGCTTCTTGCGCCAACCAATAGGGACCCCCCATCAGAGAACTGATCAACGTACGGGAACGTAATGTTCATTGCCGGAAGTTTAATCGTTTCCGCTCCTGCGCCGCTCTGAACGACAAGCGAAAAATCCAAGTCAGACGCAGAACGCGACTTGGGAAAAATGCCAATTCCTCGGGTCTCTTTTGCAGATGCGTTGGCTTGGTCGTCCCTATTGGCGGTCAATAACAACGCGTTTCCTTTGGCATCGACCGAAGTCGCAACTATCGATGCCTTAGAATCTGGCAGCGCCAGCGTTTCTACCGATATGGGTTCCCATGTTGGGTTTCTCATTGAAATTTACCAATGCTTTTAGCTAGCTCTAGCCCAAGATCAAAAATTGGCCAACCTAGGCCGATTTTTCGTAGTCGGACACTTGCCCTATGGTTGCGAACAGCAGCAAAGTCCACACTACCGCCTTTCAAAACAGTCTCTTTTCTAACCAAACTCATTGGATCTTGAGTTGGAGCTCTTGGCGGACCTTCGTTCGTTTCAACACACATGACATCACGTGCCGCAGGCCTGTTGTGCCGGCGGCGGTCTATAATCAGATGTGCTCCGGGCGTGTTAGACCTTCGGCAACGGCAAACACCCCGGCAACCCCGCAGGAAGCACCACACGTCCCCCTGCCCGGTAAAGCGCCATGCCCAGACCCTCGGTATCGCTGCGCACGGCAACCCAAAGGCCCCCACCGCCGACCACTGCGGCGCCTTCCGGCAAGTTGGCCACAAAGTCGTCACTCGGCAAAAGAACAATCGCGCCAGGGGCCGCGTCACTGGCCACCATCACAGTCAAAACTGTGGCCAACCACCCTCCTGCCACACAGATCAGCGCAATCACCCACGTCCTAATAGTCATGGATATGTTCCAGCCTGAGCCGGTCCGGGCCGCTGGCCACCTGCATCTGCCGCAGACGCGCGGCCAGATCACTGACCTTCAGAAGCACCAGATGACGGGTGTCGCCATAGCCCTGCCGCGCAAAGCTGTGCAGCGCGCCATCGGTGGTCTCGGCCTGAGACAGGGCGGTGAACATGATGTCGTCATTGCCCGCAATCTCGACAAACTCCGCCCCCTGCCCGGCCATCTGGACAAGCAACTCTGTCAACTCCCGATAGCGCGGCGTTTCGATCTCGATGCCTTCGGCGCGCGTGTCAATGAACGTGACACCGTCCAGCGCCTCGATCTGCTCACGCTCTAGCCCACTTACGATAATCCGCAGGCTCAGCTCATCCGGCCCCACCTGCTCGACCGCGTTGCCAATCACCCGCGCGTAAGCGGCCTTGATCTTGTACTCCGTGCCCAGCGCTGCTGCGCGTTCCACATCGCGGAACTGATCCGTGGCGTTGGTCAAAAGGTCTTCGCGGTCGCTGTCGAAATCCCATTTGAACCACGGCACCTGCTGCAGGAACGCGGCATAGGCCCGCGCCTGATCGGCAGAGAGTTCATCAAGCGGCGCGCGCGCCTCACCCCGCTGCCAGGCCGCAGCCCGGCCCAGCGTTTCCTCATAGGCGGCTTTTGCCAAAAGCTCTGCTGTAAAGCTGACGCCGATCACATAGACCATGCGCTTGGTGTCCCAATCCATGCCGCCGTGATCGGCAGAGGCAAAACTCAACTCGCAAAGCGAGGACCAAAAGCCGCCAATGGCCTGCAGATAGCCAAACTCATGCGGGTCGCCCGTGCTGATCACCTGGGCATAGTCGTCATAGGCATGCACGATATGCCATTCGGGGTAAGTCATCAGCGTGCGTGCCTCAGAGCGGTGATGCTCAGGCGGCAGGATGGCGGTGTATGTGGCATCCTTGGTTTTTGGAATGCAGGCCAGCTCATTATAGCCCGCAGGCAAGAGCAGGCCGATCACCAATACGACCAGCAACAGGACCAGCCGCACGGCCCATTTGAACAAACGCCGCATCACGTCACGCCCCCCGGTCGAGCTTCAGCCCGGCAAAGAGCGCAAAGCCCCCCAGACCGATATGCGGCAGGTTCGCGAGGATACGCGGCACCGAAAGTGAGAAGCCTTCAGAAGGGTTGGAGAAGATCGCCAGATCGAGAAAGCCGTATGCCGTGAATATCCCAAAGATCCCGTCGGCCAGATACAGCGCGCCAAAGATGACCAGAAAAATCTTCGCTGCGCGATGGCTAATCAGGGCCGCCGACAGCGCCCAGAGGGCTGAGACCACATGCAGCGCATCGTCAAACGGATCGAGCGCGAAGATACCAAAGGCCAGACCGTTTTCATCGGTCAGTCCAGGAATGTAATTCAGCGACGCCGCCACAAGCAGCGCCACAGTGTAGAACAAACAAATTTTACGCAATAATGTCATAGCTGGCTCAAATACTGGTCCCAAAGGTTGTTACGAAAGACAAGGCTTGGATCAAGCGCCCGTTTGGCCTCTGCAAATTCCTGTGCACGCGGGTATCCGCGCCGCATCTGGGTGACCGTGGCATGTGGGCGATACGGCAAGTAATACGTCCCGCCAATGGCAATCACCCCGTCAATCAACTCCCGCGTCATGCGTGCCATGTCGGCCTCGCCGCGCCGTGTCATTTCCTGACTGAACGACATCACCGCCGCAATCCGTGGCACCGGCGCATAGGAGAGCCAGCTATCGGGATCGGTGTCGATATAGCGCAAGGTCACGTTCAGGAACTCCTGGAAGGATCCGGGGATCACGCGCTGGCACAATTCGACAAACTCGGCAAACCGCTCCGGGCTGACGAAATACTCATGCAGGATATCCGTGCGATCCGGATTACGATCATCGAGCGTGAGAACCGGCTCATTCATCAGCGAATTGCGTGTGGCCACGCCATCGCCGACAGAGGGGCCAAGATCGGTTTCAAACCACCAGCGCAGGGATTTTGCAGGCTCATTGCCCAGCTGCCAGCGGTAGACCCGGCTGGCGATATGCGCCATTGCGCCCGAGCCTGACGCAGCGGGCAGACCGGATTGATCTTCGGTCGCACGATATGTGATCATCAGCGCCTTTTCGAAAAAGCTCTCACGCTCCACATTGAGTCGCCCATAGGCCATCGTGACCGCCGGGTCCGAGAGAGCTTCGACAAAACGTGTGCCATAGTCTTTGGCCGGGAGCTCCTCGAATGTCGGCTCAAGCCGCGTGTTGCGTTCCATCTCGACCACCATCTCGGTGATCGCCCCGGTCAACCCGTAGCCTCCCATCGTCTGACCAAAAAGATCGGCGTTCTGCGTGCGCGAACACGTCACCAATTCCCCATCCGCCAGAACCATATCAAAGCTTTGCACAGTCGCCCCCATCGGCCCCATCTTCACCGGCCAACCATGGGCGTTGACACAAAACGTCGCCGCAACGCCAAAATCGTGGTTCGACTGCATCACCTTGGGACCAAAGCCGATAGGGTCGAGTGCCGAGATCACCTCGGCCCAAGTTGTACCCGCCTGCACCCGGCAGGTACCAGCGTCTGTGTCAGGCTCCACAAAGCCACCCTGATAAGTGATCGCGTGCCCGTCTCGCGGAATAGCCTGCGCGCCCATGGAATGACGCGCGGCACTGACATTCACCGCCCGGCCCGAGGTGCGCGCAATCCGGATTTCATCGCGCAGCGCCTCCACCAACGCGTCGTCACGGCTGTTTTCCAGGATCAAGTGCTTGTGAATGGGTGTCTCGGATAGACCGCTGGCATCATTGAGCGTGCCCTCTGCCCCGCTCGGCTTGATCCAGGTGACACCGTCATAGCTGGGCAAATCTGCACCCAGCCGGTGCGTCACCAACCCGCCGATCAGGGCACCGCCACCCAGTAAAAGCGCACGTCTCGAAAGCTTGCGCATCGCATCCCTCTCTTACGCCCCATAATGCCATCTTTGCAGCAAAGGCGCCAAATGCCAGGTCCGGAAACCCTGACTTTTTCAATCAACACATTGGGTTTGCACCAGAAATTGCGCATTTTCTGGGCCATTTTCCGCAAAGAAAATGGTCTCTTTGAGGGCAATCAGAGGTCAAAAGTCGCGAAAACCGGCGCATGATCTGAAGGCTTTTCCCATCCGCGCGCATCGCGCAGGATACGGCTGGAATGTGCGGCCGCGGAGATATCAGCACTGGCCCAGATATGATCCAGCCTGCGCCCTTTATCGGCCGCATCCCAGTCGCGGGCGCGGTAGGACCACCAGCTGTAAAGCTGACCTTCAGGGATGTCGGCGCGGGTGACATCTGACCAGCCGCCTGCGTCCATGACATCACCGAAATGCTCCACTTCGATCGGTGTGTGACTCACAACTTTCAAAAGCTGTTTGTGACTCCAGACGTCATCCTCACGCGGCGCGATATTGAGGTCACCCACCAGAATGGCTTTCTCAGGCCGCTCGGCCCTGAACCAGTCGCGCATATCGGTCAGATAGTCGAGCTTCTGACCAAACTTTTCATTCACTTCACGGTCCGGCACATCACCTCCCGCAGGGACGTAGAAATTGTGAATGACCGTCCCATTCTCCAATCGTCCCGCCACGTGACGCGCATGGCCCAGCCCGGCAAAATCCTTATCGCCCAAGTCTTCAATCGGCAGTTTCGACAGGATCGCAACACCGTTGTAGCCCTTCTGACCCCGCGCAATCATGTGCGTGTATCCCAACGCGGCAAACCCTTCTGTCGGGATTTTTTCAACAGGGGATTTGCACTCCTGCAAGCAAAGGACATCCGGCCCCTCTTCGCTCAACAGCTTGGCAACAATCGGCTCGCGCAAGCGCACCGAATTGATGTTCCAGGTGGCAAGGGTAAAGGGCATGGCAGCGTCCTGACCAAATTACTGGGTGGTTCGCTTTGCAATAAGCCCCAGCGCATCCCTAAGCGCAAGCCCGAACGCGTCGGGTGTTTCGATCTGCGGGATGTGGCCACTGTCAGATATCATCAGCAGATGTGAATCCGGCGTGAGTTCCGTTAATTCCGCCCCCTGCTCCAGCGGCGTCACAGTGTCTTCCTCGCCCCAGATATAGACCACCGGAAGCGTCAGCACCCCATAGTTTTCGGGCCGTGTGCTCAGCGCGTCTTGGGGCGGCACCAGGAGCGAAGGCAGCCAATCTGAGTAAGCACTTGTGGTGCCCTTTCGAACCAAGGGTTGCGTCAGCACGGCCACCACCTCATCACTCGCGGCCCCCTTAACGTGGATAAGCCCCTTGAGCAGCGTCCGGGTCAGCATCGGGTTCGTCATGGTCAGAGCCGTCGCCGCATCGCGCGCCACTTTGACACCCAGCGGAAAAGGCAAGGTCTTGCCGCTGTCGTGACTGCCCAATCCCAGCGCGCCGTCCACGACAATAAGCGCCGTGAATGCCGACGGATCTTGCATGACCGCCTCGACGCCCGGCGCAGCCCCGACCGAATGCGCCACCAGGATAGGCTTGGTGCCAAGAGCTGTGACCAGGGCATGCAGACGCTCGGCCTGCCGCGTCCGCGCGTAATTGCCGTCATCGGCATGGTCAGAAAATCCAAAGGGCGGCGTGTCAAAGGCGACTGCGCGCCATCCCTCGGCGCCCATCTGTTTCAAAGTTGGCGCCCACAGACCCGACCACGCGGCCGTACCATGCGCAAAGAGCAGCATCGGCCCATCTTCCGGTCCTTCTTCCCAGACAAAAAACGACCCTTCGGAGGTCTCGACCAGCCGCCCTTCAGAAGGAAGTATGTCAGTGCGCTCTTCGCTTTCCCTCAGAAAAGCCGCGCCCCGCCCCACGAACAACACCGCCAGCGCAGCCACGCCAAGCCAGAACAACGATCTGGTAATCCACCGCATCAGCTACCCTTTTTGCGCTGGAGCATAACAACAGCCCACCTGACCGCAATCACAGACCCCCACTGGGCAAAAAAAGACCCCGGGCAAAGCCGGGGTCAGTCCAACAGGGAGGTGCATATATTAGCCGCCATATGCTGCGGTGTAAGTCAGAGATAGCAGCCCTGCGACTCGCTCTCTTTGACTTGGGTCAAGTTTTCACGCCAAAAGTCGGTAGCCTCCGGATTCGGTCACCAGAAGCCGCGCATTGGACGGATCAGGCTCAATTTTCTGACGCAGGCGATAGATGTGCGTCTCAAGCGTATGCGTGGTCACGCCCGCATTGTAGCCCCAGACCTCGTGCAAAAGCACATCGCGCGCCACCACACCATCCGGCGAGCGATACAGAAACTTCAGGATGTTTGTTTCTTTCTCGGTCAGGCGAATTTTGCGGTCATCTTCGGTGATCAGCATCTTCATCGCAGGCTTGAACGTGTACGGCCCAAGCTGAAAAATAGCGTCTTCGGATTGCTCGTGCTGACGCAGCTGCGCGCGAATGCGGGCCAGAAGCACCGGAAACTTAAAGGGTTTGGTGATGTAATCATTGGCCCCGGCATCAAGGCCCAGGATCGTGTCGGCATCGCCATCATGGCCTGTCAGCATCATGATCGGCGCTTTCACACCCTGTTTGCGCATCAACCGGCACAGCTCGCGCCCGTCGGTGTCGGGAAGACCTACATCCAAAATCACCAGATCGTAGATGCCATCCTTGGCCCGCGCCATAGCGTCGGTTCCGTTGGCCGCCTCGAAGACATCAAAGTCTTCGGTCATAACCAACTGTTCACTAAGCGCCTCGCGCAAATCCTCATCATCATCGACAAGCAGAATTTTCTTGAGCTGAGCCATACCAATTTTCCTCTATGCTTGGCCAACTACTTGTGACAGGCCCGGCTTGCAGGCAAGGTCTGTGACAGAGCAATCACGCCCAAGTGTAACTGAGGGGCAAAATGTTTCATTTGGTTTCAAAACCCTGTAGGCGGTTCGATGAACCCAGATGACGATAGAGGACATAGTGTGACCGGTCTTGGCCCTGATATGACAGACCTTATTGCCCGCGCGCGGGCTGACCTGCGCATGGGCGTGCCTGTTGTTCTGGAAGCAGCCGATCAGTCGGCGCTTGTCCTTGCAGCGGAAACACTGAGCGCCGCGCGTCTGAAGGCGTTGCAGGAGCGGAGCGGCATGCCCGTTCTGGTCATTTCCGCTCGGCGTGCAGAAACGCTTAAGGCAAGACCCTATGATGGCGACGTTGCGCGCATTGTTCTGCCCCAGGAGGCCTCTTTGGACTGGGTGCAGGGTGTTGCTGATCCGGCGGATGATCTCAATACACCGATGAAAGGCCCTCTTTTGTCAGAGCGCAGCGGATCAGCAGATTTGCATCGCACAGCGATTACTCTTGTCAAATCCGCACGGCTTTTGCCCGCCGCAGTGATGCTGGTCAGCGATGAGAGCGTTGATGCTTCTCTCACGCGTCTGAATGCGGAAAGCCTTTCTCAAACGTTGCAAGATCAAAGTCCGATGCACCGCGTCGTCAGTGCGCGCCTGCCGCTATCTGTTTCTGAGGCGGGGCGTCTGCATATCTGGCGCCCGGAAGATGGCGCAGAAGAACACTATGCCGTGGAAATCGGCGCACCGGATCGCGACGCGCCGGTTCTGGCGCGGTTGCATTCAGCGTGTTTTACCGGCGACTTAATGGGATCTCTCAAATGCGATTGTGGCCCGCAACTTCGCGGAGCTTTGGGCCAGATGGGTGCAGAAGGCGCAGGTGTGTTGCTCTATCTCAACCAGGAAGGCCGCGGCATCGGCCTTGCCAACAAGATGCGCGCCTATGCCCTACAGGATCAGGGGTTCGACACGGTCGAGGCCAATCATCGTTTGGGTTTTGAAGACGATGAACGCGATTTCCGCATTGGTGCCGCGATCCTGAGGGACATGGGGTTTTCGTCGGTTCGCCTTTTGACCAACAACCCTGCTAAAATTGAAATGATGCAGGCCCACGGCATCGACGTCACCGAACGCGTGCCGCTCAAAGTCGGTGAAGGCGAACACAACCGTGCCTACCTGGCCACCAAAGCCAAGAAGTCTGGGCATTTGTTGTAAGTGGAATGGAGGGTGTGCGGACGAAGTTGTCGTTGCCTCATGAGTTGCTAGAGTTTCGAAACGGGATTGTTGGCGAGCCAAGAGGCGGTACAGTTTCGCTATGGATAACTTTCCGATTCTGAAGATTGAAGAGAAATTCGTGCTGAGCGATGGGCGTTGTGTAGTCATGCCCGATTTTCCGCTGTCCGAAAGCATCTCAACGCCAATCTCTTTACCTGCCGAAGTTTTAAGATGTGACGGGAAATCAAAGAGCTGTATTCTCCATCTGGAAGTTTCACACTTTAATATCCCAAATTCAACAGACCTAAACAGGCGGTGGAGATTGATCCCCAGATTGAGTGAAATCGACCCTGATGACATTTTGATTGGCGACACTTTGCGCATCTTCGATGCGAACATCGCAGACAGTCTACTTAATCATTTGGAGCCATAATCAGCGGAAATGTGGAGCACAAATTCTTGAACAGAATGGGCTCAAACCTGCCATTACACTTGCAATTTCAGTCTCACTCGCCCGTGCCATAAAGCGCGCTTTCCGCCCCCAGATAGCCATCCCAGGCGAACCAGTAAGACACGTGACCCGGCATGCGCGGCAAGCGCTCGCCTTTGGGTCCTAAAAGCGCCTCCTCGGTCAGGCTCCACGTGCCTCCGGGTCCCACGAGATTTATGGCGTCACCGGAAAAAACCTGACCATCCCGTGCATAGGCACGGACAGTCCGCGTTTGCGCGTCACCAATCAGAACTACATCAGACAGCCCAACATGATCATTGATCACCGGCTCCGCCTCAAATGCGGTCAAAGGCCAGGCTTTGGCTCCTCCAGCGACCCTAATTCCAAAAACATAGTCTTTCTGCCGCAAACGGCTTTCATCCGTGAGCGCCGGAAACATCAAGTCTGGAGAGGCAAAATACTCTGCATAAACCACCCCGGAATCGTAGTTGCGAATGTGCCCAGTATCGAGAGACAAAACCTTTGTCTGCGGATGCGCTGCGCGCCAATCTGCCCATGTTGTGATCGTCGTCGGCCTGATCTTGAGCCGAATGCCCGACTGCGCCAGAGGTCCCGAAACAGGCTCTCCCGTGAACTGATTCCACAGACTTTTTGTCTGACGGTCAAACATCAGCTTGTTGGACCGATAAAGCAGCCCAGACGAGCCGAACACGAAAGGGGCCTCGTACCCTTCAACGTCAGTTTCAAAAAGGATACCCGCTCCACAAAGCGTGCAATAGGCCAAGGCAACCGGCACGCCACCGATAACCTCGTTGAACATTTCATGCCATCCCATGATGCGCAGAGGATAGGCGCGCACGTCTCCGTTAATCTCGACCCCAAAGACCAGGTCACTCTCCAGCATGTAATCCGCCACATCGGCAGGTATCATTTTGGGTGTATCCAATGGTGGAATGTCGTCAAAAAGCGCGCCGCCCCACGTAATCTCTTCGAACCGAATGCGCATCGAGGCACGATCTATTGGCGTCTCAAAGAGCGCATGGAAATCGCGATCTATCCCGCCCCAGTACCACAGCTTGAGGTCATAATAACTCGGATGCGGTTCGATCTGCGGGTTGGCTTCCTGATAGCGCATCGCCGCCCGCCAGTCGGGCAGGTCCTGCCCGGTCAACGCCTTGAGCGCGCGTTGCGTGACCACATGCGATCCGCCAATGCGCATCAAAAGCACCAAAGACGGGATCATGTCCGGATTGTCGCGTGCGACGATCACCTCTGCCGCTGCCGACCGTTCGGCATCCGTTCCGATCAGCATGTCCTTGCTGAGCGCCAAAAAGTCGGCTTCTGCAAATGCGGGCCTCAGAAATAGCCCCACCGCAAGCGCAGCACCCAACAGTTGTGTGAGAAATCGCGGCAAAGAAATCCCCTTCAATCAGGACCAAAACTGTACGTGAGTTTGAAGCGGCTGCCAGCCCGGTTTCACCTCAATGTGCATGACTGTGAGGTGATGAAAACTCTGAACTTTGAGGGACAGGTCCCTGCCATCGGGACGGAGGCTTACGAATGTTTGAAGTTTCAGGTCCAATGTCTTTTCAAGACATCTCGCCCCCTAATGGTCGTCCTGAGCATCCGGGTCCGCCTGTCCCACGCCAAGGAACACGGACTTCAACGGCACAATCCAGATGATACCCAGCACCACAAACACCGCCAGTTCCGTCAAAAACCCGACCTCGAACTGCGCGCGCAACCAATCCGTCAGGTTCACCGCCACCACGATGTAAAGCGGCAGCGCGATGAGCAGGATCAGCAGCGATAGCTTGCGACGGGTTTTGTAAGGCAGTGCCATGACGGCTCCTCAATCGGCGAAGGGATCGGTCACGAGGATCGTGTCATCCCGTTCCGGTGAAGTAGACAGTAGTGCCACCGGGCACTGAATCAACTCTTCGACCCGGCGCACATATTTGATCGCATTGGCCGGAAGGTCAGCCCAAGACCGTGCGCCCTCGGTCGTCTCCGACCAGCCGGGCATCTCTTCATAGATAGGCTGACAGCGCCATTGCTGATCTGTGGCCGTCGGCAGGTAATCCAGCTTTTGGCCATCAAGCTCATAGCCCACACAAATCTTCAGCGTCTCGAACCCGTCAAGCACATCGAGCTTGGTCAGCGAAATACCTGTCACCCCCGAAGTCGCACAGGTCTGGCGGACCAAAGCGGCATCAAACCACCCGCAGCGCCGTTTGCGGCCAGTGACCGTGCCAAACTCATGCCCGCGCGTGCCAAGCCGGTTGCCGTCTTCATCTTCCAGCTCGGACGGAAACGGCCCCTCGCCCACCCGCGTGGTATAGGCTTTTACGATGCCCAACACATAGTCGATAGAGCCCGGGCCAATACCGACACCCGTGGCCGCTTGTCCCGCAATCACGTTGGACGAGGTCACAAAGGGATAGGTGCCAAAATCAATATCCAGAAGCGCGCCTTGCGCCCCTTCAAAGAGGATGCGTTTGCCCGCCTTGCGTTTCTCATTGAGCACCTTCCAGACCGGTGCCGCGTATTGCAAAATCTGCGGCGCGATCTCGCGCAGCTGTGCCAGAAGCGCGTCGCGATCAATCGGCTCAATCCCCAGCCCCTTGCGCAACGGATCGTGGTGCTGCAGCGCCCGGTCCACCCGCGCCTCAAGCGTCGCGTCATCCGCCAGATCCGCCACCCGCACCGAGCGCCGCCCGACCTTGTCCTCATAGGCCGGACCAATGCCGCGCCCTGTGGTGCCGATCTTGGTGCCTTTGCTGGCCGCCTCTTCGCGCGCGCGGTCCAACTCACCATGAATGGGCAGGATGAGCGGCGTGTTCTCGGCAATCATCAGCGTCTCTGGGCTGATCTCGACCCCCTGCTCGCGAATGGTCGCGATCTCATTCACCAAATGCCAGGGATCGAGCACCACACCATTGCCAATCACCGAAAGCTTGCCGCCCCGCACCACACCCGACGGCAGCGCGTTGAGCTTGTAGACCTTGCCATCAATGACCAGCGTGTGCCCGGCGTTATGCCCGCCCTGAAACCGTGCGATCACATCGGCCCGCTCCGAGAGCCAATCGACAATCTTGCCTTTTCCTTCGTCGCCCCACTGAGCGCCGACAACCACAACATTCGCCATGAAGACCCCTTTGGTTTCTGTGAACCCCGCGCCGGTATAGCGAGAGGCCAAGGCGGGGGAAACCGGAATTTCAGGACCGTGGCGCGCAATGACTGGACACAGGCCATGCCCCTTGGCACTCTGCGCCCAAAACGCAAGAGGAGCAGACATGGCAGGGTTTTTGGCACGGTGGGCGGTGGCGTTTGTTTTATTGGCGGCCACATTCAACCCGACGGAATGGAATTACGTCCGTTGGGTTCGGGTAAACTGGGGCGAGCAGACGCCCGTAGCAGTATTGCTGGGCCTGATCCTTCTGGTCGGCTACATCATCTACCTGCGCGCCACTTTGCGCTCCATCGGGTCGTTCGGCATGGGGCTGGTGCTGGCCATTGCCGCGGCCCTCATCTGGGTTCTGGTCGATTTCGGCTGGATCAATCTCAACAACCCCACGGCCAATCTCTGGCTCGGCCTCGTGGCCCTCTCACTGGTGCTGGGCATCGGATTGAGCTGGAGCCATGTCCGCCGTCGTCTGAGTGGTCAGGCTGATATGGATGATGTGGATGAGTGAGGGAGCTGGAATTTTGCAAAATTCCAGGCTGATTTCTTGCAAGAAATCATGCGCGGCATGACCTGCTAGACCAGTGTAGTTGATGGGAGAGCGAGGTCTACTAAGAGCCCAATTGTATCAATGCTATTCAGTTTCAGCGCACTATCTAAAGAAGTCCACGTTCTGGAATAAGCACATTAGATTGATTGATCCTGAGGTGCTCCAAAAGCACCGCTTCCACATCCAGCTGTTCAAAAAGCTTTTGATCCAAACTGGCAAGCTTTTCAAAATCATCTTTGGTTAGCTTGGCCAATTCGTCGTCAGCATCAGTTACCACTTCTAAAGCTTCTTTAAGAATTTCCGACAACGGATTGAGCGACGTTTCAATTAAGGCGGATACAGTCGATTTCGAGTGTTTTTTACCTCTATTAAGAAAATACTGCGAGTGCCCACCGTTCAAGACCTGTCCGGTATACGTCTGGATGAGTACTATTCTCCATTCCGGTTCACTTAGGCCGAAGTATGGTTCGCATTCATTGAGCCGATGATCCCAAAACATCGATATGTTGTAGACCGCTTCAATAGGGTCTGATGATGCTAACAACCTCTGAAAGTACTGTTCGTTTATTCTGGGTTCCATAGCCACTTGATAAGTGAATGCCAGCACAGTGCCAACGGCAGTTTTGTCCCGCAAACCTGCCTTTCGACCTTAAATCGCCCGACTGTATAACTGGACAACTGCCATCAACTACAAACAGGCCGATTAACCAGAGCCGCGCGATGGCCAGACCGCGGGATGGCGAACTTACATTTGTTCATTACACTTTATGTCTGACCAGTCGGAAATTGTTTTGTCCGACGCGCTTACGTTGACCAATCGCCAGCCCAGGGGGCGGTCTGGCGATCGCGCGGCGGGCCTGCGGCCCTTGATTCCGCGCGAGGGTGTGAAAAAACGTCACAAAGCGGTGTGTCGACACCACCTCCCCCAATCAGCCAAACACCGACTTGCAGCGTCGGCACTTATTGCTTAGATACCGCCCATCCGAGACCCAAAGGGCCGATCCATGGAAAACGTCATTCTGCTCGTTCACCTTCTGCTGGCGCTTGCGCTGATTGCGGTTGTGCTTTTGCAACGCTCCGAAGGCGGCGGTCTGGGCATGGGCGGCGGTGGCGGCAACGTCTCCACGGGCCGCGCGGCGGCGACGGCCATGGGCAAGCTGACCTGGGTTCTGGGCATCTCGATTTTCTGCACCACACTGGTTTTGACCATTATCGCAGCGCAAAACTCAGGCGGCAGCTCGGTTCTCGACCGGATCACAGACGATGCCCCCGCCTCAAGTGGTGACAGCTCGGCTCCCGGCCTGCCATCCACGGGTGAAGGCCTCTTGCCGCCATCGCTTGACGATGACGCACCTCTGGTTCCTCTGGCAGACTAAACACCACAATCGGTAGCCGGTCCAAAAAAGACCGCAACATCATGTTGCGGTTTGCTTGCGCATATCAAACGAATCCTTTATGGGTTTAGTCCCGTGGGTTTGCGGTCTTTCCAGGACATTTCGAGCCTCAAAAACAGCCCTGAAAACGGGCGTTCATCAGGCGCTGTCAGCCAAAATACACGGGGGGTAGAGACGCCAGACCATGGCTCGTTACGTTTTCATTACAGGTGGTGTTGTCTCCTCACTGGGCAAAGGGTTGGCCTCGGCCGCTCTGGGCGCTTTGCTACAGGCCCGAGGCTTTTCCGTACGGCTGCGCAAACTTGACCCTTACCTCAACGTCGATCCCGGCACGATGTCGCCCTTTGAGCATGGCGAAGTGTTTGTCACTGATGATGGCGCGGAAACCGACCTTGATCTGGGCCATTACGAGCGCTTCACAGGTGTGCCTGCGCGCATGACGGATTCGGTGAGTTCGGGGCGCATCTATTCCAACGTGCTCGAACGTGAGCGGCGCGGCGATTACCTTGGCAAGACCATTCAGGTCGTCCCGCATGTCACAAATGAAATCAAGAAATTCATCGAGATCGGCGACGATGAGGTTGATTTCATGCTTTGCGAGATCGGCGGGACCGTTGGGGACATCGAGGGCCTGCCTTTCTTTGAAGCCATCCGCCAGTTCAGCCATGACCGCCCGCGCGGAGAATGTATTTTTATGCATCTGACCCTCCTGCCCTATCTGGCAGCCTCGGGTGAGTTGAAAACCAAACCGACGCAGCACTCGGTCAAGGAATTGCAATCCATCGGCATCGCGCCCGATATTTTGGTCTGCCGCTCGGAACAACCGATCCCCGAAAAAGAACGCGAGAAAATCGCGCTCTTCTGCAACGTACGCAAAGAGTCGGTTGTGGCCGCTTATGATCTCACTTCTATCTACGAGGCCCCGTTGGCTTATCACCGCGAAGGTCTGGATCAGGCCGTGCTGGATGCGTTCAACATTTCCCCTGCCCCGCGCCCCGATCTGAGCACCTGGCAGGATGTGGTGGATCGCATCCACAACACCGATGGCGCGGTCAATGTGGCCATCGTCGGCAAATACACGCAGCTTGAGGATGCCTATAAGTCGATCAAAGAGGCGCTGACCCATGGTGGTATGGCCAACCGCGTGAAGGTCAACGTTGAATGGGTCGATGCCGAAATATTCGACAAGGAAGATCCCGCCCCGCATCTCGAAGGTTTCCACGCCATCCTCGTGCCCGGCGGCTTTGGTGAGCGCGGCACCGAGGGCAAGATCAAGGCCGCGCAATTCGCCCGCGAACGCAAAATTCCCTATCTGGGCATTTGTCTGGGGATGCAAATGGCCGTGATCGAGGCGGCGCGCAACCTGGCCGGGCTAAAGGACGCCGGGTCCGAGGAATTTGACCACGAGGCCGGCAAGAAGCGCTTTACGCCAGTGGTCTATCACCTCAAGGAATGGGTGCAGGGCAACGAAAAGGTCAAACGCAAGGTGACTGACGACAAAGGCGGCACCATGCGGCTTGGGGCCTATGACGCGGTGCTGAAGGAAGGATCAAAGGTGGCTGAGGTCTACGACAGCCTGGCCATCGACGAGCGCCATCGCCACCGCTACGAGGTCGACACCAAATATCGCGAAAAGCTTGAAAAATGCGGCCTGACCTTTTCCGGCATGTCACCCGACGGTCGCCTGCCGGAAATCGTCGAATGGGAAGACCACCCCTGGTTCATCGGCGTGCAGTTCCACCCCGAGCTGAAATCGAAACCCTTCGCCCCGCATCCGCTCTTCGCTGATTTCGTGCGCGCCGCGCTGGAGACTTCACGGCTGGTCTAAGATCGTCTACCGCCCCCTGGACAGCCGGTTGCGCGGCACCGGTTTGCGCAGGTCGCGCTCTTCGGTTTCTTCTTCGGGCAAATACCGCAGCATGCGACGCGACACGCCCAGCTCCATCACCGGGCTGAGAAGGTCGCGCAACAGACTTTGGCTTTCGGCATAGACAGCCGTCTCATGTTCGCGATCCAGGCGCAGCTCGTTTTTCGTTAGCGTGGCGATAATCGCCTCATCCAGAACAAACCGCCCCTGACGGTTGTCTTCGCGGTCCTTGGCTTGTGCAATCAGCCAGCGGTCCAAACGACGGCGGTCCAGCACATCGCGGTCTGGCCAGGCAAGGTAGAAACCAGAGTTCACCCGTAGACAAATGTTGTCCAGAAGCCGCGCTGTGGATTTCCAACGGTCCGGAACATCGCGTTTGGGCATATAGTTGAACCGCTCTGGTTCGCCATTAAGAAACGCGGTGATGGCTGAGCCAAGATCAATGCATTTCTGCGCCATGATCCAGCTTAAAACAACTTCGGGATGCGCCCGCCAATCATAGGCCATGGCCAACGCACGCAGCTCATCATCTGTCCCTGTCTGGGCCAGTTCAAGCTGCTCATCCTGTGTGCCTTTGGACCAGTTAAAGTCCTTGAAAGTTGCCTCTGCTGGCATCTTGCCTCACATCTAAAAAAGTCACGCGTCCTTAGCCAAATTTATCGGCTTGGAAAGCGCTCTTTCTGCGGTGCAAATGTGACGCGATTGAGACATTCGCAACGATGTTTGCAATGCTGTGTTTCCTAAAGCAGAATTGCGCAAAACCACGCACTGGGAGGACAGTATGGCAAAGGGATATTGGGTCGCGCATGTGGATGTGGACGACCCACAAGGATATGAGGCCTACAAAGAAGCAAATGCCGCGGCTTTTGCAGAGTTTGAGGGGCGCTTTTTGGTGCGAGGCGGAGCGCGCGAGCTGCGCGAAGGTGACGCGCGGGCGCGCACGGTTGTCATCGAGTTTCCTACCTACAAGGCGGCTCTGGAATGCTATAGCTCTAAAAACTATCAGCACGCCAAAGCTTTGCGCGATCCGGTCTCGACCGGTGATCTTGTCATTGTCGAAGGGTATAGCGGATAAACAAATATGGACCCGAAATCGTTTCTGCACCGTCTTTTACACGCCTTCGACGCGCCCGAACCTGCACCACTCCCGGAACCAGATGAAAAACTGGCTCTCGGTACGCTACTGGTGCGCGTGGCCAAGTCTGACCTGGAATACGCCTTTGCCGAGATCAGCCAGATCGACAAACTCCTGACGCGGCTTTTTGGCCTGGGCCCGATTGAAGCCGCCAAGATGCGCGCCACCTGCGAACGTCTCGACAAGGAGGCGCCTGACACTGAAAAGTTTGCCCAGATCATCCGGCAAATGGTGAGCTTTGATGCCCGCCTTGATGCGCTGGAAGCGCTGTGGGAAGTGGTTTTGGTGGATGGAGCTATTCAGTCTCAGGAAATCGATGTGATCTCACAGGTGCAAACCGTCCTGGGACTGAGTGAGGAAGACAGCATCGAGGCCAAAGCGAAAGCGATGCAACAAATGTGATGAACCACACGTCGCCCATTGGCGCACGCTCACCATTCGCCTATATCAGCTTGTATGTTTGCTGATTTTCTCAAGAATCTGGTGGCACCAGAGCCAGAGCCGTTGACCGATAGCGACGCACGCTTGGCGCTTTCGGCCTTACTCGTAAGACTTGCACGCACGGACGGCGAATACTCCGCCGCCGAGGCCGCACGTATCGAAAGCATCATTTCCACCCGTTACGCGCTCAGCGCGACTGAAACACGGACCTTGCGCAGTGAAGCTGAAACGCTCGAATCCGAAGCCCCCGACACGGTGCGCTTCACCCGCGCGATCAAGGATGCGGTGGCTTATGACGACCGTATCGGCGTGGTCGAGGCCCTGTGGAAAGTCGCCCTTGCGGACGGGTCCCGCGATGCCGAAGAAGATGCGCTCATCCGTCTTGCCGCCAATCTTTTGGGCGTGAATGACGTCGACAGCGCCAAGGCGCGGCAACGCGTTGCTAACACTGGATAAACCCGCATGATCGCCAGCCTGCCCATGTATGACCGCCCTGAATTGCAGGCGGCCAATGATAGGCTGTGGGCCTCGATACGTGACAGACTGAGGATCGGGCCGGCAACGGTGACACGTAATGGTGACATCTGGGATCACTGGGTCTCATCGGATCTGGTTCTATCGCAAACCTGTGGCTTTCCTTACCGGGCTCAACTGCATGGAAAGGTTCAGCTTGTAGGGACACCAGACAACCGTTTGGAAGGCTGCGCGCCCGGGGAGTATTGCTCTGTTTTCGTCGCACGCGCTGATGACCCCGGACAGGATATCGGGGCATTCTCCACAGCGCGCTTTGCCTTCAATGAACCTTTGTCGCAAAGCGGCTGGGCCGCTGCTGCAAATTATGCGTTTGATCGTGGGTTTTCTTTCTCCAACACCCTGAAGACCGGCGGACATCTCAACTCGGCAAAGGCCGTGGCCGACGGTCGTGCCGATCTTGCGGCGATAGATGCGCTGACATGGCGGCACATCCAACGCTATGATCCATTTGCAGCGCAATTGCGCGTTGTTGCGCAGACAGATCCGACACCAACCCTGCCTTTCATCACCTCCCTAACCCAGGATGCGGCCCCAATCCGTGCAGCCCTGTCCAAAGCCATCGACAATTTGAGCGCAACAGACCGCGACGCCCTTTCGCTTTATGGTCTCGTAGACATCCCCGCAGCGCGTTATTTGAGCGTGCGAACTCCGGCGCCACCAAACACATGACGTTGCGGAAAGAAGCTTGAAAACTCCGCTTTGGTGGCAAAAACACCAATCAAATGGTGTTTTTCGGCGATTTGAAAGTTGCATTGTGCATTTTTTTGCGTCCTAGTACCGGGTGTTAACCATCCGCCACCTGACCGGAACCTGCCTTTGTCCGACACCACGCCCGTTATTGAAATCCGCAACCTGCACAAAGCCTATGGGTCTTTGGAGGTCATCAAGGGTGTCGATATCACCGCCAAGCGCGGCGACGTGGTCTCTTTGATTGGCTCATCGGGGTCTGGCAAATCCACCATTCTGCGTTGTGCCAACCTTTTGGAAGACAGCCAGGACGGCGATATCGTTTTCAAAGGTGAGCCGGTGAAATGGTCAGGCCAGGCCATGTCGCGCCGTCCAGCCGATCCCAAACAGGTTCTGCGCATTCGCACGAACCTCAGCATGGTGTTCCAACAGTTCAACCTTTGGGCACATCTGACCATTTTGGAAAATGTGATGGAGGCCCCGGTGACTGTGCTGGGCCGGGATCGCGGCGAGGTCGAGACATCGGCCCGCAAGTACCTCGACAAGGTCGGTATTGGCGATAAATGCGATGTCTACCCTGCGCAGCTCTCGGGCGGGCAGCAGCAGCGCGCGGCTATCGCGCGTGCGCTGGCGATGGAGCCTGAGGCACTGTTGTTTGACGAACCCACCTCGGCGCTTGACCCCGAGCTGGAACAGGAAGTTGTGAAAGTTATCAAAGATTTGGCCGCAGAAGGCCGCACTATGATGATTGTCACACATGATATGAAGCTGGCCCATGATGTGTCGGATCACGTGATCTTTCTTCATCAGGGTCTCATCGAAGAAGAAGGCGCGCCAGAAACACTGTTCGGCGCCCCGAAATCAGACCGGCTGCGGCAGTTTCTCAGCTCGACCATGGCCGCCTGAAAACAAACTTGAAGAAAAGGGAGTAACCAAATGAAAAAACTAGTCGTTTCTGCATTGGCGCTGGCACTGTCCAGCGGCCTTGCAATGGCCAAGGACAAAACTGTCCGCCTGGGCACCGAAGGCGCCTATGCACCATACAACTTCATCAACGACGCTGGTGAAGTTGACGGATTTGAGCGCGAAGTGGGCGACGAGCTTTGCGCACGCGCTGAACTGACCTGTGAGTGGGTCACCAACGAATGGGACTCAATCATCCCCAACCTGGTGTCCGGCAACTACGACGTCATCATCGCGGGCATGTCGATCACCGCCGAACGCGACGAGGTCATTGATTTCACACAAAACTACACACAACCTGATCCGTCAGCCTATCTTGCAACATCAGCAGATGCTGACATCTCCGGTGGTGTGGTTGCCGCCCAGTCCAACACGATTCAGGCGGCGTTCATTGCAGAATCCGGCAATACTCTTGTGGAATTCGCAACACCCGAAGAAACCATCGCCGCAGTCCGCAATGGCGAAGCCGACGCCGTTCTGGCTGACAAAGCGTTTTTGACGCCGATTGCCGCAGAAGACGGCGATCTGGTTATGCTTGACCAAGAAGAACTGATTGGTGGAGGCGTTGGTTTGGGTCTGCGCGAAAGCGATACCGAGCTCAAAGCCAAGCTGGATGCGGCCATTCAGTCCATGAAAGACGATGGCTCGCTCAATGCGCTACTCGAAAAATGGGAAATCGGCCCGGGCTTCTGATCCGCCCGAGTTTTGAAAGAACGAGCCGCCCTCGGGCGGCTCGTTTTACGTTTGGGGCGCTGCGAACCGCTCTGGTCGGTAAGGGCCAAGCCATCCACCGCTCTGATTGCTGACGCCCTGTTGCAGCTCCTCTGCAATCAACTCCGCCATAATCGCGGCAAGCGTGATGCCGGAATGCATGACCGCCACGTAAAGCCCACCCTCAACGCCCCCAACAACCGGCATTCCATCTTCGGGTACCGGCCGATGGGCAAGCTGCACGCCTGCACGCGACATCGCAACGTCCGGAAACATCGCTTTTAGTCGCAACAGCGCAGCATCCCCTGCCTCATCCGGGGCCAGATCAATCCGCTCTGCCGCATCGCTCTGATGCCCCACTGCAACCGGATGGATCAGGGCACCGTTTTCGCATTGCGTCACTTCTCCCAATGCCGACACCAGCACATGGTCCACCAGTTTGGGCAAAGGGTTGGTCGTCAGTACCAGTGCAGGACGCTCCACCATAGGCACATGCACACCCACCTTGTGCATTAACGCCTGCGTCCCGGTTCCTGCTGCCACCAAAACCTGATCCGCGGCAAGCGGCCCCAGCGGCGTTTGCACACCTGTCACACGCCCGCCGTCGCACAAGATCTCTTGCACCTCCAGCCCCGACAACTCTTTTGCGCCCTCCGCCACGGCGGCATCCAGCAAGACTTGCGTCACGGCCGCGGAATCAATGGCAATCTCATCGGGAAAATAGAGGCACTGTTCCGGGGCATCGGCCACATGCGGCTCCATAGCTTGAAACTGCTTCCGATCAATAATCTCCAGTGGATAGCCAAGATCCCGAAGCTCCTTTGTCTGCGCCTGCAAGGCCGTGCTCTGCTGTTCCCAGCACAAACACCCGGTTTGCCGGATCGGCAAAGCCACTGCGCCCATAAGACGGTGCCACGCCGCGATCCCCTCATGCCGCAAGCGAAAATGAGCATGATCGAGAAAGAACGACGCGTTGATCCAGCCAAATGACGCATCAGTTGCGCGTGCTCTGCCATCATGCACCACGGTAACTTGCGCGCCCTGGCTCTGCAGCCGGTACGCCACCGCTGCCCCGATGATCCCTGCACCGACAATGATCACGTTCTGAGCCATGTTGCTGTCCTTTCGACCGAATTGACGCGATCCTGGGTCGCACTACCAGCTGCATAACGCGAATAGAGATTGACAGCCACAAAGCAATGCGGGACCACTGGGAGTGAACAAACGGCGGGATGCGATCGAATTTAATGTTCAGCTACTGTGTTGATCCCGAGACCCTGTCTGGCGTCAAATGGCTGTCGTGTTATTTGACCACAACGAAACACAGCAATCTCTATTATTCGTTCATCACCGTCATGGTCCTTCTGGCCATCACAGCACCCACGGCCCTCGCCTTTGGCTTTGCCGGCGCCACGGCGGCTCGCTCACGCATCTTGCCACTCCGCTGGTTCGGCAAAGGCTACATCTCCATTGTGCGCGGCGTGCCCGACATCGCCTTTTTCCTCTTTTTCGTCATCGCGCTGGATCAGGCATTCGAATATGTCCGCCATAGGATAAAATGTCCCGACTGGTCCGAACCTGTGCGCCAGGGAAATGATTTTGTCGTCTGTCAGGCCGCCAAGCTCCCGCTGGGTGAAGCGCCGCAATGGGTGCACGAAACTTACGGGTTTTTCATCGCCGTTCTAACCTTTGCCATCGTCTTTGGCGCCTTTGCCGCCAATGTGCTCTTTGGTGCCATGCGCGCCGTACCGCGCGCGCAAATTGAGACTGCAGAGGCGTATGGGATGAGCCCACGCCAGAGTTTCTGGCGCATTTTGGTGCCGCAAATGTGGGTCTACGCCCTGCCCGGCCTGTCCAATTTGTGGATGGTGCTGACCAAGGCCACACCGCTTTTGTTCCTGCTGGGCGTCGAGGACATCGTCTACTGGGCCCGCGAGTTGGGCGGCACGGCCCTGCCGCGCTTTACCGACTACCCCCATGGCGACTGGCGCATGTGGTATTTCCTCGCACTGTTGGTGTTCTATCTTGGCCTGACCAAAGTCTCCGAGGTCTTCCTAGAGCGCCTGATGACCCGCCTGACCCACGGGCAAGCCACCACGGGCGGCGAGTCACAACGAAAGGCCGCGGCATGAGTTGCTGGGAGACAGTACAAGCCTACGCTTTTCGCTCAATCGGTTTTGGCGAACGGCTTTTGCCAAGAGAGGATTTCACCCTCTGTCAGCAATTCACCCTTATCGGCTCTGGCATGATCTGGAACATCTATTTCGGTGTTCTGGCGCTGTTATGCGGCTTTTTACTCGCCACGGCCGTGGCGCTTGGCAAAGGTGCGAAGAACCCGCTGCTGCGCAAACCCTCAGAGTGGTTCATCTTCCTCTTTCGCGGCTCGCCGCTCTTTATCCAGTTCTTCTTTGCCTATTTCGCTTTTCTCAGCCTGAAACAGGTGAACCCGGTCTTTGACCCTTTCACCGCCGCCTGGCTGGGTGCGCTCATCGTGCTTTTCCTCAATACCGCCGCCTATTCGGGCGAGATTTTCTACGGTGCACTGCGCTCCATCCCTAAGGGCGATGTAGAGGCCGCCGATGCCTACGGGTTTTCGGGCTGGCCGCGCTTCCGGCGCATCGTCTGGCCCACCATGCTGCGGCTGGCCTGGCCTGCTTACACAAACGAGGCGATTTTCCTCTTCCATGCCACCACACTGGTCTTCTTTTCGGCTTTTCCTGCCTGGCAACAACGCGGAGACGCACTCTATTACGCCAGCTACTTTGCCGACAAGACCTTCAACCCATTCGTGCCCTACCCGATCCTCGCAGGCTATTTCATCCTATTGACGCTCTGCGTCATCGGGCTTTTTGGACTGATCAACCGCTACCTCAACCGCCATCTGCCTCAGGACAACCGCCAAAAACTGAAACTGCGCATGAACATCATCCGCTGATCGCAACTCACATAAGCTCCCGTCGGCAACCATCCTTACACGTCAGCCACGGACTGGATGTTTCAGGGCAAAAAAAGCCCTGAGCCCGCCTTTTCTCTTTGCTGAAAATATCCCCGCCGGAGGCTCCGCGATTTGCCGCAAACCTACCGCTGGATGTTTTCGCGGTCTTTCATATCCTTGATCGCGCTATCCCAGCGCCGTGTGCGCAAAACTCGGCGGAAGGCGCGTTCCAGCTCCCCTACACCGTCACGTTCGTACCAGCGCCCATGGGCGATAATCACCCGACGCGGTCGCCACTCAATCATCTGCTCGATATCCTCGGCAAAAGCCTCTTTGTCCCGAAAACTCCAGGCAATGAGGGGTGGCGTTTTCCCGTCGCTGTCATCAATCCCGTTAAGCCACGCAAAGGGGCGGCAATACGCTGGCAGTTTCTCGGTCTCAAACGCCTCGATGAGATCCGTCAGCACAAGTGTCTCCCCCGCACGATGAAAGAACACCACCTCCTTGTGCCAGCGGCTGCCGCGCACGATGAGTTGATCGATCTGTCCCTTCCAAGCCTCTTCAGGCCCATTGGAGCGCAACGCCGTACTTTCAGGCAGGCTCAGACCATTCTTGGCGGCACGGTCATGCACACCGGGTGCCGCCCAAAACGTTACTTCGGGATACGCACTGCACCAATCGGGAATATTTAGATAGTGGATCTGATTGGGTGCAATGAGGTGGCGTACCGGCCCCAACGCGTCCAGCTCAGCGCACAAACCTTCTGTCAGTTGAGTGGGCGAATGCACCCAGATGTCTCCATTCTCCAACTGCGCGACAGTGGCACGCGTCGAAAACGGAAACCCATAGGATTTGATCGCTGGACCGTCGACAATCCAGAGGCCCTCAGCCACGGGCTTGAGCGTATTCAGCGGCTCATAGCCCGTGGGTACCATGGTTTATTCGCTGATCGTGACTTTGCGCATCACATCCGGCGCACCGACAACGGCCCCATTGGGCCCGGTGCCGCGCTTGATGGCGTCGATGACATCCATGCCTTCGGTGACACGGCCAACAACGGTGTATTGCCCGTTCAGGAAATGCCCCTCGTCAAACATGATAAAGAACTGACTGTTGGCACTGTTGGGGTCCTGTGCCCGTGCCATGCCCACAACGCCACGGTCAAACGGCACATCGGAAAACTCCGCCGCCAGATCGGGCCGTTCGCTTCCGCCGCGGCCAGCCAGACGCATATCCTCGCCTTCTTTGCCGAACTCAACATCACCGGTCTGCGCCATGAAACCATCGATCACGCGATGAAACACCACGTCGTCATAGGCCCCTTCGTTTGCCAGCTCCGAAATTTGCGCCACGTGATCTGGTGCCACATCTTCCAGAAGATCAATCGTGACGGTGCCCATTGCCTCGCCTACGATCTCAATCTTCATTTCCGTGGCCAAGGCGGGTGCGGCCAGAGCGATCAGGCTTGCGGAAAGAAACGTCTTATACATCGGCGGCCACCTTCACGCTGATCATCCTGTCGGGATTCATCGGAGGCTCGCCGCGCATGATCTCATCGACATGTTCCATGCCCTCGATCACTCGGCCATAGACGGTGTATTGCCGGTTGAGAAAGTGGTTGTCGCTGAAGTTGATGAAGAATTGAGAATTGGCGCTGTCAGGGTTTTGGCTACGCGCCGCGCCCAAAGTGCCGCGATCATGTGGCACGCCGGAAAACTCGGCCTTCAGGTTGGGCAGGTCGCTGCCGCCTGTGCCCGCGAGGCGAATGTTGAAATCCTTTTCCAGATTGCCATTGGCCACATCGCCGGTTTGCGCCATGAAGCCATCAATCACACGGTGAAAACACACGTTATCATAGGCACCTGACCGCGCCAGCTCTTTCATCCGCTCACAATGGCCCGGCGCCACATCGGGCAACAGCTCGATCGTCACAGTGCCGCCCTTTAACTCGATCAGGACTGTGTTTTCGGGGTCTTTGATTTCGGCCATCCGGGCCTCCTTTGAATGTCTCGTTCCCCGATACCTAGGCGCTTCGTCCGCGAATGCCAAGCCAGAGGTTGACGCCCCGGCAGAGCCACGCCAAAAGGCGCGCGGGACAAGATGGCCCAGGGCGTCCGCAGGAGGTGGTGAAATGGGGTGGAAATCGCTTGATAAGATGGACCTTGGCGGCAAGACCGTGCTCACGCGTGTGGATATCAACGTGCCTATCGAGAACGGTCAGGTCACCGACACCACACGGCTGGACCGGATCAAGCCCACGATTGACGCCATTCTCGCAGCTGGTGGCAAGCCTATGCTGCTGGCGCATTTTGGCCGCCCCAAAGGCAAGGTCGTGGACGAGATGTCGCTGCGCCACGTGGTGCCTGCCCTGTCCGAGGCCATCGGGCACTCGGTACAGTTCATCGAGACGCTGGAAGGCGCCGAGAACCTGACGGCCGAGGCCAAGGCGGCCGAGGTGCTGCTTTTGGAGAACATCCGTTTTCACCCCGGCGAAGAGGCCAATGACCCAGAATTTGCCGCGCGCCTTGCAGGTTTAGGCGATGTCTATTGCAACGACGCATTTTCCGCAGCCCACCGCGCGCATGCCTCGACCGAGGCTCTTGCGCGCCATTTGCCGGCCTGCGCAGGCCGGTTGATGCAAGCCGAACTGAGCGCGCTGGAGGCTGCATTGGGCGCCCCTGAGCGCCCGGTTCTGGCCGTCGTCGGCGGTGCAAAGGTCTCAACGAAACTCGATCTTCTGGGCAATCTGGTCGAGAAGGTCGACAAGCTGGTCATCGGCGGCGGCATGGCCAATACGTTTCTGGCCGCGCAAGGTTTGAACGTGGGCACGTCGCTTTGTGAACATGACATGGCCGACACCGCCCGCGAGATCATGGGCAAGGCAGGGGCCGCAGGCTGTGAGATCCTCTTGCCTGCTGACGTCGTGGTGGCGCGCGAATTCAAAGCACATGCGCCCCATGAAGTCGTCCCCGCCCATGCCTGTCCCGAAGACGCAATGATCCTTGATGCCGGCCCGCAAGCCGTTGCCCGGATCAGCACGGCCATTGAGGTCTCAAAAACCCTTATCTGGAACGGGCCTTTGGGCGCGTTCGAGCTGGAGCCGTTCGATGCGGCAACCAACGCCGCCGCCCGTCATGCCGCAGAGGCAAGCCGCGCAGGCACGCTTGTCTCGGTCGCAGGTGGCGGTGACACGGTCGCCGCCCTCAATCAGGCCGGAGCAGCGGAAGATTTCACCTATATTTCCACCGCAGGCGGTGCCTTTCTGGAATGGATGGAAGGCAAGACCTTGCCTGGTGTGGCGGCGCTTGGAGGCTAAGCCCCCGGAACCGACCGCATCCGTCATCCCCGGCTTGACCGGGGATCTCTTAATCACGAACTCCTCGGGTCAAGCCCGAGGATGACACAAAAATCGAAAGATAAGCCGCGCGGTAGGGTGGGCAGTTTTGCCCACCAATTCGATCACAGCGGTGGGCAAGATTGCCCACCCTACTCCTTTCTTGCACCACCACCTCTCCACCCCTACCCTCCACGCCATGGAAAACCTCACCGCCTTCCTGCTGGCCGCCTTTGCCCTGACCGGTAGTCCCGGACCGAACACGCTGAGTGCCGCCGCGGTTGGAGCCTCATTTGGGCGGCTGCGCGGTTTGCGCTACGTCGCGGGGCTGGTGGTAGGCGTGATGCTCGTGGCGCTGGTTGTCGGCACGGGCATTTCCGGTGCGATCCTCGCTCTGCCAGGTGTGACGCCGGTGATCACCGCGCTTGCCATCATCTATTTCCTCTATCTCGCTTGGAAAATCGCCACGGCCCCGGCGATTGGCGAGCTGGAAAGTACCGACGCCAGCCCGCCGCGCCTGATTGACGGCATCTTTGTCACCCTGGCCAACCCCAAGGCTTATGCCGCGATGGCCGCGCTTTTCTCAGGCTATGTGCTGATCGCGGGCAACCCGCTTGTTGACGGGCTTTGGAAAGCGGCCCTGATCCTCGGCGTGATCATCATCGTCAATGTCCTGTGGCTGATGACCGGCGCGGAACTGGCGCGGCACCTGCGCTCTCCGCGCGCCGCCCGTGCAGTCAACATTGCCTTTGCTCTGCTCCTGCTCGCTTCTGTGGCGACACTTGCAATGTGAAGAACACCGCACTCGACGCCCGATCCACCTTAGCCTAAGCTGCGGCGCACATTCCTCCAAAAACAAGGAGCGCAGAGATGGAGAGCTGGACATTGGTCACCGGAGCCTCCGAAGGGCTTGGCGTGGAATTTGCCAAGCTGGCGGCCAGGGAAAAGCGCAACCTCATCCTTGTGGCGCGCACAGAGGACAAGCTTAACGCCCTGGCCAAGGAGTTGCGCAGTGACGCCGTGCAGGTCGAGGTCATGCCCACCGATCTGTCAGATCTCACCCAGACCGAGGCGCTCTGGACCAAGATCAGCGAAGGTCGTGTGATCGACCGGCTTGTGAACAATGCCGGTCTTGGCAAGAACGGCGATTTCAGCGATCCGGAGAGCTGGGCGCAGGAACTGACCTCGATGAACGTGAACATGATCGCGCTTACCTATCTGATGAAACGGGCCATTCCGCATATGCAGGGTCATGGCGGCGGGCGTATCCTCAACGTGGCCTCTGTCGCAGGCTTCACGCCGGGCCCAAACATGGCGGTCTACCACGCGACCAAAGCCTTTGTGCTGTCGCTCTCCGAGGCCGTGGCCGAGGAACTGAGCGGCTCAGACGTGACCGTTACCGCCCTTTGCCCCGGGGCCACGGCCACCAATTTCTTTGACGTCGCCGATATGGACGGTGTGCGGCTGCTCAAACTGGCCAAGCCGATGTCGGCCAAAGACGTGGCCGAACAGGGCTGGGTCGCTGCGCGCGCGGGCAAGCGCGTGGTTGTCACCGGCTTTCTCAACAAGGTCTTTGCCTTCCTGCCTCGCATTTCACCCCGACGTGTCACGACTTTTGTGGCCTCCAAAATCATGGGCAAAGCACACTGAGTTTGCTTGTTGGAAACAGTTGATAGCGCTATCAGAATTGCATGGCCCTGCCTGCCCCTCTAAGAGGGCCGCAGTTGTTTATCTATTGTTCGAGGACACCCATGTCGAAATCCGCTCAAACCGAAAAACTCCGTCAGGGTCAGGGCTTTATTGCAGCACTGGACCAATCCGGCGGCTCCACTCCCAAGGCGCTCAAGCTTTATGGTGTGAATGAGGATGCCTATTCCGGCGAAGCGGAAATGTTCGACCTGATCCACGGCATGCGGGCGCGCATCGCGCAAGCGCCCGATTTTACTGGCGACAAGGTCATTGGCGCGATCCTCTTTGAGATGACCATGGACCGCCAGATCGCCGGCCGTCCCTCGGCAGAGTTTCTGTGGGAAGAGCGCGGTGTCGTGCCCTTCCTTAAGGTGGACAAAGGTCTGGCGGATGAGGCGGATGGCGTGAAGCTGATGAAGCCGATGCCGGATCTCGAAGCGCTTTTGGAGCGGGCCAATGCAGCCGGGATCTATGGAACCAAGATGCGCTCAGTGATTGATGCGGCGTCACCTTCGGGCATTGCCGCCAATGTGGCACAGCAATTTGAGGTGGGAGGCACCATCCTGGATCATGGTCTGGTACCGATCATCGAGCCGGAAGTGACCATCTCCATCGCCGACAAGGCCGAGGCCGAAGATATTCTGGCAGCGGAAATCGCCAAGAACCTCGACGCCCTGCCTGAAGGGCGCGATGTGATGCTCAAACTCACCCTGCCCGAGACGGCAAACCATTACAAAGCGTTGGTGGATCACCCTCGAGTCTTGCGGGTTGTGGCCCTCTCTGGTGGGTACTCCCGCGACGAGGCCAATGACCGCTTGTCCAAAAACACCGGCATGATCGCCAGCTTCTCACGCGCGCTCACCGAAGGTTTGTCCGCAGATCAGTCGGATGAGGCCTTCAACAGCACGATTGGCGCAACCATCGACAGCATCTACCGCGCGTCGATTGCGGGGTGATGGGCCTTGGAATTGGTGCGCGGTGTTAAAGCGGCGCACCATCACAAGCACGCACGCGAAAAAGCGCATACCAAGCGCCCCTGTGCGCCTTGAAGCTACACTTAGGCTCTGACGCGCGGATCAGTCCTCTGCAGGCTGGCTCTTCACGGTGTTGACCACTCCAAGGAAGATGCCTGCAAAGAGGCCCAAAGCACCCCAGGTGGCCCCATTGGCGAGGGCAAAGCGGACAGTTTCACCGAACGTGACACCGCCGGCGGAAAAATTCACCAGGATAAAAATCAACGGGGTGACAACAAGGCCAAAACCCGCGCCACCAACGGCCCCCAAAAGAGCCCAAATCTTGTAAGAATTCATGGTCAGCTGCGCTTTCTGCGATTAAGTTTTTTGTGTCCGCCCTTGGAGGTCAGACCTACCCTAGTCGCTCGCGGAGGCTCTCACAACAGTTAAAGCTCCCATTTTTCGCAGGCGTCCGGATGCAAGCGGCGTAAGCGTCACCTTGATGCAAAACAACGCACTACGCCTATGCACCGAAGTCAGCGCCCGGCTTTGGCACCGCAGCCTGCGCAATTTGATCAAATGCATCTGGAAGCTTTGCCTGCTTCCCACTAGGCTGCGCAAAACTCTGCGGGACAGCGGATCATGGACCTAAGCGAATATCAGACCTTTCGGGTGGCCGCCTCTGACCTCAATGGCCGGATGCGGGGCAAGCGTGTGCCGGGCTCTTATGCCGACAAACTGGATCAAGGCGCGGTCCGCATGCCGTTTTCGGCCAGCAATGTCGATATCTTCGGCTTTGACATCGAAGACAGCCCACTGGTCTTTGAGACCGGCGATGCCGATGGCGTGCTGCTGCCCACAGAGCGTGGGCCGGTGCCCTTGCCCTGGCTGGAGGTGAACCAGCCGCTGGTGCCCATGGCAATGCATCATGAAGATGGCACGCCCTTTGAAGGCGACCCACGCCATGCGCTGGCCACGGTTTTGGCACGCTATGCCGCGCGCGGCTGGCATGTGATTGCCGCAACCGAGCTGGAATTCACGCTGGTGGATGACAGCGGCGACGCACTGGCCCCAATCAAAGACCCTGACTCAGGCAGAGCGCTTGAGCTGCCCGATGTGTTGTCATTGGCGCAGCTCGATATCTTCGATGCCTTTCTCAGTGATCTCTACAAAGCCTGCGAAATGATGGGGATTCCGGTGCAAACTGCGACCTGCGAGTCCGGCCTTGGACAGTTCGAGTTCACCCTCACCCATCAGGATGCCATGCGCGCCGCCGATGACACCTGGCTCTTCAAGCGGCTGATCAAGCGGATGGCGCGCAAACACGGGCATGCCGCGACTTTCATGGCCAAGCCTTTTGCCGAGGATGCGGGCAACGGGATGCATATGCATTTCTCTGTGCTGGACGCGAACGGGCGGAACGTCTTTGACAATGGTGGGCCCGAGGGCTCAGAGGCGCTTTTGCACGGGCTAGCGGGATGTCTGGAGGCAATGCGGGACAGCACACTCCTTTTTGCCCCGCATGCCAACAGCTATGACCGGCTGGTGCCTGGCGCGCATGCGCCCACCTCGATCTGCTGGGCCTATGACAACCGCACCGCCGCCCTGCGCGTGCCTGGCGGGTCACCCAAGGCACGGAGGATCGAGCACCGCGTCGCCGGCGGCGACACCAACCCCTTCCTCGCCTTTGCCGCCGTTTTGGGCGCGGCGATGAACGGGATAGAGGATGCGACCCTGCCCCCTGCCCCTATAGCGGGCAATTCCTATGATCAGGACCTGCCGCAGCTGGCCGAGGATTGGGACATGGCCATCGCCCTCTTTGAAGGCAGCGATGCGATGGCCCGGATTTTTCACGCGGACCTTATCCGCAACCTTGCTCTCACCAAGCGTCAGGAGATGCGTCTAATGTCAGAACGTCCCGTAGACGAGCACTGGAAAATCTACCTCGAAACCGTGTAAATCAGGCTTGATGTGCTGCTGACGCACGGCTAGCCTGAATTTGATCAAATTTGGTGACCTATGAAAATCGGTATTTTGATGACCGGCCATGCCCTTCCCGATCTGATCGAGGACACGGGCGACTACGACGCAATCTTTGCCCAACTTCTCGCCGACAAGGGGTTTGAGTTTGAGCGCTACGACGTGGTGGATGAGGTCTATCCCACCAGCCCTGAGGACGCCGATGGATGGCTGATCACCGGCTCAAAACACGGCGCATACGAGGATCACCCGTGGATCCCGCCTTTGGAGGCTTTCATTCGCGATATTCGAGACGCAGGCAAGCCGCTCATCGGGGTTTGCTTTGGCCACCAGATCATCGCGCAAGCCCTAGGCGGCACGGTGGTGAAGTTCGACGGCGGCTGGTCGGTGGGTCGCACCGAGTATGTGATCGAAGGTCAAACCGTTGCGATGCATGCCTGGCACCAGGATCAGGTCATCACCCCGCCTGAAGGCGCTAAAATCATTGGGCATTCTGACTTTTGCGAAAACGCTGCGATGATGATCGGCGACACGATCCTGACGGTCCAGCCGCATCCGGAATTCACCTCACATATCCTGACCACGATCATCGACCAGCGGGGCAAGGGTGTCGTGCCCGATGACCTGCTCAAGACCGCGCGCAATGAGGCCGACGCGCCCATCGACAGCGCCGCATTTGCCGAGCGCATGGCAGACCATTTCAGAAAAGGGGCCTGAGCCATGGCCAAAGACTGGACTTCAAAACTACCCGATGCGGCGCAAACCTATCTAGAAGGCCATCGGCTCGATGAGGTGGAATGTATCATTGCCGATTTGCCCGGGGTCGCGCGAGGCAAGGCAGTTCCCGCCAGCAAGTTTGGCAAGCAGGCCTACTTCCACCTGCCGGATTCAATCTTTTACCAGACCATCACCGGGGATTGGGGCGAAGCGGCAGGCGATGAAGGCTTTATCGAGCGCGATATGGTGCTCAAGCCCGACATGGACACCGCCTCTGCCGCGCCCTGGACAGGGGATTGGACCCTGCAGGTCATTCATGACGCGTATGACCGCGACGGCAAACCAATAGACTGCGCCCCACGCAATGTGCTCAAGCGCGTTGTGAAGATGTACGAAAAGATGGGGCTGGAGCCGGTTGTGGCACCTGAGATGGAGTTTTTCCTCATCGCGCGCAACCTCGATCCGCGTCAGGAAATTGCCCCAATGGTCGGCCGGTCGGGCCGACCTGCCGCCGCGCGGCAGGCGTATTCGATGACAGCGGTGGATGAGTTCGGTCCGGTCATCGACGACATATACGACTTTGCCGAGGCGCAAGGCTTTGAGATTGACGGCATCACGCAGGAAGGCGGCGCAGGTCAGCTTGAGATCAACCTGCGCCATGGGGATCCGGTGAAGCTGGCCGATGAAGTGTTTTACTTCAAGCGCTTGATCCGCGAAGCGGCTTTGCGGCACGACTGCTTTGCCACTTTCATGGCCAAACCCATCGCGGCTGAACCCGGCAGCGCGATGCATATCCATCACTCGATCATTGATCGCGAGACCGGTAAGAACGCGTTTTCCGGCCCTCAGGGTGGTGAGACAGACATGTTCTATCACTTCATCGGCGGCTTGCAGGCCTACCTGCCCTCGGCCCTTGCCGTGATGGCCCCGTATGTGAACTCCTATCGCCGCTATGTGCGAGACAATGCAGCACCCATCAACCTGGAATGGGGTCGCGACAACCGCACGACGGGCATTCGCGTGCCGCTTTCCCCGCCTGAAGCGCGCCGGGTGGAAAACCGCATCGCGGGCATGGATTGCAACCCCTATCTGGGCATCGCAGTCAGCCTTGCCTGCGGGCTTTTGGGGATGAAGAATGAGACCCGCGCCAAGACGCAGTACCGCGGCGACGCCTATGAGGGCGAGCCGGATTTTGTCAATGAACTTGGGGCCGCGCTTGATCTTTTTGACGAGGCCACGGACCTGCACAAAATCCTCGGGCCGGACTTTGCGCGCGTCTATTCCATCGTGAAACGCGCCGAATATGCCGAGTTCCTGCAGGTGATTTCGCCTTGGGAACGTGAGCATCTCTTGCTGAACGTCTGAGCCTTTGGCGCAGGTCTGGATTTGAGTATTTTGGGAACAGTGAAACGATGAACCTGCTCTATTCCAATGACCGCCCGGGCCAGTATCCGCCAAGCTGGTATGCCGCCACAACGGAGGCTTTAGAGCCGTTCGAGCCTTTGCGCGGTGAGACTAGGGCCGATGTCTGCGTGATCGGCGGAGGGTTTACTGGGCTGTCCTCGGCACTGCATCTGGCCGAGCGCGGATTGGACGTGGCGCTGGTGGAGGCGCATCGCGTTGGGTTTGGCGCATCAGGGCGCAATGGTGGGCAGTTGGACAGTGGGCAGCGGCAGGATCAGCAAAGCCTTGAGAAACTTGTGGGCCGCGAGGATGCCGCCAAACTCTGGGAGCTGGCCGAAGAGGCCAAGGCGCTGGTCAAGACGCTGGTTTCCAAACACAAGATTGACTGTCACCTGAAGCCGGGCATTGCCCATGCAGGGTTTAGTAAGGCTGAGGTGGCCGAAGAGCATGCCTATGCCGATTTCCTCGCAAAGCGCTATGGCTATGACGCACTAGAAAAGCTTGATTTTGAGGCAATGCAGGCGCTCTGCCCCTCGCCGCGCTATGTGGGTGGCTCCCTTGATATGACCGCCGCGCATCTGCATCCCTTGGCTTATGCCTTTGGCGTGGCGCGGGCGGCGGTGAAAGCAGGCGTTCGGATTTATGAGCGCAGTGAAGTGCACAACATCACACCGGGCACACCGGCCCTTGTGCAGACGGATAAGGGACGGATCAAAGCGGATCACGTGATCCTGGGCTGCAACGGGTATCTGGGTGGCCTTGATCGCAAAGTGGCGGCACGGGTGATGCCGATCAACAACTTCGTCGTGGCCACGGAACCTTTGGGCGATGAGGCTGCACATGTGCTGACCCGTGACGTGGCGGTGGCGGACAGCAAGTTCGTCGTCAACTACTTCCGCCTCAGTCATGACAAGCGCCTGCTCTTCGGCGGCGGCGAGAGCTATGGCTACCGCTTTCCCAGCGACATTGCGGCGCTGGTGCGTAAGCCCATGGCGCAGATTTTCCCGCATTTGCAGGATGTCAAAATCGACTATGCCTGGGGCGGCACTCTGGCCATCACCATGAAGCGGATGCCCTATCTGACCCGGTTGGCGCCCAACATCTTATCAGCCTCGGGCTATTCCGGGCATGGCGTGGGCACCGCCACCTTCTCGGGCAAGATCATGGCCGATCTCATTGGGGGTGACGCAGACGGGTTTGACACCATGGCGCGCGTCCCGACCCCTGCCTTTCCCGGCGGCGCAGCGCTGCGCTCTCCGCTCTTGGTACTGGCGATGACCTGGTATGCCACGCGGGACAGACTGGGGGTTTAGCTTTGGGCGGCACGCCGTGGCAGACGCCGCAGACCCAGATGCGCCAGCTTGAGCGCAATAAAGCAGCCACCCAAAAGGATGAAACGCTCTTCTGTGTAGTCGAAGAAGTACCAATGAGCCAGGCTGAGCAGTACAGCCGGGTAAATCCAAATGTGCAGCTTCTTCCACCGACGCCCCAAACGGCGGGCAAAGTAAGAGTTGGATGTCACTGCAAGAAGCGCGAGGATCACAAAGGCAATCCAGGCTACAAAATACTCAATCGATACGGCCTCATTCAGCATCCAAGAAGCGCTATTGGTTTCGATTGTGTAATGCATCACATGCAGGCTGGCATGGATAAAACTGCCAAGGCCAAAATGGCGCCGGTTTTGCAAAAGCCATCGCCCTAAGCTGCGACCCCGGCCCACACGGTTCAGCAGAGTTAAAACCGGCGAGACCGACAGCGTCACCAACAGCAAGTATATGGTCCAAACCCCTGTTTCATAAATGATTTGCGGATAATACCATTCCGCGAAGAGCCCATAGAACGCATAGCGCGCGGGCCAGAGCATGACTGCGTAAAGCAGCACGAGAGATGCCAGACCGGTCAAGACGTGATTTCCGTTGTTGTGTTGCGCGATCCTTCGCTTGTCCTAGCTCTGCGCGATACGCAGACGCCGTGCAATGCGGTGAGCGCAAATGTGATTTCTTGTCAAAAAACTTTCGCTTTGCGATGTGGCCGGTCTTTGCTAAACTTTCGGAAAATCTGAAAACTAAATTGAGTATATGCGAACATGACACTTGCGCCTAATGTCTATGATGCCGAACCCATTCCTCAAAGCGCCCGCGCTGAAATAGACAAGCTATTGAAATCAGGAGACCTTTTTCGCTACACCGCCGCGAAGGATGCTCCGGTCGCTTTGCTCGAACGCGACTTCGCTGAGATGATGGGCAGCCAGTACGCGCTGGCGGTGTCCTCTTGCTCAGCAGCGCTGTTTCTGTCGCTCAAAGCTCTTGGCCTGCACCCCGGCGCGCGGGTCTTGATCCCCGCCTTTACCTTTGCGGCGGTGCCGTCTTCGGTCGTGCATGCCGAATGCGTGCCTGTCCTATGTGACGTCAAAGACAATTACCGCATTGATCTCAATGACTATGAGGGAAAACTTGATGCGAATATAGACGCTGTGATCATCAGCCATATGCGCGGACACACTTCGGATATGGACGCGATCATGGCGCTCTGCGACGCGCGCGGTATCCCAGTGATCGAAGACGCCGCCCATAGCCTTGGCACACTCTGGGCCGGGCGCAATATCGGCACAATCGGCCGCGTGGGATGTTTCAGCTTTCAGTCCTACAAACTGGTCAATGCCGGTGAAGGCGGGATCATGATCTCCGACGATGCCGATATGGTAGCGCAGGCGGTGATCATGTCAGGCGCCTATGAGCATAACTGGGCCAAGCATATGGCTGGCTCTGATCCTGCGCTCGAGGCCGCCTTTGCCAAATGGCAGAACCGCCTGCCGCTTTACAATCTGCGTATGGGCAACCTATCGGCGGCGATCATTCGCCCGCAATTGGCGGAAATCCCGCGCCGTGTGCGGGATGGACGCGCCAATCATGACTATGTCGCGGACCGCCTCAACACGTCGCCCTGGCTGCATGTGCCTGACAAACTCAAACAAGAAGAGCGCGCGCCCGACTCCATTCAGTTCAACCTGGTGGGCCTGAGCGATGCCGAAACCGCTGCCTTTGCCAAAGCGGCGTCCGAACGAGGCGTGAAAGTACAGGTATTTGGGCAAAGCACCGACAACGCCCGCGCCTTCTGGAACTGGAAATTTCTGGATGGCCCAGTGCCAGATCTGCCGCAGACACGGGCCATGTTGATGCGGGCCTGTGATGTGCGCCTGCCTGCGCGATTGAGCCGCGAAGAGCTTGATATCATTTCCGAGGCGCTGGTGATAGCCGCGCAGGAAGTGATGGGCACGCCCCGCGCCTACGGGACTTGACTTCGGACAGCAGACACATGCCCATGGGTCCATGGAGCGCGACTTTTCACAGGGCGCCGCGTGGATGCGCGGAAAGGTCATTCCAATCAGCGAGGCCACGATTGGCGTAACCGATTGGGGCCTGACCCATGCCGATTGCGTCTATGACGTCGTGCCGGTCTGGCACGGAGCTTTCTTTCGGCTGGGCGACTACCTGACACGGTTCGAGGCATCAATGGATGCCGCGCGCATGGATGCAGGCATCGACCGCAGGGGAATTGAGGAGGCCTTGCACACCATGGTCGCGGTCTCTGGCTTGCAAAAGGCGTATGTGGCCATGGTCGCGGCACGCGGCACGCCTATGATCCATGGCATCCGTGACCCACGCGCCTGCGCCAATCATTTCTATGCCTGGTGTGTGCCCTATGTGCATGTGATCAAACCCGAAACTGCCGAAACCGGGGCGGCGGTGTATCTGTCATCCGCCACGCGCCGCATCCCCGAGGACAGCGTTAATCCACTGGCCAAGAATTATCACTGGGGCGATTTCACCCAAGGCCTCTTTGAGGCCAAGGATGCTGGGTTTGAGACTGTCTTACTTCCGGATCATGAGGGTAATGTGACCGAGGGTCCGGGCTTTAACGTCTTCGCACTCAAAGGAAATACACTGGTGACGCCTGATCGCGGCGTCTTGCACGGGATCACTCGTCGCACCGTTCTTGAATTGGCGGTCGAGGCTGGCTTGACCGTCGAAGAGCGCGCGCTTCCCGTTTCAGAACTGATGGAGGCAGACGAAGTCTTTCTGTCCTCATCCGGCGGCGGGGTGACACCAGTGGCGCGTATTAACGAGCGGCAGTTTTCCAATGGCGCTGCTGGGCCAGTCGGGTTGCAGCTCAGAACAGCCTATTTTGCACGGCTGGAAGATCCGAAGTTCCGAACCGAGATCACCTACTCATAGGCGACTCGACCGTCACAACATTATCAGCTTGTCTTTGAGAAACGGATATGCTGCCAAGGCGGGCGTCACAATTGTCTCTTGCAGGATCGGGCGCAGGCTTTGGGCCACCTGCCCCGGCATGTCTTGCAGGATGTCTTTGCGCGCCGTCAGGCTGATCGTACGGCTGAGCGGCTCAAAGGGCAGTTCCAACACATCTATTTCATCGGCGAACCGCCGTGCCCGCATCAACGCCAGTGGCGGTAGGATACTCCACCCAGTGCCTTGCCCCACCAACGCCAGGATGGCGTGATAGCTGTCCAATTCGAACCGATGCGACAGCGTGATCTTTTCGCGCGCAAGATGCGAGGTCAACAGGCGACCCATGTAGTGCCGCTGGGTGTATTGGATCAGTGGCAGGCGCGTAAGTTGTTTCAAGACATTGCCACCGGCCTCCACCCTGCCCTTGGGCACGGCCGCGACAAACCCCTCTCGCAAAAGCGGATGCACCTCGGCCCAGTCATCACCGGCATTGAGTTCGGCGGCCACAATCACATCCAGCGCGCGGCTTTCCAACAGCTCATAAAGGTAATGGCTGGCCCCGGTTTCCAGCAGAAACTGGCTGGATTTCAGCTCACCTGCCATATGCGTCAAAAGCTGCGGCGTCACGTCGGCCTCAAAGTCTTCGATCATGCCAAGGCGGAACCGCGTCAGCATCGAGAGATCCGACATCGCCAGCTCGGCCCGAGCCTGGGCTGCTTCGTTCAGAATGACTTGCGCCCGCCGACGCAGGATTTCTCCCGCCGGGGTGAGGCGCACGGGCCGCGCATTACGCTGCAAGAGCGTGGCGCCCACGGCGCTTTCGAGATTGGTGAGCTGCTGACTTACCGCAGACGGGCTTGCCCCAAGCCGCTTGGCCGCCGCGGAAATCGACCGCTCATCCGCGGCCGCCATGAAGACTTCGATCCCCCAAAGCGTGATCTTGCCGGGGCTGTCGACCATAGGGTGTTACTTGTCCAGTTTGGAGAGTTTGTTTTGCAATTCGGCGAGTTGCTTTTTGATGGCGTCGAGATCTTCCTCGCCTTCCTTCTGTGCCGTCCCGGCCTCGGTCTCATCATCAGCAGCAGGCATGGTGTTCATGGCCTGCATCCCACCGGTCATTGCCTTAAGGAACGCTTCCTGCTGGGCCCGCATCGCATCCATCCCCGGGATACCCGCCAAAGGATTGGCGCGGGCCATATTTTCCATCATCTGGCTCTGGCCCTTTTGCAGCATTTCAAAGGACGCTGACAGGAAATCAGGCACCATCGAGGTGGCTTGTGTCGTGTAGCTGCGCACCAGATCGTTCAGCACATTAATAGGCAGCACGTTCTCACCGCGGCTTTCATGCTCGGCAATGATCTGCAAAAGGTACTGACGCGTCAGGTCATCGCCCGACTTCAGATCGATGATCTGCACCTCGCGGCCATCGCGAATAAACTCAGCGATATCTTCCAGCGTGACGTAATCGGACGTTTCTGTGTTGTACAATCTTCGGCTGGCATACCGCTTGATCAACAGTGATTTTTCGGATTTTCCCACGGCCTACCCTCCCACGAATGCAGCGCTGCAGCACAGCTTATGCTACTGCAGAACAAAAAGAAAGGGCGAGCCGATGGCTCGCCCTCGCAGGTTCGGGCTCAGATTGGGAGGAGGAGAGCCCGGAAACCTTAAACTTACTTCGCAGCAGATGTTGCTTTCTTAGCAACGGCTGTCACTTCGTCAGTGGCTTTTTTAACAGCTTTGGCTGCATCTTCTTGCAGGTCTTTGCCAGCTGCCATCATCAGCTCAACTGTGTCCATTTGAACTTTCTTGGCGATTTCAGCGAAAGCAGCCATGTTTTCTGCAGCAACTTCAGCGTTGGCCGATGCGAAATCGGTGATCGCTTTAGCGTAGTCAGCAGGCTCTGCTTTGGCTTTTGTCACGTCGGACAGTTTTGCCAGAGTTTCTTTGGCCCATTTGCCGGAAAGCTCAGCCGATTTTTCAGCAGCTTCCAGAGCAACGCCGGACATTTTTTCGTTCAGAGTTGCTTGGTTTTTGAAGGCTTCTTCAAATGCTTTGGTGTCGACAGGGAATGCGCCCATGAAATCTTTCATGACGGCGTTGAAGTCTTGTGCTTTAGCCATGGTGGCCTCCTAAAACTTTGTTCGGTTGCAAGCAGGACCGCCCTGCTTTCTGCGTCTGCAAACTATATAGATGCTGCGATGCAGCATTGCAAGCTTTTTTTCTGCACTGCAGCATAAAACTTCCGAAACAGGATTTTCAGTTTAAATCAGAGGCTTGCGCGCTTCCGCACGTAAGTTCCCGGCGCCGGAGCCAGTGTAGGATGCTCGGAATCACCCGGCATACGGGCCGCAACCATGGGTCCAGACCGCTTTTTCAGCCAGGTTTCCCAAGTGGGCCACCAAGACCCTTCCTGCTCTTTGGCCCCTGCCAGCCACTCATCTGCCGTCTCTGGCAGATCCTTGTTGGCGTAAAAGCCGTACTTCTTTTTGCTGGGCGGGTTCACAATACCGGCGATATGGCCAGATTCTGACACGATAAACGAACGATCCTTTGATCCGGTTTGCAAAAAGCCACGATAACAGTCTTTCCACCGCGCAATATGATCGGTCTCACAGGTGATTGCCATGATCGGCACGGTGACGTCGCTTATATGCAATGTCTCGCCACACATCTCCATTCCATCGGTGACAAAGGCATTCGCCTGACACAGCTCGCGCAGATACTGCACCGTCATCCGCCCCGGAAGGTTCGCCCCATCCCCGTTCCAATAGAGCAGATCAAATGCCGGGGGCGTTTCCCCCATCATGTAGCTGCGGATCGCGGGCTTATAGATAAGGTCATTGGACCGCAGGAACGACATAGTGCGCCCCATGATGAAAGAGCGCAGCACGCCCTTTTCGTTCACTTCCTTTTCAATCCCGTCCACAAAGTCGTCTTGCAGGAAAGGAACAAACTCACCCTGATCGCTGAAATCAGTGAGGGCGGTAAAAAAGGTAGCGGACTTGATCGACTTGTCGCCCCGCTTGGCCAAAAGCGCCAATGTCATATGAAGCGTCGTGCCCGCAATACAGTAGCCGACAGTGTTCACCTGACGCTCGCCCGTGATGGCCTTGGCCTCGCGGATCGCGGTCAGATAACCATCCTCTATATAGTCGTCTATGGCCACATCGGCGTAAGACGCATCCGGATTCACCCAACTCACCACGAACAGCGTGTAGCCCTGATCGGTGATCCATTTGATCAGGCTGTTCTCTTGTTTGAGATCCAGAATATAGAATTTGTTGATCCAGGGCGGAAAGATCACGACGGGTGTCTTATGCACCTGTTTTGTCGTGGGCGTGTACTGGATGAGTTCCATCATCTTGTTGCGATAGACGACCTCTCCTTCTGTCACAGCAACGTTTTCACCCAATTCAAACGCGTTCTCATTACAAAGCCGCACGACCATCTCGCCGTTATTGGCCTCCAGGTCCGCCACAAGGTTCTCTAACCCGGCCACAAGGCTCTCGCCCTCGGTTTCCACGGCTTTTTCAAGCGCATCTGGGTTTGTGGACAGGAAATTCGTCGGGCTCATCATGTCGATGATCTGCGCCGCAAAGAACTGCAGGCGCTGCTTGTCCTTATCGTTCAGCTCTTCGGCCTCGGCCACGGCCTTTTCAATTGCCAGCTTGTTCAGCGCATATTGGTGTTTGATGTAGCTGAAATAGGGATGCGAGTCCCAAAGCGGATTGGAAAACCGGCGATCCCCTTTCAACGGGTCCTCTTCATCCGCCCCATTTGGAAAAGGTGCGCCCTTGGCAAGACTCTGCTGCGCTTCCATAAAATGACGAACGGATTTGCCCCAGTATTCAAGCTGCTGCTCATACATTTTACCGGGGTTTTCCATAAAGGATTTCCAGTAAGACCCGGCTGCTTTCATGAAAATGTCTTGTGACGGGCCATTGAGTTCCTGCGCAGGCGGGGTTCGCGCTGTCAGAGCCTGCACCAAACGCTGAGACAGCGTTTCGACCCGTTCCAGATTGGCGCTCATGCGGTCCAGATTGGTGTTCTGTGCATCGTCCTGAGTTGCCATTTTAACATTCTTCCCGTATCTTTCTGCTATGCAGCATAGCAGCGCAGCACTAAACCTGTTACCACCGAGTCGCTGTATGCACCGGATATAGACATGTCGCCGTGTGTTGTGACTGCGACGAATAGAACCGGGCCGCTCAGGTCAAAGGAGTAAGCACATGCGCTACATGATAACGTATGACCTGATGGAAGCGTCACGAAATATGAACCAGTGGTTTGGGGCCACTGCGCTTTCCATGGCATCTTACCCTATGTTCAGCATGGTTCCAAATCCGGCCTTTCAATGGATGGCCGCCTGGGGCGAAGTTACCGAACGCACATTTCAGCGGATGGTGGTCAAACCTGACTGGGGAATTGAGTCCATTACCGGTCAGGATGGCCGCGATCACCTGATCAAAATCGAAACTGTCGTGGAAAAGCCGTTTGGCGATCTCATCCATTTTGACGTGCAGGGCCGTGACGAGATGGACCGCCGGGTGCTTTTGGTGGCCCCGATGTCGGGCCACTATGCGACGCTTCTGCGCTCCACAGTGAAATCCCTGCTGCCCGATTGCGAAGTTTATGTCACCGATTGGCACAATGCCCGCGACATCCCCGTCTCGGACGGCAAGTTCGATATCGAAGATTATACGCTTTACCTGATGGACTTCATGCGCGCCTTGGGCAGCGACTTGCATGTGATTGCCATTTGCCAGCCTGCCCCGCTCACGCTGGCCGCCACGGCTTATCTGGCCGAACTTGATCCTGATGCACAGCCTCGGTCATTGACTTTGATTGGCGGACCGATTGACCCGAACGCAGCACCAACCGAGGTGACCGATTTCGGCCACCGCGTGACCATGGGGCAGCTCGAAGAGACTATGATCCAGCGCGTGGGCTTCAAATACAAGGGCGTGGGCCGCATGGTCTATCCCGGCCTACTGCAACTGGCGTCGTTCATGTCGATGAACGCCGAGCGCCACGGCAAGGCTTTCGTCAATCAGATCAGCCGCGTCGCACAAGGCGAAGCAAGCGACCGCGACCCGCACAACAAATTCTATGACGAGTATCTCGCCGTGATGGATATGCCGGCCGAGTTCTACCTCTCAACTGTTGAACGTATTTTCAAAGCTGGTGAGATCGCCAGCAATGAATTTGTCGTGGCGGGCCATAAGGTCGATATTGGTGCCATCACCCGCGTTGCGGTGAAAACCGTGGAGGGTGGCAAGGATGATATTTCAGCCCCCGGTCAATGCGTGGCAGCTCTGGACCTGCTCACCGGCCTGCCTGACGACATGAAAGCCAGTTACATCGAACCCGAAGCCGGGCATTACGGTATCTTCGCTGGACGCTCGTGGCGCAACAACATCCGACCTCTGGTGCTCAATTTTATCGATGCCAACTCTGAGGCTCCGGCGAAACGCGCACGTACTGCGCCGAAAAAGACTCGCAAATCCCGGAAAATCGCCGCTGAGTAAGCCCTAAGACGCGAGCGGCTGTTCGATCCGTACCTTTTTGGTGCGCAAGACGAGTGGCTGTTTGATCCAAGCCCGCAGAGCCGCGGTCACTGCATCCGGCGCCTCCAATGTCGGCAAATGCCCCGCGTCGCGAATAATCGCAAGATCCGCATGCGGGATCATCCCAGCCATGAACTCGTGCCGTTTCACCGGTGTCAACGTGTCATGCTCACCGCACATCACGAGTGCGGGCACATTGCAATTACGCAAAGTCGCCTGATAGTCGCGCCGCCGCTGCAGGGCACGCGCCTGACGAATAATCGCCTCGCACCCGACATTCTCGGCCATTTTGGCCACGAGGTTAAGGATACTTGTCCGCTCTGGTCCAGGCGCAAGGTACTCAGGGCGCACAATGCTGGCAGCCGCCTGATCTAGAAGGCCCGCTTTCAGCTTTGTAATCAGAGGCTCATAATCAGCAGCCGTCTGAGGTGTCTCCGGCAAGGAATTGGTGTCCATCAACGCAATCCGTGTCACCCGCTCGGGCGCCCGGCGCAACAGCTCCATCGCCACAATGCCACCCATCGACAGACCAGCCAGAGCAAACTTCAAGGGCAGCTGGTCCAGCAAGGAGGAGGCAATCTCTTCGATCCGGTTGCCCCCTTTAATCGGGGCCACAGTCACAGCGACGTCACGGCTCATTGCCGTGACCTGCGGACCGAACAGACGCGCATCGCACATCATGCCCGGCAGGAAAACCAGGGGCTCTTGCATTGTTGTTATTCCTTACTGCTCGCGAAACCTGTCGCTTATTTTTTCTCGACAGTGCCATGTGATGCGCAAATTGCAAAGAGCCTGTGCGACAACGAATGCGATAAACTTGCCCGGCAGAGGATAAATGCAACAGTCGCATAGCCCCTGCAGGTGTGCTTGAGTAATCTTATATTTTCAGACAGATAAGGCGGCTAAGCCCTTATCACAAAAGAGCTGCGCATTGCGTTAATCCACTTTGACAGCGGCCAGAACATCCTCGACAGCGGCCTCTATCATCGCCAGGCACGGGCCATCCGAAAAGCGGTGATCTGCCCCTTTTACCAGTGTCAAGCGCATCTCCTCTCCGCTGGCATGCTCCAAAAGTCGCAGGGCTACGGACATGTCCACATCCACATCCGCCGTGCCCTGCAAGAACCGAACCGGAAAGGGCAGAGTCAACGGATCGCGCAATACGAGGTTCTGCCGACCCTCCTCAAGCAGCTTGGCCGTGATGATGTAAGGCTCGCCATATTCGCTCGGCAAAGCCACCTGCCCGTTTTGCGCCAGCTCTGCCTTTTGCGCGTCGGAAAAACCCGCCCACATGGAATCTTCGGTAAAATCCGGTGCGGCGGCAATAGTGACAAGCCCCGCCACGCGCTCTGGTATAGCCCGGGCCGTCAAGAGCGAGATCCATCCCCCCATGCTGGACCCAACCAGAATCTGAGGCCCATCTGTCAGCGCCTCAATCACGGCGCGCGCATCTGCCGCCCAGTCGCCGATGCATCCGTCGGTAAACGCCTCAGAGCTTTGCCCATGCCCAGAATAATCAAACCGCAGAAAAGCACGCCCGGTGCGGCGCGCCCAGTCTTGCAGATCAATGGCCTTGGTGCCCTCCATGTCGGATTTGAACCCGCCCAGAAACACCACGCCCGGCCCGTCTCCCTCTGTCAGGTGATAGGCCAGCCGCCGTCCGTCTGGAGATGTCAAAAACTGCGTGTCGCCCATAAGACCCCTGCCCTTATCGTATCTGGGCAAATGTCCTCCGAAGACGTCACGCTTTCAAGCCGCAATTGGCTGGAATTACATAATCGAGCCGATAATGCGCTCAATCCGGTCAAGCGGATACTGCCGCTGGTGACCGGGCTTCTCCTCAAGTGCCGCTGTTGGAAATCCCTGCCACACATCGCCTTGTGCATGGCTTGTCGTGCCTGCCTCATGTGGCCCATCCTGGGGCCGGAACTCAGTCTCTAACCTGGCCATGTTTTCACGCCGTTTTGTTGTTTTTTCTAAACCCAGAGCGCCATTTGACTCGCACCCTTAATAAAACTGTTAACAGGCAAATTTTGATATGGAAATATCTTTTTATTTCATTGTGTTACGATAAACATTCGCATGCATGCGCGTGCAATCAAATACAATTGCACACGCGCGCACACAATGCGCACTGGCACAAAAAAAGGGCGTGCCAAGCACGCCCTAATCTGCATTCGAGGGACCTTGAATTATCCGCCTACATAGGGCGCATTTTTGGGACGATAGAAAACCTTCTGATTATGCAAACGCCCGAGCAGATCATGGATGCGCCGGACCGGTGTATCTGCGACCTCTGATTTTTCGCACTGTGCAGGATTGGGCATTCCCTCTTCGATCATCGTGCTTGCGAGCTCAGACTTTGAGCGCCGCAACGCATCTTCGATCAATTCCATATCCTCTACAGACAACTGAAAATCGACATTGTAACGAGCCATCTTACGTGCCTTTCCCAAGCAATAATAAATACTGATCGTGCATTAGTTTAAGGCTAATATAAGCATGAACAGCATGACGTAAAGGAGAAAAAGGCAAATTTCTTCAATATGTTATTGGGCGCTTGGAATGCCATTGAATACCGTTCACAGCATACGTTTGCACACATAAATCACCCCAACAGCTAAACCTTTGTTAATATTCGACGACCCAAAACCCGCACTCCTTACATCAAAACACCCCGTGCCTTGACTTGGCCGCATCTGAGGTTCAAAAGCAGCGCACATATTTTTCGCAATCGGGCGTTCCGTGGGCGCCAAATCGACGAGGAGAGCCTATCATGGCCCAGATTTCCCTGACCTTTCCTGATGGCAATGCGCGCCAATACGCGCCTGGAATCACCCCGGCCGAGGTGGCCGCCGATATTTCCAATTCGCTCGCCAAAAAAGCCATATCGGCCCATGTCGACGGGCAACACTGGGATCTGGCCTGGCCTATCGAGGCCGACGCCTCCATCGCCATCAACACTATGAAGGACGAGGCCGCCGCCAACGAACTGGTACGCCATGATCTGGCGCATATCATGGCCCGCGCCGTGCAGGAGATTTGGCCCGACACCAAAGTCACCATCGGCCCGGTGATCGAAAACGGCTGGTACTATGATTTTGACCGCGCAGAGCCATTTACCCCCGAGGACCTCGGCCTCATCGAGAAAAAGATGAAGGAAATCATAAATCTGCGTGACCCCGTTCGCACAGAAGTGTGGGAGCGGGACCGGGCCATCCAGCACTACAAGGACAACAATGAGCCGTATAAAGTCGAGCTGATCGACGCTATTCCGGGCGATGAGCCCCTGCGCATGTATTGGCATGGTGACTGGCAGGACCTGTGCCGTGGTCCGCATTTGCAGCATACCGGCCAAGTGCCCGCTGATGCATTCAAGCTGATGTCCATTGCCGGGGCGTACTGGCGCGGCGACAGCGACCGCGCCATGCTACAGCGCATCTATGGCGTGGCTTTTACCGGCAAGGAAAAGCTCAAGGCATATCTCAACTTCCTTGAGGAAGCCGAAAAGCGCGACCACCGCCGTCTGGGCCGCGAGATGGACCTGTTTCACATGCAGGAAGAAGCCCCCGGTCAGGTGTTCTGGCATCCCAATGGCTGGACCATCTACACCGAGCTGCAGGACTATATGCGCCGTAAACAGCGCGCCGGTGGATATCACGAGATCAACACGCCCCAAGTGGTGGACCGCAAACTGTGGGAGGCCTCGGGCCACTGGGACAAGTATCAGGAACACATGTTCATCGTTGAGGTGGAAGAAGAACACGCCAAGGAAAAGGCGATCAATGCGCTCAAGCCGATGAACTGCCCGTGCCACGTGCAGGTGTTCAATCAAGGTTTGAAATCCTATCGAGACCTGCCCTTGCGGCTGGCCGAGTTCGGCTCGTGCTCCCGCTATGAGCCCTCCGGCGCACTGCATGGGATCATGCGGGTGCGTGGGTTCACACAGGATGACGCGCATATCTTCTGCACCGAGGACCAGATCGAAGAAGAATGCGCCCGGTTCATTAATTTCCTTGCGGACATCTATGCCGATCTGGGCTTTGAGGAATTTGAGATCAAATTCGCTACCCGCCCCGAAAAGCGCGTGGGCAGCGACGAAAGCTGGGACCATGTCGAGGGCGCGCTGGAAGGCGCGATCAAGGCCACCGGGCGCACCTTTACGTTAGAGCCCGGCGATGGTGCGTTTTACGGGCCGAAACTGGATTTCTACCTGACCGACGCCATTGGCCGGGTCTGGCAATGCGGCACGTTTCAGGTGGACCCCAACCTGCCCGAGCGGCTGGGCGCCACCTATATTGCCCCCGATGGAAGCAAGCAGCGCCCCTACATGCTGCACCGCGCGACCTTGGGCAGTTTTGAACGTTTCGTCGGCATCCTGATTGAGAACTCAGCCGGTCGCCTGCCCTTCTGGCTGGCCCCGCGCCAGGTCGTCGTGGCTCCGATCATCTCAGAAGCCAACGACTATGCCGAAGAGGTGGTCGCAAACTTGCGCGCGGCAGGCGTGCGGGCCGAGGCCGATCTGCGCAACGAAAAGATCAACTACAAGGTCCGCGAACATTCCGTCGGCAAAGTGCCGGTGATCCTGGCCGTGGGCATGCGTGAGGTTGAGGACAAAACCGTAACTGTCCGCCGTTTGGGTGAAAAACAGACCGCTGTGAAGCCGCTCTCAGAGGTCACTGAGGCGCTGACCAAAGAGGCCACACCGCCCGACCTCGCCTGATCCTGCTTAGAAATGGGCTTTTGGCTCGTCCGGCTTGCCCGCCGCGACGGCCAAGAGCCCGCCCAGCGCGGTGAACCCGATGGGGAACATGGTGAAGACGCCAAATCCAAAGGTGTAGGCCATCATGCCCGCGGACAAGAGCATAAGGCCCCCACCCCAAAGTGCGCGAATCCGGGCCATGGCGCCGCCTGCAATCGCAAGAATTGGGGCCAGAAAACTGACCGCACGGATCAGCCCCTCACGGTCCAGCTTTTCGGCGATGCCCTCAATTTCACCGTACTCGCGCACGACCTCGGTGTACCCGAAGCTGAAAAACCCGACAAACAGGGCCAGAACCCCACCGATAATCCCCAAAACAAGGGCCGCGTTACGCATCAGATGTCTCCATTCATTTGCTGGACCCGATGTATGCGGACTGACATATCATACCAAGGCCGCTTGTACGTCTTTGCTCCAACCCAGAAAAAATTCCCCGTCTTTTTCAATCAGTGGACGCTTCATCAGAGTTGGGTGTTTTGCAATGAGCGAAAGGGGGTTTTCGGCACGTTCTGCCTCCTCCAGCCCACGCCATGTTGTCGAGCGCGTATTAAGCAACGCATCACCCAAAGCCGCATAGGCGGATTCCAGCACGCCTTGCGGCACACCATCTTCGCGGACATCCCGAAACTGCGCGTTTGGCATTGATTTCAATGCTTTGCGGCATGTGTCGCAAGATTTCAAACCGTATAGGATCATAGGTGACTGCCTGTATTTTAATCTCTTGCCGCGACTTTAACGCCCGATCACGGGGGTTTCACTTGCTTTTTACAAGCCATGCCCAATCTTTTTACGTGTGATCAAAATCCGGCGTTTCCCAACGTAAACGTGGGCCAGCATCACCTTATGGCCCGGCATTTTCCGGGGAATTGGAAGTCAAGAAGGAGAAGCGGAATGCCAACCGGCACCGTGAAATGGTTCAATACCACAAAAGGGTACGGTTTCATCGCACCCGATGAAGGCGGCAAGGACGTCTTTGTACATATCAGTCAGGTGGAACGATCCGGACTGACAGGTCTGGCTGACAATCAAAAGGTTGGCTACGAGCTTGAAGAAGGCCGCGACGGCCGGCAGATGGCGTCAGACATCAAGCCGCTCTGAGCCAGAGGCCGAAAAGCGATACGACAATGGATCAGGCTGACCCCCCCCTCGGCCTGAACCAAGCGCGCGAAGTCGAACCTCAGACGCGGCGCATATACTCCACCAGAACACATTTCGGACCCTCTAAGCGTAGATCAAGACGCAGCGTTGCCGACCAGTCCGACGTGTCGAACTTCGGAAACCATGTGTCCGCTCCGTCCACATCCAAATCCACCTCGGTGATCAAAAGCCGCTGTGCGAGCGGCAACAGCGCGCGATAAATGCCTGCCCCACCGATCCCATAAATGCGCGCATGTCCTGCGGCCTTGGCCGCCTCAATCGCGGCTTCAACCGATGGCAACACATGCTCAGCCCCCTCAGGCGCGCCGGACGACACCACGAGATTCAAACGGTTTTTCAACGGACGCGCCACCGGCGGCAAACTGTTCCACGTGTTGCGCCCCATAATGACCGCGCCGCCCATCGTTTCGCGCTGAAAAAACTTCAAGTCTTCCGGCACATGCCACGGAATATCTCCATCCCGGCCAATCGCCCCGTTTTGGTCGCGCGCAACAATCAAAGAGATCATCAGACCGCCACCGGTGCTGAGATATGCGGATCAGGGTCATAGCCCGTGATGTCAATATCCTCGAATTTGAAATCAAATATGGACGAGACCTCCCGCGTGATCCGCAGCTTGGGCAAGGGTTTTGGTGTGCGCGTCAATTGAAGTGCCACCTGTTCAGTATGGTTCGAATAGATATGCGCATCCCCAATCGTGTGCACGAAATCACCCGCCTCGTATCCTGTCACATGCGCCAGCATTTCCAGAAGCAGCGCGTAAGAGGCGATGTTGAACGGCACCCCGAGAAACATGTCTGCTGAACGTTGATAAAGCTGCAAATGCATTTTGCGCCCGATGATCCGCACCTGCCACAGCGTGTGACAAGGTGGAAGGGCCATGTCCGGCACATCTCCGGGGTTCCAGGCAGACACGATCAAACGGCGGCTGTCCGGCGTGGTCTTGATCATCTCCATCAAATTGGAGATCTGATCAATCTCACGGCGGCGAAACAGCTCGGGATCATCCGTTGGCTCAAGTGCGGGAAACCGCCGCCACTGGTGGCCGTAAACCGGACCGAGATCACCATCCTCGTCCGCCCATTCATCCCAGATCGAAACCCCGTTCTCCTTCAGATAGCGGATGTTTGTGTCGCCTGAGAGAAACCACAAAAGCTCATGAATGATCGACCGCAGATGCAGCTTTTTGGTTGTGACCAAAGGAAATCCTTCTGACAGCGGATAACGCGCCTGCAGTCCAAAGGCCGAAATCGTGCCAGTCCCCGTCCGGTCAGAGGAGGATTGCCCCCTATCAAGAACCTGCTGCAGGGCGTCATGATATTGTTGCATGCGTTTCCATCCGGCGAAGATAGCCTGTTGGAAAAACCACAGGCCGAGTCGATCACGACTATATATGGCAGCGCAGAGCGCTGAAACCTCAATATCAGGTGAAAGTAAGGGAAACCGCGCTGAATTCAGTTGGTCTGGTCAGACCCGTTGCTCACGAATCTGTCTCTGGACTCACCCCCCAAATCCGCTACCTCTTGGACAACGCAAAACAAATTTCAGGGAGATGCGTATGGGTCTGAAATACCTGCATACGATGGTCCGGGTCAAAGACCTCGATGAGTCGCTCGCGTTCTACAAGCTTCTGGGCCTCAAAGAGACCCGCCGTTATGACAATGAAGGCGGGCGGTTTTCGCTTATCTTCATGGCCCCCGAGGGACAGGAAGAGTGCCCTGTTGAGCTCACGTACAACTGGGATGGCGATGAGGCTCTGCCCTCGGACAGCCGTCATTTCGGACATCTCGCCTACCGTGTCGACAATATTTACGAGACCTGCCAGCACCTGATGGACAACGGCGTGACCATCAACCGCCCGCCGCGCGACGGGCACATGGCCTTTGTGCGCAGCCCGGACAATATCTCGATTGAGCTTTTGCAGGCCGGTGATGCCCTACCCCCAGCTGAGCCTTGGGCGAGTATGGAAAACACAGGGCATTGGTGATGCGTGCAGGTCTGATATGGACCGTGGCGGCTCTTGCGATTTCGACTTCGCCGATACAGGCCGATCCACTGGCCGATGCGGCGGCAGAACAGGTCGGCGTGACCGTGTACTACGACCCGTCCTATCAGGGCCTCTCGTTCCCCGGCGGGGACATCCCACGTGACCGCGGCGTGTGTACCGATGTGGTGATCCGCGCCCTGCGCGATGCGCATAACATCGACCTGCAAGTCGCTGTGAACCGGGACATGAAAGCGGCCTTCTCGGCGTACCCCGCGATCTGGGGCCTGAGCACCACGGATCGCAATATTGACCACCGCCGCGTGCCCAACCTTGAGACCTTGCTTGACCGGATTGGCATAGCGCGTCCACCCAGCGACAATCCGGATGATTTCGCCCCCGGCGACATCGTCAGCTGGCGGCTCGTGGGGTCCAACCTTCCGCATATCGGGATCGTCAGCACCCAGCGGACTGCGGACGGGACACGCCCCCTCATCACCCATAACATTGGTCAGGGCACACGCACCGAAGACATTCTGTTCGTTCACCAGATGGTCATGCGCGCCCGGATGGACGACGCCGCGCGTACGCGGTTGCGCCGCCTGTCTGAGTGATGGTGATGGGGCGTCGGACTGCGGTCTGTGCACTGTGCGCGGCTTTGCTTTTCTCTCCCATCCAGGCTGCTGCGCAAACCTGCCGCCTTGCTCTGGTGCTGGCGGTCGATGTGTCCTCGTCTGTAGATCAACGGGAATATGACCTGCAGCGAATTGGTCTTGCGGCGGCGCTCGACTCCGATGAAGTGCGCCACGCGATACTGCATGGCGCCCCCGGAACCGTGGCTTTGGCCGTGTATGAATGGAGCGGGTTTTACCAGCACAAGCTGCAGCTGGACTGGGCCATCCTTGACAGCGAGGCGGCGATCACAGCCGCGGCGGCCAAATTGGCCGACATGCGGCGCAGCCATGACGACTTTCCCACCTCCATGGGCCCGGCCCTCGGTTTTGGCGCCTCACTCTTGCAGCGCGCGCCAAGCTGTACGCGCAAGGTGATTGATGTTTCAGGCGACGGGGTGAACAACTACCGCTACGGCCCGCGCGAGGCCTATAAACATTTCCCGCTGAAGGACGTGACCGTAAATGGCCTGGTGATCCTCGGCGAGGACGCCAATGTGCTGGCATATTACGGCTCTGAGGTTCTGCATGGGCCAGGCGCGTTTTTGGTCGTGGCCAACGGGTTCGAGGAGTTCCGAGAGGCGATGACCAAAAAGCTCTACCGCGAGATTAACGACATCGTTCTGGGCCGTGCCCCGTCACCGCAAGAGCCCGGATGATCAGAACCGCGCTCTTTGTTATTGTCGCGCTCTTCGCCACGTCCACGGCCCAGGCGCAATGCCGTCAGGCCCTGGCGCTTGGCTTTGATGTCTCGGGATCTGTCGACGAAGAGGAATACCGCCTCCAGCTTGACGGGCTGGCCACAGCACTTGCCGATCCAGAGGTGCGTCATGCGTTTCTGATCACACCGCACACCCCTGTGCGCCTTATGATGTTTGAGTGGAGCGGGCCGCGCGATCAGCGTATTGTCCTGCCCTGGACAGACATTCAAGACGACACAGACCTCGACGCGCTCATAGCGACGTTGCAAAACACCCTGCCTGCGCGCGCACGAGATAACGACACCGCGATCGCGGATGCCATGATCTTTGGCGCCCGCGAACTCCTGCAACATCAGGACTGCTGGTTGCGAACGTTGGATATTTCAGGAGACGGGCCAGACAATATCGGCCTGCACCCGCAATCGGTGACCGAGGATGTTCTGGGCGACATCACCATCAACGGTCTGGTCATCGTACCCAATTCCCGCGCCAACGTCTCCAAGAACCGCTCCAAGTCAGAGACGCTTTTGTCCTACTACATGATCCACGTGATCCGCGGGCCCGGCGCCTTTGTCGAGGCGGCCGCAGATCACAGGGATTTTGCCGACGCCATGCGCCGCAAACTCATCCGTGAACTGCGTCTGCCCAATCTGTCCTGGCTCTCGCTCGCGCCGCCGCACCTGCTGCGTCAGTAGATATACCGAATCTGATCGGCCCAGTAGCGTTCCACCCGACGCAAGGATGACGTGATCATGTCGATCCCGTCATGACCAATCACGCCCTTGCTTTCCAACCCCTCTGCGTGGCGTTCAAACAAAGCCGCCACAACATCGCGAATGCCACGCCCCTTCTCGGTCAGGCGCACGCGCACTGACCGGCGATCAATCTCACACCGCTGATGATGCATATAGCCTGTATCGACCAGCTTCTTGAGGTTATAGCTGACATTGCTGCCCTGATAATACCCACGCGATTTAAGCTCTCCCGCGGTCACCTCATTGTCGCTGATGTTGAACAACAAAAGCGCCTGCACCGCGTTGATATCGAGGATCCCCACACGCTCAAACTCATCCTTGATCACGTCCAGCAAAAGCCGGTGCAACCGCTCTACCAGCGCCAACGCATCAAGGTAGTTTGTGAAAAACCCGTCGCCCGTCATCTGCGAGGGCATGTTTGACTGAAAACTCATTATACATCTCCGTGCGATACTGCTCGGCGATGGGTTTGGCGGAAAATGCCCAATATTCAGTTAAATACGCGCAATAACGTCTAAAATGCCGCAGAACTGGGTGCGCTGCTCTCTAAAATACGCGAGATGAGGCCCCTGAACTTCTCAGGCGCATTGTCCTGTCCACTGATCCAGATATAGAGATCCTGATCGTTTTCTTCCAAAAGCGCCTCATAGAGATCAAGCTCTCTAGCGCTCAGCCCTGCCAGATGCGCCTCGGCAAAGCGCATTAGAAGGATATCCATTTCCTTGGTGCCGCGCCGCATTGAGCGCATGTGCAGCCGTTTCAAGCGGGTGTGACCGTCTTCACTCAACCGGCTGCTCTCGCACGGAGGACCGTAAGCTGCGCTCCAGCATCGCAAGCCGGTCCGCAGACGCGGTGATCTGCGCGCGCAGGTCGCGCATGTCCCGCAGAATATTGGCCACATCAGGGTTGCCGCCGTTGCGCTCATCCGGGCCATCCGGCGCATCGCCTTCACCGCTGATCAGCCACAGCAATGACACGTTGAGAACCCCCGCCAGCATCGACAGTTTGTTGGCGCGTGGCTCATTCAGATCATCTTCCCAAGCGCGCAGCGTCTTGAGCTTAATCCCCAGGCGTCGCGCCAGTTCTTCCTGCGTCATGCCGGCCACCTCGCGGGCGCCTGCCACACGATCCCCAAATGTCGTCGCTTCGGGGTTATACCAGTCGTCTTTGCTCGGTGCGTTCATGTTTCACTCTCCAGGCTCCAGGGTCTTGCTTGCACGTAACCCGCAATGTTGTCTTGAACCCAATCCGTGCTCTAACTAAGACAGCCGAAGACCCAATTCCACCTGGAGCGCGACATGAATCCTCTTTCCGCGACACTTTCACGCGTGAAACCCTCGCCCACCATGGCCATCTCGGCCCTGGCGATGGAAAAAAAGGCCGCTGGCGAAGACGTCATCGGCCTCAGCGCAGGGGAGCCGGACTTTCCCACACCCGAAAACATCCGCGCCGCAGGCATTCGCGCCATCGAAGAGGGCAAAACGCGGTACACCGCGCCCGATGGCATCCCGGAGCTGAAGCAGGCCGTCTGTGACAAGTTCAAACGTGACAATGATCTCGACTACACCCCCTCACAGGTGAGTATTGGCTCTGGTGGTAAACAAATCCTTTACAACGCCCTGATGGCGACGCTGAACCCTGGCGATGAAGTGATCATCCCCGCACCCTACTGGGTGAGCTATCCCGATATGGTCCTCCTGGCGGGTGGCACACCTGTGATTGTCGAGGCTGGTCTTGAGACCGGCTTCAAACTCAGCGCTGAGGCGCTTGAAGCGGCAATCACGCCAAAAACCCGCTGGTTCATTTTTAACTCGCCTTCCAACCCTACCGGCGCAGGGTATTCCTGGGACGAGTTGAAGGCGCTCACCGACGTTTTGATGCGTCACCCGCATGTCTGGGTCATGACCGACGACATGTACGAGCACCTCGCCTACGGCGATTTCAAATTCTGCACCCCTGCACAGGTCGAGCCGGGGCTTTATGACCGCACGCTGACCTGCAACGGCGTGTCCAAGGCCTATGCCATGACCGGCTGGCGCATTGGCTATGCTGCGGGACCGGAGGTGCTTATCGGTGGGATGCGCAAGATCCAGTCGCAATCGACCTCCAACCCCTGCTCGGTGAGCCAATGGGCCGCCGTCGAGGCGCTCAATGGCACGCAGGATTTCATCGCGCCACATAACGAGATGTTTGTGCGCCGCCGGGATCTGGTCGTGAGCATGCTGAGTGAGATTGACGGTGTCACCTGCCCAACACCCGATGGGGCCTTCTATGTCTATCCCTCCATTGCCGGGTTGATTGGCAAAACCTCCGCCAAGGGCGTAAAAATTGACACTGACGAGGCTTTCGCCACATCCCTTCTCGATGAAGCAGGTGTCGCCGTGGTCTTTGGCGCCGCCTTCGGTCTCTCACCCAACTTCCGTGTCAGCTACGCCACATCGGACGACGCCTTGAAAGAGGCCTGCACCCGGATACAGGACTTTTGCAGCAAACTGCGCTAATCCTGTGTTTCAGAGGCAGATACGGAGCCAAATGTGAGCGACGAGCTTCCAGACTATTATTTCCGCGTCCGTGAGAACGGCGCGTTCGTCTTTCGCGTAGACACCGAAAACCGTCAGCGCCGTATTGAGATGGACCAGATTGCGGTGATCAACATTCGCAATGGACAAATCAAACCGCATGGCGAGCGCGCGTTGAGCGAAGAAGACCTGGAGACTATTCAGACGTGGATGGCAGAGCGCGCCGCCCTTCTGGCACAGCGCGATATTGACGACATTCACCGCGCCGTGGATTACCTCAACACCACCACCCATTGGGCCCAGTCACGCGCCAGTGATGAAGACCTCGAAGAGGTCACAGATGCGCTTTTGCTGGCCATGCATGACCTGCGCTCGGTTCTGGTGCGCAAAAAGGCGGATCGGCTGTTGGCTGGGGATGATGAAGACTAAAGGCTCCAATCCCACTAAATCGTTTTAGATCAACCGCCTGAAAGACGGTCTCGAAGTGCGGTCTTGAGCACTTTCCCGTAATTATTCTTCGGTATATCCTCGACAAAAACATAGGCCTTGGGCCGCTTGAACCGCGCGATATTTGCAAGGCAATGGGCATCAAGCGTCGCCTCATTCAGGCCTTTTCTACGTTCTACGACAAAGGCCACCACGTCTTCACCCCATTGTTCAGAGGGACGCCCGATCACCGAGGCCTCAACGACGTCAGGATGGGCCAAAAGCACCTCCTCCACCTCGCGAGGATAAATATTCTGCCCGCCAGAGATGATCATATCCTTGGAACGGTCCACAAGCGTCAGATACCCCTCGTCATCCAGATGCCCCATATCGCCCGTGCGCAACCACCCATCGCGCAGCGCCTCGGCCGTTGCCTTGGAATTTTGCCAATACCCCGGCATCACTAGGTCTCCTCGCACCTCAACCTCACCAATCTGTCCTGACTTCAATATTGCACCAGAACCACTTGTAATCCTGAGAGAAACACCGCTCTGAGCTTGCCCCACTGTGGTAAGTTTCCGCCCCGCCACAATATCTTCCCGACCAAGAGCGGTGATCCCCATCGGTGCCTCACCTTGCCCGTAGATTTGCAGAAACACAGGCCCAAACTGCGCAAGCGCAGCGCGCAAGTCCACCTCGTAGAGCGGCGCACCCCCTAGCACGACGCTGCGCAACCCTCGACCGGTGCGTCCCGCCTCCTGCGCCCAAGCCGTCAGGCGAGTGAGCATCGTCGGAGCCGCAAACAAATGCAGCCGATCAAAATGCGCCGCCAGTTCAAGAAGTTCGCCGGGATCAAAACCTCCGGACACCGGCACGATGTGCCGCGCGCCTTTGAGCACATGCACCAACGCGTATAGCCCCGCGCCATGGCTCATTGGCGCGGCGTAGAGCGTGGCATCGTCAGGTGTGACTTCGTCAACAGACGTCAGATAACTCTCCGACATCACCCGCAGCATCCCATGGGTGATCTGCACCCCTTTGGGCCGCCCCGTTGTGCCAGAGGTGTAGAACAACCACGCAAGGTCAGATGAAACGCGCGTGGCAACATCTGCAACGGGCGCACTGGAAAGGACCTCAGGGGTCAATACGTCCACCACGCCTGTCAAGACCTCCGCCTGCGCACCCGTCGACACACACAACGTTGCCCCGGCGTTGTCTATAATCCACGCCGCTTCCTTGCCATGCAGTCGCGCATTGATCGGCACCGCCACCAGCCCCGCGTACCAGACGCCGAAGAGCGAAATGAGGTAATCGGGATGATTGCCCATAAATATCGCCACCCGATCACCAGGTTTCAGGCCTCGCGCCAAAAACGCCCCGGCCATGCGTGCCGCGCGATCACGAAACCCGGCATAGTCACAGACCATATTATGTCCATAAATGATCGCCGGGGCCGCACCCCGCGCCTTTGCCTGATCTTCCAGCCAGCCCGCAATATTCATGAACGTGCCCTCCAAGGTCACAAAACCACCTGTAGCGTCCTCCGGCAATCCATCTCACTTGCGAAATCTCCGGTAAAATCAGGCATAAACCGCGTAAAGTGGACGTTACGTCACCTTTTTTCGATTTCCCCCTCGCAATCGGACGGCAAATACGCCAAATTCCTAGCTAAATCCGCGCTTTTCAAGGGATGGCGCATCCCCTATAAGCGCGCAAAAAGATGCAAGGCCCTATGGACTGGGCCGAAATGCAAGGTTCGAGGATACAGGATGCCGAATAAATCGCACGAGGCGGATGTCGCCTTTATCAAGGCCCTCGCAGAAGTGCTTCAAGACAATGATCTGACAGAGCTTGAGGTCAAGCGTGATTACGGCGCCGATGACGCCCTTAATGTCCGCGTGAGCCGCAAACAAAAGGTTGTCGCACAAATGGCCGCGGCCCCGATCGCGGCTCCCGCAGCTGCACCAGCCGCCCCGACATCGGCACCCTCTACGCCTGCCGCAGAGGCCAGCCCGGCAGAAGATCCCGCAAGCCATCCCGGCGCGGTGACATCTCCGATGGTAGGCACTGTTTATATGCAGGCTGAACCCGGTTCTCCGGCCTTTGTGTCCGTTGGCGATCAGGTTTCGGAAGGCGATACTATTCTCATTGTGGAAGCCATGAAAACCATGAACCACATCCCCGCCCCGCGCGCAGGGACAGTCAAACGCATTCTGGTCGAAGACGGTGCGGCCATTGAGTTTGGCACGCCGCTGATGATCATCGAGTAAGGTTTTACACGATGTTCGACAAAATTCTTGTGGCCAACCGAGGCGAGATCGCACTCCGTGTGATCCGGGCCGCGCGCGAGATGGGAATTCAGACCGTTGCAGTCCATTCCACCGCAGACACCGACGCCATGCATGTACGCATGGCCGACGAGAGTGTTTGCATCGGCCCGCCCCCCGGCACCGACAGCTATCTCTCGATCCCGTCGATCATTGCCGCCTGCGAAATCACAGGTGCACAGGCCATCCACCCTGGCTACGGGTTTCTGTCCGAGAACGCCAATTTCGTGCAGATCGTTGATGACCACGACCTGACCTTTATCGGCCCGACGGCCAAACATATTCAGGTTATGGGCGACAAGATCACGGCCAAAGACACGATGAAAGAGCTCGGCGTGCCTTGTGTGCCCGGCTCTGACGGCGGTGTGCCTGATCTCGAAACCGCCCGCGCATTGTGCAAAGACATCGGCTATCCGGTGATCGTCAAGGCCACGGCAGGTGGCGGCGGGCGCGGTATGAAAGTCGCGCAAACCGCCGATGATATCGACATGGCCTTTCAAACCGCCCGGTCAGAGGCCAAGGCCGCCTTCGGCAATGATGAGGTCTATATCGAAAAATACCTCACCACGCCGCGCCACATCGAAATTCAGGTCTTTGGCGACGGCAAGGGCAAGGCGGTGCATCTGGGAGAGCGCGACTGTTCCTTACAGCGCCGCCACCAGAAAGTCCTGGAAGAGGCCCCCGGCCCCTGCATCTCAGAGGAAGAGCGCGCGCGTATTGGCAAGATCTGTGCCGATGCCGTGGCCAAGATTGATTATGCCGGTGCTGGCACTATCGAGTTTCTCTATGAGAATGGAGAGTTCTATTTCATCGAAATGAACACCCGTCTGCAGGTCGAACACCCTGTGACCGAGGCCATCTTCGATGTTGATCTGGTGCGCGAGCAAATCCGTGTCGCCGCTGGCCTGCCGATGTCGTTTACCCAAGATGATCTGAGCATCAATGGTCACGCTATCGAGGTGCGCATCAACGCCGAGAAACTGCCCGAGTTTGCCCCACGCCCCGGTCGCATCAGCCAGTTTCACGCTCCTGGCGGCCTTGGCGTGCGGATGGATTCCGCCCTTTATGACGGCTACACGATCCCACCCCATTACGACAGCTTGATTGCCAAGCTGATCGTACACGGACCAGACCGCGCCTCGGCGCTTGCACGTCTGGACCGCGCTTTGGGGGAATTGATTGTAGATGGCGTGGACACCACCGTGCCACTCTTCCATGCGCTTTTGCAGGAAAACGACGTTCTGGATGGATCGTACAATATTCACTGGTTAGAACACTGGTTAGAGACCAATCTGCAGGACTGAGCCTCTTCAGATTCCCCTGGCAGCAATCAGGTGAGCCACAAACGTCTTTTTTTTGTCGCCACCGAAGAGCGTTCTTTGATTATTGCATCGAACAGCCTAGCATCCTTGTCACGCACCACGGGGCATCGCCCCACTTTTTTAGCTAAACAGGGACATGTGCTCATGGCCCAGAACGGAGACGGTCTCGTCCCGGAAATACTGCTGCGCGCCTATGCGACCGGCATCTTTCCCATGGCGGAGGCCCGCGACCATGATGAGCTTTTCTGGGTGGATCCCAGTCGTCGTGGTGTGCTGCCGCTCGATGGGTTTCACACCTCCCGCTCGCTCGCCCGACGCATCAGGCGCGCCGAGTACAGCGTCAGCCTGAACCAGGATTTCGAAGGTGTTCTGGATGCCTGCGCAGATCGCCCAAACACCTGGATCAGCCACGAAATTCAGGCACTCTATTCAAACCTGTTTAGGCTTGGGCACGCTCACTCTCTTGAAGTCTGGCAAGACGAGGCCCTGTCCGGCGGTGTCTATGGTGTCACCCTTGGGGGCGCGTTTTTCGGCGAAAGCATGTTTTCGCGGCGCACAGATGCCTCAAAGCTGGCGCTGGCGCATCTCGTTAATCACCTGCGTCGGTGTGGATTTGTGCTGTTTGATACGCAGTTTCTGACCCCGCATCTGGCCCGGCTGGGTGCCATCGAAGTGAGTCGGGCGACCTACAGATCGCATCTGAGTGACGCTCTGGAAATCAACGCAGATATTATGGCGCATCCCTTAGCGCCATCGCTCTAAAGCGTTTCGCCTTTCGCGGATGTCTCAGGTTAAAGGTGAAGCGCTTTCAAATACGTCTACTGTGTCAAACACCGTAGCACCCACACATCATAGCGCGGATGCTCCATGGGGTTGAGCGCTGGTGATGAGGCGATCATCCATCCTGAGAATACGGGTTTAGCGTCGTTTTCTGCGTGGATTGTCAGAAACGCATAGGCATCCCCCGCTGGGTTGCCCACTGGATGTCGGCATTCGCCCAACTCAATCCGAAGCGAGCTTTGCTGGTGCGATGTGGCGTTGGCCATCTCAATGTCTTGAGTGACGCCGTTGATCTTATCAAGCCAGCGCAAAACAACCCCCGTACCTGGCTCAACTTGTTCCTGAGCCCATGCGGAGGTGCCCAGCACAAGACACAGCCCCCAGAAACCGAGGCCGAGGCATCTCATTCGCTGCTGTCCTCGCTGTCGCCGGCAACAAATTTGGTCAAAAGAGAAATCAGGCTGACCGAGCCTTGAGTAAACTCAATCTCATCTCCTGCCGCAAAGTAAAACGGTGAGCCACCCGGCAAGACTTCTACGAAGTTGCCCCCCAAAAGCCCTTCCGAGCTGATGGCCAGGGCACTGTCGTCTGGCACTTCGATATCTTCACGGATACTGATCACCGCGCGCGCGCGATACGTTTCGGGATCAAGCTGAAGCTCGGTCACGCGTCCCACTTTGACACCGGCCAGCCGGACATCCGTGCCCACGTCCACACCATCCGCGCTACGAAAGCTTGCGGTCAGAGCATATTCGCTCGGGGCTGCGGAAAAGCCGGTCACTTGACCTGCGTAAAACAAAAAGCCCGCGGCAACCGCAAGCACCACGCCGCCTACGGCGACCTCTGTCAGGTTTTCATTGCTCATCGGGTCACCCCGGCCTCACTGCTTTTGTCTGGCGTTCGACCATCGAACACCCACTTATTCTGGCGACCATGCCTCATAGTCGCGTCGGTCTTCAGGATCCCCGCGTCGGATCGATCCCGCTGGCGCATAGGCCAGCGCCGTTCCGGTCAGGTTTTCCTCATGCGGTTTTTCCCAAGCCTTGCGCGGCAACGGCGCCTCTGTCGGTGGCTCGGCATAAGTATGATGCAACCAGCCATGCCAGTCCGGGCTCACCCGGCTCGCCTCAGCCTCACCGTTGAAAATCACCCAGCGCCGCTTGTTCTCCCGATCCCTGTAAAAGACATTGCCCTGATCATCCTCACCCACCTTCACACCCTTGCGGCGAGTGTGAATAAGCGTGTTCAGCGTGGCTCCGTTCCACCAGGTCACAGATCGAAGAAGCGTTGTCAGAAGGCCCATAGAGGTTCTCCGGTTTTCCCTTATCCAGATATGCCGCAGATAGCGTCGGAGGTCCAGCCCACACGGCACATTCGGATGATCTGGACGCTAGATTGGTGACGCAAATGCGATCTTTAAGCGATTTTCCAGAAGTCCAAATTTCTTTCGCTGGAACGCAGATTTCTGGAACCGCTCTTGCGTAACACCAACCCAGTCAATCAGCAAACGCGCCCGCATAGCAAAATCCAGCACGTCGATGTTAATAGGATGTCGATACAGTTTGAAAAACATGTCCTTGTTGTGTCGCAGAATTCCACTGCGATCCACCTCACCCTCCGAGCCGGGCCGAAACACATCTGCCTTGAGAAAATCCACGATGTCATAGACGGCAAGTTTTTCCGAGACTTCAGTAAAATCCAGACCATACACGCAACCTGCGTCAAGGATCAGATTTCGCCCATGAAAATCGCCATGACACAGAACTTTCGTATCTCTTACACCTTCAAGCTTTTCCGCGTCTCGATGCATCATGTCGAGGTATTGTCTGACCTCACGTTCCGGGGCTTGAGAACGTGTATTCTTTAACAGCCGCTCAATGGTTTCAAACATCCAATTGTACCAAAACCGCTCGGTTGTCAGACCTTTGAACTCGTGAAACGCATGCAACCATTCCCCGGCCCTGCGGTAGACCTGCGCTGCGCGATTGTCTTGCGGGAAGTCATGTATCGCTTCCGTCGCCGTGCGTCGGCCGACGAACTCAGTAACAAAGAACGCACCGCGCGGAGACATGTAGACGGGTTTTATACAGGACACACGCTCATAAGCCTGAAAATGCTTTTGGACTTGCTGCAGAAAGCCGTATTCGGTTTCCAGCCGTCTTGTACGTGACGACTTTGTATCAAGCTTGAGGGCAAACTGTTTCTCAGGGCCTGACACAAGGAAGATCTGCCGCTCATCAGGATAATCCGCCGAGCGATACAAACAGGCAAAAGTGGGTTCAAGGTTGGCCGGGCAACATAGCGTCGCCAAATTCGGCCACACAGTCTTTTACAAGGCGTTCGTTATAGTTGAAGAGACTAACCAAATCTGAAAAAGCCTCGTATCAGCTCAAATTTCGAAAGGTTCAAATCTGTTAAAAGGTAAGGCGTTATGTTGCAAACTTAAGAGTTGAATGCCAATTTTTTGCTTAAAGCAGTACTTGACCAATACGGGTCAAAAACTGCGAAGTATCGAAATGCACGAACAGAATTGCGGGGACTTTACCGCCGGATCGTTAACTTGCGCTCGCCTCTTCCGGCTTTGCATCCGCATGCACCATCAATGGAGCAGTCTCAGACGTCACAGCCTCTTCGTTGACAACCACTTCCTCGACATTCTCAAGACCTGGCAGATCAAACATTGTATCAAGCAGGATGTCTTCCAGGATTGAGCGCAACCCGCGGGCACCGGTTTTACGCTCAATCGCGCGTTTGGCGATGGCCACCAATGCATCGTCGGTAAAGCTCAACTGCACTGTCTCAAGCTCGAACAGACGCTGATACTGTTTGACCAGCGCATTCTTGGGCTGCGTCAGGATCGTAACAAGCGCGTCTTCATCCAGATCTTCCAGTGTCGCGATCACCGGCAGACGGCCGACAAATTCCGGGATCAGACCGAATTTCAGCAGGTCCTCTGGTTCCAGATCCTTGAACACTTCGCCGACATTGCGATCATCCACATCGCGCACATCAGCCCCGAAACCCATCGCCGAGCCTTTGCCACGCTGGCTGATGATCTTGTCGAGACCAGCAAAGGCCCCGCCGCAGATGAAAAGAATATTCGTCGTATCCACCTGCAGGAACTCCTGCTGCGGATGTTTGCGCCCGCCTTGCGGTGGAACTGCGGCCACAGTGCCTTCCATCAATTTCAGAAGCGCTTGCTGCACGCCCTCGCCTGACACATCGCGAGTGATCGAAGGATTCTCTGATTTGCGCGTGATCTTGTCGACTTCGTCAATATAAACGATGCCGCGCTGCGCGCGCTCCACATTGTACTCTGAGGCTTGCAGAAGTTTGAGGATGATATTCTCGACATCCTCACCGACATAGCCCGCCTCTGTCAGAGTCGTGGCATCGGCCATTGTGAACGGCACATCCAGAATACGCGCCAATGTCTGCGCCAGAAGGGTTTTACCACAGCCAGTGGGTCCGATCAGAAGAATGTTCGACTTCTGCAACTCAATGTCATTCTTGCCCGAATGATTGAGCCGCTTGTAGTGATTGTGCACCGCCACCGACAGAACCCGCTTGGCCATCGCCTGTCCGATCACATAATCGTCAAGCACGTCGCAGATCTCTCGCGGGGTCGGCACACCGTCGGAAGATTTCAGACCGGCTGTCTTGGTCTCTTCACGAATGATGTCCATGCAAAGCTCGACGCATTCGTCGCAGATGAAAACTGTTGGACCTGCAATCAGCTTGCGCACCTCGTGCTGACTTTTGCCGCAAAAGCTGCAATACAAGGTGTTTTTACTGTCGCCGCCAGAACTGTTTGCCATCTCTCGTACCTTTCGGGCCTCAAAATTCTCGCCCAGATTCCGCGCAAAACACGCAGCTCCACTTTACCTCATGACGTTCGTCTGTGAAGATCGAACGCGTTAATCCATGTCGCGCAGCTTAAGATAGGTGCAGGAGCACCACAACGCTTAATTCACCTGCGTCATCAGCTGTCTTCGTCCTCACCTTTCGCCCGGTTTTCAACGATTTCATCGATGAGACCCCAAGCCTTGGCATCCTCAGGCGCCATGAAGTTGTCACGCTCAAGCGCCTCTTCGACTTTCTTAAGCGTTTGTCCGGTATGTTTGACGTATATTTCATTAAGGCGCCGTTTAAGCTTCAGCGTTTCTTCCGCATGGATCATGATGTCTGTCGCCTGACCCTGATACCCGCCAGACGGCTGGTGAACCATGATTCGGGAATTCGGCAGGGAAAACCGCATGCCTGCCTCACCAGCAGTCAAAAGCAGACTACCCATGCTGGCGGCTTGGCCGATGACAAGCGTGCTGATCTTTGGGCGAATGTACTGCATTGTGTCATAGATCGACAAACCTGATGTAACAACGCCGCCTGGGCTATTGATATACATAGATATTTCTTTACTTGGGTTCTCGGCCTCCAGATGCAGAAGCTGAGCAACTATAAGACTCGACATTCCGTCATGAACCGGGCCGTTCAGGAAAATGATCCGTTCCTTGAGAAGTCGGGAGAAAATGTCATAGGCCCGTTCGCCCCGGCTGGTTTGCTCTACAACCATTGGGACGAGCGTGTTCATATAGGTGTCGATCGGATCTTGCATGATGTGCCTGCCTGATATGTGTCGCACGACCCTCAAAGGGCCGCTCTCTTTCAAAACTGTAGTGGCCCCCAGAAGGGGCTGCAAGAGCGCTTCGGTAAATTCCTGCGGAGCGTATCACCGCGAGATTTCACACATAATTTTCGACCCGGCGTGCCAGTATGTCGCGCCTGAGAGAAAATTCTCGGAAATTTGCGCTCAATTCTTACCAATTCTGCTCTGCAAACACAGGAGCTGCGCGAAAACCTCGCCACATAAAGTGCTGAAAATAATAATTTTTTCTTAATCAGAAAGAAACGCATGAGCTCTACTGACCATTATCTGCAGCCCAGACAGAATTCTTTGTGCCAAATCAAACTCATGCATTGCTCCCGAACGCGTGACATTCTAAAAACAATGCGTGTTGCGGGACACGCCATCGCCTCTGAGTCTCATTTGATCGGAGGCTTTACCGGTGTCCCCATATTTTGACCAACAGGAGGCACCTAGATGGCAGACGCAGCCATTCACGGGCACGGACACGAAGACAATCGCGGGTTCTTTACCCGCTGGTTCATGTCCACCAATCATAAAGATATCGGTATTCTCTACCTTATCGTGTCGGCCTTTGTCGGCCTGATCTCGGTGGCCTTTACCGTTTACATGCGGCTCGAACTTATGGAGCCGGGTGTTCAGTACATGTGCCTGGAAGGCGCACGCTTTACCGCTGCCGCCGCTGGCGAATGTACCCCGAACGGCCATCTGTGGAATGTCATGATCACCTATCACGGTGTTTTGATGATGTTCTTCGTGGTGATCCCCGCCCTCTTCGGCGGCTTCGGGAACTACTTCATGCCGCTACAGATCGGCGCGCCGGATATGGCGTTCCCGCGCATGAACAACCTCAGCTTTTGGCTCTATGTCACCGGTACATCTCTGGGTGTTGCCTCGCTTTTGGCGCCGGGCGGCAATGGACAGCTCGGGTCAGGCGTCGGCTGGGTGCTCTACCCGCCGCTCTCGACCACCGAGCAAGGCATGTCGATGGACCTCGCGATTTTCGCTGTGCACGTCTCGGGCGCCAGCTCGATCCTGGGTGCGATCAATATGATCACCACCTTCCTGAACATGCGGGCACCGGGCATGACGCTCTTCAAAGTGCCGCTTTTCTCCTGGTCGATCTTCGTCACTGCCTGGCTGATCCTGCTCTCGCTGCCTGTTCTGGCGGGTGCGATCACCATGCTTCTGACCGACCGCAACTTCGGCACGACCTTCTTTGATCCGGCAGGTGGTGGGGATCCAATCCTCTACCAGCACATCCTGTGGTTCTTCGGACACCCGGAAGTGTACATCATCATCCTGCCCGGCTTCGGCATCATCAGCCACGTGATTGCGACCTTCGCGCGCAAGCCGGTCTTTGGCTACCTGCCGATGGTCTGGGCGCTGATCGCCATTGGCGCCCTGGGCTTCGTTGTCTGGGCACACCACATGTACACTGTGGGCATGTCGCTGACGCAGCAGTCTTACTTCATGCTCGCCACGATGGTCATTGCGGTGCCCACAGGCGTGAAAGTCTTCAGCTGGATCGCCACTATGTGGCAGGGATCAATTGAATTCAAAACCCCAATGCTCTGGGCGTTTGGGTTCCTGTTCCTCTTCACCGTGGGCGGTGTGACCGGGATTGTCCTGTCACAGGCTGGCGTCGACCGGGCCTATCACGACACCTACTATGTTGTGGCCCACTTCCACTATGTGATGAGCCTTGGTGCGGTCTTTGCGATCTTCGCGGGCATCTACTTCTACTTCCCCAAGATGACCGGGCGCATGTATCCTGAATGGGCCGGCAAACTGCACTTCTGGGCAATGTTCATGGGTGCGAACCTGACCTTCTTCCCGCAACACTTCCTGGGACGTCAGGGCATGCCACGCCGCTACATCGACTATCCTGAGGCGTTTGCCCTCTGGAACTACTGGTCTTCGATTGGCGCGTTCATCTCTTTCGCCAGCTTCATCTTCTTCTTCGGTGTCATCGCCTACGCCCTCTTCCGGGGTGCGCGGGTGACAGAAAACAACCCGTGGAACGAATATGCAGACACGTTGGAATGGACCCTGCCGTCCCCTCCTCCGGAGCACACGTTCGAGATCCTGCCCAAGCAGGAAGACTGGGACAAGCAACCGGCACACTGAACACCGTTCCAGTACGCTATAAAAACAGGCCTCAGAGATCCTCTGAGGCCTGTTTCTTTTGGCCGAGGCGAGAAATACCCGGCTCAATGCAAAGCGGAATGCTACAGACTTTCACCTCAACTTGATCACCCGTGACGCTTCAGCCCCTAGCGAGTGCGACAAAAAGGCTCCATGTTCTGCCACACTATCCCAACAAAGGAACATCTAAATGACCGTTACTCGTCGCCAATTTGCGGGCCTGACACTGGCCGCAGCCGCCGCAACAACCTTGGGCGCCACTCCCTCTTTCGCCGGTTCGGACGTCCGCAAGGGCACCCTTTCGGGCCGTCAGGGCTACAACGTGTCCGGCACTGTAAAAGTCAAAAAAGTCGACGGGAAAACCAAGGTCGTCCTCGCCGATGACTACGTGTTTGATCCCAAGAAAAACCCGCCAGACATCAAGATCGGCTTCGGCAGCGGCGAAAAATACGCCAAAGGCTCCAAGATCCACGACAAACTGACCGTCAAGAAAGGCACTGCAACCTTCGAAGTGCCTGCCGGGATCGACACCGACAAGTATGACGAGCTTTACATCTATTGCGAACAATTCACGGTTATTCTTGCGGTCGCACCGCTGAAGTAAAAGCTGCGCTTTACAAACAAAGAAAACCGCCGACACCGGCGGTTTTTTTATGCCAGACACACAACGCATTGAAAGTGCAGATGCAACAAATCTGTTTGCAATAATCAAAAAATTTGAAACACCTGATGCCCATGTACGAAAATGACTCTTTTTTCGATTTGTCGACCTGGGGCCAGATTGGCCTTGCTTGTCTGAGCCTGCTGCTCTTCGTCCTCTTCCTAATCACAGCGTGGCGTCTCTTCCGTGACAGACCCGTTTGGCTCCGTCTCTTGGGGGCACTGACCTTATTCTGGGTCTTTGTGTGGGTCTCGCCTCAGATTTACTACCAGTACTACCGCATCCTCATTCCCACCCTGCCCGTGCAATGGGTCATCTGGCCGCCGCGCAGCCCCTACGAAGCTTTGACCCTTTTGTTTTTTCAGGGTCCCCAAAACCTATCCGCGCATGGCCAGGCCATTCTCGGCTGGAGCCTTGTTGCCATAGCTCTTGTCAGAAATCGCATGACGCCGCGCAGGTCGGATCCCTGAAGCGCCTCGACTGTGGCCTGAGACATCAGCGAAAGCCGAAACGCAGTCACGTCGCCTACTCCACCAAAACCAGCCCCCTGAACCGCTCCAACGCCACCTCCCGCGCCACTGCTGCGATCCGGGCCACCACCTGACGGTGAGCCGCGCGTTTGCGCCAGACCACGCCGATGGAGCGCGTGAACAAGTCATTGCGAAACGGCAGGATGGCGACATCGCCACTTTCAGCCGCCACTTCTGAACGCACATAAAGTGCGGGCAGAAAGCTCAGCCCCATACTGAGCGCCGTCATCTGGCGCAGCGCATCAAGGCTGGTGCCCTCATAATCCTGCCGGACATGCGCCCCCAGTTCTTCGCAAAGCGATACAATCTGATTGTGCAGCACATAGGCCCGCGACAGTGTCAGAATATCCTGCCCCGCCAGATCGGCATCACGCACCAGCGCCTGCTGCGCCAGCGGATGATGCTGCGCCACGGCCAGCTTGAGAGGTTCGCGAAACAAACGTTCCACCTGCAAATCCCCGGATTGCACGGGAAGCTGGGTGAGGATGATGTCATGCACCCCAGCCACCAGTTCCTCCTGCAGCACCACAGGGGCGGCATCCCGGATGATCACTTTGAGTGTTGGATAGGCCTGTCGCAATCGGCGCGTCAGATAGGGCAGAAAATACGGCCCCAGAGTTGGGGTTGAACCAAGCCGGATCGTGCCACCCACCCCTTCGCGCGCGTCCTGCGCCAGAACGTGCATGGCATCAACATCATCCAACACCTTGCGCGCCAGCGACAGCACCTCGCGCCCGCCCGGTGTCAGAACAGCCCCCCGACGACCGCGCTCAACCAGATCAAGCCCAAGCGCTGCCTCCAGATTGACAATCTGTTGGCTCAGGGAAGGTTGGCTGATGCCCGACCGCTCCGCCGCCTTGCGGTAATGCCCGGTTTCAGCCAGCGCCAAGAAGTAACGTAGCTGCCGTAATGTGACCTGTTCCAACATAACGCGCCGCGTCCTTTTTAACGTCTGCTCGGTGTTAGATAGGTTTTTCAAATCAAACTTTCAGGTCCAATAGGATTTTTTATAGGAGCACCACCCCCACATTGAAGTTCATCAGGTTCACTCAACAGGAAAGAGGCCCCAGTCCAAATGAGAAAAGTCTCACTAAAGTCGCTCCAGACCCGCATCGACACCCTGCGCCGCCGTCACCGCGAGCTAGACGAACGCATTTCAAGCGCTCAAGCCCACACAGCACCGGATTTCACTGAGATCAAGCAGCTCAAACAGGAAAAGCTTGGCCTGCGCGACGCAATCCGCATGACACAAACTCTTTTGTCCCGGATGCATGCGAAAAAGACGGGGCATTGCTGGCAGACACAGTTTCACTCGGGCTGAGCCACAGACCGCCACTCACAAAAACGTCTGACGTGTCAGGTCGAAGCTGGGGAGATGCAGACCTGACATGAACACCGCGGCGGCGGTGCCAAGAGGTTCGGTTTCGAGATATCGGGCTCGGAACCGAACCTCCTCTTCCTTCACACGCTTGGCGGACCTGTCCGCTTGCCTGTCGCATTCCGCCTTTCGCTGCCAACATGGCCCATGCTATCCCCGGGCAAAGACTAGCCCTTGGGATTGCCCTCATGTCGAATGAAATCCGTCTTGCCTTTGAGCACCCTTCGGCCCGTGCCGATGCCACAGCGCCCGATGGCCCGCTGGATCGCATCTCCGTGCGCGAACATGTGGTCGAGGTCGAGATTGGCGCGTTTCAGGCCGAGCGCGGCATCACGCAACGTGTGTCTTTCAACGTGGTGGTCGAAGTGCGTCCTCTGGACGTTGCCATTGATGATGATGTGGACCGCATCCTCAGCTATGACCGTGTGACCGAGGCCATTGCCGCCGAACTGGCAGCCGAGCGTCTGAACCTGCTGGAAACCCTCGCCGAACGCATTGCCGAACGCATCCTGCTGGAACCTCAGGCCGTGCGCACCTTTGTGCGAATCGAAAAGCTGGATCGCGGACCGGGCGCACTGGGAGTTGAGATCGTACGCTCAGTCGCCGATCTGGCCACCAAACCGGTTGGCCACCTTCCCGACATCACACCACATCCGCATGTGGTCTATCTCACAAATCAGGCCATTCGCTCACCCAATCTTGCGCATTGGCTGGACCAGCTGGAGGCGCGCGCCGAACCGGTCATCCTCTGCGTCGGCCATGCCGAGGTGCCCAGTCCCAAAACCGGTCACAAGATGACCCAACGGCGCGTGGACCTTCTGGCGCTGGAGCAAAACGCCTGGATGCTGGCCGGGCGCGATGACCGTTGTGTCGTTGTGAACACCCGCACCGAATTGGACTGGGCCATGAAAAACGGCCAGATCAGCGTCTGGGCGCCCTCCAAGATCGTGCTCGATGCGATCGACGGCCCCAAGACCGGCCCCGATGATCCGGTTGCCCTCGCCGCCTGGTTTGCCGGGCATATGGACGCCTCTGACCTGCTCTTGATCGGAGAGGCACCGCCCGAACGCTCTCCGGTGCCGGTTCTGATGCAGGACATCGCACAATCCGGACTGTGACGATAACACCCCAACTCATGCGCTACTACCGCCCCCTGCCTCAACACGACCACGCACGCCCCAAAACAGCCCTGCCATTGGCCGGGGGCTGGTGCTGGTTTGACGCGGTCGAAGTCATCAGCCGGGAAGACCCGTCACACATCATACAGGCGTATGACCTGCCGCGCGATGTTGCCAAGCGTCTCAGCGCGCCGCGCCTGCCCATTGCCGGGCTGGGCTTTGATGCCCCGCGCCTCATGGGCATCCTCAACGTCACACCAGACAGCTTTTCCGACGGTGGCCGGTACACTGCACCAGACGTCGCCCTCAGCCACGCGCAGGACATGATCAGCGATGGCGCAGACATCATCGACATCGGCGGCGAATCCACTCGTCCGGGAGCCGAGGAAGTCGCCATAGTCGAAGAAATCCGCCGCACCGCTCCAGTGATCGAAGCCCTGCGCTCTGAAAGCAGAATTCCCATCTCCATCGACACACGCAAAGCGGAGGTCGCACGCGCAGCACATGAGGCAGGCGCATCGCTGGTGAATGATGTGGCCGGGTTTACCTTTGATCCCGCCCTCGCCCCCTTTTGCGCCGAGGCTGGCCTGCCGGTATGCGTCATGCACGCCCAGGGCACACCGGACATGATGCAAAAGGACCCGCGCTACGACAATGTGGCGCTGGATGTTTACGACTACCTTGAGACCCGGATCGAGACCCTGGTCGCCATCGGGATCCCCCGCTCCCGCATCATCGCAGACCCCGGCATCGGATTCGGAAAGACGCTGGAACACAATCTGACGCTTCTGCAAAACCTCGCACTCTTTCACGGGCTGGGCTGCCCGATCCTGCTCGGGGCTTCGCGCAAACGCTTTATCGGCACGATAGGCGGGACGGAAGATGCAGGCGCTCGGATGCCCGGCTCGCTTGCCGTCACCCTGGCAGGCATTGCTCAGGGCATTCAGCTACACCGTGTTCATGATGTCGCGGCAACCGCCGAGGCGTTAAAGCTCTGGCAAGCGGCAACCGGCGGTATTTGAGTATTTTTCAAGAACGATGAAATCAGTGGAAGCTTTCACTGTTCTTAAAATACTCGACCACAACACAAGCCCCGATCACGCGCGCCCGGAAAAGAGGCGCTTGAGCGCACCAAGCTGGCTCAGGGCGACACCAGCCAGAATCAATGCCAGCCCCAGATACAGGCTTGGCGGTAAGGCTTCATTGAGAATGACCGCGCCAAACACCACCGACCATATGGGGACCTGATAATTGACGAGGCTCATGAAAACCGGCCCCGCCTCACGAATAACCTGCACAAGCAGAATTTGCGCCAGACCCGTGGGCAAAAGACCAAGGTAAACCAAAGCCCAAAAGCTCGTGCCTTGCGGCATCTGTGGCCACCCTTCGGTCACAAGTGCATAGGGCGTAAAGAGCAAAGCCGCGACCAGCAGAACAGCCGCCGCCAGGGCCAAACGGTTCACCTCAGGACAGAGCCGGGTGAAAATAGACCCGACGGCATAGCACGATGCCGCGCCAACACAGGCCAGCTTGGCCAGGGTCTCAAACTCGGCACCCGTCGAGGCAAAAGCCTCCGGTCCGATCAAAACGATGACACCAATGGTCCCGGTCACAAATCCCACCAATCGGCGCAGGCTCATGGACTCGCCCGGCACAAAGATATGCGCCAGCGGCAAAATAAAAAGCGGCACCACCGCCATGCACACCCCGGCAAAGCCCGAGGCCACCACCTGTTGTCCCCAGCTGAGCAAGGCAAAGGGCACGGCATTGGAAAACACACCCATGGCCAGGATGAAGCCCCAAAGCTTGCCCGCCCCCGCTCCGGTCACACGCGGCAAACCCGCGCCAAGTGCAGCGGTCAAAACCAGCAGACAAGCTGCCCCCAGACAAAGCCGCACCGCCACCAGTGTCAGAGGCCCCACGCCCTCCAAAGCGATGGTGACGAACATGAAGGACGCGCCCCAGATCACACCAAGGGTTGCCAGCCGGAGCCAATTGGCGAGGGAGATTTCTGTCATTTGGTTCCTGCAAAAGAAAAAGGCGCCCAAACTGCCGGGCGCCTTAACTGCACCATGTCACCGACAGATCAGTTCTTTTCCTGATCCACAAGCTTGCCCGCAGAAATCCAGGGCATCATCGCGCGAAGCTTTTCGCCCACTTCTTCGATCTGGTGTGCGTCGTTCATGCGGCGCGTGCCTTTGAAGAAGGGCTGACCGACCTGGTTTTCCTGCATGAAGTCACGCACGAATTTACCGGTCTGAATATCTGTCAGGATCGCCTTCATCTCTTTCTTGGTCTTCTCATAAGGCAACACACGGGGGCCGCTGACATACTCGCCATATTCCGCGGTGTTCGAGATCGAGTAGTTCATGTTGGCAATGCCGCCTTCATAGATCAGGTCGACGATCAGTTTCACCTCGTGCAGACACTCAAAATAGGCCATCTCAGGCGCATAGCCTGCCTCAACCAGCGTCTCAAAGCCCATGCGAATGAGTTCAACCAGACCGCCACAGAGAACCGCCTGTTCGCCGAAGAGATCGGTTTCGCATTCTTCGCGGAAATTGGTCTCGATGATTCCAGAGCGCCCGCCCCCGATGGCCGAGCAATAGCTGAGGCCGATTTCAAGCGCTTTGCCGGACGCGTCATTGTCCACCGCCACAAGACAGGGCACGCCGCCGCCTTTGACATACTCGCCGCGTACCGTGTGACCGGGGCCTTTGGGGGCCATCATGATCACGTCGACGCCGGGCTTTGGCTCGATTAGGCCGAAATGCACGTTGAGACCGTGCGCAAAGGCCATGGCAGCGCCTTCGCGGATGTTGTCATGGACATATTTCTTGTATGTCTCGGCCTGAAGCTCATCGGGCATGGTGAACATGATCAGATCACACCAGGCCGCCGCCTCGGCAATACCCATAACCTTAAGGCCTTCGCCTTCGGCTTTCTTGGCGCTGGCCGAGCCTTCACGCAGTGCCACGACAAGGTTCTTCGCGCCACTGTCACGCAGGTTGAGCGCATGGGCGTGCCCCTGAGAGCCGTAGCCCAGAATGGCAACTTTCTTGTCTTTGATGAGGTTAATGTCGCAATCGCGGTCATAATATACGCGCATGGTTTCACGTCCTTCCGGTTTCTATCTGAGGCAGGTGATATCGGATGTTTCGCGCGTGAAACAGTTTTAGACTCTGTTAATTCTATTCCAATACTGATAATTCAATTCTGAATTTATGTATTTGCTGGATTTTTAATGCTCAAAGACGAGGATCGCCGGATTCTGCGCTACCTGCAATCTGACCCCACGCTCAGCCCGGCTGAGCTGGCAGAGCGTTGCGCCATCAGTCCGCAAAGTGCCGCGCGCCGGATCACGCGGCTTGAGGAGCTGGGCATCATCAAGGGCGTGACCGCCCAGATCGACTGGCAGCGATTAGGCTACTCGGTGGAAGTCTCCCTGCGCTTCACGCTCGACAAAACCCACGCGCGGGCCTTTGACGAGTTTCTGGACGCCGCGCGACAGGTGCCCGAAGTGCTGGAGTGCCAGACCTTCCTGGGCCGGGTCGATCTGCGCCTGTCGGTCATTGCCCGCGACATGGCGCATTATCAGGAGATTTACCGCGACCGTATCCTCACCCTGCCCCATATCGCCGAGATTGAGGCGCTGATGCATGTGGCGCGGATCAAATCCGATGAAAGCCTGCCGATATGATTGAGCTCGATGATCTCGACCGCAAACTTCTGGGCGCGTTGGCGCGGGATGCGCGGGTGAGCACCGGGGCATTGGCCCGCCGCTATGACGCCTCGCAACCTGTGGTCTGGCGGAGGATCAAGCGGCTGCGCGAGGCCGGTGTCCTGGCTGGGCGCAAGTTGGAATTGGACGCCGCCAAGCTGGGCTTTGGCGTGACTGTGTTTCTGGGTGTGAAACTGGCCACCAAGGGCCGCGTGAGCCTGCAGGATTTCGAGACCGCCGTCAGCGCCATCCCCGAAGTGCAGACCGTGGAACATGTGCTTGGCATGTATGATTACCGTCTCCGGGTTGTAGCGCGCGATATCTCTGACTTTGAACGCGTTCTGCGCCGCCGTATCATGACCCTGCCGGGTGTCGGGGATGTAGAGGCCAATGTGCTTTTGAGTGAGGAACGCCGTCCGGGGCCTATTGGATAAGGGTCGAAAAGCCGCGGGACTTTGACGGGAATACGCGATGCGCTGTATCCGCAGACATGCTATGTTTCCGCTAACGCCATATTTTATTTTTCGCATCGGAGCCCCCAATGAACGCCCTTCTTTCCCATGTCGATCCCGATGGTCTTTTGGAATATTCCGTGGTTTTCACGGACCGCTCTTTGAACCATATGAGTCAATCCTTTCAGCAGGTTATGAATGATATCTCATCTATGTTGAAACAGGTTTACAACGCTGATGGCGTGGCCCTCATTCCCGGTGGAGGCACCTATGGGATGGAAGCGGTGGCCCGGCAGTTTGGCACCGATGCCCATGCGCTCATCGTGCGCAACGGCTGGTTCTCGTTCCGCTGGACGCAGATCTTTGATGCCGGTCAATTCACATCAAACACCACCGTTTGCATGGCGCGGCAGACGGGCAATGGGGCCACGGCCCCCTTCGCCCCTGCCCCAATAGAAGAAGTCACCGCAAAAATTCGCGAGGCCAAACCCGATGCGGTGTTCGCCCCGCATGTGGAAACAAGCGCGGGCATTATCCTGCCCGATGACTACATCACCGAACTGGCCAAAGCCGCGCATGAAGTGGGCGCATTGATGATCCTCGATTGCATCGCCTCGGGCTGCGCCTGGGTCGATATGAAGGCCACGGGCGTGGATGTGTTGATCTCGGCCCCGCAAAAGGGTTGGTCAGCCTCACCCTCGGCAGGTCTGGTGATGATGTCAGAACGCGCGCTGGAGCGGCTTGAGAGCACGACTTCCAACAGCTTCGCGATTGATCTCAAGAAGTGGCGTTCGATCATGGCGGCCTATGAGAACGGCGGGCATGCCTATCACGCCACGATGCCCACCGATGCGCTGCGCGGGTTTCGCGACACGATGCTGGAGACCAAGGAATTTGGCTTTGAAAAGCTGCGCGACGCGCAATGGGAGCTGGGCAATGGCGTGCGCGCGATGCTGGCCGACAAGGGCGTGACCTCTGTCGCCGCCGAGGGCTTTGGCGCGCCGGGTGTGGTGGTGAGCTATACCGACGACCCGGACATCCAGAATGGCAAGAAATTCAGCGCCGAAGGCATGCAAATCGCAGCAGGCGTGCCGCTGCAATGCAATGAGCCCGAAGGCTTTCGCACCTTCCGCCTGGGGCTTTTTGGTCTGGATAAGCTCTATGACGTGCCCGCCGCCAAGGCGCGGCTGCAAGAGGTGATCGACAAAGTGCTGTAGTGCTCTTCAGCCCTATTGGGCTTCATCGCGAAGAAGGCCGTAAGGGCTGATGAGCAGGCTCAACGCACGCCAAGCCCCATCTGCATAAGCGTCTTGCGCACTGGAGCCATCGCATAAAGGGCGTTCAGCCCCGCCGCACGCGCGTCGCGCAACACCGGCGTTTGCACCATAGAAGCCCGGTTGAGCACATCAATTCCTTTCACGCGCGCGGTGACCTCCAAATGGCGACGCTTGTGATAGGTCTCAAGCATGCCTGCATCGCCCAAGCGATCGGACTGCGCTTGTGCCAAGTCCAAAAGCACCCGAATATCGCCGAGACTCATGTTCAGCCCCTGCGCCCCGATGGGCGGCACCACATGTGCCGCCTCTGCCACAAGCGCCACACGTTCGGCGCACATGCGCTCTGCCAACTGGCTGATGATGGGCCAGACCGTGCGCCGCGAGGCCAGTGTCAGCGGACCAAAGAGATGACAGGACCGCGCACTCATCTCGGCCTCAAACTCCGGGACATCCAATGCGGCCAGACGGCTCACCTCCGCAGAACGTTCCATCCAGACAATGGCGGATGACGGCCTGCCCTCATAGTCGGGCAAAGGCACAAGCGTGAAAGGCCCGCCAGTACGATGAATTTCGGTCGAAACATTATCATGCGGAATGGCGTGTGTGACGGCAAAGGCCAGCGCCTTTTGCCCATAGCGCGTTGTGTGCACCTCAATGCCTGCGGCCTCACGCATCGGCGAGCCACGCCCATCTGCGGCGACCACGAGGCGGCATAGCTTGAGTGTGCCATCAGATAGCGTCACGCGCGCCTCGCTTTCGCGGGTAAAAAGCGCCTTTGCCGCCGTGCCCGGCAGGAATGTTACATTTGGCAGTGTCTTAAGATGCGCCACCATCTCTCGGCGCAAGAGCCAGTTGGGCAGGTTCCAGCCAAAGGGCTTATCCGAGATATCCGACGCGTTGAAATCCTTGACGATGCGCGGTTCCGGCTCTGCTCCACCTGCATCAACTATCCGCATGACCTGCAAAGGGGCCGCGTGATCCTCGAGCCGCGCCCACAGCCCTGCGTCCGCTAACAGGGCCTGCGCGGGCTGCAGGATGGCGGTCGTTCGCAGGTCAGCACCTTCTGCGTCTCGTTCCATGATCGGAGGTGCCGGATCTACGCAGACAACATCGAACCCTGCATGCCCCAGCACAGCCGCTGCCGAAAGTCCGGCAACACCGCCGCCCGACACAAGGATATCGCAGTCAAATTGGCTCATATCGGCTCTCCTCGTCGACAAACTAGTGCGATTTGAGCGCCAAAGCCAATGCGACGCTTCATCCCCAGGCGATGTAAATCAAAGCCGCAAACATGACCGGCACCATGGCCACAGCGGGAATATACAGTCCGGGCAAACCCCAGATAACCACGGCGGTTGCCCAAGCAGCCACAAGAACCGCTACTGTCAAGATTGTCATTGCCACTTCGGCGGCCTCGCTCCGCTCCGGGCGACTTTGCGTATAGGTAAGCTGTGAGGTGTCTGTCGCAGTCATGTCTCTCTCCTGTCGCGTGCGCTAAGGCACGAGATATGTCCGCTTTTTCAAAGCAAAAGGCGCATTTCGACGCAGCGCGGCAGCCTGTCACAGAAGGCGTGCGAGAAACCCGGAAAGATCATCGGTATGATGATGCACGTGGTCCAGTTCCTGACGTTCAGGCGCGACATGAACCGTGCGCAGACCCATCGCATGAGGCTCGGCCAGATTACGTGCCTCGTCTTCGAACATCGCGGCGCGCGTCGGCTCTAGCCCATCTTGTGCAAAGACCATATCGAACGCCTTGCGATCCGGCTTGGGATGAAAGCCTGCATGCTCAACGCCGTAGATCGCATCAAACAATCCCGAAAGACCACGCGCCTCGACCACGCGCGTCGCATAGGGAGCACAGCCATTGGTGTAGACAATCTTGCGCCCCGGCAGATCCCGGATGCGCGCGGCCAGATCTACGTCCGCCTCCAGCGCATCAAAATTGATGTCATGCACATCCTCCAGATAGGGCAACGGATCGAGGTCATGTTCGCGCATCAGACCTGCCAGTGTGGTGCCATGCTGATGCCAGTAGAGATTGCGCAACCGGTCCGCCTCTTGCCGGTCCACGCCAAGTTCGGTCATGACGTATTGAGTCATGCGGACTTCGATCTGGTCAAAGAGGCGCACGGATGGGGGATAAAGCGTGTTGTCGAGATCAAAGACCCATGTCTCAACATGCTCAAAATGCTGCTTTGGCATCCCTTTTGTCCCTCATCTGCTTGGACCTTGGCCCAACTATTTTCCCCATTCGCGCCTCTGGGCTTGAATCACCCATTGCGCCACGGATAGTCTGACACATCGACCATACCTAACGACAGAGAGCGCGATGACCATAGCCACGCCGCAAAAAGATGCCTACACGCTTGTTTTGGAGGCGATTGATACCGGGATGTACAAGCCCGGCGACCGCTTGGTGGAAAGCGATCTCGCCGAGAGGTTCGGTGTATCACGCACGCCCATTCGCGAGGCGCTTCAACGGCTTGAGACGCAATCCCTGCTGACGCGCGACGGGCGCAGCCTGATTGTGTCGTCGCTGGACCACAACCAACTGGCCGAGCTTTATGTGGTGCGGGCCGAGTTGGAAGGGCTGGCCGCCAATCTTGCTGCGCGTCACGCGACACCCGAAGAGGTGCGCGTGCTGCGCGATATGGTAACCGATGATCATCGCCTGATCGAAGACCCGAGTGCCATGGCCCGCGCCAACCGGCGCTTTCACAAGCAGATTCACTTGTCCTCGCATAACCGGTTTCTGGTCCAACAACTGGATTTGGTGCACCGTTCGATGGCGCTTATGGCAACGACATCTCTTGCGGCCGTGGGCCGTCCGCTTGACGCGCTGGCCGAACATGATGCGATTGTCACGGCCATCGAAAACGGCGATGGTGCCGCTGCCGGAGAGGCTCTGCGCGCACATATCTCGAAGGCTTTTGTCACGCGGCTAAAGCTTGATTCAGGTGAGATCGAAACCTTCGGCTGAGGCGTGCTTTTCCGGTGGTGACACTTGGTTGAGTGACAGGCCGTGCTGTGTCTTGTCCCAAAAAAATGGCTTTAAAACCAATTCGTAAAGCGCCTTGTAAGCGGCAATCGCGCCCAACGGCCAGTAAAGGTGCAACGTGGGAACCCACGGCAGAAGATGCCTGTGCTTGGGTTTGAACACTGCCGCAAGGCCGATACAGATGTTGACGGCCTCAATCATCAGGAACAACAAGCCAACCGTCATCAACGCAGAGCGCGACACCAGAGGGTCGAGCGGATGCGGCAGGCCCAGCAGCACAAGCCAGAAGGACAAAAGAAACGGCGCCAGCAAAGGTTGCGAAAGAGCAGTGACAAAATGCGCCTGAAACCCCCAGAACTTGCGCGCGCCCAGTTGCCGGTACAGCAAAACGGGCTGACGCATATGCACCAGATAGGTCGTCATGTACCCCTTGAGCCAACGCGAGCGTTGCTTGACCCAGGCCCACGGGCGGCAATTGGCCTCTTCCTCGGTCACTGTCACAAGCATCTCGGTCCGGTACCCATACCGCGCGAGGCGAAAGCCCAGATCGGCATCCTCGGTCACATTATGGGCGTCCCATCCGCCCAGTTTTTCCAGCACATCGCGCCGAAAATAGAGCGTCGTGCCGCCCAGCGGAATGGCCAGCCCCAATCGCGCCACACCGGGCAGGATCATGCGAAACCAGGCTGCGTATTCGATAGTGAAACAACGTGCGAGCCAGTTTTGCCGCGGATTGTAGTAATCCAGAATGCCCTGAAGGCAGGCGACATCCTTTGGCGCGGCGTCAAACCGGCGCGCAACGCGCATGATCTGATCCGGGTCGGGCGCATCTTCGGCGTCGAGGACGCCAATGATCTCACCTTCGCAAAAATCGAGCGCGTAATTCATCGCGCGCGGCTTGGTTCGGGGGCGCCCATCGGGCACCACAACCACCTTGATCCAGGGCGGCAGATTGGTTTTCGCAAGGGTTTTGCTGGTCAGCCCGTCCTCTTCTTCAAGCACCAGCACCACGTCCAGTAGCGATTTGGGATAACTGAGCCGCTTGAGGCGCGCAATCAGCACGCGAGCCACTTCGGTTTCACGAAAAAGAGGAACAAGAACAGAGACTTTTGGCAGTCTCTTGATGTCGGAAGCATCAGACAAGACACTTAGTTTCATCGGCGACACGGCGCGGGCAGAAAAGGCCAACGCCTTGAAGCAAGCCGATACAATCAGTGTGATCGCTGCAATACCTGCAAGACCAGAGAATACCATTTGTGGATACAGCACACTCAGGCTCAGCACCCCGCAAAGAAAAATCGTAAAAAGACTGACCCGCTTTCCGCGCGTATTGGCCCAGGTCCGGCAGCTTTCTGCGGCGGGTGTGCGTGCGGCGGCTGCCTGAACCAAGGCAGATTTGTGCAAGGCCCCAATGCGCTGCGTTACCATATCCCGGTTTGCCAGAATCATTGTCGCATCCTGCAAGGAGGCGGGCAAATGAGGCCGCGCGCGGTGTAGATCCTCAGGGGATGCACATATTACAGCCGCGGTATCATCTCGATCCCGCACAGGCAAAACCGCATGTTTCAGCAACACTTGCGCCGGGATGCCCACCGGGATCGGCCGCAACTCTTCCAGTTCGATGCGTGATATGGCGCGGCAGCCGTGAATCTGTGCGCGCAGCTCGGTCATAACCTGCGCCGAGAGAACCCCGTCCGCCACCAGCACCTGATCCAGGGGTTGCCCGCAAAGCGCCTGAAGCGTTCGGGCATCTGCCAGGTCTTCGGCATTCAAACGTCCGGATTGAACCAATTGCTGTTCCAGAGCAGCATCGGCGACACTATGAGAGGCCACCTGCTCGCTCGAAGACGGCGGAGTCTGCAACTCTGTCATCGCCATATGATCATCCCTTGCCCAATGCATCGCGGGCAAGGTGCGTCAAACATGGTTAAGATGACGTGAAGATTTGTTTAACTCAAAATGGCGATCCGGGCGCGATCACCCTGCCATGGAGGCTGCAAAACGTTCAAAGAGGTAAAAACTGTCCTGCGGACCGGGGCTGGCTTCGGGGTGGTGCTGAACCGAAAAGACCGGACGATCCTTCATCCGAATGCCGCAATTCGAGCCGTCAAAGAGCGACACATGCGTTTCTTCCACCCCATTGGGCAGCGTGTCAGCATCCACTGCAAAGCCGTGGTTCATCGAGGTGATTTCCACCTTGCCGGTCTGAATTTCCTTCACCGGGTGGTTGGCCCCATGATGACCGTGGTTCATCTTGATCGTCTTGGCGCCAAGCGCCAGCGCCAGCATTTGGTGGCCCAGACAAATGCCAAAGACTGGAATGTCCTTCTTCAGCACACCTTGTATCATCGGTACAGCATATTCCCCGGTCGCAGCCGGATCGCCGGGGCCGTTTGACAAAAACACACCATCAGGATTGTGACCAAGCACATCCTCGGCTGTGGCCGTTGCGGGAAGAACCGTGACCTCACAGCCTGCGGAGGCCAGACACCGCAGGATATTGCGTTTGGCCCCGTAATCCACCGCGACGACCTTGTGCTTGGCTTCGGTCTGGCGGGTATACCCTTCAGGCCAGGCCCAGCGCATTTCGTCCCAGCGGTAGGATTGCGCGCAGGTGACCGTTTGCGCCAGGTCCATGCCCTCCAGCCCGGCAAAGGCCCGCGCCTGCTCTACCAGAGCTACAGTGTCAAACTGTCCGTCAGGGTCATGCGCCAGCGCCACATGCGGTGCGCCCTGTTGGCGGATTGCACGCGTCAAACGCCGCGTGTCCACACCGCCAATCGCCACCCTGCCCCGCCGGGCCAGCCAGTCTCCCAATCGCTCGGTCGCACGCCAGTTTGACGGCTCGGTGGGATCCCACTTAACCACCATGCCCTCGGCAACCGGATCAGCGGTCTCATCATCATCGGGGTTCACGCCAACATTGCCGATATGCGGAAAAGTGAACGTCACGATTTGTCCTGCATAGCTTGGGTCAGTCATGATCTCCTGATACCCCGTCATTGCAGTGTTAAAGCACAGCTCCGCCGAGACCTCCTTTACCGCGCCAAACCCTTTTCCGTAAAATAACGATCCATCCGCAAGCGCCAGACATGCGGTCGGGTGGGCATCAGCAGCAGAGGCCATGTGCAGAATCTCCAAATGCGCAAATTGGCGCGAACCTAAGGATCGCCACTGGCGCGGTCAAGGCCGTTCCGGAGAGAGGAAAACCTCACGTCACGTGATGTTGCCCAGCCAGCAAAACAAGGGATTTGCGCAATCTGCTAGTGGTTGCGCCCACGCACAGTTTGGGCTAAGCATCGTGTCTTGTGATATGGCACGGAGATGCATGAACAATGGGTTTGCGCAAACGCGTGGGCGATACGCTCAAACAGGCAATGAAAGACAAAGACGCCACACGCCTCGGCACTTTGCGGCTGATCAACGCCGCAATCAAAGATCAGGACATCGCGCAACGCGGCAGCGACAGCGACACCGGTGAAGGTGTGGGCGACGCAGAAATCCTGGCCATTCTTGGCAAGATGACCAAGCAGCGCATGGAAAGCGCACGCGCCTATGAAGAAGGCGGACGTCTTGATCTTGCTGAAACCGAACGCGCCGAGATCAGTGTCATCGAGGAGTTCCTGCCCCGTCAACTCGACGAAGCCGAAGTAAGCGACGCGATTAAGGCCGCCATCACCGCCACCGGCGCGGAGTCAATCCGCGACATGGGCAAGGTCATGGGCCACCTCAAGGACCAGTATACCGGCCAGATGGATTTCGGAGCCGTGGGACCAAAGGTGAAGGATAAGCTCTGCGCCGGGGCGTGAACCCAAGGCGGTTTTGAAAGATTGATCCGCCTGTGGGGTTGTCTGCTTTGCGGACGAAGCTGCCGTTTCGTAGTCTCCGCGATGAGCCGCGCGATCGCCAGACCGCGGGATGGCGACCTACAGTTTTTCCATGCAGTTTATGTCAACCTAAACCGCAAATCCTTTGACTGCCGCGCTTACGTTGACCAATCGCCAGCCCGGGGGGCGGTCTGGCGATCGCGCGGCGGCGCTACCGCGCCTTGATTCCGCGCGAGAGGAGTCATTTTGGGCTCAAAGCAGCCATCCTCCACCCTAAAGCACCACCACCGCTTACCCCACCACCGGATCCGGCTCACCCATCCGCTTCAAAACCTCGGCAATCTCACCATAAAGCGCCTTGCGTTCATCCTCAGACAGAAACGCCCCGATCTCGACCTCGCGCCCCTTGCCCTTCAGTGTCACGTAATGCGGCACCGGTCCACCCGTGGGGTGCATGTGCACTTTGGTCCAATAGCTCTGGCTTTCCCATTCCTGCGCAGGTCCGCGCGCATTGGTGCGGCGCAGATGCACCTCCTCACGCCCAATGGTCAGTTCCTCTCCCATCGCGCCATCACGGTAGGATCGCTGCAGCGCGTACCACACACCCCAGACCGCCAGCACCAAAAAAGGCAACAGCCCCCATAACGTGGCCGTGCCCAAAAGCGGGAAAAGCGGCATGGTGAACATCACACAGGTGATCAGAATAAACACGGCAAAACCCCAGCGCGGCAGGGACCGGTGCGGCCAAAGACGCAGGCATTCCACGTCGCCATGCGCTGTCTCAGATGAGGTCCATTGGTACGGCATGTGCAGAGTTTAACGCGACGATCCAAAAGGAAAAGCGCGACATTTGGCGCGCCCTCAAACCTCCAGCCAAATCGTCACTGGCCCGTCATTCACAAGGCTCACCTGCATATCCGCGCCGAACTCTCCGGTTTCCACCGGCACGCCTTCCGCCGCCAACGCCTTTGCAAAAAGCTCATAAAGCCGCCGTCCGTCCTGAGGTGCTGCCGCGCCGGAAAACCCGGGCCGGGTGCCGCGCGTTGTGTCTGCAGCCAATGTAAATTGGCTCACCACCAAAGCGCCGCCACCCACATCGCGCACCGAGCGGTTCATTTTGCCTGCCTCATCCCGAAAGACCCGCAACTTGGCCACTTTCGCGGCCAGCGCCTGTGCCTGCGCGTCCTCATCCCCTTGCATGGCACAGACCAATACCAAGAGCCCCGCTCCGGTCTGGCCAATAACCTGTCCCTCAACACGAACCTGTGCCTCGCTCACCCGTTGGATCAAGGCCCGCATTGCCTCCTCCTCACATCAGCTTCTTTCTTGTCAAAAATACCCAAATCTCACCGCCGCCGACGCCGTACCTTATTGGGTTTCTGCGGCACCGCCTGCGCCTTTTCATCCTCAAGCCCCAGCTGATCGCGCAGCACGCGCGGGCGGATTTCGAGCACCTCACCGGCTTTCAACTGTCCCAGCTGAAACGGCCCGTAGCTGAGGCGGATCAACCGGTTGACCTGTAATCCCACGGCCTCCATCGCGCGGCGAATCTCGCGGTTTTTGCCCTCGCGGATCGCAACAGTGATCCAGGCATTGGCGCCTTGCTGGCGATCGAGGGTCACTTGCATCGGCTGAAACCGCTCGCCGTCAATCTCCAACCCTTCGCGCAAAGGCGCGAAGGTCTCATCCCTTGGACGCCCCTTGAGCCGCACCCGGTACTTGCGCACCCAGCCAGTGGAGGGCAGTTCCAGCTTGCGTTTGATCCCGCCATCATTGGTCAAGAGCAGCAGACCCTCTGAGTTCAGATCAAGCCGCCCGACGCTCATCACGCGCGGCAAATCCTCAGGCAGCGCGTCAAAAATCGTCTCGCGGCCCTGCTCGTCGCGCGTGGTTGTCACCAACCCGGTCGGCTTGTGATAAAGCCACAAACGCGGCGGCTCAGGCGCATCGAGCGGGCGGCCATCCACCTCGATCTTGTCTTTGGGCGTCACATTGAGGGCGGCACGATCAATCACCTTGCCATTGACCTTGACCCGTCCGGCCTCGATCAGGCGCTCGGCCTCTCGTCGGCTGGCAAGGCCAGCGCGGGCAATCACCTTGGCGATACGGTCACCGGGGGGCGTCTTGGGAGGGGGTGTCTGGCTCATCCCTTGCCCTTAGCGCATCATCGCCTCTTGCGAAAGCACCCAGGCTTGGGCCATCTGGTCCAATGACATTCAAAAGCCATATGGACACCGCTCTTGAGGAAGCCCGCGCCGCTGCTGCACGTGGCGAAGTGCCTGTGGGGGCCGTTGTTGCGGACCCCAAGGGGCGCATCGTGGCGCAGGCAGGCAACAGAACCCGTGAATTGAGCGATCCGACAGCCCACGCCGAAATCCTGGCCCTGCGCGCCGCCTGCGCGGCAGCCAGTTCGGAACGCCTGCCCGGCTATACATTGACCGTCACGCTGGAACCCTGCGCGATGTGCGCCATGGCGATGGCCCATGCGCGCATTGAACGGCTCTACTATGGCGCATCAGATCCCAAGTCCGGCGGGGTGGAACATGGCGCGCGTATCTTCACGCATCCACAGACACATCATGTGCCCGAGATTTTCGACGGGATCGCAGCAAAAGAAGCAGAAGCCCTGCTCAAAGCCTTCTTCGCGACCCGCCGCTGAGGCCAAAAGCTTTCAAAAAGCTTTTGCCAAGTCTTTTCAGAAAAGACTTGGACCGCCTCAGATATCAATCGCCTGCATCACCTTGGGCTCAACGACATCCACCCCGGACAAGGCATTTTTCAGCACATCCGCCGATTGCTCGAGAATCGGGAAAGTTTTGTAATGACACGGGATGACCGTCTTGAAATTGAAAAACGTCTTGGCGGCATAAGCTGCGCGGCGCATATCCATGGTGAAATGCCCACCGGCACACAGAATGCCGATATCCGGCGTGTGCAGATCGTTCCAGATGCCCATATCCGCTGTCACGTCTGTATCTCCAGAAAGATAAATCACATGGCCCTCACCCGCGATCATGTACCCGCATTCCGTGCCAGGCACATGTGGCCCGTCCGGTCCACCAAAGCTGGACGAGTGCAATGCGTTGACCATGGTCACCGCCACATCGCCCAGTTGCACCGTGCCGCCTTTGTTGAAGCCCACAGTCGCCACGCCCTGGCTTTCTTCCCACCAGGACATCAGATCGTATTGACCGACCACCGGGATGTTCAGCCGCTTGGCCAGATCCGGCAAATCCGCCGCGTGGTCAAAATGCGCATGGGTCAAAAGGATATGCGTCGCCCCCGCCACCGCCGCCTCATGACTGTCCTCTGGCAACACCGGATTGCCAGTCAGCCAGGGATCAATGAGCAATACCTCCCCTGCGATTTCGATACGAAAGCTGCCATGGCCAAGCCAGATGATTTTCATGAGAAACCTCCTATGTTTACGTCAATCTACCCATAGACAGGCCCAGAGCAAACCAAGATGACTTGGACCGAACATGTTGACGGATACTGCGAACGCATTGATCCAAGCTTTTGGGCCGAGCCGGTCAACGCCGTAACCAATGCGGCCTTTGTCATCGCGGCTCTTGTGATGGCGTATCGGCTGCGTACAGCCCATGCCCCGTTGGCATGGACCCTTACGACCGTATTGGGCCTTATAGGGATTGGCAGTTTCCTCTTTCACACCTTTGCGCAACCCTGGGCGGGCGCTTTGGATGTTGTTCCAATTGTTGCGTTCATACTGATCTACATCTTTGCGGCCAGCCGCGATTTTCTGGGCTTGTCCACTGTGTGGTCCCTCGCAATCATGATGGCGTTTTTGCCCCTATCCGCCGCGCTGATACCGGTGTTTCAATCCGTGCCGCTCTATGGGCAATCGGCAGGCTATCTGCTCGTCCCAATATTCATCGCGATCTACGCGATCCTCTTGCGCGCGAACCCGCCTTTGTCTCGTGGATTGGCCATCGGAGCGGGTCTTTTGATGCTCTCGCTCACCTTCCGAAGTCTGGATATGCCGCTTTGCGAGACCCTTCCTCTGGGCACGCATTTCCTCTGGCACATCCTCAACGCCATCCTGTTGGCCTGGATGATCGAAATCTATCGCCGCCACAGACTTGCACCGCCAGCAGCACAAGGCTAAACGCAAGGCGAAAACCGCAACGGAGAGACGCATGTCCATTGACACCGCGACCGCCGCCAAAGTGGCCAAACTTGCCCGTATCCGGGTGGAAGAAGACGACCTGCCTGCGCTGGCGCAGGAGTTCAACACAATCCTTGGGTTCATTGAACAACTCAATGAGGTCGATGTGGAGGGCGTCGAGCCGATGGTGTCGGTCACGCCCATGCGGCTCAAACGCCGGATTGATGACGTCACAGACGGCAATCAACAGGACAAGGTTCTGGCGAACGCGCCAGATGCGCGCGAAGGCTTTTTTGCCGTGCCGAAGGTGGTCGAATAATGGCTGAACTCAACACGCTGACCATCGCCGAAGCCCGCGACAAACTGCGCGCCAAGGACGTCACCTCGCTTGAGCTGACCGAAGCATGCCTCAACGCCATTGAAGGTGCTGATGCCTTGGGCGCGTTTGTGCATCACACCCCCGATCTGGCACGGGATCAGGCCAAAGCCGCTGACGCGCGTCTGGCCAAGGGCGATGCGCCAAACATGTGCGGTATCCCATTGGGAATTAAGGATTTGTTCTGCACCAAAGGTGTGCCGTCGCAGGCCGCCTCAGGCATTCTGAACGGCTTCAAGCCGGAGTATGAATCCACTGTCAGCCAGAACCTTTTCGATGCCGGGTCGGTCATGCTGGGCAAGCTCAACATGGACGAATTTGCCATGGGGTCGTCCAACGAGACCTCCGTTTACGGCAATGCGGTGAACCCCTGGCGGCGCGGTAACGAAGAGACGGCCCTCACCCCTGGCGGCTCGTCAGGTGGGTCGGCCAGTGCGGTGGCTGCCGATCTCTGCCTTGGGGCCACGGGCACAGACACCGGCGGCTCGATCCGCCAACCCGCCGCCTTTGTTGGCATCACCGGGATCAAGCCTACCTATGGGCGCTGTTCGCGTTGGGGCATTGTGGCCTTTGCCTCATCTCTCGATCAGGCCGGACCAATGACCAAGACCGTGCGCGATGCGGCGATCATGCTGGAGACCATGTGCAGCCATGATCCAAAAGACAGCACCTCTGCTGACTTGGCTGTGCCCGACTTTGAGGCCATGCTAACCGGGGACATCAGAGGCAAAACCATTGGTATTCCCAAAGAATACCGGATGGACGGGATGCCGGACGAGATCGAAACACTCTGGGCGCAGGGTAAGGACATGCTGGCCGATGCAGGCGCCAAGATTGTCGATATCAGCCTGCCCCACACCAAGTACGCCTTGCCCGCCTACTATGTCATTGCGCCCGCTGAAGCCTCGTCAAACCTCGCGCGGTATGATGGCGTGCGCTATGGCCATCGCGCGCAGATGGCGCAGGGCGATGGCATCACCGAGATGTACGAAAAAACCCGTGCCGAAGGGTTCGGGGCCGAAGTCAAACGCCGGGTGATGATTGGCACATATGTGCTTTCTGCCGGGTTTTATGACGCCTATTACAACCGCGCGCGCCGGGTGCGCGCCCTTATCAAGCGCGACTTTGAAGAGGTGTTTGATCAGGGCGTTGACGCCGTCCTGACACCGGCCACCCCATCGGCGGCGTTCGAGTTGGGCCGCGAAACTTCCGATCCGGTTGAGATGTATCTCAATGATGTCTTCACCGTGACAGTGAACCTGGCCGGTCTGCCCGGCATCGCGGTTCCCACCGGTCTTGACAAGCAAGGCCTGCCTCTGGGTCTGCAGCTGATTGGCCGGCCCTGGGAAGAAGGCGATTTGCTCAATACCGCCTACGCGCTGGAAAATGCAGCAGGATTTGTAGCCAAGCCCACGAAATGGTGGTAAATTCCGCCAAAACAAAACGGCAGGACCGATGCAGATGCGATTTTCACTATGCGTAACCGCGCTTGCGGCACTGGCCGCTTGCTCCACCCCTGTGCCAGACAGCGGCGTTCCGAACACCGGGCAAGGTGTGGGATTTGGTAATTACAATCAATACCTTGAACAACAACGTGCACGTGATGCGGCCTTGGCAGGGAACGCGGTTCCGTCCGCTGGGGCGATATCGGATGAAACCTCCGGCTCTGGCGCGTCAGGTACGGCATATGCCGCTGGCACCCAGCCGTCCACAGCCAGTACCGGAGAAGAACTCGCCGCCGAAACCCGTGCCCGTTTGGCGGAAACATCCGCCAATTCAGGGCAAGCCGTGGTCCATGCCAGCCCTTCGAACCCCGCGCCGCAAACCGTCGCGGGTGATGCAGGCATTTCAGCGGAAAACGATTTCAACGCTGTGGGCAATGTGCGCTCAATTGACGACGATGCCGAACTGATCGCTCAGAATCGCGCGCAGTACAAAGTAGTCCAACCTACTGCCCTGCCCCAACGCAGCGGCAGCACCGGGCCAAACATCGTGGAATATGCGCTGTCGACCAAACACTCGGTTGGCACGCAGATCCATAGCCGGGTGGGCATCAACAAGACGGCCCGTTTTGAGCGCAACTGCGCCAAATACGCCTCGCCCGACCTCGCACAGAGTGATTTTCTGGAAAAAGGTGGCCCGTCACGCGACAAGCTTGGGCTTGACCCCGACGGCGATGGCTACGCCTGCGCATGGGATCCGCGCCCCTTCCGCACAGCGGTGGGCGGCTGACCACGTTGCCGCAAAAGCCGATCTGGCATCCATCTCCGAATTTTGGCCCGCGACGCGGCGGGGCAGAGCCTGACCTTGTGGTCTTGCACTACACGGCAATGCAGAGCTGTGACGCCGCTAGAGACCGGCTGTGTGATCCTCAGGCTGAAGTTTCGGCGCATTACCTGATTTCCGAAACCGGGACCTGCTGGCAGCTGGTTGACGAAGACATGCGCGCCTGGCACGCCGGAGCAGGGCAATGGGGGGATGTGACGGACGTCAATTCCCGGTCCATTGGGATAGAATTGGCCAATACTGGCAGCCATCCGTTTCCAGAACCGCAAATGACAGCACTTGAGCATCTGTTGGGCGATGTCATGCCCCGGCACAGCATCGCGCCGGAACGGGTGATTGCACATTCCGACATGGCGACGGATCGCAAATACGATCCCGGTCCCCGCTTTGATTGGTACCGGCTGGCCGCGAACAACTTGAGTATTTGGCCACAAACATCTGATAAAAAACAAAAATTCACCAATTCAGCACATCAGTTCGGTTATTCCCCAGAGGCGACAGAAAACGACATTCTACAGGCCTTCCGCAGCCGGTTTCGCCCGTGGGAGGATGGCCCTCTTGATGCCACGGATTGCGTCTTGATGGCCGATCTTGCCCAGCGTTTTCCATTTGACGGCCCACCCCCTGCCGCCTAAAGCTCTGGATCGCGCGGAGGGCCGGACGGCTGCGTGAGGGTGACCTTGCGAGGAAAGTCCGGACTCCACAAGGCAACGGTGCCGGGTAACGCCCGGCCGGGGCAACCCGAGGGAAAGCGCCACAGAGAACAGACCGGCCCGGATTTCCGGGCCAAGGGTGAAACGGTGGGGTAAGAGCCCACCGCGGGACGGGCAACCGGACCGGCACGGCAAGCCCCACCGGGAGCAATGCCAAATAGGAACCGCATATGGGCTGTCTTGGCCCCGTGGTTCGGGTTGGCAGCTAGAGCCTGCGGGCAATCGCAGGCGCAGATGAATGGCCGTCTCGCCCCGCTTGGGGTCAGACAGAATCCGGCTTACAGGCCCTCCGCGCTTACTCATTGATAGGTTTTTGATCTAGCTCAATGCGGACCACGCTTTGAACCGTAGGTTGGTTCAGTGGGTATGGTGGCATCCTAGAATGTGGGACGAGAAATGAATAAAATTGTATTACTCTCGATGGCCCTCGCCGTGTGTGCTTGTGCCAAGGCACCTGAAAACATCGCGGCTGTGCCGATCGAAACTCAATCCTTTGCAAGCATGTCTTGCAGCCAGCTGAATCAGAAAGACATAGAGCAACAACAGCTCCTGAAAGCTTTGTCATCGCAGCAAAAACAGGCCCAGGCAGGCGACGCTTGGGGAGTTTTCCTGTTGGGCTTGCCAGTTTCCAGCATGTCCGGTTCGGACAAGGAAACTGAAATAGCGGTTACCAAGGGCCGCATTGATGCGATCGAGCGCCGCAAAAACCAAAAAGGCTGTACGTGAAGAATAATTCCGGCAGTCAAGGTTGCGCTTGACCCGGTTTTCCATGCACCGCACTCTCGCGGCATGGACGGTTTGAGCGCGACAATTTCCATTCTTGGCGACTTGATCGCCTTTCCCACCATTTCGCCCGATAGCAATCTCGACATGATTGCCTATCTGGCAGAAAGGTTGGAAAGCGTTGGCGCGCGCGTGGACATTTACCATGACGAGACGGGCAAGAAGGCCAATCTTTTTGCCACGTTGGGTCCCGATGCGCCTGGCGGCGTGGTTTTGTCAGGACATTCCGATGTGGTGCCTGTGTCCGATCAAAGCTGGACCAGCGATCCGTTCGTGATGGACGAACGTGAAGGGCGCCTCTACGGGCGCGGCAGTTGCGACATGAAAGGTTTTATCGCCGCAACGATTGCCCTTGCCCCTCTCTTTGCCGAGCGCGTCGGAGCGCGCCCTATTCATTTCGCCTTCACTCATGACGAGGAGTCGGGCTGTTTCGGCGCTCAGGCCCTGGCTGAGCAGTTGCGCGCCAAGGGCGTGCGCCCCGGTGTGGCGCTGATCGGGGAACCCACGTCCATGCGCGTGATCGAGGGGCATAAGGGCTGTTACGAATATTCCACGCATTTCACCGGGCTGGCCGGGCATGGTTCTGCCCCCGACATGGGCGTGAATACCGTCGAATATGCCGCGCGCTATGTCACGCGGCTCTTGCATCTCAAAGACGCCCTGCGCGCCCGCGCCCCCAAAGACAGCCGGTTTGACCCACCCTGGACGACAATCAATGTGGGTGCTTTGCATGGGGGCGTCGCCCACAATGTGATCCCCTCACGCACCTCTGTGGATTGGGAAATGCGCCCGGTGCAGACATCAGATGCGGATTACGTGAAATCCGATCTTGAACGCTATTGCGAAGAAGAACTCCTGCCAGACATGCGCGCCATATCGGACGAGGCAGGGATCGTCACCGAGATCATCGCCGAAGTTGAAGGGCTGGAACCCGCGTCAGAGAATGAAGCGCGCGATATCTTTATGGAACTGACAGGGGCAAATGGGGCTGATCTGGTGGCGTTTGGCACAGAGGCGGGGATTTTTCAGACCCTTGGTTTGTCCGCAGTGGTGTGCGGGCCGGGATCTATCGAACAGGCGCATAAAGCGGATGAGTTTGTCGCGATAGACCAACTCTCGCAATGTGTCGGCATGCTGGAGCGGCTCGCCGCCCGCATCGCCTGAGCCCTCACACCAGCCCCATATCCCGTGCCAGCATGGCAGCATGGGTCCGGTTTTTGGCCGAAAGCTTGCGCGACAGGGTTTTGACGTGAAGCTTCACCGTAACCTCCTGAATATCCAGATCTCGCGCGATTTCCTTGTTGAGCTTGCCCGCCACAAGACCCTGCAAAACATCGCGTTCGCGCGGTGTAAGCTGTACGGCCCCGGCAGGCGCGTTTTCGGTCAGATACGCATCAGGAGAAAAAATCTCGCCCGACAGCATTATCCGCATGGCGGCAACCATATCCTCGGGCTTTAGGCTTTTGGGTAAGAACCCGGACGCCCCGGCATCAAGGGCACGTTGGGCGGCTTCTGAGGTTGTCTTCGTCGACAGGATGGCTACGGAACACCCATATTGCGACCGCATCCGAGACAGGCCATCAAGCGCCTTGTTATCCGTCCCCAGACAGCCGAGAAGCACAAGGTCGAAAGGACCCTCTTTGTCATACAGTTCGCTTGCAGCTTCGACGTTCTTGGTTTGCAGAACTTCAAAACCGCTTTGCCTGCGCAAATAGTCCGTCAGGGCTTCGCGCACCAAATCATGGCCGCCAGCGAATAGTATTTTCGACACTTCTATTTCCGTGATCATGCTGCAAAAACGCAGCAGCCGACTGTAAACCAACGGGGTCAAGACTACAGGCACTTGTCCAAGCCACACAACAATGGCGTGCCCGGATTAGTCGCGCCTTTGAGACAAACCGGCGAATTACTTTTGAGTTTACTAAATATGGAAACAACAAGCATAGCTTACGTGTTTTTGGCGGATTGCGGTAGGGTCTTTGGCCGTCGTTTCTGTGTGTTTCCGCACATTTCCTTCAGCGAAGAGGCACTTTCATACAAATCATGTAGATGATTCTACAGGACTGTGATGATCCATGCGGGACACAACTGACTGGCCGAACCACCCCAAGGAATAAACCTGGCGCCACTTTACTTTCGATAAATTCAAAGGTTCTATTCGAGCTGTTCAAACGGGCGCCCAAGGTTTGCGGCATGAAACCATCCCAGCTTAGTCTCAGATGGCTTGAGGTTTTCCTCATGACCGCGCAAAGCGGCTCGGTACAGACAGCCGCACAGCAGGCCGGTCTGTCGGTGAGCACCGTCTCGCATCACCTCAAGTCGCTGGAAACCAAACTGGGTACACCGCTTTTTGATCACAGTCGTCGCCCATTGCGGGTCACGGCGGCAGGCGCCGTGTTTCAGCGGGATGTGGAGGCCGCCCTGAAGCTCATTCGCAAGGCCGAAGCCGAAGCACAAGCCGGTTCGGTGGGCGAAACGCGATCATTGGCCCTCGCCCTTATCGAGGATTTTGATGGCGACATTGCCCCCGAACTGGCGCGTCACCTGACCACCGCCATGCCAAAATGCCGGTTTCGCCATCTCACCCGGCCCAGCCATGAAATCCTGGACATGCTGCGCGCACAGGAGATTGACGTCGGCCTCGCGGCTCGCCCGCAGTCCGTACCGGACGCGCTCAGCGAACACGCTATCCTGCGCGACCCTTATGTTCTGGCTTTGCCCGCCGGCGTCAAACTGGCAGAAGACAGGCTTATTGCCGGGCAAACCGACCTGCCCTTTCTGCGCTATTCCTCAAATCAGCTCATGGCCCGGCAGATCGAACAACAGTTGCGCCGCCTGAACCGGGATCTGTCAGACCAGTACGAATTTGAAAGCACGCAAACCCTGATGCGTCTTGTGGCCGAGGGCGCGGGTTGGGCCATCACCACACCAATGAATTACCTGCGTGCGCAGAGGTTTCATCGTCAGGTCCGGCTGGCCCCTTTCCCTGATAAGGGATTTGCGCGCACGTTGTCGATCTATGCCACAGAGCTCGCCGATCCGGTGGTGGTGCAAACGGTTACCGAGACCCTGCGCCGGCTGATTGAAACCCGCGCGGTGCAGCCTGTGATCGACGCGGAACCCTGGTTGCGTGATGCCTTTCGATTGCTGCCAGTCAGTCACTGAGAATGGTGAACCGCGCGCGGATGCCCGCGTCTTGTTCGGGCGTCAGGTAGTTGGGCGTATGCGTCTGCAAAACCTCCCGCGCCTTGTCGCGCGCCACGCTCCAGGCATCGGGCGCGCCCTTTTCTTGCCAACTGCGCGGCATGTCCCGGTCGGCCAGCTCTGGATAAACATAGTCGCGCTCCATCGCCTCAAACGTCTGCGCACCGCCCAGGAAATGCCCCTCGCCCAGCACCGCATCGCAAATCGCGTCAAAGCCCAGATTGGCCTCGGACACCTCCACACCGCGCAGCGCGCGATAGGTGGCAGCGTGCATCTCATTGTCGAGAATAAACGCCTCGAAACTCACCCCCAAGAGCGAGGCGGTCATGCCCGAGGACTCGTAAATCAGATTGCCCCCCGCCAAGGCCGCCGCAAGCGAGGTCAGCCCCTTTTCCGCGCCGTATTGAGCGTCGATTGCCTTGGCATCGGACATCGAACAGGCCACGCCACTGGGCAGCCCCAGCCAGTTGCTAAGTTGCGCTGACGCGGCGTTGAGCACGGCTATTTCACCGCCGCCCCCGGCGAAAGCCCCGGTGCGCAAATCAATCACCAACGGCCAGTTGGAAAAGACCATCGGATGGCCCGGCTTGATCACATGCACCATCGCAAGGCTCGCCAGCGTTTCGGCCAGCGATTGCGCCAGAAACCCTGCAAGCGTGGCGGGTGCCGTTGCCCCGGCCTGCGCCGCCGTGATGAGCGACACCGGGATGTTGTGCGCCAGACACTCAAACGTCACATCGACAGCATCCTCACCGTAGCGCATCGGGCTGATGACCGGGCTGATATGCGCCTTGAGCCATGGGCGTTTGGCAAAAGTTCCCGGCCCTCCCGAGGCGATGTCGAACATTTCGACAATGGGGGCGACATGCTCGGGCAGCGTGAACGCCGTCGCGACAGGCTTGGTGGTGTTCCTGATCAGGGCGTAGGCCGTGTTCACATCCAGATCAAACGGGTCTTCGATATCCGTGGCGATGCAACAGCGCGTGAACCAGCTCACGTTGGTCAGTGTATCTTGCAACCGTGCGAAATCATGCAGATCGGTGAGCGTTGAAGGGCGGTAAAGCCCGGTCTCAAGGTCAAGCGTCTGCACTGCAGCCCCACCTGTGCCGAAATGCACCGCCTGTCCGCCCACGGTGATGCTGCGCGCCGGGTCCCGACCCTGAAAGGTGAACGTCTTGGTCGCACTGGACATCGCCGCCTTGATCAGGTCTGGCGGCAGGGAAATGCGGTCTCCGGGCAATTCATGCGCGCCATGGGCAAGAAAGAGCGCCGCAAGCCGGTCCGGCACCTCCCCCATTCCCAGCTCCTCTAACAGGCGCAACGCAGTGTCAAAAATCTGCTGCAGATCGGTGTCCGTGAGTGGCTTGTATTGACCGCCGACTTGTCCAGGTGGGGCTGGGTTGATCGCAGGTGGCGCCGCTGCCTTGGCCAGCCGTTCGCGGCGTCCGGACCGACGCGACGGTTTTCTGGCCTCATTTGGCATAAGCGACCTCCTCAATGCTCGGCCTCATGGAGCGGCATTCGGCACAAACCGGCAAGTGAATTCGAAGTCAGATCAATAAGTCGTAAATCTAATTCGAATTTTTCGAATACATTACCCGCATGATTGACGAAAAGACGATTTCCCGGCCTTAACCACATGAACAGCTTGGAGTGGAGCCATGAAAACTCAGACCCGGTGCGTGGTGATCGGCGGTGGTATCGCCGGATGCTCGACCTTGTATCACCTGACGCAGGAAGGCTGGAGCGATGTCGTTCTGGTGGAACGCAACGAGCTGACATCGGGGACGACATGGCACTCTGCGGCGCAGGTCACGAACTTTGGCATGAACCAGACCATGGTTGGCCTCAAAACACATTCCATTAACCTTTACAAAGAGTTGGCGGACGATCCTGAATATCCGATCAACTATCACCACGGCGATGGCGGCATCCGCATGGCCAACACCGAAGCGCATATGGAGGGCTATCGCCACTTCGCCTCGATGGCGCGCGGGATGGATGTACATTTCGAAGTGATCGATGCCGAGGAATGCGCCCGGCGGCATCCGCTTATTTCCACCGACAACCTGATTGGCGGGCTGTGGGACCCGCTGGACGGCGATATCGACCCTGCGCAGCTTTGTCAGGCACTGGCACGTCGCGCCCGCAAAGCCGGGGCCGAGGTCTATCGCAACACGCCTGTGACCGCCCTCACCCAGCATGCCGATGACAGCTGGACGGTGCACACCGAACAGGGCGACATCCGCTGTGAGGTGGTGGTCAACGCCTGCGGCTACCGCGTGAACGAGGTGGGCGCGATGATGGGCGTGCATCACCCGGTCATGTCGATGGAGCACCAGTATTTCCTGACCGAACCGATTCAGGCGATCATTGATGCCGGTCACCGGATGCCCCTGATCCGCTGCCCCATTAGCGATTATTACTGCCGACAGGAAAAGAACGGGCTTCTGGTTGGTTTCTACGAACAGGATTGCAAAACCTGGGGCATGGACGGGATTGATCCGAATTTCGTCAATGCGCTTTGCCCTGATGATCTGGACCGGGTGATGGACGTGCTTGAAGGCGCGTTTGCCCGGATGCCTGCGCTCCGCGAAACCGGCATTCACACGGTGGTCAATGGCCCGATCACCTATACGATTGATGGCGCGCCTCTGGTTGGACCCATACCGGGCAAGAGAAATGCGTTTTGCATCATAGGCTTACGCGCTGGCCTTGGAGAGGGCGGCGGGCATGGCTGGTTGCTCGCGCAGCAGATCGTGCACGGCGAGGCATGCTATGACACCTGGCCTTTGGACCCGCGCCGTTTTACCGGACATGGCAATGTGGAACTCACCGCGCTGAAAGCCATCGAAGACTACCAGAACGAATTCCGCTTCCACTTCCCGCATGAGCACCGCCCTGCAGGTCGTCCGATCAAAACCACGCCCCTGACCTCGGTTCTGGCCGCAGAAGGGGCACAGTTTGGCGTGGTCAACGGTTGGGAACGCGTGGATTTCTTCAAACCATCGCCAGATTTCAAGGAAACCCATTCGTTCCGCTTCAATGAAACCTTCGATGTGGTCGCGGCAGAGGTGAAGGCCATTCAAACCGGCGTGGGATTAACAGAAGTAAACGGCTTTAACCGCTTTGAGCTGACCGGCTCGGATGTTCATAGCTTCCTCGACCGTATGGTCTGTGGATCTGTCACGCGCAAATCTGGTCGTGCTGGTCTGGCCTATCTGCTCAACCACCACGGCATGGTGAAGGGGGAATGCACCATCGCCAACCTGCCCGCCACTGACCGCGGTCCTGACCGGGTTTGGTATGGCTCTGCGGCGGCATCTGAGGCACATGATATGGATTGGCTTTGCGCCCATCTGCGCCCCGATGAAGACGTGCAAATTCGGTCTTTGACCAATGACCAGACCATCCTTGTGCTGGCTGGGCCCAAGGCGCGCGATGTGCTGTCAATGGCCAGCCGTGGAGATTGGTCAGCGACGGCATTTCCCTGGCTTTCTGTGCGCGAATGCTTCATCGGAATCGCGCCAGCTACCGTCTTTTCTCTCAGCTTTTCCGGTGAGTTAGCCTATGAAATTCATGTTCCCAACAATCAACTTTACGCCGCCTATCTGGGTCTGCGCCAAGCCGACGAACGGCATGGCCTGACCTTCTTTGGCTCTCGGGCCGTCGAGTCGATGCGGCTTGAGAAAGGCTTCCTGCATTGGAAATCCGACATCCTGACAGAGTTCGACCCCTTTGAGACTGGCCTGGATCGGTTCGTGCGCATGAACAAACCGGATTTTATTGGTAAGGCAGCACTTGAAAACCGGCGCAAGCAGGGTCCGCAAAAGAAACTGGTCACGTTGGAAATCAACAGCCGAGACGCCCCCGCCCATGGTGGGGCGTCGGTGATGGTTGGCGAAAAAGTGATTGGCACGGTGACCTCCGGCGACTGGGGGCACAGGGTTGGCAAAAATCTGGCCTATGCCTTTGTAGACCCTGCATTTTCTGAGGTAGATCAGGAAACGCATATCGACATCATTGGCCATCTCACCCCAGCCAAGGTGATCCCTGCCTCGCCATATGACCCGGATATGACCCTGCCGCGCGGTTAAAAGCGTCAGCAAACTTGCCATTTTGCGGAACTTGTTTACCTTTTCGCAGCACACCACGTTTCGGGTGCGGCCTTTGGGAAGGTCCGAATGTCGGTAGTCAAACAACTCTTGATCCTGTGCTGTCTCGCAGGGCTCGCTTACGGCGGGTACGAGGGCTATCGCGCCTATTTGCTTCCTGAAGAAGAGGCTGAAGCCGACGCGCCGCAGCGCCCGGTGACAATCGAGGTCGCTGACGCCCAGACCAGCCGAATTTCCGAAACCGTTGAAGCCGTTGGGACCACCCGCGCGCTGCGCTCGGTCGAGATCGTACCAGAGGATGACGGCCGGGTTGTAACGCTCAACATCACGCCGGGCGCCAAGGTCAAACAGGGCGATGTGCTTGTAAAACTTGACGAAACCATTGAACGCGCCGATCTCGCCGAAGCCAGCGCGCGCATGACTGAGCAAGAGCTTGCGCTGGCCCGGATCGAGCGGCTTCTAAGCACAAGCGCTGTGAGTCAGGCGTCGCTGGAAGAGGCCACCGCGCGTCTGGCCGAAGCCGAGGCCGCACTGGAGCGTGCCCGCCAGAGGCTCGCCAACCGCACCATTGATGCACCGTTTGACGGCATCGTTGGCCTCTCCGAGATCGACGCCGGGGCGCGCATCGAGGCGGGGGACATGATCGCCCGGCTTGATGACCTGAGCCAGGTGGAGCTTGAGTTTTCCCTGCCTGAAACGCTCTTTGGCCGGGTGAACACTGGCCTTGCCATCACAGCCACCAGCCCAGCGTTCCCGGACCAACGGTTCGAGGGCCGGATAGAGGCCGTCGACAGCCGCATTGACCCTATCGCGCGCGCTTTTCGCACACGCGCGGTGATCCCCAATAAAGAAGGGCTTTTGCCGGCCGGCATGTTCATGTCTCTGACGCTAACCCTGTCCGAGCTGGAGGCGCTGACCGTCCCCGAAGAGGCCATCGTATTTCAAGCCGCCGCCACCTACGTCTTTCACATCGAGAATGGCGAGGCGCGCAGGGTTTTGGTCACCACCGGCGCGCGCCGGAATGGGCGCATCGCGGTCCTGTCTGGCCTGGCGGAAGGCGACAGGGTGGCCATCCGGGGCCTTGCACGGCTGCGCGACGGCGCAACGGTGACGATCAAGGCGGATGGGGATCAAGGCGCCTTGGCGCAGGATGGCGACTCATGAGGCTGTCGGACATGGCTGTGCGCCGCCCGGTTCTGGCGGCGGTGGCCAGCCTATTGATCCTTGTGTTCGGCCTTGCCGCTGTGCAGTCCATCCCGATCCGCGAACTGCCGGATGTCGACAACGCCGTTGTCTCTGTTGACACCACCTATGTGGGTGCCGCGCCCGAGGTGATCGACTCTGACATCACCGAAACGCTGGAAGGCGCGCTGGCAACCATCAACGGCGTCCGGTCGATCAGTTCCGGCTCGCGCCCTGGACGGTCACGCATCACCATCGAATTTGAGGCCAGCCGCGATCTGGACGCAGCCGCAGCCGACGTGCGTAACGCGGTTTCGCGCGTGAGCGGCCGCTTGCCCGAAGAGGCCGAGGAGCCTCTGGTCATCAAATCCGACGCCGATGCCGACCCGGTGATGCGTCTGGCGATCACTTCAACCCGCATGACCACCGCCGAGATCACGGACTATATCGACCGCTTCATCGCCGACCGGATTTCCACCGTCGAGGGGGTCTCAACCCTGCGCATCTACGGCCAACGCCCCTTTGCCGTGCGCATCTGGATCGACCGGCGTGCCCTGGCGGCGCGCAAGCTTACCGTGGCCGATATTGAAACGGCGCTCAGGCGCAATAACATCGAGCTCCCCGCAGGCGAGGTGAAATCCGACAGTCGTCAGCTTTCAGTCCGCCTCAACAGCCGTCTGGGCAGCATCGAGGACTTTCGCGATCTGGTGATTGACCGGGTGGCGGGCTACCCCGTGCGCCTGCGCGATGTGGCGCGGGTCGAGCCGGGCGTGTCTGATGAGACCACCATCGTACGAACCAATGGCAGTGACGCGGTGGGCATCGCCGTTCTGCGCCAAAGCAGGTCGAACACGCTGGCCATCTCAAACGCAGTGCGCGCCGAGATTGACGCCATCACGCCGACCTTACCGGAAGGCATGGAAATCATCGTCGGCTCTGATGACGCGCTTTTTGTCGGAGCTTCGATCCGCGAGGTGCTGATTGCGCTTTCCATTTCCTTGTCGCTTGTGGTGATGGTGATCCTCGTTTTTCTGCGCTCCCTGCGCGCCACGCTGGTGCCCGCCATTGCCATCCCCGTCTCATTGGTGGGCTGTTTCATCCTGATTTCCGCCTGGGGCTTTTCGCTCAACACGCTCACACTTCTGGCGCTCTTACTGGCCATCGGCCTGGTGGTGGATGACGCCATTGTGGTGCTGGAAAACATCCAACGCCGCATTGAGTTGGGGGAAACCCCGCTTGTCGCCAGCTATCGTGGCGCGCGACAGGTGACTTTTGCGGTGATTGCCACCTCGCTCACGCTCATGGCGGTGTTCGTGCCGCTCTCGTTCATGCCCGGACAGGTTGGTCGCCTGTTCATCGAATTTGGCTGGGTCATGGCGGGAACCGTTGCCATCTCAACCTTTGTCGCGCTGACCGCCTGCCCTGCTCTGGCCTCCAAGGTTCTGCGCGCGCGCCGCGAGGGCACCGAACGCACTCCGGATCACCGCACCTGGCCCCAGAAAGCCTATGAGGCCCTGCTCACACGCGCTGTGGCCATGCCGCTCGTGGTGATCGTGCTCGGCGGCTGTGTCACCGCGGGTGCGGCACTCTTCTATCAGGACCTGGCGCGCGAGTTGGCCCCGCGTGAGGACCGTGGCGTGGGCTTCGTGCCCCTGACCGCGCCGCAAGGCAGCACAGTCGCCCATTCCGACCTCGCCGCGCGACAGGTTGAGGAAATCCTGGACCCCATCCGCGAAACCGGCGTGATCGAAACGGTCTTTACCTTCACCGGATGGGGCAATCGCGCCTACCGGTCTTTCGTTGTCTTCCGGCTTGCCCCATGGGAAGAGCGCGATGTTCCGGTCAGTGATGTGGTCGACCAGATCCGCGAGCGGATTGATGAGGTCACGATTGCGCGTGGCTTCCCCGTCACCCCTGCCGGGCTTGGCCTGCGCGGCAACTCCACACCGGTGCGTGTGGTGATCAGCGGCCCAGATTTCGAGAGCGTCAAGGACTGGTCTCAGGACCTGCTGGAACGCGCTAAAGAGATCGACGGGCTAGTCGATCCCGATATCAACTTTGAACAGAACCTACCACAGCTTGATGTGCGCATTGACCGTCAGCGCGCCGACGACCTCGGCATATCCGTAGAAACCATCGCCAACACGCTGCAAACCATGCTGGCCTCGCGCGAGGTCACCGGTTTTGTCAGTCAAAGCCGGGAATATCCGGTGATCCTGCAAGCTGAAGGCAACCAGCGCCGCACACCATCGGACATTGCCAATATCTTTGTGCGCGCGGGTGACGGAGAGACGCTGGTGCCTTTGGGTGCTTTGGTGGCACTAGAGGAAAACGCCGCCGCCCCGTCCCTGCGCCGGTTTGACCGCCTGCCCTCGATCCAGCTCTCCGGCTCGCTGGCCCCCGGCGCGAGCCTTGGCAATGTCCTCAGCGCGGTAGAAGACGCCGCTGCAGAGATCCTGCCGCCGGAAGCCAAACTTGGGTATTCCGGTCAGTCACGCACCTTCAAAGATACCTCAGCGGGGATCGGGCTGGTCCTTGCGCTGGCCATGTTGATCGTCTTCCTGGTTCTCGCCGCGCAGTTTGAAAGCTTTGTGCACCCGATCACCATCATGCTCACCGTACCAGCGGGTATCGCCGGGGCGATATATGCCATGGCCATCGGGGGGCTGACGCTCAATGTCTATAGCCAGATCGGGATCATCCTATTGGTGGGCCTTGTGGCCAAGAACGGCATCCTGATCGTGGAATTTGCCAACCAGCTGCGCAGCGAGGGGTTGGAGCGGCGCGAGGCGGTGATCCGCGCCTCGGTCCTGCGCCTGCGGCCCATCGTGATGACGGTGATCTCGACGGCCCTCGGGGCCATGCCGCTGGTTCTCGCCACCGGGGCGGGGGCCGAAAGCCGTCAGGCGATTGGCACGGTGATTGTCGCCGGCCTCTTGCTGGCCAGTCTGCTGATGCTGGTCGTGACGCCAGTGCTCTACGACCTGCTGGCGCGCTTCACCAAACCCCAGGGTGCGCTGGAGCGTCGTCTGGAAGCAGAGCTGAACGAGAAACCCGCCGCACTCTAGCCTTGCGGCGCAGATTCCTCACCTTCAGCAAAGACAGCAATCAAACATCCGGTTTCCGTATGCGAGGAATGCTCGGTCCCCGGCGCCAGCCAGACCACATCCCCCTGCCGATACACTGTCCCGTCATTGTCGATCAATTCGCCTTCGAGCATCAGGAATTCCTCCGCGCCGCCATGCTGGTGCGGGGTTGAGCGTGATCCGGGATCCATTTTGTAAATGTAAAACCCGACATCCCGCGGCAAGTCCGTGTTGAGCTTGAGCATCGAGGTGCCCGGTGCGGTCTCATCATCAAATGCCTCAAATGCGGCTGCATCCGCGATATTCGCCACCCGCCGCTCATGCGCTTTGATCGGTTTCATCCCCTAGGCTCCCACAATTCTTCTGGCTCAAGCTATCCCCGCCGAAGGCTCCGACGCAAACTAAATCGTGCCTTGTTGCACGCTCCTACGAGTGGGATATCTGGCGGTGCTGTCAGACGGATGGTCTCGGAGCTTGTTTGAACTCCCGTTATTGGTTGGGTTTGGTCGTCAAGTAAGACTCCGGAATCGCCCTGCCCGCCCGAAGGTAGCTTCATCTGACACTGCCGAGCCGAGGGAGGATTTTCCCACGCTGCACGAGCAAAACGACCTTTCTGTTGTGGAGCCAAACACCATAACAAAGATCCGCCGCACCCGCAGGATGGCTTTGCCACATCACTCCTCACGCGAAGCCTTTCGCTTTGCCTAAAAAGCTTGCGGCGCCACGAATTGTCTGCAATTCCTGCCTTATAACTGCTCGGACGGCCCATGTGCGCACTCTTGAAAATTGTCCACCTGCTGATGTTCTGTTCTTAAAGCGCTCGCTGGCGACTGTGCGGGACAGCGGGGACGAAGCCCGTGTACTCTCGCTTCATAAGAGCATTTCCTGTAATCTGCTGGATCAATTTGACGTTCCGCACCAACCGGTTTCTTCAGCCACCACCGGATTGGCGATATTCGCACGTGAATTGATACGCCGAGATGTTGCAACCTTCCGCGATGCGTATGTTACAAGATGTCCTGATTGCGGGATGGCAGTGGTCCGCGCGCTTGACCACCACCAACAGCTATGAGCGTGCCTAAGATATCCATCGTTATGGCGGTACATAACGGGATGCCGTATCTTGAAGATTGCCTTGCGAGCGTGTTGTCGCAGAGCTTCGCTGATTTCGAATTCATCATCATTGACGATGGCTCGAACGATGACAGCACCGCAGTGCTTGAGGCGTTGAAAGCTCGGGACCACCGCGTCAAACTGACCCGCAATGCGAGCAACATGGGTCTAACGCGCTCGTTAAATGTTGGATTAGAGCAAGCGCAGGGAGAGTATATCGCCCGGATCGATGCCGATGATCTCTGCCACGCGAACCGGCTGGAGGTACAGCTTGAGGCGATGCTCGGCGATCCGGATCTCATCATCCTTGGATCGGGCTATAGGATCATCAACGAACACGGCGCGCCGCAGGGCCAGGTTTCGGTTGCTCTTAGTGATGCGCGTATCCGCTGGTTGCTGGGCTTTTCCCCACCCAGCTTTCATCCGACTTACTTCTTCCGAAGACTTGCACCGGATGGCACGTTGGTGCGCTATGACGAAGCGTTCCGTACAGCTCAGGACTTTGATCTATGGTCGCGGCTCTCTGAGCAAGGGAAAGGACGCGTGCTGTCAGACGTGTTGATCGATTATCGTAGGCATGCAGGCGGCATCTCGGTCGCGCAAAAAAAGAGGCAGGCAGAGGATGCGCGTAAGATCTCGCAGCGCAACCTTGCCGCACGATTGCCCCCGTCTCTGTTGGCCGAACTTGATCCGCTTACCGCTCTTTTGAGCGAAGGGCAGGAAGCGCGTGGTTCAAGAGTTAAAACCGCTGTTGTCGCGATGCGCAAATTGCTGTCGTATGACAAAGACCTTTTTGCCGACCCAGCTGACCGCGCGTGGATGCAACGAACGGCGGCGGGGTTGTTAGGTGACGCGGTGTTGTCTCGCGGCACGGCGATCAAGCGTCCGATGGATACGTTGCGGTTCCTGTACCATGCAGCAGATTTCCTGCCCACGCTTGCCAAAGCGATAGCCGAGCGACCTGCAACGGCACGTAAGGCTCTCGCACGCCTTGCAAGGAAGTAGCCTATCGAAACCCGCGTTTCATAAGAATTGCGAGACCTCGCACGGGCGACACCCGCACACTAAGGTAATGGTATGCTGCGAACCACATTCCCAAGGCCCAGACAAGAATGGCGGCTGACATTGCGATGGCCGCTCCGAAAGAGCCGAGCGTCGGAATCAAAGCAAACCCCAATCCGAATTGCACCATCTGTGCGACGGCCATGGCCCAAGTCACCGCCCCTGCGCGATCAGCCATATTCAGCAACGCCGGCAGCGGGCCTGCGGCCACAAAGGCAGCCTGTGCGGAAGCAAGGATGACAAGACTGACTTGCGCAGCCTGGAACTCAGGTCCGAACAACCCTGTCAACGGTCCGGCGAGTAGAACGAACGAGACCAAGATCACCAATGCGGCGGCAGTCGAAATCACAGCTGACAAGCAGGCCAATCGCTCAAGCTCGGCAGTTTTGCCTTCTTCCCAAAGCGTGGCAAAGCGCGGCGACAACGGAACATCAATCGCTTGCCTCACGACAAGTAGCAGCGTGCTAAGGCGGAAGGCGACCTGAAAGATGCCAGTCTGATCCGATGTGGACATTGCTGTTAGCATCAACACCATCATTTCAGATTGTAGAGAGAAGAAGACGCCTGACAGAAAAAAAGGCAGAGCCTCTTTCAGTAAGCCAGCGCGAGGCGGCGTCACCTTGGTCCTTGTCGTATTTGATCGCCAAAGCAAAACCGTCATGACGATCAATGCCAGAACGAACGCTGCTGCATTGAAGGCGATTGCGCGTTGAACGCTCCCAGCGATCCCTAGCAGAGAGATCGCAACAAGAAAGAACGCTGGCCGAAACACGTCAAGCGGCGCCATCGATAGGATCAACCGATTGCGTCCCGCAGCGACACCTCGAAACACCAGCATGAGTGCAATTGTAGGGGCAATCAGAGCGATCCAGAAGGCATTGCCCTGTAGAGTGTCGTGTACAAAGTAAGTCGCCAAGCTCGCTGCTATCAGCGCTCCCGCTAAGGTCACAAGGACGGCAAAACGAATGAACGCTTTTTCTGCCGCGCCATCGTCTCGCAAACGCAATCGGGCAACCTCGCGCACCGCAAGGCCATTCAGGCCCAGCACACCAATCCACCCTGCCAACGTAGCGACCGAGACCACGGCAACGAGCTGCCCATAACTCTCAGGTCCCAATAAGCGCGCCAGGATCAGCGTTTGAAGGAAGCCAAGTCCCAATCCCACCAATCGAACAGCAAAAGTTGCCAGCGATCCGTGCGCAATCTTTCCCATGGGCCAGCGCATGCTAGTACCGCCAGAGCGCACAGATGATGTCAGCCTGTCTTGGCAAGAGGCACACCGTAGAGCTGCAGGAATTCCGGCACTGATATCAGATTCAAAAGCGCCTTTCGATCCCGCGCAAGGTCAAGATAGCTCTCACAGGCACCCTGATAGCGCTCTTGATTGCCCTGATGAACAATGCCCACGCCCCAGTCAGTATCAACGACACGCATGGTCAAGTCATCCCGCTTTTTGCGCAGGGCAGCGTAGCCTTTCCAGGAAGTACCGTTCCACGACGGCTGTCTGCCATCAATCTCATAGGTCGCGCGCGCATGAAAGCGGGTCGGCGGGTTCATGTCGTGCAAGAGAATTACCCCACCCGGATTGAGCCGCTCCAGCGAGTTCACCAGATCGCGCTCGACCTGATCACCTGTGTGATTACCATCGATAAAGACGATGTCGAAGCGGTGTTCATTTTGCGCGAAATAGTCATCTGAAGGAAGCTGATAATCCGCCTCAGCTGCCGGATCCGGGTCGACACTAATTCGGTTTTCGCAACGGATCTCTTCGAACATCTTGCTTTTGCGGCGCACCCCAATTTCGAGATAATTCTTGTAGCCATTCAATTGGATCATATGGTTGACGAGTGCGATACGGCTGGCGGTCGCACGACCATGGGCAAAAGCATAGGATTTCGCATCGCCATAGAAGGGATCCCACCTGAGCCCCTGGCGCAAGCCACGCCGCAAACGTTGACCGAAACGACCCTCAGCCAAACACCAGAAGGCTTCTCCCGGTTTTCCTGCCTCTTCCCAATCCATCCAACAACCTCGTTTTTCGATTTTCTCTATGCCGAAACGACGCTTACAATATCTCGCATTCGTGCCGCCAGTGCGGCGGGTGCAACCAGTTCTTTTAAGACGCGCATGCGCTCTAGCCCTTCGCGCCATTCGGCGCTTCCAACACCACTCTTTGCGCGCTCGAAGCCAGCGACGACGCTGTCGAGGTCACTGGCGGAAACCAGAAACGGATAGTCCTCGCCCAGCATGGAAACCGCATCGTCAGCCTCGCGATTGACCAGAATGTTTGCCTCGAAAGCCGCCGCAGTGAAGCCCTTGGTAAAGGGTTTGTACTGACGCGCTCCAGATGTGCTTGGAGCAGGAACCGGTCGCACGCCATAGTGCAGCGTGAATTCTGCAATACGACCCAACGCTTTCTCGAAATCTGCAGCATAGTGCACTTCCACAGTGTCAATTTCGCCTGCGATCCGGTCCGGAATGAGTGCATTCGGAGGTTCACCGACATAGCCACAGCGAAACGGGCGAACGTCTCGGCCTGGAAGAGGAATCATTGGATCGTAGTGATGGTGCAATAGTTCGACCGGTGTGTCCGCCATCTCCAGAGACCTCAGCCGTTCTTCCAGCGCGGCCTTTCCGGCAAGCGAGGCGGCGATATGAAAATCGAACAGATCAAAGTCGATTGCATCCAACGGCCAGTCGATACTGTCCAGCCCGATCCGTGCGCCGCGTCGCCGCAAAGGTTCAAGATGCTCTGCTGTCAGCCCTTTAGCTGCCGATTTGACGAAAACAATGACCGATCCCTTAGGCACCGACAGGGCAATTGCCCGCATCGCTATTGGCGGTATGAGGCCTGCATGAAACGGCAAGACATGGACACGAATCTCCGCGCTCAAATGCGGACGAATTAAACTCGCAAGCTGATCGCCCCGCATCACGGCAGATCCAAGGTGGCGTAAGGGCTTGCCAGCACGTCGCACAAGAATCAGGTTCCTGAGGGAGATTTTTGCTACTCCTGTTCGTCTGCTCGTCTTTTCGCAATTTATACGGAGAATTAGGGCCGCTTTACAGTAGAAACGGAGCAGGAGATGCGTTTCTGGCCTAGTGTGTTCATTGAACGCAATGTCACGGTCGATATTGGCCGCCTGTGCAAAAGAACAAACCGACGCGACTGGCCCACTGGAACACAGGAGAGTTTCAGAAGAATGAGGTACGTCCCAGTGCGTCTAGGTTGGCACACCAGAGCAGAAGGCGTTCGAAACTACGCGGCAATTCAAAAAATGCTCGAGACGAAAATTAGTGGCGGAGAGACAGGGATTCGAACCCTGGAGACGGTCTCCCGCCTACACACTTTCCAGGCGTGCGCCTTCGACCACTCGGCCACCTCTCCGGCGCGCTCTCTTTAGCGCCCGTATGGTGCGCAGTTCAAGCGGATTTTCCAAAGCGGCTGCCTACACCCTTCGGAATGTCAGGTAATGCGGCACGCGCCCCTCGCGCAGGGCCTTTTTCTCATACCGCGTCGAAATCCAGTCATCCCACGGGTTTCGCCAGTCTTCGGGACGTTCACATAGCCACTCAAACCCATGTTTTGGCACCATTTCCAGTGTTTGGCGCACATAGTCCGGAATGTCCGTGGCCACACGCAGAATAGCGCCCTGCTGCATCACCTGCGCCAAGGGTTCCAGATGCTCAGGTGTTACAAACCGCCGCCGATGATGGCGCTTCTTGGGCCAGGGGTCAGGATAAAGCAGAAAAGCCCGCGCGACACTCTGCGCCGGCAACACGTCAAACAGGTCCCGCGCATCACCGGGATGAATGCGGATATTGTCCTGGCGGCTGTCACGGACTTTGCCCAAAAGCATCGCCACGCCGTTGATGTAGGGCTCACAGCCGATAAACCCCGCATCCGGGTTGAGGGCCGCCTGATGCACCATATGCTCCCCGCCGCCAAAACCGATTTCCAGCCACAAGGGCTTGCCCCCAAAGAGAGTGTTCAAATCGAGCGGCGTACGGTCCGGATTGACATCCCAATCCACGGCACCCGGTGAGAGTGCGGCCAGATCTTCATCCAGATAGGTCTTCTGGCTGTCCCGAAGGTGTTTACCCTTGAACCGACCATAAAAATTTCGCCAGGGCGCCCCGGATGGATGCTGTTTTGGTTTAGTCATTGCGATTCTGAAATTGAGCCATGCCGTTGCATGCTTACTCTGTCAAAACACCAGCTTCCAACAAATCCTTACGCAAAGGATACCAGATGTCGTCTCGCGGTGTGATCGACTTGATTGCAAACCCCGGGTCCACCCCGCGCGACACCATATAGTTCAGACCATCATAAACTTCTGCCTGCGTATCAGAGTAAATCCATGACCCCATTTCAAACGCTGAAGACCAGCCCTCTTCCTCTGCCCAAGTGTTGAAGTAGCGTTCAACGGCAGAAGGAGACCAACTGCTCAGATGAAATCCGATAGTGGATCCGCGCGTCATCGTTCGCGTCTGCCCTGCGAGAAAGATGTCGACACAAGAGCTGCTGCATTCTCCATCCACGACGGTGTTCAGTTCATAATCCAGAACAATACGTGCGAGCTCTTCACCTGCCCAGAGAGAGCCGCCACCGCTATTGAGCACAAGCGTGTCTACAGACGGGTGCGATTTCAGAAGCGCGCGGAGCTCGCCGATATCATCTTCATAAATTTCGCTGTTTTCCTGCGTTTCGGTATCATAGATGATCGAGACCCCGGACACCGTAAAATGGCCATCCTTCGCCTCTCCCGACGTGCCACAGAGCGCTAAAACCGCGCACAGAAAGAGTGATGTTTCGCTCATGCCTTACCCATATTTCAGCAAGGGTGATACAAGGGAAATTTGGCAATATTGCGAAACACTTGTGGCCTCCTAAAGCGCTTCGCCTTTACCCTGAGACCTCAGCGAAAGGCGAAACGCGTGCAACGATTGAGTGTCGCGCGGCGTTTCGCGATTGTCTGCGTCTCAGGTTGATCGCGAAACGCTTTAGACAGCTTTTTTCAAACTTTCGACGAGATCTGTTTTTTCCCAGCTAAAGCCACCATCGGCCTCTGGCTCACGTCCGAAATGGCCATAAGCCGCTGTGCGTTCATAGATCGGGCGGTTAAGGCCCAGATGCTCACGGATGCCGCGTGGCGTGAGATCCATCACCTGTGCCACAGCTTTTTCGATTTCAGCTGGCGCGACCTCACCTGTGCCATAGGTTTCGGCATAAATCGACAGAGGTTTCGCCACGCCAATCGCATAGGAAAGCTGAATCGTGCACCGTTCAGCCATACCCGCAGCAACAACGTTTTTCGCCAAGTACCGCGCTGCATAAGCCGCCGAGCGGTCCACCTTGGTGGGGTCTTTGCCGGAAAACGCGCCGCCACCATGCGCCGCGGCACCACCATAGGTGTCGACGATGATTTTACGCCCTGTAAGACCCGCATCCCCATCTGGACCGCCGATGACAAAGGTGCCCGTGGGGTTCACCCACCATTCGGTCTTGTCGCTGATCCACTCAGAGGGCAGCACCTCGCGGATATACGGCTCGACAATCGCCCGGATGTCATCGCTGGTCTGGTCTTCGCTTTCATGTTGCGTGGACAACACGATGGAGGTGACTTCGACTGGCACACCGTCTTCGTAGCGCAAGGAAATCTGGCTCTTGGCATCCGGACGCAGCGTTGGTTCCTTGCCGGATTTCCGCACCTCGGCCAAGCGACGCAGGATCGCGTGGCTATACTGAATAGGTGCGGGCATCAACGCGTCGGTCTCGGTTGTGGCATAGCCGAACATGATGCCCTGGTCGCCTGCCCCGTCTTTATCCACACCTTGGGCGATATGCGCGGATTGCTCATGCAGGAAGTTCAGCACGTGGCACGTGTTCCAGTGGAAATGCTCTTGCTCGTAGCCGATGTCGCGAATGCAGTCGCGCGCGATCTGGCCGATGCGGCCCATGTAGTTTTTCAGCCGTTCCTGATCCGACAGGCCGACTTCACCACCCACAACGACCATACCGCTGGTGGCAAAGGTCTCACAGGCGACGCGCGCGGTGGGTTCTTCGGCGAGAAATGCATCAAGCACCGCGTCGGAAATCCGGTCGCAGACCTTATCTGGGTGCCCCTCTGACACTGATTCAGAGGTGAACACATAATTCTTTCGGGACATAGATTGCTCCATTCAAAAAATCCGCCACGCCAGGAAGCCGTTGTGACGGTCAAATGCCTGCATATGCAGCGCAGGATTGTTGGTCAACGCCTAAAACGAATTGCTGCGACGGGCGCGCGTTGCGGCCCCAATCGCGCAGAGCAGCAAGGCAAGCGCAACAAAAGGCAGATCACCTAATCTGGAATAAGGTGTCGCTGCCAAAGCAGGCGGCAAAGGCGCGTCTATCCAACCCGCTTTGCCCAATGGAATTTCCACTAGAATATGCCCCGCCCCGTCAATCACAGCCGACACGCCCGTATTGGCCGCGCGCACCATGGGCAGGCCTTGCTCTACACTGCGCAGCCGCGCCTTCGCCAGATGCTGATAGGGTCCAGACACCTTTCCAAACCAGGCATCATTGGTGATCATCAAGAGCACATTGGGACGTTCCGGAGCCGAGAGGATATTGCGCGCAAAGACACCCTCGTAGCAAATCAAAGGCAGCGCCTTTCCAATCGACCCCATCTCAAGCACCTGCGCGCCGGGGCCTGATGAAAAACTAGCGCCGGTTTCCGCCGCCAGTCCCTTTATTCCAAATTTTGCAAGTAATCCGCCCAAAGGCATGAATTCCCCAAAAGGAACAAGATGGTGCTTGTCATACAGCCCCGCGAGTTTGCCTTCACGGTCCATAAAGATCAGCGAATTGAAAATCCGATCGCCTTCGAGCCGTCGCAACCCCAAAACCACCTCACTGCCCTGTGCCGCAGTGGCAATCGCGGCCAGCGTCTCCTCCGCATGGTTGAGCAATACGGGGAGCGCAGTTTCAGGCCAGATCACCATGTCGGGCCGCCCGTTCTCACCGGGCTCAGCTGTGAAGGCCACTTGCCGGTCATAGAAACCCTGCATTTTGTCAGGGTCCCATTTTTCATGTTGAGGTGCGTTGGGCTGAATAAGCCGCACGATGGGTGCATCGGCCATTTGGTCGGCGGTGGTTGGAGGCGGGGTCAGCCCGGCACCTGCAACGAAAAGACAAGCCAAAGCCAGAACAGTTGCACCGCCGATCAAACGTCGCCCCGCGAAAATGTTCCAAATCGCAGACGCCCCGACCAAAACCAACAGGATGAGGCCCAGCGCCCCGGCCCAGGAGGACCAATAAAGCCAGGGCGTAGAGATCAGGACATGCCCCACCTGCGCCCATGGAAAGCCGGTCATCAGCCAGCCGCGCAGCGCCTCGAACGCGGTAAATGCGCCGATCCACGCCAGCGCTCCGCCACCCAAGGCGCGCGCCACGCCCAAGGACAGAGCCCAGAAGATCGCAAACCCGAAGCTGACGCCTAAAATGGCAAACGGCGCCAGCCATCCGTGCCGCACGATATCGACAAAGAACGGTTCAACAATCCAACTGAGCGAAAGAGCGAAATATCCTGCCCCTGACCAGAACCCAATAGAAGCAGCGCGCCGCCAATCCGGAGCGTGTGTGTAAAGACCATAGACAACGGCAAGGGCCAGAAAAGTGAGCGGCCATAAATTCCAGGGCGCCTGCCCCAAAGCCGCCAGCGCACCCAGCACACCAAGACCGGCGAACCGATAAAGCCGCCGCGCCTCGCTGAAACGCTGAACGCGCGCGACCATGTCTGCCATGCGCTAGCCCTCGGCCCCTTCAGGCAGGCGCACGCGCAGCCGCTGAATACGGCGCGGGTCTGCCTCGGCCACCTGAATTTCGATGCCATTGGGATGCTCTACGAGCTCGCCGCGCACCGGCACCCGGCCCAAAAGCATGAACACCAGCCCTCCAAGCGTGTCGATCTCTTCTTCATCGACCTTTTCCACTTCGGTCAGGGACATACCAATCTCGGCCTCAAACTCATCCAGCGGTGTCTTGGCCAGCGCCATGTAGCAGCCTGGTTTTTCCTGGGTCCAATATTGCCCCTCGACCACGTCATGCTCATCGGCAATTTCACCCACGACCTGTTCGATCAGATCCTCGATGGTCACAAGACCATCCACACCACCATATTCGTCAATCACAAGCGCCATATGCCGCCGCTCGGCCTGCATCTTTTGCAACAGAACGCCAATGGACATCGAAGGCGGCACAAACAAGAGCGGGCGCAGCATCTTCTTCATAGAAAATCGCCCGCCGCCGTTGAAGCCGTGCTTGAGTGCAAAATCCTTAAGGTGAACAAACCCAATGGGCGTGTCCAGCGTGCCCTCATAGACCGGCAACCGCGTGAGTCCGCTGTCGCGAAAGGTCTGCACCAGCTCATCTTTGGTCGAGGTCGCAGAGACCGAGACAATGTCTGCCTTAGGAATGGCCACATCCTCAACCGACAAGCGCCGCAGGTTGCCAATACCAAGGCCTGTGGTCGCCATGACCTGGTCAGATTGCTCGGAATCGTCTTCTGTTTCGTCATTTGGAGACAGCGCGCCAAAGAGCCTGCTGAAAAAACCGCTCTGGTGATCGTCGCTGTCGTGATCTACCGATTGCGCGCCCTGCGCTGCGGTAGAGGATCCTTCGTTACTGTCGCCCATTGTCACTTTCTCGAAAAAGGGTTTGCCCCTCACACGCTCAATATGGGTCAGGTAGACCCAGTTTGCCAAGTATTTCGACCTCAAGTCCTTCCATCAGGGTGGCATCCAGGTCACGCTCGTGGTCATAGCCCAGCAAATGCAAAACTCCGTGAACAACAAGATGCGTCACATGGTCGGCCATCGGCCTGCCCGCCGCCTCTGCTTCGCGCAGGCAGGTGTCGTACGCAATGGCAATGTCGCCCAGTTCAGTTTCTTGCGCAGGATCCGGCGCATTGGGTGTCGCTCCTTCAACCGCAGCAGCGCGCTCGGCGCTTGGCCAGCTCAAAACGTTTGTAGGATCAGGTTTGTCGCGAAAATCGCCGTTGAGCGTTGCAATACGCGCGTCATCACAGGCCAGAACGGAGATTTCAAAGGCATTGGGATCAAGGTCAAGATGGGTGAGCGTTGCCAGAGCGGCACGCTGGGCCATTTCGTCCAGACCAAGGGAAGACCAGCGGCCATCTTCCAAAATGACATCCACAGTCATCGCGCTACACGTCAACCGTAGCGCACTTGGAAAATTGCAATTTTCCAGACCATTTTCTTGCAAGAAAATGTGCCCCCGGATCACGTATCTGCGTCATAGGCCTCGATAATGGCCGCCACCAGCGGATGGCGCACCACGTCCTTGGCGGTGAAGTAGTTGAATGCAATCTTTGGAATATCCTTCAAAACGCGCTCCGCATCGTGCAAGCCACTGGTTACCCCTCGCGGCAGGTCCACTTGAGAACGGTCACCGGTAATCACCATCCGGCTGCCTTCGCCCAGACGCGTCAGGAACATCTTCATCTGCATGGACGTGGCGTTCTGCGCCTCATCCAGCACAACAAAAGCGTTGGACAATGTGCGCCCGCGCATAAACGCCAGCGGTGCAATCTCAATGCGCTTTTCCTCAATGAGTTTCGCCACTTGTTTGCCCGGCAAAAAGTCATTCAGCGCGTCATAAAGCGGCTGCATATAGGGATCGACCTTGTCCTTCATATCGCCAGGCAGATAGCCAAGCTTCTCGCCCGCCTCGACGGCAGGACGGCTCAGGATGATGCGATCCACATGGCCTTCGATGAACATGCTGACGCCCACAGCAACCGCCAGATAGGTCTTGCCCGTTCCCGCAGGACCAATCCCAAACGCAAGCTCATTGGTAAAAAGCGCGTTCACATAGGCTTTCTGGGCATCCGTACGAGGCTCTACCGGCTTCTTGCGGGTCTTGATCTCAACCCGCCCGCCTTTGAACATTTCAAGCTGATCACCATTCTCTGGCGCAGCCTCAGCACTGCCCATGCGAAGCTCGCGGTCCACATCGCCCGGCTCAACACTGCGCCCCTCTTCCAGCCGCTGATAGAGCGACATGAGCACATCGCGCGCAGCCTGCGCATTGTCAGCGTCCCCGATGATCGCAAGCTGGTTGCCCCGGCGCAATATCTGTACGCCCAGCGATTTCTCAATATCAGCCAGGTTGCGGTCATATTCACCGCACAGGTCGATCAACAGGAAATTGTCAGGAAACTCGATGACGGTTTCATCAATGGCGTTCGGGTCGTTGGACGGCATCAGCACATGTGTGGCCAATCAGAGCTCCCTTGTGAGCGGATTCGCAGTGATGGTGCCAAGTTGCACGACCATGTGCAAGCCCGACTGGTTTCGGCTCAAGTGATTGCTCCGAAAAACGCCAAATGCATGACCATTCGCTGAACTCAGACCGAATCCGCCACAGACGAACCAGATTTGAACGGGCCAACCGCAGTATTGGGCTCTCCGGCTCCGGAACAGACTGGTTTTCCATCATGATCTAGCCGTTGTGAGAGATACCCCTCAACCCCGTCATCAATGATCCAATGGTCACAGCCATTCGGGTCAATCCAGATGCCCGCCTTAAGTTCACTGAGATGTTTGCTGTCCAGACCGCGATCCACAGTTTTATCCGCCTTCGTGCCCAGTTCACTGCATGCACCCAGCGCACCGATCAAAGGCAGTGCCACGATAAATTTCAAAAATGTCATGCCCTGCCCCTTTACCGCACACATGTGATTTCAACGCGGCGGTTCTTGGCCTGACCTGCCGCGGTGGCATTTGTCGCTGTGGGGTTGCGCTCTCCATAACCCCGCACATCGGTGATCTTCGCCCCGACGCCCGACGCCACACGCGCCACGGCATTGGCCCGGCGCAAAGACAGGTCCAGATTATGCTCATCAGACGCCCGGCTGTCGGTGTGCCCCGTGATGATGAAAGACTTGGCATCTGCAGTTGCAAAGAACTTGGCCAGCCTGATCTGACCTGCGTTGCTGATCCGGGCGCTGTTGGTGGCAAACATCTGATCGGTGCTCACCACACCGCACACGATGCCTCTATGACAGACCGGCTTGCCCTGGCGATTGACATGCGGGGTCATGAACCCTTCGGTTCCGTCATCCATCACCCAGTGTTCACAGCCATCCGGATCAACCCAGATTGTGGGCACATAACGCTCACCGCTTTGCGCTTGGGCGTGGCTTGTAACAGCGCTCACGCTCATCGCGGCACCTGTCAGAACAACACAGAGTGATTTGAAAACACGTGTTGTCCACGTCTTGCTTGATGTCATCTTGTCCCCCCAGAAAAACCCGTATGGCAGTGCGGGCTCTCGAATTTTCGCAAGCTTAGCAAACTCGCGTCACAAAGGAAGAAAAAAGACACCACATATTGTGAACAGCATCACCGTTGCCGCACCATAGGACAGTCAAAGGACAAACCCTACTTGGAGACGATCCGCCCCGCCAGGGAATTTGCCCCACTCTCAATGATTTCCACCTGAGCCAGTTGGCCTATGCCCACGTCCGCATCTGCAACATGCACGGCGTGCAGATAATCGGATTTTCCAACCATCTGCCCCGGCAAGCGACCTGGCTTTTCAAAAAGAACACCGACCGTGCGCCCGACCATTGCATCCTGAATGATCCGCTGATGATGGGTGATGCGCGCCTGCAGGCGGTGCAACCGCTCGGTTTTCACGTCCTCTGGCAGCTGATCCCGCTCTGCCGCCGGAGTGCCGGGACGGGTGGAGTACTTGAAGGAATAGGCGTAGCCGTATTCCACTTCCTCGATAAGGTCGATTGTATCCTGAAAATCCTGCTCAGATTCTTCTGGGAACCCCACGATGAAGTCACCAGACAGAACTATGTCGGGCCGCGCAGCGCGGATACGCTCAATCAGGCGCAGGTAGCTTTCGGCGGTATGGCTGCGGTTCATCCTCTTGAGGATCCGGTCACTGCCAGATTGAACCGGCAAATGCAGATAGGGCATCAGCTTGGCACACGTGCCATGTGCCTCAATGAGGTCGTCGGTCATGTCATTGGGGTGGCTGGTGGTGAAGCGAATGCGCTCCAGCCCGTCGACCTTGTCCAGTTCCCAAATGAGCTTGGCCAAAGACCAGTCCGCCCCATCAGGCCCCGCCCCGTGATAGGCATTCACATTCTGACCCAGAAGGGTGATCTCACGCACGCCGCGCTCTACGAGGTCTTGCGCCTCTTCGACAATGCGCCCCACCGGGCGGCTCACTTCGGCACCTCGCGTGTAGGGCACCACGCAGAAGGCACAAAACTTATCGCACCCCTCCTGCACTGTCAGGAACGCCGTCGGTCCTCGCTTGGCCTTGGGCCGGTGACGCAGCGTGTCGAACTTGTCATCCACGGGAAACTCGGTGTCGAGCGCCTTGCCCCCCTCTTGCGTTTTCGCCTCCAACTCCGGCAGACGGTGATAGCTCTGCGGCCCCACAACCAGATCAACCATCGGCTGCCGACGCATAATTTCCTGACCCTCGGCCTGCGCCACGCATCCAGCCACGCCAATCTTCAGGTCCGGCTTGGCCTCTTTCAGTCCCTTGAAACGCCCCAGCTCGGAATAAACCTTTTCCGCCGCCTTTTCACGGATGTGGCAGGTATTCAAAAGGATCATATCCGCGTCATCGGGCGTATCGGTCTCAACATAGCCCGCCCCCCCCATGGCCTCGGCCATGCGTTCGCTGTCATAGACATTCATCTGACAGCCATAGGTCTTGATATAAAGCCGTTTGGCCTTGGACATGGGACGCCCACCTTTGTCGCGGTTTCAGGGCGCCTGCCTACATCAAACCACCCATGTCTTGCAATGCGCTGCGTTTTGATCGACCTTGCACAAAAAGAGCAGACAACGACATGCAGCACGAAGATCTGACGACATTCCTGAAAGCAAAGCCCCAGGCCCTTGCCAAGGGGCCGATTGCGTTGATTTTCATAGAAGACGAGGTCGAAGTCGACACCACGCTGCGCCATCATCTTGATTGCGGGTTCAAGTCAGTTCTGAGCTTTATGCCAAAGGATTTCAAACTGGCTGATGATGTGGCCCGCAAAGTGCATCGCATCGAGTACAATGTCACCCACGACGCCTCTTATGTGGACCTGATCAACCAAGTGATTCCGGCGTCCAACAATCAGTGGCTCTATTTTTGCTTTAACGCGGAATACCTTTTCTACCCGTTCTGCGAGACCCGTACGGTGGGCGAATTGCTGACCTTCCATTTCGAAGAACGGCGCGATGCGATGCTGTCCTACGTGGTGGATGTCTATGCCGGGGACTTGAACAAACATCCCAATGCCGTGTCGCTGGAAGACGCGCATCTGGACAAGTCCGGCTACTACGCACTGGCACGCAACGACCCGGACAATCACAACCATCCAAAGGAACGTCAGCTGAATTTCTTTGGCGGTTTGCGCTGGCGCTATGAAGAGCACATCCCCGAAGATCGGCGCAAGATTGACCGGATCTCGCTTTTCCGCGCCAAGCCGGGGCTCAAAATGCGGGCCGATCACACGTTCAATGACGAAGAATACAACACCTATGCCTGCCCCTGGCACCACAATGTCACGGCCTCAGTGATCTCGTTTCGCGCCGCCAAAGCGCTCAAGCGCAACCCCGGCTCGACGTTCGATATCGAGACCTTCAAATGGCATAACTCAACACAGTTTGAGTGGCATTCGCGACAATTGCTGGATCTGGGTCTCATGGAACCCGGCCAGTGGTTCTAAAGCGTTTTGCCTTTAACCTGAGACATCAGCGAAAGGCGAAACGCGTGCAACGATTGAGTGTCGCGCAGCGTTTCGCGATCATCTGTGAATCTAGTTCATCGCGAAACGCTTTAACGCCGCCGCGCCCAGATGCGCAGGTTGATCACAGCCTTTAGGAAAACCACACCAACAAGTATGCAAAGCGCCCATTTGCTGATCGGCTCCATCGCCCCTTCGATCAAGAGCGCATGGACCACGGTTCCGGTGATAATTACGGCGGCAAGGCTGGTATGGCCCCGGCGCCAAAGCCTGGGACCAAGTCGAAGGCGCTTTCTCAGAAGTGCAAGAAGCGCCGCTAAAAACACAGCCCACATTGCAATAACGCCCCAGACCGAGAACGGCGTGGGTGATCGGAAGAGCAGCACATCAATGACATCCGGCGGGCTTGTGATCCATAATCCCACGACATGCACAACGACAGCCAAAACCAGACTGGCACCAATCCAGCTATGCACACGCCGACCTGTCATTGCTGGCAATCCGGGTAAGACCCCAACCGCCAGGAGTGGCTGCAGCAGCATCAGGGCCAAACCCAAAATGCCAGCAAAACCTGCAATGATGTAAACTGGCTCACGCCATTGCAGAAGCGGACTCTGCGTTGCGGCCAACACAGGCGCGCCAACGGCCAGCCCAACGGCGATCCAAATCAGAATGGCACGCATGACCGGCAAGGCGATACGACAGCCTGGCTCAAACCGGTTTCAACACGAACTCAACATGCAGCGTGGTATCGCTCGAACTGGCCATGATGGGGCGCAGGAACACGGTCTCAAACGCGGCATCATCAAACTCGGCATCATAGGCCAGATGGCCATGCGGTTGGCCAAATGCAGGAACAATCTGCGGCATGTCCATGCGAAACGCGCCGTTGGCGTCGGTCAACGTGGCGCCATGGCTTTCCGGTTCGCGTTCATGGCCTTCGGTGGTATGCGCCCACATTTGGATGCGACGCCCCTCAAGCGGTGCGCCGTCTCCGGCGCGACGCACGGAGCCTGTCATCAAAAAACCGCCCCTTCCAATGCGCTCAACAATTGGCGCGCCCGGATAATAGTTGTTTGCGCCCCCCGGCATGGTCAGAGTCGGTGCAATGCCTTCAGCGCGCGCTGGCACCAACAGGCCCGACGCACCTGTGGCCATAACCGCGCCACTACCGGCCAGAACATGACGACGAGTGAGGAGTGACTTGCTCATAGGTATGTCTCCTTTGCCGCTTTAATTGAGGAAACTAGCACAAATGTGCTGTTTTCCGAGCTATGTCACGGAAGTATCTTCAACAGCAGGAGTCACAGCTTCGTGACCACTCACGCGAAGGATCGGCTTATTTCAGCCGAATGTTGTTCAGCAATGCTTTGAGAACAAGCGACAGCCCGTCACTCGCTCAGCTTTTTGAGCGTGTCGACAATCGCAGTGCTGCCGTTGTCGGAGCTTTGGTTGTCAAACCCTGTCAAAGCCGCAATCTGCCCGCGGGCATCTGCGGAATTGTCATAGAGGTTCAATCCAAAGTCATAGGTGAGCTGCATCCGGTCATGCAGGAAAGGCCAGAAGGCGCGCTCTTGCCACGCAGCCGCCATCACCGCGATGATAAGGCCCGCACGCACGTAGGACGCAGCGCGCTTTGCCCTTACGGACCGTGCTTTATTAATGTCAGCACGCGAGATTTCTGGTCTGGCAGCAGCAGTCATCCGCAAAGCTTGCCAAGCTTTGATGGCAAGATTTGGGCAATGCACTGTTCAAATCGCGACAATCCTGAGCGCGACACCTTGGACTTCAAGCCCGTTTTGAATCAAAGGTTTTCAGGCTGAGGCATCCCCAGAACATGATAACCACCGTCAACACGGATCACCTCACCCGTGGTGCAAGCACCTGCATCAGAGGCCAGATAGACCGCCGTGCCGCCGATGGCCTCCAGCGTGGCATTGGCCCGCATCGGTGCATTATCCTCGGTATGCCGAAACGTTTTGCGCGCGCCGCCAATGGCCGCTCCGGCCAGTGTTTTCATTGGACCAGGTGAAATCGCGTTGACCCGGATCTTGTCGGGTCCAAGGTCATTGGCCAAATACCGTGTCGTCGCCTCAAGCGCGGCCTTGGCCACGCCCATCACGTTGTAATTTGGCACAACCCGGTTTGAGCCCTGATACGTGAGCGTGAGCATCGTGCCCCCGTTTTCTTTCATCAAGGGATAGGCGCGGCGCGCCACCTCGATGAAGGAATAGACCGAAATGTCCATGGAGTGCTTGAAATTGGGGCGCGTTGTGTTGAGGAACCGGCCCGAGAGCTCTGATTTGTCGGAGAACGCGATGGCATGTACGACAAAATCAATCGTCGGCCAGCGCGCGCCCAACCGGCCAAACGCGGCCTCAATCGAGGCATCATCGGTCACATCCACATCCATCAGGATATGAGACCCCAGCGACTCTGCCAGTGGCTCGACGCGCTTGGCAAAGGCCTCGCCCTGGTAGGAAAAGGCAAGCTCGGCCCCCGCCTCATGCAGAGCCTTGGCAATACCCCAGGCGATAGAGCGATCATTGGCGACGCCCATGATCAGGCCACGTTTGCCTTTCATTGAGTGCATCATGGGTGTCCTATCCGTCAAACTTGCTCAGCAGCATCGAGCCATTCGTGCCGCCAAAACCGAAACTGTTGGTCATCACCGTATCAAGGCCCGCGTTATCCACGCGGCTTGTCGCGATCTCGGCCGGTTGAATGCCGGGATCAAGCGTTTCGACATTGATCGACGGGATGATGAAATCATTGTGCAGAGCCAGCAAGCAGTAGATTGCCTCCTGCGCGCCTGTGGCCCCCTGACTGTGGCCGGTCATGGATTTGGTCGAGCTTATGGGAGGCACCTTGCCTTCGCCAAAGATGCGGCGCACCGCCTCGACCTCACCCACATCGCCCACCGGCGTCGAGGTGCCATGGGCGTTGATATAGCCCACTTTGCGCTCTTTGCTGAGTTGGCTGAGCGCCAGGCGCATGGCCCGCTCGCCCCCCTCGCCCGAAGGCGCAACCATGTCATGGCCATCGGACGTTGCCGCATAGCCTGTGACCTCGGCGTAAATCTTGGCCCCGCGCGCCTTCGCGTGCTCCAGATCTTCCAGCACAACGATGCCGCCACCGCCCGAGATCACAAACCCATCGCGATCCGCATCAAAGGCGCGGCTCGCGCGCTCTGGCGTGTCGTTGTATTTTGAGCTCATCGCGCCCATGGCGTCAAAGAGGCAGGACAGCGTCCAATCGAGTTCCTCGCCACCGCCAGCAAACATCACATCCTGCTTGCCCATCATGATCTGCTCGGCCGCATTTCCGATGCAATGCAGCGAGGTAGAGCAAGCAGAGGTGATGGAATAATTGATGCCCTTGATCTCGAACGCCGTGCTGAGATTGGCCGACACCGTCGAGCACATGGTCTTGGGCACAGCAAAAGGGCCAACCCGCTTGGTCGCCCCGGATTTCAGGACCGCCTGATGCGCCGCCAGCATGGCCGAGGTGGATGGCCCGCCAGAGCCCGCGACAACGCCCGTGCGTGGATTGGAGATATCACCGTCTTCGAGCCCGGCATCGGCAATCGCCTGCCCCATGGCGATATGGGCATAGGCCGCACCCGGTCCCATGAACCGCAAGGCCCGCTTGTCGATATGCTGAGTGACATCAATGTTAAGCGCCCCAGCCACCTGACTGCGAAAGCCATGCTCGGCCATAGACGCGTTCGCGGTGATGCCCGATCTGCCCTCTTTCAACGAGGACAGAACATCATCTGCGTTGTTGCCAATGCTGGAGACAATCCCCAAGCCTGTGACGACGACACGGCGCATTGCGCTCTCCCCCTTGGTTGGTCTCGTTATGTGTAGGACACAGGGTGATGGGGGGCAAGCGGTTAGGCGAGGGAATGCAACGCGCTGCCCCCAACCGCCCGTCATCCGCGGGCTTGACCCGAGGACCTCTTGACCAAGAGATCCCCGATCAAGTCGGGGATGACGCTGTATGCACTAACGCGTGCCAGCGACGGACCGGGGGACGGCGCGTCCACTTTGCAATAAACGCACTTTATACCAGCCAAATCCGCCTGCAGGAATTTCGTTGCGCAGACCTCAGCCAAAGCGACGGCCCTTCCGGGCCGGTCCGTCGCTGGCCCGGCGGCGCGTGCCTCGCCTTGATTCCGTGCTTTTAATAAAGTGAAGGAGTGGCAGCTATGCGGACTTTTCTGCCGTTCGAAAACAACGCCTACCTCAGACCTGTTCCCATAAAACTTCCACCGAATTGCTGGATTGCCCAGAACAACCGTCCATAGCAGACGAGCCAAGAACATAGCTCCGAAACGACCCAAGCTGATCTAGTCGTTCGCACCACTTATCGCCGCTACCAACTGAGCGGAGTTTATCGGTAGGTGGATATGAATATGTCAAACTGAGCTGCCAAATTTCGGTGTCTTCATTTTTCAACAAAGTAAGTTGCCGTGTAAGGTTTATAGAAAAATGCTCGCCATTCCCCCAGTCATATGTACCCCATTCAAAAAGCAGCATGTCGCCATCTTCATCCATAGGCACCGCATCAATTGCTCGACGGCTTTGGTAGAAATTCATCAAAACTTCAAAGGCTTCCGCTGTCGGCAAGTTCTGGATATCAGCATTTGTTGTCTCAAAAAATTTACGCTTTGTCTCGCCCACACGAAACGTAGAGCTGTTTCTGAATATTGATTTTAAGTTTGACCACATGGGACAAACGCTACTGCGCTGCCAAGAAAGAACAACCCTTTTATACTTCCGCTAAGGGCTCATAGCCGCCATTCCCACCTAGCGCCCCAACTCAACTCTCGCTCAGCGCCACCTTCATATCCTTGACCTGATAGATCACCTCGCCATCGGCCTCTACGCGCCCGTCGGCGACACCCATGGTCAAACGCCGGGTCTGCACGGCCTTGGTGAAATCCACATAGTAGGTCAGCATTTTCCGATCCGGCCGCACCATGCCGGTGAGTTTCACTTCCCCCACACCCAGCGCATAGCCCCGCCCCTGCCAGCCGCGCCAGCCGAGGTTAAAGCCGGTGAGCTGCCAAAGCCCATCTAGTCCAAGACAGCCCGGCATGATCGGATTGCCCGGAAAATGACAGTCGAAAAACCAAAGATCAGGTTTGATATCAAACTCGGCCACCACATGACCCTTGCCATGCGCGCCACCATCGCCGCTGATATCGGTGATCCGGTCCATCATCAGCATCGGTGGCTCTGGCAATTGCGCATTGCCGGGGCCAAACAGCTCTCCCCGCGCGCATTTCAGCAGGTCTTCTTTGTCGAAATGGCTCGGGTAGTTGGCCATGAGTGAGGCCCTTTCTGGGTCGTCAATTGCGTTCTTTGTTCCTCTAGCACCGAGGAAAACCCGCACGCAAGTCCGACCACCGCACGTTGCGTGGTCGAAAGTGTTTGAAATTACATTAGGTCCAACCCTATATTATGCGGTGTAAAAGGAAAGTGACATGTCGATCACCAAAGCCGAAACCCGCGGTTCAGAATGGCTCTCAGGCGCAGGGCTGCGTCCCACGCGCCAGCGTGTTGCGCTGGCGGCGCTTCTGATTGGCGACGGTCAACACCGCCATGTCACTGCCGAAAGCCTGTTTTCCGCTGTTCAAAATACCGGCGCGCGCGTGTCCTTGGCGACTGTTTACAACACGCTGCGCGCGTTCTGCGATGCTGGCCTTTTGCAAGAGGTTATGGTGGACGGTTCCAAGAGCTATTTCGACACCAACACTCATGACCACCCTCACTTCTTCTGGGAAGGTGAAGAGCGCCTGACAGATGCGCCTGCCGATCAGCTGCAGATTTCGCGTCTGCCTGATGCGCCCGAAGGGGCCGAGATCGCCAGCGTGGATGTGGTCATCCGCCTGCGCCGCACCGCCTCCTGATCCCTCAACATGCGTGCCATCAGCTATGAGGCCTTTGGACCAGCCCAAGATGTGCTGGTGCTTGGTGATATAGAGACCCCCGCCCCGGCTCCGGGCGAAGTTCTTGTGCGGCTGTCATTCTCTGGTGTGAACCCTTCTGATGCCAAAGCCCGTGCCGGGGCGCGGCCCGGCGTCACGAAACCTGCGTTCCCGCGCATCATTCCGCACTCGGATGGCTCTGGCATGATCGAAGCCGTGGGCGAAGGTGTATCCGACGGCCGTATTGGTGAGCGCGTCTGGATCTGGAACGGCCAATGGCAGCGCGCCTATGGCACAGCCGCCCAATACATCGCCCTGCCCGCGGAGCAGGCCGTCCCACTGCCGGATGGCATCTCTCTGGAAACCGGCGCAACACTTGGCATTCCCGGCCTGACCGCCTGTCACACTGTTTTCGGCGGAGGCGATGTGGCGGGTCAGACATTGCTGATCTCTGGCGGCGCCGGATCGGTTGGCCACAACGCGGTGCAACTGGCCAAATGGGGCGGCGCAAAGGTGATCGCCACAGCCTCAGCAGGCGCTGCCGCGTATGTCAAAGCCGCCGGGGCAGATGTGGTTCTGGACTATGCCGATCCCGATTTAGCCGCCAAAATTCTGGACGCTTCTGAGGGCGGCATTGATCGCGCTATTGAAGTGGAGTTTGGAGAAAACACCAACCTGCTGGCCGACGTGATGAAACCGCTCAGCACCATCGCCACCTACGGCTCGGGCAAGGCCATGACCCCGGAACTGCCGTTCGGCCCCTATCTCTTCAAGGCGCTCAAGATCGACATCACGCTGATCTATATCCTGCCTGCGCCCGAACGCGCCGCCGCGACTGAACGTTTGCACCGGGCACTGGCCGAGGACGCATTTACCCCGTCCATCGACATATCCCTGCCGCTTGATGACTGCGCCTCTGCCCATGATCGCGTCATGCAAGCCGGTCGGCGCGGGTCGGTTTTGCTGAGCATCTGAACGTCAGGTAAAACCCGCTTTCCCCTCTCCCGCAGACATGCCACTCTGCCGCAAATCTCTACGTGCGGAGGGACCATGCCCATCACCACCTGTGTTTTCGACGCCTATGGCACACTCTTTGACGTGGCGGCTGCGGCGCGCAATGTCGCCTCCGAGCCGGGGCGCGAAGCTTTTGCCAAACACTGGCCCGCCATCGCCTCTCACTGGCGGCTGAAACAGTTGCAATACACCTGGCTGCGTGCGGTGATGGATGAGCACACTGATTTCTGGGATGTCACGCAAGATGGGCTGGACTGGGCGCTGGAAGCCGAAGGATTGTCGGATGACCCCACCCTGCGCGAACGCCTGCTGCAACTTTACTGGGAGCTGGAGGCCTACCCTGAAGTCCCCGCCATGCTGCAGGCGCTCAAGGCCAAGGGGATGAACACCGCGATCCTCTCCAATGGCTCCCCCGCCATGCTGGACGGTGCGGTGCAATCGGCAGGCATCGGCGAGGTGCTGGACGATGTGCTCTCGGTGGAAAGCGTTGGGATCTTCAAACCGGCCTCGGTAGTCTATGACCTTGTTGGTCAGCGCTTTGGCTGTGCCAAGGACGAGGTGCTTTTCGTGTCTTCCAATGGCTGGGACGCAGGCGCGGCGGCAGGGTATGGGTTCACCACGGTTTGGGTCAACCGCGCGTCCGAACCGGTTGACCGGTTGCCTGCGAGGCCCGACCACTTCCTCTCAGACCTGACCACCATTCCGGAGCTTGCCGCCTGATGCCGCGTTTCACCACATCCGATGGCCTCTCGCTTTACTACGAAGACGAAGGTCAGGGCGCGCCGATCCTGTGCCTGGCGGGATTGACGCGGAATGTTACAGACTTCACCTATCTGATGCCACATCTGACGGGCCACCGCGTGATCCGCATGGATTACCGCGGGCGCGGGAAATCGGACTACGCAGACGACTTCATGAGCTATTCGATCCTGCGCGAAGGCCAGGATGCGATTGAGCTTATGGACCATCTTGGGATCGACCGCTTCACCCTGATCGGCACCTCGCGCGGCGGCCTCATTGCCATGGCCCTCTCGGTCACGCATCCGGGCCGGATGAATGGGGTTGTCCTCAACGATATTGGACCAGAAGTCGCCCCCATCGGGATCGAGCGCATCATGGACTACGTGGGCAAAACACCCCCTTTTTCCAATCTCGACGCAGCCGCCGAGGCCCTGCATGCCGGGCACGCTGAAGGTTTCCCTGATGTTCCGCTCAGCCGCTGGCGGGAACAGGCGGAATTCATGTGGGCCGATGCGCCGGGCGGCGGGGTCGCTTTGCGCTATGACGCCAAGCTGCGCGACGCCATGATCGGTCAGGCGGGAGCCGGAGAGGCCCCAGACCTCTGGCAGCTTTTCGATGGGTTGAAAGACCTGCCTGTTGCCGCCATTCGCGGCGCGAATTCCGACCTCTTATCCTTTGAAACCTTTGAGAAAATGCAAGATCGCCATCCTGATCTGATTGCCGTGACCGTGCCCAACCGGGGCCATGTGCCGTTTCTCGACGAGCCTGAGGCCGTGGCCGCGATTCATCAGCTTTTGGAGGCTGTCTCATGAGCAACATCACCATGATCCGCGCCGCCGCCGAGCGGCTCAAGGGCCATGCCCGGCGCACCCCGCTTTTGTCCTCGCCTTTCCTTGATGAGATCGCCGGGCGGCGTGTCTTCGTCAAACCCGAATGCCTGCAACATACCGGAAGCTTCAAATACCGCGGCGGGCGCTCGGCCGTCTCAGCCCTTGATGACGCCACCCGCGCCAAAGGCGTCCTGGCCTTTTCGTCGGGCAACCATGCCCAGGGCGTGGCGCTGGCGGCACGCGAATTTGGCGTGCCTGCGGTGATCATCATGCCCAAGGACGCACCGGAGATTAAAATCAACAACACCCGTGCCCTGGGCGCCCACGTGGTCCTTTATGACCGTGCCGGCGGCGAAAGCCGCGAGGCGTTGGGGGATACGCTTCAGGCTGAACGCGGGCTGACACTGATCCGACCCTACGACGAACCCCAAGTTATTGCGGGTCAAGGCACCTGCGGGCTGGAAATTGCCGAGCAAGCCGCAGAGCTTGGCATTAAAGACGCCGAGGTGCTGGTCTGTTGCGGTGGCGGCGGGCTGACATCCGGCATTGCGCTGGCCTGTGAGGCCGATGCGCCGGGGTTCAAAGTGCGTCCAGTGGAACCTGAAGGATTCGACGATGTAAAACGCTCCCTTCTCTCGGGCCATATTGAAACCAACAACCAGATGTCCGGCAATATCTGCGACGCCATCCTGACCCCCGCCCCCGGTCAGATCACATTTCCGATCCTGCAACGCCTCGCAGGCCCAGGCATCGCCGTGAGCGAAGACGCCTGCCTGCGCACCATGGCCCACGCCTTTGAACGACTGAAAGTCACCGCAGAACCCGGCGGCGCCGCCGCTCTGGCCGCTGCGCTCTTTCATGGGGATGCGCTGAACGCCGATACGGTGATCTGCACCATCTCAGGCGGCAATGTAGATGCGCCGATGTTCCAGCGCGCCCTTGACACAATAAGGTAAAACGTATGACCGACTTCACCATCGCCTCTTTCAACGTCAAAAACCTCATCGGCGCGGAAAAGGAATATTATAAGTTCCAGACCTACTCGCCCGAAGAATACGCGTGGAAGAAAGACTGGCTTGCTGATCAGCTTTTGACACTCGATGCGGATATTGTCGGGTTTCAGGAAATTTTCGAGGAAGAGCCGCTGCGCGATGTCATCGAGGAAACTTCGCGCCGCGCACATGCGCTCAATGACGCCAGCATCCCGGACAAATCAAAGCGCTATCACCGCAAGGCGATTTTCCGCAAACTGGCGGTGACACCCTACGACGATGCCAGCCTGGCCTTTGCCCCCAACGCCGCCGATAGCGGTGAGGCCGGGCGGCGGCGTCCGGGCGTGGCGATCCTGTCTCGGCTGGGTTTTGAGGGGCGCCCCGAAGTCTTGCAAGATCTTGATAAGCCTTTGCATATTCCCTTCAACACCTTACGCGGCATGGAGGGCGACAAGGATGCCGGGCACTACACGCTGCGCCGCCTGTCGCGCCCGATCCTAAAAGCACGCATCCCAGTAGGCGGGCAAAGCGTGACCGTGTTCAACTGTCACCTGAAATCCAAATTGGGTGAGCACATCAGACCCGAGGGCGCGGATTTTGCACCCGAAGAAGACCTGACCAACTATGATCCTGTCGGCCGTGCGCTCGGTGCACTCCGCTCTGCGCTGCGACGAATGGCCGAAGCCTGGGTGCTCAGGCGCGAAATTGTGGCCGAATTGAAAGCAGGTCATCCTGTCATGGTGCTGGGCGATTTCAACGATGGCGAACATGCCGTTTCGACCGAGGTCATCACCGGGGAAACGCCGTTCAAGAATTACACATGGATGCTGCGGCATGATGCCAAGGAGTATTCCGACCGTTATTCCGAGGAGGAAAGCAAACAGATCACCGAGGATATTGAGGCCGTACGGCTGCATTCAGCCGAGAAGCTGTTTGTGCGTAAATCCCTGCGCGACATGGTCTACACCTCGGCCTTTGGCGGGGTGTATGAGAGCATCGACCAGATTTTCATGTCCCGACACTTTCATCCCGAATTTGCCGACCGCGTGGGCGAAATGAGCTATTTCAGTGTTTTTAACGACCACCTCACCGATGGTTCACACCCCGAAGCGCCCTATAACAAACTGGCCTCTGACCACGGACAGATCATGGCGCATGTGCGCATGCGCGGCGCGAAAAACAAAAGCTGACTTTGGGGGAACCCGGTTTTGTGCTACCCTGCCCTTACTTTTATTAAAACAATTCACTTTAGGGGCGGCGGCTCCGTTTATTATTAACGAACATGAACGGTTCATGAGCCGTCGATTTTAGTATGGAAGTTATTGAGTCGCGGCTGCTTGGATTGGCCGTCATTGCCGCTTTGGGATATGCCGTGGCCACTATCGGCATGAAAATGGCCTCAGGTCACTGGACGATTGCGGCCCTTGCGCTCATCGTTTTGGGATTTGTCGCGGCAACGCAGGTCGAGATCATCCTGATGCGCGAAGTGTCACTGGGCGCGCTCTATCTCATCATTATCGGCATCGAAACTCTGGTGGTGCTCACATACGCATTCGCCATCGGAGAAGGTCTGACAGGCCGCGATGCCATGGGCGGGGCGTTTGTTCTGGCCGGGCTGGCGGTGATCTCGCATTAGCGTGGCACACCCCATGCCCGAATAGCCATAGACATGAGCATCGCGCCATGGCTTTCTGTCGCAAACGCGAACAGGGAAATGTCATGCGCACCCAGGTGGCGATCATCGGCGGTGGGCCTTCGGGCCTTTTGCTGGGTCAGCTTTTGCACAAATCGGGGATCGACACGGTCATCCTCGAACGCCAAAGTCGTGCGCATGTGCTGGGTCGCATTCGCGCAGGCGTGCTGGAGGCAGGGCTGGTCAACCTGATGCATGAGGCGGGGGTCGGCGCGCGTCTGAAACGCGAAAGCTTTCTGCACCATGGCACCAATATCGCCTATCCCGGCGGCATGTTTCACCTCGATTTCAAGGCGCTGATTGATCAATATGTTACGGTCTATGGTCAGACGGAACTGACGCAGGACCTGTACGGCGCGCGCGATGCTTCCGGTCTAATGACTTTACATGAATGCAGCGACGTAACGCTTAATGATATCGAAACAAAAACCCCTAACATAGAGTTTACACATGACAGCCAAACCAAACGCCTGACCTGCAATATCATCGCCGGATGCGATGGATTTCACGGCCCATCTCGGCAAGCAATCCCGAGGGAACAACGCCGTGAGTTTGAAAAGACCTACCCGTTCGGCTGGATGGGAATTCTGTCCGAGACGCCGCCCGTGAATGACGAACTCATCTACGCCAATTCCACCCGCGGATTTGCGCTTTGCTCTATGCGCAACCCGACGCTTAGCCGCTATTACGTGCAATGCGACCTGAGCGACAGCCCCGACAACTGGTCCGATGAGCGGTTCTGGGACGAGTTGAAGCGCCGCATCCCGCAGGAAGCCGCGGATACCCTGATCACCGGGCCGTCGATTGAAAAATCCATCGCGCCGCTGCGCTCTTTTGTCTGTGAGCCGATGCAGTGGGGGCGGCTTTTCCTGTGTGGGGACGCGGCCCACATCGTGCCGCCGACGGGGGCAAAGGGGCTGAACACCGCGGCGAGCGATGTCTACTATCTGTGGCAGGCGCTCTTGGCATTCTACGATGACGGTGATGAGGCCGCCTTGTCGCGCTATTCCGAAACCGCCCTCGCCCGTGTCTGGAAAACCCAGCGGTTCAGTTGGTACATGACCAAGCTTTTGCACCACTTCCCGGAGCAATCCGAATTTGATCATAACATCCAACATGCCGAACTTGCGCATCTGGCAGAAAGCCGGGCGGCGCAGATGGCGCTGGCCCAGAACTATGTCGGCCTGCCCTATTAATCTTTGTGAACGGATCCGACCATGGCTTTTACCAAGGTAAATGACATCACCCTGCACCACCGCGATGACGGGCCAACAGATGGTCCTGCGCTTGTCTTCGCCAACTCGCTCGGCACCGGCCTGCATCTGTGGGACCCGATCCTGCCCCATCTTCCCAACGGCTTGCGTATCATCCGCTATGACAAGCGCGGGCATGGGCAATCTGAGGTGCCCCCGGCCCCCTACTCGATGGGCGCGCTCGTGAGCGATGCCGAGGCCCTGCTGGATCACCTCAACATCCGCGATTGCGTTTTTGTCGGTCTTTCCATCGGCGGCATGATCGGCCAGGGGCTGGCGGTCAAACGGCTCGACCAAATCCGCGCGCTGGTGCTGTCGAACACCGCCGCCAAGATCGGCACGAAGGAGCTGTGGCAAGCCCGGATAGACGCGATACGCGCAGGCGGCATTGCATCCATAGCCGATGCGGTGATGGACCGCTGGTTTTCACGCGAGTTTCTGGCCGGCCCTGAGCTCAAAACGTGGCGTGAGATGCTGATCAGCCAATCCGACGAGGGCTATATCGGCTGTTCCGCCGCCATTGCCGGCACGGATTTCTACACTCCCACCAGCGGCCTGCGCCTGCCCGTGCTGGGCATCGCAGGGTCTGAGGACGGCGTCACCCCACCTGATCTTGTGCGAGAAACCGTTGACCTCGTGCCTGGCTCGGAATTTCAGCTTATGCGCCGCGCGGGGCACCTGCCTTGCGTGGAACAGCCCGAAGCCTATGCCAAGCACCTGACGGCGTTTCTGCGCCGGATTGGGCATATTTGAGCACAAAAACAGGCTTTTGCGCCCGCGCATGACCCACTAAGCTAATCCCGAGGGCACACCGCCCCAAAGAGCCGCCATGTCCTCTCGCCTGCCTGTTCTGTTCATCCTGATGACCGTCATGATCGACGCCATGGGCATCGGCATCATCATCCCGGTCATGCCTGCGCTGATCCTTGATATCGAAGGCGGCACATTGGCCAATGCTGCGATCTGGGGCGGGATATTGTCGTCTAGCTTTGCGGTGATGCAGTTTCTCTTCGGCCCTTTGATTGGCAACCTGTCAGACAGGTATGGGCGTCGGCCTGTCCTGCTGGTTTCGCTGTTTGTCATGGCCATCGACTATGTGGTGATGGCCGTCACGCATAGCATCTGGATTCTGCTCTTTGCCCGCATCATCGGCGGCATCACCGGGGCCACACAATCCACCGCCGCCGCCTTCATGGCCGACACCAACCCGCCCGAGAAACGCGGCGCAGGATTCGGCATGGTCAGCGCAGCTTTTGGGCTTGGGTTTGTACTTGGGCCTTTGATCGGTGGGCTCTTGGGCGATCTGGGTCCGCGCGCGCCTTTCTACGCCGCGGCGGTCCTGGCCTTTGCCAACTTCCTCTTCGGGCTTGCCATCCTGCCCGAAACCGTCACCGACAAGACCCGCCGCGCCTTTACCCTGTCGCGCGCCAATCCCTTTGGAGCCATCAAGCACATCCGTGCTCTGCCCGGTCTGGGCCGCCTGTTGACAGTGCTCTTGCTTTACCAGCTTGCCTTCAACGCCTACCCGGCGATCTGGGCCTATTTCACCCAAGCGCGGTTCGACTGGGACACGCGTATGATCGGCATATCCCTGGCGGTCTTTGGCATCTCCATGGCGCTGGTTCAGGGCGGGCTCATTCGCATCGCAATCAAACATCTAGGCGAGGTCGGCACCGTCATGGCGGGGTTCAGCTTTGCCATCATCTCCTTTTCCATTCTGGCCTTTCTCACCAATGGCTGGGCCGCATTGGCGCTCACGCCTGTCTCGGCCATGGCCGCGATGTCAGTCCCTGCCCTGCAAGCGATCCTGTCGCGCCAGACGTCTGAGGATGCGCAGGGCGAGTTGCAGGGCATCTTCACCTCGGTGGGTGCCTTGGCAATGATCCTCTCGCCTTTGCTGATGACGAATGTCTTTGCTGTCTTCACCGCCCCCAACGCGCCTGTCTATTTCCCCGGCGCGCCCTTTCTCGCCTCGCTTGTCCTGGCCTTCGCTGGCCTCCTGCTCTTTTTGCGCAGGCGCAAGGCGCCAGATGACATTCGCGTCACGTAACGTCGGTTTCCGCCTTGAATTTGCACCACAATCGCGCGCAGGGTGACAAAAATACCATCGGGAGGGATCATGACCACCATCAAAGCCGCCGTGTGCCATGAATTTGGCAAAGCCCTGGTCGTCGAAGACGTGGACCTGCGTGCGCCGGAAGCCGGCGAGATTGAGGTGACGCTTGATGCCGTCGCCATCTGCCACTCTGACATCTCCTATGCCGAAGGCGCCTGGGGCGGCTCGCTGCCTGCCGTCTATGGTCATGAGGCCGCGGGTCGCGTCACGGGTGTAGGCCAAGGTGTGAGCGGTCTTGTCAAAGGCGATCCGGTAGTGGTCACACTCATCCGGGCCTGCGGACAATGCCCCAGCTGCGGCGCGGGGCAACCCACGATTTGTGAAACCCCCTATGACGGGGATCACGGCCCGCTGAAGACGAAAGACGGAGGCAAACTGCATCAGGCCATGGCCTGCGGCGCCTTTGCCGAACGCGTGGTGGTGCATCACAGCCAGGTGGTGAAACTGCCCGAAGGCATCTCGATGGACGCCGCCAGCCTGCTGGCCTGCGGGGTGGTGACCGGTGTGGGCGCCGTGGTCAATGCCGCCAAGCTGCGCGCCGGGCAAGACGTGGTGGTCATCGGCGCAGGCGGTGTCGGTCTTAATGCCATTCAGGGCGCGAGGATTGCCGGTGCACGGCGCATCGTGGCCGTGGACATGTCCGAAGATAAACTGAACGACGCGCGCAGCTTTGGGGCCACGGATGGTGTGCTGGCCACCGGCGATTCACCCTGGCGCGAGGCCAAAGAGAAGATGGGCCGCGGGGCCGATGCCGTGCTTGTCACCGTCGGCGTACCGCGCGCCTATGACGAAGCGCCTCGCTATATGGCCTATGGCGGACAGGTGATCATGGTGGGCATGCCACCCACCGGGGCCTCCTCGACCTATGAGCCAGCCAATTTCGCCGCCGTGGGGCAGTCACTGGTGGGGTCCAAGATGGGCGATGTGGTGATCAAGCGCGATATCCCCTGGATGGTGGATATGTATGCCCAAGGACGGTTGAAGCTGGATGAGCTGATCTCGAACCGCTGGACGCTTGACCAGATCAACGAGGCCATAGCAGACACCAAATCCGGCACCGCGCGGCGCAACGTGATCATGCTGCGCTAAGGCCACCCCCGGGGAGACGTTTTCTTGCAAGAAAACGCCTCGGAAAATTGCAATTTTCCGCGCCCTTCAGGAGACGGATCATGAAACTCAAAGACCTCGATATCATCATCACCGCCCCGCCGCCTCCGGGTTGGGGCGGGCGCTATTGGATCCTTGTGAAACTCACCACGGATAACGGAATCATTGGCTGGGGTGAATGCTATGCCAGCTCCGTCGGCCCCGAGGCCATGCGCGGCGTGATCGAGGATGTGTTTGAGCGCCACATGGCGGGCGAAAACCCCGAAAACATCGAATTGATGTTCCGCCGTGCCTATTCCTCGGGCTTTACGCAACGCCCTGACCTGACCGTCATGGGCGCGTTTTCAGGGCTGGAGATCGCCTGTTGGGACATCCTCGGCAAGGCGCGCGAGCGACCTGTCTGGGCGCTGTTGGGTGGGCGCATGAATGACCGGTTGCGCGCCTACACGTATCTCTATCCCCTGCCCCAACACGAGGTCGCAGACTTCTGGACGTCGCCGGAAATGGCCGCCGAAGCCGCGCTCGATTGTGTGGAGCGCGGCTATACGGCGGTCAAATTCGATCCCGCCGGTCCTTACACCATGCGCGGCGGCCATATGCCTGCGATGTCGGATATCTCCATGTCCGCCGCCTTCTGCAAAGCCATCCGCGAGGCTGTGGGCGACCGCGCGGACCTGCTTTTTGGCACCCATGGGCAATTTACCACCGGAGGTGCCATTCGGCTGGCCAAGGCGCTCGAACCCTATAGCCCCTTGTGGTTCGAAGAACCCATTCCACCGGACAATGTCGGCGAAATGGCCAAGGTGGCCGCGGCGACCTCAATCCCTGTGGCCACTGGCGAACGCCTGACCACCAAGACGGAGTTTGCCCCCGTATTGCGGCAAGGCGCGGCGACAATCCTGCAACCGGCTTTGGGCCGTGCTGGCGGCATCTGGGAAATGAAGAAAGTGGCCGCCATGGCCGAGGTCTACAACGCGCAAATGGCCCCGCATCTCTATGCAGGCCCTGTTGAATGGACCGCCAATGTGCATCTGGCCACCTCCATTCCCAACCTGTTGATGTGCGAAACGATTGAGACCCCGTTTCATGACGCACTGATCAAGGGCAGTATCAAAGTGGAGGATGGGTTTATTGTCCCACCTGAAACACCGGGTCTTGGCATTGAGGTGGATGAAGTGCTTGCGCGGGCCAATCCTTTTGATGGTGAGGGATTGCATCTGGAGATGCAGGACGCGCCGTGTGACTACGTGAATGGCAACAATTTTGCTGGTGGCGCGCCGGTAAAGGATGGTTGAGCCGTGACAGCGACGGACCGGGGAACGTCGCCTCTGCGATATGAGGGGCGTGGTTTATCCCTGCCAACGCCGTCCAACAGCCATTCGTTGCGCAAGCGGTAGACAAAGCGACGGCCCATCGGGACGGTCCGTCGCTGGCACGGCGGCCTGCGGCCTTGGTTCCGTGCCTTTGGTGAGATGAACAAAGGTTTAGGGAGAGCTCGTCGGTGACCTATGAGCGCGCCAAAAGCGTCAACACACTCCCCTACGGCAATACCCCCAACCACACCCATGCCGTCAGAATGGTCAGGCCCGTGCCCACCAAAACCGCTGTCGCCGCCACACGCATGGCGCGGCCATACATGCTGGCGAAAATATAGGCATTCACCCCCGGTGCCATCGCTGCCGTCAGCACTGCAGACCGCGTCGCATCCACCGGCAGTGACACCATCAGACCCAAGCCCCGCGTGATCAGCGGATGCACGATCAGCGACACAAGGCAGATATAGATCACCAGCCGCATATCGCCCTCAGGCCGGTAGCTGGCCAGTACCCCGCCCAGGCCAAAGAGCGCCGCAGGCAAAGCCGCACGAGACATCAGGTCCAACCCGTCCTGCATCACCTGAGGCAACGCAATCCCACTGAGATTGACCAAAAGCCCAAGAACGATCCCCACAATCAATGCATTGGAAAACATCGCCTTGAGCACGCGGGTCAAAAGCGCGGGTCCCGCCTGCCCCTTGGCGCGCACCACCTCCATCACGGTGATGCCCACGCCATAGCAAAACGGTGAATGCAGCGCGATAATGGCAAAGTTGGCCTCTAACGCATCCGGTCCGTAAGCGCGCTCGGTCAGAGGAAGTCCGAGAAGAACAGAGTTGGAAAAGAGACAGCAGAACCCAATAACAACAGCATCTTCTATGGGCCTTTTAAACACAACCAAGGCACCAAACAGCCCCAATACAAAGCCGCTTAACGCCCCGGTGTAAAAGCTGAACACCAGCCGAAGATCAAAACTTGCGCTCAGATCAAGCCCGGCGATGGCCGAGAAGAGAAGACAGGGGATGGCGAAATTCTGGGTGAATTTCATCAACCCGTTCACGCCCGCATCCGAAAACCAGTTGCGCCAGACCGCCAGATAGCCAAACCCGATCACCAGAAAGACCGGCAGAATGACATCGACAAGCGCCTGCACCGCGCTAGTCCTCGTAAGTGATCACCATGCCGTCATAGGCCGGGGTGATGTGATCGGGGGTCTCGTCGACAAGCGTCTCATAGTCCATATCAATATGCATATTGGTCAGGATCGCCCGACGTGGTGCTGCCCGCTCGATCCATTGCAGAGAGTTTTCCAGATGCGAATGTGTGGGATGCGGTGTACGCCGCAGCGCGTCCAAAATCCAGCAGTCTAGCCCCTGCAGCATGCGCCACGCCTCATCGGGGATCGCCGCCACATCCGGCAGATAGGCCAGATCGCCGACCCGAAAGCCAAGCGCGTCAATTGAGCCATGATTGACCTCAAAGGGGCGCAGCGTGATCGCTCCGCCCGCGCCTTCAATCACCACGTCACCATCAATCGTGTGCATGTCAAGGATGGGCGGATAGGGCGAGTTTTCGGGCTGCACAAAGGCGTAGCCAAAGCGCGACAGAAGAGCATTCTGCGTATCGCCATCGGCCCAGACCGGAAGACGCTGGCGCATGTTGAAGACGATCATGCGAAGATCATCCAGCCCATGCACATGATCGGCATGGCTGTGGGTGTAGAGCACGGCATCAAGCACCCCCACCCCGGCGTCGAGCAGCTGAGACCGCAAATCTGGCGACGTGTCGATCAGCACCCGTGTTGTGCCCTCCTCGCCCTCACGCTCGATCAAAAGCGAACACCGCCTGCGATGGTTGCGCGGGTTCTCGGGGTCACAATCGCCCCAATTGCCGCCAAGTCGCGGCACACCGCCGGACGAGCCGCAGCCCAGAATGGTAAACCTTGTCCGCCCCATCAGGCCGCCGCCCTATACTGCGCGACTTTCCAGAAGAGCCGATCAAAATTGGCCTGCGTCTGCGCGGCAAATGCGGCCCACTCCATCCCAAAGACCTCTGCCCCGACCTGTGCGGTGTGCACCACAAAAGACGGCTCGTTGCGCTTGCCGCGGTAAGGCGGTGGCGCAAGGTATGGTGCATCGGTCTCCACCAGAATGCGATCTGCCGGAGCCGCCGCAAAGATATCGCGCAACTCCTGGCTTTTGGGAAACGCCGCGATGCCCGACATCGACAGGTAAAACCCAAGCTCAAGCGCCGCCTTTGCCAACGCAGCGCTCGATGAAAAGCAATGCATCACGCAGGTATAGGCCCCATTGCGGTATTCTTCGCTCAGAATACGCGCTATATCCTCATCCGCATCACGCGCATGGATGATCAAAGGCAGGCCGGTCTGCCGCGCGGCCTCGATATGGATGCGCAGGCTTTGCTGCTGCGCCTCGGCGCTCTCGGATGTGTAGTGGTAATCCAGCCCGGTTTCGCCAATCCCCACCATCTTGGGGTGCTGCGCCAGCGCCACAAGCGCCTCAACCGTTTCCATCGGCTCATCAGCCACGCTCATCGGATGCGTGCCGGCCGCGTAAAACACTGGGTCATACCGCTCCGCCAGTGCGCGCACCTGAGGTTCCACGCGCAGCTTGGTGCAGATCGTCACCATCCGCGTCACACCCGCCGCAACAGCACGCGCAACCACATCATCGCGCTCCGCATCGAAGCTGTCGAAATCGAGGTGACAATGGCTGTCGGTGATCTCAATCAGGTCGCTCATCAGGCTCTTTCCGCCGGATCAGAAGGATGCGGCCGTTTTCTGCAGTTTGAACACCGTATCCAGCACCAACGCGGCAGGGTCAAGATTGACCGCGCGCCCATGTTGCACCCGCGCGCTGATCTCTTGCGCGCAATCGGCCCAGGCGCGGGCTTGCTGTGGCGTTGCGGACAGCCGGCTCAAGGCCTCGGGCTCAGCGGGCAGAACGGGCTTCGGCACCTGCCCGGTGGCCCCGGCGCGCGCAAGGCGTGCCAGGAAAAGATCAAGCAAATAGAATAGGATATCACGCTTTTCTTCGGCACCGCGCGCAGCGGATGCGTCGGCCAGTTTCACAGCCCGCGCACGGTCCAGTCGTGGCAGCGAGGCGAAGAGATCCAGCAATTCAGCATAGATCTTCAAGCCGTCGAGATTGTGAAGGCGCACAGCCTCGCCCGCTGACCCGCCCGAGAGCTCCGCCAGCGCGGCGGCATCCGCACCTGCCTCTATCCCGGCCTGCGCCAGCGCCGATTGCATATCCTGCGCCGAGAGCGGCATCAGCCGCAGATCGCGACAGCGCGACCGGATCGTCGGCAAGAGCCGATCGGGCTGATGGCTGACAAGCAGGAAGGTTGTACGCATCGGTGGCTCTTCGAGCATCTTGAGAAGCGCGTTTGCGGCCTGCACATTCATCTCATCAGCCACATCAATCAGCACCACACGCCGCCCGCCATCCGTAGCACTTAGACCAAGAAAACGGTTCAGATCCCGCACACTGTCGGCCACGATCTGATCGCGCAGCCGACCCGTTTTTTCATTCACCGCCCGACGGATATGAAACAGCCCCGGATCTGATCCAGCCAGAATGCGCCTTGCAACGGGATGATCGGAGGGAACATCCAATGTGTCAGGCGCAGGCAGAGCATCGCCAAAAAGCCCCCCCGCGTCTGCATCGGGCGTGGCCAGCAAAAACCGTGCCAGACGCCAGGCCAGCGTCGCCTTGCCGATCCCGCGCGGGCCCGACAGCAGCCAGGCGTGGTGTAACCGGCCTGCGTTGAAGGCAGTCAAAAAGGTGTGCTCAGCCGCGTCATGGCCAAAAAGCTGCACCGTCTCACGCGGATGCGGCGCGCCATCAATGCGGTCAGGCTCTGGCAAGGGGTCTTCGCTCATGCCAGCGTTTTTGTCACAAGCGCCCGTATCTCACCAGCGATATCCTCTATCGACCGGTTGCCATCGACAACCACGATCCGATCCGAAAATTCTTCAGCCAAATCAAGAAAGCCTTGCCGTATGCGGGCCTGCAACCCCTCCCCGAAGGACTCAAACCGTTCCTCGTCTCCGCCGCGCCCCAAAGCCCGGTCCAGGCCGCGTTTCGGCTCCATATCAATGAGAAGTGTGAGGTCTGGATCGCGCTTGACCATAAGCATGTGCAAGGCATCAACCTGATCTCGCAAATCACCGCGCGTGATGCCCTGATACATGCGCGTGCTGTCCACGTAGCGATCGCAGATCACAATTGCACCGCGCGCCAGTGCAGGGTCGATCACCCGTTCAAGGTGGTCGCGACGCGCGGCTGTAAACAAGAGCAACTCGGTCTCAGGTGTCCATCTGTCCTGCGCCCCCTCAAGCACCAATTTGCGGATATCCTCGGCACCGGGGCTTCCTCCAGGCTCACGTGTCAGTACAACATCATGGCCGGTTGCACGTAAATGCTCTGCCAAAAGGCGTGCTTGTGTGGACTTGCCCGATCCGTCAATGCCTTCGAACGTGATAAATCGGCCCGCGGCCTGCTTCTGGTCGCTCAAAGCGCCCCCTCAGGCCCTTGTTGCAGCCGTTTTAGCAACAGCTGCGCAACAGTTTTCAACCGGATATTGAACCCGCCAAGTGCGACATCGTTCGTCGCCACCAAAGGCACCCGCATTTCGGGCAGTCCCTCAGGCGCAAAGATCAGCTCGGCGACTTCTTGACCCTTGGAAACAGGCGCGCGCACGGGGCCCGTGTAGACAATCTCACCGCTGATTTCGTTGCCACCCAGAACCGGCACAAGCGTGCGAATATCTTCTGCTGTGGTCAGGCCAACTGAGTTTTGCGTGCCCATCCACACATCGGCACGGGCAATCTCTGTACCGGCTTCCACGACATCAGCTTCCGAAAATTGCCGAAATGCCCAGTTCACAAGGTTTGCAGACTCCTCTGCGCGCTTGGCTGCGCTATCCATGCCCGAAATCACAAAAATCACGCGACGATCGCCTTGTTTCGCCGATCCCACAAGACCATAGCCCGCGGCTTGGGTATGCCCCGTCTTCAAACCATCGGCCCCAATCCCGGCTTTCAACAAGGGATTGCGGTTTTGTGTGTTCTTCGGAGCCCGCCCATCAAACGCAAATTCTGTTTCGGCGAACATCGGATAGTATTCCGGGAAATCCTCGATGAGACGTCGCGCAAGCAAGGCCAGATCACGCATGCTCATCTTGTGATCCGCATGCGGCCACCCATTGGAATTGGTGAAGGTAGAGTTGGTCATGCCCATCTTCTGCGCGCGCTGTGTCATGAAACGGGCAAACCCTGCCTCTGTTCCATCCGGGCTGAGCGCTTCGGCGATCACCACGCAGGCATCATTGCCCGAAAGCACGATAATCCCGCGCAGCAGATCCTCGACCGTCACCTTGTCGGTCGTGTCCAGAAACATGGTCGAGCCACCATAGCTCATGGCGTGCTGAGAGACCGAGAGTGTTTCGGACAGGGAAAGTCGTCCGTCACGCAGAGCTTCAAACGCCACATAAAGCGTCATCAGCTTGGACATGGAAGCAGGGGGCAGAGGCTCATCAGCGTTCTTGGCCAGCAACACCGTGCCGGTCCCCACATCCATCACGAATGCAGATTTGGCGCTCGTGTCAAAAGCCTGCCCCGGCGAGGCCAGGGCAGAAGACAAAATGAGGACTGAGATCAGTCGAAAAAGACCCAGCATGTATAGCCTGCCTAGTTTGTCACCGGATAGGCGTCATCAAAGCCTACACCTTTGATCTTGTTCAAGAGCGTTTTACGCTCGTCGGCGCTCTGTGCTGGTCCAACGACCACGCGCCAAAACGGTTTGCCTTGCGAATTTTGCGCCAGAACCGTGGGCACCATACCCGCCTGACGCATGGCGACAGCGGTATTCTTGGCGTTTTGCTCTACACTGAAAATACCAATTTGAATGAAAGGTTTATCCAGAGAGCTTGATGTAGGTTTGGGCGTAGCAACTGCTGCGGGTGCGACCGCGACATTTGTCGGCTCAATATCGACCACCGCTTCTGGCGCAGCCGCAGTTTGCGTTGCGCTGGATTCCGCCGCTTCGATCGCGGCGGCAGCACCGGCAAGAGGTTCCAGGGTTGAAGTCTCGACAGACTCCGGTGCTGCAAGACCTTCTGCCCCTGCATCAGCGACCGAAGCTTCCAAGGCCGCGGCCGGATCAGGGGATTCCTCACGACGCAGAGCCGTCACATTCAGGTTCACAGGGGCGCCAGCCAGCATCCCAAGCGCTGCGGCTGCATCGGATGACACCTGAAGAGCCGGGCCGGGATTATCGCGCTCGCGACGGAACAACGCCCCAATTACAAACTTCGAATTGTTTTCATTGCGGATGATGACACGTTCAGGCTCTTTCACATCCGGATGCGCAACCCAGACACCACCAAGCGACGGACGACCATCCCAGAGGCCATCATCGGCAACCTGAAACACCTCCGGCGCTTCCACATCGCGCTCAACCAGTTTGATCGAGTTATCCGCTGCTGTCACCGTATCCGGGTTTGTCGATTCCGGCTTGAACAGATTGAGCTGCCCTTCCTCGGAACACCCTGCCAGAAATACCAGCGCCGCGCCCGAAGTTAACATCGCGCGCACGCGCACAGTTTTGCCCGTCGGAGAAAATTTCATGACCAGTCCCTTGCCTGTTTTCGGCACATTTTTTGGTGCCAGTGCCAGCTTTGCCAGCGTTTTGCTCGTTTTGCACAGGTGTCCTGCACTCGGGTAGAATAACCCTAACACAGCTTTAAGAAAAGTCCGCAAAAGAATTTTGGCGAAAATCCTCTAATGTGATGTCTTTCAGAATCACAAAAGCCACAGTAACAAGTCCGCACGCGGAGGTTTGGCAGAGTGGTCGAATGCACTGGTCTTGAAAACCAGCGGGCGTGAAAGCGTCCCCAGGGTTCGAATCCCTGAGCCTCCGCCAAACCACCTCAATGGCTTATTCCGGCAGGCCAAAGATGTCCTGCGGCGACCTACACCTTGTGCAGCATCCGCCGCAGAGCTTCGGGATCATCAATCAGTGCGGTGCTACCCGAAATGTGAACGCCATGCGGTTTCAGCTCTTTGAAAGTCCGCGACAATTGTTCCGGACTGGTGCCGATCTTGGCCGCGATCAGGGCCTTGCCGAATGGCAATTGCATGGACGTCGGCGCAACCTCCTCAGACAAATGCTCTAGCAAGAAAAGTGCCAGACGTTCTCTCAGGGTCCGAGATTTCAGCAACTCGACCTCGTTCACCAACTCATGCAGCTTGATGTACACCGACGCCAATGCAGAAGAGAGCACTTCTGGATCTTCCTGCATAATCTCGACCACAGTCTGACCACTGATCGCAAAGACACGCACATGTGTCATAGCCTGTGCCGAGGCTGGATATGGCTTGTGAAGAAATGCTGGGGCCTCACCGATGGTTTGGCCCGACCCAAATGTTGAAATCAGCGTGCAAGATCCGTCTTGCTCAACCCGTTTGATCTGCGCCCATCCCTGCAGAACAAGATACAGAACATCAGCGGGGCGCCCTTGATCGAAAAGATATTCACCGCGCTTGAAGTCAGTAACACTGCCACTGGCAAGCACATGTTGAAACACATCCTCTGTCATGCTGGAGCACAACGCGGACTTGCGAACGATTTGTTGTTCGGAATCGGTTAAAAACGCGACATCCATTGTTATTTCTCTCATTTTGATGGTTCGCGCAAAAAGAGTGTAACGCACCTGAAAGGTTCAGAAAATCCGGCTTAGTGTCGCAGGTGCCAAAAATATATTTTCAATTATAGCGCGATTTTTGAGGTTTCTCAAAGATTAAGTGAGCGATTTCAGTATCATGAACGCAGGGTGAAATTTGAAAATCCACGACACCTGCGCCAATCCTTTTTCCCGACGTTCTTCGAGGTGATGGATTGCACGCGCCCAAAGCCGATGTGACGAGCCACGAGGGATGCGACTTGATGGGGTCTTTTTTTGACGTAGCCAAGCAGGCGGCGGTGTTGAAAAACATTCCTGCCCCTGAAGTCGAAGTGATTATGCAAAAATCCCTGATCCGCAGCGTCGAGCGCGGAGCATCAATCTATATTCAGGGTGAAAGTGCTCACAGTTTTTTTGTTGTGCTTAAAGGTTGGGTCAAAACCTATCGCGTCACCCCCTGCGGCAACGAAGCTGTGGTCGGTATTTTCACTGAAAGCGGCTACTTCGGGGAAGAGGCCGCGCTCAGAGATCACTCATATGTCACCGGCGCTGAGGCCGTGTCAGACGCAACGCTGCTGCAAATTGACGGGCTCTATTTCGCTCAGGCGATTGAATCCGACCTCGCTCTCTGTCAGGCCGCATTGTCGGGATCCATGGACCAAAATCGCGCGCTTGTTCAGCATGTCGAACAGCTGAAATCACATACCGGGGCGCAGCGCATCGCTGATTTTCTTCTGTCGCTCTGCAAATCGCAAACCGGACCCTGCACCGTGATCCTACCTTATGACAAGGTACTGATCGCCGCCTGGCTCGGCATGAAACCCGAATCGCTCTCGCGCGCTTTCAGACGCTTGAAACCTTACGGCGTCAGCATTCAAAAAGATCATGCGATAATAGAATCCATAGAGCGACTGTCTGAGTATGCAGATGAGGATCCCGCGGAGTCCTGGAGCACGCAACAGCGTTCCGAAACCTTATGACATCACAAGTTCTTCGCAATCGATCAGGGCCGGTATCTGCTTAAAGCAGCGCGTGGTAAACAACACCCGGTAATCATATCCTACCAGTCCAGCCCGCACGCGAGCATGCGTGAGCACATCCAGCGTCTCCGCCCGACTGCGCCCATGGATCATACAATAGAGCGTGTAGGGCCAGTGCTCTGACATAGGCTTGCGCTCGTCGCATTGCGTCACACCCGGCACGTCAATAAGCGCCCTGCCCTTTTCGCCGATGTCTTCAGGCGGCACGTTGAACACAACCTTTGCATTTGACCGCCACCCCAAGGAGCGACGCCGCACAATCAACCCGATCCGCGAGAGCACCCCCGCTTTGGCCAAAATGCGGATACGTCCCAATATGACGTCTTCGTCATGGCCCAGCTTATGCGCCAGGTTCTCAAACGGGCGTTCTACCGGCTCGATCCCTTCAGCCAAAGCCCGGATAATCGTGCGGTCCAAATGCGAAACAGGCACAGTGTCGTCAAACGGCTCCGGCACCGGTAAATCGCTGTTGCCGCCCAGATCGAACCCGAGATCAATGTTGAAAGGCTGTACCAAGCGCAGGTCAAGCAATTGGGTGCCCGTTTTGCGCTCGATCTCACCAAGAGTCTGGTCCACCAAACTGCGTGTTTGTCCAGAAACGGAAAACCAGATGTTCCAGGGATTTTCCCGCTGATAGACCTGATCAACCTCCCGCAACTCCGACAGCAGCCCGGCAAACTCATCGACCTGGTCTGCGCCCGTAGACATGGCCGCAAGTGTGCCCGTCGACATGGTCTCAGGTCGGCATGTTGCCCCAATACAGCTTATGGCACCAACCTCAAGAAGTCCGCGCAAACGCTTAATAACATCGGGTTCTTTCAACCCAAGACTGTCTCCAACAACCTCAAACGGCCTCGGCACAAGCGGGAGCGCGCGTTGCCACGCATTCATCAACTGCCAGTCGAGATCATCTAGGGTCATACGGCCATCCATGTACCCAAGGGCACTCATCTGTTCCGGTTGACAGCAAAGACAATCGGCTGTCATGCGGCATGCCGGGCGTGTCAATCTGGCTGGGCAAAAACACGACTATGTCTTCACGCACTGTCTCCGTTTCGTTCAACATGGCTTTGAACCTGTACGGTTTGAGGTTCTCTGCTGCGACAGGTGGCGCGGGAGTGTACCACCCGTCGCGTCAGAGACATGCACAGCAGCAGGGCTTGGGAACGCGGGGAGACGCGTTTCAGCTCTTCAAACCGTACACGGGGTAAACAGATGCACAATCCTGGCTGGTCGGGAGGACCAAATTCAATTCATCGCACGTGCCAAGATCAAGCTTCATGCACATATTCTTGCACAACCGGGCGCCTTGATTTCCTTGACTTTTGTCAAGTTTCTCACCCGAGCCACAACGCGCAAAATGGCGCCAATCCGAACTTATTCCGCCGCGCGAGAACCCGAGCCCTCCATCATCGCAGGGGGGAGGTCGATGAAGAATGTCGTGCCTTGGCCTTCGCTACTTTCATAGGTCAGAGTGCCTTTGAAATGCTCCACAATCTCGCGTGAGATGTTCATGCCAAGACCGGTACCACCGACCTGGCGTCGGTCGGACGAGTCGATCTGGCTGAAACGTCCAAATACCTTGTCTTCTGAACCCTGTGGAATTCCCTTGCCCCTGTCCTGAACGTAAATCCGGACACGGCTATCAAGCGTCATGCACCCTACGGTAACGATGTCACCCTGGTTAGAAAACTTCACAGCGTTGGAAATCACATTGGACAGCACCTGCATCAGGCGCATTTCGTCTGCCTCGACGAAAAGCCATGGTTTTTCGTCAAACTCCGGCATTAGCGTGACACGGTGCATGTCTGCAAAACCGGCATTTCCTTCTACGGCGTCGGTCAGGAAAACCTGAACGTTGAGAACCTCCATGCGGTAGGTCATCTCGCCTGCTTCCAGCTTTTGCAGGTCAAGCACGTCGTCAATCAGCCGCGACAGCCGGTCGCTGTTTTTACCGGCGGTTTCAACAATTGTTTGCATATTGGCAGGGATCGGTCCCAAAGCCCCGGTGTTCAGCAAATCAAGCGATACTTTGATCGACGTAAGCGGCGTACGAAGCTCGTGACTGACCGTTGAGACAAACTGAGATTTGATCTTGTAGGCCGCTTTGGTGCGCTCATGTTCTTTGTGCAGCTTGTTCAGATGCGCCAAATTCTTGCGATAAAGTTTCAAAAACACGATCGAACAGTCGATCAGGAAATACATCACGAAGATAACGGTGAAGAAATGCAGCCACAGCTCGGAGGTCAGTGGTGGCCGTTCAACCCACAAATCTCGTACGACAATAATCACAAAGGAAACACCATATAGCGCCAGCCGGATTGCCAGGGCCATAACCAGCTGGTGGTTGTTCATCGCAGCGAAAAGAGCCGCTGCAAACAAGAAGAAGAGCGGTGTAAAGTGCCCCCCGGATTCCTGACTGAATGCAACAGAGATGGCATAGATACAGATCGCAAGAGAACTCAGAACCGTATTCACGAGGATCCAGAAAAGACTGAGGTTGATTGCCTTGCGCTGGTGCACCTTGAGCACAGCCACCCTGCGCGCCAAGACAATGTCCTGCACTTCGAAAAACAGGATCAGAACGTAGAAAAGAAACGCGTTTAGCGGGTTGAAGTAAAACGCAGTTAACAGCGTCGCAGACAGAAAAATAGCTTGTCTCTGCCAGATCAGAGCGAAAGCCATCGCTGTGTAATCTTTGAGGTTTTGAAGAAGTTCGTCGTCCGGCCCAACCGCTTCCGGCTCTACGGCTTCTGCTTTTTTAGTGTCCGTGAGCGCCATGCCACCACATCTCTTTGCTCTGCTCTAGAGGCGTGATTTCACATATTTTGGCTAAGAATGGGTCCGCATTCCGGTCAGATTTGGGCAAATTTCATGACATGACGCGAAAGCTCAACAGAACACTTGCACAGGATTGGAAAAATAACCTTAAGAAAAGTACTTAAGCTTATGTTTTAAGTGCATAATAAAACTATTAACTTTGCTTAACAGAGCCACTTGCTTGAATATTGTGTTCTGGTAGGCTTGACGCTGGGTGGTTTTTGTCCGCGTAGCGATATGCGGCTTTGTGTGAGGGATACTCTATGCCGACCCGGATTTCTGTTCCAGACGTTGTATCAACAAATGACTGACACAGTACAAACAGAGCGCGAAACCGGTGCGTCCACGCCAAGCTCCCTGCCTATCGCGGCTCAGCTGGCGGAGACGCCCGTGGGGCTTTTGAAATTCGCCAAGCTTGCCGGGCGCAACATGCTCGAAGTCATCCCAATTGAGACCACGACCCAAACCTATCTCAAGGGACCGCTGAAAATCCACTACATCTGCGACCCCGAGATCATCACCGAATTGCTGGTTGGTCCCGGTCGCCGTTTCCCAAAGGCTCAGTTTACAAAGGACATTCTTGGCTCTGCTGTTGGCAATTCGATGATGCTGTCAGAGGGCGAGAAATGGAAAGCCCAACGCCGCCGCTACTCTCCTCTCTTTGCCGCGCGCAATCTGCCCATGCTATGCCAGCACTTTGCGGAAACCGGCAAAGAGATCGCTGCATCGCTACGCGAGGGTCCTGGTTTTGTGGATGTCGCGCAAATGGCACCTGCCGCAACACTGACCAATATCTCGCGTGTCATCTTTTCCGGAAACGAAGAGGTCAGCGCCGAGCAGATCCGTGTCGGGCTGCGCAACTACTTTGAGTACATTTCAAACCTCTCGCTTTTTGACGTCATGGGCTTACCCTCGTGGATTCCGCGCAAAAAGTGGTTCTACAGCAAAGCTCCGGTAACAGACATGCGCGCCCTTGCGCGTCAGGTGATTGAAAGCCGCCGTTCTGAGAGCCGCCCTATTCCGCTGGACTTCCTCGATCTAATGATTGCGGCCCTGGAAGAGGATTTCGAGGATATAGAAACCACTGTCGACAACTTGCTGACCTTTGTGGTCGCAGGCCATGAGACTTCGGCCAACGCCATGGCTTGGGGCGCTTACCTTTTGGCCCTGCATCCCGAAAACCAAGTTGCGATCCATAAGGAAATCGTCGGCGTCTCTCCAAAAGAGCCGATCACATATGAAGACCTCGAACACATGCCGCTCCTGCGCGCCCATACAAAGGAAACGCTGCGGCTTTATCCTTCGGCCGCTTTCTTTGCCCGCGACGCGGGCGACGATATCACGATAAAGGGCATCAAGTTTGCCAAGGGCGACGCGCTCTTCTTCCCAGTCTATTCGCTGCATCGCAACCGCATGCTTTGGGATGATCCAGATGCATACAAGCCCGAACGTTTCCTGGATAAACCCCCACCGCGCGGTCAATACATTCCCTTTGGAGACGGCCCACGGGTCTGTATCGGAGCGCAATATGCCGAAGCGGAAATGATGGTGTTGATGGCGTCAATCCTGCGGGGCGTGGCGTTTGAGCTGGGCGATGCGCCTATTCCACGCCCAGTGCTTACTTTCACCATGCGCGCCGATGGGCCCATCATGCTGCGCACACGGGCCTTGTGACCAAATAAAAACGGGTCCCGAAGGACCCGATTTATCAAAGCGTTTCGCAATCATCTTTGAGTCAGGTGTATCGCGAAACGCTCTATTTCATGGAAAGATAGCTCTCTTCACCGAAAAGCTCCATCAGGACACGCTCATACATGCGCTTGCGTGGCACGGTGGCGCCGTCAGCGGTGACTTCAACATCAGCTTCTGCGCCTGACAGAACCGAGTTTTTCTCACGCAAAGCCTCTTCGCGTTCTTCCACGCTGGCAACCGCGCGGGTCATGGCAGTGCTGGCACCGGAACGCGACAACGAACGCATCGAGATCGGCTCACCCACCAGCACATGCACCCAGGCCGCTGCATGGCGTTCGCGCAGCATCACGCTGACATAGTTGTTGAGCTTTTCCTCGCTTGGGAATTCTGCCGATGGCATTTCTTCGTGCACCACCACAAGGAACACACCCTCGCCGCGGTAGGAGAAGATGCAATCGATCTCCGACGTGGCGCTTTGAATGCAATGCGCCGTGTCATGCACCACGCGGCGGAAACAGCCACAGCTGGTGATGTCGTAGAGGATTGATGCGTCCTGAAGCTTGATCGCAATGGCGTAAGAGTTGAACAGACGCCCACGCGAGAGCTGACCGACATAGTTATCAAACTCAACATAGCGCAGGCACCGGTCCGCATCGTCAATGGTAAGCGGGTCTTCAAAATTGAACTGCTGGTTGTTCTCAAGCTCCTGCTTGAGAATTTTCACGGACCGCAGGCTCTTTTCCGTTTTCAAACGCTCTTTGACCAGACGACGCGCTGAATTCATACGGCCACGCAGATCCAGAAGATCAAATGGTTTACAGACGTAATCAGTGGCCCCTGCCATGAAGGCATCATCAACATAGCTGCGCTCGCTCATTGCAGTCAGCATGATAATCGGTGTTTCCGAGTAATCAGGCAGCGCACGGATGCCGCGCAACAGGACAATACCGTCCGTGTCGGGCATCTGAATATCCAAAAGCAAACAGTCAAACGGCGTGGTCGCTGCCTCAAGCGCGTCGATCGCACTTTCGGCAGAGTTGGCAACAGTCACGTTGTAACTGTCAATCGTGGTCAACGCCGTTTTCAGCAGTTCAAGAATGCTGGGATCGTCATCCACGACCAGCACTTTGAGTTGCGGCGTCTTTTGTGCTCGATGTTCCAGTTTCTCCTGGAATCGGTTGTTCCCGTTGTTCTCGTTTTCCATCGCCAAAGCCATTCTTGTGAAGACTGTATGAGGAATGGGTAGTTAAAGAGTGGGTTGAATGTGAGGCGCAAGCGGGGTCTGTTTTGGATTTGCGCGCCTTATTTCCGCCATATTCGGCGTTTTTGTTTCGCCAGTGTAAACAAAGTCTTTTTATTCGTAGAATTGACCAGCAATTGCCTTCAACAAACACCTCGCTCGGGAATTGTCCCGTTAACGATTGGCACGGCAATCCTTGCTGCCTTCTGTCGGCACAAAGGCGACGTCATCCGACCTGAAAGGTGCTAAGAGTTAAGGCTGCTGGTGTTGAAGAGAACCGACTGGCTCTGCGTGCCTTCAATGTCGAACTTTGCGCCAATGGGTGTAGCAGAAACATCCAGTCGCCTGGCCCACCGCGCCCAGACGTAGGGTACAATACCCAGGATGAAAAGCGCGCCGTTTTCTTTGGCCACATCATTCATCGCCCCAAAGAGCATGCTTTGCACAACACGTCGACGCTTAGCCGGAACCGTTTCACTGATAAAGAACCTTGATGCTTCCCAGATACCCGCTTCCACCGGAGCTTTGAAGAACAGAACATCGGTCGGAAGATCTTGCAAAAGTCCGGCTTGGGCGTCACGAAGCATATAGGTGTATATTCCGCATTTCGCATTTGTGGGCACCAAACGCACACCGCCGATGACCTCGCCAAATTCATGCAGCACAACCCATTGACAAAACGGCGTGTCATACTGGTCAAATTCCAGGCCGTCATTTTGCGGCACGTGCCACTTAAGGCGATCGATAAAGATCTTCTTCCGAGCCTCCATGTATTTCACCAAAAGGTCGCCATGCTCATGCATGTTCCGGAATGACATCGCCGTCGTTTTGATGTTACCGAGATCTTCGGTTGATGGCGGTTTTGATGCTTTGCGAACTGGCTGGATTTCGCGCGCAACGATGGGATCCGTCGTTTTGACAGGTGGCACCGCCGGCGCAAGCTCGGGCAGTGCCCGGCGTGCAGAAGCCGTTCTTATGTTAGCACGTGCGTGTTTCATCCACCGCTCACAATCCTGCCCCAATTATGCCAGATTTCCACAGTTCCCAATGGGAAAAAACATGTGATTACGTCATTGTCAGGCGAAAAACGTCTCTGGCATGCAACTTTCACACAGTCTAGTGCCATTTTTTAGCCACATTGCGATCAAATTTTCGGGAGCACCGTAAGTAAATGCGGATAACAAAAGAAGAAATCCGCGCCATCAGGCGCGGACTTCATGCTGTTTCAGTGACGTGACGTCAATGACCATCGCGTTTAAAGCGCTTCGCGATACTCCTGTCTCACGGATAATCGCGAAACGCTTCAGGGCACGGTTCTAGTTCCCGTAGGCCACTGATGGAAGCCACGTGGTCAATGCCGGGAACTCAAAGACGATGAAGAGGCCCAAGAGCTGCAGCAACACGAAGGGAATGATGCCCTTGTAGATGTGCCCCAGCGTGACCCCCGGCGGACAGACCCCCTTCAGATAGAAGAGCGCAAACCCGACCGGCGGCGTTAAGAACGAGGTCTGTAACGTCACCGCCACCAGGATCGCGAACCAGACCACTGATGGATCCCGCACCTGATCAAAGCCCGGCACGGCCAGATCCAGAGACAAGATGATCGGCAGCATCAGCGGCATGATGATGATCGTGATCTCAATCCAATCGAGCAGGAACCCAAGAAGGAACACGATGAAGAGAATGAAGAGCACTGTCATATACGGGTCGTCAAAGGCCGACAGCACAAGATGCTGAACGATCTCATCGCCGCCATAGCGCCGAAGCACAAAGGCAAAGAAGTTCGCCGCAAGGAAGATACCAACGATGTATCCGGCCGTGTTAAGCGTTGAGCGGCTCACGTCACGCAAGACGGCCCAACTCAGCTTGCCATTAAACAGCGCCAAAAGCGTCGCCCCCATCGCCCCAAGGCCCGAGGCCTCGGTTGGTGTGGCAAAGCCTGCAAAGATTGACCCCAGAACAAGCAAGATGAGGAACATTGGCGGCACCACAGCCAGCAACACTTCTTTCACATCTTCCCAGGACACGCCGTCGGTTTTTTCCGGCGCAGGCATCGCGCTTGGATTAATGACCCCGTAGATCACAATGAAGACGATATACAGAGCACCCAGGATCAACCCTGGAAACAGAGCGCCCATGAACAGGTCACCCAGTGAAATCGCCAACTGATCCGACATGATCACAAGCATGATCGACGGTGGAATGAGAATGCCCAACGTCCCTGCCGAAGCAATCGTGCCTGTCGCAATTGGCTTTGAGTAATTCTGTTTCATCATCGCCGGAAGCGCCATCACACCCAGAAGCGTGACCGAGGCGCCGATAACACCGGTCGATGCCGCCAGGATGATACCGATGAGCAGAACCGTCAGTGAAAGGCCTCCGCGCAAAGAGCCAAAGAGCTTTTGCATCGAATGCATCATCCGCTGCGCCACACCGGACTGATCCAGCATGAGGCCCATGAAGATGAACATCGGCAAGGCCACAAGCACCGGGTTCTTGACGATATTGCCAAACAATCGTCCCGACAGCGCCTGAAGACGCTGATAGGTGATGCCTGTTCGGTCAAAGTCGATAATCTCTCTCAATTCTCCCCTGAACGGATCAAGGAAGAACTCGGCGATAAGCACGAAGACAAGGCTGACCCCCACAAGGGCCATCGCCACCGGGATGCCGCGGAACAGCATGTAGATGAAGACACCAAACATCGCCGTGACGGCGATCTCATTCAGGGTCAGAAACTGACCGATAAATTCCAACATGTCCGCCCCCTCAGACTGCAGCGTCGTCGCGTGGGCCGCGGTCCATCAACCGGGCAAGCCCGATCAACAGGATGGTGGCGACAAGCGTTATAACGATTGTGTATTTTATGTCGTAGTTGCCCAGTTCGAACTCATCAAACAGGGGGTGCCGGCCTACCTGACGGGCATTCATTTCTTCCCCACCCGTCGCATACACAAACCACCACAACACGTAGTAGACGGCCAAATTGACCAGGAACATCGTGGCAGGGAACGCGTATAACAGTTTTTTCCAGAGCACAGGGCGCGTGTATTGCCCAAGATAGCGCACATAGGCCGACCATGTGGCAAAACCAATGAGCATAAAACTGGCATTCATGAGCAGCTTCAGGATCCATAGACTGTGCAGCCCATTGGGGCTGTCCGACCCTTCATTTGCCACCACGGACGCAATTCCATAGTGCAGCGTCACATCCCAGCACAGGATGATAAACGGCAGGAAAAGCCAGCCCAGCGCGAAGATGTCCGTGCGCAGTTTCTTTTCCTTTGAGAAGTTATCATAGCGGATATCGACCCGCACATGGCTGTTGGTTGTCACCGCATAACCGATGCCGACAAGCACCGCAGCGCCGTAAAGCCACCATTGCAAATCATCCATCCACGCTTGGTTGCCCGGTCCGATTTCCGACCGGCCCAGTGTCCGTAACACCACTTGGGCGCAGATCACCGCCATCAGAATGGGAAAGAGCCATGCAAAGACATTCGAAATCGCAACCGTCAGCCGATCGCCTATGTTGTGATGTTCTCGTCCGACCTCTCCTGGGTCGGTAATAGCAGCAATTTCTTCTGCGGATTGCATGTGGCGCCCCTCCTCATGGCATATGTCGCCCGGCACGCCGCCTCTCCCCAGACGGCCTTTAGGCAAAGGTCAGGGCGGCTGAATATGCCGCCCTGACCAAATGTGTCACTGCGGCGCGCTTAGTTGCGTGGGCGCTGCAGGTAGATGTTGTTGTTCCACACTTTGTAACCTGCGCGGAACTCTTGCAGATCGTCCCAGACTTCCTTGAAGTAGGCGTCTTCTGCGGCCAGTTCACCGGCCACTTCGTTCCAGGCACTTTCAAAGGAGGCCAGCATCTCAGGCGACCACTGCTTGATGGTCACACCGTTCTTTTCAACGTTTTCCTGCATCGCGGCAAAGTTGGTGCCTTCACCTTCGGCATAGTTGTCGGTGATGTTGGCCATGCAAGCAATGCTGATCTGGTTCTGGGAAATCTCGTCAAGATCTTCCCAGCGGTCTTTGTTGATCAGAAGCTCAAACAGCGTCGCAGGCTGGTGCCAGCCGGGGAAGTAGTTGTACTTCGCGATGTTGTAAAAGCCCAGACGCGCGTCGATGCGGGGCATCGAGAACTCGGTTGCGTCAATCGCGCCACGCTCCAGCGCCGGGAAGATGTCTCCGCCCGCCAGAAGCGATGTGGACACGCCAAGTTTCTGCATGACTTCTGCACCGAGGCCGAAGAAGCGCATGTTCAGACCTTCAAGGTCAGCCAGAGAATTGATCTCGTTCTTGAACCAACCGGATGTTTCAGGCGCGATAATGCCACATGGAATGACATGCACGTTGTAGCCGTTCTCATCATACATCCGTTGGAACAGCTCCATACCGTCGTCATACATCATCCAAGCCAGGAATTCGCCCGCTTCGGGGCCAAACGGCACGGCCGCAAAAAGCGACGCGGCGGGGATTTTGCCCTGCCAGTAGCCTGAGGTGGTGTAAGCCGCGTCGACCGAACCATTGGAGACAGCGTCAAGCGCTTCCAGCGCTGGAACCAACTCGCCGGGGTCAAAATGCTCAAACTCAACCTCGGTTGAGATCGAGTTTAACTTTTCGGTAAACCCAACAGCAGCAGTCCCGAGAATCGGCAGGTTTTTCCCGAAAGCAGATGTCATTTCGAAAGTTTCCTGCGCGCTCGCCGCGCCAGTCATTGCGATGCTCGCAGCCGCCGCGGCAGCGAAATTACGGATTTTCATATGTATCCTCCCAGAGTTTCGTAAGGCCCATTGGGCCGGCGGTAAAAGATTCTTACCAATTCGCGTCGTATAACAGGGCGACCTTACGGTGTTAATACCCAGTCCTACGTAGAGACCCACTTAAGGCTCTTTGATGTGTATCAAGCAAGTAAAGAATGTCATCTCACTGACTCACATCCAAAAATGCACCGGGCAGCTGTGAATTCCAAAAGCAAAGACGCCTTCGGCCACAGTCCAGCTTCGCAGAAAGATACAGGACATCGCGACTCACCTGATTTCGATATTGTGCTTTGTTGATGCTCCTCCTTTTGCAGATGAATAAGATCCCGAACATGGCGTCCGCGCGACACAGGTGCCTTGACCTATGTCACGCAAGCACGTCACAACCCCTTCAGTTGGTGTTTGTCCAATAATGCAATGAGCGTCGCTTTCGCCTCTTGCCTGTGCGCCCGGTGACGCGCTCTGGCGCTTGTGGCGTTGCCTTCTCGGATCGCGCGATACACCGCACGATGGTCTTCGTTCGATTGAAGCGGTTTGGGGCGTATGTAAAGTGTCGAAGCCCGCGCGCGGCGCACCTGATCTTGCATCCGATCCACAATCGTCTCAATCCGGGTATTGCCGCCAAGCCGGACAAGCTCTGCGTGAAACCGCTCGTCTGCGGCAGCCCACGCCACCAAATCCTGCTGTTTCAGAGCCATGTCCATCGCATCAATCGCATTGGCCAGCGCGACCAGTTCGGTTTCATGGTATCCGGCGCGCGCCGCGTTTTCAGCCGCCAGGCTTTCGAGCTCTGTGAGCACCTCGTATATTTCGCGCATATCCTCGGCGGAAACCGGGACAATACGCACCCCTCGCCGTGGCCTGACTTTTACCAAGCCCTGACTTTCCAGCGTCAAAAGCGCCTCTCGCACGGGCGTGCGTGACATACCCATCCGCTCGGCGAGCTCTGTTTCCAGATGATCCGATCCAGCCGTCAATTCGCCGGAAAAGATCAACTCACGCAATCCAATGAGCGCTCTTTGATAATTCGATTGTGGTTCAGTTCGTGTCATTTGGCCGTCAGATCAATCCTCTGTCCCAGTTTCGCCGACGCGTATACCGCCTCTTCAATTTCAAGGACTTTCAGATAGTCGGGCGCCGTATTCTCCAAGGCGCTGCCAGAATGAAGTCCAGCAACGACATGCGCTTGCAGGGCTTGCACGCAATCCCCGCCAAACCCGCTCCACTCATCTGGTTCAAGTATGACCTGCCCCTCAAGTGCCCCTTGGGCTCGGACATTCACAGCCCCATCGCCAAACAGGCTCAGCGCCCCATCAGTGCCCTCGATCAATGCCTCGCCCATGGTTCGGCGCAGATTGTCAGCGGCATGATCCAGATGCCGGTTCCCATCAAAGAGGGCCCGCGCACCATTTGCATATTCAAACAGGATGTATCCTGCATCTTCTCCGTCTATAACGGGGTTGAGTTTGCGCAAATCCGCATAGACCGAGACCGGATCGCCAAAGAGATACCGAAACGTATCAATCCAGTGCACCGCCGTTTCATGCACCAAAAACCGCGGCATCTTCTGAAAATAGGGCTGGCGATCGAGATAGGCCCGAGGCCCCTGCCCATCGCCGGGTCGAAATCGAAACGTCGCTTGATGAAACTGGCCAACCGCCCCGGCGGCAAGCGCGGACTTGATCGCGCGATACCACGGTTGGAATCGAAAATTCTCGTGTACAATGAGCGTCGCACCCGCAGACTCAGCCCGATGTGCAATATGCCGCGCCTCGGCCAGCGCACGGCAAAAGGGCTTTTGGCAGATGATCGTCTTTACCCCATGCGCAATCGCCTGTTCGATAGCGGCGGCATGTGCGTTGGGCGGCAGGATGATGTCCAACACATCCGGATCCGCCTCGTCCAGCATCTGGCCCAGATCGTCATAGGCCGGAAGCCCCGTGGCCGCCGCCTTGACCAAATCCATGTCGCAGGACCCCACAAGCTCCACCTCAGGCATCCGCGCCCAGCTGTCATAGTGAAACTGCGCAAAATACCCCGCACCGAGACAGGCCACGCGTATGCGACCCGCGCCGCTCATCCTGCGTCCAACGCAGCCATCACAGCCTGTGCGGCATCCTGCGTGCCTGCGGTACCGCCCAGATCACGGGTCAACACATCTCCACGCGCCAAGACCTGATCCACCGCAGCCTGCAACCGCGCGCCATCGGCCAAAAGAGCCGGATGATCATGTTTTACACCCAGCCAATCCAGCATCATCGCCGCCGACAGGATCATCGCAAAAGGATTGGCCACCCCCTGCCCGGCAATGTCCGGCGCCGAACCATGACAGGGCTGAAACACTGCGTGCTCCAACCCGATATCAGCCGACGGCGCGACACCCAGACCGCCCATGATACCGGCACCCAGATCAGATAGAATGTCACCGAACATGTTCTCTGTGACCAGCACATCAAAATCCCAGGGCCGCTGCACCATCCAGAGCGCCATCGCATCCACATAAGCGTGGCCCGATGCAATCTCCTGACGCCGCGCCGCTTCGGCGTCGAACATCTCGCGGAAGAACGCAAAGGCGCGGAACACGTTCGCTTTGTCCACGCACGTGACATGGCCAGCCCCCCGCCCCTGTGATTTGCGCTGTGCCGCCAAGGCAAAAGCAAACTGAAACAGCTTTTCCGATACCTCGCGCGTGATCCTCAGGGTCTCGCGCGCCTCATTCTCTTCCACCTCTCCGGTGCCTTGCGTGTAAAACAACCCTTCTGTGCTTTCACGGATGAGGACGAAATCGATCTCCTTGCCGTCTGGTATAGTGAGTGGTGAGAGCGCCGCGGCATGCACGCGCACAGGGCGCACGCCGGCAAAGAGATCAAGCCGCTTGCGAATATCAATCTGAGGGGAAATCTCGGTGCCATCGGGATAGCGGATGTCCGGCAGACCCATGGCCGACAGCAAGATCGCCGACGCCCGGCGCGCCACCTCCATGGAATGATCAGGAAAGGATTCGCCGCTTTCGGCATAATGTGCCGCCCCTGCAGGCACGATGGAAAACGTCAGGTCATAGCCCGAGGACGCCGACGACAGTTTGCTCAGAATATCAAGCGCCGGGCGCATGATTTCCGGGCCAATCCCATCTCCTTCAAAAACCGCGATCTCGAAGTTTTGCATATGTCCCCCGATCCGCCCGCCATCCTGACTGGCATAGCTTGGCATTGACAATGTATGCATTAAAAAATACGCAAGAGCCAGCAGAAAATTTTCGCCACGTCTACCGGAGCCAACACCATGTTTGCCGTTACCGTCACCTTTGAGATCAAACCGGAAAACGTGGACAGATTTCTCGCGCTCGTGCAGGAAAACGCACAAACTTCCCTAAGGGACGAGCCGGGATGTCAGCTTTTCGATATCTGCCATACCCCCGGCGAAACAACTGTCTTTCTCTATGAGATATATGACAGCAAGGCGGCCTTCGACGCCCACCTCGCCTCTGCGCATTTCAAAACCTTTGATGCCGCCACCGCGCGAATGGTAGACAGCAAAGACGCGCGGTTGTTTGAAAAGGTCATCAGATGACGGAATGGGAGGTCTTTGCGGTCAAATACGCCGACCGCAACGCACGCACACGCGCCGACAGCTTTATCTTGGATGACAACCATGACGCCCCACATGCCATGGACTACTTCATCTGGGTCCTGCGCCACGACAGTCGTGTGATCATCGTAGACACCGGCTATGACGAGGCCGAAGGCACCGCGCGTGGCCGTCCCATCCGGATGTCTCCGACAGAGGCTCTGGCCCCTCTGGACATCGACCCCAAGGCCGTTACGGATATCATTGTCACGCATCTGCACTATGACCACGCTGGCGGGCTGCATCTTTTTCCAAACGCACAAATCCACCTGCAAGCGGCGGAAATGGAATATGCCACGGGTCCCTGCATGTGCCACGACACCCTGCGTATGCCCTTCACCGCCGGCCATGTTTGCGAGACAATCCACCGGCTGTACAATGGCAAGGTCAGTTTCTATCGCGGCGATCACCAATTGGAAGACGGCCTCAGCCTGCACCTGATCGGCGGCCACTCTCGCGGGCTACAGGCGGTACGTGTGCACACCTCCGCAGGCTGGATGGTGCTGGCCTCGGACGCGTCTCATTTCTATGAAAACGTGTTGAGATCCAAACCCTTCCCCATCGTTGTGGATGTGGAGGACATGCTAAGCGGTTACGACACACTCAAACGTCTTGCAGGCCGGCCAGAACTTATCATTCCGGGCCATGACCCGCTTGTGCGAGACCTGTTTGAACTCGGCCCGGCGGATCACATCACCCGCCTCGACCGCGGCCCGATCAAGGATGTTCCCCTGTGAAGATCGGCGTCATCGCAGACGACTTCACCGGTGCCTCCGACATTGCGCTTACCCTCGCCGAAGGCGGGATGCGCACAGCGCAGTTCATCGGCGTGCCCGATGCGCCTGCGCCATCAGTCATTGAGGCTGGCGTGGTGGCCCTGAAAACCCGAACCTGCCCGATTGATCAGGCGGTGGAAACATCTCGCGCCGCCTGTGACTGGCTCATAGACCAAGGTGCCACCCAGATCATCTTCAAGGTCTGCTCCACCTTCGACAGCACCGATACCGGCAATATCGGCCCCGTGCTGGACGCGCTTGCCGCGCGGCTGAACGCCCCTCGCACGATCACCTGCCCCGCTTTTCCGGAAAACGGGCGCAGTGTCTATCAGGGGCATCTCTTTGTGAAAGATACGCTTTTGAATGAAAGCGGCATGCAAGACCATCCGCTCACGCCTATGCGCGACGCCGACCTGCGCCGTGTCCTTGCGCGCCAAAGCCAGCAAAAGATCGGCCACGTCCCTGCCTTGACCGTCTTGCAAGGCGCAGACGCCATCAAAACAGCGCTTCCCGCCACGGGCCATACCATCGTCGATGCCATCCGCGACGATGACCTCATGGAAATCGGCAAAGCCGTGCAGAACGAAGTCCTCCTTTGCGGCGGGTCCGGCATTGCCCTGGGCCTGCCTGTCAATTTCGGAGCCAGCCCCGGCACGCCAGACTGGCAAGCGATCACAGGTCCTGGCGCAGTTCTTTCGGGGTCATGCAGCATCGCCACGCGCGCGCAAGTCACCCGTTTCAAAGCCAAGGCACCTAACAAGGAAATCACGGCTGAAGACGTACTTGATCATGGCTTCTCAGCAACCGACCTTGCCGATTGGGCGCTGGCCCAACCCAGCGCGCCCCTGATCTATTCCTCTGCCGACCCCAGTGTAGTTCGTGCCGCTCAAGACAAATACGGCCAGGACACCGTGGCCCACGCGATAGAGGCGCTTTTCTCCGACCTCGCGAAATCCCTGGTCGCAAACGGCCTATCACGTCTTGTGGTGGCAGGCGGCGAAACCTCGGGCGCAGTGGTGTCGGGGTTGAAAGTGAATGTGCTGCAAATCGGTCCACGCCTTGCCCCCGGCGTACCCGCCCTGCGCCTTGAGCAGGACCGCCCCATTGCATTGGCCCTCAAGTCCGGCAATTTTGGCGATGAGGATTTCTTTGCCAGCGCGCTGGCTCGAATGGAAGGCAACCCATGAGTGAAGAGGCCAAACTGCGCGAAGAGATTTGCGCCATTGCCAAGTCGATGTTTGACCGCGGCCTGACCTGCGGCGCCTCCGGGAACATCTCGGCACGGCTCTCCGATGGCACGCTTCTTATGACGCCGACGGGGAGTTCATTGGGGTTTCTCGACCCGGCGCGGATCAGCCATTTGGACGAGACCATGACGCATCTCTCCGGCGATCCGCCAACCAAGGAGATCCCGCTGCATGCGGCCTTCTACGAGACCCGCACCGGCACCGGCGCCGTGGTGCATCTGCATTCCACCCATTCCGTGGCGCTCTCGGTGCTGCCAGACACCGACCCAGACGACGTGCTGCCGCGCCTCACGCCCTATTCGCTGATGCGCCTGGGTCGGGTGAAGCTCCTGCCCTTTTTCCTGCCCGGCGATGCCGCGATGGGTGAGGCCGTACGTGGTCTCGCAGGCAAACGCGCCGCCGTGCTTTTGGCCAATCACGGCCCGGTGGTGGCAGGCAAAGACCTCTGGGCGGCGGTCTATGCGATGGAAGAACTGGAAGAGACGGCGAAGCTGGCGCTGTTGACCCGTGGAGCAAACCCGAGGCTTTTGCAGGAGGCTGAGGTGCAAGCGTTGGCGGCGAAGTTTGATTTGGATGTGTGAAGGATGTGACGGTACGGTCCTTTGATCAAAAACACGGCCCCCGCGAAGGTTATCCTCTTTGAGCGCTTTCAGTTCCCAAAACCGGAGCCGCGCGATGGCCAGACCGCGGGATGGCGGGCTTCCGTAAGTTGAGAACACTCTATGTTTGCTCGATCCGCAAAACCTATGAACGACGTATTGACGTCTACCAATCGCCAGCCCGTTGGGGCGGTCTGGCGATCGCGCGGCGGGCCTGCGGCCCTTGATTCCGCGCGAGGTTGCTAATGGCCAGTACGAACCCCATACCTACTACAAACCGATAAGTTCTACACAGTTTAATTCGTAGAACAAATATGCCCAAGAAACAGCAAGGAGCAGGCCGAAAGAGCCGGACACAATTGCAAATGAAGTTTTTCCGTATTTCCTCAAGGCGAAGGAGATAGCCAATGAAACAAGGGCAATTAACCAGCTTTCCCAATCAAGATAGGTGGAGCGTAAGCACTCGTCATAAGTCATTATTCGTCGGCTCCGTTCAGACCTAGCTTCACGAAGCTAAGCCAGCGTCGATCAAGACACAAACGGCAGCAAAGTCCGCACAGCTTGCCTAAAGGCCTCTCTGAGAATGCGCCACTGTGCCCTACGCCCGCGCCTTCAACCCCGCCGCGCGCATCTCGCTCAGGGATTGCCGCGGTGTCAGCGCCTCGGGTGACACGTTCAAATCCAACACAGCCCCAGTTTCCGATGCCAGCGCCCGATCAAACGCAGCCGCAAAATCCTCCGTTCTCTCAACCCGCTCGGCGTAAAACCCATATGCCTGTGCCAAGGCTGAGAAATCCGGGTTCACCATCGTCGTGCCCGACACCCGCTCGGGGAAATGCCGCTCCTGATGGGCGCGGATGGTGCCGTAGATGCCGTTGTTGACAATGAGCACAATGGGCTGTGCCCCCGCCTGTGCCGCAGAGGCCAATTCCTGGCAATTCATCTGGAAATCGCCGTCGCCGGCGAAACAGACCACGCAGCGGTCCGGGTGCGCCACCTTGGCCGCAATCGCGGCTGGCAGGCCATATCCCATGGCCCCCGATTGTGGTGCAAGCAGTTTGGCCTTGGCCCCAAATTGCAGGAATTTGTTGGGCCACACGGCAAAGTTTCCCGCCCCATTGGTCACAATCGCATCCTGAGGCAAAACGCGGCGCAAATATGCGGACACCTGCCCCATATCCACCGGCGAGGGCAAATCGGGCAGCTCCAGACTGCCCTCATAGGCCGCACGCGCCTCTGCGCGCCATGCCGCCCAAGCACTGCGCACGGGGCGCAACGCGTGGGCAAAGGCGTTCGGTCCTGCAACCAGCCCCAAACGCGGCGCATAAATCTTGCCGATCTCCGCCGCATCAGGATGCACATGGATCACTGTCTGACGCGGCTCGGGCACATCGAAAAGCGTGTAGGCATCGGTGGTCATCTCGCCAAAGCGGATGTTCACGGCCAACACCACATCCGCGCGGCGGATAAGGTCTTTGACATGCGGCGGCATGCCTACCCCGGCCTCTCCGGCATAGCATTCCGAGTGATTGTCAAACTGATCCTGATAGCGAAAGGCCGCCACCACGGGGATGTCAGAGGCCTCCGCAAAGGCTTGCAGATTTGTGCGGCCTTCTGCTGTCCAGTTGCACCCGCCTGTGATCACCAAAGGGCGCTCTGCGGCCTCCAGTATCACACGTGCCTGGGCCAATCCGTCTGATGTCGGCGCAGGCTCGGCCATCTTAAACGGCCCGCTCAGCGGAGCGACCTCAGTGAGCGAGGTCAGCATATCCTCAGGCAGCGCGATCACCACCGGCCCGGGCCGCCCGGACAGCGCCACGGACCACGCCCTTGAGAGGATTTCTGGGATCCGCTCTACCCGGTCAATCTCAACCGCCCATTTGGCCATCGTGCCAAACACCGCGCGGTAATCGACCTCCTGAAACGCCTCGCGGCCCTTCTGATCGGTGCCCACCTGCCCCACAAAAAGCAGCATCGGCGCGCTATCCTGCCGGGCCGTGTGCACGCCGATGGAAGCATTCGTCGCCCCCGGCCCGCGCGTCACCAGACAAATGCCCGGGCTGCCCGTGAGCTTGCCGTAGGCCGCCGCCATAAACGCGGCCCCGCCTTCGTTGCGGCACAGCACGAAATCAAGCTGACCTTGGGTGTCATAAAGCGCGTCGAGTACCGCGAGATAGCTCTCTCCCGGCACACCAAAACTCTTGCTCGCGCCCAAAGCGACAAGGCTTTCGACCAGAAGCTGACCTCCGTTGCGCATGACCACGGTCCTCAAAGTGACAGTTGCGGCACCCTAGACCGGGGCGCGCGCGATCTTCAACCGCCGTTTCGCTGCGGCCATTCCTTGGGCCGTGTCCTCTCCAGCTCAGGTGGGATCGGAATGTACTCCTCTGTGTCCCCGGGCGGAAGGTGAAACGGCCCGCTGTCCCAATCGGCGGCATTCCAAGCTTCTTTGGCTTCCTCGATCCGGTCCTTGGATGACGATACGAAATTCCACCAGATATAGCGCGGCTCATTAAGTGTTTCACCGCCCAGCGCCATCAGCCGCGCGCCCTGTGCACCAGCCTTCACGCTGATCATGTCACCGGGTCGAAACACCATCATGCGCCCGGCCTCAAACACGTCTCCTGCCACCTCAATGCTGCCCTGGGTGACATAGATACCGCGGTCCTCATGATCATCCGGCAGGGGAAACTGCGCATCTGGGGCCAGCGTGACATCGGCATAGAAAATCTCGGACTGCATGGTCACAGGGCTGGCCGCGCCCCAGCCTGTGCCCAGGATCAGCTTCGCATCGGCCCCGCCATCCGCTATCTCAGGCAGCGCTTCTTGCTTGTGATGCTCGAAATCCGGGGCCATGTCCTCGCGGTCCTCGGGCAAGGCGACCCAGGTCTGGATGCCAAAAAGCTTGTGGCGCGTGGCGCGTGTCTCATCACTGGTGCGTTCAGAATGCGTCACACCCCGCCCCGCCAGCATCCAGTTGACCTCTCCGGGATAGATCATCTGATGCGTGCCCAAGCTATCGCGATGCTCAAACTCGCCCTGATAGAGATAGGTCACGGTGCCCAGCCCGATATGCGGATGCGGGCGCACATCAATACCGCCATCGGTGATGAACTCTGCGGGACCCATCTGGTCAAAGAAGATAAAGGGCCCGACCATCTGCCGCTTTGGGCTGGGCAAAGCGCGGCGCACCTCAAACCCGCCCAGATCACGGGCACGCGGGATGATCAGAGTTTCAAGCTGTCCGCTATTGGGGCATTCGGGCGAATGTGTTGGGTTCCAGCTCATGCGATAATCCTTTCATCTGTGATGTCGGGCAGGCCAGCCTCGATCTTGTCCCGCAGTGGTTCATACCGTGTGGGCAGTTTCAGCGCCTGCCCCAGATTGGCGGTATCCTCATCCCGGTCAAAGCCCGGCTCGTTGGTGGCGACCTCGAACAAGACGCCGCCCGGCGTGCGGAAGTAAATGGCCCAGAAATAGTCTCGGTCAATCACCGGCGTGACCTGATAGCCCGTATCGAGGAGTTGCGCGCGCACGGCGAGCTGCGCGGCGCGGTTTTCCACGGCAAAGGCGATGTGATGGACAGAGCCTGCGCCCTGATCCGCGGGGTTCGTACCGGGCAATTCCTGTAGGTCAATCGTGTCCGCCGCATTGCCGCCCTCGATGATAAACCGGGTCAGGTCGCCTTCAGTGTCGGCCTTTTGATACCCCATGAAACTCAGCAGCTCTGCGGTCGCCACACTTTCCTGCAACGCGAACCGCGCGCCGTGAAAGCCAAGGATGCCGACATCCTCGGGCACATCCGCTCCGGTCCAGGGGGTGCGCCCACGTGGATCAGTTTCCACCAACGCAAAACCGTCCCCATCCGGGCCGTCAAAGCTCAGACGGGTCTCACCAAAAGATGTGCTCTCTTCCAGCCCGGTCACCCCTGCCGCCACGAAGCGTTTGGACCAATAGGGCAACGCCCCATGCGGGACGGCAAATTCCGTCACGCCAACCTCGCCCACACCGCGCCGTCCCCGTGGCATCGCGCCAAAGGGAAAGGTCGTCATGACCGAGCCGGGGGTGCCGGTCTCATCGCCGAAATAGAGGTGATAGACCTCCGGCGCGTCAAAATTGACGGTCTTCTTGATCCGCCGCAGGCCAAGGATTTGCGTGAAGAACGCATTGTTCAGATTGGCGTCGCCCGCCATCGAGGTGACGTGATGCAGGCCTTTGATCTCTTTGATCATGATGTCCTCCTGAAAGGGTCATGTGTTCGGAGGACAGGTAAAGCGTTTTGGTGGATAGGTATAGACGCACAGATGTAGAGTTTTTGTGCGAATGCGCACATCTTTGTTAGGATGGGGGCTCACCCCACCACGTGCAAGACCTGGAAAGGCGGGGTGAAACCCCGCCCTACATCACTTAATGTCTCGAATATGTAGGGTGGGCATTCTGCCCACCATCGCGGGAGCTACCCCTTCGCCCTGTTCCGCTCCAGCTGCTTGTCCACCGTCGCCACGGTGGCCTCCACCTCGGGGTGGCTCATGCCAGCACTCTTGGAGACTTGCTGCACCAGACGGTCCACGCGTTCAATCTGTGTCGCTCCTGCCGCGATGGCCCGGGCCGCCGAAGATGGTTTGAGAAGGTTCTGCGCCGCATTGGCGTATTTTTCAAACGGCACCATGTCGGCGCCATCCGCGCCAAGGCTCTCGGCCAGTTTGACCACATAGGCATAGACATCCGCCGACAGGTCCGGGTCGCTATGCACCGCGTCCTTGATCGCGCGCGGCGCGCCGTCGGTGATGCAGCGGTAATTGCCGGTGAGCAGCATGGACCACTTGGCCAGCGGCACAAAAAGCGAGTCGAACGCCTTCAATTTCACCGGCACATCCTTGCCCTCAATCGTCACACCCGCGATATCCGCCTCCAGCGTGTCGAGGATTGCGTTATGGCCCGCATCGGGAAAGCGCGCGGCTTTGAAATTCGTAGGCAGGCCGACATGCAGGACATTGGCCTTTTCCTCTGGCGGGCGGAAGGCCTGCGGGTCGGGGCTGCAGAGTGTGACAAGATCGGGGTTGAACCCGTCCCAGACCTCCGGGTCGGCAAAGGCGGCTGTGAGATCGGCCTCTTTCAGCTGCGGAATACGCTTGAGATAGGGCAAAGGCGGCATGTTCATGATCGACAGGCATGGCTTGCCCGATTCCGCCACACGGCGCATCAAGTCCTTCAACACTGGCGTGCTGTATTGCGGCTCCTGCATCGCGAGACCGATCATGTCATAGGCGGTGGGATCCGCATTTTCGGGCGTCACCGCACCCACCTTGCCCGGCAGATCCTTGGAAAAGATCGAACGGTGGTCCTCTTCGCCCTTGAGCTTGATGCGCACCTCGGTGCCCTCGGCATTGATCAGCGCCGCCGTCGCCTCGCGGCAGACAAGGTCCACATCATGCCCGGCCATTGCCATTTTGGTGCCAAGCAAAGAGCCATAAGAGGCTCCGAGAATCAGAATTTTATAGGCCATGTGAGGTCCCCTGATTGTGCTGTGCCGCGTCTTTTGAGACGACGGCATGTGGTGAAAAACTTGTATCTCTGTGCCGCATGTGGTCACAAGCAGCAAAGCGATCAAGGAGGATGCGATGCTGCCAGAGACCATGAACACGGTGGAGATGACCGAGCCAGGCGGCCCGGAGGTGTTGAGCCTTGGGACGCGCCCCCTGCCCGAGCCGCGCGCCGGTGAAGTTCTGATTAAGGTCACTGCGGCGGGCGTGAACGGCCCGGACCTGGTGCAACGGCGCGGGCATTACCCGCCACCCAAAGGCGCATCTGACTTGCTCGGCCTTGAGGTCTCGGGCGAGGTTGCGGGCGTCGGCGCGGATGTGACCGGCTGGTCTGTGGGCGACGCGATCTGCGGGCTGACGAATGGTGGTGGTTACGCCGAATATGTGGCGGTAGACGCCTCGCACTGCCTGCCCCTGCCTGACGGCATGGATGCGGTGGATGCGGCGGGGCTCTGCGAGACGTATTTCACTGTCTGGAGTAATCTCTTTCTCGATCAGAACATCGCCGAGAGCAGTGTCCTTTTGGTGCATGGCGGCGCGGGCGGCATCGGCTCCACCGCCATTCAGCTTGGGCGCGCCAAGGGCATGCGGGTGTTCACGACCTGCACCGGCGACGCGGACATGGCATATGTCACCAAGCTTGGGGCTGAACGTGCGATTGATTTCAAGACGGAGGATTTCGTGCCCATCGTCCGAGAAGCCGGTGGTGCGAACCTCATCCTTGATATCATCGGCGGCGATTATGTGGCGCGCAACGTCAAGGCCGCCCATGCCGATGCGCGCATAGTGCAGCTGGCCTTCAACGCCGGTTCGCGGATGGAGATTGACCTGATGCCCATTATGCTCAAGCGCTTGACCTATACCGGCTCGACCCTGCGCTCGCGTCCTGAGGCGTTCAAGACGCGCGTGGCCGCTGATTTGCGCAAACATGTCTGGCCGCTTCTGAGCAAAGGCGAGATTGGCACACATACCCATCAGGTGTTTCCTTTCAGCGAGGCAACCGAGGCACATCGCATGATGGAAGCGGCACAGCATCGTGGGAAAATCCTGTTGACTCCCTAGCACAATGGCGCGTGGAAAATGGCAATTTGCCAGTCTGGACATTTGCAAAACTCCAATCCCTCATGCGTTCGCCCCTGCTTTGCGGTTGCGCATGTATTTCAAGACCAGCGGATAGGACATCAGCCCAAAGGCCAGGATCAGACAGGTAAGCGAGATCGGTCTTTCAAAGAAGGTCATCACATCCCCCTGGCTGCCAATCAGTGACTGCCGCATCGAGCGTTCTGCCAATGGCCCCAGAACGATGGCCAGAACGGCAGGCGCCACCGGGTAGTTGAGCTTGCGCAGCAAATACCCCGCGATGCCGATGAGCAGCATGATCCAGGTGTCAAACATCCGGTCAGTGGTGGCATACACTCCCAGCACACAGAGCACGAAGATGATCGGCGTCAGGATGCTGAAGGGCATAGCCAGCACGCGAATAAAGAGCGGGATCATTGCGATGTTGAGCAGCACAGTGACAAAGTTCGCCACATACATCGACCCGATGAGACCCCAGACGAAATCAGGGCTTTCGGTAAAGAGCAGCGGCCCGGGGCGCAGGCCCCAGATGACCATGCCACCCAGCAAGATCGCCGTGGTCGGAGAGCCGGGAATGCCCAGCGTGATCATCGGCAGCATGGAGCCGGTAGACGCCGCATTGTTGGCGGCCTCTGGTGCTGCAACACCCGCAATATTGCCCTTGCCATAGCTGTCAGGGTCCTTGGAAAATGTCTTGGACAACCCGTAGGACATCAGAGACGCCGGTGTGGCCCCGGCTGCGGGCAATGTGCCCACAAAAAAGCCCAGGAACGAGCCCAGCCAGGTGGAATTGATGTAGTGCTTGATGTCACCGAAATTGGCCTTGATCCGGGCCCAGGTCACTTTGACCTTGTGCATCGCGATCTGGCCGTTGGTGCTTTCCAACGTCCAGAGCATCTCGCCGATGCCGTAAATCCCGATGGCCAGCACCAGAAAGCCGATGCCACGCTGGAACTCGACCATGTCAAAGAAGATGAGCCTCGGCTGACCCGAGATGATGTCAAAGCCCACGGCGGCAAGGACCAGACCCAGCAGGATAGAGAAAATCGTCTTGGGAATATCATCCCCGCCAAGGCCAATGAAGGTGGCAAAGGCCAACACCATAAGCGCAAACTCTTCCTGTGGGCCAAATTTGAGGGCGAAAGCCGCAAGCGGTGGCGCGAAAAGCGTGAAGAGGATCACCGACACAGTGCCACCAATGAAAGACGCCACGGCCGCTGCCATAAGCGCCTTGTCGGCCTTGCCCTGTTGCGCCATGGGGCGGCCATCGAACACAGTGGCGACCGCCGTCGATGCTCCTGGAATCCCTAGCGTGATCGAACTGATCGCGCCGCCATACATGGCACCGTAATAGAGTGCGGCCAGAAAGATGATCGCAGCAGTGGGCGGCACCAGAAAGGTGATCGGCAAGAGGATGGCCACCCCATTGACCGACCCAAGTCCGGGCATACAGCCCACAAAAAGCCCTGCCAGACAGCCCGCAAATATCATGAAAATGTTGAGTGGCTCAAACGCTTGCAAAAGGCCCGCACCGAGGGATGTCAAGATAATGTCCATCTCACCGTCCCCTCAATAGAACCATTCGTAGCGCAGGTTATCGATCACAAGGAACCCTTCCTCGAAGATCGGCCAGCCTTTGGGCAGGTATTTGGTCAGCGCCACCTCAAAGAGCAGGTAGACAAAGACCGGCGTGCCGATGACCAGAGCGCTTGTCATCGCCCAGCCATGCCGCCCGATGATCCGCACGTAAAAGAACATGAAGAGCACCAGCGCCAGATAGGTGCCAATGATGGTCATCAGCAGCAGAAACGCAAAAAGGGCGACGACTGAGACGCCCACGATGAACATCGTTTCCTGCGAAATGTAAGGATCGGTCGAGCGCGACTCTGGCGTCGCCCCCATGAACCAGCGCACAATAGTGGCCAGTGCGGCCAAGGCCATGCCAAGCGACAGCCAGAACGGCCACATGCCAGCCCCCGGCCCCCGGCCCTCGACCCAGCCAATGGTCAGACCATCCAGATGGACATTGAGCATGAGCCCAAGCGACACAAGCAAGGTCGCAATCCCCATCAAGAGTTCAGCTGTCCGAACCGTCATTCCGTGCTCCGTTCAAAGAAGATGTATCTGCACGAAAAGCCACATGACCACACCAGATGGCAGGCCTCTCGCCTTTCAGATTATCGAGGAAAACAAGGCCCGCCGAAGCGAGCCTTGTACCGGCGTCTTTATTCGCCAGTGATTGCGTCTGCGCCGACCTGTTCGATCAGCTTCACATGCGCGTCTTTCTGCGTGGCGTGGAAG
>CANMBU010000004.1:0-152500 GCA_947496175.1 uncultured Roseovarius sp.
CCATGCGCAGCGCCGGTATCGTGGTCTCTGAGTCCCCCGCCGGCCTCGGCGAGGCCGTGCTGGAGGCGATTGGGTAATGTCCCAGATGAAAGCCGTAGGCCGGGCTTCAGCCCGGCACGCGACCCTGGCATTTCTGGGCGCGGCCTTCATTGTGGCGGCCGCATCTGCCCATGCGGGCGAATGGAATAAAATCGCCAGCAAGGCCATCGCCGCCTGCACCGATGCTGCGCCGGAAGACTTCGACGCCAATCTGGCATCTGCCGGTTTCGAACATCTCACCGACGTGCAGGTTGATCGTGTGGGGGCGCAACTGACATATGCAGAGCGCCTGACCACCTATGCTCAAACAGGTGAGGCCCCAAGCCCAGCCTTGCACGCCAATGCTGTTGAGATATTCACCGGTATCATTGCCGCAATGGTCGAAGACGCGGATGACGGACAGCAGATCTACGTTTTTCCCGAGGACGACACGTTCTTTGTGATCACCTCTGTTGTCGAACCCGAGCATTGCGGATTTACGCATGTCGCCAGTTTGGACCACGGCGCGTTACGTGCTGGAGAGTTCGACGACATTGCTGGTGTCAAAGATCCGGATCAGTCCTTCGAACAAGAGTTCCTGACCGACGTAATTTCAACGCCAAACGGACAGGACGAACCTTTCATTTTCTTCAGGCAGTTGCGCCCCAAGGACGGAGCCAAAGCGGCTCTGGGCGATGATGCCATCGTTTCACAATGGGGCATCAGGCCCTGACGCGCTGCGCGTCTGTCAGCAGGGTAAAGACACATGACCGACCAATCTCCAAATGATCAATTCCACGCCTCCTCCTTCATGCAGGGGCACAACGCGGAATATCTCGAACAGCTTTATGCGCGCTACGCCAATGACCCCAATGCGGTCGATGAGGCCTGGCAGGCATTTTTTGCCCAGCTGGGCGATGGTGAGGTTGAGGTCAAGCGTGAGGCCGCGGGGCCAAGCTGGGCGCGTCCTGACTGGCCGCCGCAACCCAATGACGAACTGACCGGTGCTTTGACGGGCGAGTATCCGCCCGAGGTTGAGGCCAAAAAGGCCGGTGAAAAGATCAAGACCAAGGCCGCTTCGAGTGGTGTTGAGGTCTCAGATGAGGCCATCAAACGCGCCGTGCTGGATTCCGTTCGTGCTCTCATGCTCATCCGGGCCTACCGGATCCGGGGGCATCTGGCGGCGGACCTTGACCCGCTTGACCTGCGTGAAACACCTGCGCGGCCCGAGCTTGATCCGCGGTCCTATGGCTTCACCGAGGCTGACATGGACCGGCCCATTTTCATCGACAACGTTCTAGGCCTTCAGGTCGCGTCCATCCGCGAAATTCTGGCTATCGTAAAACGCACCTATTGCGGCACCTTTGCGATGCAGTACATGCATATTTCCGATCCGGTTGAATCGGCCTGGCTTAAGGAACGCATCGAAGGCTATGACAAGGAAATCAGTTTTACCCGTGAGGGCCGCAAGGCGATCCTGAACAAGCTGGTCGAGGCCGAAGGGTTCGAAAAGTACTTGCATGTCAAATACATGGGCACCAAGAGGTTTGGTCTGGATGGCGGCGAGAGCCTGATCCCTGCGATGGAGCAGATCATCAAACGCGGTGGTCAGCTGGGTGTGAAAGACATTGTCATCGGTATGCCTCACCGGGGGCGTTTGAGCGTGTTGGCCAATGTGATGGGCAAGCCCTATCGCGCGATTTTCAATGAGTTCCAGGGCGGCAGTTTCAAGCCTGAGGACGTAGATGGCTCGGGAGACGTGAAGTACCACCTCGGGGCGTCATCAGACCGTGAATTCGATGGCAACTCCGTGCATCTCAGTCTGACCGCGAACCCGTCACATCTTGAGGCGGTGAACCCTGTGGTTCTTGGCAAAGTGCGCGCCAAGCAGGACCAGATGAACGATACGGACCGCACGTCTGTTATGGGTATCCTGTTGCACGGTGATGCTGCTTTCGCCGGGCAAGGTGTGGTCGCCGAAGGCTTCGGTCTATCGGGTCTGCGCGGCCATAAAACCGGCGGTACGATGCATATCGTTGTCAACAACCAGATCGGGTTTACCACCGCACCCCACTTCTCGCGCTCGTCGCCCTATCCAACTGACATCGCGCTTATGGTCGAAGCGCCGATTTTCCACGTCAATGGCGATGACCCCGAGGCCGTGGTGCATGCAGCCCGCGTCGCCACCGAATTCCGCCAGAAGTTTAAGAAAGACGTGGTCATCGACATGATCTGTTATCGCCGCTTTGGCCATAACGAGGGGGATGAACCGATGTTCACCAACCCCGTCATGTACAAAAAGATCAAGACGCAGAAGACAACTCTGGCGCTCTACACCGAACGGTTGGTCAAAGACGGCTTGATCCCTGAAGGTGAGATTGAGGACATGAAAGCGGCTTTCCAATCCTATCTTGCCGATGAGTTTGAAGCCGGCAAAGAGTTCCGCCCCAACAAGGCCGATTGGCTGGATGGCAAATGGTCTCATCTTGACCGCAAGGATGAGGACTATCAACGCGGCGCGACCTCCATCAAGAAAAAGACCTTCACTGAAATTGGTAAGGCACTGACCACGGCACCCAAGGACTTTCCACTGCACAAAACCGTCGCGCGTCTGCTCGAGACCAAGGCCAACATGTTCAAAACCGGAGAAGGCTTCGACTGGGCCACTGCCGAGGCGCTGGCCTTTGGCTCATTGCTGACCGAAGGATACCCTGTGCGTCTGGCGGGTCAGGACTGCACGCGCGGCACATTCAGCCAACGCCATTCCGGGTTGATCAACCAAGACACAGAAGAGCGCTATTACCCGCTTAACCACATCCGCAATGGGCAGGCGCAATATGAAGTCATCGACTCGATGCTCTCGGAGTATGCGGTGCTTGGCTTTGAGTATGGCTACACCCTGTCAGAACCCAACGCGCTGGTGATGTGGGAAGCACAGTTTGGCGATTTCGCCAATGGTGCGCAGATTATGTTCGACCAGTTCATCAGCTCCGGTGAGAGCAAATGGTTGCGCATGTCCGGTCTTGTCTGCCTTCTGCCGCATGGCTTCGAAGGTCAGGGCCCAGAACACTCCTCGGCCCGCCTCGAGCGTTTTCTTCAAATGTGTGGACAGGACAACTGGATCGTTGCCAACTGTTCGACTCCATCGAACTACTTCCACATCCTGCGCCGCCAGTTGCACCGCACCTTCCGCAAACCGCTTATCCTGATGACGCCGAAATCGCTCTTGCGGCACAAGATGTGCATTTCCAAGACCGAGGATTTCGTCACCGGCTCCAGCTTTCACCGGGTGCTCTGGGACGACGCCCAGCACGGCAACTCCGATCTCAAGCTTAAACCTGACAACAAGATCCGCCGTGTCGTGATGTGTTCCGGCAAGGTCTATTACGACCTTCTCGAAGAACGTGACAAACGCGGGCTGGATGACGTCTACCTGATGCGGCTCGAGCAATTCTATCCCTTCCCGGCCATTTCCATGGTCAAGGAGCTGGAACGCTTCAAGGGCGCCGACATGGTCTGGTGTCAGGAAGAGCCCAAGAACCAGGGCGCCTGGTCCTTTATCGAACCCAACATCGAGTGGGTCCTGCAGCGCATCAAGGCCAAGCATACCCGCCCGACCTATGCCGGTCGCCCAGCCTCGGCCTCTCCGGCCACGGGGCTTGCCAGCCAACACAAAGCACAACAAGAAGCGCTGGTGAATGCCGCGCTGACCATCGAAGGATAAGACCCAATGACCACCGAAGTACGCGTGCCCACCCTGGGCGAATCCGTCACTGAGGCCACCGTGGCCACCTGGTTCAAGAAACCGGGGGATGCTGTGAGCGCCGATGAGATGTTGTGTGAATTGGAAACCGATAAAGTCACAGTCGAAGTTCCCGCACCGGCCTCGGGCACCATGGCCGAGATCGTCGCCAAGGAAGGTGAGACCGTGGGGGTCGATGCGCTTTTGGCGACCATCAACGAAGGCGAAAGCGCTGGTGAAACCCCGTCTGCCGCACCTTCCCCTGCGACCGCAGAAGCCAAGCCCGCAGCTGGGGACAGTGGCAGCATCGACGTGATGGTGCCTACCTTGGGCGAGTCCGTGACAGAGGCGACCGTATCGACCTGGTTTAAATCCGTAGGCGACAGCGTCTCCGCAGACGAAATGCTCTGCGAGTTGGAAACCGACAAGGTCTCGGTCGAAGTGCCTGCGCCGTCAGCAGGTGTTTTAACTGAAATTCTTGCGAAAGAGGGCGACACGGTGAAGGCGGATGGCAAACTTGCCGTGATGTCCGGTGGTGCCGATGGAGCAGTGGAACCTGCCAAGCGTCCAGCCACAGGGGATGGTGAAACCAACGGGGATCAATACACGACCCCGCCTGCCGGGCGCGACGCGAAGGATGTCGAAGACGCTCCATCGGCCAAGAAGGCCATGGCAGAAGCGGGCCTTTCGCCTGATCAGGTGCAAGGTTCAGGCCGCGATGGCCGCGTGATGAAAGAAGACGTCGCCCGCGCTGCGGCTGCGGCCTCTGCCGCCCCTGCTGTGTCTGCCGCGCCTGCCGCCGCCCCGCGTGCACCGGTCTCGGCCGATGATGCGGCGCGCGAAGAGCGCGTGAAGATGACCCGCCTGCGCCAGACCATCGCCAAGCGCCTCAAGGACAGCCAGAACACCGCCGCCATGCTCACCACCTACAACGAGGTGGACATGACCGAGGTCATGGCGCTGCGCAGTGAATACAAGGAAGAGTTCCTCAAAAAGCATGGCGTGAAACTGGGCTTCATGTCTTTCTTCACCAAGGCCTGCTGCCACGCGCTGAAAGAAGTGCCCGAGGTCAACGCCGAGATCGACGGCACCGACATCGTGTACAAAAACTTCGTCCATATGGGCATCGCCGCCGGCACGCCCACGGGCCTTGTTGTGCCCGTGATCCGAGACGCGGACCAAATGAGCTTTGCCGCCATCGAGAAAGCCATCGCCGAAAAAGGCGCCCGCGCCCGCGACGGCAAGCTCTCCATGGCCGAAATGCAGGGTGGGACGTTCACCATCTCCAACGGCGGCGTCTACGGTTCACTGATGTCCTCGCCGATTCTGAACCCACCGCAATCCGGCATCCTCGGCATGCACAAAATCCAGCAACGCCCGATGGTCGTGAACGGAGAGATTGTCGCCCGTCCAATGATGTATCTGGCCCTCAGCTACGACCACAGGATTGTGGACGGCAAAGGCGCGGTGACGTTCCTCGTGCGGGTGAAAGACGCGCTGGAGGATCCGCGGCGGTTGTTGATGGATTTGTGAGGGGACAGGTGGGGTGAAACCCCAAACGACCCATGTCCGTAGAGAGGTTTCACCCCGTCTAATCAGGTGCGGCATAAACTAAAACTGAGGTTCAAAGTGCAAATCAGGCTTAAAATTCGCACCATAGTGGTCGGACTGGCAACAATGCTCGGTATAGCCGCGTGTGGACCAACTGTACCCCCGCCACCGACCCTGCCGGAGGGGACCGCCGTGCAGAATTTCATCCACAACCGAGAACTCATGCAGCGCCAGTTAAACGTGATTGGCCCGCCGAACATCGTGATTCCTGCCCGCGTCTTCAATGTCAGATATACTCTCTCCTGTCTTAACGAGACCGATGGTCGGTCGGGTCGATCACGTTTTAATGAAGCGGCTTCACTGATTAACGAAAAGATGCCTCGTTTTGTTGAGGGGTCCACACGGTCAAACCCATTTTACCGGATAAGGTGGCCTGCAAGCACCAATCGACTGATTGTCGAACAGACAGGTTGTGAAGCAAAGAAAGTAGAATGGATCACTTTGTCCGAGGGGCGCGCAAATGCTCTAAAGTGGGTTGTGGACAACGGGCTTACCCAAGAGCTGATACTTTATTCACGTGGTTTAAACTAGGTGTGCAGCCGTGAAATTCACTAAACATAAGGACAGCCGCAAGTCTTAGCGGCTTTCTTTCCCCAGAGATCAGACAAAGCAACATGACCCCCGAACTCACCGTCCTCACCCTCGCGGCCCTCTTGCAGGTTCTCCAGTTCCTCCTGATGTCCGTCCCCGCCAACCTCGAACTTGGCCCGGGCAAGACCACATCGGCCCGCGACCGCTCCAAGATGGGTGGCTCACTCGAAGATCAACTGAGCGAAAAAACCGCCCGCCTCTACCGCGCCCTGAACAACCATTTCGAAGGACTCATCCTCTTCACCATCGCCTGCGTTGTGATCACCCTGTCAAACCAATCCACGGACTTCACCGCCACCTGCGCCTGGACCTACCTGATCGCGCGTATCTTCTACATCCCGGCCTACTACCTTGGTCTGCGGCCCTGGCGGTCGCTCATCTGGATGGTGGGCTTTGGTGCGACCACGCTGATGCTGCTGAGCGCCCTCATATGAGCTTCTTTCTTGTCGAAAATACCCAAATCCGACCTTTACGCTTGGCCCCCCAACCGGCAGGATCGCGTAACAACACCGACGTGATACCGACACAATACCGACGTCGAAATTTCCAAGGAGAACACCTATGGCAGCCTATGATGTCATCGTACTCGGATCAGGCCCCGGCGGCTATGTCGCGGCCATCCGCTGTGCGCAGCTCGGCCTGAAAACCGCCTGTGTCGAAGGACGCGAGACGCTGGGCGGCACGTGCCTGAATGTCGGCTGCATCCCATCCAAGGCCCTCTTGCATGCCAGCCATATGCTACACGAGGCCGAGCACAATTTCGCAACCATGGGCCTCAAAGGCAAAGCGCCGTCAGTCGACTGGAAGCAGATGCTGGCCTACAAGGATGACGTCATCGGTCAGAACACCAAAGGCATCGAATTTCTTTTCAAAAAGAACAAGATAGACTGGCTAAAGGGTTGGGGTTCGATCCCTGAGGCAGGCAAAGTTAAAGTGGGCGACGAGGTGCATGAGGCCAAGAACATCATCATCGCCAGTGGATCAGAGGCGTCCAGCCTGCCGGGTGTCGAAGTAGATGAGAAGATCGTTGTGACCTCCACCGGTGCGCTGGAGTTGCCAAAGATCCCCAAGAAGATGGTTGTTATCGGTGCAGGTGTGATCGGGCTTGAGTTGGGATCGGTCTATGCCCGTCTCGGCACCGAGGTTACGGTTGTGGAGTTCTTGGATCACATCACCCCCGGCATGGACGGAGAAGTGCAGAAGACTTTCCAAAGAATTCTGAAAAAGCAGGGGCTTACCTTTATCATGGGGGCCGCCGTGCAAGGTGTTTCTGCGACCAAGACAAAGGCCAAAGTCACCTACAAACTGCGCAAAGATGATAGTGAGGCGTCCCTCGATGCGGATGTTGTCCTCGTCGCCACCGGGCGCCGCCCCTACACGGATGGTCTGGGGCTCGAGGCGCTGGGCGTTGAGATGTCCGAGCGCGGCCAGATCAAAACGGACACCCACTGGCGCACCAATGTGGCTGGCATCTATGCGATTGGCGACGCCATCGATGGCCCCATGCTCGCCCATAAGGCCGAGGATGAGGGCATGGCTGCCGCAGAGGTTATTGCCGGGAAACAGGGGCATGTGAATTACGATGTGATCCCAGGCGTGATCTATACCCACCCCGAGGTGGCATCGGTTGGCAAAACCGAACAAGAGCTGAAGGATGAGGGCCGCGCTTACAAGGTGGGGAAGTTCTCCTTCATGGGCAATGGACGGGCCAAGGCCGTCTTTGCCGGGGACGGGTTCGTGAAAATCCTCGCCGACAAGGGCACCGACAGGATCCTGGGCGCCCATATCATTGGTCCGGCTGCCGGTGATCTCATTCACGAGATCTGTGTTGCGATGGAATTCGGGGCCTCTGCAGAGGACCTCGCGCTGACCTGCCATGCGCATCCAACCTATTCCGAGGCTGTGCGCGAAGCCGCTCTGGCCTGTGGCGATGGACCCATTCACAGTTAGGGGCGCGTTTTCTTGCAAAGAAAACGGCCTGGCAAATTGCAATTTGCCAGCTTGGAATTTTCCAAAATTCCACCACCGCACGGTCGCTTGAGACTTTCAAAACGCGTGGCCTCTAAAACCCCACCCGTCGCGACATCAATTGTAACGGACCACCGAGGACCCGGGTATCCACCGCCCGGGAGCTTGCGAACATGTTCTGGCTCAGGGGCAACCCTGTCTCATCTTCCACAGACGGCGCCGTCACCTTTACAAGGCTTTACCACATCGTTTTGGCCGCCCGCTGGGCCCAGGCTGCGTCGTATTCGGCGCCGCCCTCTTGCCCGTTCGAGGCCTCGGCGAGGATCTCTCCCACTGTCGGAAGCCCTTCACTGTCATCCCGCGACCAGATCCCGGCGCGCATCGGGGCGCGGGCGCATTGCGTGTAAATCTCACCGATCTTGATCACGATCACTGTCGCAGGCTGGCGGCCTTTGCGTTCAAACCTGGAGCGCATATCGGGATCAGTGGTCAGACGCGCGTCTCCGTTCAGCCGCACAATGGTGTTTGATCCTGGGACCATAAACATCAGCGACACCCGCCCGTCTTCGACAATATTGCGCAGGGAATCCAAACGGTTGTTCCCACGCCAGTCGGGCATGGCAAGCGTGTATTCATCCAGTTCGGCGACAACCGGCCCATCGTCACCACGCGGGCTGCCGTCCGTGCCGTTTGGCCCAACGGTACTGAGCACGCAAAACCGCGAGGTCATGACCCATTTGCGGTAAAGCGGTGTCAGCCGATGCACGACCTTGCGCAATGAGGGCGCGCCGGGCGCGCCATAGAGCGCTTCGAGCGCCGCTGTGTCTTTAAGATACTCCATCTGGATCAAACCCCGCTTCGCGCATCAGCCGGTTCGAGTTGGTTTCGATCACCTCCTCCAACTTGGACATAAACGTCTCTTTTTCCTTACCTGCCGGAATGCGTGGCAGGAACTCAACCACGGCCAGTCCCGGTTTGCGCATGATGCCCTTGCGGGGCCAGAAGACGCCCACATTGGTGGCCACTGGCACGCAATCCTGCCCGGTTTCTTCATAAAGAATGCCCGACCCGATCTTGTAGGGTGCTTTGACACCCGGTGCGATGCGCGTGCCTTGGGGATAGATGATCAACTGCCCAGGGGCCTGATGCCCTTTGGCCACGTCATCGACCATTTTCTTGATGGCTTGGCTGCGTTTGCCGCGATCGACCGGCACGCAGCCCAGCCTGAGACCGTACTGCCCCAGGATAGGTGCATACATCAGCTCTCGTTTCATAATGAACTTGCCGGCCGGAACGGCGGCAAAGATGAGGATGATATCGAGGAAGGATTGATGCTTGGCCACGACCAGAACTTCATCTGTAGGTGGCGTGCCGCGCACTTCCGTCCGCAATCCCACCATCCAGCGCGCCGTCCATGTCACCCAGTGACACCAGGCTTTGCATCCGGCGTTGGCTCCGCGTCGGTCTAACAGCGCCCAGGGAAAGAAGAGAATGCCCAAAGGGAGCATCATGAAGTAAATTTGTCCGACGAAGATGAGGGACCGCAGCCATTGAATAGCGTCTCTCATGACAGGTCTTTCAACGTTTTGCGTGCCGCAGTCCGAGTGGCGGTGAAGGAAACAGCCGCAGCCAGCGGCGGGATGACGATCAGCCAAACCCATTGCCATCCGTGAAAGCCCAGACCTGTCAGAAACCCGCCTTCTTCCTGTGCCGAAGGCAATAGGAAAACGGCCAACCCGCCAAGCAGAACGCCGACTGCAGCGCCAAAAAGCGCGCGCAGGGTAAAGCGCCGCACAAAGGCACGCGCGATATAGCTGTCTTGCGCGCCCACAAGGCGTAGCACGGAGATAACTTGCGTGTTTGCCGACAGCGCGGCATTGGCGGCCAGAGTGATCATGGCCGCTGTTGTGCTCGCGATCAGCAATAGCGATACAAGCCCCAGTGTTCTAAGTCGTGACGCTGCATCGACCAGGGGTCGACGCCAGCGCGTATGATCGTCCAGAACAGCCCCGGGCACTTCGGCGGCAAGCCGCAGTCGCAGCCCTTCGGCGTCAAACCCGTCACCTTCCTCAATCACCTCTATAAGCTGAGGGATTGGCAGCGTTTCCACCGGTAGGTCAGGGCCAAACCATGGTTCTAGCAAAGCGCGCTGTTCCGCCTCATCAAGCGCGCGTGCCGACGCCACGCCGCTGGTGGTGTCCAGAACACGAAGCGCGGCGGCGGTCTGCGCCTGTATCTGGCCTTCAGGCGCTGAGATGCGAATGGTAGAGCTTTGCGCCAGTTCAGAGCCCCATCGATCAGCCAAGCGGCCAGTGGCCATGGAGAGCGCCACTGCGAACACTGCCAGAAACGCCATGGCGGCTGCACTGAACAAAGTGAGCGACGCGGTGTAGCCCGTCGGTGGAACAACCCGGTCGGCTTGGGTGTCACCTGCAATCAGCTCTGCGACTTTCGAGACGTCAAACTTCATAGATCAGCACCCGCCAGTTGCAGCCGCTGATTGGAGATACGCAGAACACGAGCCTGTACGTGGCTTTTGGCCGCTCGGATCAAGGCCAGGTCATGGGTGGCCACCATGATGGTCTTGCCCATCCGGTTGAGTTCGATGAGCAGGCGCAACAGACGTTGCGACATGTCCCAGTCAACATTGCCCGTTGGTTCATCGGCCAGAATGGCATCGGGCGACATGATCACGGCCCGTGCCAACGCAGCACGCTGCCGTTCCCCGCCGGACAGTTCGGGTGGTAACGCGCTTGCCCGGCTTTTCAAGCCAACCCAGTTCATCAATTCACTCAAATTGGCGGATTGGCTGAGAATATCACGACCTGATACCAACAAGGGCAGCGCGATGTTATCCGAGACGTTCATGTGATCGAGAAACTGACAGTCTTGGTGCACAACGCCGATCCTGCGCCGCGCCATGGCGATGTCATCACGTTCCATTGCGTGCACGTCCTGGCCGAAAAGGGTCACGTGCCCCGCTGTTGCAAACAACGCGCCGTAACACAATTTTAGCAGAGTTGTTTTACCAGATCCCGATGGCCCGGTCAGGAAATGGAATGATCCGGGCTGAAGCTTGAGCGAGATATCACTCAGCAATTCACCGCCGCCATAGCTATAGGCCACACTGTCCAGTTCGATCAAAACCCGCGCCCTCACTTCATTTGTTCCTACATGCCTCACGAGACACAGTTGTGCAACGATCACGAGGGTCAAACCTTTGCCTCTTTTACAGTGCGGCTTTTACCCCTATGGTTTGAGCAATTCCAAGACGCGCACGGGCCGTGCCGTAGCGCCATGCAAAGGGTGGACTTATGCGGCTAATTTGCCCGAATTGCGGGGCACAATACGAAGTTCCAGACGAAGTCATTCCGACATCGGGGCGCGATGTGCAATGCTCGGATTGCGGCAACACGTGGTTTCAGCATCACCCGGATCATCAACCCGAGCCTGAAGAAGAAGAAGACGTCGCAGCGGATTGGGTTGAAGATGCCGAGGAAGATGCGTCTGAGGCGCAGGCTTCGGTTGCTGATGAACCCAAAGATGTAAGCAACCAAGATGCACAAGACGATGACGCCGAAGAGAGCGTTTCCGACGTTGACCGGATGGTCGAAGCGCATGGTGAGATCACAGAGGACTTCGAGGAAGACTACGCTGACGACAACGCGGATGAAGAGCCTCAGCCCCCGAGCGCAGTGTTCCCGCGGCAGCTCGATCCATCGGTTGCCGAAGTTCTGCGTGAAGAAGCCGAATTAGAAACCAGCGCACGCGCTTCTGATCAGCAAGGTGGCCTGGAAACCCAACAAGAGCTTGGCCTGGACGCTCAGGACAGCGCTGCACAGCAACGCTCGGAAGAGGCGCGAAGCCGAATGGCGCGTTTGCGCGGAGATGATGTCGCAGAACCTGCCATAAAAGATGAGACCGAAGAGATTGATATCGACTCCACCCTTGATGATCAGGCGTCGCGCCGAAATCTTCTTCCGGATATTGATGAAATCAATTCGTCATTGGGTCCGGAAAATGCCGGTGAGCCCAGCGTTGCGATCTCAGATCAGCCAGTCCCGGTGGCGGCACGCAAAAGCGGGTTCCGCACAGGGTTTCGTCTCGCAGTCATTTTGGCTTTGATTGGGTTGTTGGTTTACATCTTTGCCCCACAGCTGGCCGAAGCAGTGCCTGCTCTTTCTGAACCGTTGATGCAATATCAGAACATGGTTGATGGATGGCGATCTGGGCTTGATGGTGTGATTACAAATTTTGCGTCGTCTTTGTCAGACCAGTAGCGCTGACATTCAACGGTTCGCACCGCTCTACTCTCAGAAGCGGTCCAGCAACCTGCGCAGATAATCCAACTCGATCTCGGGTCGCCCTGTTTCCCCTGATCTGCGGCGGATCTCATCCAAAAGCTCACCTGCACGGCGATAAATGTCGTCGCGTGCTGTGAATTCACCCTGATCGCCAGCCAACCCGCGTTGGGAGCGGCCAAGAGGATCACGTTCGCCGAATTGACCCAGGCTCTCGCTTTGCGCCTGACCCTGGCCCGGCTGGCCCTCGTTGTTCTCAGCCATGGCCTCACCCAGGTTGCGCATGCCATCGCGCAGCGCTTCCATGGCTTCCGCCTGCCGGTCAATAGCCTCTGCCAGATCATCGCCGCGCAACGCGTCTTCTGCGCCATCCATCGCGCGACCTGCACGATCAAGGGAGTCGCGTGCTGCATCGCCGGCTTCTCCGCCCAAGTTGGGCAATCCATCCTGCTGGCGCTGCAATTCCTGTCTTAGGGCGCGTTGACGGTCTGCAAGACTTTCCGCAAGACCGCCGCCTTGTTGCCCTTCCGCAGTCTGGCTGTCGCCGCCTTGGCCGGATCCTGGTTCCTGTCCTTCGCCCTGGCCTTGCGTGCCTTCGTGGCTCTGACCTTGCCCTTGACCTCCATTGCGGCCTTCGTTGCCGTCGGATTCACCAGCTTGCGCGCCTGGGTTGAATTGCTCCTGCAAGTCGCGGAACGCTTCATCAGTCAACCCTTGCTGATTGCGAAGCGTGTCGGCCAGCCCTTCCATGGCCTGTTGCCCGGGGCTTTCGCCATTCTGTCCCTGACCTTGCGTGACCTGAAGGTTTTCCATCATCTGCTGGAACTCTTCCAAAGCCTGCTGTGCCTCAGCGAAGCGACCTTGCTCCATCAATTCCTGGATCCGGTCCATCATCTCTTGAAGATCCTGCTGATCGAGCGTCTGCATATTTTCAGCTTGCTGCTGCTGACCACCCTGTTCGCCTTCGCGCTGTGCTTGTTGCGTGCGTTGGCGAAGATAGTCTTGCGTGGCATCCCGCAACTCTTGCATCAAACGTGCGATTTCCTCCTCGCTGGCCCCGTTGCGCATGGCTTCGCTCAGGCGCTCCTGAGCCGCGCGCATCCGTTCCAAAGCATCTCCAATATCGCCATCTTCGAGCACAATTGCGAGATCCCACAGCGCCTCGGCAATCTCGGCCTGCGTTTCATCCGTCAAACCGTTGTGCCGCACCAGCGTATCAAGCCGTCGCAGGATCACGCGCATGCGCAAGTAAGCGGTATCTGACCGAAACAGCCCGTCTTCTGGTGCATGTGAGACCGCACGCAGCATTTGCACCACGCGCTTGGCATTGCTCTTGGCCCATAACAAATCCCGACGTTGTTCGATGACCGATGCGGCCAGCGGATCAAAGAACCGCCGCGCCGGCAGATCCATCAACAAGGCTTCGCTTGTACCGGTTTGAGCCGAGGCATCGCTGACTTCGAGCGTCAAGGTTACCGGAAGATGCGCCCATGGATGCTCTGACAGGTTCTCGATCAGTGCTTCGGAGAACTCATCCCGCCCCCCGGTGATGGGCATCGGCAGATCAAGCACAATCGGCTCTCTGAGATCAGGCTCTGCTGTCAAACCGTGCCGACGGTCAACCGCAGCCAAATCCAGCGTGAATGTCGCTTTGCCGCCCTCCACGCCATAGTCATCGCTGGCCTCAAAAGCCTGACTCATCTGACCATCAAAAGTGACCTCAAGATCGGCGGGGTTCGCCGCCACGTTTGGGGGCGCATCCTGGATGGCGGTGACGGTCCACTCTTTGCCGCCGGGACCATCAATGCGCAAAGTACCATCGGAGTTGATCACAAACTCCTGTTCCGTATCAGTGGCCGCGCCGAGGTCCTCTGTCCGACCGGATACCGTTTCGGCCACGCTAAGGTCGCCTACATCTGTGTAAAGCCGGATGGTGACGCGACTGCCTTGGGGCACGCGAATGCTGCCTTCCTGATCATTCAGGTAGAGACTGGGCAGGTTTGTGTAGGCAGGTGGTTCGATCCAGCCCTCCCATGTCGGGCCGCTGGCCACCTGTGGCGGCGCGCCGACGCCCAGTTGCGTCACCGTGCCCGCGCGCCAGACTGAACCAAAGAGCATTGCCACCACGAGACCAAGAAGCGCCACGTAACGCAGGCCAAATGGATCGCGTCGCGAGAGCTTGAGATCAGGTTCAACTGCTTTCGCGGTTGCCGCCCGGTCTTCCATCCGCCGCAAATGCGCGCGCCAGAGCTGTTCTGAACCTGCGTCGCCTTCACCGATGGCTTGTTGATCCGAAAGCGCGGCCAGCGGATGCCCGGGAAGGGCGGCGTCCATGCGGTCGATGGCTTCTTGTCGGTTTGGCCAGCGAAACCGCATTGCGCCTTTGAATGCGAAAAAAAATGCACCCATTACCGCAAGCGTTCCAATGATCCAGACCGCTTCGACTTGCGCCAATTCGTGCAGCCCAAGCATCAAGGCAGCAGCCACGGCAATTACGATGCTCCACAAAGGCCAGAAGGCATGCACAACACGCTCTGCGATCAGCCCCGCCCAAGTCAATGAAAGCGGTCTGCGCAGGCGTTTCAGTACAGGTGTCAGACGCGTCTGCCCTTGTGACATATGCCTTTCCCTTTTCGCTCCAGCGCAAAGATTACGCTACAGCCATTCTGGAATGGTATCGCGATTTATCATCTCGTCAAAGGTTGGACGCGGTCGGATGACGGCAAATTGATGCTCATGCACCAGAACTTCCGGCACAAGAGGCCGCGTATTGTACTCGCTTGCCATGACGGCGCCGTAAGCTCCAGCACTGCGAAACGCCACCAAATCCCCTTCTGACACAGGCGGCATAAGGCGCTCCTTGGCAAATGTGTCACCAGATTCGCAAACCGGGCCGACGACATCGTATTTTGACTGTTCGATGCCTGGATGAGGCTCAGTGACCGGAATGATGTCGTGATAGGCCTCGTACATCGCTGGACGGATCAAATCATTCATTGCCCCGTCCAGTATCAGGAAATCGCGCCCCTCACCGGATTTGACATAGATCACCTTGGTGACAAGGATCCCCGCATTGCCTGCCACAAGCCGACCAGGCTCTATTTCTATCTCACAGTCCAAATGCCCTACGGTTTCTTTAATCAGTTCACCGTATTCGACGGGCAACGGTGGGGCTTCGTTAGACCGTGTGTAAGGAATGCCGAGCCCACCTCCTAAATCCAGGCGCGTGATCTCGTGCCCATCGGCGCGCAGAACTTCTGTCAGCTCGGCGACTTTCTGATAGGCAAGGCGAAATGGCTCCAACTCGGTCAGTTGGCTGCCGATATGCACGTCAATGCCAATGACCTTAAGACCGGGCAAACGCGCGGCCTCGGCATAGACCTCGCGCGCACGCGCAATGGGAATACCGAACTTGTTCTCGCTTTTGCCCGTGGCAATTTTGGCGTGGGTTTTGGCATCCACATCCGGGTTCACACGTACAGTGATCGGGGCTTCGACCCCCAAAGAGCTGGCCACCTCGCTCAAAGCCTGCATTTCAGGCTCACTTTCCACATTGAACTGCCGAATGCCGCCTTCCAATGCCACTCGCATCTCATCACGGGTTTTGCCCACACCGGAAAACACAATGCGATCTCCGGGAACACCCGCCGCTTTGGCCCGCAGGTATTCGCCGCCGGATACAACGTCCATACCAGCCCCCGCCTGAGCTAGCGTTTTCAGGATTGCCTGATTGCTTGCGGCTTTCATGGCATAGCAAACCAAATGGGGAATGCCGTCCAATGCCTCGTCAAACAGTCGAAAATGCCGGGTCAGTGTGGCCGTAGAATAGCAGTAGAAGGGCGTGCCAACCTCGGCTGCGATATCCGCCACTGGCACATCCTCGGCATGCAAAGCGCCGTCTTTGTAGAGAAAGTGGTCCATGACGCTTCTTCTTGACTTGAATACTCAGTTGCCCGGCGTATCGCCGTGCCGCATTCTCAAAAACAGATAGAGCGGCAATCCGCAACTGACACCGATACAAAATGTTGCCGGAATAGCCAGAAACCCAAGCCAATCGCGCCTCTTGCCGCTTTCCCAAATGACCCAGAAGGTCAGCGCAACAGCGGCAATCGTGAGATCCCAGACAAGACCGCTTGTGGCGGCATTGACGTGCCACGCGTCGACCATGGCCATGATGTCATAGCCGTTTTCGTTAAACCATTGCATGAAATAGGCCATCGGGTGGATCGCCCCCCAAATGGCCAGCGCCAGAAACAGGTATCTCAAAAGAAGGTTCCCAATGTTACGCTAACATTGCCACGATTGAGCGTCGTTGCGACACCCGCGCCCACGCCCCTTGACCCACCTGACAGTACGACTGAGGTCGACGTGGTGGTCTGCGGCTTATTCTGAGACACGGTCTCATCCGCCTCAGCCTCATCCTCATCCACAGCCGGTGCATCTTCCTGACCGGGGGGGATAGGCTCTCCATCGACGCCGCAGGCCATGAGCGCCAGCAAGCCGGCAAACGCAATCCATACTCTCATTTCAGTGCCTCCTTCCAACGTGCGATCTGCTCGCGCACACGCACTGGGGATGTGCCGCCATAACTCGTGCGCGAGGCCACGGAGTTGTGTACGCCTAGAACATCATAGACCGATTCACTAATTTCGCCATGCACCGATTGCATGTCGGCCAGGCTCAGCTCGGGCAGATCACATCCCTTCGCTTCCGCCATAGCCACGAGGGCCCCGGTAATGTGATGCGCCTCGCGGAAGGGCAGGCCAAGCACACGCACAAGCCAGTCCGCCAGATCAGTAGCGGTGGAAAAGCCTGACCCAGCGGCGGCTTCCAGGCTCTCGCGATTGGCGGACATGTCGCGCACCATGCCATTCATGGCGGCCAGAGCCAGCATAAGGTTGTCGGCTGCATCAAAGACCTGTTCCTTGTCCTCCTGCATGTCCTTTGAATACGTCAGCGGCAGGCCCTTCATCACCGTCATCAGCGCCACATTAGCCCCGAAAATCCGCCCGATCTTGGCGCGAATAAGCTCTGCTGCATCCGGGTTTTTCTTTTGTGGCATGATAGAGGAGCCGGTTGAGAAGCGGTCTGACAAAGCCACAAAACGGAATTGCGCCGAGGACCAGATCACCAGTTCCTCTGCCAAACGGCTGAGATGCATCGCACAAATGCTGGCTGTGTTGAGAAACTCCAGCGCAAAATCCCTGTCACTCACGGCATCAAGGCTATTGGCAGCAGGGCGATCAAAGCCCAGTTCCTTGGCTGTCATATCCCGATCTATCGGAAACGAGGTGCCAGCGAGCGCTGCCGCCCCCAGCGGGCTTTCGTTCATCCGCGCCCGCGCATCCCGCACACGGCTCAGATCACGGCCAAACATCTCGACATAGGCCATCATGTGGTGGCCCCATGTCACCGGCTGTGCGGTTTGCAAATGAGTAAAGCCGGGCATTACCCAATCAGCCCCTTGCTCGGCTTGACCCAGAAAGGCGTGGATCAAAGTCACCAGCGCCTCTTCAAATGCATCCAGCTGATCCCGCACCCAGAGTTTGAAATCTGTGGCAACCTGATCGTTGCGGCTGCGCCCTGTGTGCAATCGACCTGCAGGCTCACCAATGATCGCTTTCAAACGCGCCTCGACATTCATGTGAATGTCCTCCAACGCGGTGGAAAACTCGAATGATCCACCTTCGATTTCTGACAAGACCGTGAGCAGGCCTTCCCGAATGGCCTCGGCATCCTTATCACTCAGTATGCCGGTGCTCGCCAACATGGCGGTATGGGCCCTTGAGCCTTCGATATCCTGGGCTGCCAACCGCTTGTCGAAACCGATTGAGGCATTAATTGCCTCCATAATCGCATCCGGCCCAGCGGCAAAGCGGCCGCCCCACATCTGGTTTGAGGTCTTGTTTGTCATGTTCCAGCCCCTCGGAGGCCCTATGAAAGTAAAGTCTTTGGTCCTTTATATGGCCCTTGCGTTCGGTGCAAATGCGGCGCTCGCGGATTCTGCGCAAATCGCGGAGTTGCGTGAAGGGGATATGAAAAAGCTCGTGGTACATTCAGAGCCCTTGAAAGTGTCCGACACGCCATTCAATGCCGAGGATGGTGGGCAAATGTCTCTCAAGGATTTTAAAGGCAAAGTCACAGCAGTGAATTTCTGGGCCGTGTGGTGCGCACCATGCCGTCACGAAATGCCGATGTTGTCGGACCTTCAAACGGAACTTGGCGGTGATGATTTCGAAGTCGTCACGATTGCGATGGGACGCAACGCGCCGCAGGCAATGGTGCAGTTCTTTGGCGAGATCGGTGTTGAAAACCTGCCATTGCATGCGGACCCGCGTATGGGATTGTCGCGCGAAATGGGTGTTTTTGGCTTGCCCGTCACGATCCTTCTGGATCGCAACGGACAAGAGGTCGCGCGGTTGCAGGGGGATGCACAGTGGAACTCGGACAGTGCCAAGAATATCATCCGCGCGATGATGAAAGCCGGGACCTAACGGCTTTTCGCTTCGTCCCCAAGATTTTGAGCTTTGGGCTCTGCTTCAGGGGTGGTGAGTGGCGTTATGCGGTCCTGCGTGACACCAGAGTCTGACTTGCGTGACTTCTTACCATCAAAAGCCCCTTCTGCCGGCCACGTTCCGGGAACATCAAATGACGGTGTTAGGGCCAGGGCTGGGCCTGAGCCAATTGCGACTGCGATTACGCTTGCAGTGATAAACTGTTTCAACATGTAGAGTCTCCTTTTCGGACTGTGTGAAACTCAACATGTGGTGGGTGGGTGCCGCCTTCTCTTCGGTTTCGAAATCGCGTGGGTTTTTTTGGAAACGAGGCGCTTTATGCAGAAATCGAGGCGTATCCATCGAGCTGCTGTCGGCGGAAATCTGTGGGTGTTTGTCCCGTCATCGCACGAAAGGCCTTGTTGAAGGGCGCCAGGGAGGCAAAGCCACATTCATAGGCAATTTCAAGGATCGTCTGATGCGCGCGATCCGGCGCAGCCAGTGCCTCTTTGGCGGCATCTATTCGGTAGCCATTGACGAAGGTGGCAAAGTTGCGAAACCCCAGATCCTGATTGATGGCCTTGCGCAGGCGGTGTTCCGGAAGAGCGAGATCATCGGCCATAGCCCCAATCGTTAACCCCTCGCGTCGCCACATTTCATCCTGCATCGCCGTTTCAATCCGGTCGAGCGTCTGCTTGTCAACAAGACGGATATTGGCAGCAACCGGTTTTGCTCTGGGTTGTTCATTTACCCAAATGTCACTGCCCGGTCGCAAAGCCCAATGCGCAAAGACCACCGCAAAGGCCAGAAGCGCCATGGCATGTGCGGTTCCGTACCATTCTGGCCGCGCGGCAACGTCAATTGAGATGTCGAGAATCGATTTCGACACACCAAACAGGGCCACAGCACTCACGAAAACCACCCGGAAAGACCGCCGGGCTTCAACCAGATCACAAGCGGCAGTGCAGATCACAATAGCCAGCAATCCCAGGTAAAGCGCAAGGTTGAGGCCGGTTTGCAGAAGACCCAATGAAAGCGGCAGAAAAGCGAGCGCTGTGATCGACGCCGCAATCGCAAAAAGGCCCAGCCACGCGCCACGTTGCTCTTTGGGTTCAAGGAATATGTCCAGAACAAACCACGTCAGGGCCAGTGGCATGAATTCCTTGAACAACAGCGCGATACTCTGCGCCAGTGGGGACCAAACGGTTCCCATCCCCTGTTCAACCGCCATAGCAGCCGAGAGCGACAGAGCAATGGCCCCTAGAGAGTAGGATTTTTGCCGGGTCTCACGGCCAAACCACAAGAGGATGAAACACAACATGCAGACCCCGATGAGGGCGCCTCGGATGAGAAGATCAATTTCGGCCAGCACGGGCGGCTCCTTCTGTAGTGCTTGTCTTATATATGGAGATGCCTGGTGGTTGGCTTATCGATTTCTTAAAACCAGTCATTTTTCGAGAAATCGATGACTGGTGACTGCGTTCCGCCCGCTTGCCGCTGCGTGTGAAACTGTCTAAAGCCTCGACCTATGCTCGATGAAGCCGACGATATCCACCCGCTCTTTTCCGGCGCGCCCAAGAGCACGGAATTCCGCAAGCTGCGCAAACGGCTTGTGCGCAATGCGCGCGAGGCGATTGAGGCCTACGGTATGGTTGAAAAAGACGCGCGCTGGCTTGTCTGTCTCTCGGGCGGCAAAGACAGCTACACGCTTCTGGCTATTCTCTACGAGCTGAAATGGCGGGGCCTTTTGCCCGTGGACATTTTGGCCTGCAATCTTGATCAGGGTCAGCCGGGATTTCCAGCGACGGTTCTGCCTAAGTTCCTCGAAGATATGTGTGTCCCGCATCGAATCGAATATCAGGACACCTATTCCGTGGTTGTCGACAAGGTGCCACAGGGCCGGACCTACTGTGCGCTGTGTTCACGCCTGCGTCGTGGGCATCTTTATCGGATTGCGCGCGAGGAAGGCTGTTCTGCCGTGGTGCTCGGTCATCATCGCGATGACATCCTTGAGACCTTCTTCATGAATCTGTTCCACGGGGGGCGACTTGCCACGATGCCGCCCAAGCTTGTGAATGAAGAGGGCGATCTTTTCGTCTATCGCCCATTGGCGCATGTGGCCGAAGAAGACTGTGAGCGCTTTGCAAAGGCGATGAGTTATCCGATCATTCCTTGCGACCTGTGTGGATCACAAGACGGGTTGCAAAGACAGCAGGTCAAACAAATCCTTGATGGCTGGGAGTCGCGTAGTCCTGGGCGTCGTCAGGTTATGTTTCGCGCTTTGATGAATGCGCGCCCTTCGCATTTGCTGGATCCCAAGCTTTTTGATTTTGCAAACCTGAAGCGAGACCAGATAAAATTTGACCCAAATGCAGATGATCTCCCGCGCCTGCGTTAAGTGCACGTTGAGACGTAGCTTTTAATGTCCATTTGTGTGGCCAGGAAAAAAGCAGATGCAGTCCAGCGAACAGGATTTCAATTATAGAGCTGCGGTTTTGTCGATATTGTCCGACAAGCATGTGCTTTTGACTTTGCCACCTCTTGCGCTCATTGCCGCATGGCTGGGCGGGCAAACAGTCTTGCTCGTATTCGCCGTTTCGCTCCCCTTACTGGTTTTAGGGTTGAAGTATATAGAACAAAAGGTGAATAAAGATGTCTATTCTGATACATTTGAAACTACTGTTCACGACACGCTACTGGCTGCGCGCCGGCAATTGCGGAGAACAGCTTGTATGATCATCGAAATCGATGATTTCGATACTGTTTTGGATCGCCACGGCCAAACAGGGGCAGATCGTTTGCAAAAAGCAGCGGCGGAAAAGCTAAAGGATTATCTGCGCCAAGAGGACAAGGTTGTTGCGCTTGCCAATGGTCAGTTCGGTGTTGTCCTTGGCCCAGTGCGAAAGCTGGGAACTGACGATGCTCTGGAAATGGCAAAACGCTTGCAAAACGCTTTTGAGGCCCCTCTCTCTCTTGAGTCGACTTTCGTCTATATCTCAATCTCAATTGGCCTCTGCCTCGACACGTTTGTTCAGGGACATCGTGGCAGCGATTTGACCCAAGCGGCAGGTGTCGCTCTTTTGGATGCGCGCCGTCACGGTCCCGCAGCCATTCGCGCCTATACCCCGGAGCTACAGTATTTCGTGACCAACACCCAAGGCAACAACCTGGAAATTCTGCGCGCACTTGAAAAAGGGGACATTCGCGCCTGGTTCCAACCGCAGATTTCAACGGACACAGGAGAAGTGCGCGGTTTCGAAGCGCTGGCACGGTGGGAGCATCCCACACGCGGTACAATACCCCCATGTGATTTCCTCCCAGCTTTGCAAAACATGGGAAAAATGCATGTATTGGGCGCCAAAATTCTCCGCGACGCGTTGCAAGCGCTGCAACAATGGGACCAATTGGGTGTGGGTATTGCACAGGTCGGCGTGAACTTTTCGCAAGAAGAGCTGCGTGACCCAAACCTTGTGGATCGCGTCCAGTTTGAGCTCGATACGTTCGGCATTGAGGCCAAACGCCTTGCAATCGAAATACTGGAAACTGTTGTTTCCTCTTCGCCGGATGACACCGTGACCCGCAACATTCGGCGCATGGCGGAACTGGGGTGCTATATTGATCTCGATGATTTCGGGACAGGTCACACTTCCATTGCGTCAATCCGACGATTTGCGGTTAAACGCTTGAAAATTGACAGATCCTTTGTGACCAAAGTGGATTGCGACTCTGAACAACAGCGCATGGTCAACGCTATTCAGCTCATGGCCGAACAGCTCAATCTGGAAACCTTGGCCGAAGGTGTCGAAACAGCAGGTGAGCACACAATGTTGGCTCAGCTAGGATGCCAATATGTGCAAGGGTTTGGACTGGGCCGTCCAATGCCTCTTTGCGATACCTTTGCCTGGATCGAAGACCATCTGGCTCGGGTTCAAACACCTCCGAAAATCGGTCGTGCCTGAGGGCGCAGCATTATGACACCCTTCAAACGGCAAGGAATCTGCGCATACCCCTTGACCTTTGTGCCTGCACTCTGTTGAACCCCCGGGGTGACAAACAACGATTGGGTGGTCATCTGCGATGGATGAACAGAATAAGAATCTTCTGCTTGCGACAGGCCTGAGCCTGTTTGTGATTGTCATTTGGTTCGCTCTTTTCCCACCGCCCGAACCGCTGGAGCCTACTGACACTGCAAGCGGGGAAACCACCTCTGGTGAAACCGCGCCTGCAGGAGACACAGCACTCGTGCCGCAATCCGCCGGAACGGGCGAAACCAGCGAAACGGCCACTGCTCAAGAGGTCACTGAGGCCGCCCCCGAAGCCCCACGCGTGGACATTGACACACCCACCTTGAAAGGCTCCGTGTCGTTGCGCGGCGGTCGGATTGATGACCTGCTTCTGAAGAAATACCGCGAAACACTTGAGCCGGACGCGCCTATTGTGACTTTGCTGTCGCCCATAGGCAGCGATCACGCCTATTACGCTCTGTTTGGCTGGGCTCCGGGAAGTGGTCTGAGTGCAGACCAGGTGCCGGGTGCCAACACGATCTGGCAGGTGGCCTCGGGTGAAACTCTCACACCGGAAACGCCACTGGTGCTGACTTGGAACAACGGCGCCGGATTGACCTTTCGACGCGAAATGCAGGTTGACGACAAGTCAATGTTCACTGTCACGCAATCGGTGCAGAACACCGGAAGCACCACTGCAACCGTCGCGCCCTATGGTATCCTTGCGCGTCACGGCCAACCCACAGACCTGAAAAACTTCTTCATTCTGCACGAAGGAGCGATCAGCATCGCAGATGGCGAACTGGTCGAGACAGACTATGACGATTTTGAACCTTTCGGCGCTCAGGAAGATGTCACACTAACCGAAAGCGGCTGGACCGGGTTCACCGATCACTACTGGATGACCGCACTCATTCCCGGACAAGCCGAAGGCGCGCAATTCAGTACCTTTCAGGACGCATCGCGGAATATCTACCAAACCAACGTCAAACAACGCACCACGACGCTTCAGCCCGGGCAAGACATGGCCGTAACCACCCGCCTCTTTGCCGGGGCGAAGGAATGGGACACAATCCGCAACTACCAGAACAACGAGGGTGTCGGAAAGTTTCTCGATTCCATTGACTGGGGCTGGTTCTTTTTCCTGACCAAGCCGATCTTTGCGGTGCTGCACTGGCTCAATGTGCTCATTGGCAACATGGGCTGGGCCATCATCGCGCTCACATTCATCATCAAACTGGTGCTGCTGCCGCTGGCCTATAAATCCTATGTCTCCATGGCGAAGATGAAAGAGCTTCAGCCGGAAATGGAGAAGATCAAGGAACGCACCGGGGATGATCGCCAGAAGCTTCAGCAAGAGATGATGGCGCTCTACAAAAAGGAAAAGGTGAACCCGGCCTCGGGCTGTCTGCCGATCCTGTTGCAGATCCCGATCTTTTTCTCGCTCTACAAAGTGATCTTTGTCACGCTTGAACTGCGCCACGCGCCCTGGATTGGCTGGATCAAAGACCTTTCGGCCCCCGATCCCTCCTCGATCTATAACCTTTGGGGTGTCTTCCCCTGGACCGGACCAGAGCCCGGATCCATCCTTGCGCTGATCTTCATTGGTATTCTACCGCTCTTGCTCGGCATCTCGATGTGGATGCAGCAAAAGCTCAACCCGGCTCCTACGGATCCCACGCAAAAGATGATCTTCGCCTGGATGCCTTGGGTCTTCATGTTCATGCTGGGCAGCTTTGCCTCGGGGCTGGTTGTCTACTGGATCGCCAACAACGTGATCACCTTCTCACAGCAATACCTGATCATGCGCAGCCAGGGCTACAAACCGGATGTCTTTGGCAACATTATGGAAAGCTTCAAGAAAAAGCCTGACACGGAGGACAAGTGATGGCCAAGGTGGCGGCCCTCTGGCGCCACCCCATCAAGGCGCATGGGCGCGAAGCGCTAGATCATGTCGTGCTGACCGAAGGGCAGACCATGCCCGGTGATCGCCAATGGGCGGTTGCGCATGAGATGTCTGAGGCAGACGGGTCTGTATGGGCGCATTGCGCGTCGTTTACACGAGCGGCCAAGGTGCCCGCGATCATGGCGATCACGGCCGTTACGGATGAGCGCACTGGCCAGCTCACACTCTCGCACCCTCAGCTAAAAGACATCACCTTCGACCCGGACCAAGAGAGCGACATCTTTCTCAATTGGGTGCGTCCGTTAATGCCCGCCAACCGCGCGCAATCCGTGCGTCTGGTCCGCAGCAAAACTCAGGGCATGACCGATAGCAACTACCCGACCCTCAGTCTGATCAACCAGGCCTCAAGTGATGCCGTTGCAGAGGTTTTACAGCAAGACATCTCCATGCACCGCTGGCGTGGAAACATCCATCTGACGGGTCTGGAAGCGTGGGCCGAGTTCGACTGGGTCGGGAAATCCCTGCGCATCGGGACAGCCGAGTTCAAGATTGAGGAACGTATTGAACGCTGCCTGGCCACTGCGGCAAACCCAGAGACTGGTGTCAGGGATACGGATACATTGGGTGCGCTCAACGGCACATTTGGACATCAGAATTTTGGCGTTTACGCGGTCGTGACCAAAACCGGCGAAGTTACGGTTGGCGACAAAGTTGAGGTGCTTTGATGCCTTTGCCATTCCCTGTCGCGGACGCGCCTGATCAAATCACCTCCGAGATTGGGCGAAAGCTTTTCGCCGGGCCTGTAGACTTCGTCAAAGGCGTGGTTGCCATGTCTGGCCTGCCGCCTGCAGACCGCGCCGAGGTTTGTTTTGCCGGGCGATCCAATGTCGGGAAATCCAGCCTGATCAATGCGCTGACCGGCCGCAAATCACTGGCGCGTGCCTCCAACACGCCCGGACGGACGCAAGAGATCAACTTCTTCGATCTCGGAGGCCAAAGTTATCTGGTCGATTTGCCGGGCTATGGCTATGCCAACGCGCCTCTCGACAAGGTGCAAAAATGGCAGGCCTTGCTGAAACAGTACCTTTCAGGCCGCGCCACGCTGCGCCGGGCCTTTGTTCTGATTGATAGCCGCCATGGCATCAAAGCTGTCGATGAAGAAATCATGGCGCTGCTCAATAGCGCGGCCGTGACGTTCCAATGTGTGCTCACAAAGGCCGATAAATTGAAGTCGAAGGAACTGGACAAGGTTTTGGCTCAAGTCCGGGAAAAACTGTCAAAACATCCTGCAGCTTTTCCGGAACTCATCGTGACGTCCTCGGAAAAAGGCGACGGGATCGCCACCTTGCGTGCAGTCATCGCCGGTTTGGAATAAAGCAAACCTGCTTGGCAAAACGGTTTCATCCGCGCTAGAGGATGCATCCGAGGGACGACCCAATGAAGAAAAGAGAAATGACTCGCGACAACATCGCCACCGCGCGCACGCTGAGTGAAGCGCTTCCGTATCTGCAACGCTATGACGATGCGATTGTCGTTATCAAGCTAGGCGGTCATGCCATGGGCAGCGATGAAGGCATGGAAAGCTTTGCCCGCGACGTTGTTCTGATGCGGCAAGTGGGCGTGAATCCGGTAATCGTGCATGGCGGCGGGCCGATGATCAACCGGCTCTTGGAAAAGCTCGACATCAAGTCAGAGTTTGTCGATGGCAAGCGCGTCACAGATGAAGCCACTATGGAAGTGGTTGAAATGGTTCTCTCGGGTCAGGTCAACAAGCGGATTGTGCAAGCCATCAATGCGCAGGGCGGCAAGGCTGTGGGCCTGTCGGGTAAGGACGCCAACCTGATTACTTGCGTGCCTTCTGACCCGGCACTTGGGTTGGTTGGAACACCCGACCAAGTCGACCCTTCGATCCTGCACACACTCTTCCGCGATGACACTATTCCGGTGATTGCGCCTTTGGGTGCGGGCCGCAATGGTGAGACGTTCAACATCAACGGTGACACCGCTGCTGGTGCCGTTGCCGCAGCATTGCAGGCAGACCGGCTTTTGCTTTTGACCGATGTGGACGGTGTGCGCGGAGCCGATGGCGCGGTTCTAACCGAACTGTCGTCGAGCCAGATTCAGGAACTGACCGAAGAAGGCGTTATTGCTGGTGGTATGATCCCCAAGACAGAGACAGCGCTGGATGCCTTATCCTATGGCGTTCGGGCGGTTGTAATCCTGGATGGGCGCGTGCCAAATGCGGTTTTGCTGGAGCTCTTTACCGAACATGGCGCGGGATCACTGATCCGGACGGGGTAGTGCATCCAGTGCGGTGCTCGGTCGCGTTTGCGGTTTTGTGAAGTCGTGGCGCTTGCTCCGGCTTGAGTTTCGCTTAACGTCTAGCTCATGGAAAACGAAGCTTTCATCCGATTAGGTGTGTTCCTGGGCCTATTTGTGGCTCTTGCCTTAATTGAGGCTTGGGTACCGCGACGTGTGCGCACGCAACCGCGCGGGACGCGATGGATCACCAACTGGGCGATTATTGTGATTGATACGCTGACTTTGCGCCTGCTGGCGCTCGCCTTGCCGCTATTGGCGGTGGGGGCCGCAGTAGATGCGCAAAATCAGGGCTGGGGCCTGATGAACGCTCTGGATCTGCCGCTTTGGCTGGCCATTATTGTCACTGTCCTGATTTTTGACTTTTCGATTTGGGCACAGCACCTGATCACGCACAAAGTTCCGATTTTGTGGCGGTTTCACCGTGTGCACCATGCGGATCGCGATATTGATGTCACCACGGCCATCCGGTTCCATCCGGTGGAAATTGCGCTTTCGATGCTTTTGAAGATCGGGCTGGTCTACCTGCTTGGCCCACCCGCGATTGGTATCATCATTTTTGAGATCGTTCTGAACGGCACGGCCATGTTCAATCATGCGAATATCAAGCTGCCACTTTGGCTTGATGCGATCGTCCGGCGTGTTCTGGTAACGCCAGATATGCACCGGGTCCATCACTCTGATCAGCGCAGTGAGCATGACAGCAACTACGGCTTTGCCCTGTCGATTTGGGACCAGATGTTTGGCACCTATATTGCGCAGCCGGAAAAGGGGCATGACGAGATGACCATTGGTCTTGAATGGCAGGATGATCGGCCTTCCAAACTGGGCTGGTCCCTCAGCCTACCTTTTCAGCGCAAATGAGATTGGAACAGATCGAAGTCTTAGCGGCTAAAGAGCAGTTGACTGTCTTTGGGGTGGTCTCGGACAGCTTGCCAGAAGGCGTTAAAATTCTGGTTCTGTTAGGTCCGCTCGAACCGGGCTTTTGGGCGCATTTTACCGCGTCTGAGGAGTACAGGGACGGTGCGGCAAATCCTTTGGATCGTTGGTCTGCACGCGTCATTGGTAAACTGGCAGGCGCGCTCGGGGCGCAAGCGTTCTTCCCATTCGGCGGCCCGCCCTATCAGCCGTTTATCCAATGGGCACAAGACAGTGGCAGGGCGCATCTCTCTCCGGTTGGATTATTGGTTCATGATGTGGCGGGTTTGATGGTCTCGTATCGGGGTGCCTTGGGATTTACTCAGAAGATTGACGCACCACATGCCGGGCCATCGCCTTGCACGACATGCGTGGAGCAACCCTGTATTACAGCCTGCCCCGTCGATGCCTTTGCCGGAGAGGGCTATGATGTTGTCGCCTGCAAAGCGGATCTCGACAGACCCGCCAACACCTGCATGACCCAAGGGTGCGCTGTGCGGCGTGCCTGCCCTGTGAGTAAGAGCTATGGCCGGGTCGAAGAACAATCCGCCTTTCACATGAGAGCGTTCAAATGAAGCGACTGGTTTTGATGCGCCATGCCAAATCAAGCTGGAGCAATCCGGTGGATGGGGATCATGCCCGACCCCTGAACGCGCGCGGCCAAAGATCGGCAAAGGCGCTTGGCGATTGGTTGCGTGCCGAAAGTGTCGCGATTGATCAGGCTCTGGTTTCAACCGCGACCCGCACGCAAGCAACCTTTGAAGCTCTTGGGCTGGCCTGTGACGTCACCTATCTTGATCGTCTCTACCATGCCGGGGCCCATGACATGCGCGAAGCGCTGGGCACTGCTATTGGCGACACTGTTCTCATGCTGGGCCACAATCCTGGCATTGCCTGGTTTGCCCATGATCTTGTTGCCTCGCCGCCCGATCATCCCAGGTTTGATGACTACCCAACCTGTGCCACGCTGGTTGCACGGTTCGACATCCCGCAGTGGCACGATCTTCGACCGGGTCGAGGGGAGGTCGAGGCCTTTGTCACCCCACGGGAACTCTTGGGCGGGTAGCCGGGCATGTCTCTGCCCAAGCCTCTTTTTATCGGTTCAGAGATTTACCGCGGGTCCAGCTATGGTGAGAAACACCCCCTGAGCATTCCGCGCGTGCCAACCGTAATTGACCTGTGCCGCGCTATGGATTGGCTGCCAAAGTCGCAATACCGCGTGAGCCCTATGGCCAAACCAGCGGCGCTGACTGCGTTTCACACGCCTGCGTATATCGAAGCGCTGAAAGACGCCGAAGCGGCGGGCGCCGTTTCGGATGAGACCCGAGACAGGCACAAAATCGGAACGCTCAGCAATCCGATCTTCCCTGAAATCTATCGTCGTCCCGCTACTGCAGCAGGCGGGTCGTTGTTGGCAACAGAACTTCTGGCCGATGGTGGCGTGATCTACAACCCTGGCGGCGGTACGCATCACGGCATGGCCGATCACGCCGCTGGATTCTGTTATCTCAATGACCCGGTTCTGGCGATCAAGGCTTTCCTGCAACAAGGTCTTACGCGTGTGGTGTACGTGGATATTGATGCGCATCACTGCGATGGCGTGGCGGCAGCGTTTCATGGCGAAACGCGTGTTTTGATGATCTCAACTCATGAAGAGCGCCGCTGGCCCTTCACGGGTTCTCTTGAAGATCGCGCCGGGTCTCGGGCGATTAACCTGCCACTGCCCAGGGGCACGCAGGACGATGAATTCCGTCTGATCGCTGATAACGTCATCCTGCCTGCTGTGCAGGCAATGAGACCTGAAGCGATTGTGTTGCAATGCGGGGCTGACGCTGTGGCTGAAGACCCGCTTGCGCGGCTCAATTTGTCCAACAACAGCCATTGGACTCTGGTCAAATCCCTTGTGCCGATGACGCCGCGCCTGTTGGTGCTGGGCGGCGGTGGGTATAACCCATGGAGTGTTGGACGCCTGTGGTCTGGGGTTTGGGCGACACTGAACGGTGCCGATATCCCTGATCGCTTGCCGGAAAAGGGTCGCGCGGTACTCGCGGCGCTTGCGTGGAACAGACAGCGCGGTGAACGATCAGATTACCTGGTGGAAACCCTGCGCGATGCACCGCGGGAAGGCCCTATTTCACAGGAAATACGCCGCCGCGTGCAAACACTGCAGGCCCGGCAACGCGCTTGGATTTAGCGCGTTTGTGCCAAGCTCGCTCGGCTTGCTAAGCAAATCACCCTCCGACGCCTTTCTTTCTACTGGACCTTTGGTCGCAAGGTCTTGTCTGACGCAGCCTTATACCCACCTAAAAGCCAGATTTGTTGGATTGGCCAAATTGAGGGGGAACAGACGTGAAAAGCATCATTGTCGCGAGCGATCTATCGAACCGATCCAGAGCAGCTTTGGCTCGAAGCGTCACCTTGACGGCCAGTCTTGGCGCAAAGCTGCAGGTTGTGCATGTGGTCGATGGCGCCATGCCCACGGAAACCGCCGCTAAGGTTAAAGAAGACGCCGAAACGAAACTGTCTGAGCAGGTGAAAGACGATTTGCAGGGGCGCGCTCTAGAATACGAGATATCCGTCTTGATTGGTGATCCGATCGAAGAGATCAATGTGTTTGTTCAGAATTCTGATGCTGAACTTCTGATACTTGGGATCCATCGCAGACGTGTTTTCATGGATAGAATTCGGGAAACCACGATGGAGCACCTGGTGCGGTCCAGTCGGCTCCCAGTGTTGTTGGTGGTCCGGCATGCGGAACAAGACTACGCGCATGTTTTGGGCGGGGTCGACCTGTCGCCGGTCTGTGCCGGCGCTCTTAGAAAGGCGTACCAGATCGCACCAAACGCGAAATGGGCGCTGTTCCACGCACATGAGGTGTCTTTCCGCCAAGAAGCAGAACGGGACTATAACACATGGAAAGCTCTGTCCGACTTGCCGCCCAACTTACCTGCGCCTTTTTTTGTCGAGGCCAGCGCCAGTGATGCGGTTCACGACTTGATGGAAAAAGGCGATTACGATCTTTTGGCCATCGGCGCGCACACACGGTCAAACATTGGGCGCTATGTCCTTGGGGGCTTCACATCCGGTCTGGTTCGATCTCCACCTTGTGACTTACTGGTCTCACGATAGAGCGATTGTTTTGTGTCGTTATGGGCTATGGCTGAATACGGAAAAGAAAAGGCCCCGCATCTCTCAATGCGGGGCCTCTCAGTTTACCTGGCTGCGCTTAGTGGCCGAGAATCTGGCTCAGGAACAGTTTGGTCCGTTCGCTCTTGGGATTGTTGAAGAACTCTTCGGGTTCGTTCTGTTCTACAATCTGACCCTGATCCATAAAGATCACGCGGTTCGCCACCTGACGGGCAAAACCCATCTCGTGTGTCACGCAGAGCATGGTCATGCCTTCTTCGGCCAGCTCGACCATCGTGTCGAGCACCTCTTTGATCATCTCCGGGTCGAGCGCAGAAGTGGGTTCGTCAAAGAGCATGATCCGAGGCTTCATGCAAAGCGAGCGGGCAATCGCCACACGCTGTTGCTGACCGCCTGACAACTGTCCGGGGTATTTGTCGGCCTGTTCGGGGATCTTCACCTTGCCCAGATAGTGCATGGCGACTTCTTCGGCTTCTTTCTTGGGCGTTTTGCGCACCCAGATCGGAGCAAGTGTCAGGTTCTCAAGAATTGTCAGATGCGGGAACAGGTTGAAGTGTTGAAACACCATGCCAACCTCTGAGCGGATCGTATCGATATTCTTGATATCCGAGCTGAGCAGCGTGCCATCGACAACAATTTTACCCTGCTGGTGCTCTTCCAATGCGTTGATGCACCGGATGAGCGTTGATTTACCGGACCCCGAAGGCCCTGCAATCACGATCCGCTCGCCGCGATAAACGGTCAGGTCAATGTCCCGCAGAACGTGGAATGACCCGTACCATTTGTTCATGTTTTCGATTTGGATCGCGATCTCGTCGCTGACTTGCAGTTGAGCGGCTTCCGCCATGGGGAACCCTCCTTTTATCGATGATCTGTCGCAAGCTCACGTTCGAGCCATTGCGAATATTGAGAAATGCCGTAGCACACAACGAAGAACAGGATCGCGGCAGCGCCGAAGAGCTCCCAATAGACACCGTTCCATTCTGTGGATGCCAGGATCGGTCCCCGGATCATGCCGACCAGGTCGAACATGGAGATAACCGAAACGAGTGTGGTGTCCTTGAAGAGACCCACAGCAACGTTCACGATGCCCGGGATTGAGATCTTGAGCGCCTGAGGCAAGATGATGAGCCGCATGGCCTGGGCGTAGTCCAGCCCCAAACTGTCTGCGGCCTCATACTGACCTTTGGGCAAGGCCGCGAGGCCCCCCCGGATCACTTCGGCGATGTAGGCCGAAGAGAAGGCCGTGATCATGATGATCACCCGCACAATCAGGTCAAAGGTTGTACCCGGTGGCAGGAAGTAGGCCAGGACCACGTTGGCGACGAAGAGCAACGTGATGAGTGGCACACCGCGGATAAACTCGATGAAGACCACGCAGATCCATTTGATGATCGGCATGTCCGACTGACGTCCAAGGGCCAAAGCGATGCCGAAGGGGATCGACAAAGAGACGCAGACCGTGCCGAGGATCATGTTGAGCATAAAGCCCCCCATGTCGCGCGATTGCACGGGCTCAAGGCTTAGAAAGCCACCCGAGCCGCCACCAGAGCCAATCGTACTGGCGAGCCAGAACATGACCGCGGCGGCTGCGATAGCCGCCAGTGCAGCGATGGCAAAGCCTTTGTGCTCCAGCCGGGTAAAGGCTTGTGCTGCGAGTACGAACCCGACGAGAACCAGCAATGGTGTCAGGATCGAGCCGCCCCAAATCAGCCAGAAGGCGATAAAGGGGTAGAGACCGGTGAAGATCAGCATCTTACTCGGCAGATACTTGAAAAACATCACCGGGGCCGCTGCAACGAAGAGCAGGACAAAGGCCAGCGTCGGACGCCAATATTGATCCGGTGGGTATTTGAAGCCAAACAGAAGCTGGTTCCACCGTTCGGTCAGAACGGCAAAACAGCCGCCTGTGGCACCTTCCAGAATTTCGCGACATTCCCGGATCGAGGCCGAGTTCCACACCCCGTTCAGGAGCCAGGGCATTGATGAAACTAGGATATAGTAAACGGTGACAATCGCCGCGACCGTCAGGACGGAATTGGCGGTACTGGAGAACAGGTTTTCGCGCGCCCATTTGACCACGCCACGCTGTGTGGCTGGTGGCTCCTGCTCTGGGAGCATATCCATTCTGACAAAGGGTTCAGTGCGCTGTGAAGTTGCATCAGTCATATCAGCGCTCCTTTAGCTTAACAGCGTTGTTGTAGATGTTCATCACTGCAGAGATGCTGAGGCTGATGATCAGATAGAACAGCATCAGAAGCAGCACGCATTCAATCGCGCGGCCAGTCTGGTTGAGCGTGATGCCCCCCAGCGTACCGGTGATGTCCATGTAACCCACGGCAATGGCGAGCGAGCTGTTCTTGGTGATATTAAGATATTGCGAAATGAGCGGCGGGATGATGACCCGCAGCGCCTGAGGCAGGATCACAAGTTTCATGATGCGGCCCGGGCGCAGACCCAGCGAAGCTGCAGCCTCTGTCTGACCTTTGGAAATCGCCTGAATGCCCGCGCGGACGTTTTCGGCGATGAAGGCCCCTGTGTAGATGGCCAAAGCGAACCAGAGGGCGATCAAGGAGCCTCGAATGGTCCAACCACCGGCGAAGTTAAAGCCTTTGAGTTCCGGATAATTCCAGGTGAGGCCCATGATCCAGCACAATGCGACCAAAGGCACAAACCAGATCGCCAGATTGGCCCAAAGGGTGTTTGGCCTTTGGCCCGTGGCTTCTTGCACCTGATCGGCACGCCGTACATTCCAGCGCGTGATGAACAAGGATGCGACAAGCGACGCCAGAATGACGAGCCAGTTTCCGGCACCCTGGAAAATGCCTGATGTAAATTCAGGGGCGGGGACATAGACGCCACGGTTGGTAAAGGCGAACATGTCGAGCACCATGCTGGCGGTCGGATCATCCCCTCTAAAGGCACGGGGTCCGGGCAAAACAGCCGTCATGATGGTAAAGATGATGATGATCCAGATGAGGACAGGCACGTTGCGGAACGCTTCGACGTAGACCGCCATGAGCTTGCGCACAAGCCAGTTGTTCGACAACCGAAGAACACCGGCGGCGACCCCCAGGATGGTTGCGGTCACACAAGCCAGAAAGGCCACAAGAAGCGTGTTGAGAATGCCCACAATCGAGGCGCGCCAATGTGAGCTTTGACTGTCATATTCAATCAGTCGCTGGTTGATGTCATAGCCTGCTGGTTCCCCAAGAAACTCGTAGGAAATGTTCAAACCTGCAGCGCGCAGGTTCTGCACCAGATTGGAACCGAGATAGGCAATCAGAGAAATCAGAGCGATCAGGGCGATAAACTGAAAGGTGTAGGAACGATAGCGCGTATCGTTCAGCAACATAGACAGTCTAAACGACTCCTGAGGAGGGTCGGTCATGGTTGTCATCTGAGGTGTCCCCTTGCCGGCCCGGATTGTTTGATGCGCTTTTGCGCGGTGGGCCGATCATTGCTTTTCATAGACAAAGGGCGCGGAGTGACCGCGCCCTTTGAAGTAGTGATTTTAGCGGAAGGGCGGCGAGTAGAGCAGGCCGCCTTCGGTCCACTGGGCGTTCAGGCCACGAGCCAGACCGACCGGTGTGTTTTCACCGATGTTCTTCTCAAAAATCTCACCGTAGTTGCCACCGGCCAGAGCCTTCACAGCCCAGTCAGCATCGAGGCCGAGCATTTCGCCCAGGTTGCCTTCGGTGCCGAGCAGACGGTTGACTTCAGGATTGTCACCAGCAGATGCTGCCAGTTCACCGACGTTGGCGCTTGTGACGCCCAGCTCTTCTGCGGTGATAAGAGCGTTCAGAGTCCAGCGAACAACGTCACCCCATTCATTGTCGCCGTGGCGAACGAGTGGGCCGAGTGGTTCTTTGGAGACGATCTCTGGCAGAAGCACGTGGCCTGCAGGATCTTCAAATGCAGCACGTGTCGCGGCCAGGCCGGACGCGTCAGTTGTGTAAACGTCGCAGGCACCTGCAAGGTACTGCTGCTGCGCTTCGGCATTTGTCTCAATCGGAACCGGCTCGTAGCTGATGCCGTTGGAGCGGAAGAAATCCGCCAGGTTCAGCTCTGTTGTTGTGCCAGTTTGGATGCAGACGGTCGCACCATCCAGATCCTTGGCCGAAGAAACGCCAAGGTCTTTAGGAACCATGAAGCCTTGGCCGTCGTAGTAGTTCACACCGACGAATTCAAACTTCAGGTCAACGTCACGGCTGAAGGTCCAGGTGGTGTTCCGTGCCAGCATGTCGATCTCACCGGAAGCCAGCGCTGTGAAGCGCGTCTTACCTGTGGTGGGAACGAATTCCACTGCCGCCGGATCACCCAGAACAGCCGCTGCTACCGCGCGGCAAACGCCGACATCGAAGCCGTCCCAGTTACCGTTTGCATCAGGTGCAGCAAAGCCGACCAGACCGGTTGTTACGCCGCAGTTCAGCTTGCCGCGTGCTTTCACATCGTCAAGCGTACCTGCAGAGGCGACGCTTGCAGCTGCGGCCATGCCAGCAACAGTCAGCGCGCCGAAGATTACGGATTTTTTCATGTTTACCTCTTCCTGATATGCCCGCCCTCTTTAGGGCGGTTCAATCGGTCCTTCCGGACCGGGCGATACTGTGAAGGGTCATTTCCCCATGTCAGTGCCCGGGAGTTTGTGTGGATTCACCCGTCAAGGTCAAGGGTTTTGGTGACAAAAAAATGCCACTTTTTCTGTTGTTTCCGCTGAGGAAACCAATGTTCAGCGAATCCGCATGTTATTTAATCGCGAGATCGTGAAATTTCTTAGCGTGTTCAAACTCTCCAAGCTTATGCTCCGCAAGCTCGCGAGCTTCCTCATCCACGCCCCATTGCTCTTCCTGCCAGGTTTCATCAACTCTTGACCAACCCCAAAGCACCACCGGATCAGCATAGTTGTAGAGCGCTGCAAACCCGATCACCAACGACCCAGACAATCCGACAAGGTCATGGAACGCCGTTAACGTAAATGCGTCCATTTCCCGAACGTTCTGCGTCAGAACCATCAATGCCTCTGGGTTCTGCGGACTGTGCATAACACCTGACACCGGTAAGAGCCTTGCGCCGAATCTGTCCGCGGCCCAATCAAGAAGCGGGTCCCAGGTCTCAGCCTGGCGTTTGACCAAAGAGGCCGGGCCGTCTGCGCGATAGCACAGAAGATCCGCGTCGCCATAAGCTGCCACAAGTTCCGCAACCTCGGCATGTTGCGCCGTTACTTTATCAATCGCCGCATTGGCAGACCGTGTCATCGGCATCGAAAGCGGGTTCACAATCTCATCCTGATTGTCCCATTCCAGCGCAATCGCCTGTGCCAGCGCCTCGGATGGGACGATCAGTTCTGATTTTGCAGGGGTTCTGACAGGACGATTATCCAGGCGGATTCCATAGCCCGTGTCGCTTGGCACAACATCCACCGTTTTCCAAAACCGCTTGGCTTTCCATTCGCTCATGCCGCCGTCGCCTTCCAAGCGCCTGCTACCGCGTCTGGCAGCTCAGCGAAAGTTGAGACAATCCGATCCGCTGAGCTTAGCAAGCTTACGTCATGATATCCCCAGCCAACACCAATCGCGCCAACATGCGCGGCCAGCGCCATGTCCATGTCGTAACTTGTATCTCCAACCATAACGGCGTTTTGCGTCTCTACACCCGTTTCCGCAAGCGCGGTTTCTATCATTGATGGATGTGGTTTAGAGGGGTGATGATCGCTGACTTGCTGGGTGACGAACATATGTTCTAAATCATGTGCCTCCAGTAATTTATCCAGACCTCGACGGGACTTACCTGTGGCCACGCCGAGAAGCAGATTGTCCTGCCGCTTGAAAAACTCAAGTGCTTCTCGCGCACCTGGGTAAAGCGGAGATGATTCTGCGGCCCCTGTCTTTGCGCGCAAGTTGACATACGCATTTTTGTATCCCTCGACCATTCGTGCCTGAGTTGCTGCGGAACGTTCCGGAGCAAGCCGGGCCATCGCATGATCAAGCGAGAGACCGACAATCGAAAGGATCGTCGTGCGATCAGGGACGGGTTGGTCCACGTCTTGGAAGGCGGCTGTCATGGCAGCCACAATATCGCCCTGGCTGTCGACCAGCGTGCCGTCGACGTCAAAAATCACAAGGCGCAACAGATCTGTCATGACAGCTCCTCAAACGGATCTGCCGCTGCATCCTGAGGCCGCCACTGAAATGTCTCCCAAGTCCGCGCCATATGGTCAGGCAATGGAGCTGTAAGGGAGAGCTGAGCTCCGGTGACAGGGTGTTTCAGGCTGAGCGACCGGGCATGCAGATGCAATTTGCGGCTGATATCCCCACCGAGTTGCGCGCCCCACCCATCGCCCAGGTTTTCCTGACCTGAGCCGCCATATTTGCCATCCCCCACAATCGGATGCCCGATCTCGGCCATATGCGCGCGCAGTTGATGTGTGCGTCCGGTAATGGGCACCAAAGCCATCCAGGACGTACGCGTGCCCGCATGTTCGACCACGGCGTAATCTGTCGTCGCGGGTTTGGCGCCGGGTGTTTGGTCAATATCGCGCGGGTGCAGGCACAACATCTTTTCGCCTTCACCTTTGGCCCCGTGACCCGGCGCTTTGACCAACCCGAAACGGATGGTGCCGATGCGAGGGGCTGGCACCCCGGCCACCACCGCCCAGTAAATCTTGCGCGTGTCGCGATCTCGGAATGCTGCCGTCAGCCGAGCGGCGACGGCACGGCTTCGGGCCATAAGCAAAACGCCGGATGTGTCCTTGTCGAGCCGGTGAACAAGCCTCGGGGTCTCATCCAGTTCAAAGCGGAGGGCATCTGACATTTCATCTACGTGGCGTGTCAGTTTGCTTCCGCCCTGCACGGGTAGACCGGGAGGTTTGTTCAACGCCAGAATGTGGTCGTCCCTGTAAATCACAGTATTGCGAATCATCTCCGCATCGCGGTCTGATACTTTTGGCCGCGCAGGTGTGGCCTGTGCGGGGTCTGGCAAGGGCGGCACGCGCACCTGCTGACCTTCTTCAACCCGCGTGTTGGCCTTGGCGCGCCCACCATCAACGCGCAACTCCCCTTTGCGGCACATCTTTTCAATCCGCCCTTGCGAGACATGCGGAAAGCGCCGTCGAAACCAGCGATCCAGCCGCTGATCACCTTCTCCTTCGGCAACAGTGAGGGTCTGAACCTTGCTCATGCCCAAAGTGACCTTGCCAACCAAACACCCATGGCAAGCCCAAGGATCGACAACACCACCGACAACGCGACGTAGATTGCGGCCTGGCCAATCTCACCGCGCTCGTAGAGCGTAAAAGCCTCTAGGGAAAAGGCCGAAAACGTTGTGAAACCGCCGAGGATACCTGTCATCAGAAAAGGGTTCAGAGCTGTCAGGTCGCGTTGAAATGTGTAGACCACAACAAGGCCCATGAGGAAGGACCCAATCACGTTCACCGGCAGGATGGCCAATGGAAAGCTGGCACCCGTTGAGCGCACAACAGCCATACCAACGCCAAAGCGCAGCATAGAGCCGATGGCCCCGCCCAATCCCACCTGAAGTAAGGTCATCACCATGGCCGCGTCTGTCGCGCGTGGCCTGTCCTTTGTCAAGTTTGCCAGCGTGCATCGATAGAGTTGCAGCGCTAACATAAATCGCAATAGTGTGCCGCGACATTGTCCGGAGTGCCCCATGCAAGACCCTGCGCAGTTCCTACGCGCCCTTTTTGATCGCGCCGTTGAAGTGGCCGACCCCATGCAAAGCCTGGCGGCGCACCTGCCGCCCAAGCCAGAGGGCCGCCTGATTGTTATCGGCGCGGGCAAAGCCAGTGCACGCATGGCCGAAGCAGTTGAGGCCGCGTATGGGCCCTGCGAAGGGTTGGTCATCACGCGGTATGGATATGCCCGGCCCTGCAAAGGCATTGAGATCGTCGAGGCAGCGCATCCTGTGCCCGATGCCGCAGGGGAGGCGGCGACGAAACGTATGCTGGACCTGTTAGACGGGTGCGGTGAAGGCGACACAGTTCTGGCCTTGATCTCGGGGGGTGGTTCGGCACTTTTGACTGCCCCGGTCGACGGGATCACCTTGGCCGAGAAGCAAGCGCTGACTGACGACCTTTTGGCCTCCGGCGCTCCGATTGGCGACATCAATGGTATCCGCAAACAGATCTCAGCAGTCAAAGGCGGCAAGCTGGCTGCGGCGGCATATCCGGCGCAAATGCTTGCATTGATGATTTCGGACGTGCCCGGTGACAATCCAGGTGATATTGCCAGTGGCCCCACTGTTGGAGACCCCGGAGATGCGGCGCGTGCAATTGCCCTGTTGAAACAATGGGGTGTTACGCCCTCTGACTCGATTGTCAGATTTCTGGAGTCTGGCGGTGCGCCCTTGGCGCCTGATGATCCGCGCCTCAGCCGTGTCACCAATGTGATCTACGCGGCTCCCTCACAATCCCTCGAAGCGGCGGCGGAGATCGCGCGCGCGGAGGGGTGTGATGTCCGTCTCTTGGGCGATGCGCTGGAAGGTGAGGCACGAGAGGTTGCGGTCGCTCATGCTGCATTGGCATTGGATGTTCAGAAGGACATGAATGCTGGCAGTGCGCCAACCCTGCTTTTGTCTGGCGGTGAACTCACAGTGACCAAACGCGGCGACGGCATTGGCGGGCCAAATGCAGAATACGCATTGGCGATGGCAATGGCGTTACATGGCGCGGACGGCATTGACGCGATTGCCTGTGACACGGATGGTGTTGACGGAGCCGCCGAGGTCGCAGGGGCGATCATCAGCCCAGCGACGCTTGCCAAAGCGAAAGACAAACAAGTCGATCCGCAGGCCGCTTTGGACACGAACGATGCGCATGGGTTCTTTGAAAAAATCGGTGATCAGGTTGTTCCTGGACCAACCCTGACCAACGTGAATGATTTCCGGGCCTGTCTGATTCAGCCAAAGACGATATGACTGTGGATTTGCATTGGAAAAAGGAGATGGGCACGAGCTTTTTGTTGTCTCGGAAGGCAAACAGATCACTTGGTAAGCTCTAGGGCCCGCTACTCTATCTTGTTGAATCCTGGCAAAGGGGCCTCATAATTTGTGGTTTCGTGCATTTTCGCCACATTCCAGACATATTTCTTCCAAATTGGAGACAAACTTTTTCCAACCACGGGATAGACCAATATTAACATTTTTGGCAGACTTCTAATGCCGGGATCCTGTCCCAATCGCATCAGGCGGCGCGTTTTCAGCCGTTCTGAGGGCCGGTATCCCAGCAGATGTAAGAGTGTGGGCGCCGGTCGGTGCTAACTGTCCGGTTTGCCACGTTAACAAGTGGAGAAGACCGATGACCAAATCTATTTCTGCCACATCTGAAAAAGATGGATCAAAGCTCAGCCAAAAGTCGGTTGAGCAGCCTGTGTCAAAGCCGGTGACTAAATCCATCACTGTTTCAAGGCAGGTGTTTAACGATTTTGCCTGTATCTGAGTACTGTCGGAACTCTAAATTTTGAAGTAAGCCTTTTTTAAGTATTGGGGGGTTCGCCCGACAGGGTGGCTGCGAGAAATCGGAGCCACCTTTTTCTTTGCCGAAGTCTATGTGCGAAGCGCCGGTAAGCCTATACCCGTCGCCTCAAAACCACCATCCACGGATATGATCTGACCGGTTACAAAACTGGCTTCTTCAGAGGAGAGGAAGGTGATCACATTGGCGATTTCGTCTTCGCTGCCGTAGCGATTGAGTGGGATCGCATCATGATAGGCGTCAATGATGTCCTGCGTGTGCACCGCCATGGCGAGCTTGGTGCGCACAGGCCCGGGGCAGACACAATTCGCCCGAATACCTTTCTCGCCCAACTCCACAGCTTGCTGTTGGGTCAGGGCCATCACCCCTGCCTTTGAGGTTCCGTAAGCAACGCGCAGCGTTGATGCGCGCAAACCAGAGATGGATGCAATGTTCACAATCGCACCTTGGGCTGCGGTCAAGGCAGGTGTAAGTGCCTGGGTCATCATGAAGACACCATCGAGGTTGGTCTCCATAACCGTGCGCCACCGAGACAGGTCGGTATCCTCAATGGGTCCGAAATCAGCCACCCCTGCATTGTTGACCAGCGCATTGAGATGGTCGAACTTTTTGGCAATGTCAGCCACCTGACCAGGCACCGAAACATCGCAAAGTATTTCGGTGACATCCTGCAGCTGCGAAGCTTCAGACGTCAGCACCTCTTCATCACGATCAACCATGACCACGTGCCAGCCCTTGCTGAGAAACTGTTTTGTGGTCGCCAGCCCAATCCCACGTGCTGCGCCTGTCACAAGTGCCGTCTTCACGTTCTGCCTCCATGTGCTCTAACGATAGTAGAGACAGAGTGGTAAGACAAAACCTTCAAAGTGAAAATGGTCTATTCCGCAGCGGTCTCTTTTGCCGTCCGGCGCAGGAACCCGACGCGCCCGACGCTTTCATAGGCATCAAACCCTGCGCGTTTCGCATCCTTGACAGAATAGATATTGCGAAGGTCGGCCAAACGCGGCGTTTCCATCTTGCGGGCAATACGTTTGAGATCCAGCGCGCGGAACTCGTTCCATTCCGTCAACAGCACCACAAGATGCGCTTTGGAGACGCATTTATACGGATCATCCACCCATTGCACACCCGGAAGATGCTCTTCACCTTCTCGCTGACCTTGTGGGTCACACACACGTACCTTGGCGCCGCCACCGACCAATGCAGGAACAATGGTCAGGGAGGGGGCTTCTCGCATATCGTCCGTGTTTGGTTTGAACGTCGCGCCGAGGACTGCCACGGTTTTGCCATTGAAGGATCCATCGCACATATCGACAAGCTTATCGATCATACGACGCTTGATCTCTTCGTTCACTGCGATAACCGCCTCGGTGATTTGAAGCGGCAGACCATGCTCTTGCCCGGTGCGTGCCAAAGCACGGGTGTCCTTCGGAAAACAGCTTCCGCCATAGCCCGGTCCGGCATGCAGGAACTTATTACCGATCCGACCGTCAAGACCCATGCCGCGGCTGACCTGTTTCACATCAGCCCCGGTACGTTCACAGAGCGCGGCGATTTCGTTGATAAAGGTGATCTTGGTCGCAAGGAATGCATTCGCGGCGTATTTTATCATTTCCGCCGATTCCAGATCAGTGGTCAGGATTGGAAACTCCCGCAGGTAAAGCGGACGGTAGATGTCTTGCATCACTTCCGCCGCGCGTTCACTCTGCACACCAACGACCACGCGATCCGGCTTCATAAAATCTTCAATCGCGGCCCCCTCCCGAAGGAATTCCGGGTTCGAGGCGACATCAAATTTCAGATCAGGGTTTGCTTTGCGCACTGTCTGCTTGACCTGCCGGTTGGTACCAACCGGGACGGTAGATTTGGTGACAATGACAATGTAATTCTTTGCGGTTTTTGCGATTTCTTCAGCAGCAGCCATAACGAAACTAAGGTCTGCATGGCCATCACCCCGCCGGGTGGGGGTGCCGACGGCAATGAAAACGGCTTCGGCACCGTCTAACGCTTCTGCCAGGTCTGTCGTGAAGGAGAGCCGCCCGGCAGAGACATTTTTCTCCATGAGCTGATCGAGACCTGGTTCGTAAATTGGCACTTCGCCGTGCTGAAGTCTCTCGACTTTCGAAGAATCCTTGTCGACACAGACGACGTCGTGGCCAAAATCCGACAGGCAGATTCCCGAGACCAATCCGACGTAACCTGTTCCAATCATTGCAATCTTCATAAAGTCTTCCTGAACTGCAAATTGCAACTCTCCTTATGAGCCGCAGGGGTGGTTTAGTCAACGAGACGGTGAAAGTTGAGACCATTCAATGGTTTGTACAGGGCTTCTGGTTGATGTGGGATAGATTGGACATGCCCATGTTCGGCCGTTAAGAAACATAAAACTGCGCGGCACAGCGCAAACGTAAAGGTGAGCAGATGAGCAAAGACTTGTTTGGAACTGACGGGGTTCGCGGACGGGCCAATACGTGGCCCATGACCGCTGAGCTTGCTTTGAAGCTTGGCACAGCGGCTGGTCGCTATTTCCGACGCGATGCTCAGGACCACCGGGTTGTGATCGGCAAAGATACGCGCCTTTCCGGGTACATGATCGAATATGCGCTGACGGCTGGATTTGCGTCTACCGGTATGAATGTGTTTCTGCTTGGCCCTGTGCCTACACCCGCAGTTGGGTATCTCACTCACAGCCTGCGCGCGGATGTGGGCGTCATGATTTCCGCCAGCCACAATCCAGCCGAAGACAACGGCATCAAGCTCTTTGGGCCTGATGGATTCAAGCTTTCGGATCAAGCCGAGGCTGGAATTGAAAAGCTGATGACTGACGGCGTTAAACTGGCGGCTCCTGAGAATATTGGCCGGGCGACGCGCTTTGAAGACGCGCGCGGGCGGTATGTGGAATACGCGAAGACAACTTTCCCGGCCGGACGCCGGTTGGATGGTCTCAAGATCGTAGTGGACTGCGCAAATGGTGCAGCTTATCGCACCGCGCCCGCCGTCTTGTGGGAACTTGGAGCCGAAGTCATCCCTATCGGCGTGGACCCTAACGGAAGCAACATCAACGCAGCATGTGGATCTACGCATCCGGAAATGGCGGCAAAGAAGGTTTTAGAAAGTGGCGCACATCTGGGTATTTGCCTGGACGGCGACGCAGACCGTCTTGTTCTCGTGGATGAAAAGGGCCAGGTCGCAGACGGGGATCAGATCATGGGTCTGATTGCCACGCGCTGGGCGCGCGAAGGGCGGCTGCAGGGCAATGCACTGGTGGCGACCGTTATGTCCAACCTGGGATTGGAACGACATCTTGCAGACCAGGGCATCGAGCTTAAGCGCACCGCGGTTGGAGACCGTTACGTTGTTGAGACCATGCGCGCCGATGGGCACAATCTTGGTGGGGAACAGTCCGGCCATATCGTTATGACCGACTATGCGACCACGGGTGACGGTCTTATCGGAGCGCTGCAGTTTCTGGCCAGCATGGTTGAAACCGACAACACGGCCAGTGAGCTGGCACGCGTTTTTTCTCCAGTCCCGCAATCGCTGATCAATGTGCGATTTAGCGATGGGCAAACACCACTTGAGACGGATCAGGTGCAGCAGGCGATTGCCGATGGAGAAAAAAAGCTGGGATCAAATGGTCGTCTTCTGATCCGCAAATCCGGCACCGAGCCTTTGATCCGCGTGATGGGTGAATGTACTGACGAAGCGATGCTCAAAGCCGTGCTCGACAGTGTCGTGAGTGCTGTAAAAGACGCCACGGCCTGACCCATAAAATCCATTTCGATTTTTAATCTTTTGGAAGGATTTCTGCGCTTAGTTTCAGTGCAGTCGATCTGACTGTTGCGTCTTTTGTATTTCACGCCCCTTCCGTTAGGTGGGTCGAACGTGGCTGTCAGAAACCTGCATCCGGGGATCCAATGCTGCGTACCTTGCGCCAGGCTTTTATACGCTACTCACACGAACACGGTACTTTGCAAAGGCAAGGGCACGCGCTGGTCAATCCGCGTGGCCAAACCGTAGGGCATGTCGATCGGATCGCCTTGCGAAGAGGGAGGATCGAAGTTGAAGGCTGGGCAGATGCCAGCCATGTGTCTTTGGTATGTGGCGCTGAGCTCTGCGCCAAAGCGCCGGACATTCACCGACCTGATGTCGAGCAAGCCTATGGGAACGATATTGGCCCGACGCCTGGCTTCTTGCTGGATCTGCCTTTTGATCGTCAGGCGTGCTTCGTGGTTTGTTCGACAGATACGCAAGAACTCAGTGTGAAACTGGAAGGTTTTACCGATCAAACTCTGGCTCGGATGCGACGGGGATTGTTCATGCCATTCCTGTTCGCTTGTCTGCGATCTGTGCCTGCTTATTTGCGTTGGCGTTTGCGCCAGAATCCCGAAGACCGGGCTGACGTTAAGAAACAACTCGGATTGGGGCATGAAACCCCCAATAGCTATATGACACCATTTCTTTTTGCGGCCGACGCAAGCGCGGGTGACACCCCGACAGCGGACCTCAGCAAGGAACGGGTCACGATTATTCTACCGGTCTTCAATGCTCTTGATCTTTTGCCCGAGGTTTTGACCCGTGTGCTGCATCACACTGACTTGCCGTTCGAGCTTATCTTAATTGAGGACTGCTCGACTGACCCTAAGGTCCGGCCCTATCTGCGTGAATGGCATAGAGGGTGCGCGCCCGCCATCCAAAACCATATACATTTGCTCGAAAACGACACCAACTTGGGCTTTATCGGCTCGGTCAATCGGGCTTTCAAACATGCGCTCAAGCTGGGTCATCATGTGATTCTGCTCAATTCAGACGCCTTTGTGCCCCAGGATTGGGCCAGCCGACTTGTACGCCCTCTGATTGAGCATCTCAGGGTTGCCAGTGTCACTCCAATGTCTAACGACGCAGAGATTTTTAATGCTCCAGTCATTTGCCGTGGCACCCCTCTTAAGGAAGGGGTGATAGATCGTGTTGACGCAGTTGCGAGACGGTTTGTACCCGATGCGGCGCTCGCCGATGCGCCCACCGGTGTGGGCTTCTGCATGGCGATGCATAAGGATGCGCTGCGGGTTGTGCCTTCCTTCGATCAGGTGTTTGCTCCGGGATACGGTGAGGAGGTCGATTGGTGTCAGAAGGTTGCAAAGAAAGGTTGGCGTCATCTGGGGCATGGCGGTGTCTTTGTGGAACATCGCAGCGGAACATCATTTGGCTCCAGCAAGAAGGCTAAACTTGTAGCGGCCCACAACCAGATCGTGTCCCATCGATATCCCTACTACGATCAATCGGTGCAGGATTTCATCGAACATGATCCATTGGCGGCACCGCGGCTGGCCTTGGCTTTGGCCTGGGTGGCAGAGCAATGCGAAGGCCCTGTTCCTGTGTATCTTGGTCATACCTTGGGGGGTGGAGCGGAGTTTTATCTCAAGCGCCGAGTGGAACAGGATCTGCAGCAGGGTGGTGTTGCGCTTGTCTTGCGGGCTACGGCCAAAGGTGCATGGCAAGTGGAGCTACATATCGCTCATGGCACGACGCGCGGTGTGACAACCTCAATCCGGTTTTTGCGCAGGCTGGTCGGCCTTTTACCACGGCGCAGGGTGGTTTACTCCTGCGGCGTCGGAGCGGAGGACCTCACTGAGCTGCCAGATCTTTTGATTGATCTGGCCGCGGGCTCAGCGTCAGAGCTGGACATCCTCTTTCACGACTATCTGCCGCTCAGCCCGTCTTACACGCTGCTCGACAGTGACGGGCGCTATGCGCCGACGCATGATATCCGGGACAGCGCGCATACCTATTATTGTCCCGATGGGCGGGTTGTGTCTTTGGCGGACTGGCGCAGGAACTGGGGTAAGGCGCTGCTGCATGCAGATCGGCTCATCGTCTTTTCCGACAGTAGTCGCAAGATTGTTGCAGAGGTGTTTCCGGACTGCAGCGCCAAGATCAAGGTCACGCCACATGCCGTGGCTTTGAAACAGCGTTGCATGGTTCCCGGTGTTGACACTGATGGAAGGCCGGTGATTGGCGTGCTTGGGGCCATCGGGGTCCAAAAAGGCGCAAAGGTTTTGCAAGAGCTGAGCCATGCGCTTGATCAAAGTCGCGAGGCGCGTCTTGTCCTGATCGGATACATGGATCCGGCCTATCCTTTGGCGGGCACTGCGCATGTTCATGGCCCATACGACGTGCGTGACGTGCCTGCTCTCGCCAAACGTTATGGTATCAGCTGCTGGTTCATTCCGTCGATCTGGCCCGAGACGTTTTCCTACACGACCCACGAGGCTTTGGCGACGGGTCTGCCGGTTTGGAGCTTTGATCTTGGCGCTCAGGGCGATGCGATCAAGCGAGCTTCTGTTCGGTCTGGTCAGGGTGGATGCCTTCCGCTTGATCACGAGACAATCAATCCTGCACTAATCCTTTCAGCCTTATTGTCCCCTCACAAGACCGTCCAATGCCCACAATCGCAGTCCGCATAAGCGCACTCGCCGCAAAAGGCGTCGAGGTGCTGCCGCGCCCTTCGGGACGTGTGGTTCACCTGCCGAAACAAACCCGGATCGAAGCACCGGCCAGCCTCAAGTGGACACAATATGAGCTGTCTTTGTCGCTTGGTGCGTTTTCCTATCAAGTGTCGGGCTACTGTGCCGCTGCCGAGATTGGCAGATACTGTTCCTTTGGAGAAAACGTTCAGATCGGGCGGCAAAACCACCCTTTAAGCTGGGCCTCAACCAGCCCGGCCTTTTATCTCAAGGATCGATTGTTTGAGGTTGGAGATAGGTTTTCGGGCGCCAGGGAATACGAAAGCTACACGTTTGAGAATTCAGAACCGCCGACCAGGATCCGTAAAACAGTGATCGGGCATGATGTCTGGATCGGACATGGGGCAATGATTGCGGCTGGGGTCACTATCGGTAACGGCGCGATCGTCGCCGCCGGTGCCAGTGTTGCTAAAGACGTGCCGCCCTACGCCGTTGTTGCAGGCAACCCGGCCGTGCCCAAGAAGTTTCGCATTCCCAAAGACATGATCGAGGCACTTCAAAACAGTCGTTGGTGGCGGTTTGCACCGTGGCAATTGACACATCTTGATATGGCCGATGTGCCCCGCTTTCTTAGAGGCCTTGATGCGATGGCCGATGTTGCCCCTTTTGCTCCAAGTTGTGTTGATCTTTGCGAAGAGTTGCCATGAGTCCGATTGTCTTTCTTCATGTGCCAAAGACTGCAGGACAGACCGTGCACAATGAACTGGTACGTGCGGTTGGCGGGGCGAAGTATACCTCTCCTGTGCGTGTCACCACTCAGGCCGTTAAGGGGCGGCAGATGCCCGATGGGTATCAGCTTTACTCAGGTCACATTGATTGGACTGAGTTGGAGCTTTTGCCAAAGGACAGATTTGTGTTCACCGTTCTGCGCGACCCCAAAGAGCGCATTGCCTCCTTCTATCTCTACATGCGCAAAATGGCTCAGGAGACCGCCACACATGAGCTGAGTTTACCTCAGAATACCGGCAAACGCATGGCGCTCAGTCTAACGGCCGATGACTACTTTTTTGGCGGTACAGAAGAGTGGCATCAGTTCGTGCGCAGCATGTACGACAATTTTTATTGCTCTTACTTTGCGACCCGGCGAATGGACGGGTGGGGTGCTATGCGCCCCCTTTCATCCAAAGACCAACTGATGCGTGCGCTGCGAGGATTGCGATCCTTGTCCGCCGTCTACTCAATTGACCGATTGGAACAGCTCGAAGAAGAGATCGCGTCCCGTTACGGCGTCTCAATCCATGTCGCTGGCAACTACTTCAATACCGGGGGCCATCTGAAGAGCGAGGATCGCTGGCCCAAACTGTGTGCACGATTTGAAAAGGACCAGAGTATTACGCGGATCGAGGAGTTCGCCACGCTCGATAAGGCGCTTATGGAAAGAGCATTTCCGATTGCACCTTCAACCGTCGTTGATGATGTCGCGATGGAAGCGCCTTAGGAAAACCAACCCGAACGCCATCAGACAAAGGGGTAAGAGCACAAGGTACGTCCGAGACACATACTCGGCCTCGTATCCTGCATAGAACCCTTTCCGCACCAATCCCACGAGATGGATAAGGGGGTTGAACCACAAGTAATTGTCGTAGGGGCTTGGAATGGTTTCAAACGTAAAAAAGATACCCGAAATAATGAACAAGGGCCGGGTCAGAACCGACCAGGCCCTCTGCCACATCGGGAAACGACAAAAAGCGAATGCATTGATTGTCCCGACGCCAAGAGCAAGCAAGGCAGCATAGGCCATGGCCTCCGCAACAATGGCGATATCGGGAACAAGACGTGTGTCGAACAGAACCATGATGCCCAAAAGGACAGCAAAGGCCACGAAAAGCTGCGCAAATAAATTGACCAGGAACCGCGCCAGAAGCGCGTCGATAAACGTGATCGCCGGATAAGCCAGAAGCGGTCTGGAAAAGTGCAAGGACAAGGCGACTTTGCCCGATACATCGCTAAAGAGCAGGAACGGAATAAGTCCGGTTGCATAGAAAATTGGGAAGTTGACCCCCAAAGACGGGGATTGAAACCCGGTGGAGAAAATCAACGTCAAAAGCGCGATGCCGGCTACTGGCTCAAGCACCGCCCAGAGGTATCCCCCGGGCGAGCGCCCATAGGTCGTGGCCATTTCTCTTAGTACGAGTGCAGTTACTGACCGTGCGCTGGCCAGTCGGCGTTTGCTTGGAATTGCAGTGTCAGTTGGCGCCATCTGGAGCAGTTTTTCGCAAATTCAACGATTACTTTAGGTTTCGTGCCTAGCACTATCCTCGGAATGTCTTGAGGAAGTGTTGTGACGCTTGCGAAAATAAACCCCACAAACATGGTTGCTACGGCCCCGCAACAGCGGGCTGTGATGCCGGTTGTGCCACCCTTGGCGAAGTCCGCCAGACCCAGGCGCCGGCATAGAATGGTCTTGCTCAGCTTTGTGGTCTTTGTCCTCCTGCCCATAGCCGCAGTGGCCTATTACCTTTGGGAGGTGGCCGAGGATCAATTTGCGTCGACCGTCGGATTTTCGGTGCGTCGCGAAGAGGTTAACTCGGCCGTTGAGCTATTTGGCGGCATCACCGATCTGTCCGGGTCAAGCTCTTCGGACACGGACATTCTCTTCAAGTTTCTGAGCGGTCAGAAAATTGTGACGTCTATCGACGCAAATCTTGATCTAAGGGCGATTTGGTCGAAACCTGAGTATGATCCGGTCTTCGCCTTTGATCCGGATGGACAAATTGAAGATTTGGTGGACCATTGGCGACGCATGGTCCGCGTGTCCTACGATAGCTCTTCGAAACTTTTGGAAATCAAAGTGCTCGCCTTTGCACCGCTGGATGCGCAGGCGATTGCGCAGGCGATATTTGAAGAAAGTACAGAGATGATCAACCGTCTCAGTGCGATCGCGCGAGAAGATTCCGTGCGTTATGCGCGCGACGAACTTGTGACGTCTGTCGAAAGATTGAAATCGGCACGCGAAGCCGTAACGCGGTTTCGCAATGAGCATCAAATTGTCGATCCGAGTGTAGATATGGAAACACAAGCGGGGCTTTTGGGAAATCTTCAGACGCAGCTGGCGGAGGCGCTGATTTCGCTGGACCTTCTGTCTGAGACGACGCGGGACAATGACCCACGCATAGATCAGGCGCGGCGCAAGGTTGATGTGATCAAGGGGCGTATTGAAAGCGAGAAGTCCAAGCTGGGAATATCCGGAGGAGACATCCGAGAAACAGACGCTTTGGCCACAGTTTTTGGCGAATATGAGCGATTGGTGGTGGACCGGGAATTTGCAGAGCAGACTTATATCTCTGCGCTAAGCGCGTTTGATGCGGCGCAGGCTGAGGCCGGGCGCAAGAGCCGGTATCTGGCGGCGCATATCGAACCCACTTTGGCCGAACAAGCGCTTTACCCGCGCCGGATCATGTTGCTTGGGCTGACATCGCTTTTTCTTGTGCTGATCTGGTCGATCAGCGTTCTGGTCGCATTCTCTCTCAAAGACCGGCGATGATTGTTTTGCAAGATCTGACCAAAGTGTTCCGCTTTCGCAACGGGAAGAAAGTCATTGCGGATCACATCAACGCTGTTTTCCCACCAAGGCGCGCGGTGGCACTGCTTGGACGGAATGGAGCCGGAAAAACATCCTTGCTCAAAATGATCGCTGGAACAATGGATCCTTCCGGCGGGCGTGTCATCACCAAAGGTGGTGTGTCATGGCCGGTCGGGTTTGCCGGGTCGTTCCATGGAGATTTGACCGGGGCGCAGAACGCGCGGTTTGTGGCAAGGGTCTATGGTGTGGACACTGAAGAACTGGTTGCATTCGTCGAGGAATTTGCCGAGTTGGGCGCACATTTTGACCAACCCTTCCGCACATATTCGGCGGGTATGAAGTCCCGCCTGGCCTTTGGCGTGTCCATGGGCGTTCCTTTTGAGACTTACCTGGTTGATGAGGTCACGTCCGTTGGCGATACGGCGTTTCGCGAAAAGAGCGCCATCGTCTTTGCCGAACGGATGAAAACAGCAGGTGCAATTATGGTTTCTCACGGTGTGGGGCAACTGCGCGCGTTGTGTGATGCTGGTGCTGTGCTCGAAAACGGTCAGCTATACTACTATGATGATTTGGAAGATGCGATTGCGCATCATCAATCCAACATGGCAGCGCAGGTGTGAAACATAGCCGTCACACCCAACCCATGGCGCCAGCCAAGTAAAGCCCGGCCGTCCCAAGCGCTGCCTGGCGTTTAATGCCCAATCCTCGCAGCAAGGCTGCACGACCTGTGCCGCGCGATACATGTGCCTCTCTATATTGTCTGATTTTCTCCCGAGCATCGTGCGTAAGATGGCAACGACAGTGCCAAAGTGCGTCCAAATTTTTGGCAACCCAGGCTTTGTATGTCTGCGTCCCTATAGCCTTCAAACGCATGACAAGGGCTGCCAGACCCCGGGAGGCACCTAGTACGTTCGTATCATGCTGCCGGTAGAGGAGAACTGGGCGTGTATCCAACACCACGCGACCACCAGCAGCACTGACAACCTGATAGATCCACCAGTCATGGAACGGAACTTCACGCGGGCATCCAAAACTGCGCAGAAGACGCCGCGCACCCGGAGATAAGACCATGCTGTGACCGCTCATCACATTTTGCACGATGGCGTTTTCGAAGGATGGTTTTTGTTTTGGCATCCTGGACCGTCCAAGCGGCCGCAGATCCTGTGAGACATGAAAGCTCTGCGCACCATAAAGAACGGGCTCTTGCTGATCATCACGCATGACTCTCAGAGCACGACGAAGCTTGCCCTTAAGCCAAATGTCATCCTGATCGGCAAATGCCACATAGCTATCCGGGAAATCAGGATGGCACAAAAGCGACAGAAAATTCTGGCACACTCCTTGTCCGGGTCCGTGCAGCAGGCGGATGTCGTTTGCACAGCCATGCCTGGCTTGAAACTCTTGCAGAATTTTCCAGGTGTCGTCGGTTGAGCCATCATCACTGATCCAGAGGGACCAATTCTTGTGAGTTTGGTTCAAGAAAGACTGCAGCTGTTCCCGGAGATATGCCGCACCATTATACGTGCAAAGCGCAATTGTGATATGTGGATTAGATCGCGACAAATTATGGCCTCAAGACTTGATTTTTCTAACGAAAACCCACGGCCAACATTGCCAAAGCCAAATTAAAATTCGCTCTATTCGTCAAGAATCCGCCGTGATCCGAGCGCTTAAATGCACAGCTTTTGAAGCATTCTGTTTGACGCATATGGTTCGGGTGAGGTTTCGGTTTTGTACATCAATCATGAGCGGCGGGTGTTCCCGTCATCAGGTCAGGCCGTGGCGGGTTTCTCGGATGCGCAGATCATTCTGCACAACGGCCAGCAATGGCTGAGTGCGTCCTCTGCGGATGCGGACGAAATTCTCAGCTGGCAAGTCTCGGATACAACGTCACAAATGCAAACCACGGATGTTGCTGGTGGGCCGGGTTTGTCGACACAACGCGCGCTTCAAAACGGGTCGCTTGATGGGCAGGACGTGCTTTGGTCATTTGGTTCAAATGATCAAGGATTCACAGCGTATACAGTAAATCAAAGCGGTGGACTTGATCCGGTACTCAACGGTGGCCTCGGGCAAGGTGCCATTCTGTCTCTGGTTCACGATATCTCCGGACCCCAAGACCTGATTTACACAACGACGCGGGAGCGAGGTGAAATTGACATTTGGCAACGCACAGGCGCTGGTATCACCTTGTGGCAAAGTCTCCCAACAGCCCAAAGCCCATCAGGGTTCGACAATCTTCTGTTGGCGCAAGCGCAGATTGGCAGCAACCTGTTCATACTGTCCGTTTCGAGTACCAGCAGCACCATCAACAGCTATGCAAAAGACTCTCTGAACGGCCTCGTTCTTCGCGACACAATCGGGTCGCAGAATGGCTTTGGCGTGGCAGCGCCTTCGGCGATTGAAGTCGTAGAATTCCAAGGTGAGACATACGCCATTGTCGCGGCTTCAGGGACGAGCTCGATATCAGTATTGAACATCTCGGCCACGGGGATGATCGAGGCACGTGATCAGGTGGTTGACGATCTCAACAGTCGCTTTGCTGGGATTAGCGAGCTTGAGATCGTAAGCGCCGGAACGCAGGTCTTTGTCCTTGCAAGTGGACAGGATGACGGCGTCAGCCTCTTTACCCTTTTGCCAGGTGGTCGGTTGGTGCATCTGGAAAGTCGAGAGGGCACTCAAGATGCGCCAATTGATGACCTGACATCCCTGACTGCGCTTTATGAAGATGGAATCCTGCACCTCTACACCACATCCGAAGCGGCCAGTGCGATTGATGCCTGGACGGTGAATGTTGATCCCGGTTTGGTGTCCCACGCTCCATCAACTGGCGGCACCCTTACAGGTTCATCTCAGAACGACATTCTGGTCGGGTCTGACAGCGCGGATCACCTCAATGGCAGTATCGGCCGCGATATCCTTTATGATGGCGATGGATTTGATACCCTTACAGGAGGTGCGGGAGAGGATATTTTTATCCTGAGTGCCGACGGCGTCCGGGATCGAATAAATGGTTTCGAAGTGGGGCTGGATCGGATCGATCTTACCAGCTGGGGCCGCATTTATTCAAAGTCGTCTCTTCAGTTTCAGGAGCTGGGCAACGGGATCCGGATTACCTTTGGCGACGAACGTCTGGATGTCATCTCTTCCGCCTTTACGACGATCACCGAGGACATGCTGAGCGACACTGACTTGCTTGGTTTGGGGCATGTTGATGTCGGGCTTTGGGTTGAGTCTGAAATCTGGCAGGGCACGGAGGGTGATGATGTCTTCAATGGAAACCTCGCTGGCGATGCACTCTCCGGCCTTGGAGGAGCAGATATCCTTTCAGGCGGCGGCGGGAATGATACCCTCAATGGAGGCGCTGGTGCAGATACCTTGAACGGTGGTGATGGGATAGACACCGCAGATTACACAGGCTCGTTGGGTTCTTTACGCGTGGATCTGATGTTCGCTTCGGTGAACACAAATATTGCAGCCGGGGACAGTTACGTCAGCATCGAGAACGTTATTGGCAGTCAAGGACAAGACAACTTGCGTGGCACTTTGGATGACAATCTTCTGCAAGGGATGCGGAATGTTGACTATCTTTATGGCCGGCGCGGAGAGGACACGCTTATGGGGGGAATCGGCGATGATGTTCTTTTCGGCGGGGTGGATGGCGATGTGTTGGATGGTGGGCCAAACCGAGACCGGGCGCAATACTCAGAAAGCCTCACCGCAGTTACAGTTGATCTGATGACTCCATCTGTGAACACAGGTGAAGCCACAGGAGACATATTTGTCGACATCGAAGATCTGGCCGGGTCGGTCTTTGGCGATGACCTGTTTGGTGATGCCGGGGTTAACCGGCTTTTCGGGCGCGAAGGTGCGGACCGGCTCTATGGTCGGGCGGGAGACGATTATCTGAACGGAGGGGCACATTCAGACAGGCTTGACGGCGGCGCAGGCAATGACGTGATGCGTGGAGGAACGCACAGCGATACCTTTGTGTTCAATGGCGGAGCAGACGTTGTTGAAGACTTCAATCTTGCCCACGCTGACAAGATCGCGATTGAGCGAGCATTTGTACCGGCAGTGGATGGTTTAACCGCACAAGAGATCGTCACAAACTATGCAACCGTGGGAAATGGTTCCCTTTTTCTCGACTTCGGAGATGGCGACCGCCTGACACTGCTCAATTATTCTGATGTGGATGAGTTATCTAACCATCTGTTTTCCTTTTAGAAAGTTTGGCGGCAAAGCAACGCACGCAAAGCTTACGACTTTTTTAATCTCTAGCATCAGCCTTTGCCCATCTTGTCCTCACAGGTGCGCCATGTCCGAACAAACTCCGGCTTTGTCTCTGCCGCTGATCCAACCATCCCAGGCTCAAAAACACGTCACCCATAACGAAGCGCTGATGCGGCTTGATGCCCTGGTGCAGGCCGTCGTGCTCACCCGCGATAGCACATCTCCGCCTGCCGATCCCGTTGCCGGAGAATGCCATATCGTACCAAGTGCTGCGGTTGGAACCTGGTCAGGCCAGGATCATGCCTTGGCCTATTTCGACGGCACAGCCTGGCAGTTTCTGACCGCGCGTCCCGGCTGGAGGGTCTATGTTCTGAGCGACTTGCAAACCGTCGTTTGGGACGGCACAGCTTGGGCAGGGGAGTCCGCCTCACTGCAAAACCTCAGCGGTGTTGGGATTGGTACGAATTCAGATAGCACCAACCGTTTGGCTGTGGCTGCCGAGGCCAGTCTGTTCAGCCATGCAGGGGAGGGGCACCAGCTCAAAATCAACAAATCCGTAGCGACCGACACCGCCAGCCTTTTGTTCCAAACCGGTTGGTCAGGGCGCGCCGAAATGGGAACCGCGGGAGACGATGCATTTGCGATCAAAGTGAGCGCTGATGGTGCGGTTTGGAACACCGCGTTTAGCTTTGATCCCTCAAGCGGTCTGGCTGCAGGTGAGGCAGTTCAGGCGACCGCGACCGATGTTACCCCCGGACGCTTGATGCGCGCTGACTACGGCTATGGTCCGGGCAACGTCCTTGGCGTAGTTTCTCAAAATGCAGGCATTCCCACCGGTGCAGTGATCGAACGCGGCAGCACGGCCAATGGTGATTACATCCGGTTCGCAGATGGCACGCAGATTTGCCAATTCAACGCCACTCTCACCTATATCAGCGCCGGGCTTTGTTCGGCCGTCTGGACCTTTCCGGCAAGTTTTGCGAGTGGAATCGCACCGAATGTGCAAGGTATGCTCGACAGTGACAGCCTTGCTTTGACAGCACCTTCTGTCACAGTCGCGGGCCTGACTGGGTTAACAGTGTCAGGTCTTGGTGCGAACAGCGTTACACTCAACGTCAACACGCTGGCTGGCGCCAACTTTAACAGCGGCGAAAGTATAGATTTGGGGGTGTTCGCGATCGGTCGCTGGTTCTAGACATGTCTAGCTCTCGCCGAGGCGACCCAGCAAATAATGACCATAGTCATTCTTTTGGAATTTCTCGGCCCGGTCGCGCAATTCAGCAGCGCTGATCCAGCCTTGTTCAAAGGCGATCTCGTCGGGAGAGCCGGTTTGCAATCCCTGCCGCTCCTCCAGGGTTCGCACGAAATTCCCGGCATCAAGAAGAGAGCCATGCGTGCCAGTATCGAGCCAGGCATAGCCACGACCCATTCGCTGTACATCGAGCAAACCGTCTTGCAGATAGCTTTCCAATAGCGTGGTAATTTCCAACTCGCCGCGGTCTGATGGTTTGACCTTGCGCGCGCGCTCTGGTGCAGTGCCGTCAAGGAAATAGAGCCCTGTGACCGCGTAGTTCGACGGCGGCTTGGACGGTTTTTCGATGATCTGAGTGACATGGCCATCGGCATCAAATCCCACCACACCATAGCGCTCTGGATCGGCCACGTTATACCCAAAGACCGTGCCGCCCTTGGTGATCTGGTCAGCTTCCTGCAAAAGCTTGGTCAGCCCATGTCCAAAGAAGATGTTGTCCCCCAGCACCATCGCTGAGGGGGCACCACCGAGGAACTCATCAGCCAGCAGATAAGCCTGTGCCAGACCGTCCGGGGATGGTTGTTCGATGTAGGTCAGGTTCAAGCCCCATTGGCTGCCATCATCAAGCGTGCGCTTGAACTGATCCTGATCCTGCGGCGTGGTGATGACGGCAATATCGCGAATACCCGCCAGCATGAGCACGGAGAGCGGATAGTAGATCATTGGCTTGTCATAAATCGGAAGGATTTGTTTCGATACCCCAATGGTGATTGGGTAAAGTCGGGTTCCGGATCCGCCAGCGAGGATGATGCCCTTGCGCGATGTCATTGTCTGCTCCTATACGCCCCCGAGATTGCTTAGCTCAAAGATGCCAATTCCGCTAGCACATCGGCCAGATCGGATGTCCAGTTGGGTCGGGTGATGCCAAACTGCGATTGCAGACTGCTACAATCCATCCGCGAGTTGCCTGGCCGCGCGGCTGGCGTTGGATACTCCGACGTGGGGATGGCGTGAATGGTCATTGGCTTGCCAACTTGTGCGAAAATTTCAGTGGCAAAGCTGTGCCAACTGATGTCCGGTGTGCCAGAACAATGATAGGTGCCGGATTTGTCAGGCGCTTTGCCAAGCTGATCTGCGAGGCTCAAACAGGCCTTAGCAATCGACCGTGCAGAGGTTGGCCCACCGATTTGATCATCGACGACCTTCAACTCGTCGCGTGCCTCAGAGACGCGCAGCATGGTTTTCACAAAGTTGTTGCCATGCGCAGAGAAAACCCAGGACGTGCGTAAGATGGCATGTGTTGACCCGCTTGCGCGGACAAGCTCTTCGCCTTTGAGTTTGCTGCGCCCATATGCACCCAAAGGATTGGTTTGAGCATCTGGCGAAAACGGTTCCTCTCCTTGACCATCGAATACGTAGTCGGTCGAGATATGCACGAAAGGAATGCCCAACTCGGCGCAAGCCTTGGCCATTGCGCCGGGTGTGTGGCCGTTGATAGTCGTGGCGAGGGCTTCTTCCTCTTCGGCACGGTCCACTGCGGTGTAGGCTGCGGCGTTGATCACGGCACTGGGGCGGGTCGTACGAATGACGTCTGCGCAAGCCGAGGGGTTGCTGAGATCGGCCTGATCCCGACCCAGGCAAGTGGCATCAGAAAGACGCGACAACTCTGTTGAGACCTGACCGGTTTTGCCGAATACGAGAAGCGTCATTTCTGTTTGGTCCTTACCAATTCAACCAGTGCCGAGACGTTTTCCAACGCCATCGCGGTTGAGCAGAGCCTGCCACCAGGCTTCGTTGTCGAGATACCATTTTACCGTTTTCCGTAGGCCTTCCTCGACCGTCACAGAAGGGCGCCAGCCCAGCTCTTTGCTAATACGACTTGGGTCAATGGCATAACGGGCATCGTGCCCCGGCCGGTCAGTGACAAATTCAATCTGATCTGCATAGAGTTTGCCATCGCTGCGCGGGCGCAAGTCATCAAGGATACCGCAGAGCGTTTTCACCAATTCCAGGTTTGTGCGCTCGTTCTCTCCGCCAATGTTATAGGACCGACCAAGGGTGCCTTTCTCCAGCACAAGCAAAAGCGCATCGGCGTGGTCTTCAACATAGAGCCAGTCCCGGATGTTCGAGCCATCGCCATAGATCGGAAGAGGCTTGCCACCAAGTGCATTAAGGATCGTGACCGGGATCAGCTTTTCCGGGAAGTGGTAAGGGCCGTAGTTGTTTGAGCAGTTGGTCAGAACAACCGGCAGACCATAGGTTTCCTGCCAGGCGCGGACCAGATGGTCGGATGCGGCCTTGGATGCGGAATACGGACTGCGCGGGTCATAGGGTGTGGATTCCGTAAACTGCACAGATGGGTCATCTGGCAATGAGCCATATACTTCGTCTGTAGAAATATGATGAAACCGGAAAGTATCCGTTTTGCCCGCTTGCACCCAATATGCGCGCGCGGCCTCTAGCATGTTGTAGGTGCCGGTGATGTTGGTCTCGATGAAATCGCCAGGGCCATCAATCGACCGGTCCACGTGACTTTCGGCGGCCAAGTGCATAACGGCATCTGGCTGATGAGTCGAAAAAATGCGGTCGAGTGCTGTGCGGTCGCGGATATCGACATGTTCAAAATTGTAGAGGTTGCTTTGAGCGGCATCGGCCACATTGTCGAGACAGGCCGCGTAGGTCAGTGCATCAAGGTTGACCACTTCATGCCCACGCGCGACGGCAAGACGCACAACCGCTGATCCGATAAAACCGGCACCGCCAGTGACAAGGATTTTCATTATCTTCAATCCACGTAAGAAAAGGGCGTCTCAAAATCGCGCAAGAGCGGCGCAGCGGCATCTTTTTCGGATAGAATAGGGTCTCTATCAAGTCCCCACTCGATACCGATATCAGGATCATCAAACCGCACGGCGCCATCACATTCGGGCGCATAGTAGTCTGAACACTTGTAAATAATTTCGGTTTCGGGCGTCAGAGCAGCAAATCCGTGCAGGAAACCTTCTGGGATAAGAAGCTGTTTGCCGTTTTCAAAGCTCAGCTCGTAGCCCACCCATTGACCGTAGGTTGTGCTTCCCTTGCGAATGTCCACAGCGACGTCAAAAAGAGCGCCTCGCCCACAGCGCACCAGCTTGGCCTGCGCATGAGGCGGCGATTGAAAATGCAGGCCGCGAACAGTGCCGACTTCTTTGGAAAGTGAGTGATTGTCCTGTACAAACTCGATATCGATGCCGTGTTCCGACATGCGTGATTTATTCCAGCTTTCGCAGAAAAAACCACGGTGATCGCCAAAACGGCGCGGCTCCAGCAGCAAGACACCCGGAAGGGCGGTTTCAGTAACTGTTAACATACACAAACCCTCATACGCGCGAGATCACTTATAAAAACGTCCCAAGTAAGGCAAATTTTTAATAAATGTTAAGCAAGTCTTGTAAATTTTCATGTCGTTTATCATGGAATTCAGTCGTGATATACCGTCGTTGTGAATGGAATATGAAAGATTGAGGTGTCCATGGGTCGCATTAAACCCGCAGTGCTTTGCGGCGGGACGGGCACACGTCTCTGGCCGTTGTCGCGCAAAAGCTTTCCAAAGCAGTTTTCTGACATTGTAGGCGGCGAGAGCCTGTTTCAGGCCTGTGCGCGCCGGTTGAAGGATGCCGGAATGGATGCGCCTTTGGTGCTGACCAACTCCGATTTCCGCTTCATCGTGACAGAGCAGTTGATGTCGGTGGGTATTGATCCGGGCGCGGTTTTGATTGAACCGGCCCCCCGCAACACGGCACCTGCGGTTCTGGCTGCGGCGCTCTATGCAATGCAGGAGGATGCCGATGCGCTTGTCCTTGTGGTCCCCTCGGATCACGTCATTGCAGATGCCGAAGCGTTCGGCGCAGCAGTTGAGGCCGGGCGTGTTGCGGCGGAGGCCGGTCAAATCGTGACGTTTGGCATAACGCCGGGCTATCCTGAGACGGGTTATGGTTATCTGGAGCTTGAAAACAAACCAGACGGATCCGGTGATCCCATCGACCTGCGTCGTTTTGTGGAAAAGCCCGATCTTGCGACCGCTGAAGACATGGTCAAAAGTGGCACGTTCCTTTGGAACGCCGGGATTTTTCTCTTCTCGGCGAAAGTCATTCTGGCCGCTTATGAGGCGCACGCACCTGAGATGCGTGCGCTGGTGAAAGCGGCGATTGAAGATGCTGAGGCGGACCTTGGTTTCTTGCGCCTTGCCGCTGAACCATGGGAGAAATGCGAAGACCTCTCGGTGGACTATGCCGTGATGGAGAAGGCCGGGAACCTTTCGGTGGTGCCCTATTCATCACATTGGTCTGATCTTGGCAGCTGGAAAGCTGTGCTGGATGAAAGCGATCAGGATGAGAACGGTGTCGCCTTGTGTGGCCCGGCGACGGCGATTGACTGTAAGGACGTGCTTTTGCGCTCCGAAAGTGACGGGCTAGAGCTAGTCGGCATCGGATTGGAAAACATTATGGTTGTGGCGATGCCGGATGCCGTTCTGGTGGCGGACAAGGACCGCGCGCAGGATGTCGGCCGTGTGGTCAAAGAACTGAAGGCCAAGGGTGTGTCGCAAGCCGAGGAATTTGCCCGCGATCACCGCCCCTGGGGCTATTTCGAAACGCTTGCTCTGGCGGACCGGTTTCAGGTGAAGCGCATCGTGGTGAAACCTGGCGGGCGGCTCTCGCTACAAAGCCACGTCCACCGTGCCGAACACTGGATCGTTGTTGAAGGAACGGCACAGGTCACCATCGGTGAAAACGTGAAGCTCGTGGCCGAAAACCAGTCGGTCTATGTGCCTCTGGGTGAAAAACACCGGCTGGAAAATCCCGGCAAAGTTCCGGTGACGATGATCGAGGTGCAGACCGGCAGCTATCTTGGCGAAGACGATATCGTGCGCTACGAGGATGTCTATTCAAGGGGGCAGGGCGCGCGTGGCTGATGTGTCAGGGCTTTTGCAGACGAAGATGACCCGTGGCCGCCAGGTCGGGCTGCCCGTCGCGCATCGCGACGCCAAAAAGCTCTTCGGCTTGCGCAGCGCTGTAACGCCCTAGACGCACATCCTCCGCGACGAGGTCTGGATCTCTCTCAAAGGGGTCTCCATAGCCACCGCCACCGGGTGTCTGCACGCGCACACGGTCTCCGGCAGTGAGCGGAATGTCCTGCTCTTTTGATAAGTGTTCCGGCGTATAGGCCTGTCCATTGCGCCAGACTGTGACCTTGTTGGGTGCACCGTCTTGGCCACCCAAAGCACCCTGTGGCCCAAAGCGGCCATGGTCCATCACAAAGCTGGCCTTGGCCTGTCCGCGCCGCAATTCGAGTTCGTAGTCGAGCCCAAATCCCCCGCGCTGCAAACCCGCGCCACCCGATCCTTCGTGCAGGGCATAATGGTGATAGAGCACGGGAAAAGCCTGTTCCATGATTTCAACCGGTGGGGCTTTGGAAATGCCAATGGTAGAACAGCCGTTGCTGATCCCATCCCCTCCGGACCAGCCGCCGTAACCGCCACCGGAAAGCTGATACATCACAAAATCTCTGCTGCGATCCGGATCGTGTCCGCCCAGGGCAAAGTTACCACTTGTGCCCGCAGGCGCGGCAGTGACGCGATCTGGAAGCGCCTCAACCAGAGCGGCAAAGACGGCCTCGGCGATGCGCTGGCTCACTTCGGCAGCACAGCCCGAGACGGGGCGAGGATAATGTGCATCAAGAAACGTGCCTTCGATGCCTGTCACGTTCAAAGGCTCAAACGCACCGGCGCTGATCGGCACCTCGGGAAAGATATGCCGCATGGCAAGGTAGACCGAGCTGAGCGTGGTTGCGCGTACGGAGTTCATGGGCCCAAGACACGGCGGTGACGAGCCGGAGAAGTCGAATGTGAGTTCATCCGTGTCACGGGTGACTGCGAGCCTGATTTCCAACGGTTCATTGACCACGCCGTCGCTATCGACCCAGGCCACGGAGTAATGTGTGCCTTCCGGGATGACCCTGATCGAGGCGCGCATCTGGCTGGCGGCGCGGTGCCGCAGTTCGGCAATGGCCTCGGCCACAACATCATCGCCGTAACGATCCATCAAAGCGCCTAGGCGCTCTGCGCCAAGATCGAGTGCCGCGGCTTGTGCCTTGACGTCGCCAATGCGTTGTTCGGCCACGCGGATGTTTGAACAGATAATGGCGTAAATCTCCGCATCCATCTCTCCCCGTTTGAAAAGCTTCACGGGAGGCAGGCGCAAGCCTTCCTGCTCCACGGCAGTCGCAGCGGCGGAAAACCCACCGGGCACAGCACCGCCGGTATCGGGCCAATGCCCGGTATTTGACAGCCAGCAAAAGAGCACGTCGCCGCGGTAGAAGGGCCGCGCGAACCGGACATCCATAAGATGCGTACCGCCTAGGTAGGGGTCGTTGACAATGTAAATGTCCCCCGGCTCGGGCGCACCGGCACGTCCTTCTGCGATCATTTCAATCAGCGTGCGTGTTGAATACTGCATGGTGCCGACAAAGACCGGCAGACCGCCTGCGCCCTGTGCGATAAGCGCGCCGTCCTTGGCGTCATAAATCCCATCGGAGCGGTCATTTGCCTCGGCAATCACAGGCGAAAAGGCCGCACGGGAAAAGGCGAGGTCCATCTCATCGCAGACCTGTTGTAACCCGGCTTGAATGACTGACAGGGTGATTGGATCAACGGACATCTGAACCCCCAATCTCAATCTCGATATTGCCTTGGCTGTCGCCTCTTGCTTGGTCCAGAGGCTCGATCAGAACAGTCGTGTCCATCTGTTCAATCACGGCCGGACCGGCGCAGGAAAAGTCGAGAGGCAGATGATCGCGCCAATAGACTGGCGTGTCATGCCAAGTGCCATCAAAACAAATGCGTCGCGTGCCGTGTTGTGCCTCAGCCAAGGAAGGCTTACGCTCACTGGGGTCAATGAGTTTCGATAGATCAAGCGGCGGACGCTCTGCTATGACTGAGCAATTCACATTCACCACCTGTGCACGGATTTCCTCCAGCTCGACACGGAAGCGGTTGAAATAGGCCAGCGCGAAGAGATCATGAAGCGCGTGAGGGCTTATATCGGGGGACTCTAAGGGCACCCGCAAAAGATGGGTTTGACCCACGAATTGCATGTCCACACTAAACAAGTGGCGGATGGCTTTGACAGGCAGGCGTTCCGTGTCAATCAACGCGTCGCCCTCTCTCACTTGATCGGCAAAGACCGAGGCAAGTTCAGTCTCCTCAAGAGCATCCACTGGCCGGTTGATTGTCTGCACAAAATCATGACGCAGGTCTGCGGTGACACAGCCAATTGCATTGGTGATCCCCGGCCGCGCTGGCACCAATACTTTGGGGATCCCAAGCTCTCTGGCAAGGGCGCTGGCATGAAGCGGGCCGGCGCCGCCAAATGCGAAAAGCGCAAAATCGCGCGGATCGGCACCTAAAGACAATGACACCATGCGAATGGCCCCGGCCATCTTGGTGTTGGCCATTTGTATCACGGCCAGTGCTGCGTCGGTGACATCAAGTTCCAACGGCTCGGCCAGCTTCTCTGCAAATACTCGCGCGACAATATCCGATGCCGTTCCACCGGATTTCACGACACTGTGCGGGTTGAGGCGCCCAAGAATGAGGTTTGCGTCTGAAATCGTGGGTTCTTTGCCGCCCTTGCCATAGCAAATCGGCCCAGGATCGGCGCCCGCACTCTCCGGGCCGATCTCCAAGAGGCCAGAGGAGGTGACACGCGCAATTGATCCGCCGCCTGCACCCACGGTGCGGACATCGACCATCGGCACGTGGATGGGCATGGCGTATTCGATCTCAATCTCGTTCGAAACTGCGGGTTCCGAAGACCGTATCAGGGCCACGTCGGTTGACGTGCCTCCCATGTCATAGGTGATGAGGTTTTCGTGACCGGTGAGGCGTGCCGTATAGGCCGCCGCCATGACGCCAGACGCCGGGCCAGACATGACTGTCTTGGCGGCTTCCTTGGCCACCGTGCGGGCCGAGGCCATGCCGCCATTGCCATTCATCACCAGTATCTCGCCGGGATATCCCGCATCTGCGGCGTCTTGTGTCAACCGCCAGAGGTAGCGGTCAAGAATGGGCTGCACACTGGCATTAACCGCAGCCGTCACACCACGCTCATATTCGCGCGATTCCTGTAAGATTGCATGCCCAATGGTGATATGTGGGTTTGGCCAAACCTCGGCCAAGACTTCGGCAGCGCGGGTTTCATGGCCGGGATTGGCATAGGCATGCAGGAAATGCACGACCACAGACTCGCAGCCTGCCTGCAAAAGTGCTTCACCTGCCTGTCTAACGGCCTCTTCGTCAAGTGGAACAAGGACCTGACCTGCCGCGTCCACACGTTCGGGCACTTCCAGCCGAAGATCACGCGGAATAATCGGGGTGAAATGCCCTGTCATTCCATAGGCCTGTGGTCGCGTGCGGCGGCCAAGTTCAAGTACATCGCGAAAGCCGCGGGTTGTGATCAGCCCGGTACGGCTGAGTTTGCGCTCAAGCACCGCGTTGGTGGTGGTCGTGGTGCCATGGATGATGAGACTGAGGGACGCCAGATCACACTCCGCCGCGTTCAGTGCGTTCATCACTCCCAGTGCTTGATTGTCAGATGTCGTGGGAACCTTCGCCAACCGTACCTGACCGGTTGTTTGATCAAGCTGCACGAGATCTGTGAACGTACCGCCTACGTCGATACCAGCGATCAATTCACTTTCGCGGTCCACCATGTTTTTTCCAATTTTTGTTCGTGACAGAGCGTTTGACAATGCCGTGGAAAAGTCAATGATTTTGGGGAATTGCATGTGTGTATGGACAATGCGGCAAACATCAAGTTCGCAATGACTGATGCGCAGACGCCACGCGGGGAGCCGTGTGGCAGCTTTCCCCCGTCTTTCCTCAATACAGCAGCGTATCTTGTGCTAGATACTTGCCGCAAGCGGCCAGGGTTACGTGCCGTGGGTATACAGAGAGGACACAAGAATGCTTTCGGAATTCAGAGACTTCATCGCCAAGGGCAATGTCATGGACATGGCCGTTGGTATCATCATTGGTGCTGCGTTCACAGCGATCGTGACATCGCTCGTCGGCGACCTGATCAACCCGATCATTGGCCTGTTCATGGGCGGGATCGACTTTACCAATAATTACGCCGTTCTGTCGGGTGATGTGGCAGAAGGCGCGTCGCTGGAAGCGGCCCGGGAAGGCGGTGCTGCTGTGTTCGCCTATGGTGCGTTCATCATGGCCATCATCAACTTCCTGATCATCGCGTTCGTGGTGTTCATGCTGGTGCGTTACGTGAACAAGGTGAAAGACGCAGCTGACAACAGCGAGCCAGAACCCGAAGAAGAAGCTGGCCCAAGCGAGCTTGATATCCTGATGGAAATCCGCGACTCGCTGAAGAAGTAAGCGCGCCCGGATGTTTGAAAGGCCCGCCAGATGCGCGGGCCTTTTTTCGTTGGGGTGGTTGTGTGGGCTTTGCTGCCCGCAAGCCTTCTCGTGCGGAATCAAGACCCGCTGGCGCGGTTTGGTTTAGATGTCGTTTTGGGCTCTAACCTGACTTTTACAGCGATGCAGTACCGCCGTGCTCTGGGCCAATTCCCACCTGCTTAAACCAACCGCCTCCTCATAGAATCCCCGGCAGTCTTAACCCGTGCTTCTCGGCGCACTCCCTTGCAATCTCATATCCGGCATCGGCATGCCGCATTACACCTGTTGCGGGGTCATTCCAGAGGACGCGTTCAAGCCTGCGGTCTGCGTCTTCGGTGCCGTCGCAACAGATGACCATGCCGGAATGCTGGCTGAAGCCCATGCCAACGCCTCCTCCATGATGCAGTGACACCCAAGTCGCGCCGCTGGCGGTGTTCAGAAGTGCGTTCAGCAAGGGCCAATCACTCACCGCGTCAGAGCCATCCTTCATGGCTTCCGTTTCCCTGTTGGGGGAAGCAACAGAGCCTGAATCAAGATGGTCGCGCCCAATGACGACGGGTGCTTTCAACTCGCCGTTTCGCACCATCTCGTTGAAGGCAAGCCCGGCTTTGTGTCGGTCTCCCAAACCAATCCAGCAAATCCGCGCAGGCAGCCCCTGAAAGGCGATCCGCTCTTGTGCCATGTCGAGCCATTGGTGCAGATGGGTGTTCTCGGGGAACAGTTCCTTCATCTTTGCATCGGTTTTGTAGATGTCGTCCGGATCACCCGAGAGCGCACACCAGCGAAACGGGCCTATGCCTTTGCAGAAGAGCGGGCGAATGTAGGCAGGGACAAAGCCTGGAAAGGCGAAAGCATTTTCCAGCCCTTCCTCAAGCGCCACCTGCCGGATGTTGTTGCCATAGTCCAGCGTGGGCACGCCGGCGTTCCAGAAATCCACCATTGCCTTAACATGGGTTTTCATCGAGGCGCGTGCGGCTTTTTCAACGGCTTTGGGATCGCTTTCCTGTTTGGCTCGCCACTCGGCCACGGACCATCCTTGGGGCAGATATCCATGCACTGGGTCGTGGGCACTTGTCTGATCCGTGACAATATCGGGGTGGATGCCGCGCCGAACAAGCTCGGGGAAGATATCGGCCGCATTGCCAATGAGCCCCACGGACTTGGCCTCTCCGGCTTTGGTCCAGCGGTTGATCATCGCGAGGGCCTCATCAAGCGTATGGGCTTTCGCATCAAGATATTTGGTGCGTATACGGAAATCGACACGGGTTTCGTCGCATTCCACCGCAAGACAGCACGCTCCGGCAAAGACCGCCGCCAGAGGCTGCGCACCGCCCATGCCACCCAAACCTCCGGTTAGGATCCAGCGGCCTGTCAGGTTCCCGTCATAGTGCTGACGACCGGCCTCGGCGAAGGTTTCATAGGTGCCTTGCACGATGCCTTGGGTGCCAATGTAGATCCAGGACCCGGCGGTCATCTGGCCGTACATCATGAGACCTTTGCGATCGAGTTCGCTGAAATGATCCCAATTGGCCCAATGCGGCACCAGATTGGAATTGGCGATGAGGACACGGGGTGCGTCAGAGTGCGTTTTAAAAATACCCACCGGTTTGCCCGATTGAACGAGGAGTGTCTCGTCTTCCTCAAGATCCTTCAGGCCTGCGACGATCCGGTCGAAATCCTCCCACGTGCGCGCAGCCCGGCCAATGCCGCCATAGACAACCAACTCATGCGGATTTTCGGCCACATCAGGATGCAGGTTGTTCATCAGCATCCGCATCGGCGCTTCGGTGGTCCAGGATTTGGCCGTGATCTGATCACCAGTCGGGGGGAAGATGTCACGGGTATTGTGGCGAGGGTCAGTCATGATGTCCTCCTTTCAGCCAGAAGATGGCTGGAAATGATGTTGCGCTGAATTTCGCTTGAGCCTTCATAAATGCGCATGATGCGTAAATCGCGGGTCAGGCGCTCGATTGGAAAGTCGCGAATGTAGCCATAGCCGCCGTGGATTTGCAGAGCTGCATCAGCCACCCTATCCGCCATTTCCGAGGCATGAAGTTTGGCCATGGAGGCTGCCATGGTAAACCGCTTGCCAAGGCTGCGCTGGCGGGCTGCCTCTTGCGCCATCAGCCGCGCGGCGCTCAGTTCGGTTGCCATATCGGCCAGCATCCACATGATCCCCTGACGCTCACTAAGAAGGGTGCCCCCAATCACACGCTCTTGCGCGTAGGTGGTTGCCATTTCCAATGCGGCCTGCGCCATCCCAATACTCTGCGCGGCCACTTCGATGCGGCCATTATCCAAAACCTGCATGGCCGTTTTAAACCCTCGACCCGCCTCACCAAGCAAAGACTCTTCTGGAAGGTGGCAATCGAGGCTCAGAGAAAAGACATGACCACCTTTCAGGCCCATCGTTCGCTCGGCTGGACCGGCGCTGAAGCCGGGTGTCTCTTTGGGTAGCACAAAGACGGATATACCGCGATGGCCGGCATCAGGATCGGTCACGGCAAAAACCACAACGAAATCCGCCAGACCGCCATTCGAGATAAAGCATTTGCTGCCCGTCAGGTGCCAGCCATCACTGGTCTTCACGGCCCGGGTTCGCATATCCGCTGGATCGCTGCCAGCGTTGGGCTCCGTCAAAGCGAAGGCACCCAAAGTCTTGCCGGTCAGAGCGTCAGACAGCCAATTATTCTGCTGCGCCTCTGTCCCTCCTAGCAGGATCGTATCTGTTGCCAGGAAATGGGCAGTCATGGCCGAGGCCGTCGATCCACAGCCCGCCGCCACAATCTCTACCGCCCGCAATAGCGCCATTGCTGAAATACCCGGTCCGCCAACGCGTTCTGGAAGGTTGGCCCCCATCATTCCGAATTCAGCCAAAACGGATAATTGCCGCGAAACGAAACAGGCCGTTTCATCAGTCTCTGCCGCAAGTGGCGCTATTTTCTCTGCCACGACGCGCTCTAGCATTTCGCACAAGAGCCGCTCGTCATCACTGAGCATGTGCCAAGGGTCGGTCACAGGACAACTCCTTTACTTTTCAACCGGGCAAAGCCCGCATTGTCCACACCGCAAAACCGCGTCAGCACATCCTGGGCATCGGCACTCAGCCCAGGTGCGCCCTCGCTGGCATGTACCTGGCCGCCGTCAAAGCGAACCGGTTGCGGCACAACAGGGCACGTGCCCAGCCGGTCATGGGCCAAGTTCACCACTAAGTTCCGGTCACGGGCATGATCGCTTTGTGTCGCCTCGGAGATATCCCAGATGGGCGCCGATGGTATTTCCGCTTCAGCCAGGGCTACCATGGCTGACTCGGTCTTCATCTGCTGGCTCCATGTCTCGATCATGTCCCGCAATTCTTGCTCATTCTGAGTTCGTGCCTCGTCCGATGCGAAGCGCGTGTCATCCGAAAGCTCCGGTCGCCCGATCAATTCGGCCATTCGGGCAAATTGCGCAGGTGTCAGCACTGCGATCACCACTTGACCATCCATCGTCGCAAAACATCCAAAAGGCGTTGAAAGAGGATGTCGATTGCCCACGCGTTCAGGTATGGTGTCGCCGTAAAGGTATAGGGCGTGGCTTGTCGTCAGCATGGAATAGAGCGCATCATACATGGCCACGTCCAGCACCGCGCCTGTGCCCGTGCGACTGCGCTGCACCAGTGCCGCCAGAATGGCCCAGGAGCCAAACAAACCAGCCATCAGGTCTGCCAGCGATTCACCAGATTTTAAAGGTTCACCGCCCGCCTCGCCTGTTGCGGCCATAAGGCCGGACATGGCCTGCACCACAAGATCATACGCGGGCAAGTCGCGAAACGGACCTTCCTGTCCAAATCCCGAAATCGAACAATAGATAAGATCTGGTGTTTCGGTCCTCAGAGCTTTGGGACCCAGTCCGATTTTTTCGGCAACGCCGGGGCGGAAGTTCTCGATCACCACATCACATTGTGCTGCAATCTGCCGGGCAAGCGTCAGGCCTTCGTCTTGTTTGAGGTCTAGCGCAACGCTTTGTTTGCCGCGGTTGTTTAGCGTGAACAGACCGCTTTCCCCATCTCTGAATGGACCTATGTGTCGATAGTCATCTCCACGTTGGGGTTCGAGCTTGATGATCTCAGCCCCCAGATCGGCCAGCAGAGCCGTGCAATAGGGTCCCGCCAGAACGCGCGTTAGGTCCAATACACGAATACCTTCCAATGGCTTCATAGCTGCAATTCCAGCTTGGCAGACTTGATCACAATGCCCGCCGTGATCAGTTGGGACGTCATCTCGATATCAGGTGCCATGTACCGATCTTTCTCCAAACTTGGCACGCGCTTGCGCAGCATCTGCACCACATCCTGCAAAGGCGCAGATGTTATGAGAGGAGCACGCGCCTCTATACCTTGCGCGGCGCACAGCATCTCGACACCTAGAATGACCGACAGGTTTTCATTCATCACCGCGAGGCGTCGCGCGGCGTGGGCGGCCATGCTCACATGGTCCTCCTGATTTGCGGATGTTGGTGTGCTGTCGGTGGTGCAGGGGTTGGCGAGATGCTTGTTCTCGCTCATCAACGCCGCCGTGGTGACCTCGGCGATCATCAGGCCGGAATTCAGCCCAGGTTCGGGTGTCAGGAAAGGTGGCAGATCGAAACTCAGTGTCGGGTCCACCATCAAGGCCACGCGGCGCTGGGCGATGGCCCCGATTTCAGAGATGGCAACGGCGATCTGGTCGGCAGCAAACCCCACGGGTTCAGCGTGGAAGTTCCCACCTGAGACGATGCGGTTTTCCGCAACCAGCACCAGCGGGTTGTCGGTCACGGCGTTGGCCTCAACTTCAAGCGTGCGCCCGGCAAAACGCAGCAGGTCCATGGCGGCGCCGGTCACTTGCGGTTGGCACCGAATGCAATAGGGGTCTTGCACCCGCGTGTCGCCTTCGCGATGGCTTTCGCGAATTTCCGAGCCATCCATCAGGGCGCGCTGTGCCTGCGCCACTTCGATCTGTCCGGCATGGCCTCGCAGGGTGTGAATATCTGCCACCAAAGGTGCCGTTGACCCCATAATGGCATCCGTCGACAACGCCCCGGTGACGACGGCGGATTGCAGATTTGTCCAGGCGTTCCACAGCCCGACCAAGGCACAGGCCGTTGAGAATTGCGTGCCGTTGATCAGCGCCAGACCTTCCTTTGGGCCAAGGATCACTGACGACAGACCTGCGGCTTGCAGCGCGGCCTTCCCTGACATGACGTTGCCCTGATACACGGCCTCACCTTCACCAATCATGACTGCCGCCATATGGGCGAGTGGCGCCAGATCACCGGAGGCGCCGACAGAGCCTTTCACCGGCACAACCGGCGTCACGCCTTGCGCCAGCATGTCTTCGATCAGTTGGATGATGTCCCATCGCACGCCGGATGCCCCGCGCCCCAGCGAGATCAGCTTGAGCACCATCATCAGCCGCGTCGTATCGACATCAAGCGCCTCTCCAACACCACAGCAATGCGACAGGATCAGGTTGCGCTGAAGCTGCGTAGTTTGGTCTGTGGGAATCTTCACGCTGGCCAGTTTGCCAAAACCGGTGTTCACACCGTAGACCGCCTCTTCGCCTTCGGCTGCCTTGCGCACTACCGCTGCCGCAGCATCCACAGGTTCCCGACATGACGTATCGAGACGTGCGTCGAGACCTTCACGCCAAATGCTTTCCAGTTGGGCTAAGCTCACGGCTCCGGGGTGAAGCACTTGTGTCATGCGTTCCCTCCAAAAATGCGCCGGACCAAGGGATTGAAACCAATTCGATAGGCAAGCTCGGCAGGGTGCTCGATATCCCAGACCGCGAGATCTGCGCGCAGACCGGGCCGCAATGCGCCGCAGTCGGTCAGTCCGAGCGCTTGGGCGGCATGCGATGTGACCCCAAGAAACGCTTCTTGTGGTGTCATGCCGAAGAATGTGCAGCCCATGTTCATGGTCAAAAGCAGAGAGGTCATGGGGGAAGAGCCTGGGTTGCAATCGGTGGCCAGCGCCATCGGCACGCCGTGCTTGCGAAACGCCTCAACAGGGGGCTTTTGTGTTTCGTTCAACGTGTAGAAGGCTCCGGGCAAGAGCACAGCGACACTGCCTGACCCAGCCATAGCTTTGGCATCTTCCTCAGTCGCGTATTCCACGTGATCGGCAGAGAGCGCTCCATATTTCGCTGCGAGTTGCGTGCCGCCGATGTTGGACAGTTGCTCGGCGTGAAGTTTGACGGGCAAACCCAGGGCCTTGGCACGTTCAAACACCGGCTCCAGCTCTTCCGCTGTGAAGGCGATGCCTTCGCAAAACCCATCAACCGCATCAATAAGACCTTGCTGGTGCGCTTGCTCAAGCGCGGGCAGGCATATCTGGGAAATGTAGTCCGCAGACCTGCCCTTATACTCTGTCGGCACGGCGTGCGCGCCCAGAAATGTGGTCTTCACACGGACCGGACGCTGCTGGCCAATCTGTCGCGCAACACGCAGCATTTTAAGTTCGGTCTCAACATCAAGCCCATAACCGGACTTGATCTCAATCGCGCACACGCCTTCGGCAATCAAAGCGTCGACACGTTTCAGGGCATCGACCAAAAGCGTTTCTTCCGATGCGGTCCGCGTGGCCGTGACAGTCGAGACAATCCCGCCCCCGGCCTTTGCCACCTCTTCATAGGTCGCCCCGTTGAGGCGCATCTCGAACTCGCCTGCCCGATGCCCGCCAAAAACAACATGGGTGTGGCAGTCGATCAGACCGGGTGTGACCAGTCGGCCTTCTGTATCCTCTGAGGGCACATTCGCGGCCTCCATTGGCACGTCTGCGTCAGGGCCAAGCCACCGGATCACGCCATCTTCCACCCAGATCGCGGCTTGGGTCATCAACCCATAGGGTGTGTGTGCGGCGGTGCCCGCCAGTGTTGCATTGCGCAGCAGCATGACAGCAATTCTTTCTTGATCTGAACTCGGCGTTGTTATTATGTATAGACATAATAATGAAGGATGCAAGCATGACAATTGTCTGGGCACAGCAGGCGCTTTTACCGGATGGATGGGCGAAAGATGTGTCCGTTCACATTGATGCCGAGGGGCGTATTGAGTCGGTTACGCCCTCATCTGAGCCGCAGGGCCAGCGCATGGGCCTCTTGCTTCCTGCGCCAGTCAATGCCCATTCCCATGCGTTTCAACGTGCTATGGCCGGATTGACCGAGCGGCGCGGTCCAGATGGAACCGATAGCTTCTGGACGTGGCGGCGCTTAATGTATCGGTTTCTCGATCGCCTGACCCCGGACCATGTCGAGGCCATAGCCGCCCTGGTGCAGATGGAAATGCTGGAGGCGGGCTATGCCACGAATGTTGAGTTTCATTATCTGCACCACGCACCCGATGGCACGCCTTATGCACGCTTGAGCGAAATGGCGGAACGTATTGCCGCCGCAGCGGAGGCAACCGGTACCGGGTTGACGCTTTTACCGGTGCACTATCAGTTCGGGGGCTGCGATGGCCGGCCGCTTGGACCCGGGCAGCTTCGTTTTGGAAATGATGCTGATCGCTATGCGCGTCTGGTGGAGGACTGCCATGCGATAGTCAAAACCCTGCCAGCAGACACCGCGCTGGGGGTCGCGCCGCACAGCTTGCGCGCTGTTTCACGGGAAGACGTATTACGTGCCCCCGACCTTTTTCCAGCCGGACCGGTTCATATGCACCTCGCTGAGCAGGTTGCGGAAGTGGAAGAGGTAGAGGCCGCCTACGGCGCGCGTCCGGTGAAATGGCTCTTGGACAATGCTGACCTCTCGGAGCGCTGGTGCCTTATCCATTGCACGCAAATGCTGCCCGACGAAACCACCCGATTGGCCAAGACCGGAGCTGTGGCTGGCCTTTGTCCGATCACCGAAGCCAGTCTTGGGGACGGGATATTCGATGGAGTCCGCTGGATGCAGGCGGGTGGACACACGGCGGTTGGATCGGATTCGAACATCCGAATATCGCTTTGCGAGGAACTGCGTCAGCTGGAGTACTCTCAACGTTTACGCGACCGGTCCCGAGCAGCGCTTGCGACAGGCGCGCATTCCACGGGCCGGACGATGTTTGACGCCATTTTCCAGGGCGGTGCGAAGGCCGCAGGGCGCCAGACCGGGCGCATAGAACATGGTGCTTGGGCAGACCTGCTTGCCCTGGATATGGATCACGTCGATCTCGTTGGACTGGATGGCGACACAGCGCTCGACAGTTTCATCTTTGCAGGTTCAAACGCCATGGTGGATGGCGTCTGGAGTGCAGGTCGGCATGTTGTGCAGGCAGGGCGGCACATCAACCGAGATCGCATTGTGAAAGCTTACGCCGCTGCGACGGATGAGCTTAGGGATTTGCTATGACCACCCCGCAACCCACCGGTTGGCAGGCCATTCAAGCCGAAGTTTTGCGCCGTGTTCATGCAAGAGAATGGCCTCCGGGACATATCATTCCCGGAGAGGTGGACCTTGCGGCTGAATTTGGGTGCGCCCGTGCCACAGTCAACCGCGCCCTTCAGGCCTTGGCCGACGCCGGAATTCTGGAGCGTAGGCGCAAGGCAGGCACGCGTGTAGCAATGTATCCTGTGGGACGTGCGGTGCTGGATATCCCTGTTCTGCGGCAGGACATCGAAGAGCGCGGGCACGTATACGGGTATCGCTTACTGGAGCAATCCATCATGACGCCTGATCCGGTCTGCGCGCAAAAACTGGGCGGCAACACCACGGCACTTCATGTGCGTGCCGTGCATCTTGCTGATGATGCGCCCTTTGTACTTGAGGACCGTTGGATCAATTTGAAAACCGTCCCACACGCGGCCGAGCAGTCTTTTGATACGCTGAGCGCAAATGAATGGCTTTTGCACACAGTGCCCTACACTAAAATTGACGTCAGTCTAAGCGCGCAAGCTGCGTCTGAAGAAGGTGCTGCCACGCTGCGCCTCGCTCCCGGAGCGCCAGTTTTCACAGTGGAGCGGACCACCTGGGATCACGATGATCCTGTCACCTATGTGACGCTGAGATATGCGCCGGGCTTTGAGCTGCACACACAGATTGGCGGCTAGCGGTCTATGCCTCGTGCCGGTTGGCAAACAATTCCCATTGAAACCGCGCGCGCACGCCAAGGTCCAGGAAAGGACGAGGTGGAAGCGGGTCGGGTTCGCCCAGCGTCTGCATATCTGCGATGAGCGGATTGTCCCGTCCGGTGGCCATATCCGCCGCCAGAATGCCGCCAAAAGTGCCCTTAGTCACGCCGACCGCATTTTGGCACACCGCGGACCAGATGTTCGGCCCGATCTGCCCAAACGCCGGCGCGCCATTGCGAGACAGGCACACGAAACCTGACCATGTATGCTCCATCTCAACCGCCTCCAACCCGGGGAAACGCTGATCGAAAAGTCGCTTATGCGTGCGCTTAACCTGTTCATGTTCGCCGGGTTTCAGACGTTGACTGGGGCGATAGCTCAATCCATGCCGGATCAGGATGCGGTGATCCGCAGTATAGCGCATGGTGATCCCGGCAAAGGCGTTGACCGGCGTCAGACCCCAGGCCTCGCCCACACCGTAGATCGCGCGCTCTTCTTCGGTCAGGGGACGACTCAGGCTGGCATGGGCGACGAGATGCAGAAACTTCTGCTTGTGAAAGCCGAACTGTTCGCTGAAGCCGTTTGCGGCCATGATCATCTTGGGCGCGCGCACCGAGCCTAGTGGCGTCTTTAGCGTCACGCCGTTTTGAAATTCCGCCTCAATCACAGGCGAGTTTTCATGCACCGTTACATTGGACGGCAAAGTATCCGCCAAGCCCCGCGTCAAGCCTGCCGGATTCATCAAAACACAGCCGGGGGTGTAGACAGCGGCGGTGAAATGCGGACTGCCGAGACGCGTGCGCAGATCATCCCCTTCGATCCACTCATAGGGCTCGCCCAGCGCTTCAAGCTCTGCCTTGAATGGCTCCAAGACATCCCTGGTGCCTTTTGGACTGACTGCCGTGTGGTATTTACCGGCACGCGACCAATTGCAGTCTACCCCATGCGTCGTCACGACGTCTTCGAGGTGGTCAATCGCCATACGCGCCAGCCGCATAAAGCGGTGGCTGCCGTCCAGTTCGTCCAGTGAAGAGCCGACATTGTGGGGAAGATCAATCGCAAAGCCCGAGTTGCGCCCCGATGCGTTTTCACCCGCTTCGCCAGCCTCGACCACCACGATCTTCTCATCCGGGCAGTTCTCGGCCAAACGGCGTGCCGCCGCCAGCCCGGCATACCCTGCGCCCAGCACAACCCAATCCGCCTTGATATCGCCTTTCAGTGCATCATGCGCCTGACGATCCGGCAAGATCGCGCTCCACCCATTGGTCTTGTCATCCTGTGGTAAGCGGTTGATCTTCATCGGCTTAGCTTTCCTCAGCCCAGTTTGAGGGTTCAATCGCATAAAACACCAATGCGCTCTCTGCGGCATAGGTGAGCTCTGTGCCAGTCGGCAGCCATATCGTGTCCTTCGGCCCCGCGGTCAGATCGCCTTCTTTGGTGCGCACGGTCAGCGCCCCTTCCAGTACAAGAAGAACCTCATCATATTGCACAGTCCAGGGGATTTCCGCGTTGGTGAAGCGCCCAAACCCAGAACCAAGTCGCGTGCCCATTGTGTGCGACGTCACCTCGGTCACCTGCGCCATCTCGCCATATTCGAAACGTGGCGTGAAGGACAGATCAGCAAACCTTGTGGCTTTGGCCGGGGCTTTTTCGGGCATCGCAGGATCCTTTCGATTGACGCAAACCATACAGGGCTGTATCTATCCATGCAACCCTGTATGGAAATCATGTATGCTCGATAGCGACTCAACTGATCGAAACTCCAGACTGACACGTGACCACTGGATCGAAGCCGCGCAGACTATGTTGATCGACAGTGGTGTCGAAGCTGTCCAGATCACGGTTCTGGCACGCGCCCTCGGCGTCACGCGGGGCAGTTTCTATTGGCATTTCGAAAGCCGTGAGGCGCTTCTTGACGCGCTCATCCACCGTTGGCGCACCCGCAACACCAATGTGATGGTCGAAACGGTGGCCGATGCCGAAACCCTGGATGATGGCATTCTGGCCCTTTTTGCCGTTTGGACGGATCACCGCCGTTTTGACCCGGATCTTGATCAGGCGATACGCGACTGGGCACGATATGATGACGCCCTGCGCGAAAAGGTGAAGGCAGAGGACGCCGCCCGCGTTCAGGCGGTGTCCGCGTTTTTTGAGCGTTTCGGGTATCCACAACCCGAGGCGTTCATCCGTGCGCGTGTGATCTGTTTTACGCAGATCACATACTATGCTCTGGATGTCGCACAGGACGAAACCCATGAGGAGCGCCTTGGCTATCTTGAGGCGTACTTTCGAAGTTTCACAGGCCGCGATATCCAGCCTGACACCGTTACCGCATACCGCAACATTCTCGCCCGAGAGGAACCAGACTCATGAACACGCAACGAAGTGGTGGGCGTCGCGCACGCGCGGCAAAACGGGCAAATGCGGCAGAACGGGCTTTTGATGCTGCCTGGCGGCAGTGGAAGAACCCCTATGCACCCATTGAACAGTTCAGCGCGGATGAAATCGAAGCCATCCACAACGCGTCGCTCAAGGTGTTGCGGGACACTGGGATCAAGGTGCTGAACGATGAGGCGCGGGCGTTTTATGTGAAAGCTGGAATGCGCGAGGGCGAAGATCACGTCATTCACTTTGATCCTGATGTCTTGATGGAGTTGATGGCGCATGCGCCACCTACGGTGACTCTTCATAGTCACAATCCTGCGCGTACCGTGACGATTGGTGGACGGCAGGTGGGTATAACGACGTCCGCAGGGTCGCCCAACTGTTCCGACCTTCAAGGGGGGCGCAGGCCCGGCACGCTTCAGGACTATGACAACTTCTGCAAAGTGGCGCAGGCGTTTGATGTGATCCATTTCATCGGCCCGGTGGTTGAGCCGCAAGACATTGCCATGGGGCTGCGTCATTTGCATATGACCCGGTCCATCGCCGCGCTGACCGAGAAAATCCCGTTCGTCTATTTTCGAGGCCGTGAGGCGATTGCCGACAGCTATGAAATCCTGCGTCTGGCGCACGGGTTAAGTCGGGAAGACTTTGTGAATACCCCCGTCAGCTATTCGGTGGCCAATTCCAATTCGCCACTTCAGCTGGATGAGCTGATGTGCCGGGGCATCATTGACGCGGCACATGGCGGTCAGATGATGATCCTCACACCATTCACGCTGGCCGGTGCCATGGCCCCCGTGACCATTCCCGGTGCACTGGTCATGCAGAATGCCGAGGCGCTGGCCGGGCTTTGCCTGTCTCAGATTGTTCGGCCCGGTGCGCCGGTGTGTTACGGCAGCTTTACCTCTAACGTGGACATGCGCACTGGCGCGCCCGCGTTTGGTACGCCGGAATACGTCAAAGCGGCCTTTGCCTCCGGCCAGCTGGCGCGGCGGTACAATCTGCCGCTGCGGTCCTCTGCCCCCACCGCCTCGAATGCGCCGGATGCACAGGCGGCCTATGAAAGCCAAATGTCGCTCTGGGGCGCGCTGATGGGAGGCGCAAATCTGATCCTGCATGGGGCTGGTTGGCTGGAAGGTGGGCTGACCATATCGGCTGAGAAATTCATCATCGATGTCGAAGTCCTGCAAATGTTCGCAGAGCTCTTCAAACCGTTGGAAGTGACAGAGGCGACGCTCGGACTTGAGGCCATTACCGATGTCGGCCATGGCGGCCATTTCTTTGGCACGCAGCATACGTTGGACCGGTTTGAGACCGCGTTCTATTCTCCGCTGTTGTCGGATTGGTCCAATTTTGAGAACTACCGCGACCGTGGATCAGTGGATGCCACGCAGCGCGCCAATCAGATTTTCTTTGATAAGGTTGAAGCCCATGAGCCGCCCCCAATGGAGGCAGCTCGCTTGGAAGCCATAGACGCCTTTATAGCGAAACGCACCGAAGAGGGTGGCGCGAATATTGAGCGGTGAGGGCGCTTATCCTTTCACCACCAACTGCGGCGACACCACATCGATGCCGAGCGCTTTGCCAACGGCATAGTATGTCAGCTGACCTGCATGCACGTTAAGGCCGTTCAGCAGGTGCTCATCATCGGCACAGGCCTGTTTCCAGCCTTTGTTCGCCAGGGCCAGCATGAAGGGCATGGTCGCATTGCCCAGAGCAATGGTTGACGTGCGCGCCACGGCTCCTGGCATGTTGGCCACGCAGTAATGCATGATGCCGTCCACGTCGTAGATCGGATCGGCATGTGTGGTGGCTTTGGATGTCTCAAAGCATCCACCCTGGTCAATCGCCACATCTACCAGCACGGAGCCGGGTTTCATCGTGCTTAGCTGTTCGCGGCTGATCAGCTTGGGTGCTGCGGCACCGGGGATCAGAACCGCCCCGATGATCATGTCCATTAGGGGCAGAAGTTCAGACAAAGATCCACGGTCCGAATACTGGGTCGTGAGCCGCCCCATGAAGATATCGTCCAGATAGGACAAGCGCGGTACTGAACGATCCAGGACGGTGACATTCGCGCCCATGCCTACTGCGACCCGCGCCGCAGCCGTACCGACCACTCCTCCGCCGACAATCGCCACATTGGCCGGGCGCACGCCGGGCACACCGCCCAAAAGAACACCGCTGCCGCCATTGGCCTTTTGCAACGCCCAGGCACCGGATTGTGGCGCGAGACGCCCGGCCACCTCGGACATTGGCGCAAGCAGCGGCAGGCCGCCATTGCGGTCGGTCACGGTCTCATAAGCGATGGCGGTACAGCCCGAGGCCAGCAGATCATGTGTTTGATCCAGATCGGGTGCGAGATGCAGGTAGGTGAACAGAAGCTGACCTTCGCGCAGCATCTTGCGTTCTACGGCTTGCGGCTCTTTGACCTTCACGATCATGTCGGCGGTGGCAAAGATTTCCTCGGCTGTGTCAACAATCGCGGCACCGGCCGCTGTGTAATCGGCATCCTCAAAGCCAGCGCCCTTCCCGGCACCAGCCTGGATCACAACGTCATGTCCGTGTGCGACAGCTTCTTGTGCCGCGTTCGGTGTCATTCCGACGCGGAATTCCTGAGGTTTAATCTCAGTTGGGCATCCGATTTTCATTGCGGGGTCTCCTTCTCCATTGGCCCCACAATCGCGCGTTTTATGCGCAAGGTGATTGAAATTGTACGCGCTCCATGTCACTTCTTCCGAACATCCTTCGATCATCAATTCATATATTGAAAGGTTCTTTCCAAAATGCCCTTAGATGCGATGGATCGTCGCCTTCTGTCAGTGCTTCAGAAACAAGGTCGAATCTCTAACGCCGAGCTTGCCGAAGCTGTTAGCCTTTCGGCTTCTGCCTGTCACAGGCGCGTCCAGCGACTTGAGACGGATGGGTACATTAAAGGCTACGTGGCACTGTTGAACCGGCGCAAGATGGGTGTGCCGACAACCGTTTTTGTTGAGATCACTCTGACCACACAAGCCGAAGAAATCCTGGAGGCTTTTGAGCAGGCCGTGGCGCGGATACCCGATGTGCTTGAATGCCATCTAACGGCGGGGACGGCGGACTATATCCTCAAGCTTGTGACCGAGGACACCGAAGATTTCGCACGCATCCACCGACAGTATCTCACACGTCTGCCTGGTGTCGCCAAAATGCAGTCAAGCTTTGCACTGCGCACGGTCCTGCAGACCACGGCGTTGCCAGTTTGAACTGATACGGGTGATTGGAAAAACGAGAGACCCCGGTGTGTGTGCCCGGGGCCTCCCACCCTGCTCGCCATAGTCCGTGAGTGATAGCGAAGCTGGATCTCGATCTGGGTGAGTATTTTATAAAAAATCACCGTGTTGCGCGTACATGGGAAAAACCGCGTGTTTTGTCCCGTAAGGAAAACCTTACCTTTGGGGCAAATGACGCAACGTTACAGGGCCCACAGAAAAAACCCGGCGCATCAGGCCGGGGTTTTCCATGTCGTGGAGGCGGCTCAGCTGCGGCGGCGGCGCCGTGCTACGAAACCCATGCCCGCGAGGACCGAAAGCATCAGCGGCAGAGATGCCGGCAGCGGAACAGGCGCGATCTCGATCAGGCCGCTAAGTTCTTGTGCCAAGAGGGCCTGTGCCACAGCGTTCGGATGTACGCTGTCCCCAAACAGCAGCGTGTTGGGGTCAATGTCAAAGTCGAGACAGCTTGGGCCGGTCGGGTCCGAAAAGCTGATGCGGCACGGTGTGGTGACATCGGTGATGCCAAAGGCCTCACCACCATTCAGCAACGCATCTGCAATGATCTCGTCCAGGACGTCATTCGGGTCAAAACCAACAACATTGATGCCTTCGTTCTGAAGTCCAAGAATGTTAAGTGCGAGCCGACCGTTGAACGCATCTGTTACAGGCGTTGCCAGCGGGTTTGACGCAAACGCAGGTGTTACACCCAGGTTTGGCAAGGCGACGACAAGAAAGTCGTCAAACAAACCGGGGTCGAGCGCGTTGAGCGCACGAATGCCTGTTTCAACTGCGTCCGCTGCCGCAAAGGCAGAATTAATCAGAAAGGCTGGAGCGTCTACGGGATCTATGCTTCCACTGCCCGCAATACCAAAGGCCTGAAACAGGTCGTTGGCTCCGAAAAAGGCAGAGAGCAGTGGGTTTGATCCTGTGTCCGGCGGCGCTGTGTCGAATGTGGGTGCTGGCGCTAATCCTGTGATCAGCGGGTTGGGCGTGTCGCCGGGTCCGGCAAGACCCAGTGCATCGGCGAATACACCAATCTGAGCACTGAACGTGTTCAATGGAGCGCCCGGGATCGGGCTTAGGTTTGTGTCCCCTGCGGTCGCGCCGCCCAAAGCCAGGTTGCCGGTGTCGTGCCCATTGGCCTCAAAGTCTTCGGCAATAATTTCGGCATAGGTCGGGCCGTTGCTAAAGCGGCCTTCAAAGCTTGGCGGCGCAAGCAATCCAAGTTTGCCGTCATCGGTCAGGCTATCGCCAAAACTGAAAAAGCTGGTGAACGGGTCCGTCACGGGTGTGGCAAATGCAGGCACCGACACGGTGAGTGCCGCGCCCAGGGCCAAAGTAATAATCTTCATGATTCCTCCCCCAAATCATTAACCATGTTACCCTACACAGTTCAGTTCAGATTCGGCGAGTAACATTTCCAAGAGACGTTACGTCACAAAGAAAAAACCCCGGCTCTGAGGCCGGGGTTTCTCTTTCAAAAAAGGTCGCTTCAATCAAGCGTCGTCTTTTTCTTTCTTCTCTTGTTTGACTTCTTCGCCGGTTTCCTGATCGACAACTTTCATCGAGAGGCGCACCTTACCGCGATCATCAAAGCCCAGAAGCTTGACCTTCACTTCCTGACCTTCCTTCAACACATCCGAAGGATGGTTCAGGCGGCGGTTTTCGATCTGGCTGACATGCACAAGGCCGTCGCGCTTGCCGAAGAAGTTCACGAAGGCGCCGAAATCGACGATCTTCACAACGGTGCCGGTGTAGATGGCACCTTCTTCTGGCTCAGCCACAATCGCGTGGATCATGTCATAGGCTTTCTGAATGGCCTCGCCATTGGGCGATGCGATCTTGATGGTGCCTTCGTCATTGATGTCGACCTTGGCGCCGGACACTTCAACGATCTCACGGATGACCTTGCCGCCCGACCCGATCACTTCACGGATCTTGTCGGTTGGGATCTGCATTGTCTCAATGCGTGGTGCATGGACCGAGAAGTCTCCGGCCTCGGTAAGAGCCTTGGCCATCTCGCCCAGGATGTGCAGACGGCCCGCTTTGGCCTGCGCCAGGGCTTTCTCCATGATCTCAGGCGTGATGCCCGCGACCTTGATGTCCATCTGCAAAGACGTGATGCCGTTCTCTGTACCCGCGACCTTGAAGTCCATGTCGCCGAGGTGATCCTCGTCGCCAAGGATGTCGGTTAGAATGCCGTAAGAACCATCCTCTTCCAGAACCAGACCCATGGCCACACCGGCCACTGGAGCTTTGAGCGGCACACCTGCGTCCATCATGGACAGCGAACCACCACAGACCGATGCCATGGAGCTTGAGCCGTTGGACTCAGTGATCTCAGAAACCACCCGCACGGTGTAGGGGAAGTCGGTCGCCGCAGGCAGAACCGCCTGCAGCGCACGCCAAGCCAGCTTGCCGTGACCGATCTCGCGCCGTCCCGGAGGACCCACACGGCCCGCTTCGCCAACCGAATAGGGTGGGAAGTTATAGTGCAGCAGGAAGTTGGATTTGAAGTTGCCATGCAGCGCGTCGATGAATTGCTCATCATCGCCGGTGCCCAGCGTGGTCACGACAAGGCCTTGTGTCTCACCGCGCGTAAAGAGCGCTGAGCCATGTGTGCGCGGCAGAAGGCCGGTTTCGCATACGATGGGACGCACCTGATCCAGAGCGCGGCCATCAATCCGCTTGCCGGATTTGACGATGTCGCCGCGCAGGATCGACGCTTCGAGCTTTTTGATCGCCTGAACAACGTTGATGTCTTCGCGCTGCTCTTCCGTCAGGCTTTCAAGGATATGCGCGCGCGCCTCGTTCTGGGCGGTTGTGCGATCCTGTTTGTCCTGAATTTTATACGCCTCAACAAGCTTGGCCTCACCAGCGGCTTTCACGGCTGCATAAAGCTCTGAGATGTCTGGCGCCTGATAGTCAAATGGCTCATTTGCGGCTTCTTCGGCCAGTGAGATGATCAGGTCGATCACCGGCTGAATCTGCGCGTGCGCGAATGTGACCGCGCCCAGCATTTCCTCTTCGGTCAGCTCATAGGCCTCGGACTCAACCATCATCACGGCGTTCTTGGTGCCCGCCACAACCAGATCGAGACGCTGCTCGGGGTTGTTGCGCAGGTCGTGCATATCGTCGACCTCGGGGTTCAGGATGTACTCGCCACCCTCATAGCCCACACGGCAGCCTGCGATTGGACCCATGAATGGTGCGCCCGAAATAGTCAGAGCCGCAGAGGCTGCGATCATCGCCACAATGTCAGGATCATTCACAAGGTCATGGCTGAGCACAGTGCACATCACCAGAACTTCGTTTTTGAACCCGCTGACAAATAGCGGACGGATCGGACGGTCAATAAGGCGCGCGGTCAGAGTTTCTTTCTCTGTCGGGCGTGCCTCGCGTTTGAAGAAGCCACCGGGCACTTTACCGGCGGCATAGTATTTCTCTTGATAGTGAACGGTCAGAGGAAAGAAGTCCTGCCCTTCACGGGGTTGCTTGGCAAAGGTCACGTTGGCCATGACCGAGGTTTCACCCAGCGTTGCAATAACAGACCCATCGGCCTGGCGGGCAACCTTGCCCGTTTCCAGTGTCAGCGTTTCCTCGCCCCACTGAATTGATTTTTTCACTTCGTTGAACATCAAAGCATCCTATCTGGAGGCACTCCCGAGCCCTCTCGGGTCCTCCGTTTCATTGGTGGCCCCATTGCCACCGACCCCTCCATCATTTCATGCGCCGGGGTCTAAAGCGTCACGTTTCAGATGCGCGCGGCTTACAGGGTTTTGCCGCGTTTGGAAAGCGCAGAACGCAGCACCCTGCGCGAATCATGGTTAATGTCCAGAAATCAAAGGTTTTTGAGCATCGGTACTGCGTCGGTATCACGTCGGTATTGCGTCGGTGCAGATGCCAAAAAAGGAGCGGGTGAACCAACCGCGCCATGCGTTCAGGGTTTGGCAAGGCGTAGAGAGAACAGTCCCGAGAAAAGGATCAGACCCAACCCGGTGAGCGCCACAGCATCAGGCAGGTCGTGAAAGAACACATAGCCCGCAACCGTAGCTGCGATCAGCTGGGTATAGATGAGTGGTGAGACCACACTGGCAGGCGTCGTGCGGTTGACCGTCACAAGGATGAAATTGCCCGCTGCCGACGCGATGGCACTGGCCAGGATCAGGGCGGAGAGGGGCAGTGTCAGCGCGGGCAGGCTCTGGGCCAGACCAATCGGTGCGAGAAGGATCGCGCCAATGACAAGTTGCGAAAAGAGTAAAAGGCGCGGTCTGATCTCTATGGCGAGCCACCGCGTCGCCGTCAGATAGGCCCCGTAAAATACCCCGGCCAAGAGCGCCCAAATTAAGCCCGGTGAGACGCCAAAGCCCGGCTTGACCACCAGCAGAACACCGCAAAATCCCAGACCCAAAAGGGCGGTCCGCGAGGCCGTGATCTCTTCTTTCAGGAATACCGCCGAGAGCAGATAGGACACCATCGGCCCGACAAAGAAGACGCCGAAGACATCGGCGATGGGCTCTGTGCGCAAGGCAGTCAGGATGCAGATGATGCCTCCGGCAATGAACCCGGCGCGCAGCCAAAGCCGCCAGTCACGGATTGCCGGAAGGTCATCCCTGGTGAGTGCACAGAGCGGCCAGAGCAAAAGCGCCGCGATCCCGAACCGTGTCCACGCCACCGTGATCGGTGTCACGCCCATCGCGATGAGCGTCTTACCCGCTGTGTCTCCCAACACGATGAGGCTCATTGCGGCGAACACAGAGAGGAAGACGCGCAGCATTGTGTGGCTCCTCGGGGTTAGGAATGAGGCCTCTATGGGGGAGTTTGGAGAAGGGGCCAAGGGAATTGAGTAAATTTGAAGTCTGTTTGGTGGTTGACGCCACTCTGAGCTTTTCGCACGTTTTGCCGTATCGATACTTTGGGAGGCGATGAATGCGTTTTGTGAGCCGTTTTGCTGCAGTGGCGGCGATGTCCATTCTGCCTCAGGTAGGAGCGGCATTTGAGTTTGAAGCGGGCCAGCGGTTTTGTGTCTCTGACAACAGTCTCGCATGTGGGGCAGTTTGGGAAGTGGAGACATTGGACGAAGGTAAAGACGAGATTGTCATTAGACTTCTACGCTTAGTGAACTTGCATCAAAACAAAGACCTTCCGGTAGAGAAGTGGGCAACGGCGCGCGATAAGGAAGAATTTCTGTTTGAGTCCGCGAGCAAGTTCCGTTTCGCGCCACCCAACGAAACCAACAAGTATCGTGCAGATCCAATAAGGATTTGCGAGACTGATCTTTTGCGGTTCAGCATGGATGGGGTGGACACAGTGAATGTGAAACGAGATGACGGTACAACCATTGCACAACGTATTGTGGATGGAATGCGCGCAGATCATCTGGAAAAAGAATACTGCTACGAGATATCGACGTGTTCCCAGAAGGTTGGATTCGTCCGGCATGAACGAATTCTCATGAAAGTATTCAGCAAAGGTGAGGAACAGCCTAACAGCGCTTCGTTTTTGAGAGAATTGGGTTGGCTAGAGCGCAGCAAGGGCGTGTTGGTTCCGTCGCATTTATTGTTGGGAAATGTCTACAGCGATCCTGCTAAATGTGGGTAGAACATCTGGGTTTCAGGGTCGACAGCGGTTTATTGAAAAGAAATCCGGGTGAAAACTTTTCAAGTTTCCGGTTTTCTGTATACGCACGGCAGAACTGAGACTTCTGAGAGTTTACACACTATGGTTGACGCTTCTTCTGTCTATCAGGACACGTTGCCTGTCACCTCGGATGCTTTGCTCGATCAGATGCGGGCGGCAGGGATCGACTTTGAGTTCTATGAACACATCCCGCTGCGCACGGTAGAGGATGCCAAGACAGTGCAAGGAGGCGTTGTCCCCAGTGGTGCAGGGCGCATAGACATCAAGAACTTCTATCTGAGGGATCGAAAGAAACGGAATCATCTTGTGGTGCTGGAACAGGATCGTGCGGTGGACCTCAAGGCGCTGGGTGCGGCTATGGGCACGGCTGGCTTGTCGTTTGGATCAGCGGATCGTTTGATGGAGCATCTGGGGATCCGGCCCGGCGCGGTCAGCCCCTTGGCGATGGTCACCGGGGCAGACAAAGGTGTGACGCTTTTCATGGACACTATGATAAAGACGGCTGAGCGGGTTCATGTGCATCCGCTGGTCAATGATCGCACGGTGGCGATCCGGCCTGATGATCTTTTGAAATTGCTGACGGATTGGGGCGCTGAGGTGACGTGGCTGGAGATGTGACCTGGACGGCATTCAAGGCGTTCAATGCGGGTTCATTTGGGTATTTGAAACAAGAAAGAAGCCATTGGGGTTGGGAACATCAACCAAATGGTTGAATATCGCTTTAGCCTGAAAAAGCCGGAAACGACACCTGCGGCGCAGTCGCGCATGCTGAAATAGTACATGTAAATCAGTTTGTTAGACATGTATTGGGTTGGGTTGACTCACGTCGTCGTGCCGCATAGCACAGGCCCAAGGTTCCGGAGGGGATAACGTGAGCGATCCAGACCGACGCGAGCAGCTTGAGCAGCTTGAACGACGGATCGAGGCGCTGAAGGAAAAAGACGCGCCCGCGCCCCATATGGACAACCACTATTCTCAGGCACAACAGGCCTGGCGGATGGTGATCGAATTGGTGGCTGGTCTGGGGATCGGCTTTGGAATGGGATACGGGCTGGATTACCTGTTTGGGACGCTGCCGATCTTTCTCATTCTGTTCACATTGCTGGGTCTGGCAGCAGGCATCAAGACGATGATGCGCAGCGCCAAGGAAATCCAGCAGGCACAAGAGGCGGAGACGCCAAAGACGAACGCGACCCGCAAGGGCGACGAGTAAGAGGACGCAAGATGGCGGAAGACGCAAAAGAAGGCGGCGCAGAACTGGTATTCCACCCAATGGATCAGTTCATCGTGAAACCGCTTTTTGGGGATGGGCCTGTCGGGCTGTTCACAGTGACAAACGTGACGTTCTGGATGGCGCTTACGGTTCTGGCGATCTTTGCGCTTCTGGTGCTGGGCACATCCGGGCGATCCACGATCCCGACGCGGATCCAGTCGATTGCCGAGCTGGCCTATGGGTTCATTCGCAAGATGGTTGAGGACGTGGCGGGCAAGGATGCTCTGCCATACTTCCCTTACATCATGACACTGTTCATGTTCATCGTCTTCTCGAACTTCCTTGGGCTCATTCCAGGATCCTTCACCACCACAAGCCATATTGCGGTCACAGCTGTGATGGCGATGGCGGTGTTCCTGGCGGTGACTATTCTGGGCTTTGTCAAGAACGGAGCCGGGTTCCTGGGCGTCTTCTGGATCAGCTCGGCGCCCTTGGTGCTGCGCCCTGTACTGGCGCTGATTGAGGTGATTTCCTACTTCGTGCGCCCCGTCAGCCACTCCATTCGTTTGGCGGGCAACATGATGGCGGGTCACGCGGTGATCAAAGTGTTCGCGGCCTTTGCGCCGATGGTCCTGATCTCGACAGGCATCGGCCTTGTGGTCACACCGCTGTCGATCATCGCGATCACTGCGATTTACGCGCTTGAGGTGCTGGTGAGCTTTATTCAGGCTTACGTCTTCACGATCCTGACCTGCGTTTATCTCAAGGACGCGCTTCATCCGCATCATTGATGGTGGGCAGGATTGCCCACCCTACCGAAACAACCGCGGGTTCGCCCGCAAAAGAGACAACTGACATTCCATCGTAAGGAGAAATCAAATGGAAGGTGACGTCGTACAAATGGGTGCATACATCGGTGCTGGTCTGGCCTGTACAGGCATGGGCGGTGCTGCTGTTGGTGTGGGCCACGTTGTTGGGAACTTCCTGTCGGGCGCTCTGCGTAACCCGTCAGCGGCCGGTGGCCAAACCGCAACCATGTTCATCGGTATCGCGTTCTCGGAAGCGCTGGGGATTTTCTCATTCCTCGTAGCCCTTCTGCTGATGTTCGCTGTCTAAACCTGACGGAAGCTGATCCTTACGCAGGGGTGAAAGGCGGGGCCTTTCACCCTCAGTAATCGGAAGTTCCCAAGGAGGACGCGACAATGGCGAGCGAAACACATGATGCAGCCGGCACAGCCAGCGCCTGTGTAGACGCAGGCGGCGGGGCGATTGGCATGCCGCAGCTCTGCGGTGAATGGATGGGCAACCAGGTCTTCTGGCTGGTGATTACGCTCATCGTGATCTTTTTCATCCTGTCGCGCATTGCGCTGCCGCGGATTGCGGCGGTTCTATCCGAGCGTCAGGGAACGATTACAAATGATCTGGCCGCAGCCGAAGACCTGAAGGTCAAGGCGCAAGAGGCTGAAGAGGCTTATAACAAGGCGCTGGCCGATGCCCGTGCTGAGGCGCAGAACATCGTGGCGGCGACCAAGGCGGAAATCAAAGCTGAACTCGACGTGGCCACTGCCAAGGCGGATGCCGAGATTGCCGCCAAGGCCGCCGAAGGCGAGAAGGCGATTGCCGAAATTCGTGCCAATGCGCTTGTAAGCGTCAAGGACGTGGCCAAGGATACGGCCAAGGAACTGGTTTCAGCCATGGGCGGCAAGGCGGATGCGCGGTCGATCACGTCGGCTGTGACAGCCAAGTTGAAAGGGTGATCACAATGAAACAGATGATTGCCACGCTTTTCGCTGTTTTCGCCGCTAGCCCTGCGCTGGCCGCGAAAGGCCCGTTCTTTTCGCTGAGCAATACCAACTTCGTGGTGTTGATCGCGTTTTTGCTGTTCATTGCTGTGCTGCTTTACCTCAAAGTACCATCCCTGCTCGGTGGTATGCTGGACAAGCGCGCAGAAGGCATCAAAGCCGAGCTGGACGAAGCCCGCGCTTTGCGTGAGGAGGCACAAACATTGCTGGCGAGCTACGAACGCAAGCAAAAAGAAGTGCAGGACCAGGCCGACCGTATTGTCACGCACGCCAAGGCCGAAGCGGCAGAGGCAGCTGAACAGGCCAAGAAAGACCTGGAAGTGTCTATCGCGCGCCGCCTGAAAGCGGCTGAAGACCAGATCGCATCGGCCGAGGCCAGCGCGGTTAAGGATGTGCGCGATCAGGCGATTTCGGTTGCGGTTTCTGTGGCCAAGGACGTTGTTGCCAAAAATATGACTGCGGCTGCGGGCAAGTCGTTGATTGATGACGCGATTGCCGAAGTGGAAACCAAGCTGCACTAAAGTTTGGTTCATTCGAAGTATCAAAAAAACCCGGGCAGATCGCCCGGGTTTTTCTTTGGTGCTTAAAGCGTTTCGCGATTAACCTGACCCGCAGATGATCGCGAAACTCTTTAGCTTTCGGGCAAATCCACTATGGCTTTTTTGCCAACATCGCCCATATGCCGCTCAATTTTGTTGACCATGGTCTGCCTCGCAACTTGTGCGAATTCCGGGGGCAATTCGCCCAACTCTTTTTCCCGCGCAACAACCGTTATGCGCCTTGAAAGTCCGGCGACTGGCAAAGGACGGATCCTTAAGGGCATTTGTTCAACAAATCCGTCGATCAGCAGGCTTGGGGTCAAAAGCGTAAATCCCAACCCCTGCGCCACACAAGATGTAACCATGCTGGACCGGTCTGCCTGAATCACGCGCGGGACCTTGAGTTTGAGGCGGCGCAGATGTTGTTCTGTTTGTCGGCCAACACTCGTGGTGTCCGCAAACCGCACAAGCGGCAAATGCGCCAGAATGTCCTCAAGCCGGTCCGTGGGGCCAGTATGGGACGCTGGCAAAACCAGCAGGAACGCCTCCTGCAAGACCGCATACCGCTCCAGCCCGTCCATGTCATAAAACGGGTTCGAACTGATCACCATATCCGCTTGTTTTGTCCGCAACAGCGTTTCATGATCTCCGCTTTGACCTGCACGCAGGGTCATATCGCCGACGCCGAACCGTTCTTTCGCAAGCTGCACCAGTGGCACAGACAAGGTGGTTGCAATAGAGGCCAGCATGCCAACCCGCAAACGGCTGATGGGTTGCTGGCCTTTGTGCCGCATATCGGTTGCGAGATCGGCCACTGCATTCAGCACGCGGGTTGCGTGCCGGAACATCAACTCACCTGTCTGCGTGGGTTTGAGGGGGCGCGAAGATCGGTCAATCAACGTCGTGTCATAAGCGCGTTCCAGATTGGCGATATGCTGTGACGCGGCAGACTGTGTCATGCCAACAAGCCGCGCAGCCGCTGTCATTTGGCCCGTTTCAACAAGGGTCACAAAGGTTTCCATCGCTTTGAACAGATTGGCATCGGAAACAGGTTTTTCGGTCATAGTCGAACTCCAAAACTCAGGAGTATTAGAATTTCTAATAGTACGTGGTGTCAATTGACCGTTTGGAGCGACCAAAGCAGGTTAGCTGCAGGAGGATCACAGCTTGAAGGACCGGGCAACCAAAAGGCGCAGACGCACACGCAGCACGCGACGCTTGGTGGAGACACCACGCGCCCCTTATGTCACGCGCGCGATTGGCCCTTTGCCGGTGCTGAGCGAAGAAGGGTTGGAGCTGATCGAGGCCAATGCGGATCGGATTCTCGCTGAGACTGGTATGGAGTTTCACGACGATCCAGAAATTCTGTCGATCTTTCAGCGGGCAGGCTGTGATGTCGACGGCGTTCGGGTTCGGTTTGATCCGGGCTTTTGTCGCAAGACCATTCAGGCCACAGCACCTGCTACATTTAATCAGCAAGCCAGGAAGCCGGATAACTCTGTGCAGATGGGAGGCAGTGCCACGGTGCTTTGCCCGTCCTGGGGGCCGCCCTTTGTGCATGATCTGGATCGCGGCCGTCGCTATGCGAGTTACGACGATTTTGTCACGCTGGTGAAGCTACACCAGACAATCCCCTGGCTGCATCATTCGGGTGGGGTGGTGTGTGAACCGGTCGACCTGCCCGCCAGCACGCGGCATCTGGATATGCTGTACGCTCATATCCGCTGGTCCGATCGGCCCTTTATGGGGGCCTTCATAGGTGAGGAACGCGCGGGCCATGCAATTGATATGGCACGGATTGTGTTTGGGGATCGGATGATGGCGGAGCCTGTGCTCTATTGCGTGTCCAACACCAACGCGCCTCTGGTCATGGATGCCAATATGTCGGGCGCTTTGAAGACGTACGCCCGTGCGGGGCAACCAGTGGCCTGCACGCCCTGGGTGTTGACCGGCGCGATGAGCCCCTGCACCGTGGCGGGAACCTTGGCGCAGGTTTTGGGCGAGGCGATGGCAGGCCTGGCGCTCGTGCAACTCGTTAACCCCGGTGCGCCCTGCCTGATGGGGTCGTTTGCCGCGACCATGTCCATGCAATCAGGCGCGCCCACTTTCGGCACACCAGAGGCAGGGCAGATGGTTCTGGCGGCGGGGCAGTTGGCGCGGCGGTTGGGTGTGCCGCTTCACACGGTGGGTACGCTGAGTGCCTCTAAGGTGCCAGATGCGCAAAGCCAGCAAGAGGCCACCTGGGGTCTGATGATGTCGATGTTTGCGGGTGCCAACCTCATTAACCACGCCACGGGGTGGCTGGAGGGCGGTCTGGTGACCGGGTTTGAGAAGACCATGTTGGATGCAGATCTTTGCGGCAAGCTGATGCGGTTTTTTGAGGGTATCGACCTGAGCGAAAATGCCCAAGCGATGAGCGCCATTGCCGCAACTGGGCCGGGGCAGCATTTTCTGGGCTCGGAGCACACACAAGCCAATTTCCTGACGGCGTTGTTCCGCCCTGCGACAGCTGACAACACGTCGTTTGAACAATGGCAGACGGCGGGTGCACAGGATGCCGGCCAGCGCGCCAATGCTCTTTGGAAGGAGCATTTGGCTGCATATGAGGACCCGGGTCTGGACCCGGTGATTGATGAAGAGTTGCAGGCTTACATGGCGAAGACCAAAGAACAGATTGGTGAGGCTGCGTATTTCTGATGCTTACAGGCAGTGCAAATTTCTTTGAAGAAATTTGGCAAGAAAATTCGGATTTTCTTGCGCCCTTGGGTGATGTGCATGCCTGAGGTGGTTGTCGTTGGTGGCGGAGTCAACGGGTTGAGCCTGGCCTATCATCTGGCAAGGCGCGGTGTGCAAGACGTGCTGCTGCTGGAACGCAATAGCCTGACCTCGGGCACAAGCTGGCATGCCGCAGGCATCGTGGGACCGTTGCGGGCGACGCCGAATATGACGCGACTGGCGATGGAAGCGCTGACGCTTTTTCCGGCGCTTGAGGATGAAACCGGAATGGCCACCGGCTATCGCCGCACCGGCGGCTACTGGCTGGCACGGGCCCCGGAGCGTATGGATGAATTGCACCGCATAGCAGCGCTTGGGCAGACGGTGGGTTTGTCACCTCAGATCATTGCTCCGGACGAGGTTGATGTGCCTGGGCTGGCGCTGGACCAGCATGCGGGGGCTTTGGCGGTGCCGGAGGATGCCAATGTGAATCCTGTGGACCTGTGCATGGCCTATGCCAGGGCCGCCAAGGCGCGGGGTGTGGACATTCGCGAAGGCGTCGGTGTCACCGGTATTGAAACCAATGAAGATCGTGTGAAAGCTGTGCGGCTCACGGATGGCACGGTGATCAACGCGGCGAAGGTCGCCATCTGCGCCGGGGCGTGGTCCAAGCCACTTGCTGCCAGTGCGGGTTTACATCTGCCACTGCAAGCGGTGGAGCATATGTATGTGGTGACAGAGCCTATGCCGGATTTGCCCGATCCTTTTCCGGTCATCCGCGATCTGGATACAGGCATTTACATCAAGGGCGATGCAGGCAAGCTGATCATTGGCGGGTTTGAGCCGCATGCCAAATGCTGGGATGCGTTTGGACCGGAGGGGGACCGGCCGTTTCTGGAACTGGCGGAGGATTGGGATCAGTTCGGGCCCTTTATGAATGCGGCTTTGGATCTGATGCCGGGGTTGGAGCGGGTTGGTGTCCAACATTTTATGAACGGCCCTGAGAGCTTTACCCATGACACACGCCCCTTGATCGGACCTGCACCGGAGGTCGATGGGTTATATGTTGCCGCCGGGATGAACTCGGTCGGGGTTATGTCGTCAGCCGGAGTGGGGCGGTTGCTGTCGGGATGGATGCTGGATGGCATGCCAGAGTGGGATGCGTGGGAAGTGGACGTGGCGCGGGCGGATCCGGAGGCTGCCAAACAGGGCCATATGTCGGCGCGAATGGAAGAAGCGGTGTGCGATCTCTTTGCCCTTCACTGGCCATACAAACAGCCGCAGGCGGGGCGCGGTCTGCGTTGCTCGGCATTGCATGACCGATGGGCAGCGCACGGCGCGGTCTTTGGCCTGATTGCAGGGTGGGAACGGGGGCTTTGGTACGCGCGGGGCACTGCAGAACGTGATCTGCCCTATTCGGTCACCGCGCAGCCTTGGTGGGATATTGCAGCCCGCGAGGCGGCGGAGATGGCAGAGGGCGCGGTGTTGCTCGATCTGTCGCCCTTCACCAAGGTTGAGATCACTGGCCCCGGTGCCTTGGGCTTTCTCAACAGGCAAGTGGCGGCACAGATGGATGTGCGGCCTGGCAAAGCGGTCTACACCCCTCTCCTGAACGATAGGGGCGGAATAGAGGCGGATGTGACCATCACGCGGCTTGCGCCAGATCTTTTCCGGCTGGTCTCGGGGGCGTCCACGCGGTGGCGCGACATGGCGCTCTTGCGGGCGCGTGCGTTGGGGTTTGATGTGCAAATCACAGATCAAACCGAAACCGAGGCGGTCATTGGCGTTATGGGGGCAGACGCTCGGTGCGTGCTCGCAGAGGTGTCAGATACCGATTGGCAGGGTTTTGGCTTTGGCACATCGCAAGAGGTTGCGATCTTTGGCGTGCCTTGCCGCGCAACACGTCTCAGCTTTGTCGGCGAGCTGGGATGGGAGCTGTCGATACCAGTTGGCAAAGCAAGTGTGGTCTTTGATGCGCTGATCGAGGCAGGCGCCAAACCCATGGGGCATTATGCGCTGGATGGCTGTCGAATTGAAAAAGGCTTCAAACACTGGGGCCACGATCTTGGCCCGGAGATCACACCAATAGAGGCAGGTCTGGGGTTCACGATTGACTGGTCGACGGACTTCATCGGTAAGGCGGCTCTCGAAAGACAAAAGGACGAAGGTGTGACCCGGCACCTGGCTTTGTTCCAGGTCGACGGAGAGCCACTTCTTTTGCATGACGAACCGATCTGGAGCGCCGGGCGCGTTGTTGGACTGACCACATCAGGGGCGCGGGGGCCGCGCACCGGGCTGGACTTGTGCTTTGGTATGATTGACGCGGCAGCAGAGGGCGCGTTTGAGATTGAAGTTGCAGGCCAACGCTATCCGGCAAAGCGGCTCAGGCGCCCTCCATATGACCCGGATGGCAAAAGGATGCGGGCATGAGTGACGCGCAGGTGATCATCATTGGCGGCGGGGTGATGGGGTGTTCGCTGCTCTACCATCTGGTCAAGGAAGGCTGGCGCGATGTGCTTCTCTTAGAGAAGAACGACCTCACGCATGGCTCCACCTGGCATGCGGCGGGGCTGTGCACCCATTTTGCCCATAGCCCGACCATTCAGGAACTTCGCGCCACGTCTGTGCGGTTGTACCGTGACATCCTGCCTGAAGAGACCGGGCAGTCCTGTGGCTTTCATTCTTCTGGGGCCATGCGCATCACACGCAGCTCCGACCGTATGGATGAGTTTCGCCATGTGGCCGGTCTGTCGGCGTTCACGGGCTATCCTTTGGAGATCGTTGCGCCAGAGCGCATTGCAGAACTGCACCCGCTGGCACGGCTCGATGGGCTGATTGGCGGGATTTATGAGCCTGATGACGGGCATGTGGACCCGAGCCTTGCCACCAATGCGATGGCGCAGGTGGCGGTTCAGGGTGGCGCGACGATCAAACGGTACTGCCCGGTGCGCGCGATCCGGCGGGAAGACGGGCTTTGGGTTGTGGAGACCGAGAAAGGCGTCTACCGCGCCGAACATCTGGTGAATGCGGCGGGCACATGGGGTTTTGAGATTGGCCGGATGATGGGCGTCAACGTGCCCTCGGTGCCGGTGCTGCATCAGTATCTCGTGACGGATACGGTCGGGAGTGTTGCGGACAGACAAGCGCGAGGCCTGCCCGAGCTGCCGATGATCCGAGATCCTGAGGAAAGCTGGTATGTGCGGCAGGAACGCGATGGGTTGATCCTTGGGCCCTATGAGCGGGAGGCACAGGTCTGGTCGCCCGATGGTGTGCCTGAGGACTTTGGTGCGGACCTCATGCCGCCTGATCTGGATCGGGTGGAACATATTATTGAGGCGGCGATGGCGCGGATACCTGCGCTGGGTGAGGGTGGTGTGAAAACTGTTATCAACGGGCCGATCACCTTTAGCCCGGATGCCAATCCGCTGATTGGTCCCGCACATGGAGTAAAAAACGCCTGGCTTCTGACCGGATCGTCGATGGGCGTCATGGAAGGTGGTGGCGCGGGCAAATTTCTGGCCCATTGGATGACCCACGGTGCGCCGCCGATGGATGCTCTGGCCGTGGATCCCCGTCGGTTTGGGCAATGGGCGGACCGTGAGTACCGGATTGCAAAGGCGGTGGAGTGTTTCGGGCTTCAATTTGGGGTGCATTACCCGCATGAGGAGCGCCCTGCGGGACGCGGCCTGCGCAAATCCCCTCTGCACGATCTGATGGTTGCGCGCGGGGCCGTAATGGGGGCCGCCTATGGCTGGGAACGGCCCAACTGGTTTTCGGATGTGCAGGCGGTTGCGGCCAATGAGACGTTTCGCCGGGCCAACTGGTTTACGCCAGTAGCACAAGAGTGCAAGGCGGTGGCGGACCGGGTGGCACTGGCCGATCTGTCGGTGTTTTCCAAATTTGAGGTCACCGGGCCGGATGCGGTGGCTTTTCTGGGTCAGCTTGGGGCCAACCGCGCGCCCAAGCCCGGGCGCGTTGGACTGACCCATGTTTTGACCCCGGCGGGCGGCGTTGCGGCGGAATTTTCCGTGGCCATGCTCAGTGAGACTTGCGCCTATCTGACCTCGGCGGCGGCAGCAGAGGAGATGGATGTCGATCTGCTGTGCGCCCGGGCCAGAGGGGTGGATGTTAAAATCGTCAACCGGACAGAGGATTTGGCGGTTATTGGTCTCATGGGACCAAAATCGCGGGATGTGCTGGCGGCGCTGACAGATGACGATCTTGGCACGTGGCTGAGCGTGCGCGAGATCACTGTGGCGGGTGTGCCGGTGCGGGCGCTGCGCGTGTCTTATGTCGGCGAGCTTGGGTGGGAGCTGCATGTTGCGCGCGACCATGCGAGGGCTCTGTTCGAGGCTCTGGAAACAGCGGGTCAACCACATGGCATTGGCCTCTATGGCGCTTATGCCGCCAATGCGATGCGGCTTGAGAAGGGCTATCGCAGCTGGGGCAGTGACCTGACGACCGAGCGCAGCCCGCTGGAGGCGGGGCTGGGATATCTGGTGCGCCCTGCGGGGCGCGACTTTGTGGGCCGTGACGCCATGCTGGCACGGCAGGAAGCTGCACCTTGGGACATGGTTCTGCTTGAGATTGAGGCCGGCGACGTGGATCCGTTTTACGCCCATAGCCTGTGGCAAGGCGTGCGCAGTGTCGGCGTTGTGACCTCAGGCGCCTATGGCCACCGCACCGGCATGGTTCTGGCGCTGGCTTATCTGCGCGATGCATCGGCACGTGACGGATTGTGCGTAGAGATTCTAGGCCAACGGCGGCTGGCCCGTATTCTGGACCTTGCGCCCTATGACCCTGACAATGAAAGGATGAAGCAATGATCAAAACCGAATGGTCGATTGAGGCCACCGCCGCGCGGAGGGCGCAATATTATGCTGCTTCGCAGTCAAAATTCGTCCCCTTCAAAGAGCCGATGGTCTTTAAGCGCGGGTCGATGCAGTACCTCTGGGATGCAGAGGATCGCAAATATATCGACCTGCTGGGTATGAATGTGTGCATCTCGGTGGGCCATTCGCACCCTGATGTGGTCAAAGCGGCAACCGAGCAGGCGCAGACGCTGACACATTGCACCACGATGTTCTATCACCCCACACCCGCCCATCTGGCCGAAGAGCTGGCGGCAACCATGCCCCAGGGGGAAGACTGGGTGGTGCATTTCACCAATTCAGGGGCTGAGGCCATTGATCTGGCGATGACCATGGCGCGGACCTACACGGGTAATCTCGATTTGCTGGCGCTGCGCACGTCCTACCATGGGCCTACAGCGGCGGCGCAGTCCGTTACGGGCATTGCCGGCTGGCGGCATCCGGGCATGCCGGGGCATGTGGCGTTTGTGCCCGAGCCGAACCAGTACCGCGGGATTTTTGGCGAGAATGCGGGGGCTGATCCGTATCTCGATGAGACTGAGCGCGCGATTGCCACCGCGACGACTGGCCAGGTCGCGGGCATGCTTGTGGAAAGCGTGCAGGGGTATGGGGGGATCATCGAGATGCCCAAGGGATATATGTCAGGGGCCGCCGAACGTGTGCGCGCGGCGGGTGGGCTCTATATTGCGGACGAGGTGCAGTCGGGCTTTGGTCGCACGGGCGACCACATGTGGGGTTTTGAGGCGGACGGTGTTGTGCCGGACATCGTGGTGATGGCCAAAGGAATTGGCAATGGCTTCCCACTGGGTGCTGTTGTGGCGAAGAAGGCTGTTGCCGCACCGATGGCTGAGAAATTCATGTTCCACACCTATGGGGCCAATCCCACAAGCTGTGCGGCGGGCCGGGCTGTGCTTGAGGTGATATGGCGTGACAAGGTGCAGGAGAATGCGCGGGAGGTGGGCGCGGCGCTTCTGGAGCGGCTTCACGGGTTGAAAGACAAACATGCCGTCATCGGGGACGTGCGCGGCCGGGGCTTGATGCTGGCCATTGAGATGGTGAAGGACCGCAAGACCAAGGAACCCGATGAGGATGTCACAGCGGCGGTGTTTGAAAAGACCCGCGACGCCGGGCTGATCCTGTCAAAATCCGGGCCGCACCGGTCCTGCCTGCGCATGGTGCCGCCGATGTGTTTGTCGTTGCAGGATGTCGATCAGGTGGCCGAAGGGCTGGATGCGGCGTTTTCGGCGGTGTGAGGGACGGCTGCTCTGCGGACTTTGCTGCCATATCCAATCGGAGTGTGAAGACGCGCGATGGCCAGACCGCGGGGTGGCGACCTGCCATTGGTTCAGGTCACTTTATGGCAGCCAATTCTGCAAATTCGCTGATCTCAGCGCCCACGTGGACCAATCGCCAGCCCGGGGGGCGGTCTGGCGATCGCGCGGCGGCGCTACGCGCCTTGATTCCGCGCGAGAGGAGTCTTCTTGGGCTCAAACCCGACTTTGCCAAGTTGTGCCAAGAAAGGTCACAAAGATCAGTCAAACCGCCCCTCCAAATGAAAGGGGGCCGTTGGTTCGGCCCCTCAGTCAGTCCTGCCGTGTGTGCGTGATTGTCAGTTTTGCTTTCAGAGGCGCGCATGAGAAAGGCGGGTGTCTGTTATGCAACTTGGATGGGTCAATGATGCGGCGGAAGATACAAGCGCGATACAAAATACAAACAAGAACAAAGCCATAAAGATCATCACCTGCATATGTCGGGAAGATGAGTGAAGCAGTCGCAAGGCTTTGAAAGCTCCAGCGCGGTCATATGATCCTCCCACGTTCATTTTGTATAGGCGAAGTGATTCGAAGCGGTCAATAGAAACCGATTTGCGAGGTGTGAATTCGGTGCTCGACCCAGGGCTTTCATCGTTCTGCCAGGCCGTGCGAGGTTTGCACGCTTGCATCGCCGCGCGCGGCATTCCGGCGCGTTCGGCGAAATTGCTTGAGGCGGGTGCTGTGCGCGGCTAAGTCCATCCGTCAAAGGAGATCGGGCATGAGCCTCAACACATTCGGACATCTCTTTCGCGTCACCACATGGGGCGAAAGCCACGGGCCCGCTTTGGGTGCGACGGTGGATGGCTGCCCGCCCGGAGTGGCGGTGGATGAGGCGTTTCTCCAGACCTTTCTCGACAAGCGCCGCCCAGGCCAGAGCAAGTTCACCACGCAGCGCAAGGAAGCGGATGCGGTGAAAATCCTGTCGGGTGTGTTTGAGGGGCAAACGACCGGCACGCCCGTGCAGTTGATGATCGAGAACACCGATCAGCGCAGCAAGGATTATGGCGACATTGCCCAGACGTTCCGCCCCGGCCATGCCGATATCACCTATCACCAGAAATACGGCATTCGGGACTATCGCGGAGGCGGGCGCAGCTCGGCGCGTGAAACAGCGGCGCGTGTGGCAGCTGGCGGGTTGGCGCGTGCAGCTTTGCGGGATTTGGCGCCGGGGCTTGAGATCAAGGGGTATATGACGCGTATGGGCGAGGTCGAGATTGACCGCACGCGCATGGATTGGGCCGAGATTGATCGCAACGACTTTTTCCTGCCGGATGCCAAGGCTGTTACGGCGTGGGAAACCTATTTGCAGGATATCCGCAAGGCGCAGAATTCGGTTGGGGCAGAGATCGAGGTTGTGTGTCGCGGCGCGCCTGCCGGACTGGGGGCGCCGGTCTATGGCAAGCTTGATACCGATTTGGCCGCCGCGATGATGTCGATCAACGCAGTAAAAGGGGTTGAGATTGGCGAAGGCATGGCGGCGGCGCGCCTGTCGGGGACAGACAACGCCGATGAGATCTTCATGGGTGCGAACGGGCCGGAGTATAGCTCGAACCATGCAGGTGGGATCCTTGGGGGGATTTCCACCGGGCAGGATATTGTCGTGCGCTTTGCCGTCAAACCGACCTCGTCCATCCTGACGCCACGCAAATCCATTCGCATGGATGGCAGCGCCACGGAGGTCGTGACCAAGGGACGGCACGATCCCTGTGTGGGTATCCGCGCCGTGCCGGTCGGTGAGGCGATGATGGCGTGCGTGATACTCGATCATCTGCTTTTGCATCGCGGTCAGGTCGGAGACGGTCCGGGTGGTGTGATTGGGTAGGGCGCGGAATTTTGGGAAAATTCCGGTGCCTCCGGCGGGGTATTTTTGACAAGAAAGAAGCCGGTGTTCACTCAGGCTTGGTCTGTCGTGATATTTGAACCGCGAGGATGCCAAGGGTCACGATGATCACGCCGATGATGTCCCATATGCGGAGCGCCTCGCCCAGGATCAGCGCGGCGATGGTGACGCCGAGAAACGGGTTGAGAAAGTGGAATGTGGCAGCTTTGATGGCGCCGATGCGGTTGACCAGCCAGAACCAGGCCAATGTTGCAGCAAGGCCAGGGATCAGCGTGGTGTAGGCAAAGGCCGCAATAAGTTGCCAGGACCAGTCGATCCGGATGGTCTCGGTGGTCGCACCTACAACACCGAGCACCACACTGCCGACCAGCATCTGAAGACCAACGATCATAAGGAAATTGCCGCCAGAGGTCGCCCCGCGCACAGACAGGGTTGCAAAGGTCAGTGCGATAACGCCGATGACACAGAGTGCGATGCCATAAAGGTCGGCGCCGCCTTGCAGGCGCGACCCCATAATTATGCCGACCCCGATCACCCCAGCCGCGAGTCCGGCAAACCCGAGCGCGCCAATGCGTTCCTTGAAGACGACCCAACTGGCCAGCCCGACGAGAAGTGGCATGGTGGATGCTATGATGGCCGCGAGTGACGCCTCAACGGTTTGCATGGCTACGAAGTTGAGGCCGAGATAGAGCGCGTTCTGGCAGATGCCGAAGATGATGGTTGCGCGCCACTGTGCCGGTGTCAGATGCCAGGTTTGACCCAGGGCCCGGGCGATCAGGACGCCGAGCAAGCCGGAGATCAGGAACCGCAAGGCAAGTGCGCTGACCGGTGGGGCTGCGGCCACGATGATACGGGCGGAGGTAAATGCGCTCGACCACATGACCGCAAATGCCAGGCCCATCAGAATTGCGCGCACGTCCATAACTGTTGTCCAAACTCAAAAGGGCCGCCAATGAGGCGACCCTTTCTCAAACTGTCTGGAATGACAAGATCAGCCGTTCACGCTGTCTTTCAGCGCCTTTGCGATGGTCATCTTGACGACCTTGTCAGCATCCTTTTTGATCTGCTCGCCGGTGGCTGGGTTGCGCACCATACGCGCCGGACGCTCGCGGCAGTAGATTTTACCAACGCCTGGAAGTGTTACCGCGCCGCCACCCGATACTTCGCGGGTGATGATCGAGATAAGCGAGTCCAGCGCGCCGCTCGCGGATTTCTTGTCGCTGCCCATTTCCTCGGCCAAGGCCGTGACGAGCTGTGTTTTGGTCATAGGTTTTGCCATTTTCTGGTCTCCTTCAACTGCCCGTTTCTTGGGCCTCCTGCGGCAGATTTAACTGCATCTTGTGAGTGAACACAACAAATAGTGTAAGAAAATAAGGTTTTTCGGCGGGTTTTGGGGTGTTTTGTCCGAGGATTCCAAAAGATACCCTACAGTTTTCTGCTCTTGGGTTCGATTGCCCGGAGAAATGCATCTTCTTGCGCAAGGCCGAATCAAGGCTAAAACCCTTGATTTGAAGCGTTTCGATAACGGTGGCGGGGGAATTTGGCATGTTATCCGAGTGTATTTGACGCCGGAATACTGAAGGGGTGGGCATGACGGCCCACCCCGAGTTCTGCCAATTTTGACAGTCTTGGTTACGCTGCCTTGGGGTCGCTCACCTCTGCGAGGATGCGTTCAGTGCGTGCCTCCTCAAGTTTGTTGTGCAGGCGGTGGCTTTCTTCGGTGTCACGAATGGACTTTGTAATTCCGGCGGTCGTACTCACCAGCATGATTGCAGACATTGCGTAGAATCCTTTCGCAGCAAATGAGGCCTCCAAGAAGAAGATGCCGCCGGCCATCATAGAAGCGGCCACCGCAAATTGCAGATAGGTGAAGAGGGTCCAGGCGTTGGAGTTCTTGAGGGTATAACTGTCCATGGATCTTTCCTTTCAAGTTTATTTGGATTTCGATTGGTCTGGTTTTGGCTGCTGCTTGGCTTTGAGGCGTGCCAGCACGCTTTCCGCGTCGCTGCGTTTGGGTGCACCGCATCCAGCAATGGCCAGGCGGTCATCTATGTTTTCCGCGCGCATTTGCGTAGAAAGTTCCGTCATGGCTTTGGCGGTGGCCGCGGCGTGCTCCTGTCTGGTCTGCAACTTTCTGAGTGTGTCGGCTGCGTCCTCCAGATCCGTTTTGGACATGGCGGGCAGGGCGCCGCGAAGCTTAATTGCCTTTTCATTGACTTCTGCAAGACGCTGACCGCGCTTCAGCTCGGTGAGCTGCGCCTCACTTTCCTTCAGGCATTGCCGCAACTGAAGCAGTTCGTTTGAATAGGTGCTAATTGCTTGCCGGGTTGCAGCGGCTTCGGCTTCCAGATCGGCAATTGCTTCGGACGCTTCCATTGCAAGGTGCTCACGATCATTTTCGATCGCGTCGAGAGCTCGTACTTCAAGGGATGAGATCTGCTCTTCAAGTTTGGCCAGCGCTGCCTTTTCGCGGTCGGCATAGGCCATCACAACGGCCAGTGCCTTGCGTGTTTTTTCAACGCCGTTGGCCGCATCGCGCAGTTGTTGCCGAAGAATGGCAAGGCATTTGCGTCCATCAATGCCTCAGCAGCATCCTCAGATCGACCCCGCGCCAGAACAAGTAATTTTCCAAACATTTTGACTTACCTTAATTTTTGAACGATGTTCACAGTGGTCAGATAGGAAGCTCATGAACGTTGTTCAAGATTGAACATGAACAACGTTCAGAAACAATTTGTGCAGATATGGAAAACAAAAGAGAGACCAAACGCGACGCGTTGCGGGAAAGATTGACCAAGGCCGCCGAAGGTTTAATCAAAGAACGGGGTTTGAGTGGTCTAAAGGCGCGCGATATCACCACCCGTGCAGAATGTGCCTTGGGTGCGCTTTATACGGCTGTAGAAGACCTTAGTCATTTAGTGGTCCTCGTTAATTCCCGAACTTTGTCTCATTTGGGGCAGGTGTTGCGCTCTGCGGTTCCGAAAGGCGCGACACCGGAACAAACGATGCATGCCCTGGCGCAGGCGTATGTGCAGTTTGCTGTCAATCATACAAACCTGTGGTCCGCGATCTTCAACCACCGCCTGCCAGAGGGGGATGAAGCACCAGAGTGGCACCAGGCCGAATACGCCGTTCTGATTCAAGAGATTATTGCGCCGCTGTCGGTCTTGCGGCCGGACCTTGACCCCGAACAGCTGCGCCAGCGGTCACAAACACTTTTTGCGTCTGTGCACGGGGTCGTTCAACTGTCCATTCAAGGATTGTATGTCGGCGCGCCACCTGAGCGTCTTGCAGAAGAGGTTGACGCACTTGTCGAAGCCATGACGCGCGGAATTCGTCTGCTTGAAAATAAGGAGATGATTGGGCCGCAAGCCTGAACCGAATTCACAAAAACGCCGTTTCATCGAAGCTGCGCAGTTTTCGTGAGTGAATCCGTTCCAAGGGCATTTTGCGGATATGCTCCATAGCGCGGATGCCGATCATGAGGTGGCGGGACACCTGGGTTTTGTAGAAATCTGACGCCATGCCGGGGAGTTTCAGCTCACCGTGCAAGGGTTTGTCAGACACGCACAGGAGCGTGCCATAGGGCACCCGAAAGCGGAACCCGTTGGCCGCGATGGTGGCACTTTCCATGTCCAGTGCGATGGCGCGTGATTGGCTGAGCCGTTGCACCGGGCCGGATTGATCGCGCAGCTCCCAGTTGCGGTTGTCAAAGCTGGCCACGGTGCCGGTGCGCATCACGCGTTTGAGGTCATAGCCTTCCAGCTCGGTCTCCGAGGCCACGGCCTGTTCCAGAGCAATCTGGATTTCGGCCAGAGCAGGGATCGGCACCCAGGCAGGCAGGTCGTCATCCAGTACGCCGTCTTCCCGCAGATAGGCGTGGGCCAGCACGAAATCTCCGAGCGATTGCGAATTGCGCAAGCCGGCACAGTGGCCAACCATGATCCACGCATGCGGGCGCAGCACCGCGATGTGATCCGTGGCGGTTTTGGCATTGGACGGCCCCACGCCGATATTCACCAAAGTAATCCCGCTGCCATCCGCTCGGGTCAGATGATAGCTTGGCATTTGTGGCAATTTGGATGTGGGGGTCAGGGGCGCGTCCGCGTCGGTGATCACAGCGTTGCCGGGGCCGACGAAGCTGTCATATCCGCTGTCTGGATCGGCCAGCATGTGGCGGGCATAGGCCTCGAACTCGGCCACGTAGAACTGATAGTTGGTGAACAGCACATGGTTCTGAAAATGGCGGGGGTCTGTCGCGGTATAATGCGTCAGCCGCGCCAGAGAGTAGTCCACCCGCTGTGCTGTAAAAGGGGCAAGCGCACCGGGTCCATCATCGTTTGGAGCAAGGGTTCCATTGACGATGTCGTCATTGGTGCTGGCTAGTTCGGGTACGTCAAAATGGTCGCGCAGTGTGAAATCAGCCGCGCCTTGTTGCGGCACACTGAGCCCGAAATCATTGGCCACTGCAAAATGCACCGGCATGGGCGTTTGCGACGCTTGTATCGTTACAGGCACCTCGTGATTGCACATCAAAAGGTCAATCTGCTGTTCCAGGTAGTTTTGAAAAAGCCGAGGCCGTGTGATCGTCGTGGCGTAGGTGCCCGGCTCGGCCAAGTGGCCAAAACTGAGACGGCTGTCGATCTTGGCAAAGCTGCTCGTGGTTAAGCAGATCTCAGGATAAAAAGCGCGTACACGACCCGATGGGCCATGCGGAGACATGGCGGATTTGAACTCTTCACAGAGAAACTGCGTCGCCTCATCGTAGAGTGCGATGAGATGAGCAACAGCGGCTTTGGCATCTGAAAATGTCTTGGGTGCAGAGGCGGGCGGTGTCCGCGCTGTGTCGGAGGGGGCATGAACCATGAAGGGACCTGATGTGATGCGGATGCAGGCGCACGTTGACACGGGCGCGGGCGGTGATCAAGTTGCCCGGGCGATGTGATCTTGGGGGATGTGCAAGATGGACTACGAAACGGTTTCTGCCGAAGCCTTTGGCGCATCGCTCAGAGGTATTGGGCTGAATATTCTGGTGCGTGATGTGACCGCGCAGGTGGCCTTTCTTGAAGATGTCTTTCAGCTGACAGCGCATCGAGTGAGTCAGGATTTTGCCATTCTGACCTATTTCGATGAGGTTATGCAGCTCCACGCCGACCACACCTACAGTGCCAACCCTGTGCTGGGGTTGTTGCCAGAAGCGGGTGCGCGTGGAGCCGGGGCCGAGTTTCGGTTTTACCAAACGGATCCGGATGAGGCGGTGGCAAGAGCCAAGGCACGCGGGGCATATGTTTTGCAGGAGCCGACGCATAAACCACATGGGCTGCGCGAGGCCTATATCGTGTGTGATAACGGGTATACCTGGGTTCCGTCGCGACCCTTGGATTTGGAGTAAGAAGGCATGAGCAATACGCTGCTGTCCTTTGGGCATGGGTACTCCGCGCGCGCATTGGCGCGGCGTCTGGTGCCGCGAGGCTGGACGATCTACGGCACAACGCGGTCGGCGGATAAGGCGGATGTCTTACGTGAGGAAGGCGTGCATCCTGTGGTGTGGCCCGGCGGGGATTTGAGCAAGGCATTTGACACCGCCACGCATCTGCTGATCTCCGCAGGACCGGGGCAAGATGGCGATCCGGTGTTGAATGCCTGTCGCAAGGAGATCACGGCGCTTGCCCCTCGGCTCGATTGGGCAGGGTACCTCTCAACAACCGGCGTTTATGGCGACCATCAGGGCGGCTGGGTCGATGAAAGCACACCGTTGACCCCGTCAACCCGACGCGGGCAGTTGCGGGTAGAAGCCGAAGCCGCATGGCAAGCTATCGAGGGCCTGCCACTGCACATCTTTCGACTGGCTGGAATTTATGGCCCGGGTCGCGGCCCGTTTGCCAAAGTGCGGCAAGGCACGGCGCGGCGGATCGTGAAAAAAGGTCAGGTGTTCAGCCGCATTCACGTCGAAGACATCGCGCAGGTTCTGGAAGCCTCTATCAACAAACCCAACCCGGGCACGGCGTATAATGTCTGTGACAACGATCCGGCGCCGCCTCAGGATGTCATTGGGTATGCCGCTGAATTGCTTGGTCTGCCATTGCCGCCTGAAGTTGATTTTGAAACGGCGGATATGACACCTATGGCGCGGTCGTTTTATGCGGAATCCAAACGCGTGGACAACACGCGGATCAAGGATGAGCTGGGAGTGGAACTGATCTATCCGGATTATCGGACGGGATTGCGGGCGCTCTTGGAAGATGAGAGATAGGGGTTTCAGCATTAGGCAGACGTTCGACCTTTTCTATGATCGAACGTCTACCGTGACCCTGCTTTAGGCTTCGTTTTATTTGGCTGGAACCCGTTGCTGGTGAGCATCAATTCCTGCCAGCTGTGGTTTTGCACCGGTAATCTTGCGCAGCATTGGGGCCAGCCGGGGGTGCCTGAAGACAAAACCATGGTGCTGCAATCGTGATGGGATGACGCGTTGACCGCCCAGCATTGTCTCACGCGCCATATCTCCAAGAAGGGTGGCAAGTATCCAATGTGGCGCTTTCAAGAAAGCCGGGCGTTTCAAGGCATGCGCCAAAGCGCGCGAAAACTCCACATTGCGGACCGGATGCGGCGCGGTTGCGTTTACAGGACCTTCGAGAGCTTCGTTCGCAATCGCAAATGCAACCACGCGGACAAGGTCGTCCTGTTCGATCCACGACATCCATTGCTGTCCATCGCCCATGACACACCCGCCACCAAATTCAAATGGGGTGAGCAGTTTGGCCAAGATGCCGCCGTCGACGCCAAGAACAAGCCCGATGCGGAGCCGAACAACACGCACGCCGTATTGGGCGACCTGAGCTGTGGCGCGTTCCCAAGCCTCGCACACGTCATGAACAAAAGCCGGTGCAAAGCCTGCCTCCTCTGACAGTTCTTCGTCGCCGCGCAACCCATACCATCCAATGGCCGACCCATTGACCAAGCATTTGGGTTTGCTTTCCAGCCTTTGGATCAATTTGTTCAGTCCTACGGTCATATCAACTCGGGACTGGATGATTCTGGCGCGTTTCTTCCTGGTCCAAGGACCATTTGCGATGGGTTCGCCTGCAAGGTTTACGACGGCATCAAAGTGATCTGCGTTGTGAACCTGATCAAGGTCGGCGATGACGCGCACGGGATGAGACAGCATGTCCGCCTTTTTAGGATTGCGTGTGACAACGGTAACGAAATGACCTGCTGCGACCAATGCCTCGACCAATCGGTGACCGATAAAACCTGTGCCTCCGGTTACCAGGATATGCTGGCGTGGAGGTAAGGCGGTCACCAATTCTGCCGGATCACCTCGATCCAGACGGTCGCTGCGGGACGCGGCAAGCAAATCACGTGCGCTAAAGAGGCCGACACCTATCGCAGACAATGTCGCCATGACACTCCACCATCCGTAGTTCACGATGACAAAGCCAGTTGGCAGAGAGGACCAAGCCAAAAGGTAAGGCGCGGCCAATGCAAGAATAGCCCCATAATTCAGCGCCAGAAGCGTGTGATTGATCCGCTCACTGCCGGGCAGTTTGCGCGTCATGTCCTCTTCGACAAAATCCCAAAGGGTGATCATGACTTCAACCGCAAGTATCAAAGTCAACGCTATGGCAAATGTACCGTGGGGCTCGAGCCACGCAAAGCACAGGAAGATCACTGCATAAAAGAAGTTGCGGACCCCATGCAGGCGCAATTCGGTTTTCTGAGACGCGCGCCAGGCGAGGCGCTCGCTGCCTTCGTGGTGCACGAGTGTATCGAACGCGCCCATGACAACCTGAATGGAAATCAGTGTCCAAAGGATGGGATTGTCCATGACTAGTCCTCCATATCTGAAAATATTGCGTCCTGATGGATCAGCTCGCCAAACAGTTTGCTCTGAAGACTGAGGGAAAAGAGAAACCTGCCATCACCGAGATCTTGATGTGTGATGGTCAACGCACCGGGGCGAAGCCATGCAGGGAGCCGTAGTTTTCTGGTGCCGAGTTGCAGGAAGTAGTGGTCGCTTTCGAAACAGAACCGGTCCTGACCTGTGCGGACACGAAGCGCCATTCCGATGCCTGCGCCGACATATTCCTCAATCCCGGTGGGACCGGCAAAGCGCTTGGAGCTGTGAATGACCTGCGGAAAGCCAGAGGCGCGCCCATATTGCCGTATCCAAAACTGACCGCTTCCGGCTTGATCCTCGGTCACTGAAACCACGGCAGGTTGGTTCACCGAAGACATGTCGTAAGGCAGAGGGCCGCCAACCAGTCTGGCAATCTGAGCCAATAACCGTCCCGCCAGATTCATCCGCATGGAAACAACCTTTCCTTGGTAGACAACGCTTTCCCCGCCGGACAGCCGTTTGCCAAATCGCGCGCGGACCTTGCACGGCAAAGCGTTCCAGTTTTGCGTGCCAACCAGACTCCTAAAACGGTGATCGGGGTGGATCTTTGGGTGATTAGAGAGGCTTAGATATTCCATTTTGCACCTTGTACTGACTTGTCGGTTATTTCTGTATAAAGAGAAATAAGTCTCCAAATTTTTTTGACCGGCTATTCGGTCTTCTTGCTTCCGATTTTGAGTAAGGCGAGAACCTTGTCGCCCATTTTCATGAGCATCGAGAGTTTGGATTTCGGGACGTTCAACATCTGGTCAGACCAACGATCAGCAGTCACCAAAAAATCGTGCATTTCCTGCATTCGGCTTAGGGCAACAGGATGCAACCCGGGTTCATCGACGGCCTGCTTCACACAAATGTCTATCGCACGCATGGCTGGATCGATTTCCCGTTCCTTGCGGCCTTTGGCGATCAGCATGGCCATTTCCCAGACGTCGGCCTCCGCCACAAAATGTTCGCGGCGGTCTCCGGCAACCGGCACGCGGCGGATCAAGCGCCAGCCAACGAGCTCTTTCAACGAATTGGAGACGTTTGACCGGGCGATCCCCAACTCCTCCGATATCTGCTCCGCATTCATTGGGGCTTCGCTCAGAAAGAGCAGCGCATGGATTTGCGCGACCGAACGGTTCACGCCCCATTGACTGCCCATGTCGCCCCAGTAGAGGACAAACTTAGACTTTGCAGAAGAATCGGCTATATCGGTAATTTCTGTCATGACAGAAATAATAGATAAGACGCGAAGGGAGTCAAGTCATTCCAAACCAACGGTCATCAATCATGCCAGCCAAACGAAAAATCGCACCCGGATGGGTGCGATTGATCTAGCGTATGCGCGGCGTTTAGCGGCGGATGCCGAGGCGTTTGATGAGGTCGGTGTAGCGCGACTCTTCTTTCGCCTTGAGGTAGTCCAGCAGCTTGCGGCGCTGTGCGACCATTTTCAGAAGGCCACGGCGGCCGTGGTTGTCCTTCTTATGGGTCTTGAAATGCTCTGTCAGAGTGGTGATGCGCGAGGTCAGAATGGCAACCTGTACTTCGGGCGAACCTGTGTCGCCTTCCTTGGTTGCGAACTCTTTCATAACCTTGGCTTTTTCTTCGGCCGTGATCGACATCGGGATCTCCTTTGCGTCAAAGGGTTGAGGGCGCAAGCCGGGATGTCGTCCAGCAAGGTCCTATGGAGAACACCGCCATATCTGTGGCGGATGCGGGCGTATAGGAGATTCTCCAGCCGAAGGGAAGCCTAAAGTTCAGACTGGTCAGCGCCCCTGTGGGATCACCTCGTAGCCCGGTTCTTCGGGTTCATCATCGACCATCTCGGGCGGAAAGCCGGACGCGCGAATATCCAGCCCTGTGGAATCTTCCAATCGGCGAATGATGTTCGGTGACAACTCTCTTGGCCCGTAACGTTCGATGCCATCATCAAAGATTTTCATCATCAGCGGGTTCATCTCAAGCGGCACATCGGCGCGATCAGCCACTTCCTGAAAAAGGCCGATATCCTTCTTCACCAGATCCATGGTGAAACAAATGTCTCGGCTGCCATTCAGGATTACCTGACTTTCGGTTTCATGCACGAAGGACGTACCCGAGCTGATCTTGAGCGCCTCATAAGTAGTGTTGAGGTCCATGCCCGCCGCCTTGGCCGTGACCAGCGCCTCGCAGCAGGTGATCAGGTTGGCCGTGGCCAGATAGTTGGTGATCACCTTGAGCACAGAGGCACTGCCCAGATCACCGGTGTGCAGGATGCGCCGGCCCATCTTGGTCAGGAACGGCAGGATGCGTTCAAACGTTTCGCGATCACAGCCCGCGAAGATCGAGATATTGCCGGTATCGGCGCGGTGACAGCCGCCTGACACCGGGCAATCCACCGCAGCACCACCCTTTTCGATCACCAACGCGCCCAGCCGTTTGGCCTCGGCCTCATCCGTGGTGGACATCTCCATCCAGATCTTGCCGGGGCCCACTTCGGGCAGCATCTCTCGCATGACGGCGTCCGAGGTAGCGGGGCTTGGCAAACAGGTGATCACCGCGTCGCACTCCCGCATCATTTGCGCCGGGCTTTCGCCGCGTGCCGCCCCCTTCGCAACAAATGTATCGACCAGCTCGGCATTCAGATCATGCACCATGAGGTCTACACCATTACGCAACAAAGACCCGCTGAGTTTGCCTCCTACATTGCCGAGGCCTATGAACCCTACTTTCATGAACGTCTCCCTTGGATCGCATACGCGCTTCGCCGCATCGTAATCATGCTCTCCACCAGGTCTTGCCTGTCTGCGACATCTTCGGGTCGGCAATACCGGAAAAAATTCATCGAATACGAAGCGTATCGCCGAAGGTGATCTTGGGCTCTAAGACAATTCGCTCGGGATCTTGTGAAGCTTCAGAACCGGCGCGCTCGACAATGATCTCGGCAGCGCGACGGCCAATTTCCAACCGACAGGAATCCATCGTGGCCAGTTCCTGTGGCAAGCCGCGCAACAGGTTCACGCCGTTGAACCCGGCAAGCCCCATCTCATTGGGGATATCGACACCCTGTTCCATCAGGTAGAGGAGACCGCCTGCACCGATGAGATCGTTGGAGTAATAGATAAAGTCGAGATCGGGACTTCGGTTCAGCACATCGCGCGTCATCTCGCGGCCTTTCGCCAGAGCGGATCCGCCTGAATAAAAATCACTGTCTTCAATCTCGACCCCGGCCTTGGCCAAGGTCTCGGTGAACCCCTCGAACCGTTTGCGCGCCCGGTGATCAAGCAGCATCTTGGTGCCAAGAAAGGCGATATGCTCATAACCCGCCTTCAGGATTGCCTGCGCCATCTGTTGACCGGCGCGCCTGTGCGAGATGCCCACAACCGAGTCTACCGGCGTGCCATCCACATCCATGATCTCGACCACAGGAATGCCCGCCGCGCGCAGCATCGCTCGGCTCGCATCGGAATGTTCCAGCCCTGCGATGATCACACCGGAGGGACGCCACGACAGCATTTCATACAGGACCTGCTCTTCCTTTTCCGGCAGATATCCGGTGACGCCCACGACAGGTTGAAGCCCGGTCTCGTCCAAAATCTGACTGATCCCGGTCATCACCTCTGGGAAGACCATATTGGACATGGACGGAATGATGACCGCCACGAGGTTCACCCTCTGACTGGCAAGCGCCCCGGCGATCTTGTTGGGCACATAACCCAGCGTCTTGGCCGCCTCCAGTACCCGTTCGCGGGTGGCCTCAGACACATCCCCGCGATTGCGCAACACGCGGCTTACAGTCATTTCCGACACGCCCGACGCCTCGGACACATCGCGGAGGGTCAGGGGGCGGTTGTCATGTTTGGTCACAATAGGGATGTCCCGATGGTTCGAGGGAAAGCTGGGAAAAATGTTATCGCAATCACCACAACCAGCGCAACCATGCGCGAACACCGCTCCTTTGTGGCTGACAAGGCCAATCCAAGCCGATATTCAAACACCCAGCGGCCCCGTGGCTCAACTGGATAGAGCAGCCCCCTCCTAAGGGGCAGGTTGCAGGTTCGAATCCTGCCGGGGTCGCCATGCTGAGGCTTTGACGCGTTCCCGCTAGGCGGTGTAGTCGCTCAGGTTTTTGTCGGCCTGAAACAATGTGCCTTCGTATTTCGGAAGGTCATCGTTCATGTCCAACCAGCTCAGCTTACTCTGATAGTTCACGTGAAATGCCGGCTCAAACTCTTCGGGTTTTTCCATTGATGCGGCGTAGAGGTGCATGCCGCCTTGGTAATGTTTGGCCTCGAACCCCATGGGCGTGCCGCAAGTCGCACAAAAATGACGGAACACCCCTTTTGAGCTTTCCAGTGTTTTGGGTGTGTGTCCCGTCCATGCGAAAGTCTTGAGAGGAACTCCAAGCCACGCAACAACAGGTGCCGAACAGTTCCGGCGGCAGTCGTCGCAATGGCAATAACACGCCCAGGCCGGCTCTCCGTCGTATTCCCATCCTGTCCTCTTACAAAGGCAATGGCCGCGCGTTGTCATCTTTTCCGCACCCTTCTCTCTGACCCAAGTTTCAGCATCCGATGACGAATATGATTCATAAAACGGGGCGTCGGACGATAATGAAGTGGACTGATCTGATCCAGTTTGCGACATGGTCTGCAACTGCTGTGTCAAAGAGTATCGCGCGAGGCCGTTTCCAAACTCGGAGGGAAACCCACCCCCCCTTTCCCCCTTATATCCAACGCCCCAATGCCCCATCTTTAACTCACCAGGGCGGGAACACGCCTTGGATTTTTTTAAATGGGTAACGCCGAGTTTTGGCGGTGTGTGAGTTCGTAACGAGTCCATTGGGTGCGTGACGAGGTCGTGTGTGCAAACACGGGGCCTCGTCACTGCTGTTGCATCTCAAGTGATGCCAATCAGATGACCTTGATCACATCCTTATCAATGGCCAGCATATAGCCGCGCCGTGCGATGTTCTTGACCAGAAGTTCGCTAATCATCTGATTGCCCAGCGTGTCACGCAGCCGCTTGATCCGCGTGGCCCCCGCGGCCTCTTCGCAATCCGCGCTGGCACGGCCCGAAATCACCGCTTCTATCTCTGCCCCTGTCATCACGTCATCGTCCATGCGCGCTTCGGCCAGAACGGCGAGCGTTTCCATCGCCGCGTCGGTGAGCTTGAATCCCATATTGTTGAGATAAACCGTTTTCTCTTCGCGGCTGATCAGAAGGGAACTGACCTGAATGCCTGACCTCTCGATCTGGGCCATGCGGCGATTAAGCGTGATCAGCATGATGAGAAATACAAGGGCCGCGATCAAAAGGGCTGTGGCAAAGACGAGCAACACGAAAATCACCATACGGTAGCTCGTTAGTGTCTCAGAAAAGGCGGTGCCCGAAAGAGCCAGAATCTCAAGAAGCTTGATTTCCGAGTCTGACGTCAGCTCATCGTTTTCAACAAAAATCCGCTCGACTTTGGCATTGAAGGCATTGGCGTCGGGAAGGGATACGAAAAGAAGCACAGCTGCCACAACAAGTATGCCGACGATGGCAACAACGCCAAAAAGAACAACCCGGTTGCCTGAGCGCCGGGCGTCTGTGGCAGAACCAGCTAGGTCTTGCAATCGTCTTCTCCTTCTTACCCTTCGCGCACAGATACGACCTTGAGCAACGTTAATCCACGCGCAGCCAACTGCGACCGTAGCTGCTTGGTAGCATTGCCAACTGTGCACGGCCCGCTGATTTGGGCGGTACTAAAGAAGAGTTTTAACGGTTTGTCACTCTTGGCTTTGTACTCGGCCACGCAAGCGGCTTGAGCAACACTTGCGGTCGCAATGACAAGAAAAGTGCCCAGAAGGCAGGAGAAGAGTTTTTGTTTCATGCGTTCAAAATGCGCGAGAGCCTGCCGCTATTCAATAACTCAATCGCGAAATCCGGCTGAGCTTGGCATGTTATCCGATAACAGCCTGACGTTATTGCCTGTCTGAGGGGGGTAAGCCCAGTTTTGGTCCATGACACGCATCTGCTGCTGCCACCCGATCCCGTGACCAACAGCGCAGGGCACAGATAACGACCTTTACGGTCGGAAAGGACAAAACATGACGCACCGCACATTCATCTCCATTATTCTGGCGGCGGCGATTGCCGTCACCGGTATGACCGCTGCACCGGCACGTGCAGACAACGACGCCGCAAAAGTCATCGCGGGCGTTGCCGCTCTTGCGATCATTGGCGCGGTGATCGCCGAAGACCGCAAAGACCGCCGTCGCAAAGCTGCCGCACGCAATCACGTTTCAAAGCACCAGTATAATCATGGCAAGCGCTACCATGATGACGGGCATCGCTACCGCTACCAAAAACGGTCCAAACGTCACGCTTTGCCGGTCGGATGCCGCCGTGATGGTTTCACACGTCGTGGCGAGGTTTACGGTTATGGTCGCCGCTGCTTGCTGAACAACTATTCGCATTTCAACGCCTTGCCCCATGACTGCGCAGTTCGTGCCCGCGGATATAATGGCGGTCAGCGCGTGATCTACAGCGGCCGTTGCCTGAGAAAGCATGGCTACGTCACACCGGGTTGATAGGCATAAGATATAAATCGTCGAGCAGACCCGAGGGGCCCGGAGAAATTCGGGCTCCTCTCTTTTTTATCTGCGCCAGTCATGCTTTGTAGGATACATGTCTGCTCCCGATTTTTCATTCGAAACCCAAGCCGTGTTGGACGGTCATGTCACCATTGCCGGTGTCGATGAGGTGGGGCGTGGGCCCTTGGCCGGGCCGGTGACAGCCGCAGCCGTTATATTGGACCCAAAGCACATTCCCGAAGGTCTCAATGACTCGAAAAAGCTTACGGCCAAGCGTCGGGACGCCTTGAGCAAAGAGATTTTCCGGGTCGCCGAAGTGTGCGTGGCACACGCCAGTGTTGAAGAAATTGACGAGATCAACATTCTGCGCGCCGCGCATCTTGCGATGGAGCGGGCCGTTGTCGGGCTTGGTCGGCACCCCTGTCTTGCTTTGGTCGATGGGAACATGATCCCAAAAAATCTGAGTTGCCCAGGGCAGCCCATCATCAAGGGCGACGGCAGGTCCCTGTCCATCGCAGCAGCATCTATCGTCGCCAAAACCACCCGCGATGCGATTATGTGGGATTTGGCGCAACAGTTTCCCGGCTACGGCTGGGAGACAAATGCAGGGTATGGATCAAAAAGCCACATGTCTGCGCTCCAAAAACTTGGACCAACCCCACATCATAGGCGTTCGTTCAAGCCGGTCCACAATATCTTGTATCAAGCAAAAAACATAAACGACTGATTCAAAAAAGAATTTGACCACGAATCAGCTTTGACTCATGCTCAGCCTCAACAACCAGAGCGCCAAAGATGCGCCGGGACAGAGGCAGACATGACGAAGACCAAGACCAAAAAGGGCGCAACTGCGCTTCCTTTGAATACGATTCTGGATGGGGATTGCGTAGACGCGATGAACGCGCTCCCGGCGGAATCTGTTGACCTGATTTTTGCCGATCCGCCATACAATCTGCAGCTTCGCGGTGATCTGCATCGTCCTGACAACAGTCAGGTGGATGCAGTTGACGATGCTTGGGACCAGTTTGCGTCTTTTGACGCCTATGATCGCTTTACCCGCGACTGGCTCAGGGCCGCGCAGCGTTTGCTCAAACCCAATGGGGCGATTTGGGTCATTGGATCTTATCACAACATTTTCCGCGTCGGTGCAGCGATGCAGGATGCAGGGTTTTGGATCCTCAACGATGTGGTGTGGAGAAAATCCAACCCGATGCCAAACTTCCGTGGCAAGCGTCTGACCAATGCGCATGAAACGCTGATCTGGGCCAGCAAGGGCGAGGGTGCCAAATATACCTTCAACTATGAGGCGCTGAAAGCGCTCAATGAAGGCGTGCAAATGCGCAGTGATTGGGTCCTGCCGATTTGCACCGGGCATGAGCGGTTGAAGGATGACAAGGGCGACAAGGCCCATCCGACACAAAAACCCGAGAGCCTTTTGCACCGTGTGCTTTTGGGGACGACCAATCCGGGTGATGTGGTTCTGGATCCTTTCTTTGGCACGGGCACAACCGGTGCCGTGGCCAAGATGCTCGGACGGGACTTTATCGGCATCGAACGCGAGGTGGCCTATCGCAAAGTGGCTGAGAAACGTCTGGCAAAAGTACGCAAGTTTGACCGCGAGGCGCTTCAGGTCACAGCCAGCAAACGCGCCGAGCCGCGCGTGCCGTTTGGGCAGTTGATCGAACGCGGCATGCTGCGCCCGGGCGAAGAGCTTTTCTCGATGAACAAACGGTTTAAGGCCAAAGTCCGTGCCGATGGCACACTTGTAGGCGGCGACCATCGCGGCTCGATCCATCAGGTTGGTGCCGCTTTGGAAGGCGCGCCAAGCTGCAACGGCTGGACCTACTGGTGCATCAAACGTGACGGCAAACCGATTTCCATCGACGTCTTCCGCCAGCAAATCCGCGCGGAAATGGCCGAACGTCCGAACTGAACATACTGAAATACACGAACACCGCCGGTGCCTGTGGCCTGACACATGGCACTTAACTCAACCCCTCGCCCTAGTGGCGAGGGCTTTTTTTTGGGCAGTGGTCATTTTCCATGTGGAAAATGGATTGGAAAACACATGTTTTCTATTTCACAAGTCATGCAAATTCTGATTGAGCCGTCGCCGTCAACCGCTCGACTGTGTCATTCAGAATTTCAGGCCGTCCAAGGCTGACCGAAAGGGTCATGGCCCCTTGGATTTCGGCTTGCACGCTCTGGGCGAGAAGGTCCTGATCTTCCAGACTGTCCGGCATCGAGGCTTTTAACCAGGACAGATTGGTCTTGAAAAATGCCGCCACTTTCGCGGCCACCAGTTCGGGCAGGCCTGCACTTTCGGCGGCCAGCATGCCGCACAGGCATTGCAGGTCTTCGTCATGCAGCGCGCGTTTGTAAACCGCGCCAAACCGCGCCACAGCATCCGGCCAATTCAAAACGCCAGCGTCACCGACAAAGTCATGCACCCGCTTGGCATAGCGTTCCACCATGGCCGCCCCCAAGTCTTCTTTGTGACGGAAATGATAGTGAATGCTGGCCGATTTGATGCCCATCTCGTCTGCGATGTCGCGAAAGCTCACGGCATGGTAACCGCGCAAGCGAATGGCGCGTTCAGCAAGATCAAGGATTTGGTCGCGGGTCTCTGGCATGTTTCTCACGGATTATGTATCTGCCAGTAGATAGGCTTGACGGGGAGGAAAATCAATTCTAGCAATCTATCTACTACTAGATAGGAGAATCAAAATGAAAATTTATGACTTCGAAGGTTTCCCCAACCCTGCCCGTATCCGTATCGCCCTGGCCGAAAAAGGGCTCACCGATCAGGTTGAGTTTGTGTCCGTCAACGTTCCAGAAGGAGAACACCAATCCGAGGCATTCCGTGCCAAGAACCCGTCTGCCGCCGTGCCTGTGCTTGAACTTGAGGATGGCACTTGCATTTCCGAGTGCACCGCCATCACCGAATATCTCGATCACCTCGACGGCAGCCCCGCGCTCACCGGCCAGACGGCCAAAGACCGTGCCGTGATTCACATGATGCAGCGGCGCGCGGAATCCGGGTTGCTTGATGCGGTTGCCACCTATTTCCATCATGCCACGCCTGGTTTGGGCAAAGGGATCGAAGGCTATCAATGTGCCGAATGGGGAGAGCACCAGAAAGACACAGCACTGAAGGGCATGCGCTATCTTGACGGCATTCTCGCCGATCAGCCTTATATCGCTGGGCAGGATTTCAGTATGGCTGACATCACAGCCTTTGCCGGTCTGGCTTTTGCAGGCTTTGCCAATATTGACGTGCCAGAAGACTGTGCCAATCTGCAGGCATGGCACGCCCTTGTCGCCGCGCGCCCCTCGATCGCGGCATAAGAGAAAGGATGCAACCCATGCAACGCAATGATGATTTTTCTCAACGCGCCGTCGTCCACAGCGCCGATGAGCCATGGGTTGCCTCGCCCATGGCCGGTGTAGATCGTCGCATGCTCGACCGGATTGGCGACGAAGTGGCGCGTGCCACCACAATTGTGCGATATGCGCCGGGCAGTAAGTTTTCCTCGCATGTGCACACGGGAGGCGAAGAATTTCTGGTGCTGGATGGCGTATTCCAGGATGAACATGGCGATTTCCCTGCCGGGAGCTACATCCGCAACCCACCGCAATCCTCACACACACCGGGGTCCGAGCCGGGCTGCACTATTTTCGTAAAGCTCTGGCAGTTTGACCTTGAGGACCGCACGCATATTCGGGTCGACACCAACAAAATGCGGTTCGTACCGGAGCGAGACGGTGTTGAGGTCATGCCGCTTTTTTCGGACGGTTCCGAGGATGTGGTGCTGGAACGCTGGGAACAGGGGACCGATATCGTGCTTGATGCGCCAAACGGTCTGGAGCTTCTGGTGTTGGACGGAGGTTTCGACGAAGGCGGTGATACGTTCAGGGTAGATAGCTGGTTGCGCTTGCCCAAAGGCGCATCCTCCTTGGCCAAGGTAGGCAAGAATGGTGCGCGCGTCTGGATCAAGCGCGATCACCTCAGCGAAAAACCGACAGGTCCCGCAGTTTAGACCACGGGCCATCTGCACAAAAAATGCGAAAACACTCCGCGCTGGCTGCACCCCAGCGCGGTAAATCTGTCTCAACGCAATAAAGGCAAGAGACGATGGTATCGGCAGTGTATCAAAGACGCATAACCCTGTTCCCCCTGCAGTCCCGTCAGGGCGGCTATAACCCGACAAGCAACAAGCGCCAACGCGCGCGTTGGCTGATCCTTGTACTGGGTTTGGCCATCCTGACGGGACTCGCGGCGAAGGGGGCGGAGAGTCCAGCGCAAGATCAGGGGTTTTCCGAGCCGCTGGGCTGGCATAGTTTCAAGGACGTAACCTCGTGTTGATGGACCGCGTGATGAGCCACATCCTGATCGTTGATGACGACCCGCAAATCCGCGAGGTGCTGCGCATCGCATTGCGGCAGGACGGGTATGACATCTCTGAGGCGGGTGATGGCGCAGAAGGGTTGGCCAAGGCACGTAATGGCAAGGCTGATCTCATTGTGCTGGATATTGGCATGCCGGAAATGGATGGGCTGGAGGTGTGCCGCCGCTTGCGCGCAGAGTACAGCACGCCGGTTCTGTTTCTCACGGCAAGAGATGATGAAATCGACCGCGTTCTGGGGTTTGAACTTGGCGGTGATGACTATGTGACGAAACCGTTCTCGCCGAGGGAATTACTGGCGCGCATACGCGCCATCCTCAAACGCACGTCCGGTGTGGCACCAGGTATCTCGCAAGGCATGCTGACGCGCGGCGCGCTGCAACTCGATCCCGGACGTCACCTGTGCACGTTTGAAAATCAACCTGTCGCCCTGACCAAACGCGAAATGGACATGCTGGCACATCTCATGACACGTCCTGATCATGTTGCCACCAAGGCGCAGCTGACCGACGCAGTCTACGGTCCATCCCTGCATGTCTCGGACCGCACGCTCGACAGCCACCTGAGGAATTTGCGCGCCAAACTGGCCGAGGCAGGGTGCGACACGGCGATTGAAACTGTGCATGGTGTGGGCATCCGGATGGGCGCATGTCAGGGCGGGTAAAACCGCGCATTCGTCGCAAATGGCGACCGCCCTTGGCGCTTGTCATTGGCGGCGCGTTGGCAGCTGTCCTGATCCTTCCCGCTATCTCCATCGGATACTTCAAAGTCGCCGGGTTCATCCTCGGCTGGGGGGAAACCACCCTGTTGTTTTTCACCCTTGCCATTGTTGTGACGTCGCTTCTGGCGTTTTTGCTTTGGCGTCTTGTGCTCCGACCCGTATATGCGCTCACAGCGCACGCTTTGGCGGTAAAAGAAGGGCGTGACGATGCGCCCTTGCCGACACAGTTCGGTACGCCGGAGCTCTCAGATCTGGCGCGTGCGGTTGTTGATATGAGCACCACGCTTCAGGACCGTGAAGCAGGCCTGCGCGCCTACACCAACCACGTTACGCATGAGCTTAAATCGCCTCTCACCAGCCTGATTGGTGCCGCCGAACTTCTTCAATCTGACAGTTCATCCGAGGATCGCGCGGCGCTGACCAACACGATCCGGACCTCGGCCTATAAAATGCAGGATCAGCTGCACGCCCTGCGCCGCCTGGCCTCGGCGCGCGATCCTGTGGGCGAGGGGCCATCGAGCCTGTCTGAGGCTTGTGAGGGATTGGACGCTGATCTCACAATACGCGTGGAACAAGACGCCTCCGTGCCGCTTGACCTCGACGCCTTGCGTGCGGTTCTTGCCCATCTGGCGCAGAACGCCGCGGCCCACGGTGCCAAAACGGTCACGCTCTCGGCCACGCCCGAAGGGTTCAGCGTCTCCGACGACGGCCCCGGCATCGCGCCCGGCAATCGCGCGCATATCTTTGAGCCGTTCTTCACCACACGCCGCGCGGAGGGCGGCACTGGCATGGGCTTGGCCATTGTCAAGACGATGATCGAAGTTGCGGGCGGAGAGATTGTGCTCGCGGATACGTTCAGCGGCACGCGGTTTGAGATTGGGTTTGGGTAGGTTGGCTTTGGACAGCCAAACTGATCGTCGGATCCGTTTTCTAGGTGGTAAAAGGACTGGAAAATACGCATTTTTCAAAGCGGAATTTGCGCAAATTCCGTATGTCGACCACGACCTTTCGGCTTAAAAACAGGCCAATTTTACTCTCCTGGGGGGTAAGAACACTCAAAATCCAACCCTTTCTTGCGAGTAATTCGCAATTGCATTGACTTTTTGCGAATGACTCTCATATTCAATAGAGAACAACGCAGACCCTGAGGAGTATTCCATGCGCCTCAAGCGCAGAGACTTTCTGAAAAGCACATTGGTGTCGGCTTCATTGGCCGCGGCGCCCGTCTTTGCGTTTGCGGAAACAAAACTGTCCATCGTGGCGACCACCGGCATGATCGCCGATGCAGCGCGTCAGGTGGGCGGTGATCTTGTGAATGTCAAAGCGTTGATGGGGCCGGGCGTTGACCCACACGCCTATCGGCAAACCCGCACGGACCTCGTGGCCGCGACACAGGCCGATCTGGTGCTTTGGAACGGTCTCTATCTTGAGGCACAGATGGAGGAGTTCCTGCTTAAGCTTGGCAAGCGGAGAAATGTCGTCGCTGTGGCAGAAGCAGTGCCAGAGGGCCTGCTGATCGCTCATGAGGATTACGACGGGCGGTTTGACCCGCATGTCTGGATGGTGCCTGAGCTTTGGGCGCATGTGGTGGCTGCGGTGCGCGACGCCCTGAGCGACGTTGCACCAGCGCACAAAGATGCGTTTGCCGCCAATTCCGAAGCGCATCTGGCGCAGATCGAACGTCTTGCTACCTATGCCCGCACATCTCTCACCACAGTGCCTGAACCTGCGCGCGTTCTGTTGTCGGCGCATGATGCCTTTGGGTACTTCGGTCAAAACTACGGGTTCGAGGTCATCGGAATTCAGGGCATCTCAACCGAGTCAGAAGCGGGCCTGAACCGTATCAGCACGCTGGCCGATATGCTGGTCGAGCGTGGCATCGGAGCGGTCTTTGTCGAAAGCTCAGTCAGTGACCGCAATGTCCGCGCCCTGATCGAAGGCGCCGCAGCTCAAGGCCACGAAGTCAAGATCGGTGGAGAGCTATTCTCGGACGCTATGGGTCAGTCGGACACATATGAAGGCACCTATATCGGCATGATCGACCACAACGTGACAACCATCACGGCGGCGCTGGGAGGCGACGTGCCCACGCGCGGTATGAACGCCAAACTGTCGGCAGGAAGCTAGGCTATGTCCCTTGATCTCATCACAACAGAAGGCCATCGCGTCACCAGTTCAACCGAGTTCGATGCGCCTCTTGCCATTCGCGGCCTGACCGTGTCCTACGGTGAAAAACCGGCGGTGTTTTCTGTGGACGCGACGTTCCACCCCGGCGAAATGACCGCCATCATCGGTCCTAATGGTGCTGGCAAATCCACTTTGCTCAAAGCCGCCCTTGGGATTGTCAAACCGCTCTCGGGCCTGATCTCTGCATGGGGTCAACCCATGGCGTCTGAGCGCGCCCGTATTGCCTATGTGCCGCAGCGTGCCAGTGTCGATTGGGATTTCCCGACGCGGGTTCTGGACGTGGTGATGATGGGACAATACCGCAGTCTGGGTTTGCTGCGCCGGGTCAGTGGCGCACATCGTAAGATCACGCTCGACAGTCTCGCACGGGTTGGAATGGAGAGTTTTGCCAGCCGCCAGATCGGGCAATTGTCCGGGGGTCAGCAACAGCGCGTCTTCCTCGCGCGTGCCCTGGCGCAAGAAGCCGATCTGTACCTGCTCGATGAACCTTTTGCCGGCGTCGATGCAGCCACGGAAAAAGCCATCATCTCGGTCCTGCAAGAGCTTCGTGCCGCGGGTAAAACCGTGGTTGCTGTGCATCACGATCTGGCCACCGCGCCGGAGTATTTTGACCGGGTGTTCCTGATCAACACCACGCGCATTGCAGAAGGCACCGTGGCCGAGGCCTTCACGCAGCCCAATCTGCAAGCCGCCTATGGCGGACGTCTGGCCACCGCGCAAATGGGCGCGGCCATCTGATCTCATGCTTTTCGAGGCGCTCACCCTGCAGCTTGGCTACAACGCCACGTTGGTGACGGTCGGTGCCATGCTCTTGGGCATCGCCGCCGGGGCGACGGGCACATTCCTATTTCTTGGCAAACGCGCTTTGGTCAGTGACGCCATCAGCCATGCAACGCTTCCCGGTGTGGCGCTGGCCTTCATGCTCATGGTGGCGTTTGGCGGGGAGGGTCGATCTCTCCTCGGATTATTGCTGGGGTCTGCCGTCACCTCGGCGATTGGACTTATCTGCGTCAGTGCACTCACCCACCGAACGCGCCTGTCCGAGGACGCCGCCATAGGCGCGGTGCTTTCGGTGTTCTTCGGCTTTGGTATCGTGCTTCTGACCGTGATCCAGTCTATGAACGCCGGTCGACAGGCCGGGCTGGAAAGCTTCCTTCTTGGGTCCACCGCTGGAATGCTCTGGAACGATGCCGTGGTCATCGCATTGGGTGGAACACTCGTCTTGCTCGCAGTTCTTATCCTGCGGCGCCCTATGACCACCGTGGCCTTTGATCCGGAATTCGCTGCCGGAGCGGGTATGAACGTGCGCCGGATTGAGCTTGCCATGATGGGTCTGGCCATGGCGATCACAGTTGTCGGCCTCAAGATCGTGGGCCTCATCCTGATCGTGGCGCTTCTCATCATCCCTGCAGTGGCCGCGCGGTTCTGGAGCCACCGTGTTGGCCATGTGGTGCTGCTGGCCGGGGCGTTTGGCGGGATCGCAGGCTATGTCGGCGCGGCGATATCCGCCACCGCCCCCGCGTTGCCCACCGGTCCGATCATCGTGCTTGTGGCCTTCGCCATCTTCTTGATGTCATTGCTCATAGCGCCCGCGCGCGGCGTTCTCGCTGCCATGCTGCGCCATCGCCGCTTTCAGGCGCAGGTGCATGTGCGCCAAGGCTTGCTTGCTCTGGCCACGGATCAGCCAATTTATGAACGCCTGACACTTCGTCTGATGAAACGCCGTGGTTTGGTGCGCGCCGATGGCGTGGCCACGGAAACCGGTCACGCCCAGGCCGCCCGCGCCCTGCTGGACGAGCGCCGCTGGCAGGTGCTGCGCTCTGATCCCGCACATGCCGATGCTGCGGCGCATTACGACGGGCTGACGCCGCTCGATACCGTTTTGACCCCGGATCAGCTCAAAGCGTTGGATCAGGGGCTGGGACCGAGGGCTGCCACATGACCGGCGCCGAGTTTGTTCCTCTTTCCTTACCGCCGTTGGTGATCGGGATCTGCGCCGCCATCGCCTGCGCTGTTCCCGGAAACTTCCTCCTCTTACGCAAACAAGCCCTGATCGGGGATGCCATCAGCCACGTGGTTCTGCCCGGTATTGTGCTCGCCTTTTTGGTGACCGGCACGCTCAGCGCATGGCCGATGATGATCGGTGCCGGCATTGCAGCTCTTGTCGCTGTGGGTCTCATAGAGGCGGTGCGGCGTCTGGGCCGGATAGAGCCGGGTGCGGCCATGGGCGTGGTGTTCACAGCGATGTTCGCAGGCGGTGTGCTGCTGCTTGAGCAATCGGACACGTCGTCTGTGCATCTCGACGTGGAACACGCGCTTTATGGCAACCTGGAAAGCCTGATTTGGCTCGACGCCGTTGGGTGGTCTTCGGTCTTTGATCCTGAGGCGCTGGCCGGAATGCCGCCTGAGCTCTGGCGCATGGTGATCACCACGCTTGTTGTGCTTGTGATGTGCGTCCTCTTCTGGCGACCGCTCAAGCTTTCCACGTTCGACGAAGGGTTTGCACAGACCATTGGATTACCGGTGAATCTCATCGGTCTTGGCCTTGTTGTCACTGCCGCCATCGCTGCCGTTGCCGCCTTTGATGCGGTGGGATCAATCATCGTCATCGCCATGTTTATCTGCCCGCCTGCCGCGGCTCGTATGATGACCAACAGTCTAGAAGCACAGGTTTTGTGGTCCGTCGTCTTTGCCACAGTTTCAGCCGTGCTGGGATATGTGCTAGCCGGATACGGCCCGCTTTGGCTGGGATTTGAGAACGCCGTTAGCGCGGCTGGCATGATCGCAACGGTGTCAGGGGGCATCCTGGCCCTCGCCGCTGCTTTTGGCCCGTGCCGTACCCGCAGCGGTGCACCGGTTGAGGCCTAGTCCACATACCCAAGTCTTTGCGCCAAAGCCGCCAGCCCCGGTGCCAGCAAATCCTGCGGGTGATAGGCCGTGCAGGGTACAGCCTGATGTTCCAAAGCCTGCATATGAAGCTCTGGAACCTCCGAGATCACGATGACCTCTTGCCCTAACCAATAGGGCCGTGTGGCCGCCAGTTCGACACCCATAAGATGCCCTGTTCCAGCAGCGGCGTCACCTGTCACGTCAGCCTTGCGCAGATGCGCCGCCAACCTCTCCGGCTGGCTCATGCTGTCGGCGAGGGCCGAGGCATCCAACCTATCCGCCCCACCTAACGTCGCTAACAAACGCTGAGTGATCACCGATTGCACGCTGACCACCTCATCTGCACTGATCTGAAGCCAATGGGTGACGTCGCCATGAGTCAAAACGATCACACCAGCCCAGTTTGGCTTTGATGCCAAAGCCCCCGCGACCCAAAGCCGAACCCAACCACTGATGACATCGGGTGGGTTTGTCTGTTCAAGATTGGGAAGATCGGTCCCATCGCCGGGTAAAACCGCAACAGGCACCGCCTCAGCATGTCCATGTCCAATTCGCGCCACTGGGCCATCCTTGGCCAACAGTGCAAGTGAAGCCCCACTCTCAGAGGCCGCCACTTCCTCGAGCAGTTGTGCTCCGTCCATGCGGAACCCGCGCACGCCGCTCGGTGTGCGACCCAGTAGCGTCCAGAGGCTCACCGGTTTGACAATTGCTGGATCAAAGGCCCCATGTCATAGCCTGCCTTGGCGGCACGACTGACAATCTCCTGATCATCCAAACGACCAAATTGCGCGATGCTCCAAAGCATGGTGCAGCGCGTGCCGGACCCACAATAGGCCAGGATCGGCTTGGGCATCTCATCAAGTGCTGCGGTGAACTCGGACATTGCCCCTTGTGTCACCATGCCCGGCACGATTGGGATCCAGCGGATTTCCAGCCCTTCCTGCGCCGCCGCGTCCTCAATGGTAGCAAAATCCGTTTGCCCCATCTCTTCGCCATCGGGCCGATTGCAGAGAAGTGACCGAAACCCAGCCCCGGCGATTTCCTTCATATGCGCCGCATTAATTTGCGGCGAAACGGCAAAATCATCGGTCAGCTGGCGGATGTCCATGTCACGCTCCTTTTAAGGTCTGCTTTATATGTCGCGGTTGGGGGATGAATTTCAATGCCCATCCAGTTGACATTCGATCAATGGCTGCCAAGGCTGCACTGGATTAACGCAAGGGGATGATCATGAAAGCTGCCTGGGAATTCTGGATTGACCGTGGTGGCACTTTCACTGACATCGTAGCCCTTGATCCCAAAGGTGATGTCCACACGCACAAACTCTTGTCGGAAAACCCCGAACGCTACGCTGATGCGGCCGTGCAGGGTATTCGCGATGTGATGGGTGTAGCGGATACGTTCCCTGATAATGCTATTCAGGCCGTCAAAATGGGTACCACCGTGGCCACAAACGCGCTTCTGGAACGCAAGGGCGAGCGGGTGCTTTTGGTGATCACCAAAGGCTACCGCGATCTTCTGCGTATCGGTTATCAGACACGCCCGCGATTGTTTGATCTGGAAATCAAACGGCCCGATCTGCTCTATGAAGATGTCATCGAAATGGATGAGCGTCTCGACGCGGATGGTGGGATTGTGCGCCCACTCGATGAGACCCCCTTGCGCACGGCGATGCAGGAGGCGTTCGACGCGGGCATCCATGCGATCGCCATTGCCGGGCTGCATGCCTATTGTAACCCGGAACATGAGGCGCGCGTGGCTGCTATGGCGCGCGAGATTGGCTTCACACAGGTGTCCACCAGTGCTGAGGTCTCGCGCCTGGCGAAACTCGTAGGGCGCGGCGACACCACTGTGGTTGACGCGTATCTCTCGCCCATTTTGCGTCGCTATGTTGATCAGGTTGCAGGCGCGCTTGATCTTGGCAGGGCTTGCCATCAGCTCCTCTTCATGCAGTCCAATGGGGGTCTTACTGAAGCGCGCCGTTTTCAGGGGCGCGACGCGATTCTGTCGGGTCCCGCGGGTGGCATCGTAGGGATGACTCAAACTGGAGAAGCGGCGGGCTATGACAAACTCATTGGCTTTGACATGGGCGGCACCTCCACCGATGTCAGTCACTACGCCGGAGAGTTCGAGCGCAGTTTTGAGACAGAAGTGGCGGGTGTGCGCATGCGCGCGCCGATGATGGATATCCATACGGTAGCGGCTGGTGGTGGCAGCATCTGTAAATTTGAAGACGGCAGGTTTCAGGTGGGGCCGGAAAGTGCGGGTGCTGACCCCGGTCCGGCGTGCTACAGGCGTGGCGGACCGCTTGCAGTGACCGACTGCAACGTCATGCTGGGCAAGCTGAACCCCGACCATTTCCCGGCTGTGTTTGGCCCTGAGGGTGATGAGAAACTCGACCCTGACACTGTGCGCAGCAAGTTCAGTGAGTTAGCGAAAAGTGTCGCTGAACAAACGGGTGAACCCGCGCGCAGCCCTGAAGACATGGCCGAAGGCTTTCTGCGCATTGCCGTTGATAACATGGCCAATGCGATCAAGAAGATCAGCGTGCAACGCGGTCATGACGTCACCGGTTACACCCTGCAATGTTTTGGCGGGGCAGGTGGGCAGCATGCTTGTCTTGTCGCTGATGCTCTGGGCATGCGTCGCGTTTTGATCCATCCATATGCCGGTGTGCTCTCGGCCTTTGGCATGGGGCTGGCGCAGATATCTTCGATGAAGGAGTCCCAACTCGACCTACCCTTGAAAGACATCGATGTGGCCTTGAAGCAAGCAGAATCTCTTGCGTCTGAGACCACTGCGGACGTCACAACTCAGGGTGGCCAGGACGTCAGATCAGAAACCCGCCTGCACCTGCGTTATGACGGCTCGCATCAGACCATCCCGGTGGCGGGTCTGACAGTGCAGGACGCACGTGAGGAATTTGAAACTCTACATAAGCAACGCTATGGGTTTATCTCGCCCAACCGAGGGATCACCATTGACATGGTCAGTGTTGAGGCCGCTGGCAGCAGCGGCGTCGAGGCCCGCGCGCCGGTGATCACTGGCAACGGCAGCGCCAAGGCGAAAGTGCCCGTTTACGCGCAAGGGCGCTGGCAGGATGTGCCGCTTTACGACCGTGAAAAGCTGTCGCCCCAATCACAGGTCAAAGGGCCTGCCATCATCACCGAACCGACGGGTACCAACATAGTCGAGCCGGGCTGGTCTGCGCGCCTGGACGATTTGGGCAACCTTGTTCTGGAGCGCTCAGAGATCGCAAAACGCACAGAGGCCGCAGGCACCAAGGCAGATCCGGTTCTTCTGGAGGTGTTCAACAACCTCTTTATGTCTGTCGCGGATCAGATGGGGGCCACTCTGGCCAACACATCCTGGTCCGTAAATATCAAGGAGCGGCTCGATTTTTCCTGTGCCATCTTTGACGAATTGGGTGATCTGGTGGCGAATGCACCCCACGTGCCCGTGCATCTCGGTTCCATGTCGGATTCCATCAAAACCGTTATGCGGCTTAACCCGGATGTGAAACCAGGCGATGCTTACATGCTCAACTCGCCCTATAACGGCGGCACGCATCTGCCCGATGTCACCGTGGTCACGCCTGTCTTTGTTGGCGACAAGCCCGTTTTCTGGCTTGGCTCTCGCGGCCACCACGCTGATATCGGCGGGCGTACTCCGGGCAGTGCGCCACCTGACAGTAGCCATATCGACGAAGAAGGTGTGCTGATCGACAACGTCAAACTTGTCGATGCAGGCACCTTTTTGGATGCGAAGGCGGAAGAAGTCCTTGCTTCGGGCACATACCCCTGCCGCAACATTCCGCAGAACATGGCCGACCTGAAGGCGCAGGTGGCCGCCAACGAAACCGGGCGGCAGGAGCTTCTGAAAGTGGTCGAGAATTTCGGTCTCGACGTGGTGCAGGCCTATATGGGCCACGTGCAGGACAACGCCGAGGAAAGCGTGCGCCGGGTGATCGATCGCCTAAAGGACGGGCAATTCACCTACCCGATGGATCATGGCGCCGTGATCGAAGTAAAAGTCAGTGTAGACCGCGCCGCCCGTGAAGCGACGATTGATTTCACCGGCACAAGTGCGCAGCATTCCGGCAACTACAACGCGCCCAAATCCATTTGTCGCGCGGTCGTGCTCTATGTTTTCCGTACCATGGTCGGCGCGGATATCCCTCTGAACGAAGGCTGTCTCAAACCACTCAAAATCATCATCCCCGATGGCTCCATGCTCAATCCCGAACGTCCTGCTGCAGTGATTTCAGGCAATACTGAGGTGAGCCAGGCCACCTGCAACGCGCTTTACGGCGCGCTGGGTGTGATTGCAGGAAGCCAGGCCACCATGAACAATTTTGTCTGGGGCAATGACGATTTTCAGAATTACGAGACCATCTGCGGTGGCACCGGCGCAGGGCCCGGCTTCCAGGGGTGTGATGCAGTACAGGGCCACATGACCAACACCCGCATGACCGATCCCGAGATCCTTGAAAAACGGTTCCCTGTTCGGCTGGAGACCTTCACCATCCGCCATGGCTCTGGTGGGGCCGGGCATTGGCGGGGCGGGCATGGCGTCGTGCGCACCTTGCGGTTTCTTGAGCCGGTCACCGTCACCACGCTCTCCAACCACCGTATTATTCCACCCTTCGGCGGCGATGGAGGAGACCCAGGGCAGGTGGGGCGCAACTGGGTCGAACTTCCTGATGGGAGCGCACGTGACATGGCGGGCAACGATGAGATCGATTTGCCTGCAGGATCGGTCTTTGGCATGGAAACCCCAGGCGGCGGTGGCTGGGGCACACCTAAGTGATTTGTCCTCAAATCAGAGGCCGTTAGAGTACACTCATGCGACGTCTTGCCTGGCTTATGCTCATCGGTCTTTGGCCCATTTCCGTTCAGGCGCAGTCTTGTGCGCACGCGCTGGCGCTCGGCCTTGATGTGTCATTGTTTGTGGATACCCAGGATTTTGCTTTGCAGCGACAAGGGCTGGCGCGTGCACTTTTGGATCCGGAGGTCGCGTACACCATCCTACATATGCCAGGCGGGCATGTCGAAATCGCAGTGTTCGAATGGAGTGGCCATCTCGATCAGAACCTCTTGATCCCTTGGACCGTCCTGGATAGCCAAACTGCACTCAGTGTTGTGGCCCAGAACCTGCTTGGCCTACCTCAAATGGAGCGTACCGGGCGCACTGGTATCGGGGCGGCTATGCTCTATGCCCATGGCTTGATGCAAGAGCGCGGAAACTGCGCGCGACGGACCCTCGATATCTCTGGTGATGGGCACAACAATAGTGGCCCGGCGCCTGAAAGTGTGCGTGCACAAATGGAAGTGGCGGGCATTGTCGTGAATGCGTTGGTCATCGAGAACAATTTCAACGACCCTGAACCTTCCGCCTCACCGCCGCTTGGCCCTTACTTCCACGACAAGGTCATCACGGGTCCGGCGGCCTTTGTCGAGGTGATCTTTGGTTTTGAGACCTACCAAGAGGCGATGCACCGCAAGCTCCTGAGAGAACTCAGACCCTTCGTGTCAGAAGGCAAGCCTCCAACACGAAGGGCTTCCCTAGACTAAACCCCAATCACCAGATCAGCCAGCCAAACCCAAAGCGGGATGCTTAGGATCGCCACCGGCGTGCCCAGCCCCGTAGACGACCCTACATAGGCCGAAGGGTTAGCCTCTGGCAGGGCGGCGCGCATGGTTGGCGGGCCAGAAATGTCAGAACTGGATGCAGCCATCACTGCCAGAAGGATCACCCCGCCAGCGGAGAATCCGGTCAGATGATGCGCGACAAGACCCAGCCCGAAACCGATCAACCCATGTATCAGCGGAGCGGTCAGACCATAAAGCACATAGGCGTGCGCCACCTTGCGCAGTTCTGACAGCCGCGACCACGCTTCCATGCCCATGATCAGCATGAGGATCGACAAAAGGCCCCGGAACAGAGGGTCATAGAAACTTTCGTAGACGGAATCAGGCTTGGCAAAGATACCAAGGGCGAGACCCAGCAGAAGCGCCGAGATCGCTGGGCTGCGCAGCGTATCTACAAGAATTCCGCGTACCAATTCGCTGTTCAAATTCAAACCAGGGCCGCCCGTGCCGCCGCCTATTGTGACCGTACCACTTGCATTGCCGCCCTGTGCCGTTGCACGCTCAGCACTCATCCGACCAAGCACCACCGCCGTAACCAGAGCGGCGATGTCCATGAAGGGATAGAGCGCCCCGATAAAGCCTTCATAGGCAATGCCATCGGCATCCAGCATCGCCATCGCTGCGGCAAGGGTGGATGCCGAAACCGCGCCGAAAAGCCCGGCGGTTGCCATGCCGTCCATTTTCGAAACCCCGTTTAACCGCGCCAGTGTCCTGGTTCCAAGAGCTACAATCGCGATGCCAGCAACAGCTGCGGCAACCGCCGGAACGGCGAGTGCGATGAGGTCGGCGTCACGAACTGACATGCCCGCCCCAAGACCGACTTTGAGCAAAAGCAGGATCACAATGAATTTGTAAACTGGTTGAGGTATTTCAAATTTGCTGCCCAAAGCGGCCAGCATCATGCCACCTATAAGAAAGGACAATGTTGGTTTCTGCAGCTGGCTGAGCACAGTTGTGCCGATGTCCATAATGATTTCCATGATCCGCCTCCAATGCGCGCTGTTTGGCAGATAGGACAGTTCAAGAAGAATAAAAAATATATCTTTTATACAGATTCGTTCTATTTAGTAGAACTATGAGCGATCTGAATTATCACCATCTGAGATATTTTCATGCTGTGGCCCATGATGGAAATCTGACCCGTACAGCTGAACGGCTGAACCTCTCACAATCTGCTCTGTCTTCTCAGATCAAAGCACTGGAAGAGCGGTTTGGACAAAAGCTTTTTGACCGCGTCGGCCGCAGGCTGGAATTGACCGAGGTTGGCCGTATCGCGCTTGACCACGCCGACCGGATTTTTGGCACAGGGGCCGAACTTTTGGCGACCCTGAACCAGAGCAGAGAAACGCGCCCACCCTTGCGCGTCGGCGCTCTATCAACACTGTCCCGCAACTTTCAACTCGCCTTTCTCAGGCCCGTTCTCGGTCTGGACGAGGTGGACATCAAGCTGACCTCTGGCAATGCCGAACGGCTCTTGGACATGTTGAAATCCCTCGCGCTTGACGTGGTTCTCACCACACAGGTGCCAGCCCGCGACGCCCGCACTGACTTCATTGCGCACCGTATCTCTGAACAGCCCGTCGGCTTGCATGGTGTGCCAGAGCGCTTGCAACACGGCAGCCTCAAATCACTGCTCAAGAACGAACCGCTCATCGTGCCCAGTGACCCGGTCATCCGCTCCGGCTTTGATAGCCTTGTTGTGCGTCTGGGTGTTGAGCCACGCGTTGTGGCCGATGTGGATGACATGGCCATGGTACGGCTTCTGGCGCGCGAGGGCGTCGGACTGGCTATTGCGCCCGCCGTGGTGTTGGCCGACGAAATCGCCTCGGGCCTGCTTCAAACCGCGCCATATGACTTGCGGATCAATGAAGCCTTCTTTGCTGTAACTATCCCTCGCAGTTTTCCGCACCCATTCTTGGCCGCTCTTTTGGAACAGGATCAGTCGTAGCGCAGTTCCGTCGCCTTGCCGCGGAAGATCACGTAGGACAGCACCGTGTATCCTGCGATCATCGGCAGGACGAATACTGTCCCTACAAGAATGATAAACAGGCTCTCGGGCGCGCTGGCGGATTCGTACAGTGTCAACTGCTCGGGCACCACATAGGGGTAGAACGAGTAGGCCATCCCAAAGAAGCCAAGTGTGAAGAGCACTGTTGTCAGCGTGAAGGGCAGCCAGGACAGGCGGTCCTGACTGTCCGGCAGATGCCGCAATGTCACCCAAAGCGCCAACACCAATCCCGCTGCCATAATCGGCAAAGGAGCCAGAAGGAAAATCTCGGGCACCGAAAACCATTTCTCGAAAATTCGGGGGCTGACGAAAGGCGAAGCCAGCGATACGGCTCCAAGTCCAAGGACAACGCCCCAAATACCACCCCGTGCCCAATCGACGGCCTTTTTCTGCAACACGCCATCTGTCTTCAAAATGATCCAGGTGGCGCCGATAAACGAGTAAGCCACTGTCAGGAAGACTGCCGTAATGGAGGCGAAAACCAGCGTGAAGAGCGTGATCTCAAGGCCCATGATGTAGACGCCCAGCATGAAGCCCTGCGAGAGGGAAGACATCAGACTGCCAGCATAAAACGCCATGTTCCACATCGGCTTGCGGTGGGCGGGCGCCTTGGCGCGAAACTCAAACGCCACGCCTCTCAAGATCAGTCCAACCAGCATAATCGCCACCGGCAGGTAGAGCGCCGTCAGGATCATGCCGTGTGCTGCCGGAAAGGCCACCAGCAGAATACCGATGGCCAGAACCAGCCATGTTTCATTGGCATCCCAGAAGGGACCGATTGACGCAATCATTCGGTCCTTCTCTGCATCATCGGCAAAGGGGAAGAGAACCCCAACCCCAAGGTCATATCCGTCCAGGCACACATAGATCAGGATCGACAGCCCCATCAGGGCGGCAAAAACCAGGGGCAGCCATTGTGCCGGGTCTCCAAACATGTCCATCGCTGCTACTCCGCCGGAACCGGCGCCATGCCGGGTCGTTCCGGGCGCGCGCGCCCTGTGCCTGCACCTGCGTTTCGCGCGATGTAGAACAGCACACCGATATAAGCGATCAGCAATGCGGCATAGACAGCGAGATAGACAAAGAGCGTTGACGCCACCATTGGTGCGGGCACGTCGGCCACAGCTTGCTCGGTTGTCATCACACCCGTCACCAGCCAGGGTTGCCGCCCGATTTCGGTGGTGTACCAGCCTGCAAGCGTCGCCACCCAGCCGCTGAATGCCATAGGCACCATCGCCCAGAGCATGGGCTTAGGCAGACCCTCAGGCCCGCGTCTTTTGTAGGCCATCATCGCCACCGCCGCCCAGCTCAGAAACAGCATAGCCATGCCCGTGCCCACCATGACGCGGAAGCTGTAGAACACTGGTGCCACGGGCGGATGCAAGATTGTGCCATCTTCAGCCACAAAATCATTCAGCCCAGGCACCACGCCATCTGCTTTGTGGGTCAGGATCAGCGAGGCGCCGTTGGGAATGCTGATCTCAAAGTTGTTTTCCCGCGCAGCTTCATCCGGCACGGCAAAGAGCAGCAGGGGCACATTGCCACGCGTTTCCCAATTGCCCTCCATGGCTGCAACCTTGGCGGGTTGATGTTCCAGCGTATTGAGCCCGTGGAAATCCCCCATCAGGATTTGCACTGGTATCAAAAGCGCACCCAAGCCAAGACCCGTGACAAGCGATACGCGCACATCATCCGCTCTGTCGTTCCGCAGCCATCGATAGGCCGCTATACCCGCCAGAAGGAACGCCACAGTCAAACCAGATGCCAGCAACATATGGGCCAGCCGATAGGGCATCGACGGATTGAAGATGATCGCGAACCAGTCTGTGGCATGTGCCACGCCGTCGCGCATCTCAAAGCCTACAGGCGTGTGCATCCAGCTTGAGAGGACCAAAATCCAGAAGGCAGACATAGTCGTGCCAAAGGCGACGAGGAAGGTTGCCGTCGTGTGCAGCCAGCTTGGCACACGGCTAAAGCCAAACAGCATGATCCCCAGGAATACGGCCTCCAGGAAGAAGGCTGTCATCACCTCGTAGGCCAGCAAAGGCCCTGCGATATTTCCAACTGTTTCCATAAAACCGGGCCAGTTGGTGCCGAACTGAAATGACATGGTGATGCCGCTCACGACGCCCAGCGCAAAACTGAGGGCAAAAACCTTGACCCAGAACCGATAGGCCTTGATCCAGCGCTCTTCGCCGGATCGGCCGTAGCGGAGTTTGAAATAGAACAGCACCCATCCCAAAGCGATGGTGATCGTTGGAAACAGGATGTGGAACGAGATATTCGCTCCGAATTGAATACGGGACAGAAGTAACGTGTCCATGACCGTTGCCTTTTCCGCCAGCCTAGATGCTTGGCCTTTGGACGACATTTAGCTCTACGTCGCAAAGTATCTGCTCCCTGCGACCACCGGGCGCACGGGGCTCTGATCAGGCAGACACAAGTTTTAACAGGAAATTAAAGCGTTTCGCGCGCGAAACATTTGCCAGCGCGGCGTTTTGGCGCGGTAGCGGGATCTCGAACAACCTCCAAAACCCCAAAGCCGTGTGCTGAACGGTCTAAAGCGTTTCGCGATAAACCTGAGTCACAGAGTGTCGCGAAACGCCGCGCGACACTCATTCGTTGCACGCGTTTCGCCTTTCGCTGATGTCTCAGTCCAGAGTCGAAACGCTTTAGGCTGCGCCGAAACCTGTGTCGAGCGCGGTCAGCACCCGGTCGATTTCTGCCTCTGTGATGATCAATGGAGGAGACATCAACAGGTTATTTCCCCCGATCCGTACCATAGCACCGGCTTCATAGGTGGCTTGATGCACGCGTTTGATCGTATCCATGTCCATAGGCGTTTTGCTAGACCGATCGCTGACCAGTTCAATTCCTGTCATCAACCCATGTCCGCCGCGCACATCGCCGATGATGTCGTATTTTTCCATCAGTTTTTGCACGCCCTCAAAGAGTTGCGCACCTCTCGCCGCAGCGTTTGTTTTGGTGTCCAGTCGCAGTGTCTCCGACAGGCACGCGACGACGGCTGCTGCGCCTACGGGGTGGGCGGAGTAAGTATAACCTGTCCAAATCGCGCCATCTGCCCTGGCGCTCTCAAACACATCAGCCACCTTGTCCCCGACGAGCACGCCACCGACCGGAAAGTAGGCGCTGGTGATGCCTTTTGCGACGGTCATCATGTCTGGCTGAACACCCCAATGCCGCGCACCGGTCCAGTCACCGGTACGCCCAAAGCCACAGATCACTTCATCTGAGATCATCAGGATACCGTAGCGGTCACAGACCTCGCGCATATGCGTCATGAAAGACGCATCCGGCACAATCACACCGCCTGCGCCCTGAATAGGTTCCATGATGAAGGCCGCAATCGTGCTCGGATCCTGAAATTCAATCTCATCCACAAAGGCGGCCGCAATTTTCTCGGCAAGCTTGACGGGATCAGTTTCGTCGTAGGGATTGCGATAAGGATACGGGCTCGGCAGATGGAAACAGCCAGGCAGAAGAGGCTCATAAGTGATCCGGAATCTGTTGTTGCCGTTCACAGACGCGCCGCCCCAATGGGTGCCGTGATAGCCTTTCTTCAGGCTGATGAACTTGGTGCGCGTGTGTTCCCCCCGTAGCCGATGATACTGCCGCGCCATGCGCAAAGCGGTGTCTACGGCGTCGGATCCGCCCGAGGTGAAGAACACCCGCGTCATGCCGTCTTCGGCAAAGAACTCCTGTACCGCATAAGAGGCCTCAATTGCCGGAGGGTTCGAGGTGCCAGCGAAGGCGGAGTAATAGGGCAGTTCCCAAAGCTGATCGGAAATCGCCTGTTTGATCGCGTCGTTGGAATACCCCAGATTGGTGCACCACAGACCGCCCACGGCATCCACGGTGCGATGCCCGTCGAGGTCAATAATCTCGACGCCCTCGGCTCCCTTGATGATTTTTGGTGCATGGGCCTGCTGTTCACCCGGATGACCCATGGGATGCCAAATGTGGCGCGCATTCATTTCACGCAGGAAATTGTCATCTTTCATGAGAGCCTCCAAGACCTGATGCAAATTTGATCAAATTCTGACAGCGCCAAGCGAGTCTGTCCAGAGGGCGCGCGTATTGGGTGCGGCACAGAGGTGCAGGCCGCACGTCGCCCGGCAGACCAGGGAGATCATTTTTCGTCTGATTGATGGAGGTCAAAAGCCGCAAGGCAAAAGTCAATTAAACTCACTTCAAACAACTGGAGACAACGTTCATGAAACACATTCTCGCCGCCATCGACGGATCCGAGGCGTCCTTTCGGGCGCTGGCACATGCCGCAGAGCTTGCAAGCCTGTTGAACGCAGAACTGACAATCCTGATTGTCCGTCTGGTCATTGTCGGGCGCAGGGATGTTTATGCCGCAGTAAGCAAGGAGGATGTCGATAAAATTCAAAACCAGGCTCGGGATTCTGCGCTTTCGGCAGGTGCGACAAAGGTTTCGGTTGTCGTCGCGTCATCGCGGGATACGGCATTCAAGATCGTGGATGTTGCGATAGAGAAAGATGCTGATCTGATCGTGATGGGCGCGTCCGGGAAAGGAGGGTTCAAGGCCTTCGTGCTGGGGTCGGTATCACAGGATGTGCTCAAGAAATCAGCCTGTCCGGTGACCATTGTTCATTGAAAGAAGCAAGACGAGGCTTTCAAAGAAAAACCCCGCCAGACTGGCGGGGTCTTTCTTTGTCAACGCAGGTTGGCTTAGCCTTGGCGGGCTTTGAACCGGCGCTGGGTTTTGTTGATCACGTAGACGCGGCCTTTGCGGCGCACGACGCGGCAATCGCGGTGACGGTTCTTCAGGGACCGCAGCGAATTCTTGACCTTCATCGGTCGTCTCCTTTGTCGTGGCGCGGGCTTGCGCCGGGGTTAACGGGTGTGCCGCCTGAGGCGTCACAACAAATATGGTGGGCGATACAAGGATCGAACTTGTGACCCCTTCGATGTCAACGAAGTGCTCTACCGCTGAGCTAATCGCCCGTTCACGTCACCGCTTCACATGCCCCAAATAAAGAGGGGCGCGGGAAACCGCGCCGGTGAGCCGTGTCTATAAAAGGAGTCGAGGACTGGATCAAGGGCTTTTAGATTGCCAATTTCGCTCTATTATGGCGTGTAGGAGAAATGATGACCAACACTGCGTTTTCGCTGACACGTCCCAATCGTCGGACCACATCGGTGGTCTTTGCCTCGCCGCATAGTGGCCGGGGATATTCGTCGCATTTCCTGCGCCGCTCGATGTTGAACGAAAAAGCGATCCGAAGCTCGGAGGATGCGTTTGTCGATCAGCTCTTTGAGGTGGCTCCGCAGTTTGGGGCATCTCTGATTACTGCGACTGTGCCGCGCGCCTTTGTTGATTTGAACCGCAGTATCGAAGAGCTTGACCCAGCGCTCATTGATGGCGTGCGTAAGGGTGGGCATAATCCTCGCGTGTCGTCAGGTTTGGGGGTTATCCCGCGCGTTGTGGCCAATGGGCAGGCGATTTACAGCGGCAAGATCACCCTGGCCGAGGCGCAACAGAGGCTTGAACGCTACTGGGCACCTTATCACACCGCGCTTCGGACAGAACTTGACCAGGCGCATGAAACATTTGGAGAGGCCATTTTGATTGATTGTCACTCCATGCCGCATGAGGCGATGGATTCTGTCGTGCGCACAGGGATCAAACGGCCAGAGATTGTATTGGGTGACAGGTTTGGTGCTGCGGCCAGTGAAGCCATTGTAGATCGTATTGAAGCGGCCTTTGTTCACGCCGGGTTCGCGGTCACGCGAAACACGCCTTTTGCCGGGGCATTTATCACTCAGAACTACGGAAGACCGGCAAATGATAGGCATGCAATACAGATTGAAATCGATCGCGCGCTTTACATGAACGAAAAAACAATTCGCCCGAATGCGGAGTTTGCAACGTTTAAACGTCGCCTGCAGGCAATTATCGCGGATATTGCCCGGATCGGTCGACCCGAGGCACAGCCGCTGGCAGCCGAGTAACCTAGCGCAACGACCGCCCCTTGAGAATCGCGTCTGGTCCAAACCGGGCCCGAATTTCGTCTGTCGCGCGTTCTGCTTCTCCACGCTGGCGGGCCTGGGGATCAAGCAGGTCGCCCGAGGTGTCCGCGGCGGTTTCTGGCCAAAGCTCTGAAATACCAATGCCGATAAGGCGGTAGGGCTGATCTGGTTCGACCTGATCGTAGAGTGCGCGTGCGGTCCGATAAATCGCATCGGCCAGCTGCGTGGGATCGCGAAGCGCCAGTCTCCGGGTCAGGAGTGAGTGATCGGCTCGTTTGAGCTTCAGTGTCACAACGCGACCGGCCAGAGCTCGGGCCTTCGCGCGGTCGGCCACATTCTCGGCCAGCCGCCAGATATGGCCATCAAGGATGTCGGTGTCCGTTGTATCTTCAGAAAAAGTGGTCTCATTCGAGATTGATTTGACAGGAGCATTGGCCGAAACGCGGCGGTGGTCTTGCCCGCGAGCCAGATGCCAGAGCCGCTCACCCATGGCGCCAAAACGGGCGGTGAGGTCTATCTTGTCCCACCGCAACAAATCGCTAAATCGCCGAATTCCCGCTTTTTCAAGCGATGCGCGGGTGGCCTGGCCCACGCCCCAGATCAAGGTAACAGGTTGGTCATGCAGAAAAGCGGCTGTTTCAGCTTGCCCGATGACGGAAAAACCGCGCGGCTTGTCGAGATCAGACGCAATCTTGGCGAGGAACTTATTATGGCTGAGGCCAATAGAGCCGGTGAGGCCCAGGTCACTCTTCATGCGCTGAACCAGCCGGGCCAGCATAATGGCGGGCGGGGCGCCATGCAGGCGGGCCGTTCCGGTGAGATCGAGGAAGGCTTCATCAAGCGACAACGGCTCGATATCAGGTGTGAGCTCTTTCATCATCTCGCGGATTTGCTTTGAAACCTCCGCATAGACGGACATGCGTGGTTTGAGAACCACAGCATCAGGGCACAGCTTGAGCGCCTGAAACATTGGCATGGCCGAGCGCACGCCGCGAATGCGCGCTACATAACATGCCGTTGAAACCACGCCCCGCCGCCCGCCGCCGATGATGAGGGGTTTGGATTCCAACTCGGGGTTGTCGCGTTTCTCGACACTGGCATAGAAGGCATCGCAATCCATGTGCGCTATGGAGAGATCAAAGAGTTCCGGGTGCGAGAGCACGCGAGGGCTCCGGCAAGCGGGGCAGCGCGTGCCAGTTTCAAAAGGATGCAGGCAATCTCGGCAGAAGGCAGGCATGGGACCTATCGGTTTGGCGGTGCAGTGTAATGTACGACGGACCCTGCCCGAGCGAAAGTGCTTGGGGTTGATGCTGGAGTTTGAGTATTTGGAGAACAGTGAAAGACGGGTTAGCCCGCGATGTCCCTCAGGATGTTTTGCGCGGCCTGTCGTGGGTTCTCGGCGGCCCAGATCGGGCGGCCTACGACGATATGATCAGCGCCGTCCGAAAGGGCCTGGGCCGGGGTGGCGACGCGTTTTTGGTCACCCAGTGCGGTGCCTATGGGGCGAACGCCGGGCGTGACGATGAGCTTGCCCTCGGCTTCAGGCAGGGCGCGAATGAGCGCGGCTTCTTGCGGTGAGGCGATGACACCGTCTGCACCGGCCTCAAACGCCCGCGCAGCGCGGGTGATCACCAGATCGGTTATGTCGCCCGGAGAGATCAGCGCGGCGTCGAGATCGGTGCGGTCAAGCGACGTCAGGACGGTCACGGCAAGAATTTTCATCTCCTTCCCGCCGGCACCTTCGCAGGCGGCGCGCACCACATGTGGATCGCCGTGCACGGTCAGGAAATCGAGATCAAACTGAGCAAGCCCGCGCACGGCATTTTCGACCGTGGCGCCGATGTCGAAGAGTTTGAGGTCCATGAAAACACGTTTTCCATGATCCTGTTTCAGCTCATTGGCCAGGGCAAGTCCGCCGCCGGTGAGCATACCAAGCCCAATCTTATAGAACGAGACCGCATCGCCAAGCTGCTCCGTCAGCTGCAGACCCGCCAACGCATTGGGCAAGTCTATGGCCACAATCAAACGGTCGTCAGAGGGCGGTGAGAGCGACATGGCGCAGGCTCCAGCTTGCATGAACTTGCGCTCTTTTTGCGGCCATGACCCTCGCGGTCAACCCACCTTTAGGATTTTACGCGGCCAAGGCCGGGGTTTGTGCAGCGCGCAGGACCTGCGAGTACAGTGTCTTGGTTTGTGATTCATGCTGGTCGCGGGCCTTTTGAACGAGGCTGCGTGCAACCAGTGCATAATCCGCGTGCAACGGGGCTTTGACATGCACAGGGTAGTTGTACACCCAGACCTCATCACGGATGCGAACAGAGGCCTCAAAGCCTTCTATTTCTGGATTGTAGCGGATTGTGTCGAATGCCAGGGCTTCGATGATCATGGGACTGCTCCTTGTCTTTCAGGTCTGAATACCTGTGGATAACTATGTGAGTAATTGGGTCCGCTTCGGCTCTATTGCAATAGAACTCACGGTTTCGTGCTAGAGACTTGAATCAGCGCGATTTTGTCGTGATGGGGCGGCGTGGTCTTGATTATAACAGACGCGTTACCCATCTTTGTTAATGAGGTTCCCGACCGGTGTATGCCTATTGCTGGGTGCGCCAAAGGCGGAACGCTTATGAGAAGGAGAGCTGGGATGGACTTAAACAAGTTCACCGAGCGGTCACGTGGCTTTATTCAGGCCGCGCAGATGACCGCCATGCGGGAGAGCCACCAGAAACTGGCACCCGAACATATTCTGAAAGCATTGATGGATGACCCCGAGGGGTTGGCGAGCAATTTGATCCGTCGCGCCGGTGGTCAGCCGCAGCGCGTTGTCGAGGCGCTTGACCTTTCACTGGGCAAAATCCCGAAAGTTACAGGCGACGCCGGCCAAGTCTATATGGATGGGCAGACAGCCAAGGTTCTGGATGAGGCCGACAAGGTGGCCAAAAAGGCGGGTGATAGTTTTGTTCCCGTTGAACGGCTTCTGACAGCGCTGGCCGTGGTCAAAAGCCCGGCGCGCGACGCGTTGGAGCAGGGCGGCGTCAGTGCGCAGGAGCTGAATGCGGCAATCAATGACGTGCGCAAGGGGCGTACGGCGGATACAGCAAGCGCGGAAGATACATATGAGGCGCTGGAGAAATACGCCACTGACCTGACCAAGTCCGCGGCTGATGGCAAGATTGACCCCATCATAGGCCGCGATGATGAAATACGCCGCGCCATGCAGGTGCTCAGCCGACGGACCAAGAACAATCCGGTTCTGATTGGGGAGCCGGGCGTTGGTAAGACCGCGATTGCCGAAGGGTTAGCCTTGCGGATCGTGAATGGCGACGTGCCAGAGAGCTTGCAGAACAAGAAGCTGCTGGCGCTGGACATGGGCGCGCTGATTGCCGGTGCGAAGTATCGCGGCGAGTTTGAAGAACGGCTTAAGGCCGTGTTGAACGAAGTCACAGCGGCCGCGGGCGAAATCGTCTTGTTCATTGATGAAATGCACACGCTTGTGGGTGCGGGTAAATCAGAGGGCGCCATGGATGCGGCTAACCTGATCAAGCCAGCGCTGGCGCGGGGGGAGTTGCACTGTATCGGTGCGACAACGCTCGATGAATATCGCAAGCACGTAGAAAAGGACGCAGCCCTTGCGCGGCGGTTCCAGCCGCTTGTTGTGGAAGAGCCTACCGTCGAAGACACGATTTCGATCCTGCGGGGGATCAAAGAGAAGTATGAACTTCATCACGGTGTGCGGATTTCTGACAGCGCGTTGGTGTCTGCGGCGACTCTGAGCCATCGTTACATTACGGACCGGTTCCTGCCAGACAAGGCGATTGACCTTGTGGATGAGGCGGCGTCGCGGCTTCGAATGGAAGTGGATTCCAAGCCTGAAGAGCTTGATGCGCTGGATCGTGAGATTCTGCAAAAGCAGATCGAGGCTGAGGCGCTCAAGAAGGAAGACGACGCTGCCAGCAAGGATCGTCTGGAAAAGCTTGAGAAAGAGCTGGCGGATATGCAGGAGCGCTCCTCGCAAATGACAGCGCAATGGCAGGCAGAGCGGGACAAGCTCGCCAGTGCGCGCGATATCAAAGAGCAATTGGATCGCGCACGGATTGAGCTGGAGCATGCCAAGCGTGAGGGTGATCTCGCCAAGGCCGGGGAGCTTTCTTATGGCGTCATTCCGGGGCTGGAAAAGCAGCTGTCCGAGGCTGAGCAAGCCGAGGAAACCGGCGTGATGGTTGAAGAGGCCGTGCGGCCTGAGCAGATTGCGCAAGTCGTAGAGCGTTGGACCGGTATTCCAACAGCCAAAATGCTGGAAGGCGAGCGTGAGAAACTCCTCGGTATGGAGGAGAACCTGCACAACCGGGTGATCGGTCAGGATACCGCCGTGAAAGCCGTGGCAAATGCCGTGCGCCGCGCACGGGCAGGGCTGAATGACGAGAACCGTCCACTTGGATCGTTCTTGTTCCTTGGACCAACCGGTGTCGGTAAGACCGAGCTGACCAAAGCCGTTGCGGAATTTCTTTTTGACGACGACAGCGCCATGGTGCGCGTTGATATGTCGGAGTTTATGGAAAAGCACTCGGTGGCGCGTCTGATTGGGGCGCCTCCGGGCTATGTGGGCTATGACGAGGGCGGCGTGCTGACTGAGGCCGTGCGACGCAGACCTTATCAGGTCGTGCTATTTGACGAGGTCGAAAAGGCGCATCCGGAAGTGTTCAACGTGCTCTTGCAGGTGCTCGATGACGGGGTGCTGACCGATGGTCAGGGCAGGACAGTTGATTTCAAGCAGACGCTGATCATTCTTACATCGAACCTTGGGTCTCAGGCGCTCAGCCAGTTGCCTGAAGGGGCGGATGCCTCGGATGCGCGGCGTGACGTAATGGACGCGGTGCGGTCCCATTTTCGGCCGGAATTCCTCAACCGTTTGGATGAGATTGTGGTCTTTGACCGCCTTATCCGCGAACAGATGGATGGCATCGTCGACATACAATTGAGTCGGCTATTGAAACGGCTGGCCAGCCGGAAGATCACGTTAGAGCTGGATGACGCCGCCAAGACGTGGCTCGCGGATGAAGGCTACGACCCGGTCTATGGCGCGCGACCGCTCAAACGGGTTATTCAGAAGGCTCTGCAGGATCCCTTGGCCGAGGCGCTTTTGGCCGGAGATGTGCTGGATGGCAGTACTGTACCCGTAAGTGCAGGCCCCGAAGGCTTGATTATTGGCGACAGGGTTGGGTCGACCAACCGCGAACGACCCGACGACGCCGTCGTGCACTAACACTGGGCCCCCGCCTTTGACAGAGGTGGGGGTTTTGGTTGCGCCTGTGGCGCATGGGGTATTTGCGACAAGAAAGAAACTCAGGGTTTTGGAAACAATGGATTTATATTGTTTCTGGATCGGAAACAACTTTTGTGATTCAACACGAGTGTTGCACCGGTTTGCTGCGCAAGCCTATAGTGCTCAAAAGGCAGTTGGGCCTGGGATTTTACCGGGCATTTGAACGTAGCTTCTATAAGACCGGGTCATGGCAGAGCAGGACACCGAGACATCAGACGCACCGGAGCTGCCGCTCTGGTTCGACGAAATTCGTCCAGGGGGCGACGCAGAAGGGTTCCTGGAACGCCGTCTGCGCCATTCGCTTTTGTTTGTCAAAAGACCGGTGAAGCGGCTGTTGGTGACATTTGATAATCTGTCGAATGTAAATGACCGGTCGCCAGGACGTGAGCCATGGGCCTTTAAATATGCCAAGGACATCAGCATTTCGCATCTGGGCGTGATGGCGCATGTCGCAGATTGGTATCGCGACTCGGATTTGATCGAACGTTTCCAGAAATTGGCCGATGAGGGATTTTTCGAGGGTTATGACCGGGTCATTTTTGCAGGTGTGTCCATGGGTGGATACGCCGCCATCGCGTTTGGCTCACTGGTGCCCGGTGCGCATGTGATTTCGGTCAACCCGCAGAGCACGCTCGATACTGATCTTGTTCCATGGGAAACGCGGTATGAGGGCGGCCGGCGGCAGGACTGGACGCTGCCTTTGTCGGACGCGTCGAAATTTACCGCCAAGCTGGAGCGGGTTAACATCTTTTATGACCCGTATCATGAGTTGGACAAACAGCACGTGAGCCGGTTTGAAGGTGACAATATTCGTGTCTTTAATTGCCGTCATTCAAACCACAAAACAGCAGTGTTCCTGCGCAAGATAAACGCACTTAAACCGGTGATGAACGCTGTGATTTTTGATGAGCTCGATGACGTGGAGTTTTATCGACTCTACCGAGGGCGACGAGATCTGAAATGGTATCGTGGGGCTGTCGCTGGGTATTTCAGTGAAAAGGGTCGCGACGAGACGGCGGATCGCTTTACAAAAATGTTTCGCAAGCGCTTGCGCGCGTTGGTACGTCAGCAAGAGCGCGCTGCTAGTGCGGCGCAGGATGGACTAGAGGTCAAAGAAGACACAATCCAGCCTGCGCTAATTCCGGACTTTGAAACCGTTTCCGCCGCGAAGACTCTCGCGCCGCGCAAGAATGAGCGCTGTGGCATCGTAACGACGATGAAGAACGAAGGCCCTTTCATGCTCGAATGGGTTGCCTACCATAGGGCTCTGGGATTCACAGATTTCCTTGTTTTCACAAACGATTGCGATGATGGCACTGACAGGATCGGCATGCGTCTGGAAGAGCTTGGTTTGGCAAAGCACATCGACAACAAATTCAAGAAGGGTTCCAGCCCACAGCGGTCTGCGTTGCGCCGCACCTTGAAGGAAGATTTTTACACCGAGTGCGACTGGGTGATGTGCGCAGATTGCGATGAGTTTCTGAACATTCGCGTCGGTGATCGGCGCTTGCCGGATCTGTTCGAGGCAACAGGGACGGCAGACGCGATTTCCTTTTGCTGGAAGATTTTCGGTTGTGGCGACAAAGTCAGCTACGAGGAAAATCTGGTCACGGAGCAGTTCATCTGGAGCGCACCGGAAGACTATCGCGACAAGTACCGGGCGTTGGGGTTAAAATCCATGTTTCGGCCCGGTCGAGGTGCCAACCGTTTCGGAGTACACCGTCCGAAGTTCGATAAAGGGCGCCCTGAAGGTTTCGTTTGGAAAGACGCCGGCGGGCAATTGATGCCGGAGGCGTATTTCCAAACAGGTTGGTCGGCTTGGGGTGGGTTTCGACACGACTTTGCGAGATTGCATCATTACTCGGTGCGTTCGATCGACAGTTTCTTGGTAAAGCGCGACCGTGGGCGGACCAACCATGTTGATCGGGATCAAGGCGTTGCATATTGGGCGGATATGAACCTCAACATGGAAGAAGATCGGTCGCTATTGCCGACGGTGGAGCGCACACGAGAAGAGTTCGAGAAACTGTTGAAAGACCCTCAACTGTTGCGGCTGCATGCTGAGGCATGTGCGTGGCATCGCGCCAAGATTGCCGCGTTGAAATCCAATGGAGATTGGGCTGAATTTCATAAGCTGCTGCAGAAAATCAATCCACCCGGGCAGAATCCGGAAGATAGCGTCGACTTAGTCAAAGAGCAGTTGACCGGATGACGGAGCCTTATGTCATTTTGCATGGTGGATTCCATAAGACGGCGACCAGTCACATTCAATCGACACTGGGTCGGAATGCGGGCTACCTTGAACGCAATGGTGTCCTGTACGTTCATCATCGTGACACGCGAAAAGAGCTGACTGTACCGTGTCAGCTCTACGTGTATGAAAAACAGGGTCTGAACTACCGCACCAAATACAGCGAAAAGGAATTGGCTGAAAAGACAGCTGCTTTTTTCGACGGCCTTTTGAAGACGAAGCACAAGATCAAACGGATTGTTTTTTCAGACGAGAATTTGGCCGGACATTGCGGGCATTGTGTGAAGCGTGGGCTGCTTTACCTGTGGCGAGACCAATTGATCGCGACATTTGCGTCTCAATTTCCGTGGCCCGTGCGCGAGGTGCATCTAGGGGTGCGCAACTATGCGGACTTTTTTGCGTCTGCTTATGTGGAGTATCTGCGGTCTGTCACAAGTGCAAACTTCATAAATGAAACCGTCATGCGCACCCGTGTAATGGAACACATGCCAAACTGGATGAAAGTGCTCAGAGTCATCAAGAAGTGTTTTCCTGAGGCGCAGATTCATGTTTGGCGGTTCGAGGATTTTCAAAGCATCGACAGTCGGATCTTAGCCAATTTGTGCGGCCCTGGGGTAGATATCGGGAAATTGAAGCAACCCAAAAACAAGAACAAGCGCCCAACCGCAAGTGGCCGCGCGGTCGAAGAGTTGATTGCCATGATTTACCGGGACGGGGCCGAGTCGGCCTTGGCGAACCGGGTCGCTTTGCAGGAAAAGTATCCTCGGGGAGCAGAGTTTGGTGGATATGATCCATGGACGGCTTCTGAGCGGGCACATTTGTCACGAATGTATGACAGAGATATTGCGGACATCAAAACAAACCCGGACTTCAGCCTTGTTGAGGTCGAACATGCATGAGCCGCTGAGTTGACCAAGAAGACGGAACAGTAAATGAGCCGCGAGTACGAAATCGGTATGTTGTGGGTAGAAGGCGCACTCAGCTACGTTGAGGTTCTTTGTGCGCAATCGTTTTTAGACGCAGGCCACCACGTTAAGATTTATCACTACAAAGACATTCAGAATGTGCCCGATGGCATCGAATTGGTGCATGGGAACTCTGTTCTGAAAATTGACAATTTCATAGAGCATGGTCGGACGGGTAGTCTCGCCCTTTTTTCGGACGTGTTCCGTTATCATCTGCTGCGTCAGAATGACCGAATGATCTGGGCTGATCTTGATGCCTACTGTGTGAAACCTTTCGAAAGTGAAACCGGGCATTTCTTTGGATGGGAGTCTGAACACCTTATAAATGGTGGTGTTTTGGGGTTGCCAAACGACAGCAATGCCTTGGGGCAGCTGTTGGAGATGACCGAGGATGAATATGATATCCCTGAGTGGTACTCCAAAGAGAAGAAACAAGAACTCCAGAGTCTTAAGGACAATGGCGCGCCAGTGCATGTAAGTGAACTGCCTTGGGGCGTGTGGGGGCCTCAGGCGGTGACGCATTATTTGAAAAAGACAGGTGAAGCCAAATATGCCTTTCCGGTTTCAGCCCTTTATCCTGTAAGCTTTCGCGATCGGCGTGCATTGTTGCGCACGCGCGCCCGTGAAAAAGTGAGTGACTTGATTAAGCCAGAGACTTTTTCGGTTCACTTCTATGGAAGACGTGTGCGTGAGAAACTGGCTGCCATAGGCGGGATGCCGGAACCAGGCAGTTGGCTTGCGGAAACACTCATCAAACACAAGATTGATTGCGAGGCCGCCCCAGTCATGTCACGAGAAGAAAAAGAAGCTTTGAAGGCTGCCGGCGCTGCAGGTAAATCCATTTCCGCCGCGCGCGTCCCCACGGGTAAAGGGGGCGAAAACCTCACCGATCTGGCAGACCGGTATGGATCAGACAAGGGCTCAACTAAGCATCGTTACACCGAATTGTATCATATGCTGTTCCACCCTTATCGCGACCGCGAGATTGTCTTTCTTGAAATGGGATTGCTGATCGGTGGGCCGGAGCATGGCAAAAGCGCGGATCGGGTGACAACGGATTTGCCCTCGATCCGCATGTGGCTGGAGTATTTCTCCAAAGCAGACGTCCACGGTTTAGATGTCTCTGATTTTTCGTGGTTCGAGCATGAGCGTTTTGAGTTTCATCGCTGCGATATGGATGAACGCCAGCAGATTGCTGATGCGATTGAAGAGATTACACCAGCCCCGACGATTGTTATTGATGATGCCAGTCATGCGAGCCATCACCAGCAAAACGCATTTTTGGAAGTTTTTCCGCGGCTGTCGTCCGGTGGCCTCTATGTGATTGAAGATTTGCGCTGGCAACCAGAGACCTACGAGAAGCCAGGTATCACAAAAACAGCCGCACTGTTCCGGAGCTGGTTGGATGAACGAGAGTTTAAACATTCAGACCCTGCTATCGCGGCTGAATTCAATGCGCTGTCAGAAGACATTTCAGGATGCATCGTCGAGCCGGTCCGGTACCAGAAGAAGCGTAAGGATCAGGTGGTTGTGATCCATAAGAAATAGTGCCCACAAGTATCGTTCAACCAGTGCGTTCCGCCCCGTTAGAACCTGCACCCATAGTCTTGGAAACCGCACGCAGCTTGTCAGAGACTTTTTCCCAACCGTCTTTCGTCTTGTGACGCCCGACAGCTGTGGCATAACGGGATTTTGCATGCCCTTAAACGTCGGAAGGTCTCATGACATACGCGTTCAATGCGCTGGCGATGCTGGCTATCGTTTTTGTGCTTGTTATCGGAGCTGTTCTGGCGACGGCGGTACTTTTCTACATTATTGATAAGACCCAGACCGGAGATGCCATTCGGCGGAACTACCCTGTGATTGGACGATTTCGGGGACTGTTCACCTCGTTGGGTGAGTTTTTTCGTCAGTACTTCTTCGCCATGGATCGCGAAGAGATGCCGTTCAACCGCGCGCAGCGGGATTGGGTGGCGCATTCGGCGCAGGGTAAGGGAAACACAGTCGCATTTGGCTCCACCCGCAATCTGAATGTGGCAGGGACGCCTATTTTTGTGCCGGCGTCGTTTCCGCCGCTGGACGATCAATTCGCAACAACTGAGCCGATGAAGATCGGACCGCATGCGGCGATTCCCTACAAAGCCAAATCGATCTTCAACATCTCGGGCATGAGCTATGGCGCGATTTCGCGTCCGGCGGTTGAGGCGTTGAGCCGGGGTGCAGCAGAGGCCGGTGTTTGGCTGAACACAGGGGAGGGCGGGCTGAGCCCGTTTCACCTCGAGGGCAGCTGCGACATCGTTTATCAGATCGGAACTGCTAAATATGGTGTGCGCACTGAACATGGCGCGCTGAGTGACGACAAATTGCGTGAGGTGGCAAAACATCCTCAGGTTAAAATGTTTGAGCTGAAACTGGCACAGGGCGCCAAGCCGGGTAAGGGTGGGATCCTGCCTGGTGAGAAAGTGAATGCCGAGATCGCGCAGATCCGGGGTATTCCCGAGGGTCAAGACAGTATCTCACCGAACCGCCACCGTGAGGTGAACGATTTTGGCGAGCTGCTCGATTTTCTGGGGCACATCCGCGAGGTAACAGGTCGACCTGTTGGTTTCAAAACAGTTGTTGGCTCAAGCGAGGCCTGGGATGGGCTCTTTCAGCTGATCGCTGAACGCGGTGAGGAAAGCGCACCAGATTTCATCACTATTGATGGCGGTGAGGGCGGCACGGGGGCGGCACCGATGCCTTTGATGGACCTGGTGGGCATGCCCATCCGCGAAGCGCTTCCAAGGATGGTCGATCTGCGCGACCGGCATGGGCTGAAAGACCGCATTCGTATTATCGCGGCAGGCAAGCTGGTAAATCCCGGCGATGTCGCTTGGGCGATTTGTGCCGGTGCGGATTTCGTGACCTCCGCGCGGGGCTTTATGTTTAGCCTCGGCTGCATTCAGGCGCTGAAGTGCAATCGCAATACATGCCCGACGGGTATAACCACGCACGACCCGCATTTGCAGGCGGGACTGGTTGTCGAAGATAAGTACAAGAAAGTCGCCAACTATGCGAAGCAAGTCATCAAAGAGGTCGAGACCATTGCCCATTCCGTCGGTGTGGCTGAACCACGTCTGATGCGGCGGCGGCATGTGCGGATCGTTCAGGCGGATGGTACGTCCGTGCCGATGAACAAATTCCGACCGAGTTTCGATGCCGCGCATCATCCATGACTGACGTCATTTGCAAGGCAGTTCTCTTTGACTGCGATGGTGTTCTCGTGGAAAGCGAACGCGTCTGTGCGCGGCTCTTTTGGCAGGATATGCGGGCACGTGGATTAGATATCTCAAAGGAAGAGGCGGCTGAGATATATGGCGCTGGGCCGATGGAGTTGGTGGCCGAAGGTGCAATCAAACGCGGGGCTGATCTTCCGGCGGATTGGGTGCAACGGTTTTATCAAACAATGTTTGCCGCGCTGAAGACGCAAACTGAAGAGGTGACCGGGGCCAAGGCTTTGGTAGAGGCACTTGCGACCTCTGGTATCAAGATTGCAGTTGGATCGAATGGCCCTGTGGCCAAGATGGACATCACGCTGGGCAAGGTTGGGCTGAAGGATTTTCTTCACCCTCATATCTATTCCGCCCGCGATTTGGCCAATCCCAAACCCGCGCCGGATATATATCGTCATGCGGCTGCACAGCTTGGTGTCGCGCCGCAAGACTGTGTTGTGGTGGAAGACAGCGCATCAGGCGCCCGCGCGGCCAAAGCGGCGGGTATGCGGTGTGTCGGATTCGCACTGGTGGCTGATCCTGCGAAGCTGACTCCAATTTGCGATGTGGTGGTCAGGGATATGGCGGACGTCGGTGCGTATCTGGGCCTCTGAGCCGATTGTTACAGGAACCGAACTCATTGTGAGGGAGCTTGTTTTGTGCTGACAAAACCCGACCTGTTACAGCAGATATACCGTAACCGAATTTGCCGGAGGCTTATTTATGGCCAATCGTTGGAAGAATACTCTGACAGACCGTGATGTGACGGACGAAAGCGTTTACCTCAATCGCCGCCACATCATTGCTGGCGCTGCGGCGGGGCTAGGGCTGTCGGGTATAGGTCAGAGCGCAAGCGCTGAAGACCTGGAACCAACGTCTTGGGAGGATATCACCAGCTATTGCAATTACTATGAGTTCGGCACCCGCAAGGATGATCCATCGAAATATGCGCATATGCTGACAACCGAGCCATGGTCGGTGAAGATCGACGGGATGGTGGACAAGCCGGGCGACTATGCGTTTGAGGACATCATGTCCAAAATGACGGTCGAAGAACGCATCTACCGCTTCCGCTGCGTCGAAGCCTGGTCGATGGTTGTTCCGTGGAACGGCTTTGAACTTGCAGATCTTCTGGAATTGGCAGGCGTGCAATCCGATGCCAAGTACGTGGCGTTTGAGACGGTCAACCGCCCCGAAGAAATGCCAGGAATGCGGTATCCGGTACTAGAGTGGCCCTATGTAGAGGGTCTGCGTATGGACGAGGCCATGCATCCGCTCACGATCATGGCAACCGGTATCTATGGGAAAGACATTCCCAATCAGAACGGAGCGCCGCTGCGTTTGGTAGTGCCGTGGAAATACGGGTTCAAGTCGATCAAATCGATTGTACGTATTACGCTGACCGACACCCAACCGCCGACAAGCTGGAACAAGGCCGGCCCTCGCGAGTATGGCTTTTACAGCAATGTAAACCCAGAGGTGGATCATCCGCGCTGGAGTCAGGCGAGCGAACGTGTGCTTGGCACGGGTTTGTTTGCGCGCCGTCAGGATACTCTGATGTTTAATGGCTATGCCGAAGAGGTGGCATCACTTTATGAAGGCATGGACCTGACCAAGTTCTACTAATGACGCTGAGCGATCTCATCAACACTGGGCTGCAGCGCATTCCGCCGTGGGCAATATACCTTGCAAGTGTTGCGTATGCGGGTTGGTTGTTTTGGCTGGGGATCGACAATCGCCTTGGGGCTGATCCGGTTAAGGCTCTGGAACACCAGCTTGGTGAGGTGGCGCTTTATCTTCTGGTCATAGGTCTGGCCGTATCGCCCTTTCGGCGGACTCTTGGGATAAACCTTCTGAAATTCCGCCGAGCCATCGGACTGGCATGTTTCTTCTTTGTGGTCTGTCATCTTTTGGTTTGGGCTGTGTTGGATGTGCAGCGTCTCGATCGGGTTTGGGCCGATATTGTGAAGCGGCCCTATATCACTGTGGGCATGGCGGCGTTTGTTCTGCTGCTTCCGTTGGCAATTACCTCAAACAATGTGTCTGTGCGCAAAATGGGAGCGGCGGCCTGGGGCAAGTTGCACAAGTTGATTTACCCAGCGGCCATATTGGGGGCGGTACATTACGTGATGCTCGTCAAAGGCTGGCAAGTCAGGCCACTGGTTTTCCTCGGTGTGATCTTGGGGCTGATCGCTTGGCGCTATCTGTCCAAGTTGCCGTCACGCCAATCTACGACCCGTGAAATCCTGTGAAAGCCTTCATGGGCCCGACT
>CANMBU010000004.1:155000-162172 GCA_947496175.1 uncultured Roseovarius sp.
ACAAGTTACTTTGAGAGCAATCTCAAAGTGACAATCAACACTGTTTGGGTCTTGTAAGTAAGCAAGAACCTCAGTGCGGTTCCACTTCGGTGGAAGGCATGTTGATGGGTGCTTCCACGCCCACCTTCATGTATCCTGCGCTGAAACGAACAGAGTTGTCCAAGTCAAGTACAATATAACCAATCGCAATTCGCAAGAATTGCAAAGTCCCGGGTTTCCCGGGGCGGGAAATGTACGACTTTTGGTTCAGAGTAAAGACGCCGGTGCTTGCCAGCTACGGGGTCGCGCAGGGCGCAAGTCTTGCTTTTTCTGGATCAAATCAAGCGCGAGAAGGGCGTTTGGTGGATGCCTTGGCAGTAAGAGGCGATGAAGGACGTGATACTCTGCGATAAGTCATGGTTAGCTGAGAATAGGCTTTGATCCATGAATTTCCGAATGGGGCAACCCACCTGACAGTTCATTATAATTTGCTTCGGCAGTTTATAATGGTCTGAAACAGGTATTTATAACTTGAATACATAGGGTTATAAAAGCAAACCCGGAGAACTGAAACATCTAAGTACCCGGAGGAAAGGACATCAATTGATACTCCCCTAGTAGCGGCGAGCGAACGGGGACCAGCCAAGTCTTGAGAGTGGCTAGAACATGTTGGGAAGCATGGCCATAGCGGGTGACAGCCCCGTATAGGAAGCTCGATAGAATGTATTAAGTAGGGCGGGACACGTGAAATCCTGTCTGAAGATCGGAGGACCACCTTCGAAGGCTAAGTACTCCTTACTGACCGATAGCGAACCAGTACCGTGAGGGAAAGGTGAAAAGCACCCCGACGAGGGGAGTGAAACAGTACCTGAAACCGAACGCCTACAATCAGTCGGAGCTTGACTGGACTCTAATGACAATCTGCTTCATCAAGTGATTAAACAAATCACCGATGAGGGAGTGGAACGTGTCGGACTTAGCTTTTATAACAGATGGAACAGCGGCAGTGGTCTTCCTAATCGCGGGATTGATCGATGCTGGCGTGAACCATTGCCCGAATAACGGGTGCTTCGCGAAAAACGAAGTACAAGCTTATAACAGCTTCTCGGTCGGCACGACGCATTTTCAGGAAAACGAAGTTGGCGAGGAATTCTACTTCCGTCGTGAAACAGGCCGTGCAGATGGTCCGTTTCAGCGGGTGTGGGGCGTCTCTGCTTCTACAGACGGAGAGCTTTGGGCAGGCATAGGTCACGCCTATACGGTTCCTCTTCCGTGGAGAAACTTTCACTTCCAGATGAATGCAATGACCGGTCTCTATGCAGAAGGGAGCGGTGTAGATCTCGGAGGTCCGATCGAATTCAGATCAGGATTTTCCGTTGGATACGTCAACAACAGTGGTGTTCGCATGAGCCTGAGTATTGATCATAGATCAAACCTCGGAATTTACAGCGAAAACCCTGGGCTTGAGACGGTTCAATTCCGGGTCTCAATTCCAACCAATTAACCATCTAATGGTTGTCATTAGTGTCCAGTCTTGTGACGGCGTACCTTTTGTATAATGGGTCATCGACTTGGTCTATCTAGCAAGCTTAAGCCGTTAGGTGTAGGCGCAGCGAAAGCGAGTCTTAATAGGGCGAATGAGTTAGATGGATCAGACCCGAAACCGAGTGATCTAGGCATGGCCAGGTTGAAGGTAAGGTAACACTTACTGGAGGACCGAACCCACATCTGTTGAAAAAGATCGGGATGAGCTGTGCCTAGGGGTGAAAGGCCAATCAAACTCGGAGATAGCTGGTTCTCTGCGAAATCTATTTAGGTAGAGCGTCATCCGAATACCCTCGGGGGTAGAGCACTGGATGGGTAATGGGGCCCCACAGGCTTACTGATCCTAACCAAACTCCGAATACCGAGGAGTACTAGATGGCAGACACACTGCGGATGCTAACGTCCGTAGTGGAGAGGGAAACAACCCTGACCTCCGGCTAAGGCCCCCAATTCGTGGCTAAGTGGGAAAGCAGGTGAGACGTCCAAAACAACCAGGAGGTTGGCTTAGAAGCAGCCATCCTTTAAAGATAGCGTAACAGCTCACTGGTCTAAATAAGATGTCTTGCGGCGAAGATGTAACGGGGCTCAAGCCACGAGCCGAAGCCGAGGAGTGCGTATGCACTGGTAGCAGAGCGTAGTGTGACATAGTTCCACTCCTCTTTAGCACCTTTCGAGGTGTTTTGGAGGAACGGAGCTTTCGATGAAGCGGGCGCGTGAGCGATCCCGTGGAGAGATCACTAGTGAGAATGATGACATGAGTAGCGACAAAGAGTGTGAGAGACACTCTCGCCGAAAGTCCAAGGGTTCCTGCTTAAAGTTAATCTGAGCAGGGTAAGCCGACCCCTAAGGCGAGGCCGAAAGGCGTAGTCGATGGGAATCAGGTTAATATTCCTGAGCCAGATGGAAGTGACGGATCATGAAGGTTGTTCACCCTTATCGGATTGGGTGGGCCGCTAATTGGTTCCTGGAAATAGCTCCATCATCAGATCGTACCCTAAACCAACACAGGTGGACTGGTAGAGCATACCAAGGCGCTTGAGAGAACGATGTTGAAGGAACTCGGCAAAATACCTCCGTAAGTTCGCGAGAAGGAGGCCCAGTTCCTAGGCAACTAGGGGCTGGGGGCACAAACCAGGGGGTGGCGACTGTTTACTAAAAACACAGGGCTCTGCGAAGTCGCAAGACGACGTATAGGGTCTGACGCCTGCCCGGTGCCTGAAGGTTAAAAGGAGGGGTGAGAGCTCTGAATTGAAGCCCAGGTAAACGGCGGCCGTAACTATAACGGTCCTAAGGTAGCGAAATTCCTTGTCGGGTAAGTTCCGACCTGCACGAATGGCGTAACGACTTCCCCGCTGTCTCCAACATCGACTCAGCGAAATTGAATTGCCTGTCAAGATGCAGGCTTCCCGCGGTTAGACGGAAAGACCCCGTGCACCTTTACTACAGCTTCGCACTGGCATCAGGCACAATATGTGCAGGATAGGTGGTGGGCTTTGAAGCAGGAACGCTAGTTTCTGTGGAGCCACCCTTGAGATACCACCCTTATTCTGCTTGATGTCTAACCGCGGCCCGTTATCCGGGTCCGGGACCCTGCGTGGTGGGTAGTTTGACTGGGGCGGTCGCCTCCTAAAGCGTAACGGAGGCGCGCGAAGGTTGGCTCAGAGCGGTCGGAAATCGCTCGTTGAGTGCAATGGCAGAAGCCAGCCTGACTGCGAGACTGACAAGTCGAGCAGAGTCGAAAGACGGCCATAGTGATCCGGTGGTCCCAAGTGGGAGGGCCATCGCTCAACGGATAAAAGGTACGCCGGGGATAACAGGCTGATACTGCCCAAGAGTCCATATCGACGGCAGTGTTTGGCACCTCGATGTCGGCTCATCTCATCCTGGGGCTGGAGCAGGTCCCAAGGGTACGGCTGTTCGCCGTTTAAAGAGGTACGTGAGCTGGGTTTAGAACGTCGTGAGACAGTTCGGTCCCTATCTGCCGTGGGTGTAGGATACTTGAGAGGAGTTGCCCCTAGTACGAGAGGACCGGGGTGAACGATCCACTGGTGGACCTGTTGTCGTGCCAACGGCAGTGCAGGGTAGCTATGATCGGACAGGATAACCGCTGAAGGCATCTAAGCGGGAAGCCCCCCTCAAAACAAGGTATCCCTGAGGACCGTGGTAGACCACCACGTCGATAGGCCGGAGATGTAAGCGCAGTAATGCGTTCAGTTGACCGGTACTAATTGTCCGATAGGCTTGATTTGATCCAGTAGAAGCAAGATTTCTACACGGATACAAAAGCCGTACACATTTACTGTACTGACTTGGAATTCAAGGGTTTTTCTTGGTTTGGTGGTCATAGCAAGAGCAAAACACCCGGTCCCATCCCGAACCCGGCCGTTAAGTGCCTTAGCGCCGATGGTACTGCGTCTTAAGACGTGGGAGAGTAGGTCACCGCCAAACCTAGTAAAACTCTTGATGTATCTCTCTTTCGATGACGCCTCAGTATGATCCACAAGACTTCTGGGGCACATTCGTGGCCGAAAAAAGCATTGCGCTTTGGTCACAAACCGGCCTCAGGTAGCCCTTCGGGCGGTAGGCCGCCAAAACTGTCGCGGGGTGGAGCAGCCCGGTAGCTCGTCAGGCTCATAACCTGAAGGTCGTAGGTTCAAATCCTACCCCCGCAACCATCTTCGTCGAACAGCCCGCGCCCAAAGCGCGGGCTTCGTTCTTTAGCGTTGCCGCGTAGGCAAGCAGCTTGGTAAGGTCTCCCTCCAAAACAGATATGGACCGGAGGCCATCGGCGTCTGGTGTAATGGTGATCTTCTCGATAAGGCTACGGAGAATTTCGATCGCTCCAATCCGTGTGTCTTCCTGTACCGACGTCTCATGCAACAGGTTGACCTTTTGGCGATAAACAACAGCAAGAGCGGGGTACAGTATGGGTTGTTCGGGCGCCTCCATCTCCAAACCACGTAACTCCTCTTCCAGCTTCGACTTGTGCACTTCGAGGCCATCGAGTTCCTCTTTCAATGATGCATTCGACATTCCCGACTTCACCGCTTCCAAGATGTTGCGAATAACGACCCGTTAATGCTGCGCAATGAATGTGCGCTTCCGGCGGTGATTTCAAAGGCTCGCTGCAACACATGCGTTGAACCGTTCTGCTGGTGTTTCGTATCCCAGCGTTTTTCGTGGTCGCTCATTGAGCTGCCTTGCGACAGCACTCAATTTTGCTTGGCTATGTATCGACAAATCCGTGCCTTTTGGAAAGTACTGACGTAGCAAACGATTTGTGTTCTCGTTTGTGCCAAGCTGCTGATGGTTTTTTCGCCAACAACTTTGATCAGTAGTACCGGGGATGCCTCAAAAATCACATCAAACACGGTGACGACCGGTGCGGGTAGCTCTCTTTTTGTGCGCGTCTAATTGGAAAAAGCCCAGTTCCACAGTTGATTGCAATCTGCGTTTATGAGTTGGCTAAATCTTGAGCTTTTAAAGTCGTTTTGACCACGTCGTTCACGTCATTCGCTATCAAGACACCTGCGGATGTGAGTGCATTGATCTTGTCATTGGCAGTTGCTGCACCAAGCAAGGAAAGCGTGCCCGCGTGTCCCATACGCCGACCAACCGGTGCATGGCGGCCTACGACCAAAGCGATCACTGGCTTGCCATAATCAACGGACGATAGGTAATTCGCAGCTTCTTCTTCTTCACGCCCACCAAGTTCGCCAATCAAGACCACCGCCTTGGTTTCCGGGTCGTCGCCAAATCTTTTTAGACACTCAACGAATCCCAAGCCGTGCAATACGTCGCCTCCGATACCGACGGTTGTCGATTGGCCAAGATCTGCGGCGCTGAAACGGGCAAGAACTTCGGAGGTCAAGGAAGCCGAACGTGACGCAATTCCAATTGATCCTGGTTTCGCATCACGTGTTGGCATCACGCCTATCTTGCATGTTCCTGGCGCCAATATTCCCTGGCTGTTGGGACCGACAAGAATGGTTTTGGAGTCGGCAAGCGCGGCTTTGACGCGACGCATGTCGTGTTGAGGAACGCGCTCGGAGATGCAAACGACCAAATCCAAATCTGCTTCGATAGCTTCAATTATGGCATCGGCGGCTTTCGGAGCGGGCACGACGACAAGCGACGCGTTCGCTTCCGTCTCGGCGACCGCCTCGTTAACAGTATGGAAAACCGGCAATCCAAGATGCGTGGTTCCCCCGCGGCCAGGCCGGACGCCAGCAACACATGTCGTGCCATATCTCATTGCCTGGTCCGTATAAAACGTTCCAGCCCGCCCGGTTATGCCCTGCACCAAAAGCCGTGTGTCGGGTCCAATCAAAATACCCATCAGGACGCGCCTCCCGATACAACTGAAACGGCGCGTTTCACGGCTGCGGAAAGATCATCGAAGATTTCTACGGGGACCTTTCGCTCTACCAGTATTCTGCGACCCCATTCCGCGTTCTGGCCGGCAAGACGGGCCACTATGGGAAGGTTTCGTTCGTTCCGAGAATACGCGAAGTTTATCCCCTCTGCGACGGTGTCGCACATGGTCATGCCGCCGCCATGAATGTTCAAGAGAATGGCCTTTACCGCTGGTTGGTTGAGCAGCAATTCGACGCCGCGAGCAATGTCCATGCTTGTTGCCGTGGTGCGGATGTCCATAAAGTTGGCGGGCCGGCCACCTTCGTCAATGATCATATCGTTGGTCGCAAGCCCAAGCCCTGCACCGTTGGTCACGACGCCAAGGTTACCCGTCATCTTCACCAAGTTGATATTGCTTTTTTGGGCGTCGCTTTCTTCTTGCGGCAGATTTTGAGCCGTTGCGATTGCTTCCAATTCAGGATGTCGAAAGAGCGCACTGGGGTCGATAGCGATCTTTGCGTCAAGTGCAACCCAATGGCCGTCCGGTTTGCGGGCAAAGGGATTGATTTCGAGCAATATCATGTCATTGGCGATGAACGCATCGCTCGCGGAAAGGATCTGGTCAGCGGCGTTAGGCTCTTCTATTCCGATGGATGCCAAAAACTCTATGAGTGGCGCCTTGTCGCTATTTGCATCGCCGCTTAGCTGATGCGTTGTTACGGTGCCTTCATTGGTCTTGGCCAAGTTTTCGAAATCGATACCGCCGTTCGGTGAAGCAAGCAATGTTGGTTGTCCGGTGTCTGGTGAGAGAACAATTGCGATGTAGTACTGGGCGGTGTGATCAACGAAAGCTTCGACATAGACGGCGGTCACAGTTTGGGGCTGATCGCCTGTTTGATCCGTGGTCAGCTGCGCTGCGAGCATCTTTTCAGCTTCGTTTCGCACCGAAGATGGTGTTGCCGCGAATTTCACGCCACCTGCACGACCCCGCCCACCTGCCGCGATTTGTGCTTTAACCACGTATTTTCGCGTGTCTATCTCGGCGCACCGATCCTCAGCTTCTTTCGCCGTGCGCGCGACCTTCCCGGGCGGTACTTTAACGCCGTATTGCGTCAGAAGTTCTTTGGAACTGTATTCTGCAAGCAGCATAGCTCTCTCCGGCAGGGCAGACTCAATTTGGTATTTGGTATACCAAGAAAAGTCTGAGAGTCAATCTTACCCAATCGCCTCCAGCACGGCCTCGCCGAGGCCGGCGGGGGACTCAGAGACCACGATACCGGCGCTGCGCATGG
>CANMBU010000005.1 GCA_947496175.1 uncultured Roseovarius sp.
TGGCGGGGCGTGCCAATCTCGATAACGCGGTCACGCTGGCCTCTGACAGTTGGTCGCACAAGGTTCACGTCACACGGGACAACCGGTCCGGCGAGATCACCTACGCGGTCGAAGGCGAGCGCAAGGGCACCTATCCCGAAGGCCAGCGGCCCGATTGGGTGAGCGGCGATGAGGTAATCACCATTGATCTGGGCGGTGATCACTTCGTTCGTTACCTACCTAACAACAGGACTGAGATCGAAATCCCCGGGTTCCCGATGATTGAAGTGCAAGCTGAAGGGCGCAGTCTGACCAGCAACCTGCCCGCCGACCTGCCGGGTTGGATTTCGGCGTCGAACCGGCGCATCGGCATCACCACGCCCGAGGGCCGCATCACGTTGACCGGAGCGCGGACCGAAGTGTTCAACTATTTCCCAGGGTGGGAGCTCTTTTGGTTCACTCTCGACAGCCCGTATCACGGGCAAGGTCTTGGCACGATCCTGTTCGGCGAGCAGATCGACCCGACGCGCTCGAATATCGCAGGTGCCATTTCCGACTGGTGGAACAACGCCATGTGGCGGCACAAGGATGTCGCCTGGGCGATTGGCGAAACGATCCTGATGGCCTTCCTTGGCACCATGGGTGCGGCGATCATCGCGCTGCCACTGGCCTTTATGGCGGCGAAACGCTTTTCGCCCGTCATGATGCTGCGCGCGGCAACGCGCCGTGTCTTTGACTTTGTGCGTGGCGTGGATGCGTTGATCTGGACCGTGGTGCTGGCCCGCGCTTTTGGCCCCGGCCCCCTGACCGGCGCGCTGGCGATCCTGATCACCGACACTGGCACCTTCGGTAAGATTTTCTCCGAAGCGCTGGAAAACGTCGATCAAAAACAAATCGAAGGCGTGGAATCAACGGGGGCCAAACCCTTGCAACGCTACCGCTTCGGTGTGATTCCGCAGGTGGTGCCGGTGCTACTGGCGCAAATCCTGTACTTCCTGGAATCCAACACGCGTTCGGCCACGATCATTGGCGCAATCACGGGCGGTGGTATCGGCCTCATGCTGACTCAAGCAATCCAGACCCAGAAGGACTGGGAAGAGGTCGCGTATTACATCGTCCTGATCGTGGTCATGGTGATGTTTATGGATTGGTTCTCGGGCTGGTTGCGCGGCAAGTTGATCGGACGCAAAGACTGATGGCACGGCTTTCGGCTGGCACCCCGTTCATTCATCCTGAATGCGACATCACCGATAGTAGCTTCGGAGCCTACGTCGAGATTGGCAAGGGCAGCCGGGTCAGCAATTCCTGTTTCGGGGATTACTCTTATTGCGACCGTTATGCCGACGTCGCAAATGCGCAGATCGGCAAGTTCGTCAACATCGCGGCCTTTGTGCGGATCGGAGCCACGGACCACCCGCTACATACGGCGGCCTGTCATCATTTCCTTTATCGCTCGGATGATTATTGGGACGATGCCGGAAGGGATGAGGATTTCTTCGCGCACCGCCGGTCGCGTACCGCCCATATCGGCCATGATACTTGGATCGGAGCAGGCGCGATGATCAAACCGGAAGTGACACTGGGCGATGGTGCGGTCATTGCCGCAGGCGCCGTCGTGACCCGAGACGTAGACCCATATACCATCGTCGCGGGCACCCCGGCCAAGGTGATGCGCCTGCGTCAACCACGTGACGTCGCCAAGCGCCTGATCGCTCTGGCTTGGTGGGATTGGCCGCATGAGCAGCTGTGCCATGCGCTTGACGATTTTCGAAGCCTGGAAGCGACAGCGTTTTTGGAGAAATACGAGGTGGCTGGAGCATGAGGGTTGCCCGGAACGAGGCGGGTCTGCACTGCATCGACGCAAAGGGCTGTTTTCATCTGGCCAAGCAACCTAGACGGTCCTGTCTCGCAAGTTGTCCCGCAGACAACTGGCGATCATAGCGGCACCAGCCACCATGATGGTCGCCGTCCCCAGCATCAGCGGCAGGCCACCCAGTTGATAAGTGACGCCGGACAGAACTGTTCCAACGAGTCGCCCTCCAGCGTTTGCCATGTAGTAGAACCCAACATCCATGGTGACCCGCTCTGCTTTCGTGAATGCAAGGATCAGGTAGGAATGGAGCGCTGAGTTGATCGCGAAGACTGCGCCAAAGATCAGCAAGCCCGCGATCAGGGAGACGGTGAGCCAGATCTGAGGGCCATCTGATGCCAAGGCCGCTGCAGTCAGAATGGCCGGGATCGCTGCAAGTGTCCAAGCCCAACCCTTTGCGGTATGGACCAATTCGCCCTGTGGCCGTGATGAGGCGCGCAGAATTCGTGGGGCCAAGGCCTGCACAAAGCCGTAAAGTATCACCCAAACCGCCATGAACGTCCCGATCATGAAGAATGCAGTTCGGTTTCCAGCCACGGTTCCGTCGGACAGCACTGCATAGAAGTAGATGGGGATACCAACCACGAACCAGACGTCTCGCGCCCCGAACAGAAACACACGCGCCGCCGAAAGCCAGTTCACGTTCGACGACTTGGAAAAGACCTCCGAGAACTTCGTTCCTTTCCGACCCTTCGGCAGACCTGGCGGCATTGCGATCAATACGGCGACTAAGATAACGGCCAGGATCGCCGCCATCCCGAGGACAGCCCAGACAAAACCGAGCGTCGCCAACAGCGCGGCCCCCAACAAGAAGCCAAGGCCCTTCACCGCGTTCTTGGAGCCTGTGAGCAACGCCACCCAACGGAACAGCCCGCCAGCCTCGGACGGAGCCAAGTGCTTCACGGCAGATTTGGACGACATCTTCGCGAGGTCTTTGGCCACCCCGCTCGCGCCCTGGACGACCATCACATATGCCACCGAAACGCCAATAGCCCAGGTCGGGTCGAGCTGGGCTAAAGCCAACAGAGCCAGAACCTGAATGCCGAGACCGGCATAAAGCGTCGACGTCAACCCGAAGCGGGCCGCGATCCATCCGGCACAAAGATTGGTCACCATGCCAGCAATCTCATAGAGAACGAACAGATACGCGAGCTGAACAGGGTTGAAGCCCAACGTATGAAAATGCAGCAACACGAGCATTCTGAGCGCGCCATCGGTCAGCATGAAGGCCCAGTACGCCGCTGTCACAGCGATGTAGGCCGACAGTCCCTCTGGCCGCGCGGAGGTGTCAATCACAGTGAGGCTCCAACCATCAGCGCCACATCGACAAGACGGTGCGCATAGCCCATCTCGTTATCATACCATGCGTAGACCTTCAGCTGCGTCCCATTGATAACCATGGTCGACGGCGCATCCACGATGCTGGAACGCTCATCGTTTGTGTAGTCCGTCGAGACGAGCGGCCGTTCTTCGTAGCCCAGAATGCCCCTCAGTTCACCATCCGCCGCTCCCTTGAAGAGAGCATTGACTTCTTCAGCAGTCGTTTCACGCTCGACCTCAAAAACGCAGTCGGTCAGTGAGGCGTTCAAGAGCGGAACCCGCACTGCATGCCCGTTCAGACGCCCGGTCAGTTCCGGGTAGATGAGCGTGATCGCGGTGGCACTGCCTGTCGTCGTCGGGATCAAAGAATTCAGAGCCGAGCGCGCACGCCGTAAGTCTTTTGCGGGTCTGTCCACGATGGTCTGGGTATTCGTCACATCATGGATCGTGGTGATCGACCCGTGCTTGATGCCCAAATTCTCGTGAATGACCTTCACGACCGGCGCGAGACAGTTTGTGGTGCAACTCGCTGCCGTAACAATTCGATGACTGCCGGCATCGTAGATGTCATGGTTGACTCCGTAAACGATGTTGGCTGCATCGCCGTCTTTCACAGGTGCCGAGACGACGACTTTCTTCACACCCGCTTCGAAGTAAGGGACGAGCTTGGCCTCTGACTTGAAGACCCCAGTGCAATCGATCACGACATCCACACCTTGCAAGGGAAGATCCTCGATGTTTTTGGTCCCGATGAACGGGAGCCGTGTGCTATCAATCGTCACGCTTTCTGCATCATGAGCGAAATCGGCCTTCCACCGTCCGTGAACGGTGTCGAATTCCAGAAGGTGTGCGTGCATCTCCGGATCGCCCACGGCGTCATTGATCCAGGCAATCTTGGCCCCGCGTTCCAGCAGTGGCTTCAGGGCAAGTTTTCCTATCCGGCCAAGGCCGTTGAGGGCATAGGTGGTCACGCAGAGGCTCCTTCATTCGTTTGTGCAATGTCATCGACGGCTTTCTGCAATGCGATCCGATCCAGAGACGAGATTGGCAGAGCTGTGAAGGCTTTGATCCGGTTCAGGAGCGCACCATAGGACTGATGAAACGCCAGGCTCTTCTCGGCGTTCGAGCCTTCGACCTTCACCGGGTCCGGCATACCCCAATGGGCACTTACCGGCTGGCCCGTCCAAGCGGGGCATTCCTCATTTGCCGCCTGGTTGCAGACCGTGAAGACAAAGTCGAAGTCTGGGGCATCATCGCCCTGGAAGACCGACACGTTCTTTGACTCCAAAACAGAGGTATCGTGCCCTTTTTGCTTCAAAACTTCGAGCGCGAATGGATTCAGCTCTGAGCGTGGCTTGGTGCCCGCGGAGTAGGCCACAAACCTGTCCCCGGCCTCCTTCCGCAGAATGGATTCGGCAAAAATCGAGCGCGCGGAATTGCCGGTGCAGATGAAAAGGACATTGTACTTGCGATCAGTCACGGGACTGTCTCCATCAAAGCTAAAAGAGGTGAGGGGTGAACAGATTTCCGGGCGACCACGACAACAATCACGTAGCAGATAATCGAACGTCTCGCGGGCCGCGTTCATGTGGATCGAATAGCGCAGCGAGGTCCCCACGCGCTCTTGCGTGACTAGTCCCGCCTGCATGAGCGCACTGACATAGGTCGAAAGAGTGTTGGGCTTTAGCTCCAGAGCCTGCGCCAGTTCAGTCGCGGGAACGCGGTCTGGATAGCGACGCATAAGCAATCGAAAAACAGCCAGCCGGTGAGGATGACCGAGTGTAGAAAGGCGGTTGGGAATCAATACTTCCATACTTCATGAAATACCGAATTAATGAGATTGGCGCAATGCTTCTGATCGGATTTACCAGTGCGTATTCGTCGCTTCGTAGTAATTTGGCAAAGATGGCTTCTATAACCGTCTTTTGTATTCCTTAGGCCTCCAGTGTCAGGGTAACCCGGTCGCCCGCAAACCATGTGCGACCGAACTCAACTGGCACACCGGCATCATCGACATTAACACCAGATGACTTCAATAGTGGATCGCCCTCCGAAACCTGAAGATGGAGCGCATCTGTCGCCGTGGCCCGTGCTGCGGTCAGACGAGTGGAGGCGCGGGTGTAGTCGGAAATGCCGGCCAGTCGCAGCGCCTCGGTTACGCTGCTGGTTTGGTTCAGGGCTTCTTCGATGCCGGTAAGACGCCCGAGGGGAAACAGACTTTCAAAAACAGCGATCGGCTGGCCATCGGCGAGCGAAAGACCGTGATAGGCGCAAACCGGACTGCCCGGGGCAATCTGCAACGCCTTGGCCTCGCCTGCAGTTGCTGACCTCACCTCAACCTGGAGAACGCGTTTATCAGGCCGCCTGCCAGCCGCGATCAGGTTTTCGTGGAACCGTACACGCTGCCCAATCGGGTAGTCCGTCGGCGTGGCTGCGACGAAAGCACCAGAACCACGACGGGTGCGGATCAGACCTTCTTCAACCAAAGCCGAGATGCCATGTCGGACTGTGTGTCGATTGACGCCAAAGCGTTCGGCCAAACCTGCCTCGGTCGGCAGTTTGTCCCCGGGCGCGTATTTGCCCTCTGCCAAATCACTGCGGAGCGCATCTGCGATGGCCCGCCAGATGGGTGTTTTGCCTGAATTGTCACGCAAGTTTCACAAATCTCTTCTGTCGTGAGAGGGGGAATCTGTTATGATGTGTATAGTTGTATAGTATATGGAAAAGTTGTCGAGATGAAAGACACTTTCGACGAGAACGCCGAGCGAAAAGCCTGGATGGGTCTGCTTGCCAAGGCTCCGGAAGGCCGCGTTGCTGCCTTGTTGGATGCCGCCATAACGCGTCCGGAATTCACATGGCTGCGCGCGCCTGAGATCGGCAGCGCAATGGTCCGTGGCCGCGCTGGCGGGACGGGCGCGCCCTTCAACATCGGAGAGGTAACTGTCACGCGCTGCGCGCTGACGCTCGTCAGCGGTGACGTTGGCCACGCCTATATTCAGGGTCGCCGCAAGTCTGATGCCGAAGCGGCGGCACTTGTCGACGCGCTGATGCAAGGGCGCAATGCCGCAGCCGTCCGCAAGGCGGTTCTGGTGCCGCTCGAAGCGGAACAGTCCGCCGCAAAAACCGCCCGCGCCGAAAAGGCCGCCGCAACGAAGGTCGAGTTCTTCACGATGGCAAGAGGAGAGGACTGATGCAGGTAACCGCTCTGTCAGGTGGATTCGACAATCCCGCCATAGGGTCCGCCCACGCGTTCCGGAGTGTCATGGAAGCGATGGCGCGTCCTGGCTCGGTTCAAGACATTCAGGGCGCCGTGCCACCCGCGCCGCTGACCGTTGCGGCTGGCACCGTTCTTTTGACCCTGTGCGATACCGACACGCCTGTCTACCTTGCTGGCAAGGCTGACACGGACGATGTCCGCAAATGGCTGGCATTTCACACGGGCGCCCCGCTGACAGGCCCATCACATGCGATGTTTGCCGTTGGCGAATGGGATGCATTGATGCCGCTGGACGGCTATCCAGTTGGAACGCCGGAATACCCCGACCGCTCGACAACCCTGATCGTTGAATGTGCTGAACTCGAAGCGGCAGGCGCAACGCTTCGTGGACCCGGGATCAAATCTGAGGCCACGCTGTCCCTGCCGGAAACCCGCGCCTTCCAAAGCAACCGCGCACTGTTTCCGCTCGGGCTCGATTTCATTTTCACCTCTGGCGACAGGTTGGCGGCGCTGCCGCGTAGCGCGGTGGTTTCGCGCTCAAGTAGCGAAGCGGTAGCGCATCGAGGAGACTTCTGATGTATGTGGCTGTAAAGGGTGGCGAGCGGGCGATTGAAAGCGCACATGCCTGGCTCGCGGAGGAACGCCGTGGTGACACGGATGTCGCCGAACTCAGCATTGCGCAAATCCGTGAACAGTTGAAGCTGTCCGTGGATCGCGTCATGGCCGAAGGCTCGCTCTACGATCCTGACCTTGCCGCGTTGGCGATCAAGCAATCGCGCGGTGATCTGATCGAGGCGATCTTTCTGATCCGGGCCTACCGCACCACGCTGCCCCGTTTTGGTGCGTCAGAACCTGTGGACACGGGCGCGATGGCCTGCGACCGGCGCATCTCGGCCACATTCAAAGATTTGCCGGGCGGTCAGGTGCTGGGGCCGACCTTCGACTACACGCACCGGCTGCTCGATTTCAAACTGGCCGCTGACGGTGACGTCCCCGAAGCTCCGACACGGGAAAGCACTCCAGGCGACGTGCCGCATGTGACAGGGTTTCTGAACCGCGAAGGCCTGATCGAAGAAGCCCCCCACGATGACACACCGCCGCCCGACCTGACGCGCGAGCCACTTGAGATGCCGGCCGACCGGGCACTGCGGTTGCAGGCGCTGACCCGCGCCGATGAAGGCTTCACGCTTGGGCTCGCCTATTCCACGCAGCGCGGCTATGCGCGCAACCATGCCTTTGTGGGCGAATTGCGCATCGGGGCGGTTGCCGTTGAAATGGACATCCCCGAGCTTGGTTTCACGATCGAGATTGGGGAGATCACCCTGACCGAATGCGAGACCGTCAACCAATTCAAAGGCTCCAAGACCGAGCCGCCACAGTTCACCCGTGGATACGGGCTGGTCTTCGGCCAATCCGAACGCAAGGCAATTTCCATGGCGCTCGTTGACCGCGCGCTGCGGTGGGAGGAACTGGGCGAAGACAATGTCGGTGCCCCTGCGCAAGACACGGAATTCGTCCTCTACCACGCGGACAATATCCAGGCGACGGGTTTCCTGGAGCATATCAAGCTGCCCCACTATGTCGACTTCCAGTCCGAACTGGAACTGGTGCGGAAGCTGCGACGCGAGGCGGGGGCCGACCAAGTGCAGGAGGCGGCAGAATGACCGACTACAACTTCGCCTATCTCGATGAACAGACAAAGCGGATGATCCGCCGAGCGATCCTCAAGGGGCTGGCGATCCCCGGCTATCAAGTGCCCTTCGCCAGCCGCGAGATGCCCATGCCCTATGGTTGGGGAACCGGAGGCGTGCAGGTTTCTGCCGCCGTTTTGACGCCGGATGATACGTTCAAGGTGATCGACCAAGGGGCAGATGACACCACCAATGCTGTCTCCATTCGAACCTTCTTTGAGCGCACGGCTGGGGTTGAAACCACGACAGCAACCTCAGAGGCCAGCGTCATCCAGACCCGCCACCGTATCCCCGAAGAGCCGCTGACCGAGGATCAGATCCTAGTCTATCAGGTGCCGATCCCGGAACCCTTGCGCTTTCTGGAGCCGCGCGAAAGCGAGACGCGCAAGATGCATAGCCTTGAAGAATATGGACTGATGCATGTGAAGCTCTACGAGGACATCAGCCGGCACGGCCACATTGCGACCTCCTACGCCTACCCGGTGAAGGTCGAAGGGCGCTATGTGATGGACCCGTCACCCATTCCGAAATTCGACAACCCGAAACTGGGCGACATGCCCGCCATCCAGCTTTTCGGCGCAGGCCGCGAGCAGCGGATCTACGCGCTGCCGCCCTATACGCAAGTTGTTAGTCTCGACTTCGAAGACCACCCGTTTGAGGCCAGCAAAGCCGATCACGCATGCGGTCTGTGCGGTGCCACGGACAGCTATCTCGACGAGGTCATCATGGACGACCAGGGCGGGCGCATGTTCGTCTGCTCCGACACCGACTACTGCGAAGCCCGGCGCGCCGCCGGCCACAAAGGAAAGGACGCGGCATGAGACCTTTGCTGTCGGTTCAAGGTATCACCAAACGCTACGGCGCACATATCGGCTGCGCGGACGTGTCCTTTGATCTCTATCCCGGTGAGGTGATGGGCATTGTCGGCGAAAGCGGCTCGGGCAAGTCGACGCTGCTGAATTGCATGGCGGGGCATCTGCCACCTGATGCGGGTCAGGTCGTGTTCGACACGCGCGCCGACGGACCCAAGGATACGATCACCATGTCCGAGCCAGAGCGGCGGATGCTGGGGCGGACAGATTGGGCGTTCGTTCACCAACACGCCCGTGACGGGCTGCGCATGGGCGTTTCGGCGGGCGGCAACGTTGGCGAGCGGTTGATGGCTGTCGGCGAACGGCATTACGGCGACATTCGCGGCAAGGCCACGGATTGGCTGGAGCGGGTCGAGATCGACGCCGCCCGCGTCGATGACCGCCCCACAACCTTTTCCGGCGGCATGCAGCAACGTCTGCAAATTGCGCGCAACCTTGTGACAGGGCCGCGTCTGGTCTTCATGGATGAGCCCACCGGGGGCCTCGATGTGTCGGTGCAGGCACGGTTGCTGGATTTGTTGCGCGGGCTGGTACGCGACATGGGCCTGTCGGCGATCATCGTCACCCATGACCTCGCCGTCGTGCGCCTGCTGGCGGACCGTCTGATGGTGATGAAATCAGGCCGGGTGGTCGAGGCGGGCCTGACCGATCAGGTGCTGGATGATCCGCAGCATGCCTATTCCCAACTTCTTGTCTCTTCCGTTTTGCAGGTGTGAGCGATGACAGTTCAAATCACTCAGGCTACGGAAAAGGATTGCCAAGATGTCGCTTCGTTCTTGGTCGCCGCCCTGCCAGAGAGTTGGCGGCAGCCAGAATTGCCAGACTGCACGCAAATTCAACGCGTCCTTTCACATAACGCGTCCATCCTTGTGATCGCGCGTCAAGAAGACACCGTCGTGGGGCTGGCGCTTGGATGGTGCTTTCCAAACGCAGTCGCCCAAGGCGATACAGTCATGCTGGATGAGCTTTTGGTCGATCCCGGCTGTCGCGGGATTGGCATCGGGACTGAGCTGGTAGAGGCATTTACAAAGAACGCACGGAAGTTCGGAAAGGCACCGATTGAAGTCTGGGCAACAACAGATTTTCCGGACGAGCCAGCCGCAATCCCGTTTGCACGAACAGGCGGCCAACAGGGCGAGTTGCTACGCCAATTCGACTGGCCAAAGGAGGCATGCGCATGATCACTCTAAATGACGTCTCGAAAACCTTCACGCTACACAACCAGGGCAGCGCGGTGATTGAAGTCATCAGCGATGTGTCCTTTCACGTGGCACCCGGGGAGTGCGTGGCGCTGACCGGGGCTTCGGGTGCGGGCAAGTCCACTCTGATGCGGATGATTTATGGCAATTACCTGACGCAATCCGGGTCCATCCTGATCGGCGATCTGGACATTGTTCAGGCCGAGCCCCGCGAGATCATCGCGCTGCGCCGCGAGGTGCTGGGCTATGTCAGCCAGTTCCTGCGGGTCGTTCCGCGCGTCCCGACACAGAACGTTGTCGCTGACCCTTTGCGGGCCCTGGGTGTGCCTACTGAGGACGCCCAAGCCAGAGCACAGGACCTTCTGGCGCAGCTTAACATCCCCCAGCGGCTCTGGTCTCTGTCCCCGACAACCTTCTCGGGCGGCGAGCAGCAGCGGGTGAACATCGCGCGCGGGTTTGCTCACGCATATCCCGCGATGCTCTTGGACGAACCCACTGCAAGCCTTGATGCGACCAACCGCGAAGTTGTCTTGTCCCTGATTGAAGAGGCCAAAACCCGCGGGGCGGCGATCATCGGCATCTTCCACGACGAGGCCGCGCGTGCCCGTGTGTGTGATCGGGAGATCGATGTGAGCGCCTTTACGCCCCGGCTGGTCGCATGACCGAGGGTCGCCTCATCGCAGTTGTTGGCCCATCCGGTGTGGGCAAGGACAGCGTGATGCAAGGCGTGGCAGAGGTCATGCCGAAACTGCACCTTGTCCGGCGCGTCATCACGCGCGCTCCGGGTCTGAGCGGTGAGGACTACGACGCTGTCTCTGAAGCGCAGTTTCAGGATCTTGTCAGCGATGGGGCTTTCGCCGTTCATTGGGGCGCGCATGGGCTGTTCTATGGCATTCCGCAAACAGTCAGATACCAATTGAACAAGGGCACCGACTGCCTTGCCAACTTCTCGCGGAAAGCGCTTCGGGAAGGTGCAGATGCGTTCCCCAACTTCGTCGTTCTGAATATCACGGCCGAGCCCGAGACTTTGGCCGCCCGGTTAGCAGCACGCGGTCGCGAGTCCGAGGCCGATATCGCCAGACGCCTGGCTGAGGCGACAAAGCCGCTACCGACAGGTCTGGACGTCATCACGCTTTGCAATGACGGACCGCTCAACCAGACAATCGCGCGCGCAGCTCAACTGCTTCACCCCGTGAGCGTATAGCGATGGATCAGTTCAAAGTACCCATCCTGCCGTTCGCCGCAAAGCGCGATTTGATCCGCGACAAAGGGCGCCGGCAATTCCGGCAGGTGACCTTGCAAAGTGTCTGTCCAACCATCCAACGCCCCATCGGGCAAACGGCCCGAGAGCGTCAGATGAAATCGGAACTCCTCGAAGACGTAAGGATAGCCCCAATCCACGAGCAAAGCCTCTTGCCGGGTACTCAACCCCGCTTTGCGGCGTCGCGCAAGTTCTGCCTCACCCGCAGGCGGGCGAAACCCGTCAAGATCGCGTACGCAAGCCTCAGCGATACGTTGCAGGCCGTCCAGTGGCCCAAAGGGCGTGAGTGCCAGGAATCGGCCCATTTGTGTCAATGTCAGTCCGTCACAAGCTGCAGGAGAAAGCGTACCGGCCAAGTCGGACACAGCCTTTTCAAGAGCCTCAGGCGTTTGGCCCTCTTTCAACCGAAAGGGCGGTTTCAGGGTTCCGTGAAAGCCATATTTGCGTGGTGTCATTGTAATGTCATGCAAATTGGGCACATCGAACTGAACAGCCTCACGGCCCGTCACAACATCCCAGCCCAACCATTTTGCGCCGAATTCGGCCAACGGGCCGTCGGGCGGCACATAGTAAATTGCAAAACGAGCGTATGACATGAATTCCCCTTTTCCTGCATCGTCTTTGACAAACGCATGTGACACTTCGATGTCAGCAAACCTTTGTCTTGCCAATGCTCAGCTTGTTTTGCCAGATCGGACAGCGCTTGGGTCGATCACGATCGAAGCGGGCGTCATTTCCGAAATCACCGAAGGGGATAGCATCCCAAGAGGTGCTTTGGATTGCGGCGGGGATCTGGTTCTTCCGGGTCTTGTGGAATTGCACACCGACAATGTCGAGCGCCACATCGAGCCGCGCCCCGAGGTCGACTGGCCTCATCTGCCTGCTCTTCTCGCCCACGATGCGGAACTGGCCTCGACCGGGATCACCACAGTGTTCGATGCCATGCGCGTCGGGTCCATCCATTCAGGCAAAGGCCGCTACATCGACTATGCCCGCAAACTGGCCGACGAGCTTTTGGCCGCGCGCGCACAAGGCATGTTCAAGATCAGCCACTTTCTTCACCTGCGGGCCGAGATCTGCTCTGAAACCTTGCTTGATGAATTGGCAGCCTTTGGCCCCGACGACCGCGTCGGCATTGTCAGCCTGATGGACCACACACCTGGGCAACGGCAATTCCGTGATCTGACGGCGCTCAAGACCTACGTCGCCAAAAAGCGCGGCATGAACGATGCAGAATTTGCTGAGCATGTGCAGAACCTGCTCAGTCTGCAAGAGCGGTTTGGCGCCAAGCACGAAAAGGGCGCAGTGGCCGAGGCAATGCGTCTAGGGGCCGTTTTGGCCAGTCATGATGATACAACCGCAGAGCATGTCGCAACATCAGCCACCAACGGAGTTGGCTTCGCGGAGTTCCCAACGACGGTCGAAGCCGCCCAGGCCTGCCGGGAAAAGGGTATCGCGGTGATGATGGGCGCGCCGAACCTGATCCGGGGCGGGTCACATTCGGGCAACGTGGCGGCCGAAGAACTGGCGAAGAAAGACCTTCTGGACATCGTCTCATCTGACTATGTCCCTTCGGCGCTGCTACTGTCCGCCTTCCATCTCGCTCAAATTTGGGATGACCTGCCGCGTGCGGTAGCAACTGTCACACGTAACCCGGCGCAGGCCGCGCGCCTTGACGACCGCGGCGCGCTACACGTCGGGATGCGGGGTGATGTCCTGCGGGTTCGCCAAACCGAAGCGGCGCCCCTTCTGCGTGGGGTGTGGAGCCAAGGAACAAAAATTGGCTGAACTCGGTGTTGTCACCCAGAGAGCGATTTTGATCGCGCAAGCAGCCATCCGGCAATCTCTGCTTCAGAGGCCCCCGAAAACTCAGCCGACTCGTTCGGGTCGAACCTATCTTTGCTGAAGTCAAACACTCTGGGGGATTTTCGCCCCTTCGGTGTGAACCAGATGGCAGCAATGGCGTTTCTGCCGTCGGTTTCGGCGATGAAGTGAGTGATGTTCATGGCGAGCAGCTTTGTAACAGTTTAATGAAGACTAGCCGCGTTCACTCCGTGCGCAAATGCCAAATTTTCTTTGCCAATTTTTTGCTTAGTTTTTCGGATCTAAACCGGATCGCACCGTTTGATAGCTGAGCGAAAGCACCGCGAATCGACCTGTTTTTTGAAGGTCGCGTTCACTCCACCAGGCCGAGGCTTTTTAGATAGGCAAAGCCCTGAGGGATGTCTGATTTGCGACGAAGCTCCAGCACCAGATGCGGGTCGGATGCGCATTCTGACAGGGCACGAAACACCTCTTGCCAGTGGATCTCGCCTTCGCCCGGTGCCCAGTGCCGGTCGGCGTGCCCGTCGAGGTCTTGCAGATGGACATGACGCAGTTGATCGCCCGCATCGCGTACGAAATAGTCCACCGGTGGCGCCCCTGACATACGGCGCGCCAGATGCGCATGGCCGGTGTCGATGGAAAGCGCAATCGCGTCGGTGTCAAAACTGTCGACCATCGCGCGGCGGCTGGCCGGGTCAACGTCGACGATATTCTCGATCACCAGCGTGATCCCCGCCGTCTCCGCCGCTTTGACGACTGGCAGCATCACATCGTGGATACGCGCCAGCTTGGTCTCCCAATAGTTTGGCTTGTTCAGCCGGTTCCATGCGTACCAACGATTGAACGGCGAATGCAGCACCATCTGCCGTGCGCCGACCCGCTCCGCCGCTTCCAACGCTTTGAGATACCGCGCGGTTATGAGCGGGCGCAGCTCGGGGTCTTTGTTATCCATATCAAGGCCTTCATATGGCCCATGGATCCCGAGACGCCCCTCAAAGCCGTGTAAAGCCTCTTTTGCAGCGCTAATGCGGTCTTCGAATTCGGTCGTCAGGTCCTTATGCGTGCTGAATCCCTGCAATTCGATGTCACGCGCATCGTCAAAGAGCCACGCGCGATGGTCTGCAATTTCATGCGGCGCGAGGCAGGCGCCTATCTTAAGCGGGGTCATAGGCTGGGGCTCTCCTTGGGTCTTCGATCTTGAGATAGGCGAGGAATGCAACAGCCACGCAAAGCGCCATGACGGCAAAGCTCCACCAGCCGCCATACACCTGCGTGAGCCAGGCAAAGACAAACGGCGCCGTTGCGTTCACGGCCATCGACGCGGATGCAATCCAGCCCAGCCGCGCGCCATAGCCCTTGTGGCCAAAGAGCGCGAGCGGCAGCGTGCCGCGCACGATCGTCTTGATCCCGTCGCCCATGCCATAGATCGCGGCGGCGATCAGGATGCCGGGCACAGTGAAACCAACCGACAACAGCACTGCGAAACCGCCGAATTGGAGCGACAATGCCAGAAGATAGGTGCCCAGCGGGTGCATGTTGCGGGTGATCATCATTTCGAAGAATCGCCCGACCGTCTTGAAAGGTCCTATGACAGCTCCGGCGAGGGCGGCCATCGCGGCGGTATGCCCAAGGTCCTGCACATTGGTGACCCAAAGCGTCATCACGGCCCCCATCAGGTAGCCTGAGAAGATGAACGAGATCACCATCCAGAACATCCCACGCTTGCGCGCCGCGCCCTGCAACTCAGGCCAATCCGAAGTCTGCGCCCTTGTCGCGCTGTGTGCGTCGCGTTCCGGACCACGCAGGACAGAAACATGGATCGGGAGGCTCACAACCAGATAGGCCAACCCAAGGATCACCCAAGTTGTTTGCCAGCCGTAGGCAGTGAACAGCGCCAGTGTCAGAGGCCAGAAGATAGTCGAGGCGACTCCGCCAAAAAGAGTGATGATCGAGATCGAACGCTGCGCGGGCACGCTCAGATCAAGGCGCGCCACAGCGGTAAAGGCCACGTTATACAGCACGAACATGCCCGCGCCTTCGGCCACAAGGATCGTGACAAAAAGCTGCTGCCATGTCGTGACCTGGCTCATGGCAATGAGCGCCAGTCCCGCCACGAGAGAACCGCCCACCATAACCCAACGACCGCCATACCGGTCCGTCAGATGGCCCGATAGCGGCGAGACCAATCCACCAAACAGAAGCCCGGCCGAAAGAACACCAAAGATCTGGCTCAGGCTCAGCCCAAAATCAGTGGCCATATGCGGCAAAAGAACCGCATAGGCATACATCAAGGTGCCGTAGCCCATGATCTGCGTGATTCCGAGACCAATGGCGGGCAGGTAGTCCCGGTTCCATGTCATGCAGCAAGCGGTATCCCACGATAGGCGCAGCGGCCAGCCACCCAGGTGCCTTGGATCGCTGGGGTTTGTCCTTGCGGCCAATCCACCAGCACAAGATCCGCACGCTTGCCAGTGGTGATCTCGCCCCGGTCATCCAGCCCCATGGCCCGCGCCGGACCGCTTGAGACCAGCGACCACAACGTCAGACGATCCGCGCGCTTCTCGCGATCCAGCCGATCAATCGCGGCCAGCATGGCGGGATAAAAATAGTCAGACGCCAGCGCATCGCACAGACCCGCCTCGACCATTTCGCCCGCACCAAGCGATCCGATATGGCTGCCACCGCGCACCGCGTTTGGCGCGCCAAAGATGATCAGATCGCCCCCAGCACGTGCTGCCTCGACCGCCTCCATGACCATCGGAAACTCGGCGACCGACGCCCCCAGATTGCGGAAGTAGCTGCGCGTCTCGGCGCGGGTGTCGTCGTGGCTTAGCATCGGCGCGCTCGCTTCTCGGGCCATCTTCGCAACCTTCGCGATGGCCCCCGGCACATCGCCCCGACGATCCCAGACCTTACCCAGCAAAGCGATGTAATCTGCTTCGCTCAGCCCCGCGCGATGCGCCTTGGAAGCGGTGCGCTTTTTCATCCGCTCATCATCAAGTGAGGCAATCGAGAAGTCCGGTGACAACTCGAACGCGCGATCTTGGATCGGTACATCATAAGCCCGCATCGTCATCGATGTGTGATCATTAAAGGCAACAGAAGGCAAAAGCGGTCCTTTCAGCGCCCATTCAATCGCATCGAGCGCCTCGAAGGCGAAGGTCTCCCACCTCAGTTGCACCCGGTTTTCTACCGTCAGACGCGGCGCGAGATCCTGCATGGCCTGCATCAACTCGCGCCCGCGGCCCGCATCACGCAAGCCCGGCTCCCAACCCAATGTGATGGCGTGATACGCCGTGGCGATCCCATTGGCGGCCAACTGCCGGTCGGTGTCGATCAAGGCCGTCTCGGTTGGGAAATAGACCCCGGGACGTGGCATGACCTGCCGTTCAAACGCATCCCCGTGTACGTCGATCAGCGCAGGCGCGAGGATCTTTCCGCGCGCGTCGATTTCGATCCCCTGAACGGGACCACCAATTTCGACGATGGTCCCACCGTTCATCGTGACGGTTGTATCCGTAATCTCACTAGGCAGATAGACCTCCGCCCCCACGAAGGTCTGGATCATGCCTGACGCTCCAGAATGAGATGCCAATGCCAGGACCCGGGCTTTTCGTGTTCGCGATCCTCCATCCACATCACCTCAAACCCCTGGAATAGAGCCAGCATCTCCACCGCGCCGCAATAATAATGCGGGTGGCGCTTGTCCGATCCGTCTTCGTCGAAGACCCATGTGTTCCGACTAATCTCTTGCGGACCGTTCAGCTTTTCCCGGTCGATCCAAAGGCGGCGCTTGGACAGCATTGTTAGCATAAATGTCCCGCCCGGCTTCAGCACCCGGCGCACCTCGCTGATGGTGTTCAAAAGCACGGTCTCGTCGCCGTGGTAGATCACATTCCAGCTGAGCACGTGGTCGAACGCGCCATCCTCGAAAGGCAGGTCATCCATGCGACCCAGCCTTGTCTTTACGCCGGTACCCGCCTTGTCGATCTCCACCAAACCCTCGCGGGCGGCGTCGAGCGCGGTCACCTCAAAACCGGCGGTCTGTAAGGACAAGGCATGACGACCCACTCCGGCCCCAAGGTCAAGAATGGCGGCACCTTGCGCCAAACTCTCTGCCCAGCGTTTGACGTCCCGTTCAGGCGTCAGCCATTTGGAGCCTTCTTCGATCTCGTCCCAGATCTTGCTCCAATGCTGGTCTGCGGTGTCGGTTTTGGTGATGACGTTCAACGCTCTACTCCGATGATCTTTGTCCGGGCCCAGCCCGAAAGGTATTCGATTGAGATGACCACGACGGCGATCATCAGGATGACAGTCATGGCAGTGGGGTAGTCAAAGAGGTCAAATCCAACCTTTAACTCAATCCCGATGCCACCGGCCCCCACAAGGCCGAGGATGGTCGACGATCGTACCGCTTTTTCCGTTGCAAAAAGCGATGTTGAGATGAAGGCCGGCATGGCCGCCGGGATCGTGGCGCAGGCGACCACGTCAAGTTTGCGCGCGCCCGTGGCTGTCAGACTTTCGGACGGGCCTTTGTCGGCGGCTTCCATGTCATCCGCAAAGAACCGACCACAAAAGCCGATTGTATCGATGGCAATGGCGAGCATGCCCGCAAAGGGGCCGAGGCCCACTGCGACGACAAAGACCAAGGCCCATGCGATATCCGGCACCGCCCGGATGAAGCCTAGCCCCGTGCGGACGATTTGATTGATCCAAGTCGGCGCGATCAACCCGCGCGCCGCCAAAAGAGCGATCGGCACCGACAGGATGATTCCGATCACTGCGCCCGCGAGCGCGATCTGCAAGGTCTCAAGCATCTTCCAGCCGAGCCGTGCCAGCACCTTGGGGTCTAGGTTGGGCGGGAAGGCACGGTCTACGAAATCTGCAAAACGCGGCGGCGAAGAGATGACCTTGTCGATGGAAAAGCCTGCCCCTGCGAAGGACCACAGGATGATAACGATCGCGGCGGCATAGCCCAGAAACGCAAGCGCCGAAGGTCGCTCGTATCGAGCGGGCAGAGATGAATCAGTCATAGAGCCCCCGCAGTTTCTCCGCACTGAGGCTTGCAGCGCGGGCGTCCAGCGGCATGCCCCCATCAGCCAGGCCGAGCACTCGGTCGCCGTATTGAAGCGCGTGGTCAATATTGTGCGAGATAAAGATCACCGTCACACCCTCCTGGCGGGCCAAGTGAAAGAACAGGTCCATGACGTCTTCACCTGCCGCTGGGTCCAGCGAAGCGGTTGGTTCATCCGCAATCAGGACCTTCGGTCGACCAACCAACGCGCGGGCAATGGCGACGCGCTGTGATTGCCCACCCGAAAGCCGGTCCGCCCGGCGGTTTGCCAAATGCGCCAAACCCACTTTCTCCAATGCTGCCATGGCTGCATCACGCGATGTGGCAGGCGCAAAGCTCTGGCTCCAGTGACTGATGCCCGGCTTTTGGCCCAGCAGCCCTTGCACGACATTCGACAAAACCGACAGGCGTGGCACCAGATTGTGTTTCTGGCTCACCAGACCCATCTGCGCGCGCATTGCGCGCAGGTTAGCGCTTGAAGCGGTCCGCACATCTGTGCCCAAGACGTTGATTGCTCCGGCATCGGCAGGGATCAAACCCATCAGGCATCGCAGCAGCGTCGACTTTCCGGTCCCGTTCGCGCCGACAATCGCGACGGCTTCACCACGAGACAGACCAAAAGAGACATCTTTGAAGATCGGCGTACCGGCAAAGCTCTTTGCCAGTCCTGTCACACGCAGATCAACAGGCAGAACCGGGGCAGATACCTCTGCCCCGGTCTGATCTGGCCGCACGGGTGCGACCAGTGTCTCGACACTCAAATCAGTCACCGATGAAATTGTCGAACTGAGGGTAGCCAGCATTCGAATACATTGAGCGGACATAGTCGTAAGCGCTGTCCTCGATCGAGACGAGGTCCATGCCCACGTACTTGTCGTTCTCTTCATGGGCGGTGATGCCTGCAATGATGCTGTCCTTGTTGGCCAGGATCGCATCGCGCACTTTCATCGCCGCCTCTTGGGGCACATGTGCGCCAACCATGATCATGTCGTTCGGCAGATCGCCCGAGCGCGCGATCATCTTGAAGAAACCGTAGGGCAGGTCGGTTTCGGCGTTTCTCACGTTCAGCCAGCTGCCCGCGTTCGAACCCAGAGCGTCCACGTCACCATTCTTCAACGCTTCATGCGCGATGTTGCGGCTTGTGTGGGTCTTCTCTATGTCGTTGACCGGGTCGAGGCCATAATCCGCGAGAACCTGCATCGGGCACAGCATGTTGGAGGTGGAGCCGATGTCGCCGAAGGCCACCTTCTTGCCCTTGAGGTCTGCCACGGTGTTGATGCCGCTGTCGGCGCGCACAACGATGGCACAGTGATAGTCGGGGCGACCCAGGCCGATGATTGGCGTGGCGTTTGTGAGTTTGTTGATGACCACATATTCTGCGGGGCCAGAGACAACAAAATCGACGGTTTCGCCGCGCAGTGCTTCAGCCGCTGCGGTGCGCGAATTCACGGCAAAGAACTCGAATGTGTCTCCGGTGGCCGCCTCAAGCGCCTCTTTGAAGGGCCCCCACTCCAGCTGAAGGCGTTCCATACCCTCAACATCAGTGACAGCCAGCTTCCAGGTTTCAGCGTGGGCCGCGACAGCGGCAGTGATCGCCAGCGCAGCGCCGGCCAGGACAGAACGGATTTTCATGGTGATTCCCCCATTTTGAAATTCGTTCGGATGATTTCTGGGGAATGAAACGTTCAGGTGACAGGCAGATGACGTTTCTGTTTCAACTGACGGGCAGCATAGCACCAAATTTCGCGTATGACTTTTTAAATATCGCCTGTCCGGTCTCGCGTTGCATCGCTTGCCCACAAAGGTTCAGTGCCAGCGCCTCAATTGAACAAAATGAATTAGACCGCTCTTTCATATGTCGTGACACATCATCTGTCTTGAGTCTTCCACATGCGATACCGCCCCTGCCCCGTGACTTCGCAGATCAAACCGCTTGCCTCCATCCAAGCGAGATTACGCTGAACGGCGGCGCGACTGGCTCCAGTCATCGCCTCAGCCATTGGGGCGGAGACCAGGGGCCATTGAGAGAAAGCTCTTCGCAAGGCAACCGGCGTGCGGCCAGACAATTGCGCCATGACGTTTTCTGCCTGACCGGCCCACGCTTCAATATCGTCAAGCGTTCGCATCGCCGTTAGAATTGCGCTGTTCATCCCATCCAACCAGCGTGCCAAGCGTTCGGTTGGCAAACCCGAGACACGCAGCCCCCCTGCCCCGCCCATAGCCAGCGGTGCAAAGACGGCGCCGCTTCCGTCGCTGGCCGCGATCCTGGACGCGGTGACGGCGGCTTCGATCTGGCCGCCGTGCTGTCCGAGGCCGGCCAGGTTCCAGAGATGAAAGCCCATGCAAGCCCGCGTGATTGGGTGGAGCTCGGCTGCTGCAGCCATTACGTCCAACCATCCGCCCGCGCGATCTTCGAAACGCTCAGTGCTGTCGTCAATGTTCTCGGGATCGCGGCGATCCAGGAAGGCGGCCAAGTCAGCCTTCGGTCCGGGACCGCCTGTCAGCCGCCGAACAGCCCATCCAACCCTTGCCAGCGCATTTGGGTCATCCTGTGCACCCGACAGCCGCATCGATATCCAAAGCGCCAGACGATCAGAACTCACCCGATCCGCTGCGAACCAGCTGAGGTCCGCTGCCTCGATAAGTGCGAGGCGATGTCGCCAACCTTCCGGGCCGCGCAGCAGCCTGTCATCCAGAGCACCCAGGCGTCCAGCCACTCTTGCCAGTCGCGCAGCGTGAACGCCTTCTGCCTTTGCCCAGTCTTCGATGACAGCAGTGTCGGGCGGTTCTGCCCGTGGTCCGGGAGGCAAATCATCTGGTTCTTCTTCGAATGGTTCCGGCAGAAACCAGTGTCGCATTTTCTTCACCATTTCAGCGCATGATTATTACGTGATTTCTGGAAGATACCGCGATATCGCACACCATTTTTCAGCTAAGGGCTTCAATTTTGGTTCCCTATTTCAGCAACAGGCCGCCCTGTTGGCGCACGGCCGAGCCGGTCTCGAAAGCGTCATATCGATGACGTCCGGCGGAGGGTATGCTTCGGATGAAGCGTGGACCAAGGCAACGCGTATCGCGCGTGAGCTGGACCGAGTTCTTGACGGAGCGGCGCCCGTGCGTGAGGCCGTGGTGCGCGCGGCATCCGAGCTGCGGCTCTCGACACGCCAAGTCTACAACTATCTGGCGCGGTATCGGGAAGAGCGCAGGGTATCGTCCCTGCTGCCGCGAACGAGTGGAACAAGGAAACCAAGGATCAGCCCCGCGGTCGAGAGCATCATTGCGATGACCCTGCGGGAGATGTGGCTGCGCCCTGAGCAGCCGGACCTTACACCAATCGTTGAAGAGATCCGCGCTCGCTGCGCAGAGGAAGGGCACACTCCGCCCGCCTATGTCACTGTCGCCCGGCGCATTCCCACCCTGTTCGCCCCGGAAGAAATTGCCCGTCGCCGCCTGTCAGATGGTAAACACCTGCACCGGCTGAAGGCGCGACCGGGCTACATCCGGGCTAACCACGCGCTCGACGTTGTCCAGATCGATCACACGCCGGCAGACATCCAGTTTGTCGAGGTGATTGATGACCACGGTGTCTTCGTCGGGCGGCCCTACCTGACCATCGCTGCAGATGTGGCCACGAGCGCGATCATCGGCTTCTGCCTGACCCTCGAGCGGCCGTCACGACTGTCTGTCGCGCTTTGTCTGGCGCACGCGATGTGCTGCAAGATTGACTGGCTGGCAGAACGCGGCATCGATCATGCCTGGCCGATGCATGGTCGCCCGAAGCAGATCGTCGTCGATTCCGCCAAGGAATTCCAAAGCAGCACCTTCAGCAGAGGATGCGCGGACTATGGCATCGCCATACGCATGCGGAACAAGGGCACCGTGCATCGGGGCGGAGTCGTGGAACGCCTGCTTGGGAAAGTGAACACCGCGCTACGCGCCTTGCCCGGCAAGACGGGGCGTTCCATCGCGGATCGGGGCGACTATGCCTCGGAAGCGCGGGCACGGCTCAGCTTCGCGGATCTTGAACGCTGCATCGCGCTCGCGATCATCGACCACAACCTGAGCCAGAATGCGCGCAGGCTGACCGTTCCGGCGAAAGAGTGGGAAGATCGGTTCCAGCCGAAGGACCGACCGATCGATGCACCTGTCGATGTGCTGCTCAATTTCCTGCCACGCAAGACGCGGAAGATTTCACCTCAGGGCATCAGTCTCTTCGCCATCGACTATTTCGAGCCCTGGCTTGGCCCGCTGGTTGCGCGTCGTGACCGGCTGGAGCCGCTCGATCTGTGCTATGATCCTCGCGACATCAGCCATGTCTACGTCAAGGATCCGGATACGCAGGCCTGGCGGCCGGTCAGGCGACGGGACGGACTGGCCGAGCCGATCACGCTTTGGCAGCACCAGGCGGATCGACAGCAGCGGCGTGAAATCCAGCGGCGCCCTGTGCAGGAGGCATCAGCCATCCGACGCGAAATCGCAGCCACTGCTGCCGCCGCCAAAACCCCCAAAAGCCGGTTGAAGGAGATGACCCGCGCCCGGCATGCCACCGAGGCAAAGAAGCCTTATGCCGACTTCGCCGCGCCTTCCGTCCCGACCCAAGAAAAGCTCGACCCGGATCGCCCTCGGCGGGTCTTCCCTGTCGAGGATTGGTAGGGTGCCGGATCACCTCATGCCCGCCATAATCCCGCTCTTGCAGGCCGATGACGCAGTGCGGATCGCCCATGTTCGCGCGCCGCGCTGGATCAGCCATCCGGCCGCCGGCGCGGCGCATGACGCGATGCGACTGCTGCTTGAGCGACCGCCATCGCTGCGCCCACGCGGTTTGCTGCTTGCCGGTCCCTACCATAACGGCAAGACCATGATCGCCGAACGCTTCGCCGTCGAACATCTGCGTGCCGCCGACCAGCAAAAGGTGTGGGTGATCCAGACCCGGGAAGGTGCAGGGCTGTCGCATTTCTATGCCAGCATCCTGTCCGGATTGCGCGCGCCACAAGCCGCGGGCTGGCGCAGCCTGTCCCGCGCCGGCGATCAGGTCGATCATCTTCTGGAGCGCCTGAAGCCGCGCCTTTTGATCTTCGACGAGTTCCACAGCGCATTGCGCGGGCGGCGCCAGGATGTGAAGGCCATCTTCTCGTTCTTGCGGCGGATCGCACGGGTGCATGACATCTCACCCGTCCTTGTCGGCGAAATCGCGATCTACGATGCGGTGCATGACACCGACGAAATGGGCTCACGTTTCGATACGATCCCCATTCCACGATGGGCGTATGACGAGGAATTCGCGACGCTTCTCGACAGCCTGGAAGCCAGTCTGCCGCTCGCCGAAGCCTCGGATCTGTCGCGCGAACCCTTGGCGAAGATCCTCCACGATTTGTCGGAGGGGCTGATCGGCGAGGTTGTCGAGATCGTCACCCGGGCCGCAGTTGCGGCAATCTCGCGCGGTGAGGACCGGATCACGGGCGCAACCCTGTCGGACCTTGGCTATGTGCCTCTCTCGAGGCGCCGTAATTCCGCTTTGCGTCACGAGATGACATGAGGTTTGGGCCGACCGGGATCTCCGTGACGCCTGCAGAGCGGTATGAAAGTGCGGCGGGAAACCGTTGGCCCGTGAGCATTATGCCCGCACCAGGTGAACTTCTGTCGAGTTGGCTGCACCGCCTCGCCTACGCAAACGGCATACCTCCGCGCTATTTTGGTGCGCTTCTCGGAGCGCCAGGTGAGAACTGGTCGGCGCGGCTTGATCGGGCGTTGCCCGATCGCATCCTGCTGGTTTTGGGAGAGCATACCCACAAACCCCTGGAAGACATCGCGGCTCTGACGATTGCTCCCGACGCTTTGGCCCGGCTGCGTTTGCCCCTGCGGCCAGGGTCTCAGCAGACCTGCGCACCAAGGACGCAGGCGACTTGGCTGCAATTCTGCCCGGCCTGTCTGGCGGAAGACGAAACGCCTTTTTTTCGCCGAGGCTGGAGCTTGGCGACACGCCTTTCTTGCTTTCGCCACGGCTGCCGACTTCGAGACCGGTGCCCATCCTGCGGACACGGCTTGGCTCCGTTCAGCCAGAAGCGTCTTGTGCCGCATCAGATCTGCGCCTCGTGCGGCGCGGCGCTCTGCAAACGCACCCGTCCCGCCGCCGCTGGCGCTCGACACCTTGAGCGCCTGATCGACGATCTGCTTCGCCTGCATGCAGCAGGGCATCGAATGGCAGAGGGGCGATCACTACCGGACTTGCTTGGATCAGCCTGCTTTCAATTTGGTCGACGGCCAATGTCCATCGCGCGCCTCCCCCATCGGGATCGCTATCAGCTGTTTCAGCAATTGGCGGAAGGGCGGTCGACGCCGTTCGGAAAGAGAAGAAGTCCCGCGATCTCTTATTGGAAACGCGTCATTCAGGCTGCGCCAACTTGGAGCGGTCTGGTCACATCATTCAGCGATGCCGTCCTGCCTCGGCCCAAAGCTGGGCCTTGCCCCACCACCGCTGGCCCGGATTTGGCAGATCTCGTTCAAGCGGCCGCGCGGCTTCATCAGACGCGGCAGGCGCTTTGAGGGTCCGAGGCGGGTTTCAGGCGCGTGCGGCCAACCCGGCGTCATTCAGCTGTTCAGGTTCTGGCAGGTCGCGCAAGCTCTCCATCCCAAAAGCCGCGAGGAACGCGTCTGTGGTCACGAAGGTATAGGGGGCACCACGACGCGGCGCGCGCGGCCCAGTTCCGATCAGACCGTGTGCATGCAGCCGCCCGATCAGGTCCCGGCTGATCTCTTTGCCGAAGATATCCTTCAGCCCGTCGCGGGTGATCGGCTGGTGGTAGGCGATGGCCGCCAAAATCGCGACGTCGAACTCGTTCAGGTCCAGCAACTGGTCCCCTACATCCGCTGCGGCGCGGATCGCAGGCGCGTAAACAGGCCGCGTCCGGAACATCCAGCCGCCAGCAACTTGGGTGATCTCGAACGCCCGCCCTTCCAGATCGGCGGCAAGATCCTCGATCAGCAGATCAACCGAGGCCGCCTGCCCCACTATGCGCGCCAGATCCTCGCGCGGTACAGGCGAGGCAGAGGCAAACAGCACCGCCTCGATCCGGCGCATCCATTCCCGCCAGCGCAACTCCGGTTGCAGGTCGGATAGTTCGCGGTCAAGCTCGGGTTCGGTGCGATCCTTTGCCATCGCTACACCCCGTAGAGCCGGAAGGTGTCGCGGCCGGTCAGCTCGCTCACGGCGCCGAGGTCGACAAGCCGGTCACAGAGCCGCCGCGCCGCGCGGTCCGGCAAAGGCAAGGCACTGGGCGCCACGGCGTCCTGCGTCAGGAATATTTCCACCGCCGCCCTTGCCCCCTTGGCCCGAAGCTTTGGTGCAACCCCTTTCAAAAGCGCAGCCAGACGCGCGAGATCGACAGCCAGACGCGCGGCCTCGACCGCGGATGCGGTCACTGCGCGATGACAGGCTAGGCGCAAATCGTGGCCCCGCTTGCGCAGGTCGGCGCGTTTCAGGCCGGTAGCGATCAGAGGCACCAGATGGGTCCAGCCAAGCGCCTGGGCGAGGGCGGCATCCGCGAGGACCAGCGCTGCTTCGTCTGCACGTGGTGCCTCGCGCAGAACGGCTTCCAGCGCCATCGCGGCACGCGTCACCGGCGCTCCCTTCCCCGTATCGAGCCATGTAGCAATCTGGCCCAACTCCAGGATCGGCAAGGCTCGGCCCAGAGCCTTGATCGACACCGGCCGCTCCACCGCGCGCCGCCAGGCCAAGCAGGTTTCGCCGGCCGGTCCGGGAAGATCGCCCGGGCGCAGAAGGTGTACGGCGTCGCGCAGATCTCCTGCCCTCTCGGAACGCCCCGAAAACGCCACGCAAGCTTCGGCCGCCCGCAGCGCCAGCCGCTCCCGCAACAAGGCTTGGGGCACCTCAGCATGTCCCAGCACAAGATGCAGATGGTTCAGCGCCGCGCCCGACAAAAACGCAACATCTTCAAGGGTTTCATCGCGCGCGGAGGTGACCCAGGCGGGCATCCGGGGTAGCGTGTCGAGGGCGCTGATGTGATCCGGTCGGGCAAATGTCATGCACAGAGCCTACATTGGCACGGCGCTTTCTGCTAGAAAATAGCACACTAACCGCCTCATCTTTGCATCTTCAATTACGTCCGATAACCTTGTGTTATCGGACGTAAAAATGATATGCTCAAAATAATGGGTAGTCTCACGAATAACGGCACCAAAATCGAGGGTTCGGGCGGGTCCGAAGCTGAGATTTCGAGCTCAGCGTCCTGTGACTCGCTGAACAATTACGAACACGACGAGAAAACCTCTCGGGACCGAGCCTCAATCGCTCTGCCCGCTCATGTGACCAGCTCCGCCGCGCTCGACCGGCTGATCGACACCGCGCGCGACTACGCCGAGGCCTCTACAGCTGACAATACCAACAAGGCCTACTCGGCCGACTGGAAACACTTCACCCGCTGGTGCCGGCTGAAAGGCACAGAACCTCTGCCCCCCTCACCCGAGATGGTTGGACTTTATGTGGCTGATTTGGCTGCACCAGCCGGGAATGCCCCTGCCCTTTCGGTCTCCACGATTGAGCGTCGTCTCTCGGGGCTTGCCTGGAACTACAGGCAGCGCGGGTTCACGCTTGATCGCAAGGACCGCCACATCGCCACGGTTCTGGCCGGGATCAAACGCAAGCATGCGCGCCCGCCGGTCCAGAAGGAAGCGATCCTGCCCGAGGACATCCAGGCCATGGTGGGCACCCTTCCCTATGATCTCCGCGGGCTGCGGGATCGGGCGATCTTGCTTTTGGGCTATGCTGGAGGTCTCCGTCGCTCCGAGATCGTGAGCCTTGACGTGCACAAGAATGATACGCCGGACTCCGGCGGTTGGATCGAGATTTTCGACGGCGGCGCCCTGCTCACCCTCAATGCCAAGACCGGATGGCGCGAGGTTGAGGTCGGGCGTGGCTCAAGCGACCAGACCTGTCCCGTCCACGCGCTTGAGCAATGGCTACACTTTGCGAAGATCGACTTTGGGCCGGTCTTCGTGCGCACCTCGCGGGACGGCAAGCGTGCCCTCGAGTCCCGCCTCTCCGACAAGCACATAGCGCGACTGATCAAGGCAACCGTTATGAAGAGTGGCATCAGATCCGATTTGCCCGAAGCGAAACGGCTGGCAATGTTCTCAGGGCATTCCTTGCGCGCCGGGCTCGCCTCGTCGGCGGAAGTCGATGAACGCTACGTGCAGAAACAGCTCGGCCATGCGTCCGCCGAGATGACCCGGCGCTACCAGCGCAGACGCGACAGGTTTCGGGTGAACCTGACAAAAGCTGCAGGGCTGTGAAGCTCAGGAATCTTGACGTGTTGGTGAAGCGCTAAGGTGAAATTCCAGCACTTCAGTATTCAGCTTACTGCTTCAATTGAAATCAGGAACTAAACGCGACAACAAGTCATCCTCAGAGGGTTCCTCGTCCTCTTCGAGGGCGCTGACGGTACCTTCATGATCGTCATGCATATCTGGTATATCAGGCTTCATATGTGCAAAATATATGCATTATGCAATGTACTCAAGTACCAACTCGAATCCATCTAGATGCCAAGCCGTATATCATCAAAGGACCCGAGGTTAAGAACTCTCAAACCGCGTTCATTGCATAGAAACCTGAGTCTTTGTGACGAACAGCACCACAGAGTACCCCATTGCAATCGTTTATAAACGGTAGTTTAATAGCGATACCTTAAATTGCAAACGGCCCGATTTCATGCCCCTGATAGGCTATGCGCGCGTCTCAACCGAGGATCAGACCCCCCTGCCCCAGTCTGAAGCCCTGCAAACCGCGGGATGCGTCGAGATCTTTGAAGAGCACGCCTCTGGCGGCAATCGCGCGCGGCCGGTGCTTGCGCGTGTTCTCGAGCGTGTCCAGACCGGCGACACGCTGGTCGTCGTGCGGATCGACAGGCTTGCGCGATCTCTGTCGCACTTGCTGGAGGTGATCGAGCGGCTGGAGGCCAAGGGCGCTTTTTTCCGGTCCCTCCAGGACCCGATCGACACGGCATCGCCACAGGGCAAGTTCACACTGCAGGTTCTGGGCGCCGCGGCCGAGTTCGAACGCGCGCTGATCCGCGAACGCACCAAGGCGGGGCTGGCGTCGGCACGCGCCAAAGGGCGCGTAGGCGGCAACCCTGGACTTCGCACCAAGGATCCTGCTGCGCTGCGCAAGGTCCGGCTGGCGCGACAGGACGGCTACATGGAGCGCCTGAACGAGACCGCGCAGGATTGGGTGCCCCATGTGCGCCGCTTGCGCCCCGATATGGCTTGGGAAGACGTGCTGCGGATTATCAATGGCCCCCTGCCCCCAGATCGCCATTGGACCCAAAGCCGCCTGCTCCGCGCCGTGAAAGCATATGTGCGCGACGGCTTTCTGCCCGATGAAGTGCTTGGCCGCGCCGGACGCCGCGAAACCGACGATCGACTGCCTGCCATCGTTGCGGCCATCAAGGGGGCAGACCCGGACATCACGCTTCAGGCGATCTGTGATCGGCTGGAGTCGATGCGTGAGCGCACCCCTCGGGGTCGTGCCAGCTGGCAGCCGTCTTCGGTCAAGATGTTGCTCGAACGAGCGGAGCGGCTTGGACTAATTTCATCAGAATCGGCTCACTCCCAAATGTAACTTGCAGAGGCTCAAACAGCTGAATCTATCGCTCCAAGCACCGTCAGAAGGTCAATTGTGCCATTGGTTGCATGGGTTTAGCCAATACCGTCCAAACAATTCTCATGAGTGGCTTGAAACACGAGCTCGTAGACTTAATGCAATAAAATCAAAGTCTTGCGCTTATCTTGATGTGACTGTACGTATTGGTGCTGTGGATAACTTTCACACTACATCTAGATTCTTCTTGCCGGACTCACTGGATCGTGGCATTCCCGTTCTGACGGTAAAACGCGTCAGACACGCTGTACACCGTCAGAATGACCAAGAGCCTCAACAGAGGCCGAGAATGGGCGGCAGGACATGGATGATCGTAACGTTGGATACACGCAAGGCATAGGCTCTTCCGACATCGGAGCATTTGCAGACAATCTGGCGGAATCTTTGGATCGCCAGATGAAGATCGCTTTCGAACCCGAAGAACGAAAGTCCCTGCGCCGTTTCAGTTCTACCGAAGTTGCCAGCCTCCTGCGCGTAAGCACATCTAATATGCGCAACCGGCACAAAGACGGCAGCTTCCCGGAAGTGCACACAGACAACCGCGGGCACAGGTTCTACACAGCCCAAGAGATTGATTACTTGCGCGATATTCTGGGGCGCACTGGAAAGAACGCACAAAGCTACCGCCCAGGTCGACGTGATGGCGATCGTCTCCAGGTGATATCTGTCGTCAATTTCAAAGGCGGATCGTCAAAAACGACAGCAACGATCCATCTTGCACAACGGTATGCCTTGCGAGGCTACCGAGTGTTGGTCTTGGATCTCGATCCGCAGGCAAGTTTGACCACCTTTTTCGGCTTTCGGCCTGAGCTCGAGTTCGCCGAAGGCGGCACAATCTATGATGCTCTGAGATATGAGGATCAAGTTCCGCTCTCAAACGTCATCCAAAAGACATACTTCCATAAACTCGACATGGTGCCAGCCGGTTTGATGCTCTCGGAGTACGAAACCGAGACCGCAAACGCACTCGCCCGTCGCGTACAACCCATCTTTGCAGAGCGCCTCGCTTTGGCGCTGGAAGAGGTTGAGGCAAACTACGACATCGTTTTGATCGACTGCCCGCCTCAACTTGGTTTTTTGACCCTTACGGCGTTGGCAGCCTCGACGGGGCTTTTGGTAACCGTGGTACCTGGCATGCTCGACATCGCTTCCATGAGCCAATTCCTGAAACTTGCTTCGGAAACGGTCAAGGCCGTGGAAGAAGCCATCGGTCGGCGTGTTACCTGGGATTTTGTCAAGTTCCTGATTACCAGATATGAACCGTCTGACGGGCCGCAGACCCAAATGGCAGGCTACCTGAGATCGATTCTGGCAGGTCAGGTCATGACAGAGCCAATGCTGAAGTCTACGGCAATCTCCGACGCGGGGATGACCCAGCAGACCGTCTACGAAGTAGATCCAAGCCAGTTCATCAGAAAGACAATTGATCGCGCCCTGACTAGCGTAAACGGCGTTGGCGATGAACTGGAGCAGACGATCCAAATGGCATGGGGGCGTCGCTGATGGCCCGAAACATCTTCAACCAGCCTCCAAAGGATGAGACGGGGAGCGCAGTCCCCTCCCCTACCCCGCCAAAAGCGGCAAAGCTACCGGGATCTGTTGGTGGATTGCGCGACTCTTTGCGCGAGATCACAGCAAACTCGATCCGCGACATCGAGCCCGACCAGATTGACATGGATGGTCTGCGCGATCGGTTGGTGCTGGAAGATTCCAGCATCGATGAGTTGGCCGAGAGCATTCGCAAGCATGGCCAACAAGTGCCCATCATGGTTCGCCCATCAACCCAACCGGACAGATACCGCATCATCTACGGTCGCCGCAGGCTTGCGGCGATCCGTAAGGTTGGTGGAACGGTCAAGGCGATCGTTCGAACCTTGGATGATGACGCATCTCTGATCGCTCAGGGCCAGGAGAACAACCTCAGGCTAGATCCGTCTTTCATCGAGAAGTCATTATTTATCAAAGAGATGCAGGAATCCGGGTACAAACCCGGCGTCATTCAGGATGCTCTAGGCCTGACCCGGCAAGGCGTATCCAACCACAGGGTTGTTATTGAGCAACTGCCTGACGGGCTTGTTCAACTCATCGGGCCAGCACATGGCATCGGACGACGGCAGTGGGGTGATCTGGCTGCCTTATCGGTGAAGGTAGATTTGGTGGACATCGCCAAAGAGACAATCGCCGCCCTGCCCGACGACACTCCAAGTTCCGAAAAATTCCAGGCGGTCTACTCGGCTTGCGCAAGCAAAACGCGTAACGACGAAAAGCCTCCCAATCGTGGTCTGACATCGGTCATCAAAAATGAGCACGGCAGTTCTTTGGGCACGCTGACTGTCGATGAGAAAGCAATCGCTATCAAGGTCGCCAAAAAGGACAACCCAGAATTCGGCCAATGGTTCGAAGAGCGCGCGGAAGCAACGCTTTTGCAGCTCTTCGAACAGTGGCGGAATGAGAGCGGCTCTGGGTCCTAACCCAAGCCACACAGAGTAACACGAGCAGAGGAGAAAAGCGAAGACCAGAAAGAAAAGAGCCCCCCAAAGTTTCCCCTGGAGAGCCCTCATCATTCGATTAGCACTCATGATGTAGCAACCTCCAGCAAACCGGTCAAGAGTCACCGATTCGGTGGACGTGTTTTTATTGCCTTTTTCTGAGCGAAATCTCGGGAAGAGACGGGAAAGTTGTGGGCCAAACGGTCGTCGTAAACAAACCATGGCATTTATAAAACTGTCGATCGAAGCCGCAGGTGCTGATGCAGCCCCCGGCTCATTTCCCCCATCTGAAACCGACGTCTGGACCATCTTCAGAGCCCTGAGAGACGCGCGCAGCGTGTTTGGTCTACGTCCTGGCCACATACAGACACTTCAAGCCATGCTCAGTTTTCTGAAGCCTGGCCATGGTGAAACGGTTTTTGCGTCGAACAATTCCATCTGCCAGCGCGTTGGCGGAATCGACGAACGGACACTCCGCAGGCACATCAACCGCTTCGTTGAACTCGGTTTCATCAAGCGCAATGACAGCTCGAACCGAAAGCGCTACCGCGTTCGCTCATCCGGCGGAGAGTGCATCAGTTATGGATTGTCTCTCGCCCCCCTGCTCCGACGTGCGAGCGAGCTTATCGCCATCGCGCAAGAGATGGAGAATAACCGGCGCGATCAGATATTTGTCCGCAAACAGATCCTTACAAAGCTCGCCCATTTGGAAGAGCACGATCCCAGCAACGCATTCATCAACCACGCACGGAGATCTCTACGCAGGAAGCTGAGCCTCCCCGAATACCACGCACTGCTCGCCAATACAGATGCAGAATGCCAGAGTTTGTCTGCCCCGGATGACCCACCAGAAACTTTGAAATTGCCCGCCAATGACGGACAAACTGTCCGGCACCAATCTAAGTCTGAAGAAGAAAAAAAAGATTTAGATAGCAAACTAGGCGATGAAGCACTGAAACCAGACTTGCTAACCTCAGTCTGCGATCAGGCGACATCGTTCTCCACAGAGAGACTTAGAAACTGGTTGGACATTGAAAACCATGCTCGAACACTTGCACCCATGATGGGCATTCACCCAGAAACATTCGAGAAAGCCAAGAATGCTGTAGGAGCTCAGAAAGCGTCATGCGCGATCTTCATCATGCTACAGCTTGGAAAACGCATCAGGGACTTTGGAGCGTATTTTCACAGTATCACCCTGGGTCAAAGGCAAAACCAATTTGATCCATTAGCTTTGATCAAGCGACTGTCCGAAACCAATGAGCGAACCGTCTAATGTCCACCGCGGTGGACTTCTAACGTGATGCGGCGCTTATGGCGGCGACAACTGTCTAAACGCTCCGAAGCGGCAAAGCCACACCGCCTCTGGCGACGCGTGTCGGTCGTTCAGTTTATCAAGGACCAGCAGATGTCCACCGCGGTGGACAAGTGACACACGAGTGAGCCTTAGTGGAAATCTCGCCACCCAAGAAAGAAGTCGGCGGCCAGGCATTTCTCCCTGAATCCCTAACGTTATTGTGGCAAGTCACCATCTCCAAAGAGATTTGGAAAGAGCCGCTCTCGATAGTCCAACGGAAACGCCAACCGAACGGGCGTCTTCGGCGAGGCGGAAGTCAGGTATCCAGCGGTGGTCAGTTTGCTCAGCGTATTGCGTCCCGTGCGCTCGGACGTCTTGAGCACAATTTGCGCGTCGCCACGTTCCAGTGCGCCATGCCGAAGAACCGCCGAAACCAGTTCCGGCGCTCGCTTGTCATCGATGGTATCTGCAACAAGACGACGATACCGTTGGTCCAGTCCGCCGAGATCGAACAGCTTCGCGGAGAACGTGATCTGGTCGAGCGTCACTTTCAGAAACCATTCGCTGAACGTCTTTAGTGCCGCCTCTGACAGGTTGCCGCGCCCGTCTCGGTCTCCGCGGCGTGGGCTGTCGGCCAGATCCATCATCCGTTTGTACTCGCCCCGATCGGTCAGTCCGCGAGCCAGCCCACGCGAAACGGACCAGAGCCCCTGGCCACCGATCCCTGCTGTGAGGGCCATGGCATGAGACATCAATCTGCTGACACGACCGTTGCCATCCGGGAAAGGGTGGATGTAGTTCAGCCGGTGATGTGCAGACGCGATCGCGATGATCCGTCCGCTCGAAGACCGCGCCGCAATTTGAAACCGTTTGTCAAAGTGATCCATGAAAGCCGCAACGCGCGACGATGATGGAGGTAGGTGGCGCCCGACCGCAACTTCCCGATCGCCTTCCTGGCGCATACGTCCCGGAACGATGGGCTCCTGTGTGCCGTCGGGATGTTCGATGACCCGAAACTCGTCAGGCATCTCGTCGTAGAAGCTCTTATGGACCCAAGTCAGGAATTCGACAGATGTGGGGCGGGGCAGGGTGCCCTTGCGATGCATCTCATCGATGGCCCGTTGAACGATGACGTGCGCCCGGGCCTCAAGGGCGAGAGGGCGAGTTTCTTCCTCAAGCTCGGCGCCAGCTAGCGCCCTTTCGATGTCGCGGGGCCGTGTGTTGTGTCCTTCGATCAGGTTGGAGTAGTAGCAGTTCATCACGCGGACGAGATCGGCAAGCTCGGCTGCGCTGTCAGGATGCAGCCCTTGTCCCAGCCCGGTGGCCTCCCTCTGGATGTCGACCGAAAGGTCTGCCAATTCTGTAGGAATATGCTCCTCGAAGAAGCAGGGTTCGATTCTGGCGGGTGTTTCCAGCATTTTTGCCGATCTTCTATGTTTGCAAAGCAATTGAAAAATATACACATTTCGGGTTTAGAGGCAAGGTTTTGCCGATATGCGTTGCCGATCTTGCCTGCCGATCTGAATTTGCTGTTCCAAATCAAGGGCTTCTGGAGACGGTCCGGTATTGAGCCGTTTGTTGAGGACCCGTTGGTTTTTGAGAAGGACAGGGTCCGTACCCGGGAAAAGTGAAAGTGTCCTTCGGGTTTTGTGACTGACGGATGAGGGCCTTTGGGGCCCCTCAGATGGGTCCGGGCCGGATTCCGGTCTGTTTTTCCTGATGAAGGGCATTCCCATGCAAACAGGTGTCTTGCGCGTGTTGCGCGCGACCGCCGCCTCGTGGTGGCGACACAAGGAACTGCGCCGAACCGGCCAGACGGAGCTGGCGCAGCGGCTCGAACGCGAGACTGTGTTGCGCAATCTCGGATATCTCAGGCAGGCTGAAACATTGCCGAATGCCCATGTGATCTGTGGCGATGGCGGGACGTTTGTCCAGCTCGGCTGGACCACCGTGTCGACTTTCGCGCCAATCGAGCGCTTTCCCTTGGCCGCTCTAGCGGTCGCACGTGGGACGCCGTTCATCGATATCCGACCCGTCAACAATGTCATCGCATTCGCGAACCTGCCCCGCGTGACACGAGACGGATCGGTCGACCCTGAACCTTGGGGTCCCGGCCGGGCCGTCTCTCTAACCACCTACATCGACATGGTCGAAGAGCTTGGTGCCAGGATCGTCAACGATCCACGTGCCAGTCGGCCAGCCTGATCACTATCCCCTCACACCAACACTCGAAAGGAGGCCAGCCATGGCCCGTTCCCGCACGCCCAAATTCGATGCCTCCGAGGTCATCACGAACGAAATCATCCGCATTATCGAGCGCGGCGTCCTGCCATGGCGCAAGCCCTGGACCGCCGGTGGCAGTTCCCGCCCGCTCCGTCACAACGGCGAGGCCTACCAGGGCGTCAACAACTTCCTTCTGACCATGCGGACGCTGATGGCGGGCTACAGCTCGCCCTTCTGGATGACCATCCCGCAGGCTAATGGCCTAGACGCCAAGGTGCGCAAGGGCGAGAAGTCCTCCGTGGTGGTTTACTATGGCCAAAGCCGGAGGCAGGGTGAGGGCGACGAGGCGCGAGACGATGGTGAGGCAGATGGTGACGAGGCCCGCGTCTGCCGTTTCCAGAAATCCTATCGCGTGTTCAACGCCTGCCAGATCGAGGGGTTGCCGGATAGCTTCCATCCCGAGCCGGACCCGGTGCCTGACCATCCGCCCGCTGAACCCATTCCCCATATGCAGGCTTTTTTTGATGCCATCGATATCACCACCGTCTTCACGGGTAGCGATGCCTACTATCTGCCGCCGGTAGACAAGGTCTACATGCCGCCGATTACGCGGTTTCAAAATTCGCCAAATTTTTATGGGGTTTGGGCCCATGAACTGGGCCATGCCACAAAGGCGCGCCATCGCTTGAACCGCGACTACGGTCTTTCGCGGTTCGGCAACACAGCCTATGCCCGCGAGGAGATCGTGGCCGAGCTCACGTCGTGCTTTCTGGGGCAGGAACTTGGGTTCACCGCGCATACGCTCGAGATGAACGCGGCGTATCTCTACAATTGGCTGCGCGTTCTGCGCTCGGACAAGGGCGCCATCTTCAAGCACGCCGCTGACGCGCAGCGCGCCTGTGATTACCTTATCGCGCGATCGGAGGCGGGCAGGGCAGGGGAGGTCGACCAGGCCGCTTGAGGGGATGTGTGTCGGCAAAGGGAAAGCAGGCTTTGGGAAGGGTGTTTCAAACTTCTCAAAGGACAGACCCATGACCAACGCAGCACAGCCTCTGACAGACCGCCCAGACCCCGCCGTAATCGCCGCTCAGAATGACGCTTTCCGCAAGCTCGCCTGCCTCGGGATAGCACCAGAGGCGCCTATCCAAGGCCGGATGCACGTCACCCGATCGCTCATGGAGGCGGGGGATGGTTTCATGGCCGAGGCGGTGAATGTCACGGGGGCGTTCGACACGTTCGAACCCGAAAACGACCCGGAGGGCTGGCATGATTTCGGGGCGGTCGAGATCCGGGGCGAAACGGTGTTCTGGAAACTGGATTTGTACGAAGCGGATTCCGATTTCCGCTACGGGGCCGAGACCCCGGACAATCCCGCCACCACCATGCGCGTGCTGACCATCATGCTGGCGCGCGACTGGTAGGGAAGGGGACTCCTCCCCCTGACATCTCAAACTCAAGGCCTGCTGCCCCCAAAAGGGAGAGTGGGCCTTTTGTCCTTTTGATTCCCGAAGCCGGGGATTGGTCGCGCGGAGGATCGCGGCGGCCGCACCATACCCATCGAAAAGGACATACCATGACCGCAAGCTTCAAACCCGTTTCTGTCGCCATTGGCGATCTGACTGCCCATCCAGCCAATGTGCGCAGCAACTCCCCGGAAACCTATGACTCCGAGAACATCGCGCATCTGAAGGCCAGCATTGCCGTCCTGGGCCTGCTCCAACCGCTCCTCGTCCAGAAGATCGACGGCAAGTACGCAGTGCTGGCCGGTGGCCGGCGCCATGCCGCGCTTAAGGAGCTGATCGCCGACAAGGCCACCAAGGGGTTCACCGCGAAAACCAAGGTCGACTGCCGCCTTGTGCCGGAGGAGTGCGACGTGACGACGGCGCTATCCCTCGCCGAGAACATCACCCAGGCCCCTATGAACGCAATCGACGAGTTCGAGGCCTTCGCCCGGATGATGGAGATCGACGGCCAGTCGCCCGAGACGATCGCCAAGACATTCGGCACCACCGTCACCGCCGTGAAAGGCCGGTTGCGCTACGGGCTGATCCACCCCGATATCCGCGCCGCGGCCCGGGCGAAGACGATCACGCTCGACACGATGAAGGCCTTTGCGGAGCACCCAAGCCAGGAGGTGCAGCGCGAGGTCTATGAGGCGCTCACCAAGGAAGACAGCTATCTGCAGGCCTATACCGTTCGTCAGGCGCTCAAATCCCGTGGGGTGCAGGTCAGCGATGATATCGGGGCCTTCGTGCGTGAGGACTATGAGGCCCGCGGCGGGGCCATCGCGGCTGATCTTCTGGAAGAGCATTCCGTGCTGGAGGATGCGGCGCTGGTCGAAACCATCCTGCTCGAGAAACTCGGGGCTGCCGCTGAGCAGGCCCGCGAAAAACTGGGCTTTGCCTGGGCAGATGCGATGGTGCGCTATGATTATGCGACTATGGCCGAATACGACCGCGTTTATCCCGGCCCGATCGAGCCGGATGAGGCTGCCCAGAAACGCATCGATGAGATCACTGCCGCGCTCGAGCAACTCCAGCTCGAGATGGAGGATGAGGGGCTCGAGGACGACGCCTACAATGCCCTTTACGAGCGAGTGGACGCCTTGGAAGAGGAAGCGCGCGATCTGCAGGAAGCCTACAGCGCCGAGGACCTCGCGCGGTCTGGGGTGATCGCGTCGTGGCAGGGTGGGCAGATCACGCTCCATGTGGGCCTCGTCCGCCCGGAAGACACCGTCAAAGAGGAGGGCGCGCGCGGCTCCTCGGCTAGCCCGACCGGAGAGGAGGCCCCGGACGCCGGCGAGATCACCTACCCGGCCTCGCTGGCTGAGGACCTCAAGACCGAGCGGGCCATGGCGCTTGGGGCGGCGATGGCGCTGCATCCGGAAGCCACGCTCGATCTGACGCTTTTCAAGCTGGTGAGCGACGTTCTGGCCAGCGGCATGAGTGTCACGCAGGCGATCAAGATCGATGCCCGCAAGGAATACCGCAGCCACGCCAAGATGGATGAGATCGACGGCACCTCGCTCGAGCAGGTGGCGGCGGCGCATGATGCGCTCGATCTATCCTGGCTCGATGACGCTCGGTCGCCCGCCGATCAGTTCGCGGCGTTTCGCGCGCTCGAGGCTGGTGAGAAGGCCAAGCTCGTCGCTTTTGCGACCGCCGCAACCACGCAATCCTGCTTCGCGCGGGATCGGCAACGCGACAGCCTGATGCACGATTTTGAGATCGAGATCATGCCCGACATCCGTGCCCACTGGACGCCGAATGCGGCACTCTTCAACCGCTTCAAGAAGGCCTGGCTCCTGAAGATCCTCGGCGAAGATCTGGGTCTCACCCAGGAGGCGGTGACGTTGGCCTCGTCGAGTAAGAAGGAGATCGTCGCCTTCTGCGACAAGCTCTTCGCCGAGCCCTTCGCCACGCTGACGGATGCACAGCGCGCTGCCGTAGGCGCCTGGTGCCCGCCCATGATGCAGACCGCCGGTGTCGCCTTTGATCAGGCGGAGACCACTGCGGAAACCCCGGAGCCTGACAGCGAGATCGCTCAAGCGGCCTGAACCATCACGCGACCCGCGCGTGGACCATACCACCCGCGCGGGTCGACCCTCCCACACCCAACGGAAAGACATCCCCATGGCTATTCTCAAGTTTTCTGCCTCCGCCGCTGCGGCGCAGATCGCCCATGCGCGCGCCTGCAAAACCTTCCTGCCGAACTGGAACGGGCCCGTGGACAGGCCCGCTCTGATCCTCATCGTCGGCAATGGCGTGCATCTGCGCTCAAACGGCATCGATGGCACGACCACCCGTATCGTCACCACCGAACAGGCCGATCCATCCTTTGCCTTCGCCGATGGCATGAACCCGTTTCGGGATACCGACTGGATGGCGCAGCGCCGCATGGCGTTCCGTGATCTGACGGGCCAGTTCTACACCGACATCCTGGACGATGTGCAGGTGCTTATCGATCGGGGGCAGGGGGCGATCCGGCTCGCCACCGACGGTCACAGCATCCGTGTCTTCGTGCGCCGTGCCTCGGATTATCTCGTCGGCGGGACCTACGAAGTGCCCTCGGGCCTCGGCGGCACGTTTAGGGTCATCCTCAAGGATGCCTGCGATACCTTCGCGATCGTGCAGAACTGCGGCAATTGCGAGGATTTCGACACGATGCAGCCCTACCGCGTGTCGCTCGATGCGCTGATGGAGATTGATGAACGGAGGGCTGCCTGATGGGTTGGCTCTTCTACACCGATCGCTGCGTCAAAACCTACGCAGATGAGAAAGCGGAAATCACCCGGCTTTGCACCTTCGAGGGCGACGCGCGCAAGACCGAACTGATCAAGGCTTGCAAAGTCGGTTCGATCTGGTACGCGGCGGCCAAGGTCATCAACTTCGACGGAACCCCGGTCGAGGACGCGACCTATGTCACGGATGCGGACGGCTCGATCACCTTCGGGGCGGTCTTCCTCACGCGCTATGACGATGGCTGTTGGGGTTACAAGGACATGGAGGAAAGCGCTGGACCTGTCGATTCGCGCGCCCCGCTCAGCCTTCTGTCGCTGCTCTCGGAATTGAAGGACCAAGAGAGCTATGCCCATGCCTGGCGCCAGCGCTGCCGGGACTGGGCCGCGATTCCGGACTATGAGGAAGGTGACAGGATCAAGCTCGCGTCCCCTGTGACGTTGACTGACGGCAGCACCTGCCAGATCGTCACCGCGACCCACTACAGGCGCGGGCAGCAAAAACGCCGTTGCTACCGCATCGAGGAGACCGGCGGCCTCGTGCGCCTGTCGAAAGCTTCGCTTGTGGGCTCAGAGCTGCTCAGTTCCGCGAAGGGCGCGGCGAGCCCGGTCTTGGCGGAGTTTCTGGCGGGGCAGGGTGATTGAACGACAAGACCGCTATTGACTTGCGGTCCGTTACAGCCTGCTCCGCACTCTAAAAGTGTAGAGCAGGCTTTTTGTCCTTTGGAACTCAGACCCTGATCCAAAGGAAAATCCCCATGACCAAGCCAACTCCGGCTCTCTCAGTCTCTCACGCTAACCTCGCTTCTGCCCTTGCGCAAATCGGCCTGGAGCTCGACCACCAACCCCTGCGCACCTCAGTGCTCGCGCGCATTTTGCGCGAGACGTTTCATGGCAGAGATGCCAGCGGCGCCTGGGACTGGCGGATGGCTTATGACCTGATGCAGGCCGCGGCCATCCAGGTGCTGCTGCGCGGAGACGCCGCGGCAGGTGACATTGCCACCGCGAAACTCCTCGCGTTCCGGCTCCTGACGGAAACCCGCCGGTCGGAACAGCAGATCCGACTACAACAATTTTCCTCGCCGTTGCCTTTTGCGGCAATGGCGGTGCGGGCGGCAGCCATTCGCAAGGGCGAGACCCTGCTGGAGCCGTCGGCTGGCACCGGTGCCCTGGCCGCTTTCGCCGCCCGGGCCGGTGCGACGCTTTTGCTCAATGAAATCGACCCCTTTCTCCAGCGCCTCCTGCGCGGGGTCTTTGGCGGCGAGGTGACGGGCTATGACGGGGAGCATATCGATGATCTGCTGCAGACCTTGGTTCTGCCCGACGTCGTGGTGATGAATCCGCCCTTCGCCTCCTCGGTCGATCGCTCCCGGGACAAGCACATCGCCGCCAAGCATCTCATCGCGGCTGCCAAGCGCCTGGCACCCGGTGGGCGGATGGTGGCGATCATGCCGCAGGGGTTCACGCCCGAACGCGATGCTGCGCATTGGTCCCGCGCCTGCGGTCTCCTGACGCCGCGACTGGCGCTCACGATGCCGGGACAGGTCTATCGCAAGCTCGGCACCTCTGTGGAAACCCAGCTGATGGTCTTCGACAAGGTCCAGGAGGACGGCGAGATGATCCGCGCAACGGTTCAGGATCTGGAGGAAGCCCTTCCTTTTGTCGACACCGTGGCCGCAAACCGGCCTGAGACGCGCCCCGCCCAACGGGCGGCGAAAAACCCTCATGCGCGATCGGCCGGTCCAGTACCTGTCACGCGCAAGCGCCCAGTTGCCAGAGTTGCGGCGTCCAACGCTCAGACCAACGCCGCCATACCGCTCACTTTCACAAGCCTTGAGGCCCCGCGCGACAACACGCCCGTCTCGGACATCTATGCGCGCTACCGCCCGCAGCGGATCGAGATCGCGGGCGCGCAGGAACATCCCACGCCGCTCGTCGAGAGCATCGCCATGGCCTCTGTGGCCCCGCCCGTGCCCTCAGGCGTGGCCAGTGCGGAACTGCGCCTGCCCGCTCGGTTGATCGAGGAGGGAAACCTTTCCGAGGCGCAGCTCGAGACCATCATCATGGCGCATGATGCCCATGGGCGCGACCTGCCGGGGCGGATGCGCCTAGATGACGACCAATCCAAGCTGACGCGCGCGGATGACGACCCTAAAGCACGGGCCTATCGCCTCGGGTATTTCCTCGGCGACGGCACCGGTTGCGGCAAGGGCCGCGAATGCGCGGGGCTCATTCTCGTGAACTGGCTGGCCGGGCGCAGGAAGGCGATCTGGGTCTCCAAATCCGCCACGCTTATCGAGGACGCGATCCGCGACTGGACCGATCTCGGCGGCTCGCCCGCCGACATCCAGCCGCTCTCCAAATGGAAGTCTGAGCAGCCCATCCCGATGGGCGATGGTATCCTTTTTGTGACCTACGCCACGCTGCGGTCAGCGGGCAAATGCGGCACCTCGCGGCTGAACCAGATCTTTGAGTGGACGGGCGACGACTTCGACGGCGTGCTGGCCTTCGATGAGGCCCATGCCATGCAGAACGCGGCAGGGTCCGAGCAGGGCAGGGGGGTCAAACCCTCCCAGCAGGGCCTCGCAGGCCTGCGGCTGCAACTGGCCGCGCCGCGCGCCCGCGTCTTCTACATCTCGGCCACGGGCGCCACGAGTGTGCACAACCTTGCCTATGCCGCGCGGCTCGGTCTCTGGGGGCAGGGGCCCGAATATCCCTTCCCGAGCCGCGAGAGTTTCGTCTCGGCAATGGAGGCGGGCGGTGTCGCCGCCATGGAGGTGGTCGCGCGTGATCTTAAGACGCTCGGGCTCTACACGGCCCGCGCCCTCAGCTTTGATGGCGTGGAGTATGACGTGCTCGAACACGCGCTGACCCCGGCCCAGATCGAGATCTACGACGCCTATGCAGGTGCGTTTCGGACGATACACCACAATCTCGAGGCTGCCCTGACGGCCACCGGTGTCAACGATGCCTCGGGCGAGACCAATGCCTCGGCCGCACGCGCCTCGGCCAAGTCCCGCTTCGAGAGCACGAAGCAGCGCTTCTTCAACCATCTCCTGATGGGCATGAAAGCCCCGACCATCATCCGGGCCATCGAGGACGACCTGACAGTGGGCAACGCTTGCGTCATCCAGGTGGTCTCCACAGGCGAAAGCCTGCTGAAACGCCGGCTTGAGACGATGGACCCGGCGGACGAGCTGGTCGAGGGCGCGCTAACGCCGCGCGACTACGTCCTGGGATACCTCGAACAGGCCTTCCCGATCCACGCGCAAAAGCTGGTCGAGATCGACGGCAATATGGTGGCCGAGCCGCTCAGGGACGAGACCGGCGCGCTCGTTGTCTCGCGCGAGGCGCTCGCCCTACGAGATGCGGCGATGATGGAGTTGATGACGCTGGCCCCGATCCCTTCGGCGCTCGATCAGATCCTCTGGGCTTTTGGCGATGAGGCCGTGGCAGAAGTCACAGGCCGCTCTATCCGGCCCCTCAAGGCCGAGGATGGTCATCTTTTCATCGAGAAGCGTAGCGCCAGCAGCAATTCCTCCGAGACCCAAGCTTTCATGGACGGCGAGAAGCATATCCTGATCTTCTCTGACGCGGGCGGCACGGGCCGATCCTACCATGCGGCGCAGACGGCGAAGAACCAGAAACGGCGGCGGCACTATCTTCTAGAGCCCGGCTGGCGCGCGGACGCGGCCATCCAGGGGCTTGGCCGCACGCATCGCTCGGCCCAGGTCAGCGCACCCTTTTTCCGGGTCTGCACCTCCGATGTGCATGGCGAGAAGCGCTTCACCTCGACGATTGCCAAGCGCCTCGACCAGCTTGGGGCCCTCACCAAAGGCCAGCGCGAGACCGGCTCGCAGGGCATGTTCCGGGAGGAGGACAATCTGGAAAGCCCGATCGCGCGCGCGGCTCTGCGCGGGTATTTCGCCGATCTTGCCGCCGGGCGCGCAAGGGCGATGAGCTATGAGGAATTCACCGATTGGACAGCCCTGCGCCTGATCGATAAGGACGGGGTGCTGCTCGAAGATCTGCCACCGATCCAGCGGTTTTTGAACAGGGTGCTGGCGCTGCCCATTCACATGCAGAACGCGCTCTTTGCCGAGTTCATGCGCCGGATCGCCGATCAGACCGAACGGGCGCGCGCGGCGGGAACGCTCGATCTCGGCGTCGAAACCCTGCGCGGCGAAAAGATCAAACAGGTCTCCACCGAAGACCTCTGGACCTGCCCGAAATCCGGCGCGGTGACGCGGATCATCGGACTTGAGATGACGGACCCGGTCCACGTGCTGTCAGCGGATGACGCCCTGTCGCGCAATCCCGACAAGCTCCCCATGGTCAATCGCGCCTCTGGCCGCGCGGCGCTCATCTCGGCGCGGCCCATGCAGATGTACGACGAAGACATCGTTACACTGATGCGCAAGGCGGTGCGACCCAACGGGTCGAGCTACCTCGAAGAGACGCGGTTCGGGTCTTCGGCCTGGGAAGAGATCGGCAGACCCGAGTTTGCAGGGCTTTGGGATGCCGAGGCTGCGTCCCTGCCAAAAACCACCACGACCAAGCTCTACCTGCTGACCGGGCTCTTGTTGCCGATCTGGAAGGACATTCCGACCACAAATGAGCGCATCTACCGGGTCACGCCTGAAGGGGCGGCGGCTATGATCGGACGCACGCTCAGTGAGGAAGGGGCGGCTGCGCTGCGCGCCCGCTTCCTCGTCTCCAATCCACAAACGCCCCAAGAGATGCTGACCGCCGCCCTCGGCACAACCGCGCCGGTCGACTTGGGCCGGGGTCTGACCCTGACCCGTCGCCGGGTCGCAGGCGAGATGCGCCTTGAGGTGGGTGGTGCGGATCGGGGCATGATCGAAAGCCTCAAGGCCCTCGGCTGCTTCACCGAAATCATCGCCTTCCAACTGCGGGTGTTCCTGCCGCATGGGGACGGGATCGACACTGAGGGCATTCTGGCCCGGATCGTGGGGCAGCTGCCACACGCCGCGTCTGTGGCAGCAGAATAGGGAAGGGTGAGATCATGACTCTCGAAGACATCAAGGCGGCCGTCGATGCCGGCCAGACCGTGCACTGGGCCAATACCGGCTACGTTGTCCACAAGGACAGGCTCGGCCAATACCTGATCACCTATGTGCCGAACGGCAGCTGCATCGGTCTGACAGACCGGAGCGTGCAGCGGTTGAACGGGGAGGAAGCACAGTTCTTTATCGCTGGACTGGAGTGTGGCGACGAGAAGAGCCAGGCCAGCCAACTGAGACCAGACGGGCAGGGGAGGGGCGTCGTACCCGGCGGGGAGGTGGCACAGACTCTCAGGCGCCAGCGCTGAACTGAAGGTTGGGAAGAAAGGAAAGCGAGCTTTCTGGTTTGTGATCCCATGAGGGGTCGAAAAAGCAATCCCGGTTGTGCTGGCAAGGACGTCAGGCACCGGCCAATCCAAAAGGAACCATCCCATGTTCGCAGGAACCCTGAACCGCAACACCGAAACCGCAGCCGCCCAATACTCCGGCATGATCCACTCGACACGTTTCGACATCGCCATCCAGCTTGAAACCCGCCCGAAGATGTCCAAGCGCAGCCCGGATTTTGATGTGACCGCGGTCAACAAATCCGGTCGCAAGGTGCGCATCGGCACGGCCTGGAACGAGACCGGCAATACCAGCGGCAACCCCTACATCTCGATGCAGATCGATGTCGGCCTCGGTCCGTTCCGCGTAAATGCCGTGCAAACGAAGGAAGCGCGCGCGGCCCAGAGCGGCGGATTCGAGATCATCCCGCTGGTCTCGAACGGCCTGATGAAATCCGGCTCGATCTCGGGCGAGCTCACCGCGATGGACTCGGACAACGCCTTCACCGGCTACATCGCCAACATGATGTTCGACCTGGAGTTCATGCTGATCGAGAACAGCTACAAATCCGAGGAGACCCACCCGGATTACCGCATCGAGGTCAGCTCGCCCCGGGGCACGCCGATCCGCGTCGGCTCGGCCTGGATGGCGAAGAGCCGCCGCACGGGCAACGACTACCTGTCGCTGCTGATCAACACACCCGATGGGGATCTGCGCGTCAACGCGGTGCAGAAAGAGGAACAGCGCGGCGGGCAGACTTTCTCGATCATCCCGTTCATCGACGGCGGCGAGCAGCGGCAGGATGCAGGCGCGGGGCTGTCGCTGGTCGCGTGATCAACGCGCGAGGCGAGACGAGCTGGATCGAAAGGGGAGCCGTGGGAACACGGTTCCCCTTTTGCTGTGCCAGAGTTCTCGAGAAAATGCGACGACAGATGGGCGCTGACCATGTGCCGTGATCAGCCGTCGACAGGCTTGCATACGTTTTTTTTGAGGGACTGTTCGTCCGTTGCAACTCGAGCCCGCCCGATAGGATCCAATCAAGACGCAACGTGGCAGTAGAGCCCAAAAAAGCCAATTCTGCGATATCCGTCGGCCGCGGGTGGATGACCTCATGGCGCATTTAATTATGACTATTTTTCTCTAACGGTCGTGCCTGGGCTGGCCTTGCCATGCTTTGCCGTCACGAAGCGCCCGGAAATTGCGCTCCGATAGCTGCCACCGGTGGAACCGCTCTTACCTGGAGCTTCCTTCACCGTGGTGCGCGGATGCGACTTCCCGTAAGCTTTGGTCACGTACCGCCCCGATTTCGCACTGCGATAGCTCCCACCTTTGCCTTTGCCTGCCACCTGAATTCTCCTTCTCAAGTCTGGCGTGGTGTTGGGCCTCTCCGAGTCGGAGGGCTGTTTGGGTTCCAAACAAACCGCAAAACCTCCACCGGAGGCATGCGGGTCTTCATTCCAAAAACCAGCAGTTCAGTACCGGAGGTATTCTTCTGGTCGTATGACCTACAGCACTGGGCGTAAGTCCCGAGCGGACGTTCGCATCCGCAAAACTCATCATCGCTAAGTTCGAGCAGTCTCTCAGCTGCAATCGGCACAGATTGTCGGCCAGGCCATTTCCCGTATCTCCCAAGATAGAGATGCCGCACGGCCCAGAGGCTATAAAGGTCGAGAAGTGCGGTCACCGAACCGCCGGGTAGCCATGTCCGGTCTCGTGGCTCGAACGCACAAATCGATCCATCGGGGAAATTCGTATGCCGCGGCCCGATCCATGCCTTGCTGATGACTGTGGTCCAAAAGCCCCAGGCTCGAACCGGCCTGCTGGTGGTGTAGGGAAGTTGAATGGCAAATGCGGCTCTCCTACCGAGGCCTTCAATCAGATCGCTTTCAGCGAAGAGCCACATCTGCCTTTCTTGAGGATACGCGAGGAGACCCGGGTATGCGTCCCGGCATTCCCCTATGCCTTCCGCATAGCGAGACCGTAGTCCTGACTGGACGAACGGTGCTCCGGAATGGGGCGCCCGGGATTGTCCGGTCGTCCCTTGCCCTCCGGCGGGCCGTTCCCACGGTCGGGTTGCGGATCGTGTCGATTGGTGCCGTGCATCGGCTTTCTCCTGGCCCGAAGGTTTCATGACAACCGAGGAGCTTTCGGGCCGAATGACCCCCCGATTGAACACGGTCGGCAGGATGCCAGCATCAAGGCCCAAGCCGATGGCCTTCAGATCGTCTTCGATGCTCTTCCTCATTCCTACCGCCTCTTTCCAAAAGCCTTCGGACCGGGGCCCGAGCACTTGATGTTGTGCGACTCTGTGTTAAAAGCACACTATGGGAGGACTGCGCGCCGTGTCAAGGCGTGCGATTAGCACGGCATTAACTTATGAAAACAGACAAGCAGGCTTTGGTCAAAGCGCTGAAGAAAAAGCGCGAATCTGAAGGGCTTAGCATCAGAGCTCTATCGGAGCGCGTTGGCATCAGCTTTTCTTCGCTGGCTCGGATTGAGCGCGGCGAAGGTGAACCCGACAACAATTCTACGATTCGGATTATCGAATGGCTCGGTCCGGATGCCCAAGATGCTGGTCTATCCTTCGACAGTGTGGCGTTGGTTCACTTCCGCGCAGCGAAGAATGTCCAGTCGAAGACCGTACACTGCCTCTTGCAGGCGGCACAACAACTCGTACGAAACAACAGCAACGCGTTCCCTGTCAGCGAGGACTTCGCCGAAACCGATTCTGAGTTGGCCGGGTCGGTCGCACTGTCGAAATCCGAAATGGAAGAAATGGCAAATGGACTACGGGACGACTTGGAGGTTGCCTTAGATGCGCCCCTCGACGCGCTGAACATTCGAATTGATGGCGTTGATGTTTACACCGTCTCTGATGTTCACGGCCTTGGTGCTGAATGCGCCAAGTTCTTGCTCGGACCAGGCGGTCGCGAATGGTCCGCCATGAGCGTTCCTCTCGACATCACAGAGGATAGGTGGGCAATCCTGCGGAACGACAGCCACACACCGGAACGTCAGAAAGTTACTTATCTTGAAGAGTGTTGGCACATCCTCCTTGGACACAAGCTGACCCGGATTGCAAAAGTCGCCGACGCGTTCGGTCGGACTTACGATAGCACTGAGGAACACGATGCGTTCTATCTCGCCTCCGCGACTATGCTCCCTGAAACCGAAGTCAGATCCCAGGTCACTGCAGGGAAGTCTGCCGCTGAGATTGCCGCTTGGTTCGGCACTTCCCCAGAACTGGTCGAGTATCGCATCAAACGCTTGGGGCTGTGGCGTACCTACAAAAATCGGGCTGTAGGCCTGAACGATTAGAAGGACCCGAGCGACTCCAGCCAACTGGCCTCCCCCAGCTCGGCTTCGCGTGTCGCAGGGGAGAACGGCCCTTCGGTCCGTCGCGCATTCGGCCATGCGGCCTCACCGCGGCGCAGCACCTGGCATCCCGGTTTACCCGCCTCGCGAGCACGTCCCTCCCCGGCCGCTCCGCCGGGTTGCGCTCTGGTCTGTTTTGCGGGGCAAAACGATCCCGCCGCTCCATCCGTCTCCCGCGTCCGGTCGGTCCGTTTGCCTGCTCGGGTCGGGCAAACCTACCGTCAAAACACACACACATGAGTGCGGAAGCATATCCTCCGGATGGCCCCCAAATCAGCCCGCGTCAAGGATCGCAAAACTTTTCGGCGAGTGCGGCGCCGGTGGAGGGGACAGTCCAGTGATTGAGGCTGTACGCGTTGTTGGCGTGTTGCCCGGAAAACTTTTGCGCCCGGCAAGCCGGCGGCTGCGCCGTCCCTGACCCGGGCAGATTCGGAAACCAGGCATTCGGCCATGCCCCCACACTCACGTGGTGGCTCCACAACCGAATACTGGAGACCAGACATGGCTTACGACACTGCGAACACCTACGAGACCATCGAGCTTTTCGGACTGACCGAGAAGGACGCACAGCTGCCGATCCCCGAGGATCACATCCTGAAGGACAGCATCATCCGCGAAACCTTCGAGACCCTGCTCGGGCAGTTGCGCGGGACCGGCCTCGAGGCGGAAATCGAACCGCTGGCCCATGGGCTCGCCACGATCCTTCAGCGCCGCAAGGTGGCGCTTGGCAAGGAGGTCGACCGCATCGCCGACAAGATCGGCGCGCTGGCAAAATCCCACGACGGATCGGAGATCGCTGAGACCGCGCTCGAAGAGGCGCAGGCGCGCTTTCTGCAATTGCGCGAGATTGTCGGCGCCATCGAGGTGATGAGCGAGGCGGCGGCGGAATGTTACGAGATCGAGACCGGTCACGCCTTCATCCCGGCAGCCGGGTCGCGCGCAAGCGTCCGGGCGCAGGAGACAGGCGCTGTCTTCGAGGCACGGCAGCTCCTGGAGCAGCACGACCGTGAAACCGCCGAGAAGTCGAAAGTCGAGGGGGTGCCCCTGATCGTCTCGGGTGCCACCGACTGGACAGATGTCGATGTGATCTTCAACACGCTCGACAAGGTTCGCGAACGGATCAAGCAGAACCGCAACCAGGAGATCTTCCTCTGCCACAAGGGCGGCAAGCACGGGGCGGAGATGATTGCGGCTCGGTGGGCCCGGGCACGCGGGATAGCACAGGCGCGCTTTGATCCGCGCTGGTCCGCGCATGGGCGGGCGGCACCGTTCAAGTGCAACGACGAAATGCTGGACGACAAGTTCGCGGCGACCGGGGTTGTGCTCTTCGGTGGCAACGGGGTTGCACTGAACCTCGGGCAAAAGGCGGGAGCGAAAGGCCTGACGGTCATGCGGGTTGCGGACCCAGCGAAGAAGACCGCTGAGATGTGAGTTGAGAGGGTCGTCTTCGGGCGGCCCTTTCGTCGTTTCCCAGATGAGTGCGAACGTCGGCGGTGTCGCAGCGAACTCCAGCAAAGGGCATCGACAGGCTTGGTAATCGTAATCCGGCCAATCTGGTTTCGGGAATCGCTGGATGGTATCTCTATGCAACTACAGCTTAATATGGCCCTGCGGCAGAAGACATTTGTTGCACAGATCAACACCCGCCCAGGTTTTTCCTAGATGCCTTTTTCTCCGGAACGCACCAAAGAGATTCAATCGCGCATTGATGCGCGTTTGCGGTCCGGCCAGGCTAACGATTGGGAAGTGTCCTTCCTCACAAATATGGCTGAACGCTTTCAGCGGTATGGGACGGAGACGCGCTTGAGCAAAGCTCAGTATGCCAGCCTGCACAAAGTCCTGAAACTGGAACGGGAAAAACCGGCCCAGACAAGGTCAGCGGTCGACCACAGAACTTCTCAACCAGCACCAAAGCGTAGTACCAGAACCGGTCAGGCAAGACCCCGTCCGATCTCCGTCACCGGCGCGATCAATGCACCTCGGCGTGCCGTGCGCAAGGCTCAACGCCAAATCATGGTGCCATTGGTGATCGCTGTCGGATTCTTCGCATTGGTTGGATCATTGTTTGAATCATCAAACTCGCGATCCACACCCTACAGTCCGCCAACGGTTCCCTCATCGCAAACTGCCGACACCGCTTACGTCTATGTGACAGGGACACGTGTCAATCAACGTGCTGGGCCGTCTACTTCCAATTCCGTTATGGGTGTCATGAGCGAGGGAACCCGCGTCGAAAAGCTTCGAGAAGAGGGGCAGTGGACAGAAATTCGATCCAACTTTGGTACGGGCTGGATGGCGAGCAATTTCCTGTCACTGGTCGCGCCGCCAACAGAGCGACCCGCCTCACAGGACCGGTCGCTTCGCGCCAGCGATGTGCGGATCATTGACGGTGATACGATTGATGTTCGAGGCCTGACAGCGAACGTGCGTCTCGTTGGATTTAACGCGCCTGAGACATGGAGACCCGCCTGCACTGCCGAGCGTGAGGTCGGGGAGCGCGCAACTGCGCGTCTAGGTCAATTAGTCCGGGGTGCGACATCAATTGAATTTGAGCGCGTGGCCTGTTCCTGCCGGCCCGGGACAGAGGGTACGGATCAGTGCAACTTTGGGCGGTTCTGCGGCTCGTTGTTCGTTGACGGTCGGGACGTCGGCAGCACGCTCATTGCTGAAGGTCTGGCCGTGCCGTACCGATGTGGGCGCACCAGCTGTCCCCCACGCCCTCAACCCTGGTGCCGATAGCAGACACACCCAACCGATCCAGACAACGGACCTTGGCGCGCGGCGGAACGCTGACCCGCCGCATCGCGAGCGTGACGGATCGCTATCCAGATGCATTGGATCAGAACGAACCAGGCCATCTGCGGTCACGATCGACGGGTTCGATGGCGGCTTCAAGGTGGTGGCACAAATTCGGGTCACTCCTTTTTGCTCATTGATGTGGATCGCACGTGGTCGGCCCAATCGTGCCCTGCGCTTGCGCTTCGGCAAGCACAAATACGGCTTCCACGGCGGGGCCGCGGACCCTCCGCATTTGCGCTTGCGACCGGGCCTCCTTCCCCCGTGCCGGGTGATCCCCATTGCAACAAGGAGTAACCCAAATGACCAACCACTACGTCGCCACCGTCCCCGTCAAGTTCACCGACACCGATGGCCAGGAGCGCACCCGCTTCCAGCGCGTGGGTGCAATGTTCCGCAACACCCGCAACGGGGACGGCTCCGAGTTCTTCAGCCTCAAGCTCGACTTCCCGGTCGCGGTCTCGGAGCTGGTGATGTTCCCGCCGAGCGCAAAGGACCCGCAGGACTTAATCCTCTGACGAGGATGGGCCGCCCCAGGACGATCTTGGGGTGGCCCGATTCCTGTTCCAGGGATGCTGGTTCCTGCGCGTTCAACGGACGCACTCCCCCCGGAATGATCAGGCCGCGACAGACCGGCCAGTCAGCCTCAAGGGGGCCATCCACAAAAACCTATCGGCTAGAGCCTCCCGGTTTTTGCGGCAGAGATTTGGGGTCCCAAATCTGGCCCTCCTTGACCCTGCCTGTCCGCCCTGTCGGTGGGGTTTGCGCCCGCCCGCGGTTCCGTCCGAACACATGCGTGTTCGGCCAGACCCTCGGGCGGTGCTGGAGAAGGGGACCTTTGAGGCTGGAGGCTGTGCTGGTGGTGAGGGGGCAGAGCCGCGTCCCTGCGGGCCGCGGGGGAAGCGGACACCAAGGCTGCCTGAGCCTGAATGAGACGTAAGTATATAATTGACAGCTAGGTATATTATCGTAAGGTAGGGGCAGCCTTGGTGGAAGGTGGCAGGAAATAGGGGGTCTTTCTTCCGCATGTCCCGAACAAAACGCCTGACAGAGATCGAGAAGATGCAGATCGTTCGCGCGGCCGCGGAGGGTGTGTCGACGTCTGAGCTGGCTGAGCGTTTCGAGGTCACATCGCGGGCCGTGCGCTACGTCCTGAAAGCTGATGCCGAGCGCCAGGCCGATGCCGCGATCCCGGTCTTAGCAGTCAGTGTGAAGGTCACGGCCGCGGAGCTGGCGGCGCTCGACGCGGTGTTGGCGAAGGCGGGGATCGAGAGCCGTGCCGAGGGGCTGCGGCGGCTCATTCAGGCGGCAGGCGGGGTGTTCGTTCCGGATGCGCAGATGGCGGCAGAGATGGCGCGCTACCGCGCCTCGCTGCACGAGGTCGGCAATGGGGTCGCGCAGATCGCCAAGCAGATGACGCGGGCCAACCGGCAGGGGCAGGGGGCTGGTTCGGAGTTCACCGAATTGCGCCTTGCGCAGATGCGCGGGTTGGCGCGGTTCATTCTGGATTCCGCTGACGAGATCGATCTGCTTCTGCGCCGCCGTCGAGACGCGATGCAGCTGCAGGCCACGGCCGCGCTGAGGGAGTTTGCCCATGCGGCTGAATGATGCCGTCCATGCTGTCACGGGCGAGGTCTTCCGGGATGGCTGGAGCCGCGTCCGAGGCTCGATGCAGGGGCTGCATGTCGCCAAGCAGAGCCAGCTTGTGCGCGCGGCAGCGGGACACCGGCCTGCGGTCTTCAAGGCGATCCGGGGCGGGGGGACGCATACCAAATCGCAGCTCGCAAACCAGCTCGATTACCTCACCACCAAGTCCACTCATATCGTGGACAGTAGCGGGTTCCTGGATGGCAAGGCGAAGCTCGAGGCAAAGGACATCAAGGACCTCACCGAGCGCTTTGCCAAGCGGTGGGATGCGGGCTTCAAACCCAAGCTCGGGCAGACCACCCACATGCTCATGTCCTTCCCCATCGGCACGCGCGGCGAGGATGTGCGCGACATCGCGACGGATGTGGCCGAGCGGTTCTTTCAGACCGACGAGGGGCATTTCGACTACATCATCGCGGTGCATGAGGACCGCGATCACCCGCATGCGCATCTCGTGCTGAACCGCCGCTCGCAGGAAGGCGAGTTCTTCTTTCTGGGGCGCAACCACCGCTTCAACTACGACGATTTCCGCCTCGCCATGGTCGAGGAGGCGGAGAAGTACGGCGTGCGGCTGGAAGCCACGCGGCGGGTGGAGCGCGGGGTTGTGCATTACTCAGCCCGAACCAGCGAAGTTTATGCCGCGAAAGAAGAGGGTCGCGCGCCCCGCGAGCGCGAACGCGTGGGGCAGGACCTGACCCGGACGTTGGCGGAGATCGCCAATACCAGAACCGTCTACCACTCGCTTGCCGCAGAGGCCTCGCGTGAAGCCCGCGAAGATATTGCGGCGGCGCTCTTCCGCGCGGGCGAGGTGCTGGCGCGCGGCGGGCAGGTGGACCGAACAGGAGACGTTTATATGGCCGAGGATCAAAGTTTCGAGGATCTGAGAAGCCTCTATGCGGAAAAGCTCGCGCGGGTGCAGGGCATGATCGCCGAGAAGTCTGACGCGGAACGTCCCGTGCTGGAAAAACGCCTCATCGAGATCCAGAGGCAGGTCCAGTACATGCAGCCTCTCGGTTTGCGATCATCCGCGCTGTCAGAGACCCCTTCGGAGGGCGGGATCTATTCCGAAGCCAATATTGACGCCAGCCAGCACGAGCGACTGGCCGAGCCCGACCTGAGATCGCGCATTGACGTAGCACTACGGGGCACCGGGATCAGCACATCGGAAGTGGTGGCCCGGATCGAAACGGGCGCCTCAAATGCAGCGCTCGAGCATCAATGGATCGCTGATGATTTCTCCAAGGTGGCCGAGGCGCGTGAACTGAACCTCGAACGCCGTGCCGATCTGGAACAGGCGCGCGACATTCTCAACAATGTGCATGTCGCGCTCGGCACGCTGCTGGAACGCGAACAGGTGCTGCGCCGGGATGGTGTCATGGAAGCGGAACCGGTCAGCGAGCGGTTCCATTATCACGAGGACGCAGTGCAGGAGATGGAAGGGACAATCCGTCAGGAAATGCGCGCAGAGGGGCTGACAGCACAACAGATCGAGGACCGGGATTGGGAGGTGGTCTCACGGGCGGAGCGCCGGATCGAGGCGGAGCAGCGCGCGTATCTCGAGGCACACCCGGAGCTGCTTACACGCCGGGGTGATGTGATCGACCGGTCAGAGCCCTACAGGGAAACCATCACCGATCCGATCCGCGCCAGCGAGATCACCCGCGAGGTCGACCGGGTCACGGAAGGGCGCGATGTTCGTACGCCGGTTGCAGGTGCTGTCGCAGATGACTTACGAGCGCGCTATCCGGACATGCCGTCCCACCTCGCCCGCGGGCTCGGCGCGACCTATGCCGCCGTCGTCGAGATACGCGACTCGGAGGTCATCAATCAGGTCCGCCGCGAAACCGAGATGCGCGACGGGCTCGGGTCTGGCACGCGGGACGCTCTCCTCGCAGCCCGTGGTGAAATGACGGCGCAGTTTGACCGTACCGACCGACTCTCAGACGAGATTGCGCGTGTCCTGGACCATGAGCGGGCCGGGGAGTTGACCGCGCCCTTCGAGACCGAGGCGGAGCGGGACGCCTTCCGCGGCGAGATTGCGCGGGTGCTGGACGTTCGCCAACGCGACCGCCTCACATCCGGCGATGCCGATGCGCTGGACAAGGTTCTCGAGGACCGCCTCGACCGGCTCTATGTCGCCAAGGTCTACCTGCAATCGGATGCAGCGACGGCCAACACGGAGGCCTTGCGCCAGGTGGTCGATGATCTTGCAGATACCGAATACGAAAAACACCGCGCCACAGACGTGGATGGCGAGACTGAGCGGGGTCAGGTCCATTGAGCGCCTCCATGGGAAAAGCGCGGATCGCAACAGGGGTCTTGTTGGTAACGCTGGTGACCGGGGCCATGGGCTATACCATCGCCTCGGCGGTGCTGACCTACCAGGATCTCGGCTTTGGGGCCGAGATCGACTTTGCTTATATCGCGCAGAACTATCTGGCGATTCTGGATCGCCGCCCGGAGGACGCGCAACTTATTCACCTGATCATCGGCAGCTTCGCCGCTGCCGGCCTGATGCTGAGCCTCGCCCTCTCAGGGTCCGCCCTGACACGGTTTGGCCAGACCCATTGGCAGAGTGCGCGCGAGATGAAGGCCAATGGGTTCTTCGGGGCGCCGGGCACCGGGTTCATCCTCGGCAAGCTGGGGCCGCCGGGCTCCCGCGCCAACTACATCTGCTCCAAGGTCTTCCCTCATGCGCTGATCGTGGCCCCCACGGGTCGCGGCAAGACCACGGGCTTTGTCATTCCGAACCTGCTGACCTGGCAAGGCTCCGCCGTGACGCTTGATGTGAAGGGCGAGTGTTTCGAGGCAACGGCCCGGCACCGCGCAGCCCAAGGCGACAAGGTCTATCGCTTTGCCCCTACCGATTGGGAGTGCAAGCGCACGCATCGTTACAACCCGCTCTTGCGCATCTTCGAGCTGAAAGACCCCGCCCGCCAGCAGATGGAATTGCAGCTCCTGGCGACGCTCTTCCTGCAGAGTGACAACGACCGGGTGCAGGGCCTCCTCAAAGGAGGAATCGATCTCTTCGTGGCGGCAGGCCTGCTGGCCTTCCAGCGCAAGCGCCCTACGCTAGGCGAGATTTACCGCATCGCCGCGTCTGGCGGGAACAAGCAGAAGGAGTATTTTGCGCGCGGCCACGAGGTGGAGAACACGGCCGCCAAGCTGATCTTCACGCGGCTGGCCTCGACCAACAACGACACGCTGACCTCTTACGTCTCGCTTCTGATGACCTCGGGGCTCGATCAATGGCAGAACCCGGCGATCGATGAGGCGACGGCAGTCTCGGACTTTGATTTCCGCACGATCCGCAAGAAGCCCTTTTCGGTCTATCTCGTCGTCCAGCCGCTGATGGTGAAGCCGCTGGCGCCGCTGATCCGGCTGTTTTTCTCCGATCTTCTCTCGGCCATGCAGGAGAAGGACCCCGGACCGGATGAGCCCTGGCCCGTGATGATCATGCTCGACGAGTTCAATCGCCTCGGCAAGATGCCCATTGTGGTCGAGAGCATCGAGACTCTGCGGACCTATCGTGGTCACCTGGCCGTGGTCACCCAAACGATCCCCGCCCTCGATGAAATCTATGGCGAGAACACCCGCCGCGCGCTGCAGGGCAACGCGGGCGTAAAGCTATATCTCACGCCTTCGGATGAAAAAACCGTCGAGGAGCTGAGCAAGGCGGTCGGCAAGACCACGAAGACCGTCGTCACCCGTTCTCAATCCATCGGAAAGAACCCCTTCGAGGGCCGCAGCCAGTCCACACGGACCGAAGAGAGCTCTCTGCTCCCCGAAGATGAGGCCCGCCGCCTGCCGCTCGACGAGATTGTCATGGTGATCGATGCGCAAATGCCAGTCCGTGCGAAGCGGATCCAGTATTTTGACGATCGGCTGTTCAAGGCGATCCATGCGGCGCAAACGGGTGAGCTGCCGTTTCCGGAGCCGGGGGGAGGGGGATCGCAAGGCACGCTGCCGCTGAGTCTGCGCGCCATGCCGATGACTCCGCCAGCGAACGGACCAGGTGGACCTGAAACTGATGCGGTTGTGGAGAGCGCAAGCCACGTTGCGGGCAGCGGCCAATCTTCAGGGCAAACCGCCATCGTCGCAAAGAAAACCGCGCCCGTCGTTCAAGCCGTTGTTGCCGAGGCACAGCGCCAGATGGAGATGGATTTTGGAGGCCAGGTCGCGGATGCCGAGGCAGCGAGCGTCGATGATAAGGAGCAGATGCGCTCCGCTGTCGATGCTCTCGATATGTTGGAGGCAACTATGGAGCGGAGCGAGAACGGCGTACGAGAACGGATTTAGTTATTCATATTGGTTCGTAGTCCGTTTTCGCGCGCTCAAGCCGAGCGCCAACGGTATCCAACCCCCACCGTCGATTGAAAAAGAACTCTAAAGCTTTTCTGGTTTCGACACGAAGACATTCGCCTTCAAAGCCGAATTCACGTCTGACGACCTTTGCTTGCTGATCTGAAAGCCCTGCCTTTGGTCGCAGCCAGATGATTGCCCGAGTGTTCCAATCCACGTCCTCCGGCAGTGGCTCAGCTAGGAGTTTCTCATCGAACGAACTGTCAGGATCGATGCGGATCGGGAGGTAGTTCCGATATTCGCCGTGTTTGAAGCTGTGGGCACGCACGTGAACGCTTTCACCGTCGGACGTGAAGCGGGTCGGTGCGATCCACTGCCCTTCGTCGGCACCGGACGACATTGATGTGTATCGTACGTGGATGGCTTTCCCCGATCTGATTGCCTGGTGTAGTAGCGCGATGGTCCTCCGATCTGCCTTGCGTTCCGGTCGTGGTAACGCGGAAGGTGGCGTGCTTTCATCATCGCTCGTCAGGATAGCGAAGGCTTCGGTCAGGCCGGATGGTGCTAAAGCCTCGTGTTCGCTCGCAGCTATGTAGGTCTTTCGCACCGGATCATAGGTCGGCGGTGAACTATGCGCGAGACCAAGATAGACACGGAAGTCCAGCGCTGCCTGCGCGGTCGAAATACCGAAGCGGTCGATCAGATCCTTGCGGTTTGCCATACCCCGCCAAGTCAGGCAGCGGTCCAGAAAGATCAGGCGCTCTCTCTGCGCATGTTTGAGGTCGTCGAGCTTCATGTGCGCATCCCTACCTTGACTCTCGCCCATATGTCCATCTAGAAATTATACGATTAAAAAATATATGGACTATTACCATGAGGATTCTTCACACCGCCGACCTCCATCTCGGGCGTCAGTTCAACGGGATTCCTCTCGATGCCGAGCACGCAGCAATACTCGACCAGATCGTTTCGGCGATCACCTCCCGCGACGTTGATGTTCTTGTAATTGCAGGAGATATTTTTGACCGGGCTGCCCCGCCGACGTCTGCCGTGCGGCAGTTCAATGGGTTCTTGGCCCGCGTTGCCTCGGAGACCGACGCGGCCGTGGTGATGATCGCCGGCAATCACGACTCTGGTGATCGAATCGCATCCATGGCGATCATGACAGACACACGACGCGCTTTAATACGTGGGGCTATAAGTGCGGACGAGAAGCCGCTGTTCCTCACGGACGCCCACGGACCTGTGGCCTTCACAGGGTTGCCGTTCGCCTACGAGTATGCCGCCCGTGAATGCTTTTCCGACGAAGCTCTCCACACTCCCGAGGACGTTCTCGCGGCTCAGGTGGCTTGCGGTCGGCGTAACATTCCCGATGGCACGCGTTGGGTCGTCGTTTCGCATGCTTTTGTAGCCGGAGCATCGAGCAGCGAAAGTGAACGACCTCTCACTAGGGTCGGTGGCATCGAGACCGTCAGTTCGGCCGTGTTCGAAGGTGCCCACTATGTGGCTCTTGGCCATCTGCACCGGCCGCAATCGGTTGGTGCCTCTCATATCCGGTACTCGGGATCGCCATTAGCTTTCGGGTTTGATGAAGCTGACTGCCAGAAATCGATGAGCCTCGTCGAGATCGATGCGGTCGGGCAAACTACGATTGAGAACATTCCGTTCGAACCCATTCGCCGGGTGCGCGTCTTGAAGGGACGTCACGCAGAACTTCTCCTCGCAGACCGATCTGACGATTTTATCAAAGCCGTGCTTACCGATGATGCGCCTGTGATCGATGGAATGAAGCGCATCCGCGACGTGTTCCCGAACGCCTGTGAACTTATCTACGAGCGGGATGAACAGGCGCCAGAAGTAAAGTCCTTAACGGGACGTGCCCTAGTGGTCGCGAACCCTGTCGAAGTCATTGGCGACTTCCTTGAACACGTGCGGGACGACGGGTTCTCAGAGAAGGAACTGGAGGTCGTAGCGTCGGCACTCGGTCGCCTGCGTGAGACGGAGGATGTCCAATGAGACCGGTTCGGCTAACACTTCAGGCGTTCGGTCCCTATCCAGGTCGGGTGGTTATCGACTTTCGGGATGCCGTCGAGGCGGGTCTTTTCGGTATCTACGGACAAACAGGATCAGGTAAATCGACCATCTTCAGCGCGATGACCTTTGCGCTCTTTGGAGAAGCGGCGAAGGCAGAGCAAGACACTCCTTCGTTGCGCTCGGATCACGCCGGTCCGGATATAATGACCGAGGCGGAGTTCGTGTTCGACATTGGTGAGCGGCGATATGTTGTGCTTCGCCGACCCGACCAGATGCGACCCAAGGCACGCGGTGAAGGCGAGACGCGGAGCGCACACGAAGCTTACCTGTTCGATGCGACCGGAATGTCGTTAGACGACATTACAGACGCGGCGCGGGGCAAGATCGTGGCAGAGAAGAAGGTGCGCGACGTCGACGCGGCCGTCGTCGAGATGCTTGGATATGGCTCCGAGCAATTTCGCCAGATCGTCCTCCTGCCGCAAGGGCGCTTCGAGAAGTTCCTTTCGGCCAAGACGAAAGAGCGCCTCGAAATCCTGCGAGAACTCTTCGATGTCTCGCTATACGAGAAGCTCATGGCCGATCTCAAGTCAGCAGCCGATGAGGCTGAACGGCAGGTGCGAGAGGAACGTGCGCTCTGCATCAGGCAACTCGCGGCAGAAGGGTTCGAAAGCACTGATGCACTGATTTCGGGCATCGAAGCCGCAACTGGGAAATGCGCAGAGCTACGCGCGAACGAAGAAACCGGGAAGGCAACGGCGGAAGCTGCCGAGAAAGCAGTGCGTCAGGCGGAGGCGATCGAAGAAAAATTCGCGACGGCTGAAAAGATGAACGAACGGCTTCGCGCACTTGAGGCGCGTAAGGACGATATCGAGGCGCTTGCCGAGCAGGTCCGACAAGCTGAGCGCGCGCGCAGTCTGATCGATGTTGAGGAACGAGTGAGGGATGCCGAACGCGAGGTTGGAGAAGCCGAGTGCGCACGCAAAAAGGCTGACGAGGCCGCCGAGCTTGCTGCCAGAGAAGCAGAAAAGGCGGCAGAGGCGCTCCGGCGCGAGGACGATCGTGCCGATGAGGTCGAAAACCTGCGCCAGAGGAAGGACGAACTGGAGAGGTATGGTCGAATCCTTAAGGCAGCAGCGGATAGCAATCAGGCAGTCGAGATCGCGCTGAAAGAGCAGCGGGACGCCGAATGCGGTCTTCAGAAGGCAAAGTCAGATCTGACCGAACTTCAGGAGAAGCGCACCTCGAAAAGCGCCGAGCTGAAAGCTGCGCGCGACACGGAGGCGAAGCGTGCTGAGATCGCGGGCCGGCGCGCAGAGCTCGACAAACGGTATCTGGCCGCTAAGTCCTACGAGGGCACTTTGCAGGATGTTGCAACGGCTCAGGCCGCTGTCGAAGAACATCTGCGGAAGTCGGAAGCTGCGGCCGGAAAGGCCGAGAAGGCACGAGATTACTATGAGACGGCCGAACGGGATCTAGCGGCCGCACAGGCGCTGCACCTTGCGACGAGACTGGAAGAAGGGTCGCCATGTCCGGTCTGCGGCGCAAGCGAACATCCTGCGCCAGCGACTGGCGAGATCGGTAGTGCCGGCCTGGACAAGGCATTCCGAGAGTCACGAGAAGCTTGGCTGGCCGCCGATCGCGAAGCCCGGCAAGTCGGCGAAGCACTGGTCGGGGCGCAAGCGACGCTCGAAGAGCGACGGAAACGCTTGTCCGCGCTGGAGACGCCAGAAGAGAGTGCGGACGTCATCGCGGCTCAGATCGGTCGTGAGGACGCCGCACTCGCGGCGCTAGGGCTCCGGGTCGACATTCTTGCGGCGGAGGCCGGGATCGAGGAACTGGCGCTGCAGATCGAGGAACTGGAGCGGAAACGCGATGAGTTGCGGGACTGCTTCGATGAGCGGCGGAACAAGGCAACTGAGGCCAAGGCGGCGCGCGATGGTAGGCTCGCCGAGGTGCCAGAGAACCTTCGCGATGTTCCGGCGCTCGCGGCCACACTGAAGAAGGTGACCGGATCTCTGGAGTCGCTTCAGGCGGCGCGGACTGCAGCGGAAAAGGCGCTGAACTCCGCGCGCGAACAGGCACTCGGCGCGGCCAAGGATCTTGAAGGCGCGGATAAGATGCGCGTGGACTGTAAGGCACGCCATCAAAAGGCGGTTGCGGTCTTCCGGACGAGACTAGCTGGAGCTGGCCTCACAGCAGAGGCGTTTCAGTCTCATAAGCTGGCCGTCGAAACTCTCAATGAGGATAGGGAAACCGTCGAGACATACCGGCGCGAGCACAAGAGTGCGTCTGATGCAGCCACAGATGCTGCCTCTGCGATTGAAGGCATGTCCCGGCTTGACATCGAAGTGCTGCGGGAAACGCACCAGTCCCTTGCTGAGGCACTCGGTAAGGCGACCGAAGAACGCGTCGCCGCCCAGACCCGTGTCGATCATTTGGATCGGCTTAAAAAGGGGATGGAAGAGACGCTGCGCAAGCTTGACGAAGCCGAAGCGGCATCAGGCCCGCTGCGCGGACTAGCTGCGCTGGTGAACGGGCAGAACTCGCAAAGACTGACCTTGGAGACGTTCGCGATAGGCGCGATGTTCGACCAGATTCTGGAAGCTGCAAACCTACGCTTCGGTCCGATGACAAACTACCAGTATAGTCTTGAGTGCGAGATGGAGAACGGAGGGCGAGGCAAACGAGGCCTTGGAACACAGGTGTTTGACGCGCACACCGGGAAATCACGCGCTACAAGCACACTCTCAGGCGGCGAGACGTTCATTGCCGCACTCGCTCTCGCACTGGGTCTTGCCGACGTGGTCGAAGCGGCGAGCGGCAAAGTCCGGCTCGACACGATTTTTATCGATGAAGGGTTTGGAAGCCTCGACACCGAAAACGGGTCCGGCACGCTCGACCAGGTCCTACAGGTCCTTAACTCCATCGTCCGACAGAACCGTGCCGTGGGTCTGATTTCGCATGTACCGCTCGTCCAGGAGGCGATCCCAAACGGCTTCTATGTCAGAAAAGGGATGTCTGGGAGTAGTATAGAGGAAAGGGGGGTAGTCTGATGGTTCCTCGTTGGTTTCGACGGCGAGCTCATTCGCGGCGCTTGCCAAATGGTGGCACTACCGACGTTCGAGAAAGCTGGGTCCTACAGTCTTCTTCGAAGGCAAAGCGCCAGCGCAGTTTCCGGCATCAGTGCCCTATATGCGGTGCAGACGTGGTCACGGTCCGTATGCCCAATGGTGGCAGCGCTCATTTTGAGGGCGCGAAGGGATTGTATAGGATCAAGCACCCATGTTTGCATGTTGGCGAAGGTTTGAGCCGAGTGCGTGACACCAACACGCCTGACCTCTTCGAAAACTGCTGAAATGTGCACCCCCACTGGGGATTCGATTGTTCTAGCAGAGAAAAATCGCCTAGAGGTTGAGATGCGGGCGCCGTTCTCTTGAGATCGAACTGGCCAGTTTGGAGATTTTATTGATGAGTTTTGTATGGAAGGTTTTTCGCGTTACATTTTTTTTCGCGATTTATTTCTTTGCTGCTTTGGTAATTGTTGCACTTGCATTGCAGTCATGGTCGGACGGTAGCCAAGTTCTTTTTGCATTGGGCGCGCCCATCGTTTTGGTTTGGTGGCAAGAAAGGCGGCGATCTAGAAAAATTGCCGCTGCAAATGGCGGCACAAAGAGTTCGGAAACACCGAAATCGAATTCAGCGCCGGTAGTGCCTCCAAATGCTTATAAAAAACGTGTCGGGCGTGAACGCGAACGAACTCGCGAAGCCAATGTTTCCGAGGCATCGGCTGCGACTCATGCCTATTCTCCACCGAAGCAGGACAACGCCGAGATCGTTCGCGCGGGAAAGTCTGCGGCGCCAGCTCTTGCGGCAGCCGCTGAAAGAAAACAATCTGGGCAAGTTGCATCGAGCAGGTCGCCCAGAACAAAGAAAAGCGGGTGGGTCCCTTCTAGCGAAACAGCTAGCGTCGCCGGTCGCAGCATCGGCGGCATGGTCTATGTTGGCACGCCTCCCTTGCTGAACTCCTACGGGTATCGTGACAAATGCCGAGCCTATATCGATCCATCCCTGTCGGTCGCGCGCTCGGGCAGGGACAAGGCTGGCGATGGCATGCCGTATTGGCCCGGATACTCGGATATCTCACCCCAGTGTCGGGCAACCTACTTGGAGTGGTTGGCAAGTGGGCGAAGCGACGCCTCCTATAATCCCGGCTACATGTTCCTGTACTTCTACGGGCTGGAGCGTCGCTTCTTCGTCGATCAGTCCGATGAAGATGCCAAGGATATCGTCCAAGAAGTTCGGCGGCTGCAGTCAGTTTACCCTGACAACCACTCTGTCAGGCGCTATTTGGGGGAGTTCCTCGACATTGCGATGCTTGCCGAAACCGACCTCGACGCTATCGAGCCGATTTTCGAGAAGCAGGGCTGGGAACTTCCGTTCTCACTCAAATACGCAATCGGAGCTCGGATCGACAAAGGCGAGAACCTGACCGCTGACTGGTTGCTGAGTTGGTTCATCTGCCATCCGGAAACAAATCTGAGAACTCCCGCGACGCGGTGCCGTGACGAGTTCATCGCCCTCTTCCGCATGCGATTTGTTGAACGATTTCCGGACGGACAAAAAGTTACCAAGCCTAGGAAGAAGCTCACGGCGTCCTATCGGGCCGCTTCCAGCGAGTTTCAGGGGTCCGCCAACCCAACCGTGGATGGCAAGCCCGTCCCGGATATTTCCGGCCTGCGCAAACCGATCGAGATTGCCCAGGAGCTGGCTGATGAGGTGATGAACGATCTCGACAAGCTCAGTCGCTTCCTGGGCCGAAATCCTGATGGCCGCGGAAGCGTTGAGGCGCATGCCTTGATGCCGACGGAACTTTGGGAGGCCTTCCCATCCGAGGAAATGGACCGCTTGAAATCCTGGGCAAGCGATATCGTCGATCGGGGAGGATTGGTGCCGCTTGAAGAGGTGATCGGACGTCTGGAGGGAGAAACGAACGAGAAGATCGGGAAAAGGCAAATGACAGGAGCGGCCGACGCGCTCGCGCGCCTCGGTTTCGGTCTGGCGCCCGACCCTCGGTTTGCGCTCCGGTCGCCCAAGGCGGAGGAGCCTGTTGTGCTGTTTCGTCTGGGCGAACCCATCGAAAGACTGGAGGAAGTTTCCGATAGCTATCGAAGCGCCTTGATCGAATTGGCACTTGGGTCGTTCGTCGCCCATGCGGATGGTCGCATCGCGGAGCCTGAACGCAGGGCGTTGGAAGAGCAAGTTGCAGCCGCGGCACTCAGCGATCAGGAACGCCGCAGGCTTCGTGCAAACCTTGAATGGTTCCTGGCCGTGCCACCGGACATCGCACTTCTGCGACGGAAACTGAAGGAGGTGGGCCAAGACAATCAGGCCGCCATGCGGGCAGCGCTGGTTGGTGCAGCACATGCCGATGGCATCATTCACTCCGACGAAGTCGCAAGCATCGAGAAAATCTACAAGGCTTTGGGACTTGATCCCGCGCTTGCCTATTCTGACCTGCATGCTGGCGAAGTTGCGGATGGTCCGCGCACCGTTCGTGCCACGCAACCGGGTCGCCCGGGCGAAGCGATACCCGAGCTTGAAAAAGCCAGCGGACCGAAACTCGACGCTTCGCGGATCGCAGCAATCCGTTCGGACACCGAGCGCGTGTCGTCCGTCTTGGGGCAGATTTTCGACGTCGAAGAGGAAGAAAGTGGTGCCTCCGGGCCTGCCAGCCAAAGCCAGCTGGCAGGGCTTGACCAGAAACACGGCGCCCTTGTCCTCGAACTGCTGACTCGGGAGCATTGGTCTGAGACCGAGTTCGAGACGATCTGCGCCTCGCATGGCTTGATGGCGTCCGGGGCACTGGAAGTCGTGAATGAATGGGCTTTTGAGACCTACGATGAAGCGCTTCTCGACGAGTATGATGGATATGACGTGTCTCCGGAGATTGCGGAGGCGGTAAAAGAAAAGATGAGTGCGGAGGGCAGGGATGTCTAAGTTGAAACCACGCGAACGCGATGCAATCGTACAAGCGCTTCGGGCCGGGGTCGTGCCCAAGCTCGGTTTGCGCCATATCCAGGTCGGCCGCGTCCGGGAGATTGAAGAGCTCGTCAAGGACATGGACCGGATATCCGATGGCGGATCGGCAATCAGGTTCATCATCGGGGAATACGGATCGGGCAAGACGTTCTTCATGAACCTGATCCGCCTCGTCGCCTTGGAAAAAGGCCTGGTCGTGATGTTCGCGGATCTGGCGCCGGATCGCCGCATTCACGCGACCGGCGGACAAGCTCGGGGGCTGTATGCGGAGATGGCCCGAAACCTCTCGACGCGGACAAAGCCCGATGGCGGGGCATTGGCCAGCGTGGTGGAACGGTTTGTCAGCCAGGCTCACCGAGATGCTGAAGAACGGGATTTGCCCACGGGGACCGTCATTCGTGAACGCCTTGGCCACTTTGAAGAACTTACCGGAGGGTTTGAGTTCGCTGAAGTCATCCGTCGGTATTGGGAAGGCCATGAGACCGGCGACGACGAGTTGAAATCAGCAGCCCTGAGATGGCTGCGCGGCGAGTTCGCGACACGCACCGACGCGCGCAAGGCGCTTGGTGTTCGAACGATCATCGACGACGCCAGTGTCTATGACCATCTGAAGCTGATGTCGGCATTTGTGTGCGAGGCCGGTTACAAAGGATTGCTGGTCGGCCTCGACGAGATGGTGAATCTCTACAAGCTCACCTCGTCGCAGGCACGCAATGCAAACTACGAACAGATCCTCCGGATCCTGAACGATGTGCTGCAGGGCAGCGCCGAGAACCTCGGATTCCTCATGGGTGGAACCCCGGAGTTTCTGATGAACACCCGTCGAGGGCTCTACAGCTACGAAGCCCTCCAGTCACGTTTAGCCGAAAATACCTTCGCGCGAGACGGATTAGTCGACCTTTCAGGACCGGTTGTCCGGCTGGCCAGTCTGACCCCTGAAGACCTCTTCGTTCTTTTGGCCAATGTCCGGCGGATCATGCAGGAAGATGCTAGGGCTTTACCGGACGACGCGCTCGAGGCCTTCATGGCGCATTGCTCCGACCGGATCGGTGAAGCTTACTTTCGCACCCCGCGCAATACAGTGACGGCCTTCGTGAACTTGCTTTCCGTGCTTGAGCAAAACCCAGGTATCGAGTGGAGCGATCTGATTGAAAAGATCGAAGTCTCCGAAGACCTCGGCGAAGACATGACCGAGGTAGACGAGTCGACTGGCGCCCAAGACCCCGGTGACGATGACCTGATCAGCTTCAAGCTCTGACGCCGATGAGCAGTGCGTTCGACAAACTGGCGAGGCCTGTGCAGAAATGGATACGCCAAAAAGGATGGCGCGAACTTCGCGACATCCAGGCGCGATCCATCCGGACGATCTGCGAAACCAATGCCGATTTGATCGTTGCGGCTTCCACGGCGGGCGGAAAGACTGAGGCGGCGTTTCTGCCATTGATTTCACAGGTGCTTGACGAGCCGTCGGGCGGCACCGGCTTCGACCTGCTCTACATCGGTCCGCTGAAAGCTCTGATCACGGACCAGGCCATGCGGCTGGAGGACATCTGCCGGGAAGCAGAGCTTCCGGTTGTTCCCTGGCACGGGGATGTCTCGCAATCGATCAAGACGCGCGCGTTGAAATCTCCAAAAGGGATCCTTCTGATAACCCCAGAGTCCCTTGAGGCGCTTTTCATTCGTCGCGGTTTGGAAATTGCCCGCTTATTTGGGGCCACGCGGGCGGTCGTGATCGACGAACTGCACACAGTTCTGGATAGCGAACGTGGTGTCCAGCTTCGTTCACTGCTCACAAGGCTCGAGCTCGCGATAAAGCGCCCAATCCGTCGGATAGGTCTGTCAGCGACACTGGGCGACATGGACCTCGCCAAGACCTATCTTCGTCCTGATGCCGCAAACGTTGTCGAGCTGATCGAAGCAGATGGCGGCGAGGCTGAATTGAGGCTCCAGCTTCGCGGCTACCTCTCCGGCGATGAAGATGAAAACAGCCCTTCCGCAACGGACGCAATTGCAGCCCATCTGTTCAAGCATCTTCGAGGCAGCGACAACCTGGTCTTCGCCGGAGCACGACAACGGGTCGAGATTTATGCGGATCGATTGCGGGAGCTTTGCGAGCAAGAACACCTTCCGCAGGAATTTTTTCCCCATCATGCGAGCCTCTCCCGCGATCACCGTGACTTCGTGGAGCGGCGGCTCAAGGATCCTGCGAAACCGACGACCGCCGTATGTACGTCGACGCTCGAGCTTGGAATCGACATCGGTGACGTGACCTGCGTGGCTCAAATAGGTGCGCCATTCAGCGTCGCGGCGTTGCGACAACGGCTTGGCCGGTCAGGCCGGCGCGAAGGACAACCGGCCACTCTCAGGCAGTACGCTGTCGAAGCCAAGTTGACGCCGGAGAGCAGTTTCGTTGATCGTCTTCGCCTCGGCCTGATCAGGTCCATCGCGATGATAGATCTGCTGCTGGAAGGCTGGTGCGAACCGCCAAAACCGCAGGCGCTTCATCTCTCGACGCTCGTCCATCAGATACTGTCAGTCATAGCGCAGCGCGATGGTGCATCTGCAAGCGTGGTCTACAATGTGCTCTGCCGCGAAGGCCCCTTTCGGAAGGTCACAACTGAAGTCTTCGCAGATGTGTTGCGTGCGATCGGCCATCCAGAAACCGGCTTGATCGAACAGACCGGAAGCGGGCTGTTGCTTTTGGGACCGACTGGCGAGAAGCTGGTTGAGCATTACAGCTTCTATGCGGTGTTCCAGACACCTGAAGAATTCCGTTTGGTTGCACAGGGGCGGGATCTTGGAACCCTGCCGATCGACAATGTTCTTGCTCCCGGGATGCTGCTGATTTTTTCTGGGCGGCGTTGGGTAGTTCAAGAGATCCATGATCGTGAAAAGGTCATTGTCGTCAAACCCGCGAAGGCTGGTGTGCCTCCCGTCTTCGGCGGCGATGCGGGGGATATTCATGACACAGTAATTGATCGAATGTTTGCCGTGCTCGAGGGGAATGCCAGTCCGGCCTACATGGACTCTGTATCTTTGACGATGCTGGAGGAAGCGCGTGCTCAGTATCAACTGCTAGGATTTCGGAACGAGAATACCCACACTCTCGGCGAGCGCACATCGATCATCGCAACGCGGGTCGGAACGGTGAAGACGTCAACTCTCGTGCTCGCACTCAGAAGTAAGGGGTTCTTGGTTGAACAGCATGACGGGTTTCTGCTGGTGGAGGCCGGGGACGAATCCCCCGATCTTCAAACGGTACTAACGCATATTCGATCTGGCGAACCTGTCGATCTGTTCGCGGGAGCAGGGAACTTCATGTCGGAGAAGTTTCATCCGTACCTGTCGAAGCCGCTCTTGGAGTTGGATGCAGCCAGTTCGAAGCTTGTTCCTCAAATTCTTCCAACGTTGGTTGAACGGATCATTCAGGCATAAGCTGTGGGAAGCAGAGGTTGTTACCTTGCATGCTTTGAACCGCTAGGACCGAAAGCAATGGCCTTTGTGGACGCAGAGATAATTTGGAGAATGTCATGGCCGATAAGCTGAACATAAATCTAAGATATTGCTATGGAATTGGAAAACTCGAGGCAGAGCTTGAGTTTAAGCACAAAGGCTACGCGATCTACGCTCCAAACGGTGTTATGAAAACATCGCTTGCGAAGACAATGATGGACCTTTCGGAAGGCAATTCGCCGAAGGACCTGCACTTCCCGAATCGCGAACCTACTTGTGAGATCACCCTGAATGGCGAAGCCATTAAGAAAGAGGAAATTTTCGTCGTTAAATCCTACGATGATAAATTCTCTTCAAGTCAGGTGTCCACTCTTCTTGCGAACGCCGAACTCAGAGCGAAGTATGAGAGAATCCATCAGTCCATTGGCGAAGCAAAAAAGGCTTTGGATAAAGCACTCAGGAACGCTGCGGGGTTTGGAGAAAGATCACGGGAAAACTTAGACCCGATTATCGAGGATGTATTTGGGGACAGCTACTATGAGGCACTTTCTGCGATTGAGGACGAGCTCAACGAACTTCATCAATCGGACCTCGGCAAAGCCGACTACAGAATCCTGTACGACCCAAAAGTTCAGCAATTCCTTGCCAGTGAAGATGTGGCGGCTGCGGTCGAAGACTTTGCGCAAAAGTATGACGAGATAACCGAACAATCGCCAATCCTTCGAAGGGATTTTCAGTATCACAATGTCGCCCAGGTTCAGCAGCAGCTCGAAGCGAACAACTTTTTTAACGCTGGACACAGCATCAGCTTGGCGGATGAAAACACGGATCAGAAGGAAGAGGTTTCATCGGACCAATCTCTTCGCGAGCGAATCGAAGAGGAGAAGCTTCGCGTCTTGAACGACAAGGCGGTGGCGAAGAAATTTGACACATTCAATTCAAAGCTCAAAAACAAGGAGCTGCAGGCTTTCCGAGATTATATCACAGATAACAAACACCTTCTGCCTATGCTAAACGAACCGGAAGGCCTGAAACGTGACCTTTGGATGCAATATCTTCGCGCGGCACTTGATGAGTACAAAGCGCTGGTATCCGAGTATCGAACTGGTCAAAGTGCTCTCGCTGAAATCATCGCAGACGCGGACAGCAGCAGAGGTGATTGGGATGCTGTAGTGGCAGATTTCAATCGTCGCTTTCTCTACCTGCCCTTTGAACTTTCCGTTGAAAACAAGGCCGATGCGATCCTCAAAGGAAGTGCTCCTTCGATTGCTTTCATCATCAATGATGCAGGTGAAGAGAGGCGTTACGCTTCATCCGAAAAGCAAGAACTGCTCCGAGCGCTAAGCACAGGTGAAAGCCGCGCGCTCTACATCCTTGATATTATGTATGAGGTGTTCGTGCGATGGAAGAACCGCACCAAGACCCTCTTTGTCTTTGACGACATTTCTGACTCGTTTGACTACAAGAACAAGTTCGCGATCATCGACTTCTTGGAGGATGTAACCAAGGTCGAAGACACTAATTTCCTTGCCATCGTCCTGACTCACAACTTCGATTTCCTTCGAACAGTTTCAAGCAGAGATATCTGTCCAGCACATCAGTGTCGGCTGGCGTTTCGATCTGATGATGGGATCAAGCTTGAGCCATTCGAGCGAACGGATATCCAGAGTCCGTTTCGCAAGTGGCAGGGCAGGTTGGCGGAACCGTCCGTTCTAATTGCCTATATTCCGTTCTTACGTAATTTGATCGAGTACACGCTTGGCCCAAAAGATGCCGATGGGAATCCTAATGCTGACTACCTTCAGCTTACCAGGATGCTCCACTTCAAAGATGAAACTGAAGCCCTCACCATTGAGGACTACAAGGCCGTATTCGAACGTCATTTGAGCGGGTGTACCTTCCCTGATGTTGATCTGACGCAGCCAGTTATTGAGCATCTTTTCGCGACGGCCGATGAGTGTGAAAACGTTGCCGATGGCATCAATCTTGAGCACAAGATCGCTCTGTCAATCGCGATCAGAATGCGAGCCGAGCGATACATGGTCGCGAAGATCCGTTCTGCGCAGGAAGAATATGATGTTTCGAATAAGCAGATGGGGAAGATTTTTCAAAAATTCAAAGACTTGTTCAATAATGAAGCCGAAAAAATAGGCCTACTACGCCGCGTTAATCTAATCACGCCAGCGAATATACATCTCAATTCCTTTATGTATGAGCCAATCTTAGACATGGGCATGGCCGAGTTGGTGACGTTGTACCAGAACGTAAAGTCAGATTTGAACTAGGCGTGATCGGAATGCGTTTTGCACTTTTGAATGGTCAACGAGTTGAGGCGACGCCTGGTGCCTTGGGCAACTGCCCAGGCTGCAATGCCGCCATGCTAGCTCGATGCGGTACCAAGAAGGTCTGGCATTGGGCGCACAAAGGCCGCCGTCATTGTGATCATTGGTGGGAAAACGAAACCGAGTGGCATCGCGACTGGAAGAACCGGTTTCTCTCCGACTGGCAAGAGGTGCCTGCTCGCGATGAAACTGGCGAGCTTCATATTGCGGATATCAAAACACCCTATGGCCTTGTGATCGAGTTCCAGCACTCTGCTATCAAGTCGGATGAGGTAAGAAAGCGCACAGATTTCTACGGTCAAGTGATTTGGATTATCGATGGAACCCGCCGCCCAACTGATCTGACCCAATATGAACGGATGCTGTCAGAAAACTATCCGGAACGGTTCGACGGCGTAGATATCTACACCGTCTATTGCGAGGAAACACGGCTTCTCAAAGAATGGGGATCATTGGGCAAGTTTGTCGGATTTGACTTTGGCGGCGAAAATCTATGCTTGCTGACAGCCGCACAAGGCAGAAGCCGCTACCTCTTCGACTTCCCAAAGGTGGAGTTCGCTAGGTTGATTAGTGAAGGGATGCCGCTACCAGTGGTTCAGTTCGCAGAACCCACCCAGCGTCGCTATCGAAGGCGCAGAAGATTCTAATAAACTTCAGGCCTCAAACAGTCGTTCTTGGCGGCAACCCTGGTTTACTAAAATCAACCCTTTGGACATGAAAACAGCCCGTGGTAGATCACCAGCAATATCTTTGCGGTTTTGGAGGGTTTTTCTCATTTGCCCGTCATCGTCGCCCCAACCTTCCAAGCCTAGCCAGTTGCGCCAGCATTTGAGACCCGGCACCAGATGACCCTGTGCTGCCTCCGGAACCGGTCTGCCCCATCCCCTGCCGCACTGGCATCTGCTGCACACCAAAGAACTGCCGCGCTCTAAGGGCGGCATATTCCGCCCCACTTGCCCCGCCGATCAAGTAGCGGTTGTAGGCTTGTTGGCTGCCCATTGCGGCACGGGCGAAGCTGTAGCCGCCGCCGAGGCCACCGGAGAGGGCAGGCATCATGATGTTGCCGGAGATTGCGCGGACGATGAATGGCGTGGCGATGATGAAGCCCTTGGCCATGAGCACCATCATGAAGAAGGGGATGAGTGCGCCGATGTTTGAGGCCCCTTCGGGGTCGCCTAGTTCGCCGATGAGCGCAGAGGAGACACCTGTGATCGTTGCGAACACGCCTGCGACGACAATGGGGTAAAGCGCAAACGAAACCAGTGCCGACAGCCAGCGTGCAAAATAATCCTTGGTCACCTCGAATAGGGTCAGGAATATCATGACCGGCGCTATTCCGATCAGAAGTGCAATCATCAAACGCGAGGCCACGAGGATGAAGGCGGCCAGCCCGCCGAGGATCGAGAGCAATAGGACCCCGACAATGTCGAGCATGGCGCCGGCCATCCAATTCAATTCTGAACCGGCGGCATTCAGGTAGTCCCCCAACTCCGCGATCAACCGGTCGAACTCTTCCGCGAACGTGCCAGAGGGACCCGGGGTACCGCCACCGACCGAGGCGACAAGCGCACCCGCAATGCTGTCGATGCCCGCCAGGATAGCGGCGGAAAGCGCGTTGAACTGCACCCAGTTGGTCGCGAATATCCCGATCAGTCCGATCTTGATCGCGAGCCAAAAGGCCGTGCGCCCGTCCATCGCCTTGTACTGGTAGATCATGTTGAGGAACACGAGGATCACTACAAGTGTTGTTCCCATCACCAGAAGCGTGCCGACTGTTGCCGCGACCGATCCGAACTGTGTTTCCGCTGCGGTGTCGAGATAGCCCTCGGAGGTTTCAACGAAATAGGTGACAACGCTCATCGCGGCCCCGCCTTACCAATTGCCTGCGGCGTCGCAGATTGCTTTCGCTGCAGGGCGAGCGGCGTTGGCGCGGCGGTTGTAGGCGTCCGAGGCTCGCAGCATCTCCCATCGTTCGTCGCTCGCGTGGCGCTCGCGAAACACCGCTTCGGCAGCGTCCCAGGACGGGAACCGGATTTCGCAGGCGCAGCTGACGGTCTCGACAATCCGCTCGAGGTTCTGGGCGCGGTAGATGTCTTGAACCAACACGCGCTGATAGGCTTGGCGCAGGGGTATCTCCTGCATCCACACGGGTTCAGCGGGCCGGTCTGGACAGACGTCGAAACTGCGCTCGAGGGTCGGCACGAGATTGCGCTCAGCGAAGCCGGGTGCCGACGTCAGGCCCAGGACCAGCGCAGTCAGTACGAGGGTACAGTCCGCCTGCTTCATGCCGTGGCTCCGGTGGCTGTGGTTTCACGCTTCAGGAAGACCGTGTGTCCCACATTGGCGAATTCCGAGGAGCTGATTGAAACCACCTCCCAGCCTTTCGCACCTTTGGCATTCAGGCTGGCCTGCATGTCGGCAATGCTGGTCTTACGAGTCATGGGAAAGGACAGGATATCGTATTCAAATGTCTTCATGGAGAAGTTCCAATCTCAGTTGCGCCTGGGAGGTAGAATTCTGTGATGCCGCGTTTGCTGTCATGGCGGCCGGCCTGGATGATCACGTCGATGGAGTTCTCGATGTACTGGATCATGTCGGCATAGGTCATCGGGATTTCGGTCTTGAGTGCTGCGATCGCAAGCCGCTGCACGGCCAGTTGCGGGGTTTCGGCATGAAGCGTGGTCATGGAGCCGCCATGGCCGGTGTTGATGGCTTCGAGGAAGGTCATGGCCTCCTTACCGCGCACCTCGCCCAGGATGATCCGGTCGGGGCGCATGCGCAGCGTGGCGGTGAGAAGCACATCGGCGGTCTGGAATTCTGCGTCGCGATTGGCGATGAGGGTCACGGCATTGGGCTGGGTCGGCAGAAGCTCGGCCGCTTCCTCGATGGTGACGATGCGTTCCTCGGCCGGCACATGGGCGAGGATCTTGCGTGCGGCCACGGTCTTGCCGGTGGAGGTGCCACCCGAGACGATCATGTTGAGCTTGTTCTCGACGCAAAATGCCAGCGCATCATCGATCACGCCCGCGGCCACGACGGCGCGCAAGGCACGCTTCTTTTCCACGCGCAGGTCTTCGAGCTTTCGCTCCTTTCCGTAGAGGAAATCGAGCGCAATGCCCTCGAGTGGCAGGCTTGAGAAGAACCGCAGGCTGATCGACATGGCCGAGAGCACGGCGGGCGGGGTGATGACCTGTGCGCGGATCGGGCGCCCCTTATAGGTGATCGAGACCGAGACGATGGGGCGGTCCTTGCTCATCGTGGTATTGGCCGAGGAGGCGATCTGGTTGCCGAGGTCCTTCACTTCGGTCGCGGTCAATGCCCGGTCCAGCTTTCGCATGAAGTGATCGCCCTGGAACTCTCCCCAGCAGCTGCCGTCAGGGTTGATGCAGATCTCGATGACATCGTCGCGGGCGGCGGCGTCGATCCTGTCGAGGGAGGTTTCGAGATAGCTCAGCGACATGGGCTCAGAAGATCTCCAGATCGCGGTCGACCATCACCGTCACGCGGGCGCCTTGGTCGACATAGATAACGGGGCCGATGGAGAGGTAGTCTCCAATCACACTGTCCGTGGCATCGGCAAGATCATCGCCCACGTCTTCGAGCACTTCCGCGGTGGTCTCGTCCTGTACGTTTGCCGCGGCGGCGCTTGGCGCTGCAGAGATCAGAGAAATCAGCGCTGCCGAGCCGAAGCGCTCATCAAAGCGCGTGTCGACAAAGCCGGTCACACCGGAGCGACCCAGTTCGTCACCCCCGAAGGAGCTGATCTGGATGGTTTGATTGTCAGGCAGGATGATCCTGTCCCAAGCGATGGTGACCCGGCGCTGCGCGATATCAACGCCGGAACGATACCGCCCGATGAGACGGGACCCGCGCGGGATCAGGAGACGAGAGCCATCGAAACTGAATACGTCCTCGGAGACGACGGCGCGGGTCTGGCCGGGCAGGGAGCTGTCGAGGGCGGTTTCCATGACGGCCTGGATCATCGTGCCCTGAATGATGGTGTTGGACGGATTGGTAATGACCTCAGCCTGCGTCACCGAAGTGGGCAACGCGCCATTCAGCACGAAATCCGTCACCTCGCCAAAGGTCCGCTCGGTCAGCGCCGTCTCATTTGCGCCTGATGTGCCGCCAAAGGCGATGGTGGGCGAGGTGATGCGGCGTTCCTGAAACGCACGCTCCTCTGCCGCGCGGCGTTCAAGTTCCGCGAGCCGCCTTGCTTCCTCCTCGCGGCGCAGCCGTTCTTCTTCCCGCGCACGCAACTCTTCTTCGCTAGGCCCGATGGGTGCCGGAAGGGGGCGATTGGCCTCGAGCTGCGCGAGTTCAAGGTCCATGCGGAGTTGCTCCAGCTCCAGGTCGCGCGCCGTGAGCTCATCGCGAAACTGCTGTTGCGCGGCTTCCGACGCGGCCTGAAGCGCCGCGATTTGCGCTGTCAGCGCATCGATGGCGTCGGTGGCAGCCGTGTCTTCCTCGACGACGGGTTCGGGCGCATTGCGCAACTCTTCGATCTGGGCCTGAAGGGCCGCGAGCTGCGCCAGAAGCTCGGTATTCGGTTCCACCGGGTCTGGTGCGACCAGAACGACTTCGGGCTCCGGTGGGGGGAGGGTTTCGATGGCGCCGAAGCCGTCGCCTTCGTTTTGGAACACGTCCGGCGTGGCCGTAGGCAGGGCTTCCTCTTCCTCGGGTTGGGATAGGAGATAGAGCAATGCACCGCCGGCGCCGATCACGAGGACGACGACCAAAGCGAGCAGCGGTGAGCGCCTTGGGGCAGGGGATGGACCTGCGCCTTTGCCTTGCTCAAGGGCAGCGAGGCGTTTCTCGAGGTCTGCGTTTCCGGTGTCGCTCATGATCCTACCCCCGCAGGCGGTGTGGCCTCGATACAGACCACCTCTTCCCCGATCCGCAGCACCCATTGCCTATTCACCCCCGAGACCCGGATCACGCCTTCCTCGGTGGCCTGCGTATTGACCGTCCGTTCGCGGCCATTGGCGTAGCGAAAGATTGCGGGCACCGGCGCGTTCCGCGGGAATTCGAAATACGTGAAGGTCCCGTCATCCCAGACGCGGGTCGGGGTGAATTCATTGCGCGCGCTGGCACCGTAGTTGTAGTTCGGCGCTTGGGCCGCGATGGCACGGGTGGGCCGCGCATTATCATCGGGATAGCGGAACTGGACCACGTAGAAGGTCGGGCTGCGGACCTCCTGGACGTTGAAGTAGTAGCTCCGGCGGTTCGTATAGACTGTCACATTTGTATGGACGCCGCGCGCGACGGGTTTGATCGCGAAGGCCTGGCCACCCGGCACGCCGTCGATCTCGAAGCCCTCCGTGTCGCCAGCAATGATCGAGCGGATGCTTTCTCCCTCGCCAAATTCAACGGTGGTCACATGGGTGAGCGAGACGTTGAGGCGGTAGACCTGGCCCTCCTGATAGGTGGCAAGCCGTACCCGGTTGTCATTGGGGCCACCGCGCGGGATGGCTTCGGCTGCGACCAGTCCCGGCAGCAAAAGGATAAGGGCAACAACTGCAATTCGTACGAGCAACAAGATCAGTTCTCCAATCTGTCGGAGCGGATGGAATATTCGAGCACGGTGAATCCGAAGGGATTGGTCCAGACCTCGTCGATAGAGCGGCGGGTCTCGGGGCGGAACTCGAAGAGAAGCGTGGCGGTGAAGAGGCCTGTCTGGATGCCATTGATGGATGTCAGACGCTTGCGCAGGCGCACGGTGGCGCGGTTCGTGCCGATGCGATTGATGCTGAGGATTTCCACGTCGAGCCGGGCATTCGGGCCATAGACCGTGGGCGGGTAGTTCTCGTTGGCGCTGTTCCAGATCTGGCGCAATCCGCTCTCGGCAGCACTGTCCGAGCGACGCAGGACGCTGCGGATGCGCAGATCATTGTCGAGCTGGTTGTAGACTTCGCGGTCGGTCACATAGCGAAAAACTTCTGCCTCAATGATCGCTTGGTTGGCGGTGACCGACGTCGCGCCCACCGAAGCCTCGGGGAGCGCGAAGCCGGTGGCAGGATCATAAGGCACGACGACGGGGGGCGGATCGACATCGAGGATCGCCACTGCTGCCGCGCTCAGGCAACCGAGGATGCCGAAGATGAGCCCGATGAGCCCAAGGCGCTGCCAGAGCCGTTCACGGCGCAGGGCACCATAGATCAGCTCTTCTTCGATGATTTCCTGTTCAGTAGCCACCCCTCATTCCCTCACGATCAGTCAGCCCGCAGGTCCGGCAGGGTGAAATCCATGAAGCGCTGTTCCTCGGCGATGGTGGCGGCATCGATCACGCCGCCGGTGCCGTCGCCCACCGTCTGCACGGCTTCGAGCTGCCACATGGCGACCAGCGCGATGGCGAGCTCCGCCGTCACGCGCGTGTTAAGATCGACACTTTCTTTCAGCTCATCCATGTCGTCGATCAGTCCGACGAGGCGGTCCACCCGCTCGAGCGATTGGCCGGCATCCTCGTAGCTGTTTTGCGCTGCTGCTGAAACGAGGGCGGCAGTCGTGGCTTGCGTGGCCACGCGGTTGGCCCCGGGATTGCCGCTGGTGGCCATTTCCGAAAGCGTGTCATCGTCAAATCCGAGATCGGCCAGGACCCGGTCCATCTGGGTTTCGATCTCGCCTGCGCCGGAGCCGGAGAGGCCAGAGAAGTCTCCGGTCTTGATGGCTTCAATGGTGGCGAGGATGTCCCCGAACTCCTGATCGAGCAGTCCGTTCAGTTCGTCTTCCATTTCTGTACGGATGATTTCCGGCAGTTCAGCAAGACGAGTGAGCGCTTCATATGTTCGTTGCAGCTCCGCGAGTTGGTCCGTGAGCGTGGCAAGTTGTTCGCGGAGCTGCGTCAGCTGCTCATTTTGCAAGATCTCGTCTTCGATCATCTGCCGCAGCTGCTGAATGTTTTGCGCGATGTTCTGAGTGTCGACGACAGGCACGCCTTGCGCCATGGCGGGAGTGAGGGTGGCGAAATGCAGGCCAATCCCAAGTGTCGTGGCCAAGGCCGTTCTCACAAGTAAATCTCTCATCAGTCTATCTCCCTGATCGTGAAATCCATGAATGCACTCTCGGCCATACGGGCGCTGGCCTGTGCCAATTCTTCGGCGGAAAGGACGCGGGTGCGCGCAACCTGAAGCCGGATGCGGGCGGCGACGAGGCGCACGAGTTCGGCACGGGCATAGGTGTTGAGCGCGATGCTTTCCTGCACGTCTTCCGTCGTGGAAATCCGCTCTACGATGTCCACAATGCGCAGGGCGGCTTGCCTGATCGCGGCGGGCGAGTTGTTGCCATAAAACGCCGCACCGTGCCCAGTGATCGAGAGGTTCGCATTGGCGAGAAGCGCCGGATCGATCGTGCCGAGCGCTTCGATTCCGCCGATGCGGCTAAGATAGAGATTATAGCGCTCCGGGATGACCTGGACGTAGTGCTGGGTCTCGCGGAAGGGTGGGACGCCGCCATACTCGAACACCCGGCCTGGTCCGGCGTTATAAGCCGCGAGCGCGTTGATGATATTGCCATCAAAGGTGTTCAGCTGGGTTGCGAGATAACGCGCGCCGCCATGCACCTGCAGGTAAGGGCTGTCATAGTATTCCGGGTTGATCCCGAGATCGCTGGCGGTGCCCGGCATAATCTGGGTGAGGCCAAAGGCCCCGACGGGCGAGCGCGTGCCGATGGTGAAGCGGCTTTCCTGCCAGATGAGCGCCTGCAGAAGGGCGCGCCATTGGACCGGCGAGAGACCCGCGCGGCCCACGCCCGCAAACCCGCTCGTCTCCTGCGCGACGCGGATGATGAGTTGCTCTATGTTTTCTGCCGCATCCCCGAACATCTGTGCGCCGCCCGGGTTGGGATCGATCTCACCCGTGCCATAGACCGCCTCAACGGAGCGGGTCGGATCGCCGCTGCCACTTTCGAGCCCAGAGACCATGGCCGGCAAGCCCTGACCGCCAAAGCTGGTTTGGGCATCGACGATGCGTTGCAAGGTCTCGAGTTGCTCCCGTTCGATCTCAGCGATGAGTTCACGCACGGAAAGCTTGTCGGCCTGGACCGCGAGGTCGGCCTCGCGATCGCCGGTCTCGACGATATCGCGCGCGGTCAAGCCGCTGTCATTGGTCGGCACACCTTGGGACAGGGCGAGACCGGGCAGCAAGCAAAGCGCAAGGATATGGGGCAGGCTAGACTTCAATGTCGCCCTCCGGCGCATCTAGAGGCGTAAAGGTGCAATCAGGCGCGACAGGTGCCGTGGACGCGAGGAATGTGAAGCAGTTCGCCTGCGGTTCCTGGTACTGGGCGCAGGAGGCCAAAGCGCCGAGCGCGGCGAGAAACAACAAAATGCGTGTCATGAAATCCTCCAGAAGTCCGGGCGGTCACGGTAATCGGCGCCGACGAGCGCCTCGCCTTTTTCCATGCCGCCGAGGATGGTGAGATTGGGCCCGAGGGCGCTGAGATCGGCATCGACGACAATGGAGCCCTGATCATCGCGGATGAGCGCAAGGCGGCTGTCGCTGCCGGTATTGAGAAGCACGTCGAGTTCCTTCTCATAGAGATTCAGCATGGCGTAATCGGCGGCGTGCGCCCTGATGTTCGGGAGCAGGATTTGCGTGGGCACGGCCTCGACGATGGTCTTGCCGGTGCGGGTGCGCTCGAGCTGGCTCGCATATTGCGTCATCATCACCGCGACGGTGTTCTGCTTGCGCGCGGTCACCAGCCAGTTGGACAGTCGCTCGGCGAAATACGCGTTGTCGAGCGCCTTCCATGCCTCGTCGATGACGATGATCGTGGGGCGGCGGTCCTCGATCTCGCGCTCGACTCTGCGGAAGAGATAGGAAAGGACGGCCATCCGTTCCTTCTCGGCCTCGCTGTCGAGAATACCGGTGAGATCGAAGCCGACCACATCGCCTTCGAGGGAGAAGGTGTCTTCCAGCGTCTGTCCGAATATCCAGCCGTAGCGGCCTTCTTCCGTCCATTCGAGCAGGCGCTGGTGCAGATCGCCGCCATCGTCTGTGGACACGAACAGTGATGCAAAATCCCGCCAGTTCCGCAGGGCGGGGTTCGTGGCTTGCGCATTTTGGCGGACGACTTCCTGAATGCGGTTGGTCTGCGCAGGCGTGAGCGGCTTGTCGGCACGGTAGAGCAGCTTGGCGAGCCAATCCGAGAGCCATGCTGTGCCGCGACTATCGGTTTCGGTCCAAAGCGGGTTGAGGCCCGAGGGCTGCCCGGCTTTCAAAGACGCATAGCGCCCGCCATTGGCGCGGACCGCCATCTCCATACCAAGACGGTAGTCGAAGACGAAGATCCGCGCCCCTGCTCGACGGGCCTGTGTCACGAGAAAGGCTGAGAGGACGGATTTACCCGATCCGGGCCGTCCCATGATCAGCGTATGCCCGCTGGTGGGTTCTTTCTCGGGGCTGCCTTGCTCATGATAGGAAAACCGGTACGCGCTTTGTTCGGGCGTGGGCAGATAGGTGATGACCTTTCCCCAGGGTGTTTTCTGGGCAGGCTTGCCCAGCTGTGTTCGGTGGAAGGCCGCGAAATCCGCGAAGTTGCGATTGGTGATCGCACTGGCGCGCACGCGCTTGGGCTGATTTCCGGGATGTTGGCTCAGGTAGTGCGCCTTGGCGGCAACGCTCTCACCGATCATCTTCACCCCTTCGGCGGCGGCGGCATTCACGATCTCGGCACTCAGCGTCTGCAATTCGTCGAGGGTGTCACAGAAGATCGTCACAACCATGTGGTGCTCGCCGAAGCTCTGGCGCTTGGCCTCCAGATCATCGGCGGCGATGTCGAGGGCTTCCATCAGCGACAGGGCCGCATCCTGGGAGGCCTGCATCTGACGCTTTTGCCGCTTGATGCGGCCCGCCATGAGGTTCGAATTGATTGGCGTGAAAGAATGCGTGACGATCATGTCGACGGGCAGGTTCAGCATGTCGAACATGGTGCAGGAGGTGGCTTCGGAATATTCCCCGATGGTGAAGCTCTTACCGTAGCGATGCCCCACGACGCCTTCGGAGAGCTCGAAGTGATCCCCTTGAAACGTCACTCGCGTGTTGGCCACGTTGAATGATAGAAAGCCGTAGGTATTGGCGGGATAAAGCGGCAATTCTTGGCCGGTGTTGAGGGCCCCCAGAAAGCCTATCAACTCGCCGCTTTTGGCGGTTAGCACCCGTGGGTTCAGCTCGCTCAAGCCTGACACGAACACACTTACGGCCTCTCCCAGACGGCGCAGGCGCTTCTCGGTTGCCTCCTTGAGGCGATCCGGCGCGCTGCGGTTCAGGAATGGCAGGACGCTTTTCGGGGGCGGGCGATGGATGACCGTGAGCGTCAGGGTCTTGTCGCGCAGCCCGCTGGTCTCGAGTTTCTTGCGCCAGCGCCGATCCACCTCGCCTGCGAAGCTGTCCTCACGGATCGGGTCCAGATCAGGTTTGATGGCCTTAGAGACCTTGTGGACGTAGTAGCTGAACTCAGGCCCCAGCTGCGCGATGATCCTGGCAAAGAGCGCGGTCACCTTGTCGAGATAGGCATCATCCGTCGTGTAGCTGTTGACCCCGTCGAGACGGATGCACTGGAAAAGCTCGTTCACCCGCGTGCGCACGGTGCGGTCATCGACCAGGCTGACATAAGGAAGCATATGCGCGAGGCGGGTTTCGCGGGCATACCAGTCCGGCGTCATTGTGCGGAGATCGAGCGTTTCGTCCATGGCTCTATTAGGGCGCATAGCTGTCCCCGCCATGGATGGAGCGATTCCGCGTTGGCGGCGTTTCCTGCAGCGCCGTCATCATCACGTCGATGAAGCGCGGATCCCAATCGGCGGCCTTCCAAAGCAAAGGATAGAGCAGGGCGGCCACGCCCAGCACCGCGATGTGCTGGACCCAGACGAAGAGGAGCACCGAGCCGAAGAGCCAGACCATCGCATACATGATGGGCAGGCCCAGAAGCTTCGGCGGCCGCACGAGGCCGAGAAAGAGGGGCGAGTGCTCAGCCACCGGCGAAGACCGCGGCAACAATGGTGGGGGCGGCAGCGACACCGGCGATGCCAACAAGCACCCAGAGCGCCTGCCGCAGATCGATGATGTTGAAAAACCAGCTCAAGAAAACGCCGAGCACGGCTAGCGTCGCGATGACAACACCAAGCGGTCCGGTCAGCGCATCGACGATCCCTTGCAACAGGCTCTGGATCGGCGAGAGATCGATGCTTTGGGCAAGGGCCGGCTCTGCGACGAGGAGGAAGAGCGCGAGCGAGGCAATAAACAGGTTAGATATGTGTTTCATGAATTTGATCCTTCCAATCGGGCCACGACGGCCATGACACGGGCCACGTGGTTCTGGGTTTCTCGGTAGGGGGGAATGCCGCCGTACTGGCGCACTGCATCCGGGCCGGCGTTGTAGGCTGCGAGCGCGAGCCGCGGATCGCCAAACGTGTCCAGCATCATCGCAAGATAGCGGGCGGACCCGTCGAGGTTCTGAAGTGGATCGCGCGGGTCAACGCCGAGGTCCCGCGCCGTCGCGGGCATCAATTGACCAAGGCCAATGGCGCCAGCGCTCGAGACCGCATCCTGCCGATAGGCGCTCTCGATTTCGATATTGGCACGGTAGAGCGTCAGCCAATCACGAACTGAGAGATCCGTGCGCCGCAGCCCGGGATGACCGGCGTAGCGAAGGGCGGTGGATTCGATGGCCGTGAGAACTTCGGCGCGGGGTAGGGGAGCGGGCCGCGAGAGGGCTGCCATCTGGATGTCGTCTGGTCCAACGTCAGTCTCACCGAGGATCGCCAACTCATCGGCCTTCGACCCCTGACCGATGCCGTCATTGTAATTGCGGGCGAAGCTGTCCTGAGAGCGGGATGGGGTCAGAGAGCCATCGCTCTCCATGACCAGCACCATTTGCGCAGTGGCTGGAACCGCGAGATACAAGAAAAGGAGAAGGCTACTTGCTGCCGCCCTTGTCGGCCGCAGCCAGCTTGTGCGTTGTCCGCTGACCTTCCTTGAGCGGGACATCGGCATGAGAGAAGCCGATCCCGATAAGGAAGGAGACCACGCCCGTAATGGTCTTGAACTCGCGGATCTTGATGTCGTTATAGGTCGTCCGGGTACGTGCCGTGACCAGAAGCTTCTCCACGCCCTCGTCAGAGACGACGCGCATGATCCAGACCCCGTAATAACTCGGGCCCTTCTTGTGTGCCGACTCCTGGCACAGGATTTCAGCGCTATAGCCGCTTTCCACGAGTTCGCGGAAACGTGCTTCCGTAACCACATTTGGTGCTTCGATGTCCCAGTTCATGGCCCGGCTCACGCTTTCTTCAAACGCGCAACGCCCGGGCATTCCCACTTGAAGCCCAGAGTTACGATAGTATATTATTAACCGCAAGATATAATGCGGCAGATACGGCTGTATCTCGGTTACTCAAACTCTAGGCACGGCCATTGGCGTCTATCAAGGAAAATAAGGGTTTCGGAAACCTGAGGTTGAGCCGGTCAGTGAAAATTCAGGCTTTGGCCTTCCTGATGCTCGCACCAGGCGCAAGTCAGGCGGAATCCTGTTTCGCGCCGGTCCGGCCTTTCGTCCCAAGCGATTCGCAAGCGGCCAAGGACTATTCGGATATCATCCGGCGGGACTTCGAGATCTACATCTCGGACATTCAGGACTACTTTCGCTGCCTCGAGCAGGAACGTGCGCGCGCATTTGAGGAAGCCCGTGAAGTCAGTCAGGACTACGGTCGGTTTCTGGAACTGGTGGGGGATTGATGGGCGATTGGGTGTGCATCAAACTTGCAGCCGATGGAAACCAGACGCCGATAACACCCTCAAATATCTACTTTTTAGATAACAGATTTCATCCGCTAGCGACGTCACAAAAGGTATGTGACGCGTGGCGAAAACAATCAGAACAAATGGCCAGCTGGCGCTCGTCCGTGCGTTGGTTAATGCACGTCAGAATGCAGGTCTCAGCCAGCAGCAGTTGGCGGCGAAGCTTAAACGCCACCAGTCATTTGTGGCGCGTCTCGAAAGCGGCGAGCGTCGTATCGACGTCGTGGAATTCACAGTTCTGGCGAGGGTCATTGGCTTTGACAAAAATGAAGTCCTGTCGATTGTCGAAGCCGCCACGGAGCCCGACCACATGATTTGAAAACAAAGAAATTTTGGGGCGTACTGCATTGGACGTCCCCATGTGAAGTGGGCTCCTTCAAGAAAAGTAGTCAGCAAACATCCACCAATTGCGTCATGCTGTGCAGGCGAAGCCTGAGAACACGATGCCGCGATTGCAGCGCCAAAGTGCAGGAAGTCAGTAAACAGTGGACGATGATAATGGTGAAGGCGTCGCGATCGCCAATCTGATCGGGACCGATGGGAGCAGCGTTATTGGTTGGGTGTATCGCTGGAGTACGAGTGAGCTTGCGGTGATGTGGGACGTCTGCGGGCCCAAGCCGGTATCGGAAATCCGGCCGGATCTGACTGAGGAACAGAAGCAGGAAATCGACTTCGACGGTTTGAAGCGGATCGGAAGCGGCGACAGCAAATAGGCCTCTCAGGTAGCCGCCAGTTCATATTGATGGATAGGGTCCGCGGGCATACCAGACATTGGAGCCGAACGCGGCGAATGCGGACTCTGAGCCCTCACTACCGAATGCTGCGCTATGCACCAAGGTCTAAAAACCGTTTCGAAGCGGTCATTCAAAGACGTGCTTTGCTTCTATTCAGTGATGGATTGGGCTGGTTCGTTTTTTAAATCAGCATCTAAATTGGTTCCGTGTGCACTGTGTGTGTAACAAGAAATCGCGTTCTGGCGTGCTCTGTCGGGCGTTTAGCGGTCGTGTGGATTAGATTATATTGAAGCGCGTTGGACCTGGAACGGCCTAGAGATCTCACCAACTCTGCAACGGCACGTAGTCATTTGCCCCTTGTAGAGCCCATCAAAGAATTGGTGGGTTGAAGGTCGGTGTTTTCCCGTGTCGGTGGCGGTCGTTGACATCTTAGTGCTGGCCGCTGCGATCACGCCTGCGGCGATCGAGCGTGCAGTGCTCAATGCGACAGCGACATATGTCGGCTGAACGTGCCTCTTGGTCACGACGGGATTTGTCTTTTTCGTGCTGCTCCTTGCACTGACACAGATCGGGAGCATGGGACTGAGCGCCTCGGATCAGATCGATGCGGTGCCCACGAACTCGATACTCATGCCCGTTGCGACGTGCGGCGCGTTGCGGCAACGCAGAACCAGCGCGCAGCATCGATATCGACCGTGGACATCGGCGGTATAAGAACGAAGTCGCGCATCGTACCAGCGATGAGTTGTTGTCACGTCCTTTGCAGTGTCAGCCAGATCAGCAGTGCGACTCCGAGCATCGCGGAGAGAGCCGATCCGCTGAGAATGCCCAGCTTCGCCGCATTCAGGACGGACCAGTCGAATGCGAGGCCCGCAATGAACAGCGACATCGTGAAACCGATTCCCGTGAGAAACGAGCCTGCGATAATGAATGGCCACGACAGCCCGGGCGCGAGCACAGCCAGGCCTGAGCGGACCGCAAGCCAGCTGAACCCGAGCACGCCAATCGGTTTTCCCAGCACCAGGCCGACAATGATCGCCAAGGAGACCGGTTGTCCGAAATCGGCACCGCCAATCGTGATGCCAGCATTTGCCAGCGCGAAGATCGGCATGATTGCAAAGCCGACCCAAGGGTGCAGCATCATCTCAAGACGTTCGACCGGCGAGAGGGATTCGGTGAGCGCTCGGCCCGCCTGACGAAGGTCATGATGGCCTGCAACATCCCCCTGCCGATGATCGCCGTTCGGAGCGGCGAGTACGCGCCCGAGGATCACACGCAGGCGAATATCGCTCACCCAAATTCGGGTAGGCGTCATGAGGCCCAGAATGACACCGGCGATGGTCGCGTGAACGCCAGAGGCATCGAAGCACAGCCAGACTGCCGCCCCCATGAAGAAATAGACCGGGATGCTTCTGATCCCGAGGCGCGAGGCGGTTGCTACAATACCAATTCCCAGCAGGCCCAATCCGAGTGCCGACCAAGTCAACGCTTCCCCGTATCCAAGGGCGACAACGAGTATCGCGCCGACATCATCAAAGATAGCGAGGGAAAGCAGGAACAGACGCAAGGTGGGTGGGATCCGGTTTCCGAAAAGGGCCAGGCTCCCGATCACGAACGCCGTATCCGTCGCCATCACGGTTCCCCAACCGTGCATCCCGGGCTGTCCGTACATCATCGCAAGAAACAGGGAGACCGGTACAACCATGCCACCCACTGCGCCTGCAAACGGCAGGGCGGCCCGTCGAGGGTTTCGCAATTCGCCCAGCACGATCTCCCGCTTGAGCTCCAACGAAAGCACAAAGAAGAAGAGCGTCATCAAACCGTCATTGATCCAGTGTCGCAGGGAGCGGGTGAAGTCCAGCGAGCCGAATGTCAGACCGATTGGCGTCTCCCAAAAACCCAGAAAGGCCTCTTGCCAAGGTGAATTTGCCAGCGCCAAGGCCAGTAGTACCGCCAGAAGAAGAAGCCCTCCTGCCGCCGCTTCGATTTTCAGAAAGCGCACAAATGGCTTTGTTATTCTGTCGGCGGCCTCATGGGGCAGAGTCTGGGGATCGTCGATCATGGGATGAACATGCCTTCTCCAATTGGACGATGCACCGCTCTCACATCGCAGCCCTGTAGGCACCTTCGCGCGTCTCTTTGCCCAGACATCATATCATGGAAGGTTCAGGCGGACAGAGCGCGTGCCTCGGCGAACGACAAGAGTCTGCGGCGACTCTCATCCCAGAGGTGGAGGTGCGCGCAGCGGAGACTTTGCCGAAGCGTGATGCGTTTGGTCTGTGCCAGAACCTCGTGATCCTCGATCACCTCTGGAAGGCGATAAAACGGAATTCGACTAGCCAAATGATGAACATGGTGGACACCAATATTGCCAGTGATCCAGCGTAGAACGCTCGGAATCTCGTAATGTGAGCTTCCGTAAAGTGCTGCTTCGTGGATGTTCCAATTTTCTTCGTGCTGCCAACTGGTTTCTTCGAACTGATGCTGGACATAGAAGAACCACATGCCGGCGACTGCACCCAAGAACATGGTTGGCAGGAAGACGAAAAGAACAACGTCCCATCCACCCAGCCAGACAATCAAGGTGAGCGCCGAACCAATGGCGGCATTTGTTCCCATCGCGCTCAGCCAGTATCGCCAGCCCGACTGCATTAAGTGAACGGGCAGTCGGTTCTGCAAAAAGAATGTATAGAACGGCACCACCCCGAACAAGAAAACTGGATTGCGGATAAGCCGATAGAGCGCCCGGCCGAGCCACCCCTTTTCTCGGTACTCCGTGACTGTGAGAACCGGTATATCTCCGACACCCCGCCGGTCGAGGTTTCCGGTCGTGGCATGATGGATTGCGTGCGTTTTGCGCCAGACGTCATAGGGCGTCAGCGTGATCACGCCGATAACGCGACCGATCCAGTCGCATAGGCGCTGACTGCGAAACAGGGACCCGTGACCGCAATCGTGCTGGATCATGAACAGTCGGACGAGGAACGCCGCATTCACCAGTGCCAGGGCCATTGCCAGCGCAGTGCTGATCGAGAGCATCCACCAGGCGACCGCCCATATTGCCACGAACGGGACCACTGTCACAGTCAGCTCGAAGATGCTGCGCGAATGGATTGGCTGTCGGTATTTCGCCATCGCCCGCGACAAGTCTGATGGAGCCAAAGTGGGCTCTTCCCGCATCAGATCAGTCTGACCGGCAGCATTTCGCGTGCCCGGCTCCTTACCCGTAATGGACGAGGCTCGCTCTTGTACTGGGGGCTGCGGCGCGCTCAGAGGCTGAGCTTTGCGGACTCGGTTGGTGGTCTGATCCGGTATCTCTTCTCGATCTCGCCCTTGGCGACGACCGTTGGTTGAATAGGACGAAAGCTTCATCGGCAATAGAAATCCTGTGTGATTGAGCGTTTAAACTTGCGGCCTCCGAACGGAGTTGCCACCAGCGATGATCTGGTTGATGAGTGCCGCAACAGATCGGTGCGTTTCCGTTTCGGCCTCCGGTCCCTTTGCGTTCTCATGGGTTGCTGCGGCGTCGCGAAGAACACCTACGATCTCATGCTCCGGCAGCAGTCCGCCATCGTTCATGGCAAGAAGAAGTGCTTCGCAGATTGAAAGGGCGGCCTGTCCTGAATGCTCGTTCGCCGCAGACATTTTTGGAATTCCCTTTTTTGTTTCGCTAACTAGGCTGAATTCGCGCCGGACCTATCCGTACTTCTCGCACGAAATGAGCTATGCTGGACTGATCGAGAGCAGTCGAAGAAACGATTTCCACGCTGCTGACGGAACTGTCAGGGAGAAGCTATGACACCATTCGCGACCAGCCCGCTCACCCGCAAGCTTTCGGCCTTTGTCGCTTTGTCAAAGGCGGAGTTGGATGTGCTCGAGCGCCTGCACCAGCGCCGCCGCTCCTTCGTCGCTGGGCGCGATATGGTCCATCAGGGGCAGTCGGATCAGGCTGCCTATATCCTGTCGGAAGGATGGGTTTGTTCCTACAAGCTCCAGCCTGACGGGACACGCCAGATTGTCGATTTTCAGGTGCCCGGAGATTTCCTCGGCTTGCGCAGCTTGCTGTTGCGCACCTCTGATCACAGTTTCGAACCCATCGTGGAAATCGAGGCTGCCGAAGTGTTGAAGAGCGACCTTCTGGCGGCCTTCGCGCAGACGCCGCGGCTTGCGACAGCCATTCTCTGGGCGGCGTCGCGGGACGAGGCAATGGTGGTCGAACATCTTGTAGGGATCGGCAGGCGCGACGCGGACGCCCGGATGGCACATTTTCTGTTGGAACTGGGATCGAGGCTGGCACTGGTGGATATGGGATCCCGGGAAGGATACGACTGCCCACTGACCCAGTATCACTTGGCCGATGTGCTGGGGTTAAGTGCCATTCATGTGAATCGCGTCCTGCGAAAGCTGCGCGAAAGAGGGCTGGTGACCTTTCGAGACGGTCGCGTGTCCTTTCAAGATCATGCTGGATTGGTGGAACTGGCTGAGTTTGATGCAGCGTATCTGGATCAGACCGGACCGCTCTTGAAATAAGAAGGGCCGCCGGCCATTGATCGGCGGGCGGCCCCGGTGTTCAGGTCAGACGCTGGACATCAAGCGAGCGCGTGGGTCGCCGCATCGAGTTCTTTGTTGGTGTCGGCGTCGTTCTTCGCCGTGTTGGCTTTCTCGGCTGCCTGGTAGTGCTTCAGCGCCGTGTCCTTCTTCGGACCAGCGGGCGCCTTTTCCCACGCGGCCTTCACGGACGTCATCTTTTCGGCAGTCTTGTTCTGTTCGGGTGTCATTGGAATTGTCCTTTCCTGGACGCTCCGAGAATAAGAAGCGTGCCGACACGCCGGCCCTGTTGGGATCGGCACGTCGACGCGCAACTCAGGTACTCGGAAATCTTCTCTGCCACCAAATATTCGGCGGGCATGCCTGACTTAGCTTTGCCAGAGGCCTTCAACACTGCCGTAGGTTAGTCCCGGTGCCTGCGGCAGTTCGATTGCCTCTGCGCTTCTCATGTCACCGTAGTTTGCTGGTGGGAAATCCTTACCCAAGTCTCGTCATCGTTAAGATAGGTCGAGGCGCAGAGAGCCTTGTAGATCGGCACATCGGGTTTCTCTGCCGAGACGCGATAGGTGAGAATGGCGATGTCATGACACCGCATCACGCGCCGTTCGGCCATGACAACGGAGCGCCAGCCGGTCCTTTCCCGAAGATGGGTCCAGATCTGGTCACCCTGGAGGATCCCGGGCGGATAGGGGAAGACCATGACTGCGTTGGTAGCTGTCGTCGCCCGCGCGTTGTCGGCGCCATTGGTCCAGAAGTGTTCCTCCATGTCCCACAGAACGCCTTGTTCGTGTGGAGAAAGTGTCCCGGACTTGTGCGCTGCGTGTGCCGGTCTCCTCGCGGTCGCGGTTGAGACGGTCATTCGCCTGACCCCGACCCGCCAACCATGAACATCTGAAGTAGAAGGAAGATAATCGCGAGCACCGCCCAGATCGCTTTGCTTGTCCCCGGGCGGTCGCCGGTCACCGTCGAGGCAGCTCGCTTCAGGCTACCTGACGCCAGGCCTTCTGGAAGCAGCTGGCTCAAGTCTCGTGCGATCCTGCCGTGATTGCTGGCGAGCGCCGGAACGTCACGAAACTGAGCAAGCAGTGCTGCCAATCGCGCTCGCGCGCCGTCGCGCCCGAGCGTGACCAGATCAGCGGTTTCCTTCCATGGATCGAGGCCAAGCCGCGCAAGCGTGGAGAGCACAGCCACGGCATAGCCGTTTCGATCTTCGCCGACGGACGCGTAGAGGAACCGATCAAACTCCGGCGGGTGCGGGTTGAGTACATTGGAGTCGCCCATCGCCAATCCTTTCAAGGGTTGCAGGAACGCAGATCATCCCTGTTTCCCAAAGGATACGCGCAGGTCGGCCTCGCCGCCCTTACACAGGTCAGTGCCCGCAAACCTCGCCAGGGTGTTCTCTACCCGCGCGGCGCCAGGGGCTAACATGTGTCAGCACCAGTCGAACGTTTCCGAAGTACAAGAGGAGAAATCGTTCGACTGGTCAGGTCCGGAATCCAAGGGGCCGTCAACAGTGGCGAGCGACGGATCTGCCAAAATCGTGGAGGCCCGAGATGCGCGTGCGTTCATCCAGTTTGAGGGTGACTTTCTTGCACCCGTTCAGCCTAGCTGATTTTCCGGACGAACTTCCGGCCGGGGACTACGAAGTCCTGATTCAGGAAGAACTTCTCCGCGGGCAAGGTTTCGAAACGTATCAGAGGACGGCGATCCATATGACCGTTCCTGGCAGAGGAGATCGGGCGGGTTGGATGGAACTGCACACGATATCAGAGCGCGACCTGAATGAGGCGCTGAGCCGGGATCAGGGACCGACTGAGATGAACAACCACAGCGAAGCGGCGCTTTCTCCGCAGGAGGACTTGAAATGAATACTCCCGAATGGCTCAAACCCGGCATCTATGGTGCTGTGATCGGTGCTGTCTTTGTCGGCGTCGTCGGATTTTCATGGGGTGGCTGGGTGACCGGCGGCACTTCGAATGACCGGGCGGTGGCGATGTCCCGTAACGATGTCGTCGCCTCAATGGTACCGGTCTGCCTCGACATGGCGCGGTCAGACCCGGCTCGGGTGGACAAGCTTGCAACGATCCGGGCAGCCTCAACCTACCAGAGGCGCGACGCTCTCATGACAGCCGGCTGGGCAACGACGCCAGGAACCGATGCCCCAGACCGAGACATTGCGCAAGCCTGCCTGAAAGAACTGGACGTCTGAGGGCATGCTGTTCAAAGCCGACGATGTGATGGCGCAAAACGGGTCGCACCGTCAAATGCGCGAGCCAGGCATCGCACCGAGTGCCAAAACCGAGATAGGAGCTTGCCATGCCTTCTGATGACAATGGACCGGAAGATCGCGGACCTTGGAAAAACAAGCAGACCCGCGTTCCCCCTGAGGTTGACACAATTCTCAGGCGGGGCCGGGATCGGCTGCACGGCATCCTGCCGGACGGTCTGCCACCGGTGAAGCGTCTTGCAATCGGGGCCGCCATTGCGCTTGCGGCGTTTGGGGCGTGGACCTCGTATTACACGGTGCCGAGCGACTCCGTCGCGATTGTCCAACGGTTCGGGAAGTACGCGGCCGAGGTCCCTCCGGGGCTGCACTTCAAGATTCCGTTCGGGATCGACGTGACCACGTTGGTCCCGGTCAAGCGCCAGCTGAAACAAGAGTTCGGGTTCACGACTCCGGGTGCTTCCGATCCCTATCAGAGCCCGACGGACGGCCGCCGCGAGACCGAGATGGTGACTGGCGATCTCAACGCCGCGCTCGTGGAGTGGGTGGTGCAGTACCGGATTTCCGAACCTCGGAAATTTCTGTTCGAGGTGCGTCAGCCGAGCGCAACCCTGCGTTACGTCTCGGAGTCCGTCATGCGCGAAGTCGTGGGAGACCGCACAGTCGACGAGGTGATCACCGTCGGGCGCCAGGAAATCGAAAGCGAAGCCCTGCTGAAGATGCAGGCGCTCGCGACCAAATACGCGATGGGCATCAGCATCGATCAGGTGCAGCTGAAGAATATCAATCCGCCCCAACCCGTTCAGGCCTCGTTCAACGAGGTCAATCAGGCGCAGCAAGAAAAAGAGCGGATCATCAACGAGGCCCGCCGCGAATACAACCGCGTCATACCTTTGGCCGAAGGCGAAAAGGACCAGCGCATCCGCGAAGCCGATGGTTATCGCCTGAGGCGGATCAATGAAGCCGAGGGCGATGCGGCACGCTTCACGGCGCTCCTGACGGAATACCGCCAGGCCCCCGAGGTGACCCGGCGCCGGATCTACATCGAAACCCTGCAGGATGTTCTGCCGGGAATTGGCTCCAAGATCATTGTCGACGGGTCCACGGCAAGCATCCTGCCGCTTTTGAATCTGGATCGACAGACAGGAGAGCAACCATGAAAACCCTTTCGCTCATTGCCGCAGGGGTCGCATTTGTCGGGGTCGTCGCTGCGTCATCCGCAGTCTACACCGTAGGCGAGGTCGAACAGGCCATCATCACCCAGTTCGGCAAGCCGGTCGGCGCGCCGGTCACCGAGGCTGGTCTCAAGTTGAAACTCCCCTTCGTTCAGGAGGTTAACCGGATCGACAGCCGGGTTCTGGAGTGGGACGGTTCGCCATCGGACATGCCCACCAAGGACAAGCTCTATATCTCAGTCGATCTCTTCGCGCGCTGGACGATCACCGATCCTTTGCAATACTTCCTGCGCCTACGCGACGAGCGCAGCGCCCAGTCTCGCCTCGACGATATCCTCGGCAGCGAGACGCGCAACGCCGTAGCCAAGCACGAACTCATCGAGATTGTGCGCACGACCAGGGGGCGGACGCCGCTTCGGGACACGCTTCTGACGGACCAGGAGCTTGCGCAGGACATTGGCGCACTGGTTCCCATCACGAAGGGGCGGGCGCTGGTCGAACAGCAGATCTTCGAAGCGGCGGCGGAGAAGGTGCGCGTCTTCGGGATCGAGCTTCTCGATATCCGCTTCAAGCGCATAAACTACAATGAAAGCGTGCGGCCCAAAATCTATGACCGAATGATTTCGGAACGGCGACAGATCGCCGAACGCTTCCTGTCGGAAGGCAACGGCGAAGCAGCCCGTATTCAAGGCAACAGGGTGCGGGATCTGAACAAGATCCAGTCCGAAGCCTATCGCGCCGTCGAGGAAATCCGCGGAGCTGCCGATGCCGCAGCAGCAGCAATCTATGCGGGCGCCTACAATGTCGATGCAGTTTCGGTCGAATTCTACGATTTCACCCGAACCATGCAGGCCTACGGCGACATGATCTCCGACGACACAACGCTAGTCCTGACGACGGACAGCGATCTGTTCCAGTTCCTGCGCGGCATGCAGGGCGATTCAGACCCACTCCGCGATCCGGGTAACGACCCGGGCAACGGTGGCGTGGCGTCAACCGGGAGGGTCCGACCAGGGCAAGACCCCGCGACGCCAATCGTGACACAGACGGAGGTCGAAGCAGGCCGCTAGGTTCATGGTGGAAGGATTCAAGCATGAATAGGAGGTATCAAGCGGGAGCGGCAGCGGTCGACAGGGCGGTGCTTCCACAGGAAGAGGACGTCGAGGAGCGCCGCGAAAGGCTGTTTGCCCTGGGTCTGTTCCACTTCATCGAGCGTGGATTGCTGGTTGTGATCGTGGCCATGACGCTGCTCGCCGTCGCCTTCGAAATCGTGGCTATCTATCGCCTTGGCACCATCCTGCTGGCCGATATTCTGCTGATGTTTCTCTATCTTGAAGTGGTCGGAATGGTTGCGGTGTATTATGCCAAACGCAATTCCGTGTTCGTGTATCCAATTTTTATTGCTATCACTGCGGTCGGACGGCTGGTCGTCCTGCAGGGCAAGGAAATGGCGCCGGAAAACATACTGATCGAGGCGGCCGCCATTCTCCTCCTCTCGTTGTCTGCACTCGTAATCATCTGGGCGATTAGCAAGCAGGCAGCATGATGACGCTCAGGCAAGATCCCGCGCAGGTTTTTGGGCTGCTATTTTGACAATGAATCAGTCTCCAACGAAGGCTGACAGCCATAATCATGGTGGAAGCACGTCAATGACACTCGGACTGCCGAGGTCGGTTTCTTTGCGCTTCTGGGCAAGACACACCCACTTAATTTCCGCGCCCCTAACCTGGGTCAGCGCACGATTTAGGCTTGGCTGGTAAGTAGTTGGCAAGAGCTGGATCGCGATGAGGCGAGGGCCTGCCTGCACACGCTCGAGCACAGGACATCCAGCGTCGCACCGCGCAGCGAGGAGGGCAATACGCTATGACATCAGTGAAAATTCTTACCAGGACGGCCGCAGAGACGACCGATCTTGAACGGCGCGTTCTGGCCCATGAACGGATCCTGCAAGCTCTAATCGCCTACATGGCCCGTACAGAGCCGCGTTTCGTCGATCACCTGCGAGAACGGTTCGTTGAACCGATGAGATTGACCCGGCACGAACATGACCACCGCGAAACCGACGACTACGCGGAAGAATTCATTCGCGCGGTGATGCTTCTCGGAGAGGAGCGCGTGCCCATCGCGAAGGAGCCGAAATTGACCGACAAGAAACCCGTGTCGCCCAAAGGCAGAGGAGAACAGGGGGCTTCCATGAACCGGCCACCGCAGCGCGATCGAGTTCAGTTGCGCGAAAGGAACGGCATCTGGGTGGTGGAGGTCGATGGCAAGTTCCGCGGCGACTACCACCAGAAGGAACATGCTCTTGCCGCTGCGGCCCTGCACAGGTTGTCGCCCCGATGACCGGTCGCAGTCATACGACAGTCCCACAGGATTTCGCGATCCAGGTGGCCGAGAACGAGGGCATGCCATCGAGATCGAATTCCAGGGGCTCCCCGCCGCCGCCCGCGCCCACGCGACGGATGACCGGAACGCTCACGCTTGGGCTATCGAAGACTCGCACGGCAAACGGCGGGCTCTGGTCCGCCAAGGAACAAGCGACGATGAGACATCCCCTCGCGAGGCTGATCGCGAGGACGGCAGTCATAGCCGGTGTGATCGCGTCCTTCGCCTTCCCCGTCCTGGCGCAGGATGGCACGGGGCCGATGCCGCAGAACGCCCAGCCGCGCAGCTATGGCGGCGGGTGGGTCTGCGATCTTGGTTATCGGGTGGAGGGTGCCGAATGCCTTGCGCTCGAAATCCCCGAGCATGCTTATGCAACCGGGCGCTCCTATGGGACGGGGTGGGAGTGCGACCGTGGGTATGAAGAGGTAAACGGGATATCCTGCAATCGCATCCCGGTGCCCGCCAACGCCTTCCTCCGGTCTTACGGCTACGATTGGCAATGCGAACGCGGGTTCCGGAAGGAAGACGAGGCATGCGTGCCCATCATTCTTCCCGAGTGTGCGCACCTGACAGACGATGACTCGAGGACTGGATGGACCTGTGATCGTGGCTATGAGGCTGTTGCAGGGACATGTTCGCCGATTGTCGTGCCAGAGAACGCAGATCTAACCAACGCAAACTATGGCGCCGCCTGGGTTTGCGAGCGAGGCTCCATCAAAATCGACGACCGATGCGACGTCACCGTTGTGCTTTGGAATGCCTATCTTGATCAGGCATCCTATGGACCGGGCTGGAGCTGTGAGCGCGGATTTGAGCCGCTGAGTGGTGCTTGCGTTTCTATCGATCTGCCGGAGAACGCCTATCTCGACCGATCCGGAAACCGGAGGAGCTGCAATCCAGGCTTCCGGCTCTCCGATGGGATGTGCAGCCTTGCACGGTGATGCGGATTTTTCTCGTCGCGGCGCGTCTGGCATGCGCGTCAGCATCGGGTGCCGGCTGCGATACAGCTTCCCGCAGCCGGCGCCGCTGATTGCGATGCTGAACGTCCACTACTCGCGCTTTGGCGATCTAGAGCGTGCAGATTACCTCGTGACGTCGCCGAGCGTACCGCTCGAAAGCTACCGCGACGGCTTCGGCAACTGGTGTACGCGCCTCCTGGCTCCGGCGGGCGACTTCGCGCTGTCAACGGATGGCATCTTCCGCGACTATGGCCGACCCGATCCCGCGTCCCCTGACGCGCAGCAGCACGCAGTCCAAGATCTGCCGTTCGAGACCCTCGTGTTTCTGCAGGGCAGCCGGTATTGCGATACCGATCTTTTTTCAGAGGAGGCGTGGCGCCTGTTCGAGACCGCGGATCCCGGATGGTCGCGCGTCCAGGCGATCTGTGATTTCGTGTACGGACATGTCCGCTTCGACTACATGCAGGCGAAGGCGACGCGCACCGCATCGCAGGCAATGGCCGAGCAACAGGGCGTCTGCCGCGACTTTGCCCATCTTGCCATCGCTTTGTGTCGCTGCATGAACATTCCGGCCCGCTACTGCACCGGATATCTGAGCGACATCGGTGAACCTCTGCCTCATCCGTCCGGGGACTTCGCAGCGTGGATGGAGGTCTTTCTCGCTGGTGAATGGCACATGTTCGACCCGCGGAATAACAAGCCGCGGTTTGCCAGAATTCTGATCGCGCGGGGCCGCGATGCCGCTGATGTCCCTTTGACCCAGACATTCGGTCAGAACACTTTGACGGAATTCAAGGTCTGGACGAATGAATTGGCCTGACTGACATTGGCTTCCTCTTCGATGCGCCATCGTAAACCGGGTCGCCAATCCCCATATAGTTAGTACTGGCGCCAAGCATCCCGGTCCGTCATGGACGAGGAGTTGGCACCGGCCAATCAAAGGATCGATGATATGTCCTTCAAGGACCTGACAGCCAGGGCTGCGGCCGCAATGAAGCCGAAGCCTGCGAAGACCCCCGCCAAAGAGAACGAGTCCAAGGCCATTGGCAAGGAAGCACCAGCGAAATCCAAGACATCTTGAGATTTGCACCGGCCACGCGCCCCATTCTTTACGGGCGCGCGGACGACCCACTGCAACAGGGGAAAGGACCATACTAATGGAAGAATTGACGAGCAAGACCGTTGCAGTTTTTTCCCGCCCGTTCACCGTTCCAGGCTTCAACGAGACGCTTCCGGTGGGAGAGTACGAGATCGAAACGGAATTGGTTTCACCCCCGGGTCAACAGGATCCCGCAGCCTGGAAAGCCTCCATCATGGCGAAACTTCATCCCCGAACATCGCATCCGGGGTTTGCACGGTCTCTGACCGTTTCCCTTGCTGATCTGGATTATACCCGCGCCAGGGACAAGTTGACAGGCAGAGCGTTGTCCGACTTCTTCCTTGAGGAAATGCTTGCTGATCCGATGGTGCGCCTCGTGATGGAGGCCGACGGGGTCTCTGCAGCACATATGCGGCATCTCTATTCGGGGCACCGAACGCCCCAGTCTGACAGGGATGTCCTGGACCGGAACCCGGCGCATCTAGGTGCACGTGACATGGCGTCAATCCATGCTGCTGCAAACGAGGGCATGCCTCCACGACCGACAGGGACGTCGGCTATGCGCACGGCAGTCAGCGCGGATTTGACATGATCACGAACAAAACCTCGGTCGACGTAGCATTTTCGGACATCGCCCGCGGAAGGGCCTTTGGCGACGTACCACGAGAGCGTCCTTGTCTGAGATGCGATGTTGTTTTCTGGAGTGAAGGCTTTGGAGAACGGATCTGTCGGCGCTGCAAGTGGTTGAGCGCCTGGCGGAACGCCGTTCCCGTCAGCCTTAGTGGTGCATCTCGTCGCCGCTGATCCCCACAGGCGCGCGGCGTCTTCCCAGTACCGTACTGGACCTGTCAATTCGGCCTGTCTAGACATCACTCGCATCACGCCGACCGATGTCTGATAGGGCGAAGAGGGCCGGGAACTTCCCCACCGTCAGAGAAAACGCAGACGGCTCTATCACAAGGGAAGCTCTATCATTCGCCTGCGCCCAAGAAACCCAATCAAGAAAAGCCGAAGGTCTCTGCCACAGCCAACTCCGTCGAAGGAAAGCCTGCGCTGGCGATTGGTGGGAGAAAGATAAAGCAAGACAGCCGTTCAGGCCGCGATTCCTGAAAAGCAGGTTTGAGCGAAATATAGTTCAACAGCCTATTGTAGAGATCTGCCGCGATAGCCATTTTTCATACATTGGCACTCAGGTGTGGCGAGTGCCAATGCATCCCTACGCATGCCACCCCTATCCGGAAATCTCGAAAAGGAGCATTTCCATGAAGTTTACTCCATTACATGACCGTGTCTTGGTCCGCCGTATTGAAGGCGAAGAAAAGACCTCGGGCGGCCTGATCATCCCTGACAATGCAAAAGAAAAACCGCAGGAAGGCGAAGTCGTATCCGTCGGTGCCGGTGAAAAAGACGACGCCGGCGCGCGTATAGTAATGGACGTCAAAGCTGGCGATAAGATTTTGTTCGGCAAATGGTCTGGCACGGAAATCAAGATCGACAGTGAAGAGTTGATGATCATGAAGGAGAGCGACATCTTGGGCATTATGGCCTGAACGACGCTGAACCTTCCCCAATTTTTCATTTAGGAATACCGACATGTCTGCAAAAGACGTCAAATTCGGCACGGACTCCCGTGACCGCATGCTCAAGGGCATCAATACGCTCGCAAACGCCGTCAAGGTCACGCTTGGCCCCAAGGGCCGCAACGTGATTCTCGACAAGTCCTATGGTGCGCCACGCATCACTAAGGACGGTGTTACGGTCGCCAAGGAAATCGAACTCTCGGATGCGTTCGAGAACATGGGTGCACAGCTCGTCAAGGATGTTGCATCGCGCACCAATGACGAGGCTGGCGACGGCACGACCACCGCGACAGTTCTGGCCCAAGCCATCGTCAAGGAAGGCATGAAATCCGTTGCCGCTGGTATGAACCCGATGGACCTCAAACGCGGTATCGACAGAGCGGTCACCGCCGTTGTTGCCGAGGTTAAGGCAATGTCACGGCCTGTGGGCGATACGGCCGAGATCGCCAAAGTCGGCACCATTTCGGCAAACGGTGAAGCTGCTATCGGTCAACAGATCGCGGACGCGATGGCCAAGGTCGGCAACGAAGGCGTTATCACCGTCGAAGAGAACAAAGGCCTTGAGACCGAGACCGAAGTGGTCGAGGGCATGCAGTTTGATCGCGGGTATCTCAGCCCGTATTTCATCACAGATACCGCCAAGATGACGGCGACCCTGGAGGACTGCGTCATCCTCCTGCACGAGAAGAAACTGACGTCTCTGGCCCCTATGGTGCCTTTGCTTGAGGCGGTCATGCAGGCGAACAAGCAGCTCTTGGTGATGGCCGAGGACATTGATGGCGAAGCGCTCGCAACCCTTGTAGTGAACAAACTGCGCGGTGGCCTGAAAGTTGCCGGTGTCAAAGCGCCTGGTTTTGGGGATCGCCGCAAAGCGATGCTGGAAGATCTTGCCATCCTGACGGGCGGACAAGTGATCTCCGAAGAACTGGGCATCAAGCTCGAAAATGTCACAATGGACATGCTTGGCGATGCAAAAAAGATCACAATCACCAAGGACACAACAACCGTGATCGACGGCGCAGGCGACAAAGAGGCTATCGCTTCTCGTGTCACCCAAATCCGTGCACAGATCGAAGAGACCACCTCGGACTACGACAAGGAAAAACTGCAGGAACGGCTGGCCAAATTAGCGGGCGGCGTTGCGGTGATCAAAGTTGGTGGTGCGACCGAGATAGAAGTGAAAGAGCGCAAGGATCGGGTTGATGACGCCTTGAACGCAACTCGTGCGGCTGTCCAAGAAGGCGTCGTACCGGGCGGTGGCGTCGCACTTGTCCATGCGGGCAAGGTTCTGGAAGGTCTCAAAGGAGACAACGCGGATCAGGATGCGGGTATCAAGATCATCCGCAAAGCCCTTCAGGCACCTTTGCGCCAGATCGCTGAAAACGCCGGTGTCGATGGCTCGGTCGTTGCTGGAAAAGTACTTGAGAACACCAGCAAGACGTTTGGCTATGATGCGCAGTTGGACCAGTACGGCGACATGTTGAAGGCAGGTGTCATAGATCCGACCAAGGTCGTTCGGATCGCGCTGGAATACGCGGCATCGGTTGCGGGCCTACTGGTCACCACTGAAGCGATGGTGGCTGACAAACCTGTTAAGTCCGGTGGCCACAGTATGCCCGACATGGAAAGCATGGGTGGTATGGGGGGCATGATGTAAAAGCGAACTTTTACTCGCGGCATTGGAACCACTCTTTATGAGCCGCGAGTAGCAAATTCCTGAAGACGCCTCGCACCAGCGACCCGGCTTTTTCCAGTCGTTCTGCCCCCTGAGTAGACCATGTCTGAAGGCTCCGATTTCTGACGCTAAATCGCTCCAAGCTGATCTGTGTAAGCGTCGAAAACTGGAATGTAAGCTAGCTAGAATATGCCCGCTGAAAATTCAGTAGGACGTGTGTTTTCGAGTCTTTAAGCGGCGCGCAAGTGGCAGTTCCCTAAAAAATAAATTCTTCCTTCGCGTGCCGCTCTTTCTCGAAGTGCCTAGGAAAGGACACAACAATGAAACTCAACACCAATACCATCTCGGAAAAGATGAAGTCCGTTAAAGCCAGCTGTGGAGGCGCACCCTTCGGTAAAAAAACCGCAGGCCTGGAGACATTACAATGCTGCTAAGGCCGCGCACAAAGCGAATGACGACATTAAGATGAAATACGAACTCGACGCTGCCAGGAAAGCCTTTGCGTAAAAAAGTATCGGCCGCGTGAAAAAGCGGGCCAGTTTGCGCAAATGCAGAATGCAATACGCCGGGACCTGAACCGCAATCCATGATGGATTGCCCTACCTTGATTGGAAAAAACGTGAAAAATGTGACTCTCGTAGCTGCCCTCATGACATCCGTCGCATTCTCCGCAAATGCAATGCCCACCGAAATTGATACTGACGGCGACGGCATGGCATCCTTCGCTGAACTTCAGGTTTCATATCCTGAACTCACCGAGGAAGTGTTCGGCGACATCGACACAAATGGTGATGGACTCGTCGACGACGAGGAAATGGCTATCGCCGTGGAGCTTGGCAACCTCGCGGACCCTGAAACCGACTCCTGAAACCAAAGGTTGGAGTATGCGCTATGCAGAATCGTGAAGCTTTCAGATGGACCTTCACAGCTTCAGGGCTTTGGCTCATCTTGTCGCCATTCATGCTTCTCGGCGGCCAATTGGCTCTTAGCAATGCCCTCATTGGCGATGCAGGACTGCTTATTCTCTTGGGGCTTTTGGCTTTGACTTTAGCGGGTTACGGCCACAACAAACATTACCTGGTCCAGACCTATCTGGGAGTGTCCTACGGTTTGATTTTGGGAGCGGCTCCTTGGCTGTTCGGATTCACCGAACCTGTCACCGCCTGGAATGCCGGCGTCGTCGGAACGGCTCTGGTTCTGGCGGGCCTTTATGTGGTGTTTCAGAAAATGCCGAAACATCACGCATAGTGAAAAACACTGTGTGGGGCGGCAAACGCCCCATACTTCTGGTCGTTGTCCTTGCCAAAACTACTCACCCTGCATCTCTTCCGGAGATGGCTGTTAGCCATTGACTGCGAGGCGAACGCTTCGCGACTTATGGAGGATTGGACAGACGGTCCGTTTGAATGAAGGTGGTCGCTACTGGAAGTGTGCAACCCGTGTGCAATGCAGGGCGAAGGTCTGCAAAGCGTACGAAAACAGCCGTTGGTGCAAACGCAGCTAATTGGTGCTTTGTCCCGCTCTACAGACTTTGGCATCGTTAGCAGCGAACGACCGGTAATTGAGTAACTCAGAGCACTTAGGTCAACGGATGAATGCCAACGCTGTCTTTGTAGGCGCTAGTAGTTCACCTGCTCAAAGCCGTAGTTCCCTTCATAGTCACGCCAGTCGACGAAGACGGAACGGTGATAGATGCCGGGGCAATTCTGGCCCCAGCGTTCAAGACCGATATGGGCGGAGGGTAGGGCGGTGATGGAGGACCTCTGCCAGGCAAAGTCGCCTTGGGTTCCGTATGTGCCGAGGACCACGGTGGCACTACGGTTGCAGTCGCCGTCACGTCCAGATTCATGCTGTCGCGCATACCGGACATCATAGACACGGATGGACCGCACGAAATTGTATTCAGGTCCGCTGATATCGATGTCCGCGCGGTCCTGAATAAGCTGGAGGGCCCGGTCGGCGAGAACGAGATCGTCGACTGGCAAGGATTGGAGTGGTCTACGGCTATCGGGCCGGTACAAGATCTCAAAGATGCGGCCAGCGTTGTTTGATAGCCGATCGCTCTCATAGGAAGCGCCCATGGGACAGCGCCAGATTTGCAGTGGCGGTTCCACCGGCCAGGGCGTAATCCGCCGAATGAATTCGGCGCGGGCTCGGGCGCAAGGAACTGAAGCAGGCCAACCGCCCGAAAGACACAAGAGGATCGCGCAATCGATCGGGTATGTCTGCGCTCGTGCGGACATCGGCAGCGAAAGACCTGTCACAGTTAAAGCGACTGCGACCGAGGGGAGGAGCTTCTTGAATAGATGACGCATGCTGGGGACCCTCTGTGACAAGGCTCAGCATACATACGTTAATATACTATCGCAACACTAACTATAAATACGCATAATGAAGTTTATGTTAATTCACTGAGTTGATGAACTCGGAAATCAGTTTCAAACCCACCTTGTCTTTTGTGGCGATCAAATGGGTCTCATGTTTCTGCGGCATCTCGCGTATCGGAATTTCCGTTACAGACTTTTTGATCAGACTGCTGTTGCACAGGAACACCGCGACGCCGATACCCTGCAAAACAGCCTCGTACATCAGAGGGAAAGTCGCCATCGTTACCGTTCGTTCGAGCGCAACGGCGTGGGTCCGACAGGCGTTCTCAAGCAACCTCCTTGTCAAGGACCCTCTTTCCGGAATAATGACCGTTTCTTCCTGTAAGTCTTTGAGAGATACGGATGCCTGAGTGCTCAGAGGGTGTTCATTTGGGCAGTAAAGAACGTATTCGGCGCTCTCAACGTGAATGCGCTCCCATGCATCGGAAACCGGTGCATCTGTGATCAAACCCACATCGGCCAGTCTATTGCGCAGCATATTCGTCGCGGTAGACCAGTCATAAAGGCCAAAGTTCACTTGAATGTTCGGAAAGCGTTGCCTGAAGGTTGCGATAATCCTGAGTGCCGGTTGCGGTGCGTTGCCAATGACATTCAAACGCCCGTTTTTCATGGCATTGAAGCCTTCAAGACGCTCCGATACCTCGGCGTCGAGCGACACCATGCGGTCGGCGAGATCAAAAAATTCTTGCCCTGTGGGCGTCAGCTCCACTCCGTCTCTGCCGCGGCGCAGCAGAAGCGTGCCGACAGTCTTTTCCAGATTTCCAATATGTTGCGTTATCGTGGATTGTGTCACGCCCATTCGCGCCGCCGCAGCGGAAAAGCTGCCCTCGCGGACAACATAGGCAAAAGCGATGAACTGATGGTGGTTGGGGCGCATATCGCCTCCTTTCACGCAACCCATATACCCCATCGGTTTCACTAATATGACGTCACAAAATTGTGGCTCGGTACCAGTAGCCCTTTGTCAACGAATGGGGGAATCACATGGCTGGCCTGTCGATCTCATCGGTGACCAAACGCTTTGGGGACACCGAGGTGCTGAAGGGTGTGACGCTGGACGTCGCGGATGCGGAGTTCGTATCGCTTGTCGGGCCGTCCGGATGCGGGAAGTCGACATTGCTGCGCATAATCGCGGGTCTTGAGGACCCGACCAGCGGCGACATTGCGATTGACGGCAAGGGCGTCACCGGGACGCGCGCGGCGGATCGCAACCTGTCGATGGTGTTCCAGTCCTATGCGCTTTATCCGCATCTGACCGTGGCCGAAAACATTGCTGTACCTTTGCGGATGCGATCGCTTTCAACTGCGCAAAGACTGCCCTTGATCGGTCCATTGTTGCCAGGTGCCAAAGAGCAGCAGTCTGAAATCACCAATGCGGTTCAAAACGCGGCCGAAATGCTTGAGATCGGCCCACTTTTGGACCGCAAGCCCGGTCAACTTTCGGGTGGGCAGCGTCAGCGTGTCGCCCTGGGCCGTGCTTTGGTGCGGGAGCCTGCTGCGTTTCTGCTGGATGAACCGTTGTCAAATCTGGATGCCAAGCTGCGGGTCCAAACGCGTGCCGAGATCGCGCAGCTGCACCGTCGCCTCAACGCGACATTCATCTACGTGACTCACGATCAGGTCGAAGCGATGACCATGTCAGACCGGATAGCTGTCATGATGGGTGGTGAGATCCTGCAATGTGACGCGCCAAGCGTCATATATGAAGATCCCAGCGATATCCGGGTGGCGGAGTTCATTGGCTCGCCCAAGATCAATATCCTGCCGATTGAACTTACCAATGCCGAGTTGACCCTGTTTGGCCAAGTTTTGGGACGCATCACTGAGGCGGCTCAGGCCGGCGTTTATCAGTTGGGCCTTCGCCCCGAAGCGCTAAAACTCACGCAGTCGGAACCGGTGATGACCGGAACGGTCGCGCATACGGAAAATCTGGGATCGGAGGTTTATGCGCAAGTCGCCTTGGCGGACCAAACCTCTCGCGTGACCCTACGTGCGGCCCCTGCGGAGCGTCACAATTTGCGACTGGGTGCCGAGGTGGGCCTTGGCTTTGATCTGCAGAACGGTTTGATTTTCGATGCGGATGGCACGCGTCAAAGACGTATCGAAGTCGCTGTCACGCATGTGAAAGAGGTGGCCTGACATGGCTGCGATTGACGCGCCAGCCGCCGCGCGCGAGCCGCGCGAAGTGAACCGTCAGGCCCGGACGGCCTGGGGTTTGGCCACGCCGGCGCTGGCATTGATGTTCTTGATCCTTTTGGTGCCGGTTGTCGTTGCGGGCGTCTTGTCGTTTACGAACTACTCGCTTGGCAACTCTAGCTTTGACTGGGTGGGATTCAAGAATTACGACCGCCTGTTTTCCCGCTCGACCTATGAGAAGATGTTCATCGCGACCTTTACCTATGTGGCGGTGGTCGTGCCGATCTCGGTTGCCCTGGGGCTGGGCGCAGCGCTTTTGGTCAATTCGCTGGGGCGGATCGGGGATGTCTACAAGACGATCTATTTCCTGCCGGTCATGGCCACGCTGCTCGCCATGGCCATAGTGTGGGAGTTCATGCTGCACCCCACGATTGGCGTAATCAATCAAACGCTTGAGCTGTCCTGCGGCACCTTCCTTGAGGTGATCCCCTTCCTAGCCAATGGCTGCGCCGACGGCTTCCCCTTGTGGCTTGGGGATCGGGATTACGCCATCTGGGTGCTCTGTTTCATCGGCATCTGGCAAGGCTTTGGCTTTAACATGGTGCTCTATCTCGCCGGGCTGACGGCGGTGCATCGTGAGCTTTATCATGCCGCAGAAATGGATGGGGCCAAAAGCGCATGGGAACGGTTCCGGCTCGTTACATGGCCCGCGCTTGGGCCGACAACTGTGTTTGTGGTGACAATCTCTTGCATCCGCGCCTTTCAGGTTTTTGACACGGTCGAGGCGTTCTGGCCCCAAGGCGGCGGGCCCAACAAATCCACCTATGTGATGATGTTCGCGATCTTTGAGAAAGGCGTGCAGCAGAACCTGATTGGCATCGGCTCGGCCATCACCATGCTGTTTCTGGTCTTCGTGATGTTTCTCACCCTGATGCAGCGCTGGCTGGTCGAACGAAAGGTGCATTACTGATGACCCGCGATATCTGGAAACACCTGATCCTTGTGATCGGCGCGATCATCGTCTTGGCCCCGTTCTACATGATGCTCAGCTATTCCTTTAAAAGCCCCGGCGAGATTGATCGGGGTGTGGGCGGCTTCTTTGGCGCGCAAGAGATGATGGTCGACCCGCGCTGCGTCAAACTGCGCGACCCAAACCGCGATGAAGTAGCAGCCGCCGCTCCGCAATATCCTGGCAAATCTGACAGCGAGATCCGCGCCGCGATCATGGCGCAGGCCAAAATCGACTGTTCCATGCGCCCTGTTGTATTCAACTATTCCAAAGCCTTCATCGAAGCGCCGCTGCTGCGCTATTTGCTGAACGGGGTGATCGTCACCGCGTCGATCTTCTTTATTCAGGTGCTGGTCGCCCTGCCCGCAGCTTATGCGTTGGCCAAGCTAAAATTCTGGGGACGGGAGGCGGTGTTCGGGCTGGTGCTGTTCTGTCTGCTTATCCCTGTGCACGCGATTGCTTTGCCGCTTTACATCATGCTCGCCAAGGTCGGGCTGACCAATACCTATGCCGCGCTGGTGGTCCCATGGACGATCTCGGTCTTCGGGATTTTCCTGATGCGGCAGTTCTTCATGACTGTACCCGATGATCTGATCGATGCTGCACGGATGGACGGGATGACAGAGTTCGCCATCGTCTGGCGAGTCATGCTGCCCACCGCCATCCCTGCCCTGCTCGCCTTTGCCATCTTCAGCATCGTCGCCCATTGGAACGACTATTTCTGGCCGCGCATCGTGGTCACCGGCAGCCGGGACCTGTTCACCCCGCCTCTTGGCCTGCGAGAGTTCAAAGGGGACGCGGATGGATCATTCTTCGGGCCGATGATGGCCACCGCCACCATCATTGTCACACCGCTTATTGTTGCATTTCTGGTCGCACAACGCCGCTTTATCGAGGGGATCACGCTGTCTGGAATGAAATAGGGTGGGATTGCTCCCACCCTACTTGTCGCCCTTTCGGGCTCATCACCGGGGTCTGCCAATCGCCAAACCGTCAGCCCCAACAACTGGAGTAGATGTAATGAAATACACGCTGACTGCAATGGCTGTGGCCCTTTCTGCCACCGCCGCTTTTGCTGAAGACAAGGTGACAATCGAGTTCGCCTATCCTTATAGCCACCTGTTTGACGTCACCTATGAGGCGATGATGCCTGCCTTCAAAGAAGCGCATCCGAACATCGAGGTGAAGTTCCGCGCGACATACGAGTCCTATGAGGACGCCACTAACACCGTTCTGCGTGAAGCTGTCTCCGGCAATCTGCCAGACGTGACTATGCAGGGTCTGAACCGTCAGGCACCGCTCGTGGACAAGGGCATCGCCCAGTCGCTTGAGCCGTTCATCGCCGCCGAAGCCGATTTCGAGAAAGACGGCTACCACGAAGCGATGCTGGCGCTGTCGACATTCAATGACGAAGTGCACGGGCTTCCATTCTCGATCTCTCTGCCTGTTGGCTACTACAACATGGACATCCTCAATGAAGGCGGCATCACTGAGCTGCCAACAACATGGGATGAAGTGATCGCGGCCTGCAAAACCATGAAGGCCAACGGGATCGACAACCCGATCTTCTGGGGTTGGAACATCACGGGCAACTGGTTCATGCAAGCGCTGCTGTGGTCGCAGGATAGCGCGATTGTCGACAATGGCAAAGTCACAATGGACAGCCCCGAAGCGCTTGTCGCACTGGAGCAGATGCAAGAGATCTTTACCGAATGCGAGATGAAGAATCTCGAATGGAAAGCGGCCCTCGCGTCCTTTTCTGCTGGTGAAATCGGCATGATGTTCTGGTCCACGTCCGCTCTTGGCGCAGTTGAGCGCAGCCAGGGCGATTTTGAGCTGGTCACCGGCCCGTTCCCTGGTCTGGATGGCGCTCCGAAAGGCCTGCCCGCCGGAGGCAATGCAGCGATGCTGACATCGACCTCCGACGATCCGAAGGTGCGCGAAGCCGCTTGGACCTGGCTCAAGTACATCACCTCGGGTGACGGTGCGGCCGAAGTGGCCAAGACCACGGGTTACATGCCGCCGAACAAAGCTGCGAACGAGATCATTCTTGCGGATTTCTATGAGCAGAACCCGAACAAGCAAACTGCCGTGGACCAACTGCCGCTGCTGCGCGACTGGCTGGCCTATCCGGGCGACAACGGCTTGGCGATCACGCAGGTGATCTATGACGGGCTCGAGCGGATCGTCACAGGCGATGCGACCGACATGAAAGAGTTGCAAGAAGAGCTAGTTGAGGAAATCGCCGACCTGCTGCCGAACGGCTAAATCCAAAGGCTGGTCGCCCTTTGCGCGGCGGCCAGCTCTCTTTCGAAAGGCACCGCGATGAAACTCGTCCATATCTCAGACATCCACCTGACCGTTCCGGGCGAACGGATGGGCGGGCTCGATCCCCATCGCCGTTTTGCGCAGGCTTTGGACGAAGTCCGCGCAAAGCACGCCGATGCCGACCGCATCATCATCACCGGTGATCTCACTCATTGGGGCGAACCGGGCGCCTATGCAGCGCTCAAAGACGCGCTTGCCGATCTCCTCTGCCCGGTTCGATTGCTGATGGGCAACCATGATGACCGCGCGAATTTTCTGGCGGCTTTTCCAGATCAACCGCGCGATGCCAATGGCTATGTAAACTATGCCGAAGACCTGCACGGCACGCGGCTCATCTATCTCGATACCACCGCGCCGCGCACCCATGCTGGCCATTTCGGTGCGGACCGGGTTGCTTGGCTTGAGAAACAACTGGAAAGCTGCGAACGCGCGCGACTGTTCATGCATCACAACGTCATGACACTCGGCCAGCCCGCCGAGGACAAAATTGCGCTGGTCTCGGAGGACCGGCCTGCCTTTGCCGACTTACTCAAACGCTTTGCCTACAAAGTCGACTACCTGCATTTCGGCCATATCCATGCGCTGTGCACTGGTATCTATTGCGGTATTCCGTTTGCGTCTGTGCGATCAACCGGCAATCAATCCCTGCCCGACTTCACTGAGACCGAACTCCTGCACGGCGCGCCCATGGCGCCCTCATTTGCGGTGATCGAAACCTGCGCGGACATGACCGTGATCCACGACATTCCTTTCACATGGGACGGCCCGGTATTCTCCTCGGGCACCGGCTGGGACGACTGGGCCAAACCAGTGGCTGCGGAATGAAGTTTATCCACCTCACGGACACGCATGTTGTCGGCTCCGGTCTGCTCTATGGTCAGGACCCAGCAGAGCGACTGACCGAGGCTGTTACGTCGATCAACGCCGAACACAGTGATGCGGAGTTTGTGATTGTCACGGGTGATATGACCCATTGGGGCGACGCAGATGCCTATGCGCGTTTTGCCGATGAGATCACCAAACTACAAATCCCCTTCCATCTTATGGTCGGCAATCACGACGACACGCGGTCGCTGATGCAGACATTTCCGGACCTGCCGCGTGACGAAAATGGCTTTGTGCAGCAAGTGATTGAGACGCCGCGCGGGCGTTTCCTGCTGCTCGACACGAAGGCTTCCGAAGGCCATGCCGGGGCCTACTGCGACAAGCGCTGCGATTGACTGGCCCGCCAGTTGGAGGCGCCTGGCGCGGTCTTCTTGTTCATGCATCACCCTCCTTTTGAGGTCGGGATCAAGGCCATGGACGCAATCATGATGCACGACGCAGAAGCGTTCCACGACGTTATCTCGCCGCATACATCGCGCATTCGTCACCTGTTCTTTGGCCATTTGCACCGGGCGATTTGGGGCAATTGGCGCGGTATCAGCTATTCGTGCATGCGCGGGCTCAATCATCAGGTCGCGATTGATCTGGACGCACCGGGGGAGCGAATAAATGGGAGTTTTGAACCGCCAGCTTATGGCGTCGTTTTGCTGGGTGACGACCAAGTGACAGTTCACTTGCACGACTTTGCGGACAGGTCTCAGAGTTTTTTGCTTTAGGTCCGAAAGTCTCGCAACGGCTCAAACTAGCCCACGGATTCGACTTATGGCACCGCTGTATCGCAATTGGCGAGGCATCTTTCTTTTCTTTTTGTCATGCGTCTGTCACGCAGACAGGATAGCCAAAATTCATTCGGATGAATCGGACATGACGCGCGAAAACTGGACCATAATTCGGGACACCCTTTTAAGTGACATTCGCTCAGGGCGGCTGTCATCAGGGGATCAATTGCCCACAGAAACCCAACTAGCCGATCGATTTGAGATCGGCCGTCATTCGGTGCGGCGCGCCCTTGAAGCACTTGCGCGTGATGGAAAGATCAGCATTGAACAAGGGCGCGGCACTTTTGTTGCCGACGCGCCACGGCTTACATATCAGATTGGCAGGCGTACAAGGTTGCGGCGCAACCTTATCCCACAGGGTGTAGACGTGACCAGTCGGTTGATCTCTGCCGATCGTGTGACTGCGCCTGATCACGTATCGCGGGCCCTACTGCTGAACTCAGGCGCTCGAGTGACTGAAAGCCAGCGGATCACTTTGGCCAATGATCTCCCTGTGGCCTTTGGGTGCGTCTACCACTGCGCCGAACGTTTCCCCGATTTTGCAGAGCGTCGGGATGTTCTTGGGTCCACGACAGAGACATATCGGTCCTTCGGCATCGACGATTATGTGCGGCAGCACACGTCGATCTATTCGCGTGCGGCAAAACCTGACGAAGCGAAAACCCTCAAACAACACCCGGACGTCCCCGTGCTGGTTGTCACGGCCATCGACGCAACACTCGACGGGACACCGATCTCGACCAGCCGGGTCATCTGGTCCGCAGGGCGGGTGAACTTCACAATGGAGCATTCCGATGGATGACACGCTGAGCGTGCTGGCGCGCGCCGATGCAACAAAGCTCAAGAGTTTTGCGGAAACCCTGATCCCGGATCTGGGCGAGATCGAAGTCCTGCAATCGCAAAGCGGTCTGGTGATGCTGCCGATGCGCGACACGGCCAAAGGCGTCGCCTTTCATCTGGGCGAAGTGCTAATGAGCGAAGCGCATATTCGCAAGGGCGACGTGCAAGGCTACGGGATGCGGCGCGGGCATGATCTTGAGGCCTCGATGGCGATGGCGCTGGTTGATCTTGCGATGGCCACGAATGTGCGTCGCGCCGATTGCAAGGCGTTTTGCGATGCGCAGGCCGAGGCATTGCAACAGGCAGACGATGACGCGTTGCGCCGCGTTGAAGCCACCCGCGTGAACATGGAGACATTCTGATGCTTGCTACACCCGCGCCAGGCCTCGCCGAGACCCGTGACAATGCAGTTTTTGACGCTTTGCTGTGGACGTTAAGCCGCCCCGGATTGCCGCGTGGTCTGCCAGAGCCGGGAGAGGGGTCGATCATCTCGGCTCTCTTGGACAGGGAGTGTCTGGTCTACGCGGCAGACCCGCTCCTCATGCCCGAGATTATGCGCACGGGCGCGGAAATGGCTGACATCGACAAAGCCGATCATGTCTTTCTGGGGGCGATGGCGACTTTCGACACCCTCGCCGACATAGCCATCGGCAGCGACTATTACCCCGACGACGGGGCCACGGTGATTATCCGGGCCAGTATCGGGTCGGGCGTAGCATTACGGCTGACCGGGCCGGGCGTTGACGGCGCGGTAACGATTCGGCTTGACGGGTTGCCCGACGGATTTTGGAAAGTGCGCGCCGCGCGTCTGAGATATCCGATGGGGTTTGATCTGTTCTTTGTCGATGGTGCCCGCGTCGTCGGCGTGCCCCGATCCACAACAGTTGAGGAAATCTGATGGCCTATGTCGCAACACGTGGTGGCGAACGGGCCATCGAGCAATCAGAGCGTCTCTTTCGCGAAGAGATGGGGGGCTTTGATCGCGCCCGCGTCGACGAGGTCAAGAAAAGCCTGCCCTATCTGATTGACCGGGTCATGGGCGAAGCCTCGCTTTATGACGAGGATCTCGCTGCGCTCGCTTTGGCCCAGACCGGCGGAGAGCTTTACGAGGCAGTTTTGCTGCTGCGGGCCTGGCGGACCACGCAACCGCGATTGCAGGTGGCGGAACCGGTTGAGCAAGACACTTTGTTCACCCATCGGCGCATCTCTGCAGCGTTCAAGGACATTCCCGGCGGGCAGGTTCTGGGGCCGACGCTGGACTACGCGCACCGTATTCTGGCAACCGATGTCCTACAGGGCGCGTCTTACGCGCCTGAGCCCGTCGACCCTGCGGACACCCCATCGCCGGCCTATCAGCCCAGCGTCAGCGCGTGGCAGGCCGAAAACGATCTGCTGGATCCCCCGGCGGAGGACCCGACCAAGGGCAACGACATTCCTGACCTGACACGTGAGCCGCTGCTGTTTCCATCCAAACGCGCGCACACTTTGCAAAGCCTCGCACGGGCCGAAACCGGCGGTGTTCTGGCGCTCGGTTATGCCGCCATGCGCGGCCATGGACAGGCGCACCCGACAGTGAACGAATTGCGTCTGGCCGAAGCGGAGATCGCCGTCACCCATCCTGATGGCAGGCAATTTTCGGCGGGCCGGGTCAAGGTTTCTCAGGCCGAGGTTGTCGACAAGAAGGGTGAGAAGCTGGGCATTGGTTATGCTGCGACCTTTGGTTGGAACGAGGTCAAATGCATCGCGGCGGCGACGCTCGACCTCAATAGCCCCGGTGCAGAAAAGGGTTCGGCGACCGAGGAGGAATTCTTCCTCTACCATACCGAAGGGCTCGAGAGCTCGGGCTTCTGCATTCACTTCAAGCTGCCGCATTATGTGACGTTCCAGTCTTCGCTGGACGCGATGCGGGATGCGAAGGCCAAGAAGGCGGCGGGCGCGCCCAAGCAACAGGAGCCGGCGGAATGAGCCTCTCAACTCTCACAAAACCTTGGGAAGCGATGAGCTATGGCTTCCTTGATGGCTCTGCCAAGCGCGAGCTGCGCCGCAAGATGCTGAAATCCGTGGCGGTGCCGGGATGCCAGATGCCCTATGCCAGCCGCGAAGTGCCGATGGCCCGCGGTTGGGGCACGGGCGGGCTTCAGGTGTCGCTGACGCTGGTGAACCCGCAAACACGCGTGAAGGTTATTGACCAAGGCGCGGATGACAGCGTCAACGCAGCTTCGATCAGGCGCTTTATCGCGCGGGTGGCGGGTACGCCCACGACGATGGACACGCTGGACGCGGACCTGATCCAATCGCGGCACCGCATCCCGGAAGAAATCCTGCGCGAAGATCAGGTCTTGGTGTTGCAGGTTCCAAACCCAGAGCCGCTGCGACCTGTTCAGCCGAATACGTCCATCGCTCGACAGATGCATGCTGACGCGGACTATGGGCGGATGTGGCTGCAGCTCTATGAGCAGATCGTGCGGTCGGGGCGCGTGATGCAAGGCGCGAGCTACCCAAGCCTCGTGCATGGTCGGCATGTCATGACACCCTCGCCCATCCCCCGTTGGGATGTCCCGAAGCTGCATATGGCCAAGCATCTGACAATCCTGTCGGCAGGTCGAGAAAAGCGCATCTTTGCAGTGCCGCCCTATACGCGGGTTGAGCCTTTGGTCTTCTCGGATGTGCCCTACAAGGTCGAAGAGCACGGGGCTCTGACCTGTACCCGATCCGGCACAACAGGCTTTTTCATGAACGAGATCCCTCAGGATGACGGCAGTTCCGCCTTTGAGGTCTCGGACAGCGAATGGGGCGTGAAGACCATTCGCGCGCGCGATGGAGAAGGCGAAAGCCGCGGCGAGACCTGGTACAAAGACGGGGAGATGCCGCAATGACCTTGACCCTCGACGCCCCTCGCATTGTTGAGACCCGTCCGCTGCTCGAAGTGCACGGCGTGTCCAAGGCCTACGGGCCGGTGCAGGCCGTCCGCAACGTCTCTGCCCATGCCTATCCGGGTGAGGTGCTGGGCATTGTCGGCGAAAGTGGATCTGGCAAATCAACGCTTCTGCGTATGATGAATCTTGAGGAAATCCCGGAGGATGGAAGCTACACGCTGGATTTGCCAGATGTGTCCGGCAACCTCTTTGAACTGGACCGGTTCGCCCGTCGGATGCTTTGCGCGACCAAGATCGGGATCGTGTATCAGAACCCCCATCTTGGCCTTTTGATGAAACACTCATCGTCCGGCAATGTCGCCGAGCGTCTTCTCGTTGCAGGGGAACGCAGCTTTGCGACCCTGCGGGCAGCCGCGACCGAAGCGCTGGACGCCTCTGAGTTTCCACTGGATCGCCTTGACGCACCGCCGATTGAACTCTCCGGCGGCATGCAACAGCGGGTGCAACTGGCCAAGGCGATTGCACTTGAACCGGCCCTCTTGCTGTTGGACGAGCCGACAACGGGCTTAGATGTCAGCGTGCAGGCCCTGGTGCTCGACACGCTCAAACGCCTTCAGCAAGACCGGCACATCACAATGGTGATCGTGAGCCATGACCTCGGCGTCATCCGCACGCTGGCGGACCGCGTCATGGTGATGCGGCGCGGCGAGGTGGTTGAAACCGGGCTTGCAGATCAGATCTTTCAAGACCCGCAACACCCCTACACGCAACAACTGGTGCACGCGAAACTATGACCGTTCTAGACATCCAAGGCCTGACCAAAGGCTTCTCGCTGCATCATCTGGCCAAGGATATCCCTGCCTTCGAGGATATTTCCTTTCGCGTCGCCGCCGGCGAATTCGTGTTGCTCAAGGGGGCAAACGGCGCTGGTAAATCGACGCTGCTGCGCACGCTCTACCGGTCTTACCTGCCGCTCTCCGGTGAAATACGGTTTCATTCCAGTCACGGTTTGATCGATCTTGCGCGGGCGGCGGATGTAGACGTTGCGCATTTGCGGCGCACCGAAATTGGATTTGTCACGCAATTCCTGACAGCGCGCCCGCGCGTAAGCGCAGAGGCCATCGTGGCTGAACCTTTGCGCCTTGCAGGATGGGAGCCTGAAGCCGCTTTGGACGCCGCCCGCAAAGCGCTTGCAACCTTTGGCGTGAAGCCAGACCTGTGGGCTGCCTATCCAACAACCTTTTCTGGAGGCGAACAGCAAAAGGTCAATCTGGCCCGCGCTCTGATCCTGCCGCAGAAACTGTTGATGCTGGACGAGCCAACCGCCTCGCTTGACGCCAATGCACGCGCTGCGCTTGTGGCCCGACTGCAAGAACTGAAGGATCAGGGCACGGCGATGATCGGCGTGTTTCATCATCCTGATGATGTGATGCACCTAATTGACCGCGTGGTTGATCTGACCCCCGATGCAGCACCTCAAGAGGAGCGAGATGATGTGGCTCTCTGACGTAAAACTCATCCTGGCGGACCGGATCATCGAGAACGGCGCGCTGAAGATCGAAAACGGTATGATCGCCGAGATCACTGGGAGCCCAGGCCAGCCATCAGGTTTCACCGTGTTCCCGGGCTTCATCGACATGCACGGCGACATGATCGAGCTGGAACTGGAACCTCGCCCGAAGGTAGATTTTCCGATGGAAGTCGCGGTCGGTCATCTGGATGCGCGCCTTGCCGCGGCTGGGGTGACGACGGCCTATGCGGGCGTCTCATTCTCGCGAAGCGCGAAAGATGGAGAGCGGCGGTCCTTTGAGCATACGAGCGCAATCATTCGCGCGCTCAAAGATAGCATCCAGGGTCTCCGGGTCGATCACCGCATCCATGCGCGGTTTGACATGACCTATACCGATGCCATCGCGGCGCTCGAAGGGTTGCTGGAAGCTGGCGCCGTCGATCTGGTCTCCGTCATGGATCATACTCCGGGTCAAGGCCAGTATCGCAACATCGAAAAGCTGATCGGTTACAGAATGCGAGGCGGGACAAGCGAAGAACAAGCCCGCGCCGAAATTCAGACCCGCATGGACAATGCCGTGCCCGTGGAACAGTTGCTCAAGAACCTGAAAGAGGTCTCGCGGCTCTGCAAAGCACACGGTGTTGCAATGGCCAGCCATGATGACGACACCGTGCAAATGGCAAAGCTGATGGCGGATATCGGTGCCGTGATCAGCGAGTTTCCCGTAACGATGGAGGCCGCGCAGGTTGCGAAGAAACGCGGGCTGATGATTGCCATGGGCGCGCCAAATGCGATGCGGGGGCAAAGCTACTCAGGCAATCTGTCTGCGCGCGAGGCCCATGCGGCGGGTCTTTTGCACATCTTGGCGGCGGATTATCACCCTGCCGCCATTTTGCCGGCCATTCGCGCCCTGTCCACGTCTGACCCTGACGGCTTGGTCGGCGCTGTGCGGCTGGCTTCAAAAAACCCTGCCAAGGCACTTGGCCTCAGCGACCGGGGTGAGGTTGCTATGGGCAAGCGAGCCGACCTCGTCGTTGTCGATGCCAATGACCGGGTTGTCCAAACCATCTGTCATGGTGAGACCATCTTTTCGAACGGCTCTGGTCCGCGATTTAGCGCCCATTCTGAAGTGGCCGCTGTCGCGTAACTCAACTTTTACAAAACGGACTCTTTGGTGTCACAGAAGCAGGTGACAATTGGGGCGAAATTCATTCGGATGAATCGCTATGTCTGCCCAAGCTGCCCTAACTCTTACCGGTGTCTCCAAACTCTTTGACGAGACACGTGCCGTCGATGACGTCACACTCAAGATCGAACCAGGTCAGTTTGTCGGTGTCATTGGACGCTCTGGCGCTGGTAAGTCCACAATGCTCCGATTGATCAACCGCCTCATCGACCCCACACAGGGGTCGATTTCGTTTGGGGGCTCAGAGATCACTAGCCTGCGTGGCCGGGATCTGCGGAATTGGCGGCGCGATTGCGCGATGATCTTTCAGCAGTTCAACCTTGTGGACCGGCTTGATGTTCTGACCAACGTCCTGATCGGTCGTCTGGCAGAGCACGGTTTCCTTAGCTCCATGGCCATGCAATTCACCGATGCCGAGCGTGCAATGGCGCTGGAAGCGCTCGACCGGCTGGATCTGGTGCCGCAGGCGCTGCAACGCGCGGGCACACTTTCGGGCGGCCAACAGCAGCGCGTCGCGATCGCAAAAGCGCTGGTGCAGCAGCCTAAAATCATGCTGGCGGATGAGCCTATTGCGTCGCTCGACCCAGCGAACGCGACGCTTGTCATGGACGGCCTGCGGCAGATCAACAAAGAGGACGGGCTGACCGTTCTCGTCAACCTTCACACGCTCGACACCGCCCGCGCCTATTGCGACCGGATCATCGCGATGCGCAATGGTCGTGTCTTCTTTGACGGGGTTGCCGCCCAACTGACCGATGACGTCGTGCGCGACATCTATGGTCTCGAAGGCCTGCGAGAATTCAACGAGGCAGTGACGTCGACCCAATCGGTCGCCCTGCCAGCCTGACACCGCAATCCAATCGCCAAACCAACCCAGGGGGACCTGACCATGAAATACTTTATTACAACTGCTGTGGCCGCAGTGCTTGCCACGTCTGCCGTCGCAGAAGACTGGAAAGAAGACTACCAAGTCATCAAATTCGGCATCCTATCGGGTGAGAACGAAAAAGACCGGATCGCGCGCTACACGCCGTTCGAGGAATATCTTGAGCGGGAACTGGGCGTCGAAGTCGAAATCTTCACCGCTGGCGCCTATGACGGTGTGATCCAGGCGCTTGGCGCTGATCAGATCGAATTTGCCTTCCTCGGCTCGTCCTCTTATGCCGCCGCTTACACGGCCACCGACGGCGGCGTTGTTCCGCTCGTCAGCCGCGTGCAGAACGACGGCTCGACGGGCTATTACTCGGTGATCGTGACCCGTTGCGACAGCGGCCTGAATGATCTGGCTTCGCTCGAAGGAAAGGTTCTGGCCTTTGCTGACCCCGACAGCACCTCGGGCTACGCCGTGCCTTACTTCAACCTCGCCAAGGAAGTTGACCCCAAGACCTACTTCTCGGCCATCCCCTTCTCCGGCTCGCATGAGGCTGGCGTGGCCGGTGTTGTGCAAGGTACGTTTGACGCCGCAGCCACCTATCAGACCAACGAAACCTCGGGCATCGTCCAGCGTATGGTCGATAAGGGAATGATTGAAGAAGGCGAAGCCTGCGCGATCTGGCAGTCGCCCGAAATCACCTCTGGGCCTCTCACGGCACGCGCAAATCTGCCTCAGGAACTGATGGACGCGATGACCAAAGCCGTCATGGAAATCCCGGAAAAAGACCCTGCGGCATTCAAGGAAATGTCGGGCGGTGAGACCTCCACCCAGAAAGGCTGGATCGAGGTCGATCAGGAACGCTACCAGTGGATCGTGGATATGCGCGACTGGTTGAAAAAGCAGCGTCGTTCGTAAGCTGACAGATCCGGACCCTCGCCAAACTGGCGGGGGTCCATTCGCATTGGGATATCAAAAATGACCGCTGCCGCCGACGTGACGCCTTTGCGTCCGATGGACCAATTCGAATTGGATTACGCAGCCCGAAGGCGGCGTGCAAAACGCGGCTGGCTGATCGCAAGTGTCCTGTTTTTTGCTCTTTTCGCATTCTCGGCTTGGCTCGGTGATTTCTTCAAGGTCACGCAGGTCACGCTGCCTGACGGCTCGCGCGAGTGGCGCTGGATCATTCCTGCGGGTCTGCCACGTTTGGGCGAGTTCATCGAAAAAACGCTGCCGGTTTTGCGGTGGGACAGTCTTGGCACGGATTTCGCCGAATGGTTCTGGCGCTGGAAAGTCTGGGTGAACCTTCTGATCGAGACCGTGCTGATCGCTTTCATGGCAACGGCACTTGGCGTTTTTGGCGGGTTTGTGATGTCCTTCCCTGCGTCGCGCAACCTTGCCCCGAACCGATGGGTTCTGTGGTTCTGCCGCCGCTATCTCGAGATCGCGCGCACAGTCCCGGAACTGGTCTGGGCGTTGATCTTTGTATTTTGCTTCTCGGTCGGGCCAATGGCCGGTGTACTGGCCATCGGGCTTCACACGACCGGGGCCTTGGGCAAGCTTTATTCGGAAGTGAACGAAAACATCGACATGCGACCGCTGGAAGGCGTGAAGGCGGCAGGCGGCACATGGTTTGACCAAATCCGCTATGGGGCCGTGCCGCAGGTCATGCCAAATATCATCAGCTACACGCTGCTGCGGTTCGAGATCAACGTGCGCGCATCGTCGATCATCGGCTATGTGGGCGCCGGAGGGCTCGGCCAGGAATTTCGTGAGGCATTGTCCTTGCAGGAATATACCGACCTGTCGGCTCTGTTTCTGATCATCTTTGTGACTGTGATGGTCATTGATTATGGATCAGAGAAGCTGCGCCACCGGGTCATCGGTCTTGAGAAAGGGCCCGCGACATGACCCCAACCGACGCGCAAATCAAAGGCTGGATGGACAAGCAGCCGCAAGCTTTTCGCGACACACCCGCCGTGCGCCTGCGCAAGATCAGCCTTTGGGCGCTTTTCATTGGGCTCTTTGCCTGGTGCCTTTATGATTTCAACTTTTCACCTGAACGGATCTGGGTCGGTCTCGAACGGCTCGGAACTGTGGTCTCGTTCATGTTCCCGCCGCATCTTTGGGAAACCTGGCCTGAATGGGTCGAGGTGTTTACAGCCCTCGGCGAAACGGTTGCCATGGCGTTTCTCGGAACGGTGCTGGGTCTGATCATCGCATTCCCTGTGTCCTTCCTCGGGGCCAAGAACATCACCCGCATCTTCTGGCTGCGCCATTCCGCGCGGCGCGGTTATGACATCATCCGGGCGTTCGAAACCTTGATCCTGGCGCTGATTTTTATCCGGGCGTTCGGACTCGGCCCTTTGGCAGGCATCCTCGCGATAGCGGTGTCTGAGATCGGGACGTTCGGCAAACTCTTCTCCGAAGCGTTGGAGAACACGTCCAAACGCCCCGTCGAGGGCGTGGTCGCTTCGGGCGGATCGCGGTTCCAGTCGATCCTTTACGGGATCATGCCGCAGGTCTTGCCTGTTCACCTTTCGATCATCCTTTACAACTTTGAATCCAATGTTCGTTCGTCCACGATCCTTGGCATTGTGGGCGCGGGGGGCATCGGCTTCATGCTGTCAGACCGGATCGCTGGACTGTTCTGGGATCAGGTCTGGACGATCATCTTCCTGATCATCGCCATGGTCTACATCGTTGACTATCTCTCCGGCCTGATCCGCACCCGTGTGATCGGCAAATGGGAAGGCGCGCACTGATGGCCGCAGCCGGTTCCAAGAACGCTTTGTCCAAAGTGCCCACCATCCACGAAGGTGCCATGGTTGACGATTTCGAGCTTGGCATGTGGACCGAGGTAGGCAAGGGCACGATCCTCAAACACGGGTCCATGGGCGATTGGTCGTATATCACCAAGGATTGCCATGTGGTTTGGACGACAATTGGCAAGATGTGCTCGATCGCCAATTCGACCCGTATCAATCCCGGAAACCACCCCACATGGCGCGCGGTGCAGCACCATTCGGTCTATCGTGCCGAAGCTTATGGCTTGGGCGAGGATGATTACGACTTTTTCGAATGGCGCAAAGCTGATTGGGTGACGATTGGCCATGATGTCTGGATCGGGCATGGGGTGACCGTGACCGCTGGCGTGACCATCGGGACGGGCGCCGTGATCGGCGCGGGCGCGGTCGTCACCAAGGATGTCGCCCCCTACACCGTGGTCGGCGGGGTGCCAGCGCGTGTCCTCAAGCGTCGTTTCACCGAGGCGCAGGCCGAGGCTCTGCAAGACATTGCCGTTTGGGATTGGGGCTACGAGACCTACAAGGCCGCTTTGCCAGACATCCGCGCGCTGGAGATCGACGCGCTCATCGAAAAGTATCGGTAGATGCGGCTCGTCACGCCGTCTTTGGAGCATCTAGATGCTTATTGCGCCGCGCTTGAAACCGGCTGGTCTCCTCGCACCACCCGGCAAAAGGCGGCGACAGAGGAATTGCACGCGATCTCCTTAGATCCCGTGGGCTTCATTGCATCTCTTGATGATCCAGACGCGCGCGGCGGCGATATCCAGCTGACAGATGGCAAATTCGTGAAGCGCCTTCCAAGCTTCCGTCGTTGGATTTGGCACGACGGCTTTTGCGGTAGTATCGAGCTGAGATGGCAGCATGGTACCAATGCCCTGCCACCGACTTGTCTTGGACATATCGGCTATGCGGTTGTGCCGTCGCGCAGACGCGAGGGCCTGGCAACAGCAGCTCTTGGCGCGCTGTTGCCCGATGCGCGGCGCACAGGCTTGACCTTCGTGGACCTTACGACCGACCCGGGAAACACGGCCTCGATCCGCGTGATCGAAAAGAACGGCGGGCAGTTGGTAGAGCGCCGCGATAAAGCTCTAACGCATGGAGGCGGTCAAGAACTGCTGTTTCGCATTCACCTGCCACTTCTTTAGACGTCTTCGACCAAGGCCGTCACTGGTGAATTTGGCATAGCGGCCGAAACCTGAAAGCAAAGGTTGCCGCAGTTGTCACAAAACCTTCACGCGGTCAGTCTAAGCGGCCCCGACCGGCAAAACAAATCTGGAACATAACGCATGGTTAGGCTGAAGGCACTCGATGGCAAGGACGCGTCTCCCTTGTGTTTTGGATGCATGCAATTCGGCGGGACTGCAGATGCCGCTGCAAGCCGCGCCATGTTCGACGCTTGCCGAGACGCAGGTATCAACTTTTTCGATACAGCTCACACGTATACAGCCGGTCAATCCGAGGAACTGCTGGGCGGCTTCATCCAACACGAGCGTGACGCGCTGATAGTAGCGACAAAGACTGGTTATACCGGGGGCAGCGGCCGCGAGAATATTCTGACTCAGTTCGACGAAAGCCAATCTCGTCTTAGGCTGGATGTTGTCGATATCTTGTACCTGCACCGATGGGACCCCAGGACCCCCCTGCTTGAAACCTTCGAAGCACTGCGCGAGTTGCAGGCCCAAGGCAAAATTCGGCACATTGGCGTTTCGAATTTTGCGACCTGGCAGGTCATGAAAGCCCAGGCCGTTGCCGAACAACTCGGAACCCGCATTGATGTCATCCAGCCAATGTATTCCCTGATCAAGCGACAGGCTGAGGTGGAGCTTTTCCCGATGGCACTTTCCGAGGATATTGCCGTCGCTGCCTATTCACCGTTGGGCAGCGGTTTGCTCACGGGCAAATACCAGAGCGGCGGCGAGGGACGTCTTTCGACGGACAAACGCTATGCTGCCCGTTACGGGCAAGCGTGGATGGCGGAGACGGCGCAGGCCTTTTCAGCTTTGGCCAAGGAATGGGGAACCGACCCCGCGACTTTGGCAGTGGCTTGGGCTGCCAAACACCCAGCTGTTTCTGCTCCGATAATCAGTGGACGCAACGCCCAGCAGTTGGAGCCGTCTTTGAAGTCTTTGAGTGTTTGCCTTACTGCGGAACAATACAAGCAGATCGAAGCGTTGTCTGCGCGGCCGGCTCCCGCGACCGACCGTTTGGAAGAAGCAGGCGCCTAGGCTGGCCCAGCCAGACCAGCCTCCCAGTGTTCGCCCATGGCCACTATGCAAGACGTGCCATTCGCGTAATTCTGCACAATCATCCATTCGCCATCCCGTGGGCTGACCCACACTTCCAGCATGGTTTCCGGGTCACGCAGTCCCATGCCCTGACGTTCCGCCCCGAGAACCTCGGTCAGCATCGAAAGCATACGCTCGCTGTCATCACAGCTGACATCCGACATCTTGGCGCTGGCAAGTGTTGGCGCAGTGACAGAAATCGTCAGCAAGAGAACAAGTCGATTGATCATGGTCACAGCATAGATGGCCAGAATGACGGACGTAACAGTTTTATGACGGCTTGTGGATAAAATTTCCTTACTGCGTGCGGTTCATCACTATCCCACGCCTGTCCATCAGAAGGTTTGCTGTCACAAATCCGTTTCGCAAATGCCAAGAAACTGAATCAAAACTGTCACGCAGATGTAGCGTAGTAGCCTTATCCGCCCCTTAAACATGGGGGCGATATGCTGAAAATCGACGCGCTGACCAAGCGGTTCGGAGACAAGACGGCTGTGGATGCAGCCAACATCTCCGTAGAAAAACCAACCATGATCGGGATCATCGGTCGTTCCGGTGCTGGAAAATCCACCCTGCTACGGATGGTCAACCGCCTCAGCGACGCCACCAGCGGAACAATCACGTTCGAAGGTGAAGAGATCAGCGCCCTGCGCGGCGCCGCCAAACGGGATTGGCAGTCACGTTGCGCGATGATCTTTCAGCAGTTCAATCTGGTGCCGCGAATGGATGTGGTGTCGAACGTGCTGCACGGCACTTTGAACAAGCGCTCGACCTTTGCAACGATGTTCAACCTTTATCCGCAATCGGACATTCACAAAGCCATCGAAATTCTCGACCGGCTGGGCATCGCCGAACAGGCCCCCAAACGCGCGGAGGCCCTTTCAGGTGGTCAGCAGCAACGCGTCGCCATCGCGCGTGCGTTGATGCAGGACCCCAAGATCATTCTCGCCGATGAACCGATTGCCTCACTCGACCCGATGAACGCCCAGGTGGTGATGCAGGCCCTGCGCCGGATCCACGAAGAGGACGGGCGCATGGTCATTGCCAATCTGCACACGCTCGACACTGCACGGCGCTATTGCGACCGCGTGATCGGGATGCGGGACGGACGGATCGTGTTTGACGGCACGCCAGAGCAACTAACCACCGGTGTTGCGCGTGACATCTATGGTGCCGGGGCCGACTTCTCGGAAGCCGCCACATCCACAGAAATCGAAACACTGGACAGACCGGAGGTCCGCAAAGCGGAGGTCTACGTCTGAGCCAGCTGCCACCCGCGCCTTTCGCGGGCCACCTTCATCAACCCCGCCCCAAAGCAGCCGAAAGGCGATAGGGCATCAAACTTGGAGACAAAGATGAAAAAGACCCTCGCACTGGCGCTTGCCGCCACAACCGCGCTCAGCACCGGCGCTTTCGCTCAGGAAATTACCGAATTCCGCATCGGCATTCTGGGTGGCGAGAACGCCCAGGACCGCATGAACTCCTACCAGTGCCTTGCCGATTACACGACTGAAGCGCTTGGTGTCGAAACCAAACTTTTCGCACCGGCTGACTATAACGGCGTGATCCAGGGCCTGCTGGGCGGCACCATCGACATGGCTTGGTTGGGCGCATCGTCGTATGCCGCAACCTACCTGCAAGACCCCGAAGCGGTTGAGCCTGTGCTGATCAAGGTCAACGTGGACGGCTCCATCGGCTACCACTCCATCGGCTTTGCCCGCAAGGACAGCGGCATCACTTCGCTGGACGACATGGAAGGCAAAGTCTTCGGCTTTGGCGACCCGAACTCCACGTCCGGCTACTTGATCCCGTCCATCGAGATCCCGCAGTACAAAGACGGCGTGACCATGGAGAGCGGCGAGTATTTCGGCGAAGTGAAGTTCACCGGCGGCCACGAGCAAACCATCGTTGCCGTCAACAACGGCGACATCGACGGCGGCGTGACCTGGGCTGATGGCCAGGGCAACTGGGAAGACGGCTATAACTCTGGCGCACTGCGCAAGGCTGTTGATGCTGGCCTCGTCGACATGAATGACATGGTCCAAATCTGGAAATCCAACGTGATCCCCGAGGGCCCCGTTGTGCTCCGCAAAGCGTTGCCTGCAGATGTCCGCGAGACGATGACAGCTCTGGTCGATGGGCTGCACGAGCGTGACCCCGATTGCGCCTATGGTGTGGCCGCTGGTGACACGCTTGGCTTCCAGCCGGTGGCGCACGACACCTACATCTCGATCGTCGAAGCGCGCAAAGCGAAAATCGGCGGCTAAGTCACTTTCATGACGTATCCGGCAGGCCTTCGGGCCTGTCGGTATTTTTGTATGCGGGGGCACCATGGCTGACATTTCCTTAGGCGGCGCGGCGCACAGCGTGGGCAGCATCCAGTCGAGCTATATGGCGCAGGTTCAAAGGCGCCGGCTTTATGGTGGGCTGACCCTGCTGATTTTTGTCGTTCTGATGGTGTCCGGTTTCAACATCGCGGATGACCGCAACGCTGGCGGTTTCTGGGAAGGTCTGCACCAGATCGGTGATTATCCTGCCGACGTCCTGTCCGAAGCTTGGGAAAAGCGAGCCGATCTGCCAGGGCTGATCGCCAAATACTTCCCGGCCCTAGTTGAAACGATCAATATAGCGGCGGTCTCGACCCTGATCGGTGCAATTGGTGGCTTGTTCCTGTCCTTGCTGGGCACGCGTGGTCTGGCGAAATGGCCGCGCCTGATCCCTCTGTTCCGCCGCATCTCGGACGTGATGCGCGCCGTGCCCGAGATCGTGATTGCGCTTGTGCTGATCTTCGTGCTCGGCGGCGGACCGGTGCCTGCGATGATCGCCATTGCTATCCACACGGCCGGTGCACTGGGTAAGATGTTCTCCGAAGTGGCTGAAAATGCCGATCTGAAGCCGGTCGAGGGCCTCGCCTCCACCGGAGCGACATGGTCGCAGCGTATGCTGCTCGGCGTGCTGCCGCAGGTCGCACCGAATTATCTCAGCTATTCCCTGCTGCGGTTTGAGATCAACATCCGCGCCTCTGCTATTCTGGGTTTCGTCGGTGCAGGCGGCCTTGGCTACGAGTTGCGCAATGCAATGGCCTGGGGACCCGGGCGGTTCGATGAGGCCGCAGCCATATTCATCCTGCTCTTCGGCACGATTGTCTTCTTCGATCAGGTGTCCAGCCGCTACCGCAACCGTCTGACAGAGGGGCAAGGCCAATGACCACGACAGATCTGAGCCTCACCAAACACAACGCAGACAAACTGTTTCAGCGCAAGCGCCTGATCGGCTTTGGCATCCCCGCAGTTATCTTTGCCTATCTGCTCTACATCTTCTTTGTATTCGATATTCCCGGGTTGGCGGGGCGTGCCAATCTCGATAACGCGGTCACGCTGGCCTCTGACAGTTGGTCGCACAAGGTTCACGTCACACGG
>CANMBU010000006.1 GCA_947496175.1 uncultured Roseovarius sp.
CAGGGCCCCGGTTCCAAAGTAAAACATCAATGTTAGGGTTTGTTTGAAGGCGCGCGCGAACAATGTGTTCCAGGCGGTGAAGGCCGGCCAGAAGATCCGCACCATGTGGTTGAAACAGACCGCTGACGCCATCGCCAGCGCGTACCAGACAAAGGTCCAAGCCGCTCCGTGCCAGATCCCAATCAGGAACATGCCAATGAAGATGTTACGTAGTTGAACGGCCTTACCATGGCGGCTTCCACCTAATGGAATATAGACGTAGTCGCGCACGAACCGTGACAGGGTCATATGCCACCGCCCCCACAATTCGATGATGGATTTGGATTTATAGGGAGAGTTGAAGTTGATCGGCAGGCGGAAGCCGAACAGTGCTGCTAGGCCGATGGCCATATCGGAATAGCCTGAAAAATCGAAATAAAGCTGGACCCGGTAGGCCGATACCATAAACCATGCCTGCCAGAACCCAACCTCACCACCCTGAAGGGTGGCATCAAACATCGGGTCTACTCCGCGCCCGATCGTGTCGGCCAGTAGAACCTTCTTGGCCAGGCCAATGACAAACAGGATCAGTCCGAACTTTATGATTGTCTGATTGATCTGGCCTTCGCGGGTCAGAGCCTCATATTGGGACCCAACATATTTATGGTTTACCACCGGTCCGGCAATGAGCTGTGGAAAGCAGGAGATAAACAACATGTAGTTTATCAGGCTTGGCTCATAGGTTCGGCCGGCCCGGCAATCGACGATGTATGCCACCTGTTGGAAAGTGAAAAACGAGATCCCGATAGGCAGTAGGATTTCCCGGGCCAGCCATTCCAGTTCTGACACCTGTGCGACATCATAAAGCAGGAAGCCTGCATATTTGAAATAGAAGATCAGGCCCAGGTTGAAGACTACACCGGACAACATCGCCAGCAATGACATAAAGGACTGTTTGGCGCGATAGAGATAGAGACCTAGCAGGTAGTTGACGAAAATACTGATAATCAGAATGGCCAGGTAAGCCAGGTTCCAATAGCCATAGAAGATGAACGAAAACACCACCAGCCACAGTGCCGAACCCCGGTAAAGTCCAATATGGCGCAGAAGGTGAAACCCGGCCAGACAAACGGGTAGAAAAACAAGCAGGAAAAGATGTTCGCTGAAGACCATAAAAATTTACTTAAATTCTAATCAATAAAGCGTTTCGCGATAAGTCTGAGTCACAGAGTGTCGCGAAACGCAGAAAGACACCCAATCGTTGCACGCGTTTTGCCTTTCGCTGATGTCTCAGGTTAAAGTCGAAACGCTTTAGGTATTGGAACACTGAATCGTCAGCTTTAGAGGTGAACCATATCGTTCCTGGTCTTTGCGATGAAGCTGTGACTGTAGTGTAGACAAATTGTCTCACAGAAGGTGCAGCCTTGGAATTTCCAGAACATTGAGAGATGGACAGCCTTTTCAGCGGTTACACCCCCGGCACAAACCGCGGCAACTTCTCTAGGCTCTCTTTCAAAAACCCCTGCAGACGTGCATCCGCTTCGGCCTCTGTTTCGTCCTCGCCAATGGGGGTGACATAGCGCACCAGCGCGCCGTCGGTGCGGCCTATGGTGAGGCTGTCGACCACGACGCCGATCTTGGCTTTGAAGTCATTGGTTTCGCGTTTGCCGCGCTGTTCGAACCAGTAATAAACGAGCTGCTGGCTGAGCTCTTTCTGGATCACGGCGCGGTTGACGTTGAAGCTGCCGAAATTGACGATGCCAGTGTCAACCTGATGTTCTTCCAGGGTGAAAATCTCCCAGCCGCCCACTGGCAGGCAGACCTCGGGGGAGTGGATGCCGTCGCCTTCGGTCTGTTTGTCATAGAAGGCCACAAACATGTTCACCGGCTGTGCAGCGCCCGCCTGGGCGTAGGTGATGTTGAGATAATCGGTGGCCCCCAGCACTTCTTCGACCTCAGGTTCAAGCTGTGAGGCGGCGCCGGACCAGTCATTGATCTGGTGTGGGAAGAGCGCAAAAGGTTCGCGGTCAATTTTAGGCACGTCACCCACACGGCTTTGCTGCACGGTCCAGGCCAGTGAGACAGCCAGCGTGAGCACCGCACCTGCGGCCAGCGCCATGGAGGGGCGGATGGCCGGGAAGCGGCCCATGATGGTGCCCAGGCCTTGAGTGTCGAGGTCAATCGCCTCGGCGAGCGGTTTGGGATCGCGTGTCATGCGCTGCAGCGCGATGGCCATCAGAAAGAGAATGCCGATGCAGCTGATGAAGATCACCCAGCCTTCAAAAAAATGCAGAAAGCCTTCGGCATGGCCGATGCCATAGCTGTTGACCAGCACACCAATGACGCCGATGCGGAACGAGTTCATGAGCACGGTGAGCGGCACGGCGGCCAGAAGCAGCACGGCCTTGTGCCACATCGGCCCGCGATAGAGGATGGCGAAGAGGTAGGAAAAGCTCAGGATCGGGAAGAGATAGCGCAGCCCGGAACAGGCCTCGGCGACCTGAAGCTTGTAGACACCGAGATCAATAACATTGCCTTCCAGGAAGACCGAGACGCCGGCCAACTGCACGAACCAGACACCGATTTCCGAGGAGATGCCCTGCAGGAAGATGGTGAGCTTCCAGTAGACAAAATTGGGCAGGGGCAGCATGAAAACGAGATGCAGCACCGGGAGTTGATGTGTCTTGCCGCGCTTCCAGCCGAAGACCGTGAGCACCACGCCTGCGACCCAGAAGATCATCGCATAGGTGACAATATCGGGGATGCGGGTGAGATTGCCGAGGATTGCCACGCAGAGCGCCATGGCAATGATGACAATGCCGGGCCAGCGGTCGCGGATATCGGGATTAGGGACCGGCGCCTGCCGCAACTCGCGCAGAAAGAGATAAAGCGAGATGATGGGGATGAGCGGCCCGTGGCTGTATTCCGGTGTGGCCCAGGCCACCGCGAGCGACTCCAACCCAATCCAGAAGATCGGGATTGAGCCCAACACAAGCAAGGTGAACCACAGCAATCCGGTTGGATTGATGTTGGCCATGGCCGGTGCGGGCGAGGTCAGATTGCGGGTCGTCGACATGTAAAATCCCCAAAACCAAAAACAAAACCGGTGCAACCGTGTGACAGTTAAAACTTCATAAAAGGCCGTTTAAGCAAATGCGACTCACTTTTCCGTCTGGCCGGAGCCATAGGGTAAATGCCGGGTTTATTGTTTCCTGATCAGGGAAGATGACCTGATCTACCGGCGAATTGTAAACTCACGCTCCAGGGTGACAAAAATCTCGTTCGAATCTCTGAAACCGTCCACTGTCCTGTCGAGGCTGCGATATTCATAGCCTGTGCGCAGGTTCCAGTCCCGGGTCAGTTCCCGGATATATGTTGCGCGGAATGTGGCGGCGTCAGTGTCGTTATCTACGGCACCACCGCCGATGGTTGTGTCATTCATCACATAGTCAAATTCGAACAGCAGCGAAGACACCGGATTGATCTGGTTGAAAAGCTCCAGACCCGCCAATGTGGTCACCCGGTCATCGCCATCTTCATCGGTCAGCGCTTCACGTTCCAGCGTGGCGGTGATGCTGCCGCGCGGCAGGTTATGGGTATAGGACAGGGACCCCACCACATCGGTCTCATCGCTACTATCGCTGTAAGCGGCCCCGATTGCGACGTCCAGTTCGCCTGTGGGCAAATCCAGACTGCGATTGAAGATCAGCGTGCTGCGCCGCCCGGTCACTGTCAGATCGGTCTCCAAATCCACCCCGGCTGAGCCATTGGCCAGGTCCCGGGTCAGACCCAGGCCTGCAATGATGCCTGACTCCGTGATCACTGTCGGGATGATTGTGGTTTCCTCGATGTCGCGATAGCCAATCATGGCCTCTAGCGTGGTGACCGGGTTGAGCGCGTAGTCGAGCTCAAAGCGGGTTTCATAGGTTTCGCGTTCTTCTTGTGTGACATCGTCCTGGTCAAAGAACTCATAGCCCAGAACAATTCGCCCCTCGGCCACAGGAGAGATATCGAAACGGCCAAACACTTCGGCTGTGAAAATATCTTCGTCGAAAAGCCCAGGATCCGTTGTATCTTCGTAGCGGCGGAAATCATAGCTCAGTTCAATACCGGCGCCGAAGGCACTATTGGTTCCGGTCTCAAACTCGAAATCCAGATCGGTGTTGTTCAATGTGCCGTCATCGACCAGAAAATCCTGATCATCGATGACGCCGTCATTGTTCAAATCGTCCAGAATGAGCCGCACCGGGTCGGTAAAGCTCAGATCGCTCCGGCGGTAGCGGGCGCCAAAGCCCAGGCGGCTGTTGGCCCCTTCCCGGTCATAGCCAAACCGGACGCGCTGATCGTCAAAGTCAAACCCGTCTGAGGTGGCGGGCGTGTCCGAGAGCCGCAATATACCGCTCAGATCAAGCTCAAGCGTGTCTGTCTGAGTTTCCTTCAAAAGCCCGAAAGACAGCCGATTATCCCACAGAAAAGAATCCCCCGGAGAGGGGGTGTCGAGACCGATATTGTCATTGGCCCGTAAGGTAGAACTGATCCCATAGGTCAGAGTCAGACCGCCGGGCGTCTCCTGCCCGGCGGCTGGCGTGAAAGCCATTGAAAGCGTTGTCGTACTCACCAGTAAGGTGGTCAGACGAAGGTTCTTGTTCACTGCTCAGCCCCTCATAATTTTGCGCTTATTTTATTCGAAGAGCCTGCGTTGTGGAACAACAATCACATCACCAGGCGCAAGAACTGTGTTGCCTGCGATGCTTTTGTCACCGCCATTGGTGAAGTAGTTGTAACGATATACTTTATCCCCACGGCGCAGCTGAATGCGTTTGCCCGCGGCAAAGCGGGTGAGGCCACCTGCCTGGGCAATGGCCTGCAGGATGGTCACACCAGGGGTGGCATCAAGCCGTCCGGGTGTGGTGATTTCGCCAGTGACGTAAATCTCAGTGGTGGGTGGTGCAGCTGGCGCACCGACCACAGCTTCCCGAACGGCAGCAACAGAGACGAATACATTGGGTGTCGAGGCAAAGTTTGGTGCCAGACCTGCGGCCAGAGACGAGGCCACCTGGTCGACAGTGCGACCGCTGGCGCGAACTGTGCCAGCAAGCGGGAAGCTCACAGAGCCGTCTGGGGTGACAAGTGCGGAGCGATTCAGGCTCGAATCTTCCAGAACTTCGATTTGAAGTGTGTCCCCTGAACGGATTTTATATCCGCTTTGCGCCTCAGCGCCGGTGGCGAAAATGGCGACAGCCATCAAGGCCGCGCAAAAGCCGCTGATAAGTCTAAACATGGTTGGTTTCCCCTAGGTACAAGCAGTTTTCAGGCAGATTCCCCACATTAAACGACGAGAAAAACGTCAATGCGAGAATTTATTGTTTTGGCAGGCAAATTTCTTGGCAACTGAGGCTTAGTTGCCGGTCTCCTCCTGTGTGGCGTTGGTTTTTAATTCGGTCAGCCGGGCGATTTCGGCTGTAACAGTCTCTATTATGGCCTCGTTTCCGGGCATTTCGGTGACTTTTTGGAACTGTGCCAGGGCGGCGTCAATATTGCCAAGGGCGGCATAAGTGGCGCCCAGGTGATATTGCACGCGCGGGTCGTCGGGTATGCCTTCGGCGGCGGGCTCAAGATGGGCCAGAGCCGCGTCCAGATCACCCCGTTGATAGGCAATCCAACCATAGGTGTCCTGGAAGGCCGGCACGTCGCTGCCCTGAAGGCGGCGGCCGATTTGCCAGGCGCGTTGCAGGCTGTCGGCATCTTCTTGGTGGGTGGACAGTAGGCTCGCAAGATTGTTGGCGATGATGAGGTTGCTGCTGTTGCGCGCATAAAGACTCTCGTAGATCTCGATCGCCCCATCGATATTTCCGGCGAGTTCATATTCCCCGGCCCGGGTCCACAAGAGCTGTGGTGCTTCGGGCAGGGCGGTCAGCGCCTCATCGAGAACACCGCTTGCAGCTTCAGGCTCGCCTGCGGCACGTTTGAGACGGTAAAGCGCCAGCCATCCGCGCTCGGATTGCGGGGCCTCTTCAAGGATTGCCCGGAACGTGGCCTCGGCCGCATCAAAATCCTGCGCTCCGGCCAGAACCGAGCCGCGCACAAAGCGCAGGGACAGATCATTGGGCGTCTCTGCGAGGGCACTGTCGATCTCGGTAAGAGCCGCTTCGACATTGCCGCGGCTGATATGCGCGCGGATCAGACCGAGCTTGGTGCCGCCCCCCTCAGTCGACAGCCCTTCGAGAAAGGCGATCAGATCCTCTTCCTGACCCTGGGCGGCCAGTTTTCGGGCGTTGAGCTCGTTGGCCATAACCGTGCCGTTTTCAAGCTGCCCCAGTCGGGTGATCACGCCGTCGGCCCGGCCCCAGTCCTGCATGTTGAGATAAAGAACCCCGAGCGCGCCCAGAAGCTCCTGGTTTTGCGGTTGCAGACGCAACGCATCCAAAAGCACATCTTCGGCCGACAGGGCTTTGTCATCGCTCGACAGGAAATTGGCATAACGCAGAGATTCTGCTGGCGCATTTCCGGAGGCTTCCACCGCCAAGGACAGCATTTCAGCCATCAATGTGCGGCTGCCATTGCGCTCATGCGCGCTGGCCAGAAGGGTCATGATGTCGGCATCGCGCGGGCTGTGGCCCAAAGCCTCGCGCAGAATGATGATGGCATCCCCGGTCTGATCATCGTCCACAAGCCAGCCGGCTTTCATCTTCATGGCTTCCACATGCGAAGGATCGGCCTCTAGCACCTCTTCAACCCGCGCGCGCGCGCCCACGGTGTTGCCTTCGGCAAAGTCTATCCGCGCCAGGGTGATCTTGGCGTCATTGATCGGTGAGGTGGGGGCCGGGTTGGCTGCCAGAACCTCTTCCAGCTCGGTTCGCGCAGCTTCGGTATCGCCCTGATCAAAGGCCAGCGCGGCACGCAGCGTGCGCAGCACGACCATATCGGGATTGCTGGAAATCTGTTGATCCAGCTCAGCGCGGGCGGCCTCGGCGCCACGCGCCTGTGCCAGAAAGCTGACCAGCGCCAGCCTGGCATCCGGACTGTCCTCTTCAGGATCAATCTGGTCGCGCAAAAACGCCTCGGCCCCATCGAGATTGCCCTGGCTGAGATACCATTGCAGGAAATTGCGGCGGTTGGCTTCATCCTCGGGGAAGCGCGCGATCATGTCCTTGAACTGCGCCTCAACCTCGTCCATCTCACCCATTTCGTTGAGCACACTGAGGCGCAGCACATACAGCCCCTGCATGGTGGGCACGCTGGCGATGGCACTATCGAGCGCGGCCCGGGCCGCCGGCCAGTCCTGTTCACGGATAGAATGGTCGATCACAACCTGCTGTGCTGCAAAGGAGGTGGGGTTGTCTTCGAGCAGGCCTTGCGCGGCCTCAACGGCACCTTGCCGGGCTTCGGCATCCTGATCCTGCACGGCATCGCGGTAGTCGAGCGCCACTTTGGCCGCTTGCGCCTCAGGATTGTCCGGGGCGAGGTCAAACGCGGCCTTTCCATGCCGCTCGGCCTCTTCCCAGTTGCCCAGTTCAATGGCCATCTGTGCCAGCGCCAATTGGCCTTCGAGGTTTTGTGGATCCTGTTCGACGAGGCGCAAGAACTGGCTATAGGATTGAGAAAAGTCGCGGTTTTCCCGCAACATACGGGCAAAGGCCAGCCGGGCCTCGTGGTGATTTCCATTCAACTTGAAGACATTTCGGAATTCAATCGTGGCACGGGAAAAATCACCGTCCTCGATAAATTCCAGAGCGGTTTGGAAATGACCCTCTGCGCGTTCCTCAGCGGAATCACATGCTGCCAGCAAAGCGAGGCTGGATGCCAGAAGAACCCCCGTGAAATACCGTTTGACCATCGGTTTTCCCTGTCATTGAAAACCGCCGCACGGGCCTTAAAGGGGCGGCGCAGCGGTCAGCGGTTCAGATAAAATCAGTAACCGGTACAGCGTAGAACAACAGAAACGGTCCGTGCAAGGATCGACATATCTGTTTTCAGGGATAGGCTGTTGAAGTAGTCAGCATCAAATTCTGCGCGGGCCGCAAAGGTCGACTGGTTACGATCCGAGATTTGCCACAGGCCGGTGATTCCAGGGCGCATTGCGTAATAGGCTGAGCCAGGGTAAAGCGGCTTTTGATCTTCCATCATCGGACGCGGACCGACCAGTGACATGTCTCCGCGCAGCACATTCCAGAGCTGCGGCAGCTCATCGAGCGAGGATTTGCGAAGAAATTTGCCAACACCCGTGATTCGAACGTCATCTTTCAGCTTTTGTGTGCTGTCCCATTCGGCGCGTGCCTCTGGATTGGCCTCCAGGTAAGACTCCAGCTTGGCTTCGGCGTCTTTCACCATGGTGCGGATCTTGACCAGGTTGAAGATTTCACCATTCCGGCCCACACGACGTTGCAGGAAGAAAGGCGAAGACCCGTCACGTGCCACCAGCAGGGCCATCAGAAGCACCAGTGGAAGCGCGAAAGGCGCAGCCAGAATAACAAGCGTGATGTCGAGCACCCGCTTGAACATTGATTTATAGAGGCTGAAAGACCGGGCATTCCGGGAAAGTGTGTCCGAAGATGGCGCGCGATCAGGTACCGTGAAATCGTTTAAATGTGTCGTCATACTAAAAATTCTCACCCCAAGTCGGACAGAAACTCGTCCGGCAGTTACTCTTCATACTCGTTCAGCGGCTGAGTTCACTTTACCCAATCCACGATAAAATTCGTGTGCGAAGCAGCCTTGGTTTTACCCCGTCTAATTCTTAACACTAAATTGCCAGATTCATAAGTGTTTCAGCAAAATTTCTCGATATTTTTTGATAAGTTGCTCACGAAGCGTGCTTTTCAAGCATCTTCATGAGGTTGCTCGGTGTTTCATTGTTTCTTGTTGGGAAACAGTGCCTTTATTTCTGGTCATTTGATCAGAAATCAGTGGTCCGAATCTGGATAAGACCTTCAACTTTATGGAAAGACTTGCCACAATTTTGCCCAACATGTCTTACAGTGGAAATCAGACCAAACTTTCTGGGAATGGGATTTGCGCTGGCTGTTGAAATCGCGCATAAGAGGCCCGATTTCTTGAGACAGACATAATTTGGTCTCGGTAGGGTATTATTGGCCACCTAGGCGCTTTGGGACATTAGGTTGTTCCGTTCGGTGGCAGGACATGAAAAGCGCTTTGGCGGAAAATTGGACGAGTAGAGCATCCAGATGGATTCGGAAGAACTATACACAGGTCATTTCGGTTTCAGTGAGCGTCCTTTCACGCTGGTGCCTGATCCCAGCTTCTTGTTCTGGTCCAAGCAGCACAAGCGCGCCTATTCGATCCTGGAGTTCGGGATTATGTCACGCTCTCCGATCACGCTGATCACGGGTGAGATCGGGGCGGGCAAGACCACCTTGTTGCAAAAGCTTCTGGGCAAGCTGGATGATACGGTCAATGTGGGTCTGATTTCCAACGCGCAGGGCGGGCGCGGAGAGCTGGTGACCTGGGTGCTCAACGCCTTTGGCGTGAAGACTGATCCCGGTGAGAGCTATGTCACCATGTTCCAGCGGTTGCAGGAATATATCATCGGGCAATATGCCGAAGGCCGCCGGGTGGTGCTCATTATAGATGAGGCACAGAATCTTTCGACCGAAGGTCTCGAAGAGCTGCGCATGCTGACCAATATGAATGCCAATAAAGATGAGCTCATTCAGCTCATTCTGGTGGGTCAGCCCGAGCTGCGCGACATGGTCCTGAGCCCCTCGATGCGCCAGCTGGCCCAGCGTGTAGCGGCCAGTTTCCATCTTACAGGCATGGATAAAGAGACCATCTCGAAATATATTTCCCACCGCTTGACGGTGGCTGGCGGGACGGGCCGTGAATTTACGCCTGAGGCCTGCAAGGCGGTCTATGCCGCCACCCGCGGCGTGCCGCGCCTGGTTAATCAGTTATGTGAGTTTGCCATGCTCTATGCCTGGAGTTCAGAAGCCGAGAAAGTCACCAAGGACGTGGTCAAATCCGTCCTCGATGACGGGGTCTTTTTCGGGGGTCTGTCCCAGGTCGAGGGCGGGTCGGGAGAGGGGGACGATCCTGACTGCCTCTTTCTGACCCAACGGCATAGAGTGCCCCCCCCCGAGGAGAAAGCGGGATGACATCTTTAAAGTATTATTGGTCGATTTTCATGCGGCGCCTGCCGTATTTCCTGATTGTGGCAACTGTGTTGAGCGCGGCCTCGGTGATCGTGGCGCTGAACTTGCCGCCCTCGTATGTATCACAGATGAAACTCATCGTGGAATCGCCGCAGATTCCGGATGAGCTTGCGGCTTCCACTGCGCGCACCCCGGCCCAGGAGCAGTTACAGGTTGTGGAACAACGCCTGCTGACACGTTCCAACCTGCTTGATATTGCGCATAAGCTGGACGTATTTGACGACATTAAAGAAATGGCACCTGATCAGATTGTGCAGGCCATGGAAGCTCGCACATATGTGCGCAGTACATCCGGCCGCAACGAAGCGGCGCTGATGACCATCACATTCGAGGCGGCAACTGGGGCCAAGGCGGCGGGCGTGTTGAATGAATACCTGACTCTCATTCAGGAAGAAGATGTGCAATCGCGCACGGGCCGGGCCACGCAGACGCTGGAGTTTTTCGAGCAAGAGGTTGCCCGGCTAAATGAAGAGCTCGCAGAGCGCAGTGCGCGCATTCTGTCGTTTAAAACCGAACATGCCGATGCGCTGCCGGAAAGCCTGGAATACCGCCTTAACCAACAGACCCTGATGCAGGAGCGCTTGGCGCAGTTGCAACGCGAAGTTGTGGGTCTAGAAGAGCAGCGTGAGCGCTTGGTGCAGGTGTTTGAATCCACAGGGCAGGTGGGCGGCCTTGGTGGCCCGACGCTGACGCCGGAGCAGCAACAGCTTGAGGCGCTGCGCTCTGAGTTGAACAATGCGCTGGCAATCTATTCGGAAAGTAATCCACGGGTGAAGGTGCTCCGGGCGCGCATTGCCCAGGTCGAGGAGATTGTGAATGCTCAACCGACGCCGGAGGCCTCGCAGGAGACAACCGGCAACTCACTTCTGGATGTGCAACTGGCCGAAATCGCTACGCGGCAGAAAATTCTTGAAGAACAGAAGGTCGCCACAGCAAGTCAGCTGGAAACGCTCAACGACACAATTGCACGCACACCTACCAACGCCATTCGTTTGGATGAGCTCGAGCTTGAGTATGAAAACATCCAGCTACAGTATAATACCGCTGTGGACCGTCTGTCGCGCGCCAGCACGGGTGAGCGGATCGAGGTTCTGGCTCGCGGTCAACGTATCTCAGTGATTGAACCGCCGGCTGTGCCCTCTAGCCCGTCTAAACCCAACCGCAAGCTGATTGCCGGGGGCGGTGGCTTCGCAGGGATTCTTGCTGGTCTTGGTCTGGTGGCTCTGCTGGAGTTTCTCAACCGGTCTATTCGGCGTCCTGAGGATCTTGTCTCCCGGCTTGGCATCACGCCTCTGGCAACTATTCCTTATATTCCCACCACAGGCGAAACCATGCGTCGCAGTGCGTTTCGGACCACGCGCCTGCTGATCATCTTATTGGGTATTCCGGCAGTCCTTTACGCCTTGCATGTGTACTATCTGCCTCTCGATCTTTTGGCCGAGCGGGTTATGGACCGGGTTGGCATTCGCTAGTGAGCCGCAGGCAGGATTTGAGAGAAAAGGACTTTTGTTATGGAAAAACTGCAGGCGGCCATTGAAAAAGCACGCAAGCAACGCGAAACCGCAGGTCCCGCACCTGCGCGCAGTGGTGCGGCCAAATCCGCCAGGCCCGATCCGGCGGTTGACCTCTGGGCCAATCTGAAACCGCTCACTGTGGATGAGAAGCTGGTCAAGAAAAACCGGCTGGTCTCTTTTGGTGGCGCCAAGGTGGCGGGGTCTTATGACATGCTGCGCACACGCATCCTGCAACAGGCGCGCTCCAACGACTGGAAGCGCGTGGCGATCATCTCGCCCCATAGCGGCTGCGGCAAGACCACCACGGCGGCAAATCTGGTGGCGAGCTTCAGTCGCCAGGCAGATCTGCGCACCATGGTGCTCGATCTTGATATGCGCCGTCCTGGTCTGGCCCGCACACTTGGCTGGGACGCAGCCCATACAATGGGCGAGGTGCTTCAGGGTAAGGTCAATTATGCCGACAATGGGTGTCGCTTTGAGGGCAACGTGGCCTTGGGCATGAACAAAAGCCCAGTGCAGACCGCCTCGGAAATCCTGCAAAGCCAGCAAGCGGCGGACGTGCTGGATCAGATCGAGGCGGATTACGCCCCTGATATCACGCTGTATGAAATGCCCCCCCTGATGGGCACCGATGACAATATCGGTTTTCTGAAAAACGTTGATTGCGCCCTGCTTCTGGCCGAGGCGGAAAAAACCACGGTGGACCAGATTGACGTGGCTGAGCGCCAGTTGGCGGAGTTGACCAATGTCATGGGTGTTGTGTTGAACAAAAGTCATTACGCGAGCGGAGCCTATGGGTACGGATACGGCTACGCCTGACGCCGCGGTTATCATTCCGCATTACAATGATGTCACACGCCTGCGCCGTTGTCTCAAATCGCTGATGGAGAACGACCGCACGGGTGTTGAAATTCTCGTGGTGGACAATGGCTCGACCCAGTCTCTGGAAGAGGTGAAGGTCGCATTTCCCGAGATCCGGTTTTTGACCGAGACGGAAAAGGGCGCGGCGGCGGCGCGCAATCTTGGTGTCCGTGAAAGCACCGCGCCTTTGCTGTTCTTCATTGATGCCGATTGTGTGGCCGCGCCCGACTGGCTCACCAAGGCGCGCGACGTGGCCCCTCTGGCTGATCTCATCGGCGGCCGGGTGGATGTATTCGACGAAACCCCGAAGCCCCGCAGCGGGGCAGAGGCGTTCGAAACCGTCTTTGCCTTTCACAACAAAAACTATGTTGAGAAAAAAGCCTTTAGTGTTACCGCCAATCTTCTGACAACGCGGGCAACATTTGAAGCGGTTGGTGACTTCATCAACGGCGTTTCTGAAGACTCCGAGTGGTGCCAAAGAGCGGTTGGGAAAGGATATTCCATACGGTACGCAGATACACTTGTGGTCTCGCACCCGACCCGGTCTGATTGGAGTGCGCTCAAGCGCAAGTGGTACAGGATGACCGCGGAATCCTTTTCAAATGAACGGCAAAACGGCACGTCCGTTTTTCGCTGGGGGCTCAAGGCACTGTCCATGCCCTTGAGTGCCATTGTACATATGCCAAAGGTGCTCACCAATTCCAGGCTGAACGGCCTGGGGGAAAGAGGGCGCGCCGCGGCTACGCTGTTCCGGCTGCGCTTGCAGCGTATGATCTGGATGCTGCGGCAGACATTGGGTCTGTCGATCTGACATCCGCACAAGAAAAAGGCGGCCTAACAAGCCGCCTTTCCCCAACTCTTAACAATATCTGGCTCAGGCGGCCTTGCGGCGACGGCGCATCAGGCCGAGGCCCGCGACACCACCCAAAAGCAACAAAGCCGAGGCTGGAAGTGGAACTGGCGCGACCTCATAGGTCACTTTCAGCTTCACATTCGCACCATGCTTGTAGCCAGGAGAGGTACCAAAGATCCCCCAGTTGAACTTTGAATCGCTCAACGACAGGATCAGTTTTTCACCTTGTCCAAAGGCGAGCTCCAGCGGGTTATCCCAGCTGACATGGCCACCCTGAAGCAGGCCATATGCATAGCTCGACCCAACGGTTGTACCGCTTAGAATACCAGCGCCAATGCCCGCGAATTTAAAAGCCGCATTGATAGATTGCGGTTTCTTATCATCATGGTTGACGTAATATTCATTGGTCCAGATATGGAACAGGTCGATATGCTTGGATTCTCCTGCTTCCAGATGGAACGATCCTGACCCGTGAGACGGGTAGGTGTTCACCACCAGACCAGGATCGCTAAACGCGCTCCCGCTCAGGCTGAACTGTCCATAGAAGGTCTTCGCATAGGCACCTGTTGCCATAAGCAGTGTGCACAGCACAGCTGCTACTACTCTTGTCATCACTTTCTTCCCCCAATTCATAAAGGTTTGTAAACACAATTGGTAGTGGCAGAAAAGTTATCACAAACGGGTGATTGTGAAAAACGAATTGTGGCTGGAATCTGTCTTATTTTACTGGATTGGGTGAAAAATGCTGCCAGATTATTTCCTATAGGGAAACAGAATTGAATCTTGAGATTCATTGTTTCTGTTTTTGCTTTGTTCCTGAGATGGAAACGGGACGTTTCAACCGAGTCAGTCTGCCTTTACAGACATTCTCACATTTATGTTTTTAACTTTAAAAACAGCTTCTTGATCCTGTCGCTTTCAGACCGCTTCCGCCTTGAAGGCGCGACAGGCCTTAACTTTGTTCTGAACTTAGGCTTTTCCGTGTCATTTTTTGTGCATATTGGACATAATAATCACGGTATCCGCCTTTGGGGGGCGGTTCGTAACCAGTAAAAAGGATAAGGAACGTGTTTAAACGGTGGATGAAAGTCGTGCCCTTGGCGCTGATGCTCAGCGCAGGGGCGGCAAATGCAAAAACCTACAATATCACTGGTGTAATCGATGGGGTGGCAAACGGCTTCGGCTCGAGCCTGTTCCATGATCAGGATTATGGCCGGATGAATGGCGGGGAAGTGGATGATCCGCTCAACGCCTCGGGCACCTGGAACAGTAATACCGGTGCGATCAACTTTACCATGGACCTCGAGCAAGGCGGATCGGTGACCGTGACGGGCAACCTGCTTGTCAATGACGGGCGCACATCGTCGATCGGCTCGACCGGTGTTTACACAGACAGCCCACTGCAATTCGCATTTGATGCGGCGTCGCAGTTTGGGGCAACCATCATGAACTTCTCGTTCGCTGACGTGTTCCACAACCCGGAAGCCAATGGGGTCAAAGATGGTGTGATCAGCCTTTGGGGAGACAATGGTGTCTTCGACGATGCCCAGTATCAGTATGGCCTGGCCTCATTTAACAAGTGTGGCTACTACGGCTATAACTGCCTCGGCACCGATCTGCGTCTTGAGATTGCCGCAGTGCCGCTGCCCGCCTCGATGCTGCTGCTTCTGGGCGGTGTAGGAGGCCTTGCTGGCCTGCGTCGGTTCAAGTCGAAAAAAGCGGCCTGAGTTTCAGACCTAATTTGAATGCAGCTAAGCCCGGGTGCCGCAAGGCCCCGGGTTTTTCATGTTGTGGACGCTTTAGAGACGGGTTCCCTGAAGCTGTCACAGTGCCCTCAGGAGGCTTTCGGCTTACTTGGTGGGGAGACGGGACGGTTGGGCGCTACTGTTATTTCCCATTCAGCATCGCCTTACGCAAGATTGCGTTCATGCGGGACTGATAGCCTTTGCCACCGGCCTTTAGCCAAGCCAGAACATCGGCGTCCAGACGGGCCGTGATCTGTTTTTTGATCGGCCGGAAATGCTCTGGCCGCTTCATCTCCGCAAGCTGTGCGTCGGTCAGCTCAGGGATGTCGGTCGTGTCGATCTCAGCGTCGGGCAGCGCAGCCAAGCGCTTGAGGTCTGCCTTCTGTGCTTCCGTCAAAGGCGGGAGCGTGTCGAGTGTATGTTCAACCTTCTTCATATCGCTTCCTTTCATTCCGTGTTGCAGGACGCGCCGAGATGATGCGGATGACCTCAATCGGCTCGTCTAATGGCCCGTCTTCTGTGACCGTGTGAGCGACCAGGACGACCGCGAGGCCGTCGATCTGCCCGACCGTCTGCCAACGGTGTTCCCCATCCTCGATGCGGTCCTGCACAGAGAGGTGCAGCGGATCAAGGAACACGCGGGCGGCAATCTCAAAGCTGAGGCCATGCTTGCGCTGGTTGGACAGGTTCTTGTCTTCATCCCAGGTTAAGAGGGGCGCTGTCATATGCTATAATGTAGTTACAAATTTGTAGTTATTCAATGGTGTTGTTTTCAAATTGGAGTCCCTGAAAGCCAGCAGATCATTGAAGTCGTGGAGGTTAAGAGCAATTTCAGCTATTTTTGTGCGGCGCTATTGCGTCTCAAACAAAAGCGGATCGGGCTTCACACCCGGCCGCGCGCCCCGCTCCGCCAAACGCCAACGCCCATCCGGGGCCACGTCATAGCGGCGGATCTCATGGCGGGGCATCTGGATTGAGATAAAAGACGGTGCACTGTCATGCACGCCGTTATGGGCAAAGACGCCGATATCCACCCGGTCGGTTATCAGGCCCCGCACGCCGGGCACCGGGCCGGGGTCTTGCCAATTGATCTCGATGCGCGCGCGCAAGCCGGCCTCATCCAAAGGCGTGAGGCGCACATGCTCCGGCTTGCCGCGCAAGAGCACCCATTCAAAGCGTAGCGCGCGCTCATTGGGCGCGCGGGTGTCCTCAGCGCTCACCACCATCTCATGCTGACCGGTGTCATCCCGCCAGATGCGGGAAAGGGCGGCAGGCGTGTCATAAAGCCGTTCGCGCCGGGCAAAGCTTTCCTCGATCACCCGAAGCGAGACCATGGGCGGAACATCACGGGCATGCAGCGCATTGGCCAGTGATACCATCTGCACCAGGTTGATGCGGGATTTATCAAAGACCGACGGGTGGGCGGCACCACTCAGGTAAGCGCTGCGCGTGCGCACACCTGCCTGGCCGCGGCGAAATACCATCTGCACGGTGGGGGCCAAAAGCCCCTTGGACATCAGGAATGCCTTGGTGTCGGGGGTGAAGGCGGCGAGGATCATCGCTAGCGCCTCCAGATGCGGTTTGTCAGACCCGGACGAGCCCTGAGAGATCAGGTAATAGGGCGTGTTGGCCGGATAAAGATCGCCCACTTCCGGATCATGATCGCGGTGCTCGGGGAAGACATGGATCTGCCCGGTGATGTAATTCTGGAACAGCCGCTGCGCGCCCTCGGGCCCATAGGCCGTCAGCGCCAGCCGGGGCAGGGAGCGCTTGAACTTGCCGCCTCTGACCGCAGTCGAGGAATTGCCCAGCACCGGGCGATCATAGAGCGCCACCAGAGGAAGGCCGTAATCCATCTCCGCCTTGCGCAGCTCCGGGCCGTAAAGGATCTGGCTCATTTGCGGATGTTGCGGCGGGCGCAGCTGTGAATGCCCCCGATCCCGGTTGTCATAAAGATCCCCGTGATTGCCCGCGGCCTGACCTGCCGCATAAAGCCTGCGCAACAGCTGATGGGCGGGTGTTGTCTTGTTTTGGTGCAGGACAGGGGCAGTGCCGGGCGCCTCGGGTGTGATGCGCAAAAACGCCCGCCCCGGGCCGGGGGTCTTCTCCAGCAGATCCTGCGTGAGCCGCACCGCCCCGCCGGTGACCGCAAGAGGATCGGACAGGGCAGGAGGGCCAAAGAGCAGACCCAGACCAAGGCAATATGCAAATACCCGTTTCATCCGGTCACCTTAGCACGCTTGGGAGCGTGGGAAATTACACAGATGGTTGAGCCCGCCCGCCGATCAGTGCCGCACAGATCCAGCCCGCGATGAACCCACCCAGATGCGTTTCCCAGGCCACCAATCCTTTGAGCGCCACCCACATCACCACGTTGAGCAGCACAAGACCCAGCACGGCCTGCCAGACCGGCCAGAGGCTTTGCCCCCGCCGCCGGCGCAGCACATAACGCCAGGCCTGCCAGGCCCCCAGAAGCCCGAAAAGAGCCCCTGACGCCCCCACCATGGGTTGCGGGCTGTTACTCAGAAGGCCGAAACACAGCGCGCCCCCGATAGCCGAGACAAAATAGAGCACCAGAAATCGCCCCGTCCCCAGCCGCAGCATCACCACGCGCCCCAGCCCCCAAAGCACCAGCATATTGCCAATCAGATGCAGCAGCCCGCCATGCAGGAAGGAATAGCTGAGAAACATCACCCAGGGCTGTGCCGCATAATTGGGCCGCCAATTGTGCAAAAGCCCCGCCCAGAAGGCCCCGTTCTGATAGGCCAAGGCGCGCCAGCGTGTGGACCCGATGAGACCGTGATCAGCAGCGACGAGGGTGAGCTCGATGAGGATGTTGAGGGCGATGAGCCCGATCAGGATCAGCAGCGCATGCTCCCTGGGATCACAAGAGGATGTCATGTTCTTGGTTTGAGGGCATATTTGCAGAAAAACAAGGCCATTGTCCCATGCAGAAAATTATAGCAGGGCGTAGAGTTATACATTGTCGACGCTTTATTTTCTTATTATGACCACACATTCATTTCATGTGTGCGCCGGGTCGTCGAAGCGGCGTATTTAAGGTATGTAATTTATATGACCAAGAGCCCTCAGATTATGGTTGTGGCATCTGCAGGCGGACATTGGGTGCAATTGATGCGGCTGCGCCCGGCCTGGGCCGGTCTTGATGTGACATATGTAACAACGGATCCTGGATTGAAATCTGTTGTCATGCCAGCCACAGGTTCAGAACCGCAAGGGCGCGTTGCGTTTTTCACTGTGACAGAAGGCAACCGGTGGCAAAAACGCAAATTGATAAAACAGCTTTTTCAGCTGTTCTGGCTGATTGCCAGAAAAAGGCCACAGCTCATCCTGACCACGGGTGCAGCACCAGGATACTTTGCCTTGCGCATTGGCAAGTTTTTCGGGGCGCGGACGCTTTGGATCGACAGTATGGCCAATGCAGAAGAGCTGTCCTTGTCAGGGCGTAAAATACAACGCCACGCAGATGTCTGTCTGACACAGTGGGAACACCTTGCTCAGAATGACAGCCCTCAATACTGGGGGTCTGTGCTTTGATTTTCCTGACAGTGGGCACGCATGAACCGTTTGAGCGGCTGGTGAAAGCCGTAGATACTTGGGTAGGCGCTAACCCGGATCAGGCTCGTTTCTTTGGACAAATCACTGAGCATGGATACCGGCCAGAGCATTTTCCATTTATCGACAGGCTGTCTCCCACAGAGTATCAAACCCGTTTTGACGAGGCTGACCTGATCATTTCTCATGCGGGTATGGGCACCATCCTGACTGCGCTCAGCAAGGGAAAACCCGTGGTGATCCTGCCCCGCCGGGGGCACCTTTCCGAAACCCGCAACGATCATCAATACACCACCGTGAAGCATTTGGGGCACAGGCAAGGGGTTTACGTTGCCCAGGATGAGACCGAGCTTGGAGCCGTCTTGTCAAACGCGTTGTCCAACATGACAGATGAAACACATGCACGCGTTTCTGATGTTGCACCGGTATCTTTTACAAATGCGCTTCGCACATTCATAACCCAGACATAGGAAATCTCTCTGGAGTCAAACAGATGATTTTCCGACTTGGTACCAGGAGTTCAGACCATGAGTAACGATTTTGAAAAGCTTTTGAGCCGCATAGAAAGCAAGGACGCCATTGTCGGCATCATTGGCCTTGGCTATGTCGGCTTGCCGCTGGCCGTCACCGCGGCCAAGCGTGGCATGCCGGTTGTCGGCTTTGATATCGACCCGGCCAAGATCACCGATCTGGAGGCCTGCAAGAGCTATATCGAAGCGGTTGAGGATGCCGACCTTTCGGACCTGACCGCCAAGGGCAAGGTCAGCTGGACTTCGGATTTTGCCAACCTGTCAAAGGTGGATGTGATTGTTGTCTGTGTGCCGACCCCGCTAACGGAACATCGCGAACCGGATCTGTCTTTTGTCACCGCCACGGCCGAAGTCATCAAAGACCACATTTCGGCCGGCACGCTGGTTGTGCTGGAATCCACCACATATCCCGGTACCACTGCCGAGGTGCTGACCCCCATTCTCGCAAAATCCGGTCACGTGCCGGGTGCGGCTATTTTTGTTGGCTTTTCGCCCGAACGCGAAGACCCTGGCAATGAAAGCTTTCGCACAGCCACCATTCCTAAAATCGTGGCCGGCGACGGGGAAGAGGCCCGCAAGCTGATCGAGGCGTTTTATCGCAACGTGGTGGATGCGGTTGTCCCGGTATCGACCACGCAGACTGCCGAAGCTGTAAAGATCACTGAAAACATCTTTCGTGCGGTCAATATCGCGCTGGTGAATGAGTTGAAGATCGTGTTTGACTCTATGGGCATTGATGTCTGGGAAGTGATTGATGGGGCGGCCACCAAGCCATTTGGCTTTATGCCTTTCTATCCGGGCCCTGGCCTGGGCGGGCACTGCATTCCAATCGATCCGTTCTACCTGACCTGGAAGGCGCGGGAATATGAGCATTCCACCCGCTTTATCGAGCTGGCCGGAGAAATCAATTCCAACATGCCCAATTATGTGGTGGCACGGCTGCGCGAAGTGCTTGATCGCGAAGCGGGCATCGGATTGTCGCGCGCGCGGGTGCTGATTATGGGGATCGCCTACAAGAAAAACGTCTCTGACATGCGCGAAAGCCCCTCTGTGCGGCTGATGTCGCTGATCGGAAATGCCGGGGCCAAAGTGGCCTTTCACGACCCGCATGTGCCTGTGATCCCGAAAATGCGGGAATATCCCGATCTTCTGGGGCAAAAGTCTCTCGCATTTGAGGATATCCGGGCTGAAGATTTTGATGCGATTTTGATCTCAACCGATCATGACGCGGTGGATTATGAGACCCTGGTGAAGCTGAAATTGCCAATCGTCGACACCCGCAATGCCATCGCGCGGCGCGGTTTGTCGATGGCAACAGTCACAAAATCTTGATGTCTGAAATGCGGTGACAGAGCGTCAGGCGGAGCGGTTTCAGCCTCGCCGACCGAATCCATTGACCAGCTTCTTGAGCGAAAACTTACCCTGCTTTTCGGCTCTTGCCGTTAACCCGGATCCCTCAATACCTGTCGACTTCTGCGGATCATATCCGAACCGGTCAAAATCCTTGGCGTAAAGCTCAGACAGGACGGTGATATCTTCAGGGGTTGGTGTGGCGCGTGCGATCTTTTTCTGTGTATGAGTGCCGCGTTCATTCAACCGTTCGATACCGCCGGTAAAGGTACTCGGCCCCACGGTTTCGTCCAGCCAGTTTATGACGTCATCCAATCCATTTTCGATATGGAAAATCTTTGCAGTGTCTGGAACAATATCATCCATAGGGCGAATATGATTATCATATGTAAATGGAGATTTCATATGTTTGTCTCTGATTTCCAGCAACCATGAGCTGAAGTCCATATTCGCCGGCAGCGTTTGCTCTACTTCAAGCTGAAAGTGAAAGGCGCTGACCAGACGAGGCAGGGGATGGCGCACAATAGCAAAAGATAAGTCAATAAAATCACCTGGAAACAGCCGGGCCAGGGTGGTGCGATCCACATGTTGCGGGGATGTTTTGGACCAGCGTTTGGCTTCAGATGTCAGGAAAAAATCCGAGTCGTGAAATGCCAGCGTGCCAAAGCGGTTCCGAAGGTATTTTTCCATGGAGGACCCTGCGCATTTTGGCACATGCGCAAAGTAAATAACCTTGGAGCCTGCTTTAAATAATGGCATCTGACCACCACTCTATTACTGACTTAACTTCGCCGCCCCACCGCGACTTTGTATCCGACTATTATGGATTTATCTACAGCAAAGCATACGGGGAAATACGTCACGCAAAACCCGTCAGGCATATTTAATTTTACTGTGTGACCTCATGATCTTGTTCCGTTATTGCGCTGAGATCGGTTCTTGTTGGGCGCAGCATCACTTCCAGAGATGCACCGCACATGTTAAATTTTTACCAAGACCTGAACATCAGCCAAAATCACACATCACCACAATAAAGACAGAGAACCCAAAAGGTTTCTTATTACGGACGTTATTTTGTCGTCACTCCTGTGCTAAATCGATTGAAACCATAATGACCTGAGTAGGGGAAAAGCATTGAAAACAGCTATTTTTGCAGGCGGGAAAGGCTCGCGGCTGATTGAAGAGACGAAGGTGCGTCCCAAGCCGCTGGTTGAAGTCGCCAACCGGCCGATCCTGTGGCATATCATGCAGCATTATTCGACCTATGGGCATGACCACTTTGTGCTCGCCCTTGGCTATATGGGCGATCTGATCAAGCGATATATTTCAGACCTCTGCCAGTATAACGGCAATCTGCGCATTGATTTTGCCAATCGCGAGCTGTTTGGCGAACCCGAAGGCGACGCCGGGCGCGACGCGCCAACGCCCCCTTGGGTGGTGGACCTGATCGACACCGGTACCGACACAATGACAGGCGGCCGTTTGGCCCGGCTAGAGCCTTATTTGCACGATGACACCTTTATGCTGACCTATGGCGACGGGGTGTCGAATGTTGATCTCGACGCGCTGGTAAAATTTCACAAATCCCACGGCAAGCTGGTCACCATGACCATGGTGCGCCCGCTGACAACCTTTGGGCATCTGGCCGTGCGCGAGGACGGCCTTGTTGAAGGGTTTGAAGAAAAACCTGAAACGGCCATGGACTGGATCAATGGCGGGTTTTTCGTGCTCGAGCCTGAGGTCTTCAAGGCCGTGGAAAGTGTGAATGGCGACGAGATTATGTGGGAAGAAGGCCCGCTTCCCAAGCTCATGGAAATGGGTGAGCTGATGGCCTACCGCCATCCGGGCTTTTGGTATTGTATGGATCACCTGGCGGACAAACGCCGGCTGGAAGACATGTGGAAAAGTGGTAATCGCCCCTGGGCCACATGGGAACAGCCCACCAACGGGACTGCACATTCCAGACAGGCCAATGGCACCTCAGAAGAACATCAGCCCGGCATTGGGCGCGGGGCTAATCCCGGGGACTGGGTACGTTATAAATCGCTTTAATACCGCTTCTGCCCTGTAGGGTGACTGATTGAAGGTTGGTGAATCTCTCAAGGGTATGTGAGGTCTTCTCCTTTTGTAGTAACGATGTTGGATTTTGTTGTTTGGGATGGCTCAATATAGTCTGATAAAAATCATTATTTTATGCTATCGTTAAGGTAAGGATTTATGACTCTACTTTTCCTCCCATATTTGATCAAACATTGAACGGACGGCTTATTTCTATGGTGCGTAAAAGATTTTCATGATGAAACGTCTGGTATCATTCGCTCGAAAAAATATTCGTACATACTTTCCAAAGATGCAGATCATGGAAGGCAAAGACGGCACAGCCGCCTTTTTGGGGCATATAGACAGACGTGCCAGTATCTCGGGTTTTTTCTGTGGTCAGGATCCCGTCATTACAAGCAACGCCTCTGTGTCAAAGTCAGCACTGACAGAAAAGGTCCTTGATCAGAGTTCTCAAGGAAGAGCTGTCGTCATTGCACAGAATATGTGGCCCTTTATCTCAAAAGATCATGCGCGGTTTTTTATAGAGGCACCTCTCCAGGTCACTCTTAAAAAACCAATTCCGGAAACGCATGACGACTTGATGAACAGTGTGCGAAATTCGACCACGAAAGAAGACCTTCGCCGCATCAGAAAGGCAGAGTTTACCTATCGCGTATCGCGGGATCCGGACGACATAACCGTTTTTCATCGGGACTATTATGTGCCCGTGGTCAATAAGCAGTTTCCGGATGACGGGCAGATCATGTCTCTTCGTAAAATGCTCTCCGTGCTGGAACGCGGAGGAGAACTTGTCTGCGCTGATATTGGCGACAAATGGGTCGCCGGGCTTTTTATCATGTCTGCCAAAGGCAATTACGAAATGGGGCCCATGGGCATTTATCAGGCAGATGATGTATATCGTCAGCAGCGGGTGGTCTCTGCCTTGTTGGTCGGCAGTATGCAATATGCGGTTGAACGGAAATGCACGACCGCGACCCTGGGCTATTCTCTGCCTTTTCTTGGGAAAGGGCCAATTTGGTTCAAAGCCAAATGGGGGTGCGACCTGAAATTTCATCAGGGCGGAGAAACAGCATATCTTCTTCTTGATCTGCGGCAACAAAGCACGCAACGCACTTTGACAGACAGTCCCATTGTTCATCGCCATGACGGGAAAATGGTTGCCTCCGCATGGCTCGATAACAGCGACAGCTGTCGCAATACCCTCGTCAGAGAGATCAACCGGATGGACAGTATCACGCACTGGCATATCTTCGGACAAGAGGAGGCCATTTCGAATGCGGGCCCGTTAAACGACCTGGAACATGTCAGGCTGGTCAGCTGCGATCCCGGGTCATCAGATCCGATTTGGCTTGGTGAGCAGATCCGGTGATCTTCTCTGGTGCTCCGGCAAGGGGCTAAAGCGTTTCACGATAAACCTGACTTACAGATGATCGCGAAACGCTTTAATCTTTCTTTTAAAGACCCTGAGGCGGCGCAACAAACACTGTCCGGTCCGAGGGTATATCGCTTGAGATCACGCAATTTGGCCCGATCTGCACATTGTCCCCAATGGTGATGTTATCAATCATGACACTGCCCACACCAAAGGACACCTTGTTGCCAATCACAGGACCCTTGCCGGGGTCCCATTCATTGATAACCGCAAAAGCCACACCCTGCCGGATGACGCAGTCATCTCCGAACCGCGCATAGTCATGGATCACGATGCCATGCTGATGGGCGATTTGCATACGCCGCCCGATATTGGCGCTTCGGCGCATCTCAATCCCGTAAAAAGCACGGCAAAACCGCCACCCCAGGACATAGAGTATATCCAGCGGCAAGCGGAAAAGCTTTGGCAATGTGGTGGCATAAACCCCGAGTCGGTGGATCCATAGCGCCTGCAGGCCCGGACGCGAAATCGCCCGGTGATGGGTGCGATAGTCTTCGGCCAAAATAGCCCGCAGCCCCATGGATGTGATGCGCTCTGCTTCCGTTTCAATAACAGGGTCATCCGGTTGCGGATCTCTCATATCTGTTGCTTCAAACATCTGTAAAAAACTTCTTAGCTTCGACGAAATTTCTAAATAAACATAAGTTTTTTCGACTCTTGCAGTCTCTCAAGCCTTTGCGTTTTCGATCGTCTGACATTTTCTTGCACCCCCAGATGCTTTATGTTTCGGTTCCCCATAGCGGCCACTCGGAATCCTTTTGGGAAATCACCTCAACGGACCCCGGCCATGAAATTCCCAATGCGGGGTCATCATACCGCAAACCCCGTTCTGCTCCGGGGGTGTAGAATTCACCCACCGAATAGAACACTTCCGCCCCGTCGCTCAGTGTTAGATACCCATGTGCGAACATTTCGGGCACATAAAGCGCCCGGCGATTGGCCGCACTCAACTCTACCCCGAAATGCTGCAAATAAGTATCTGAATCCGGGCGCATATCGACAATCACGTCCCAGATGGCGCCGGATATACAGCGTAAAAACTTGGTCTCGGCGGCTGGCGGCAACTGATAATGCAGGCCACGCAACGTGCCTTTGCGATGATTGAAGGACATGTTGGCCTGAGCAATGACCGGCTTCAGGCCCTGAGCCTTGAATTCCTCAGCACAAAACGCGCGGGCAAAGAACCCACGGTCATCCGCGATCTGCTTGAGGTCAACCACATAAGCGCCTTGCAACGGGGTTGGAGTAAACAACATGGAACGTCTCTCTTTAAACTCATACAGGCCAAACACATAAAGATGAGAGAAGCCAATACGGCCTGGCTCAGGGCAGGTGGGTTATGTCACTGACTTCTTGAGAGGTTTCGGTCGCCTTGTGCCATGATCGGCCAAATGTGCTAACTCGATCAGTTGATTTTGCCGCTGCGCCATTTTGGGTAATGGTTTCAGCCCGGCAATTTCGAGCACCTTCTCCCAACGATGCAGGTGATCATGACGCGTGAGCGCATTGACCACATTGTCCCGACGAATCTGCGCCACCCGCTTTGGATCTGCATCAAGCTCGGCAATCACATCCGCAATATCGGCTGCATCAAACGGGATATCAATCACCGCATCAGGCCAGTCGAAATACATGTCATAGGACGGATTGTTCACCTTGCTGCCCAGCATAACCGTGCCGGCCGCGATGCCCTCAAGATAGCGCAGCCCGAACTCTTCCTGAGTGCCACGCTGCTGGGTGTTCACGATCTTGGCCAGAAAGGATAGAAAATACCGAGAGCGCTTGAGCGTATCCGCATAGTTGCGGCGATGGGCGACATGCGACGCCATTGCGTGATGTCCGCGAATGGTGCCGTATTGATAATATTGCCCGGTGGTCTCGGCAAACTCCAGAAGCCGCTCATGCATGATCGGGTGGACTTCTCCGACAGCGCAGACATCAATCGCCCGGCGCGGTTCGGACGGGTAGGGACAGAAAAGCTTGGTATCAACCCCCCAGGTCATGTAGGTCACCGGCGTCGAGATTCGCTGCTTGAGATGTTCAGTCGTGTGATAGAACGGGCAGATCACGTGGTCGAACTGTTCCAGCACATCCAGAAGTCGACCCGTCAACTTGATGTCGTTGGCCCAAAGCTCTTGCAACCAGCAGACCGCAAATCCGGACCGTTCACGCCAGTTCTTGAGCGAATTGAGATAGAGCAGATCCCGTGGCTGAGCCACGCTGAAAAAGAAGAGCTCGTAATCACGGTCCAACACAGTTTGATTTCTGACAACCCCAAACCCTGACCCGAATTTTCGTGCAGCCCAGACATTGGCCCGGCGCGTCAGTGACTGCGCCGTTCCAAAATCAGGTGCTATAATATCCGTCTGATCCAGGTCCCGCGCGATCACATCTTCGAACGTGTACCCGCACGCTCGAGACACATGATCTTCTGTGTGCCGCAATGAATAGACGGCCACGCGGGGTTTGGACTGGGATGCGTGTAAAAATTCCACAACCAATGGCTTCCCCAAAATAAAGTTATTCACAATACCAAATCTGGCATTTGATACGATTTAAATAGCAGAAACAGCGATACCTTTGCCACATAATTGAAAGATATTTGAGGCACAAATCAAGCAACTTAGCGTCACAAACGCATTGTTTCCATATTGGCGACAAGTTCAAATGATAATTGCCTCCAGAATTCTTCCCATGACCCCAAAAGAGCGTTAGAAAGACCGCACAGTTCAAGATAATGAAACTAAATGATTATTATTGATACCCTTCTTAAAGAACGGGCCGATGCGGGAAATCCTGTCAGGCTTGGTGTGTTTGGTGCTGGCTTCATGGGCCGGGGCCTCGTCAATCAGGTGGCGCGTTATATGCCAGGGATGCATATCAGCATTCTGTGCAACCGGACCGTTGAGGCTGCGCGCGAAGCGTTGCTTGATGCCGGTATACCTGCCGATCAGATCACCGAAGCCAAAACAGCAGCAGAAGCCGATGCAGCCATTGAAAACGGGCACTCCGTGATCACCAGCGATCCGCTGGTGGCCTGTGCGGCAGGCCAAATTGAAGCCCTGGTCGAGGCCACCGGCCATGTGGAATACGGCGCACGGGTGACCACAGCGGCGATTGAGCATGGCAAGCACATGGTGCTGATGAATGCCGAGCTGGATGGGACGGTCGGACCGCTCCTGAAGCAGATGGCCGACAAGGCGGGGGTGATTGTCACCGGCTGTGACGGCGATCAGCCCGGCGTGCAGATCAACCTGTTGCGCTTTGTGGAAAGCATCGGTCTGATCCCACGGGTCTGTGGCAATATCAAAGGCCTGCAGGATCGCTATCGCAACCCCACCACTCAGGAAGGTTTTGCCAAGCAATGGGGCCAGACCCCGCATATGGTGACCTCCTTTGCAGATGGCACGAAGATCAGCTTTGAACAGGCCATTGTCGCCAATGCCACCGGGTTCAAGGTGGCGCAGCGCGGCATGATCGGGATTGAGCATCAAGGCCATGTCGATGAGCTCACTGGCGCCTATGATCTGGATCAGCTGCGCGAGCTGGGCGGGATCGTGGAATACGTGGTGGGCAGTCAGCCCAGCCCGGGCGTTTATGTCTTTGCCGAAGCGCAGGATGACATGCAGCGGCATTACCTGAATTACGGCAAATTGGGCCAGAACAGTCTCTATAGTTTCTATGTGCCCTATCACCTCACCATCTTCGAAGTACCGCTTTCGGCCGCGCGTGTCGTGCTGGCCAAGGACACGGTCATTGCCCCCATTGGCGGGCCGGTGGTTGATGTGATCACCTGCGCCAAGACCGATCTGAAGGCCGGGGCCACTGTGGACGGTCTGGGCGGATATATGACCTATGGCATGTGCGAAAACTACGACACGGTGCGCGCCGAGAACCTGTTGCCCATTGGTCTTGCTGAAAATGCCGTTCTCAAACGCGACATTCCCCAGGACGCGGTCCTGACCTATGATGATGTGGAGCTGCCAGGCGACAGCCTGACCGTGGCTTTGCGCCGTCAACAAGACGATATGTTCCCAGTTTCCAGTTAAAGAGAGTTCATTCCGTGAAAACTGCTCAAGACGTTATTTCCGCTGATTTAGACTATATGGCCCGCAAGCTTGGGTCCGAATTTGAAACCATGTCCGGCCACAAGCTGCTGATCATCGGCGGGGCGGGATTTCTGGGCTATTACCTGGTGCAATCCGTGCTGCACTGGAACAAGGTCTCGGGCAAAACGCCCATCAATCTGACCGTGTTTGACAATTACATCCGTGGCGTGCCCGACTGGCTCAAGGCGATTGAGGGAGATGCAAATCTCACGCTGGCCACCCATGACATCACCGATCCGCTGCCCGACGATATGGGCGACTATGACTATATCATCCATGCCGCCTCGATTGCCTCGCCGATCTATTACCGCCAGCATCCGCTGGCCACGATGGACGCCAATGTGGGCGGGCTGCGCTACATGCTGGAATATGCGCTGGCGCAGGCCGAAAAGGGCAAGCCGCTGAAAGGGTTCCTCTTCTACTCGACCTCCGAGATTTATGGCGATCCTACGCCCGAAAATATCCCCACGCCGGAAACCTATCGGGGCAATGTCTCCTGCACAGGACCGCGCGCCTGCTATGACGAATCCAAACGCTATGGCGAGACGCTTTGCGTGGTCTTTGCCCAGCAACATGGCCTGCCCATCACCATTGCCCGGCCCTTCAACAATTATGGCCCCGGTCTGAAAATCTCTGACCGCCGCGTGCTGCCGGATTTTGCCCGCGATATCTTTGCCGGGCGCGATATTGTCATGCTCAGTGACGGTGCCCCCACGCGCACCTTCTGTTACGTGGCCGATGCGGTCTGCGGCTATTACAAGATCATGGTCAACGGCAAACCGGGCGAGGCCTATAATATCGGCATTGAAGAGCCTGAAATTTCCATGGCCAACCTGGCCGAACGGGTCACAGCCATTGCCAAGGCCGAGTTTGGCTATACCGGTCAGGTTGTCTTCAAAACCTCTGATGACAAGGACTATCTGGTCGACAATCCCAACCGGCGCTGCCCGGTGATTGCCAAGGCCCGGTCCGAGATTGGGTATGATCCTGAGATCGGTGTCGATGAGGGTCTGCGCCGCGCGCTGATTTGGTATAGCGGCAACAGGGATGCGGAGGACAAATAATGCGCGTCTCAGTTATTGGCACAGGATATGTGGGTCTTGTCTCGGGCGCGTGTCTGGCGGGCAAAGGCCATGATGTGGTCTGCGTCGACACGCTTCAGGAGAAGATAGACCAGATCAACGCCTGCAGCCCGCCCATTCATGAGGAGGGGCTCGAAGATCTGCTGAGAGAAACCGTGGGCAAGACCCTGCGGGGCACCACGGATCTGCGCGAAGCGGTGATGAACTCAGATATTTCGCTCATTGCCGTGGGCACGCCCTTTGACGGCAATGAGATTGATCTGAAATATATCCGCGAAGTGTCGCGCCAGATCGGCGAGGTGCTGCGCGACAAGGACAGCTACCATGTGGTGGTGGTCAAAAGCACCGTGGTGCCGGGCACAACCGACACTGTTGTCACCCCCATTCTCGAAGAGGCTTCGGGCAAAAAGGCGGGCAAGGATTTCGGCACCGGCATGAACCCGGAGTTTTTGAAGGAAGGCGAGGCCATCGTTGACTTCATGCACCCCGACCGGATCGTCATCGGCGGCAATGATGACCGTGCGATTGCGGTGATGGATGAGCTTTACGCCGTCTTTCCCGGCATTGACGTGGTGCGCACCAACCCCGCCACGGCCGAGATGATCAAATACACCGCCAATTCGCTTCTCGCGACGTTGATCTCCTTTTCCAACGAGATTGGCAATCTCTGTGCCAAGGTGGGAGTGGATGTGGTCGAGGCCATGGAGGGCATGCATCTCGACAAACGCTTCACCCCGATCCTGCCCGAAGAGGCAGGGCGCATCTGGCCCGGTTTCATCACCTATCTCGCTGCCGGTTGCGGCTTTGGCGGGTCGTGCTTTCCCAAGGATGTCAAAGCGCTCATTGCCTATGGCGAGAATGCCGGCGCGCCCATGCCCTTGCTCAATGCGGTGATTGAAACCAATGAGGCGCAACCGCATCAGATGATGACGCGGCTCAAGGCACATCTGCCCGACCTTAGCGCCAAACGCATCACCGTGCTGGGTGTAGCGTTCAAACCCGGCACGGACGACATCCGCGAAAGCCCGGCCCTGACCATCATCCGCGAGCTGCTGGAGGCGGGTGCCGAGGTGATTACCTATGACCCGATTGCCCGGCATGAGGCCGAGGCGCTTTTTGGGGATACAATCACCTATGAGGATGATCTGGGCCAGGCGCTTGAAGGATCTGAGGCCATCCTGATCGTCACCCGCTGGCCGGAATTTGCAGATTTACCTAAACATCTGAAAGGGGCCACACCACAGCCGCTGGTGATCGACGGGCGTAGAATGATCTCAAAAGACAGCGTAGCACGTTATGAGGGGATTGGTCTGAAGCTGGCTGCGAAACACGTTTAACGTCTTGATTTGGTCACAGCTCTGGCATGGGGCAGAGCGTTCACGATCACCTTGCGCCAGCGCTCAAAATGCACGTCTAGCAAGATATAGATCAGCCAAGAGACCAGCAACACAACGACAAAGAACGGAATCTTCTCCGCGTCTGTCATGTCGCGCCCCAAGATCTCCCCAGCGATTTTTATGATCGGGAAATGCACCAGATAGATCACGTATGACATGTTGCCCAGATGGCGATCTGTCAGAGAACTGTGCTGGCGCACATTGACTGCGATGAACGGCACCAGCAACAGCCCCCAGGCCATCGAAAAGAGCAGGTCCGGGAAATGGGTTTCGTGACCGTAAATCACGAAAGGGCGCAGAACAGGAATAGCCGCCACCACAAAACCCGCTAGGATAAAGAACCCCAAAGAAAGCCGTGCAGCCGTCCCTGACGGCGTAATATCATAAAGATAGACTGCGGCTCCCGCGAGAAAGAGCGGTAGATAGACCAGCGCGGTTTCCACCCCAAAGCGCCAGCCCAAAAATATACCGACAGCCCAAAGGAGCCCCAATATCACAAGTAATAGGCCCTTGGTTGTGCTCTGAGGAAACCCGCGCATAAAGAAAACAATCAATGGCAAAAGAAGGTAGAACTGCAACTCGATATCAAGCGACCAGGTGACTCCGATTATATCTAAGTCATGGCTGGCCACTCCAAAAATTGGAACCGCCCACCAGAAATCAGACGGCAAATGCAAGGGCAGGAATACCGCTACCAGCAAAACCATCAGAAAAACCGCAGCATAAAGAGGCCAAATGCGCAGAAAGCGCGCCAGATAGAAGGTCAAGACGCCCTGAACTCCATCTGAATAACGTTCAATGAACACTCGGGTGACCCAATAACCACTCAGCATAAAGAACGCCATGACGGCCACTTTGCCGATCTGGAAGCGCGAGACATGCTCAATAACGACCATCCACGCCAGAATAAAACGAGCCCACCCAGGTCCAAACACGGACAAATACCTTTTGCAAAATTACATAATCAAAAAACCTATTAACTAAGGTTAACACAGTACCGTAGAATTCGCTGTTTCTAAATAGGATACACTGCGTTTATTTACATAATAAAACTTATGCGTTCATGAAGTTAGGGCATCACCCACCCTCAGAACAGCGACACCTATCGGTTCTATGTCCAATTTTAAAACGGACTAATCCAAAAACATCCGGTCCGCATTTGGATCGGCAAAGCGGTGGATCAGTCTCTGAACCTCGTCCATCGGTGCTGGGGTTTGAGGGCGCTCGGCGGGAATAGTCTGAACTGTGGCGGTCCGAACGACAGGTGTTTCGCTTTCCTGTGTCTGATTGCTGCTCCACAGCGAAAAAAGGTCCTGGCGCTTTTGCTGCAGGTCGGTTTTCTCAGACGGGGTCGACATGACACTCATCACCCATAGTTCCTTAAACATTCTGCCCTGACTCAACTTACTTACAATTTGAAGTGGACAGAATTTTGACAGCTGGCCTGTTTCATCACTCGTGAGGCTCAGACCGTAAATCTTAGCATAGCGATATCCCCTGCTTTATCCACAACCTAACACAGGTTCAGCTTAATAATCTGCACAACAGATGGTGTTTTGGGCAGGAATCGACCCTAATTCCGCACAACTTCGGCAAGGTTTTGCCGCCAGAACTCGCCAAATACGATTCCCGCTCCACACGCTTAAGAGCCTGCTAGGGTCCGACTCATACTCAAAGCTCACAGCCCGACACGTTAATGACATCTCAATCAATATGCCCAACTTTGGCCATAAAAGCTCACTATATGTTCTTCAAGGAAGGACGATGAGATGATTGCTGGCGTTTTGGGATTTGGGATTGTGTCCGGGCTTTTGGCCGCCATTATGGCGCTGCTCGCGGGTCACTCCATTCTCATCGCTTTCGGTCTTTACGTTCTCACCGGCATGTTCGTCAGCCTCACGGCGATGATGGGCTGTGTTCTGTGCAAGCCGCTGCGCACCGGTTCCTGAACCAACTGATTTCTGCAAAACCTGATCTGCTGACCTAAAGCGTTTCGCGATCAACCTGAATCACAGAGTGCCGCGAAACGCAGCGCGACACTTGATCGTTGCACGCGTTTCGCCTTTCGCTGATGTCTCAGGTTAAAGGCGAACCGCTTTAGAGGCGTTATGCGCCCCTGCCCGGCCTGCGTTTGGCCACATAGCCCAGGAACGCCTTGTCGGGGTTCCTGAGCGGCTTGCGCCCTGAAGCAGCCCAGAAACCCAGCCAGTCGGCCTCCAGCGCATAGACATCCATCCCCGGGGCCAGGGTGCGCGCCTGATCCAGCGTCTCCGGGGCCAGTTGCGGCCGTGTGCTGGGCTCAATGACGGCCCCTCTGGGCGTCACACGCAGAATATCGCCCGGCTCTTCAGAGAGCTCATAGCCCGGCAGGTGATCTGCCGCGATCATATCGCGGATCATCTTGCGAAAGACACGGCGCGGGCTGGCCGAGCCGGATTTTTTCAAGAGCGTCTCAATCGACACCCGCCATTCCGGCTGGCGCCCGCAATGTTTGCGCGCTAGCTCATAGATGCGCCGCTCCAGCGGTTTGCGCAGGCGAAAATAGTCTCTGCTTAACGTCAAAACGGATTTTGACAGCACCGCCCGGAACAGCCAGTCCGAGAGTTTCACGCGCACACTGGCCATCCGCCCGGCGCGGGTGTGGCGCACAATCTCCCAGCTTTCAATAAGGCCAAAGCCGGTCGTGGTCTCCGCCTCACCTGTCACGATATTGGTGGTGATGCGTGTGCCCGCGAGCCGCTCAAACGCCTCTCTGAGCCGCTTGTAGCCGTCGCCAGAGGTTTCACGGTTGGTCGCCACCAGAAGGTCATGCGCCTTGAGATGCAGAACCTGGCTCACGGCGCGCCCGGCATTCACCGCCGCCATCAGCTGGCTGATGCAGAAAATCAGGATGTCCTTGTCATGGATCGTGGCCAGCCCCCGCACTGAGGGCGTGACGGTGATCTCGGTGCCATTATGCGCGTAGCTCAGGATCCGCCGGTCCGGCCGGGTTGAGAGCGAGAACATCGGATGCTCCATCGATGCCAGGTCATCCTTGGGCAGCGCATCGAAGATATCACAGATAAAAAAATCCGCTGTCGGATGCCGATCCGGCAGCAAAGCCCCTGCCCCGCTCATGTGGATGTCACCGCAACCTGCCTGGAATACCCCAAGCCAGTCTTGCCCTCTTCGCTGCCCATATCTGCCCGAATCTTCTTCGTGGTTTTATTGACGCCACCGTAAAGTTATCCACAGGTCCGGTAAAGCCACCCCAACGTGGGATCAGAGTCAGATAAGCGTGGGATCAGAGTCGGGATTTCGTGGGTTCAGAATCACTTATGATCTCAAAAAGGATCAATCCTTCAAAAAAAACAGCTGGTTATGAAAAAAAAGAATTCCCGTAACTATCAATTAACAGATTCATAACTGGAATTTTTTTGACATCTCCCCGAAATTACGCTGATTTCTCGGTCAAACCGCGCTTTTTTGCTTAGAAAAATAGGTTTTATCCTCACTTCTCTTCCATGTGCTACGTTTTGTGGTATATTGCGCAAAAGGCAGCACATGAGCGGTGTTTTCCATGCAGACAGGGCCACGGGACGAAACTGTTCCTCCGTATTTCAATATTGATCCTGATCTCGCCCTTGGCGAGTTGGGGCATGCGACCACCACAGAAAACTTTGCCGAGATCGCAGATGCCTGCGCCCGGGGGCGCGAGGATCTGGCCAGCCGCGGATTGCAGGAAGACGGTCAGAAAAAACTGCGGATGTTTTCCACCTGGGAAATCACCCGTTATCTGATCCCGGTGGCCCCGGCGCATTTCCGGCGCGTGCTGAAGGGCAATCCCGATCTGCCACAGGGGCGTTCAGAAACCGATGGGGGCGCCAAGTGGTTTACTTTGGACGAAGTGCTGCGGCTCAGGGCGCATTTCGCCTCTGAGGGCTCCAAGGCCAAGGAATATACCCCCTACCGGCCAGACGGCCTGCCTGCGAAACTTGTGGCGGTGGCGAATTTCAAAGGCGGGGTGGGCAAAACCTCCACTTGCGCGCATCTGGCGATGTCGGCGGCCCTGGATGGCTACAAAGTGCTGGTGGTGGATCTTGACAGCCAGGGGTCCATGACCTCGATCTTTGGCGGGACCGTGCAGGATGAATGGCAAACGGTCTTCCCGCTGCTGGCGCGCCACTACGCCACGCATCTGCGCCAGGAGAACCAGAGACGGCTGGATCGGGGCGAGGCCCCCTCGCCCATCGACGACACGCTCTCAGAGGCGCTGAAATCGCGCAGCAGTGACCTGATCCAATCCACCCACTGGCCCAATATCGATCTCATTGGCGCGCAGCTCAATTTGTACTGGGCTGAATTTCAGATCCCCGTCTGGCGGATGCAGGGGCGCAGCTGGAAGCTGTGGGATGCGCTCACCGACACGCTGGAGGAAGACGGTGTGCTGAATGACTATGACATCATCTTCCTCGATACCCCCCCTGCCCTGGGCTATCTGACGATCAACGGGCTGGCCGCGTCCGATATCCTTCTGGTGCCGATGGGGGCGTCCTTTCTGGAGTTTGACTCCACCGGGCGCTTTTTCGACATGCTGCATTCCACCTTTCAGTCGATTGAAGCCGGAGAAAATATGGCGGCCCGCGCTCTGGGGCGCGAAGAGATGGGCTTTGAGTGGGACGCGGTGCGCACCCTCATCACCCGTTATGACGGCAGCCAGCAGGCCGAGCTGGCCAGTCTGATGCAGGCTTACCTGGGCAAGTCCCTCTCGCCGCATTGGCAGGGCTACACGGCGCTTATCGGCCAGGCCGGTGAGCAGGTGAGCGGCATTTATGAGGCCGATTACCGCGATTTCAACCGCGAGACCTATGTGCGCGGGCGTGAAACCTTTGATGCCACCTATGCCGCCTTCAAGCGGCTTCTGATTGGCACCTGGCGGCGAGATGAACTGGCGTTGCAGGCGGATCAGGCCGGGACGCCGGAATTGGCGCTGTGAGGGTAAAATGTTTCGCGCGCGAAACATTTGGAGCGTGCGGTGTGTTAACCGATTTGGGTAAAAACAGAGTCTAATCCAGCAATAAGGGGACGAATTTCCATGTCAAAACGCAAGCGGCTGACCCCTGCCCGTTCGGATTATCTGGAGGAACCCAAGATGGGTCTTGAGATCAAAAGCATGTTTTCAAAGGGTGCGCGTCAAACCCCGCCCATTGCCCATGTGGCCGGGGAAACCGCCACGCAGGCGGCGCTTGATGAGGTGGCCGCAGAGCTGCGCTCGGCCCGCGCCGAGGGGCGGCTGGTGCAGGCGCTGCCGCTTGAGGCCATTGACCCCTCTTATCTGGTGCGTGACCGGGTGGTGCTGGATGACGAGGATATGGAAACCCTCATGGCCAGCCTGCGCGCCCGCGGTCAGCAGACACCCATCGAGGTGGTTGAGCTTGAGGATGGCCGCTACGGCCTGATTTCCGGCTGGCGCCGCCTCACAGCCCTGCGCCGGCTTTACGAGGAAACCGGAGAAGAGCGTTTTGCCACCGTCAACGCCCTCCTGCGCCAGCCCGAGACAGCCTCTGACGCCTATCTGGCCATGGTCGAGGAAAACGAGATCCGCGTCGGGCTGAGCTATTATGAGCGCGCCCGGATCGCGGCACGGGCCACAGAGCAGGGGGTATTCCCAACCGAGAAAAAGGCGCTCCTGTCGCTCTTTGCCTCGGCCAGCCGGGCCAAACGCTCCAAAATCCGGTCGTTTCTGGACATTTACCATGCGCTCGATGCGCAGCTGCGCTTCGCAGCTGCTATCCCTGAGCGGCTGGGGCTGCTGCTCTCAAAGGCGCTCAAGGAGGATGAACACCTGGCACATGTCTTCATCGACGCGCTTCGGGCGCAATCCTATGAGACTCCCGAAGAGGAAGCCGATGTGTTGGCCCAGGCGCTGAGCAGCGTGACACAAGGTCCTGCTGACGGGTCAAAAACAGAGTCTAATAAGGCTGAAATCGAAGAGATTTCCGGCATCCGCCTTGAGCTGAATTCCCAGCAGTCCCGCCTGACCCTATCAGGTCCCGGTTTGAACGCCCAACTGCTCGCCGACTTGCGTCACTGGCTCGCCGCGCGCGCCTGACCCCTGCCCCAAATGTTTCGCGCGCGAAACATTTGGGATTTTACCTCATCTATGGCATTCGCGGATTTCCGCGCCAAAATGTGACGTTTTTCGCGTAATCCGGCCTAGGCTTGGCAGCCTGTTTGACGTAAGATTGGTGCGTGGGTAAGGGAACGTTCGGCTGGCACAATCCCGTGTCGGCGACCCCGATCCATTGGAACAACAGGTTACGTGATGCAGACCCCAGCCGGACGGGTGGAAAACCCCTATAGACAGGCCCTGGCGCAACTCAAGCGAACCTTTGTGTTCGTGGGGTTCTTCAGCGCCATTCTCAACCTGCTGATGCTCACCGGGCCGATCTACATGCTGCAGGTCTATGACCGGGTGCTGTCGAGCGGATCGGTGGCGACGCTGCAGGGGCTCTTTATCATCGTGGTGATCCTTTACGCCTTCCTGGGTGTTTATGAATTTCTGCGCACCCGGCTTTTGTCACGCGCGAGCTACCGGCTGGATCAGAATGTCGGGTCCAAGGCGCTTGGCTTCTGGATGACATCCAGTTTGAGCCAGGACCCCAGCCGAGAACATTATAACCCGGTGCGCGACCTTGATATGGTGCGCAGCTTTCTGTCGAGCCCGGCGATCCTGGGCCTGTTTGACTTGCCGTGGATTCCGATCTTTTTGGCGGTGGTGTTCTTCATCCATCCCTGGCTGGGCTGGCTGACCTTGCTGGGGGCAGGGGTCGTGGTGCTGGCCGCCGTATTTAACCGGCTTACCACGCAAGGGGCCATTGCCGAGGCGATGGGGCGCGATGCGCAGGAACGCTTCTTTGTGGAGCGCGCCAAGCGCAATGCCGAGCCCATTCAGGCGCTTGGCATGCAGGATCGTATTCTGGCCCGCTGGCAGGCCCTGCATAATTCTGCGCTGGCGCGCAGCCAGAAAGGCGGGGACCGGTCCGAGGGGTTCACCGCCTTCTCCAAGTCCTTCCGCCTGCTGCTGCAATCGACTTTGTTGACCGTAGGGGCCTATCTGGCGCTGCAACAGCAGATTTCTCCGGGTATGATCATCGCGGCCTCAATCATCGCGGGCCGGGCGCTGGCACCGGTGGATCAGGTGATCGGCCAGTGGCGCGCCATTGGCCGCGCGGTTGAAGCGCATCGGCGCCTGAAGGAATCATTAGACACTATTCCGCCTGAAAAGCAGCGTGTTGACCTGCCTGTGCCCAAAGGCAAGCTGAAGGTGGTGAACCTCACCAAGCTCACGCCCAAAGGCTCGATGGTCAGCGACCGGCCGCGCATTCTGGACCGGGTCACGTTTGATCTCTCGCCCGGAGATGCGCTTGGCGTCGTGGGCAACTCGGCGGCGGGCAAATCCAGCCTGGCACGGCTTCTGACGGGCGTTTGGCAGCCGGAGGGGGGCGAGATCCGGCTGGATGGCGCGACGCTGGACCAATGGCACCCGCAGGATCTGGGCCGCTATATCGGCTACCTGCCGCAGCGGGTGGAGATGCTGCCGGGCACCATCGCTGAGAACATTGCCCGGTTTGATCCCGAGGCCGAGGACAAGGATATCATTGAGGCCGCCAAGCTCGCGGGCATCCACGATATGGTGCTGCGCATGCCTGATGGCTATGCGACCAATATCGGCAGTGCCGAGCAACCGCTCTCGGGCGGCCAGACCCAGCGTCTGGGGTTGGCGCGTGCGCTCTTTGGTAACCCCAAACTGGTGATCCTGGATGAGCCCAACTCAAACCTGGATGCCGATGGCGATGATGCGCTGGCCGCGGCCATCACCCAGCTGCGTGAACGTCAGACCACAGTCATCGTCATGGCGCACCGTCCCAGCGTGATTGTGGCGGTGAACAAGATCCTGATCCTGAGCAAGGGCCGTATGGTGAAATTCGGCTCTAAAAAGGACATTATCAGCGCCGCGATGGACACCTCCTCGGCCCCGACAGTAGATTTTTCATCGGCCAGAAAGAGCGGATAAGACCCCATGCCCAAGACGCTTCAACCCGGAGATGCGGAACAACCCAACACGCGGCTTGACGTGATTGCGCGGCTGGGCGTGCTGTCCTGCATTCTGATGCTGATCAGTGGCTTTGCCTGGATGCAGTATACGCTGATCACCGGTGCGGTGATTGCGTCGGGTCAGGTTCTGGTGCGCGGCGCGCCGAAACAGGTGCAAAATCTCGATGGCGGCGTGGTGGACCGTATCTTTGTCGAAGATGGAGATCTGGTGAAAGCCGGTGATGTGATGATGCGCCTGGATTCGAGCCTATTACAGATCAATCTGGATATTTTTCGCAACCGCTTGGCCGAGATCTTGACCCGCGAGGCGCGGCTCATGTCCGAACAGGGCGGCCTGGATGAGCCGGAGTTTGTCTTCAGCGAGAAAGAGACAGAAGGACTTGACCTTGAGCAGCATTTTGCAGGCCAGCGCGAGATTTTCGTGGCCCGCCGCGAAGTGCTTGAAGGGCGCAAGGAACAGCTTGCAGAACGTATCCGGCAGTTCCGCAATCAGATTTCGGGTGTCGAGGCTCAGATCACGGCGGGTCAGGAGCAGCTGAGCTTTGTCGAGCAGGAGCTCGACAGTCAGCGCAAGCTGCAAAACCAGGGGCTGGCGCGGGAAAGCCAGGTTCTGGAGTTGCAGGGCCGCCAATCGGCGCTTCTGGGGCAGGTGGCCGAGCATCAATCGGAACTTGCGCGCATTGAAAACTCCATCCGCGACACGCAGCTGGAAATCCTGCAGGCCGAGCGGGAATTCAAAGAGCAGGTGGTTACGGAACTGCGCGAAACAACCGCGGAACGGGAAGAATTACAACTTCAGATTGTAACGGCCGAAAAACAGCTGGAACGGATCGATATTCTGGCCCCCGCGGATGGTGTTGTGCACGAGATGCAGGTCACCACCGAAGGCGGAATTGTCTCGCCCGAGGTGACGATTGCCGAAGTGGTGCCGGTCTCGGATGGCGTGGAGTTTGAGCTGCGTGTGGCGCCTGACGCCATTGATCAGGTCTATCTGGGCCAGCCCGCCAAGGTTATTTTCCCGGCCTTCAACCTGCGTATCACGCCCGAGATTTTCGGCAGTGTCGCGGGTATTTCACCCACATCCGTGACGGAACAGGCCACCGGAGAAAGCTATTTCCGCGTTGATCTGGACCTGCCGGAGGAAGAAATCGGCAAGCTGGGGCCCGTGGAACTCATTCCCGGCATGCCGGTTGAGGCGTTTTTGCAGACCAATGAACGGTCGGTCCTGCAATATCTCACCAAACCGCTCACAGATCAGCTCGACCGCGCGTTTCGCGAGTAAATTAAGCCGATTGAAACAAAAGGGCAGGGCAGGGGCGTCACCTCTGCGCGGTGCTGTGGTGTGGTTTTTTTGTCAGGACATCCGGGGTTTTCCCCCCGGTTTCAGCGGCTTTCTTGTTTGAAATCCACGCCTATGGCAGGTTCGCGTCAGAAAATACCGCAACAAAAAGGCCGCAAAGACGGCCATATATGAGGCAGCGGGCAGTGATGACGAAAATAAATCCCGGACGCCGGGCGCGTTTGGCTCTATGGATGATCAGCAGTTCTGTTGGTCTGTCGGCCTGTTCGACCGAAGAGCCTTTTATCGCGCCCTTCTTCAATTTTGCTCCATCCTACCAGTCCGGCATTGAGGCCGCCCCTGTGCTGTTGACCAATGATGCCTGGTGGGAAGACCTGCATGACAAAACTCTCAATCATCTGGTCGACACCGCACTTGATGACAATATCGATCTTGGCATTGCGCGTGAACGTGTGATCGAGGCGCTGTCCGTGCTGGAGGGTGTGCCGCCCAATGCCGAGATCAACCCGTCGCTGAGTGCACAGCGCGGTGAGACTGCTGGGGTCGCCACATCTTCTGAGACGACGTCCAGCGCCTCTCTGGGCGTCTTCTGGATGCTCGACCCTTATGGGATACGCCGCCAGTCCATACAGGCGGCAGGGGCCCGTGTTGAGGTGGCTGATGCCGAGGTGGACGCCGCCCGTCAGCTGATCATCCTCAACCTGACCAGCGCTTATGTCGACCTGCGCTTCAATCAGCGTCTTCTGGAACTGCGCAAGCGCCAATTGGCGTCGCGCCGCCAAACGCTGGAGCTGACACGCAAGCTCTTTGAACAGGGTTCGGCCATCAAGGTCGAGTTGACGCGCACTGAGGCGCTTCTGGCGGAGACCCAATCGCAGATCCCGCCGCTGGTGGCGGCCGTTCAGAGTCTGAAGAACGATATTGCGATCCTGACGGGTGTGGCCCCGGGGCAGCTTGGCATCAATCTGGATGGCCATGTGCATCAGCCACATCCCAAGATGCCGACCGATATCGGGATCCCGGCCGATATCCTGCGCAACCGTCCTGATCTGAGGATTGCCGAGCGCAACTACTATGCCGAGGTCTCTGATATCGGCATCGCGCGCGCGGATCTTTTCCCGCAACTGTCGCTTTCGGGGTCGGTGGGCCCGGCGCGCAACGAGGGCGTGACCGAGATTGAGTACTTCTTTGGCCCCTCCATCATCTTCCCGTCGCTGCTCGACAATTCGCTCAAGGCCAATGTGGCCGTGCAGGTCAGCCAGGCGCGTCAGGCACATGAGACGTGGAAATCCACCGTGCTGAGCGCGCTTGGAGAGGTTGAGAATGCGCTGGCCTCCTATCGCGGCAGTGCGGGCTCTGTGACGCAGGCCCGGCGCAGTGCGCAGCTCTTTGTCTCTGCCCGTAATCTGACCCGCCAACTGGTGGAAAGTGGCGAGGGAACAGTGCGCGAACTCATTGATGTTGAACAAGATGTGGCCAATGCGGACGTCGCTTTGGCCCAAGCTTTGCAACAATTAGGGCAGAATTATGTTGCCCTGCACACCAGCCTGGGAGCTGGCAGCAATGTGAAGGGGGAAAAGGACAGCCCCGTGACAGCGGAGAAGGAAACCGAAAACTAACAGTCGATTCGCTACAATACGGCTTTAAAACCTGTCAAGAAATGCAACTGCGTCGGGCCAAGAATCTGACGTAGAACGCCCCCTTTTTTCTGTCAAGAAATTTTCCTGTGAGGCGCAGGCAAATTACCGCCAATGTCGGCGGCTTTTCACTGACGCGCCCCGGAAGCGGCGTATTTACGCCCCAACTTAACGACATATCAACTCCTGTCGTGCAGGTCACTCACACTGTGCGTATGCAATTTAATAAGGCAGGTCCTTAACAGGAGTTTTCAAACTATGACGATCTTCAACGTCTCCAATTCATCTCAACTCATGTCAGCCCTGAATCAGGCCAGCGGCGGTGACGAAATCCGACTTGCCAGCGGGGATTATGGGGATTTGAATCTGGATAATGTCTCGTTCAACAGCCCGGTGACGATCACATCTGCCAATGACAACAACCCGGCTTCGTTTGCGGGGATGGACTTGGACAATGTCAACAACCTGACATTTGATAATGTGGTGTTCGACTACACGTTTAACAAAAGTGACTCCCTCTGGGGAACGCATTTTTCAATCGACAACAGCAGCAATATCGACATTGAGAATTCTGTCTTCTCCGGTGACCTAGCTCGCGGCATAGGCAAGGATGATGATGGTTTTGGGTATGGTCGTGGTTTGATCGTTTCCAACTCGTCTGACGTCACTGTTTCAGAGAGCGAATTTTTCAACTGGTGGAAAGCAGCAAGTTTCATCGAAAGCCAAAATATAAATTTCACGGAAAACGAAATTCATTCCATCCGTTCGGACGGTTTGAACTTCCGCGAAGTGAAGGATGTCCTGGTTGAGGGTAACTATATCCACGATTTTGACGGCTCTTTGACGTCTGGAGACCACAAGGATTTCCTTCAGGTCTGGACAACCAATACAGACACACCAACGGAAAACTTGACCATTCGGGGCAACGTGTTCGACATTGGCGAGGGCACATGGGCGCAAACGATCTTCATGCGCAATATAGAGGGTGAACGCGGCAACACGGATTTGTATTACCGCAATATCACCATCGAAGATAACACGATCTATAATTCGCATGCGAATGGCATCGTGGTCGGGGCGACTGATGGTCTGGTCCTTCAGAATAACACGTTGATTCAGGCTGGTGACCCGGAGACACGGGTAACTGCCGCCTCAAATGTTGCGCCCAGAATTTCCGTGTCCGAAGATTCCAGCGATGTGTACATTGCCAATAATGCTGCCTCCAGGGTGATTGGATATGAAAGCCAGTCCGACTGGGACGTGCGGAATAATGTCGAGATCCAAAACGACGATCCCAGCGATCCTGGCTATTATGGCAATGTCTTCAATGCGGGGTCCATCAACACTGGTGCAGGCGTGCATGCCTTTACCGTCAAAGAGGGAAGCATTCTGGATCAGTTTGATGCAGGGTCTGCCCTTACCCTCAATGGGACGGGTACAATTGGCACGCCCGGCAGTGGCGGTGGTAGCAATAATGATGCACCGGACGCGACTGATGATACGCCGGATGCAGGTGGCGATGCGCCAGAAACGCCTGACACAGGCAGCGATACATCCGATACAGGGGATGATACGCCGGATACGTCTGATACAGACACAGACAATAACGGTGGCGGCAGCGTCCCTGACAGTGATGCGCGGATCGATGACTTTGTTCTGGATATTGCGGCTCTGGATGGCAGCAATGCGCTGCAACGCGGGGCCGAGGTTGAGTATTCCGGTTCAAATGCAGCGCTGGATGTGGCAGGCGGCAGATCCTACGTCGATATTGGCCGGCTCACAGATTTTGAAGATTCTGACCAGCTGGCTTTTGCGATCGAATTCAGTCGCGATGTGGCTGATGGCTCTGACCAGCGCCTTTTGTGGAATCATAAAAAGTTTGGTGTGACACTGGAAGATGACGGCCTGTCGATCCAGATTGGAAATAATGATGGTGCTTTCTGGGAAGGTATCAAACTGGATGATCTGGGGCTCAACGATACAGACACCCATAAAATCGTTCTTATAGCTGACGCGGATGCCGACCGGTTGCAGGTCATTGTCGATGATCAACTTGTTCTTGACGAGCAGGATATTGACCTGGAGTTTGCTAACCAGGGTGGTCGTGAATGGGGTTGGACTGTTGGTTCCAAATGGGGCAGTAGTTTTGATGGCAATGTGACCGATTTCCGGGTCGAGGCGGATGCCGACTTTGTTGATCCATCTGCTGTGACCGAAGAGGGCTTGTTCGCCTTTTAATCTGTACTCTGTGCAAAAACTGACTGTGGTTGACGGATGATACAACCAGGATTACGCGGAGAGACGACTCGTCTCTTCGCGTAAATTCATTAAACTGAGTCAGATAAAGTTAGTGGTGCCGGGACATTCACATGGCCGACCTTTTGCACAGACAGCCAGCGCGTGCGATGGCCCCAACAGGGGTTACGCAAAATACAAAGTTATTTGCATTTAGCCTGGTTTTTGTTTTCAGCCTGATTGTTCCAGTCACAGTGAGCGTGGCGGGGTTTGATTTCCCAATCTACAGACTTGTTCTGATCCTGTTGTTTTTCCCCAGTCTGTTTCGGTGGCTGGCGGGAAATGCCGGTCGCAAAACAGCCGCGGATTTTTGTGTTTTGTTTCTGGCGATCTGGGCTGCCTTGTCCTTTGTGGTCCTGCATGGTGTCGGCCAAACTTGGCAGACGATCGGGTTTCACACGCTCGAACTTGTCGGGTCCTACATGATCGGGCGGTCTTTTGTCCGCACGCCGGATGACTTCTTTCGGGTTTCGAAAACCATGGTCATCATATGTATCGCGCTGTTGCCATTCGCGCTTTATGAGGCCCTGACCGAGCATAATATGATCCTCAAGTTCTGGAGCTACGTGGGGCCCACATATCGTGATGTGGATCATGAGGTGAGGCTGGGCTTTGACCGCGTTCAGGGCCCGTTTCAGCATCCTATCCATTTCGGGGTCTATTGTGGCAGCCTGATCGGAGTGGCGTATTTCGCGGCAACATATGGCAAGACAATGGGCTTGCGTGTTCTGGTGTTGCTTCTGGTTATCGCCACGGCTTTTTTCTCTCTGTCGTCGGGCCCTCTGGCGGCGATGGTTGCCCAGATCGGGATGATTGTCTGGGGGCTGGCTCTGCGACAGGTCAAGCACAAATGGTGGTACCTGTTTGGTGCGCTTGTGTTGATGTATGTCGTGATTGATGTGCAATCTAACCGCACCCCCTTTGAGGTGATGATCGGATATATGGCGCTCAATGCGCAAACCGGGTTCGGGCGTATTCTGATTTTCGAATACGGTTTGCAGAATGCGTTGGATAACCCGATTTTTGGCCTGGGTTTCAACGACTGGGTTCGCCCCCGCTGGATGACCCCGAGCATCGACATGTTCTGGATGGTGTATCCGGTCACCCACGGCCCGCTGTCCGGTATTCTGCTACTGGCCATGTTCTTTTTTGTTTTCTTCGGCGTTGTCCGCAACAAGATCGAGAGCAAGCGGGTTCAGGAGTTTCGGCTTGGTTGGGCGATCTCCATGCTTGGCCTGTTCATGGCCGGATGGATGGTGCATTTCTGGAAAGTGCCGTTTGTCTATTATTGCTTCCTGCTGGCTGCAGGAGCCTGGATGGCGGATTACAAGCAGACCGAAGAGGAAAACCAGCCTTCCGCGCCCGACGACGGCAGGGGACAGATCAGATACTCCCGGTTTGCCGGGGGCACGCCCGCAAGACCCTCGCATCAGCGCGCTGCGCCAGGCCGCTCTAGCGGTTATTCCATCTAACGGCTGCAATTAGCCAGCACCCACTCAGCGTGCCTCAGGTGCGCGCTGCAAATTGTTCGCGGACATAACGCTGCAAGTCCTGCATAGAAGCCAGTGCAATCACGATCAGCACCAGAACAATCACATCGGGTCGCACCGGCAGCGCGGCTGACGCACCTTGCGTCGTGGTGAACCATGTCAGGCCCGCAGCAACAGCGAGGGCCATCACAGAGGTCCCGATTGGAAGCACCATGCGTCCCAGAGGTAAGCCGACCGACAGCTTAACCAAAATCACAGAGGCCATGTATCCCAGAATTTCCGCAATGGTCGCAATCCAGATGATCACCAGCGGATCCCCTAGGGCGATGGCAGCGTACCACGAAATCGGGACTGACAGCACACGGAACAGATTGGCGATCATCGCATTGCTTGTGCGGGCATGGGACAGGGCGACAACTGAGCTACCTGCCTTGAACACGCGGATGGCATGCAAAAAGGCAAACCATGTGATGAGCGGCACCAGTGGTGCGTAGTCAGCCCCCAGCAAAAGATCGACCAGCGCATGCCCAAAGGTGAAAATAACAGCCACAACCAAAAGACCGTTCGCCAGGCTGCTTTGCATTGTGGCCATGGCAAGGGTGTGAAAGGCCTGCGCATCGTCCTTGTGCTTGGTCAGCTGAGGCAAAAAGAAGGATTGCACGCTCTTGGCTACCACCAGCGTCGGGGTAAGTGTCAATGTCACCCCCATGGAAAAGATCGCCAGCGCGGCCATCCCCAACTCACGGCCGACGACGATTTTCTCTCCGTTGAAGACAATGAAGAGAAAGATATTGTTGATCAGCAATGGCCATCCAAAGTTGATCGATTTCAGAACCATGCTGCGGGACAGAGATAATACATAGGGTCTCTCCGCGATAAGATGCGACAATACAAGTGTCGCAAGGGACTGAAACATAATAGAAAAAAGCATTATCCGAAAATCCCCGAACCACCAGTACAGCGGCAAAACCAACAGGACGGATAAAAAAATCGACAACGACGTGGTGATGATAAATGGCCAAAACACCATCTCGCGCTGTTTGCGAAACACGTCGAAATGCATCAGCCCGTTCAGGACAGGCACAACGGCCAGTACCTGATAGGCCCAGCTGACCTCGGGAATTCCTAGGAAGTTGGCAATGTAAGGTGCCAGAAAAAACAGGATGGCTGCGGAAACAAGGCTGCGCGCCAGATGAAATCCGTGCAACCCGGCCTGCATCTCCTTTTTGTGCCCATCAGGATCCTGGATGATAAGCTGCTGGAGCCCTAGCGTGGACATCATTTCCACAACGGCCATGCTGATCGCGAATGTTGCGGCGATGCCATAATCCTCAACGCCGATCAATCGTGCGATTAGCAGATTCCGGATCAGGGACATTAACGACGTAAACGCGTTACTCGATAAAAGAACGACGGCTTTTTTGAGCATTAAGTTTGCCTGTTTTTGCCAAATTACCTCAATGGTTTGCGATTGATAGAGTGGAATTTGTATTTTTTTACGGCAGGAATGTATGAACCTTGAAACAAGAATAAAAAAGGTAGCAGCTTTGAGGCCGACCGCCTAAAATGCATGTGTTTGAAAAACTGACCTCGTGGTGCCAGGGCACTCCATTGAATATGACGTGTCAGATTTTTGGTTGAAGGTTTGTAATGGTTAGAATTCTGCTTATTTTCTTTGTTGGTTTATGCATTGGTCTGGTTGGTGTCACTGCACTGCCGCATGACAAGTATTTCCGGTTCCAGGAACACAGATTGCAAAATACGCGTAAGGCGGACTGGATCTATGAACGCCTTAACTTTGACGATACGCCAGTGGACGTGGCTTTTATTGGCACGTCGCGAACTGCTGGGGGGATCAGCGGCCCCCTGATCGAAGCTCAATATTGCGAGGCCACAGGCCGTGATATTCGCGTCGTGAATCTGGGCATGCCACAAACCGGCCGGGATATGGACTATCTGATCGTAAAGGAGCTCCTGAACACAAAAGCCCCTCAACTGGTAATGTTGCAGATTACAGAAATCGAGGGGCGCAAGCCGCATCCCGGCTTTTTGCAGCTTGCCGATGCCAGTGACATTCTGACGGCTCCGCTCATGATAAATTTCAACTGGCCCAAGAACATTGCCTCGCTTCCAGGCCGGCAAATGTCATTGTTCAAGACAACTGTCCTGAACGAGCCTGTCCTGCGGGAAGATTTTGATCCCGAGGCGTATTTCGGTGTGGATATGGATCGCACCAAGGGCATCGTGTTGATTGATGGATCTTTTAAGGATCGCGATGTCGTGGTGGATCAGGAAGAGCTCGACAAGGCCTATAAGCGTCGAAAACGGTCCTTTTCGAAAACCTATTTTCTGCCAAAGCCGCTGCGGTTTCTGGAGTATCGGCTGTCGCGTATCTATCTGGAGCGCATTATCGGCATGGCAGAACGCCAGGGAACACAGGTGGCATTCAACTATATGCCGGCCTACCGGTTCGAAGGACCCGTACCGGATCATATCCTGGAGCTCACCCAAGACCAGCAGGTCTATATGCTCAATCAGGATATCATCAACGATTTCACCATGTGGCTCGATGCCAACCATCCCAATACTAAGGGCAGTGAAATCACCAGTGCAAAGGTCGCGACAAATCTTGTCACAGATTACCCTGAGCTTGGGCGTCTGGGCTGCTGAGGCCTGGTCTTTCTATGCGTGGTTGAGTTGAACCATGGTGGTATGTCAGGGGCAGCTGTTGTGGCTTTGACGCATGACAAAAGCTGTTTAATGGTGCATAAGCCGTCGAAATCCAAAGGCTTTTGTCTGTGTGATTCAGAAAGAGGGACCTCGTTTTAAATGTCCGCGCGGCCTTTGATACATATCGGCTACCACAAGACCGCGACGACCTGGATGCAGCGGCAGTTGTTCACGCCGTCGCACGGGTATCATCAGATCGCGGATCATGAGGATGTGTTCAGGCATATTGTCGAACCCCATGGGCTGAGGTTTTCCGCCCAAGCCATGCAAGCGCATATCCAACAGGCTCTGCCACAACTCAAGACCGGTGAAGTGCCTGTCATCTCGTCCGAGATTCTCAGCGGCCATCCGTTCTTTGGTGGCCGCGAAAGTGATGTTTATGCCGCGCGCCTGGCCCAGATTGCGCCCGATGCCCGTATCCTGATCTCGATCCGGGCCCAGATGAAAATTCTGCCATCTGTCTATATGCAATACGTGTTGCGCGGGGGCACGACCCCGTATCAGGATTTTTTCTCTGCAGAGAACCCGCTTGGATTTTTCACCTTCTCACCAGATCATTTCAAGTATGATCGCCTGGTTGGGCTGTACCAACAGACCTTTGGCAAAGAGAATGTCTGTGTCGTGATGCAGGAAAGCTTGCGGTCGGATATAAACCGGCTGGCCAAAGATATTGCCGACTTTTCCGGGAACACTCTGTTTGACGGGCTGAAGACCTCTCAGTCTAAAGAGAATGCAAGTTATCCAGAGTACGCCGTACCGCTTTTGCGGCGGATCAATCATTTAAAGAAGAATGTGCTCAACCCGACACCTATGTTCAATCTGGGGAGTGTTGCGGACTTTCTGTTTCGGACAGTGGGCTATGCGTGCCGCTCTCAGCCCATGAAGAAAAACTTCGGAGACCGTCGGCCTGTATCGGACTTCGTTTCAAAGACATTTGATGGATATTACCACGACAGCAATCAGCGCCTGTCGGTCTTGTTGGACAACAAGGTAGATTTGTCCAAATACAGCTGACCATGTTTTGTGCTGACATATCAACCAGAGATTTGCCGTAATGAGTACACCCAAAGTTTCCATAATTGTCGTGAGCTACAACACTCGTGAGATGACGCTGGAATGTCTCAGATCGGTCAAGGCGCAGACCACTGAGCCCTATGAGCTTATTGTGGTCGACAACACGTCTTCGGACGGGTCCGCTGAGGCGATTGCCAAGGAGTTTCCGGAATTCGAGCTTTTGGCAGAGACAGAAAACCATGGGTTTGCGCTGGCCAATAACATCGCGGCCAAACGGTGTACGGGAGAATATATCCTTTTGCTCAATCCGGACACGATCGTGCTGGATGGGGCTATAGACAAGCTTTTGGCTTTTGCCGAAATGCGCCCGGAGGCCAGGATATGGGGCGGCAAGACGCTCTATGGGGACCGGTCGCTCAACCCGACCAATGCCTGGCGGCGCATGACCTTGTGGGGTGTCATCAGCCAGGCTCTGGGCCTGTCCAGCGTTTTCCGCCAAAGCGCGCTTTTCAATCCTGAAGCCATGCCATCCTGGGACCGCGAGACCGAGACAGATGTTGATATTGTCACGGGGTGCTTTTTGTTGATGAAGCGTGATTTCTGGGAAAAGCTGGGCGGGTTTGATCCGCTCTTTTTCATGTATGGCGAAGAGGCGGATTTATGTTTGCGGGCCAAGGCGCTTGGAGCCAGCCCGCGGATCACACCAACCGCCCAGATCGTGCATTATGCGGGGGCCTCTGAAAAGGTGCGCTCAGACAAGATGGTACGGCTTCTGCGTGGCAAGATGACCCTGATCAGGCAGCATTTCCCGAAATGGCAGCGCCCGATTGGGCGATTCATTTTCCAGTTCTGGCCGCTGTCGCGCAAGATCGGCCTGACAGTTCTGCGCCGGTCAGAAGGTGCACGCATCTGGGGCGAGATCTGGCAGCGGCGGTCTGAATGGAAAGACGGCTACTGAGACATTTCGCATCACGCTTTAAAAGTTAAAGTAGATAAAGATTGCCGGTTGCCAGCCTGCGGCGATACAGATCGCTACCAGTAGACCACATATGAAATAAGTCAGGCGGTATTTCTCAAGATGCAGGCTGATGGGTTCGACATAGCCATACCCTTTTGGTTTGACCGCTGCGGCGCTTTCTTCCTCGTTGGGCCACGATTTTGACAGGTCTTCTGTATAGCGGGTGATTTGCAGTGAGTTGGGCGTATAAAGTGTGATGCACAGTGCAATGATGCAGAAGATCAGGAACAACGGTTCGATGATCGGGAAGGCGAGTGCCTGACCATGGCCAAAACCAAAAAGCCCATAAAGAATGGCATTCGCCGAGTCCATGTTTTCGGCACGGAACAGGGCCCCGGTTCCAAAGTAAAACATCAATGTTAGGGTTTGTTTGAAGGCGCGCGCGAACAATGTGTTCCAGGCGG
>CANMBU010000007.1 GCA_947496175.1 uncultured Roseovarius sp.
TTGCGCGGTTGCCATTCCGCAAGGGCTGCCGGAGCCGTCAAAGCAAGAGCAGCGGCACTTGCCGTTAGTGTTTTTAAAGTAGTCATTTTTTTCCTCCCTAGGTTTCAATCAGCGTTGGATTCGGGCCCGTTTTGTTTTGTTGTGCGTTCCCGGCTTCTTTGGTTTTGCTTCAGTTTGGTTTCGTCTCTCCTCGTCTTCCTCAATGAACCAGAACGACTGGAATATCCGCCTCTGCGACAATGGCTTGGGAATTGCCGCCGAAGAGTGACTCGCGTTCGTAACTATCGTGATAGGCGCCAATAATGAGGAGACCGCCGCCTACATCTTTTGTTTCTGACAATAGCTGGCGCCCTACATTCCGACCCGAGGCCGTGAACAACCTGATATCGGAAGCAACGCCGCGGAGTTCGAAATAGCGTTGTAGTTGTTCCGCGCCGGGATACTTGTCGTCACTGCTGTTGCCAGTGTGTAAGATCGTTACGGACTTTGCATTTGCAATGAAAGGCATTGCCATCGCCACCGCGCGCGTCGCTTCCAACGAACCGTTCCAGCCAATCGTCACGTGATCAGCGAAGTCAGCGTTGCTGACCGCTTGATCAGGGCAAATCATTACTGGCCGGCCCGAGGAAAATAGCGCAGATTTCAGAGTATTGACCCCAAGGTTTAGCTTTGGATCGGGTTTTGCAACGCAGACCAAATCCGCCAACCGGCCATATCGTTGCACTGCATCAACCTGTTTGCCCTCATACTCAATGAACCGCGCTGTTGGCCTACCCAATTCAGGTTCGCCAATGGTAAGATCGCACTTGCTGGCCAGCGCCTGAAACTCTTCGATCATTTTATCGCGAGTGCTATCAGCACTGGTGTGAGCAGCATCTTCGATCTGGCGACGCAGTACTGATGGGATAACCACGCCGTAAGGCATCATGTCATCGGGTTTAGGGTGGCAATGAACAACTCGGACACGTGCGCCAAACCGGTTTGCCAGCGCGGCTGCGTGAACAAAAACGTTGTCACCTTTACCGTCGCCTCTGACAGGCATCATGATGCTATGGATAGATGTATTGGTCATTATCAAAACAACCCTTCGATCTGGCCGTCGTCGTTGAGGTGAATGTTCTCTGCCGCTGGTTTGCTGGGCAGGCCCGGCATGGTCATGATCTCACCGCAGACAACGACCACAAACCCGGCCCCGGCACTGAGCCGCACTTCGCGCACGGGCACCGAATGGCCGGTGGGCGCGCCGCGCAGGTTCGGGTCGGTCGAGAAGCTGTATTGCGTTTTGGCCATGCAGACCGGCAGATTGCCGTAACCCTGGTCTTCCCAGAGCTTGAGCTGATCGCGGATCTTCTTGTCGGCCAGAACCTCATCGGCGCGGTAGATGCGCTTGGCGATGGTCTCGACCTTTTCAAAAAGGCTCATGTCATCGGGATAGATCGGCGCAAAGTTGGCATTGCCCGCATCCACAACCTCAACCACTTTCTTGGCAAGGTTTTCGGAGCCTTCCGAGCCGAACTCCCAGTGCTTGGACACAACCGCCTCGGCGCCGTGCTCAGACACGTAATCCTTGACCGCCTGCACTTCGGCATCGGTGTCGGTGACAAAGTGGTTGATCGCCACAACCACCGGCACGCCAAAGGATTTCACGTTCTCGATGTGTCGCCCAAGGTTCGGGCAGCCGTTTTTGACCGCTTCGACATTTTCAGGACCAAGATCAGCCTTGGCCACGCCGCCGTTCATTTTCATCGCGCGGACCGTGGCCACGAGCACCACTGCAGAAGGAGCAATTCCCGCCTTGCGGCATTTGATGTTCATGAACTTCTCGGCACCAAGGTCGGCGCCAAAGCCCGCTTCGGTCACCACGTAATCGGCAATCTTCAGTGCCGTCGTGGTCGCAATCACCGAGTTACAGCCATGCGCGATGTTTGCGAACGGGCCGCCATGGACAAAGGCCGGGTTGTTTTCCAGCGTCTGCACAAGGTTGGGCTGCATCGCGTCCTTGAGCAGAACGGTCATCGCGCCCTCGGCTTTGATGTCGCGGCAGAAGACCGGCGTGCGGTCGCGGCGGTAGGCCACGATCATGTCGCCAAGACGCTTTTCAAGGTCCTTGAGATCTTTGGCCAGGCACAGGATCGCCATGACCTCGGAGGCCACGGTGATGTCAAACCCGCCTTCGCGTGGGAAGCCGTTGGCGACACCGCCCAGCGACACGTTGATCTGACGCAGGGCGCGGTCGTTCATGTCCACGACACGCCGCCACTGCACCCGGCGCACGTCAATCTCCTGCTCATTGCCCCAGTAAATGTGGTTGTCGATCATCGCAGACAAAAGGCTGTGCGCTGAGGTGATCGCGTGGAAGTCACCTGTGAAATGCAGGTTCATGTCCTCCATCGGCACCACCTGGGCATAGCCCCCCCCGGCCGCGCCGCCCTTCATCCCGAAGTTCGGGCCAAGCGACGCCTCGCGAATGCAGATCATCGCCTTTTTGCCGATGCGGTTGAGGCCATCGCCCAGACCCACGGTCGTGGTCGTCTTGCCCTCGCCCGCAGGCGTCGGGTTGATCGCCGTCACAAGGATCAGCTTGCCGTCTGTGTTCTTCTGGACCGAGTTGATGTAGTCCTGGCTCACCTTGGCCTTGTCATGGCCGTAGGGCAGCAGATGCTCGGTCGGGATGCCAAGCTTGTCGCCAACTTGCTGGATTGGCTGTTTCTTGGCCTCGCGGGCGATTTCGATGTCGGACTTATAGCTCATGATGACTTCCCTTTGGCCGGACCTCTGTTCACGTGGCGAATTCGTCGCCAACTTCTAACCCTGCATTGGCAGCCCAATCCGTTGCAGGTGCCTTATCTCCGCCTTCTTGTCGTACACGCTTGACACAAATTCGGCCGCCCACGCATTGAACTTCGATGCCATGTTCTGAAATCGCCCGAATACGCCCGGAAATTCCATCTCCTGGGACGACGGAGCTGTCGAACACACCCAGTTTCATACCTTTGAAAGTCGTCCAAGCACCCGGCGCAGGATTGGTCCCTCGAATGAGGTCGTAAACTTGTCCGACCGGACGGTGCCAATTGATTTCTGAATGGCGGGTTGTACACCGTCGCTCATAGGTCGCCTCCGATTCATCGGGAACAATGTGCGGTGGGTTGCCGGCGCGGAACAGATCGCAAACCTCCAGCACACTGTCGACGGCAACGGGATAAATCTTCTTGAAATAAAGGTCGATCACCGTGTCATCAGGACCGATCTCGCATTCCCATTGCAAAAGAGAATCTCCCTCATCCAAACCGTCCGAGGGGTAAAACCACGAAAACCCGGATTTTGAGGACCCCATGATGATTGGCCAATTCACTGCGGAAGGCCCGCGGTGCAATGGCAATAACGAAGGGTGAAAGCAGATCGACCCATGTTTGGGCGTATCGCGCGCCGCTTCAGGCACAAAAATGTTCACGAAAGCCATGACCATCAAGTCTGCGTCATGACTGGCCAGAGTTTCTAGCGTCTCTGGATCCTCAAAATTCGCAGGCTGACAGACTGAAAGGCTTTGTTCCAACGCGTATGCCTTGATCGGGTCAATCGGCTTACCATCGCGATCGGGTTCACAATACACCGCGACCACCTCGTCGGCACCAGTATCTATCAGCTTGGCAAGTACGTCCTTCCCAAAGGCTTGCTGCCCCATGACAATCAATCGCATCTGTTCCTCCCTTCGAAGGTATGGCGCTGGTCTCCCACTACGCGCCAACCCGATCTTTTTTTCACTCCGCCGCTGTTTTCTGGGCTTCACCCACAGCGCCGGAGGCAATCACCTGCTCGAGCGCGTCGCCCTCATAGCCC
>CANMBU010000008.1 GCA_947496175.1 uncultured Roseovarius sp.
AGCACAACGCGGCCATCAGAGACCGGCGCACCGTAAGAACGCAGCAAGGATTTCGCCTGGTATTCGTGAATGTTCATGTTTGTTCATCCCCTCGATACATGCTCACTTGATAAGCCTGAGCATTTTCTTGAATTCTGGAGTACCGGCTTTGCCAAGCCATTCAAAAATAACCATTTCAGTGGTGACAATTCCGGCCCCAAATGCGCTCAGTCGCGCGACACAAGCCGCTTCGCTTTGCAGGCTGCGAGATGCAGTTGCGTCTGAAACGACAAAGACTTCGTAACCTGCTTCCATCATGCTTGCGGCGGTCTGTACGACGCAGATGTGCGCCTCCATTCCCGCAATGACGGCTTGTTTCCTGTTTAAGCTTTTGAAAAAGGAGGCAAAACCTTGATCTTCCATACACGAAAAGTGGATTTTGCCCAGAACGGTGGCTTGTGGGATATCCAGTTCTGGTACGGTCTTGCCCAATCCCTGAGGGTACTGTTCTGTCATGATGACAGGTACCTGCATTTCTGATGCAGCACGGCACAGCATGGCTGTGTTTTTGATGGTGCGGGCAGGGGCTTGCATGGCGGGTACGAGGCGCTCTTGCATGTCGATGACAACAAGCACGGAATCCTCTGCACGGATGAGCATTTATCGGACTCCTTGAGGTCAGAATGACGAATCTTGGCATACCAGATACCAATTGAAAATCTGCTTGGCAAGCGGCATTGAAGCTCTGAATCTCACCTCAGGGCAACCAAGAGCGGGGTTCAAGTTGCCAACTAAGTAATTGGTAAAAATAAATATTTGAACCGCATGGAAAAGATCAGATGAACTTTCGAAAAAAGTAATTGCTGAATAGAGGTCCTTGTGTATGGTATACCAGAGCACGCCATGAAGTGCCCGATCAAGTTTTGGAGACTTGAATGAAGCTCAAGCCGATCACCTCGAATTTCACTCTGAAAGATCACGCATACGAGAGACTGCGCACGGCTATCACCCAGATGAATATTTATAGTGGCGATGCGGACCTAAGGCTGGATGAAAGACAGCTCGCTGAACAATTGAATGTGTCTCGCACCCCCTTGCGCGAAGCGATCGCACTGCTTGAGCGAGACGGGCTGGTAAAGGTTGTCCCCCGCAAAGGGGTCTTTGTGCAACGCAAGAGTCTTCAGGAAATTCTGGATATGATTGTGGCCTGGGCTGCATTGGAGAGTATGGCGGCACGTTTGGCTACTGAACGTGCGACCGACGCAGAAATTGCCAGCCTTAGAAAGATTGCTGCGAAATACAACGACGGAGCCGCCAAGACACGAATCTCCGAATATTCCGAAGACAACCTTCGCTTTCATCAGCGCATTCTGGAGATTTCGAAGTGTGCCTTGCTGAAAGATATGGCGGATGGCCTGTTCTTGCACATGAATGCTGTTCGGCTGCGCGCAATGGGAGAGGAAAATCGACTCAATCGGTCCGTTGTTGATCATGCGGGGATCATAGAGGCACTGGAAAATCGGGAAACAGAACTCGCAGCTACCTACGTGCGTGAACACACGATGCGATTGCACAATCACGTGCGTCGAACTTGGACAAATCTTGAAACTGCTGGTGGAGGGTCAAAAGCCACCGGGACCTGATCGCTAAAACGTCCGCCTCGCTTCTGAGGCTGACAAGGGAGGATATAATGGGGATCACGCAACTATCCGAAGACCTTATTGCTCGAGCGGAATCCGCGCCAGAGACTCTGACTGATGGCTTTCATCTGTTGATCGACGCGCTGAAGATCAACGGAACCAACACGATATATAATGTTCCCGGCATTCCGATTACAGATTTGGGGCGCTATGCGCAGGCGCAGGGCATGCGCGTGATTTCCTTTCGGCACGAACAACATGCGGGATACGCCGCGTCGGTAGCCGGATTTCTGACGAAGATGCCGGGTGTATGTATGACGGTATCTGCGCCCGGCTTTCTCAATGGGGTGACCGCGCTGGCTAACGCAACAACCAATTGTTGGCCGATGATCCTTATCTCGGGCAGTTCAGAGCGCGAGATCGTTGATCTGGCGCAGGGAGACTACGAAGAAATGGACCAGCTGGCGATGGCGCGTCCCTTCTGCAAGGCTGCCTACCGGCTGAACTACGCGCAGGATATCGGAATAGCAGTTGCGCGGGCAATCCGCAGCGCTGTGTCCGGACGTCCTGGGGGCGTTTATCTTGATATTCCCGGCGCGATGCTTGGGCAGATCATGGATGCCGAGGACGGCAAGAACAGCCTTGTCAAAGTTATTGATCCTGCGCCGCGCCAGACGCCGTCCAAGGAGTCTGTTGCGCGAGCAATTGAAGTGATGAAACAAGCCAAACGGCCTTTGATCGTGATCGGCAAGGGTGCTGCTTACGACCAGTCGGATGAAACCATTCAAAAGTTGGTTGAGAAAACCGGTTACCCGTTCCTGCCGATGTCGATGGCCAAAGGGGTGGTTCCCGATACGCATCCGCAATGTGCCGCGGCGGCGAGGTCTTTGGTGCTCAAGGAATCTGATGCCGTGATCATGATGGGCGCGCGCATAAACTGGCTTCTCAGCCATGGCAAAGGTCGTCAATGGGGGGAACCTGGATCGAAGAAGTTCATCCAGATCGATATCGACCCCGAAGAAATGGACAGCAATGTGGAGATCGCCGCACCGTTGGTGGGGGATGTCGGGTCCTGTGCGCAGGCACTGATAGATGCGATGGACAATGAGGTGATCACGCCGCCAAAAGACTGGCTGGATCAGGTCCATTCAAAAGCGTCCGCCAATATGGAAAAAATGGCTGCACGGTTGCAGAACAACAATGATCCAATGGACTACCACGCAGCTCTTGGTGTTCTCAAACAAGCGATCAATGATCGCCCAGATACTATCCTCGTGAATGAAGGTGCCAATACGTTAGATATGGCGCGATCAATCATCAATGTTCACAAGCCACGCCACAGGATCGACGTGGGTACGTGGGGTGTTATGGGTATCGGTATGGGCGCGGCTGTTGCTGCAGCGGTCGAAACCGGCAAACAGGTTTTGGCGGTTGAGGGCGACAGCGCGTTTGGCTTCTGCGGCATGGAAGTTGAAACCATCTGTCGCTATAACCTGCCGGTTTGCATCGTGGTGTTCAACAACAATGGCATCTATCGTGGGGACGGCGAAAACTGGGGAGGCGGAGATGATCCAGCCACAACCGTATTTGTCAAAGACAGCCGATATGACATGATGATGGAAGCCTTTGGCGGCGTCGGCGTATGGGCGAAAAACCCCGATGAGTTGAGACAAGCGGTAGAGGCCGCGCTGGCGTCAGGCAAACCTACTTTGATCAATGCCGCAATTGATCCTGCGGCAGGCAAAGAAAGTGGCAATATCGGAAACCTAAACCCGTCTTCGGTGGTTGCGCAGGCGCGCTATCCACAGGCCAAGAAGATCTGAGTGGGAGAATCAACATGAAGGCGTTGGACGGTATTAAAATTCTGGATTTCACCCATGTGCAATCGGGTCCGACCTGCACACAGCTTCTGGC
>CANMBU010000009.1 GCA_947496175.1 uncultured Roseovarius sp.
ATGAACATTCACGAATACCAGGCGAAATCCTTGCTGCGTTCTTACGGTGCGCCGGTCTCTGATGGCCGCGTTGTGCTGCGCGCGGAAGAGGCCAAAACCGCCGCCGGAGAACTTGACGGCCCGGTCTGGGTCGTCAAGGCGCAGATCCATGCAGGCGGTCGCGGCAAGGGGACATTCAAGGAACCCGAAGCGGGAAGCGCAGGGGGCGTGCGCATCGCCAAATCCGTCAGTGAAGCCGCCGAAGAGGCCAAGCAGATGCTGGGCCGCACGCTGGTGACCAAGCAGACCGGTCCGGCAGGCAAGCAGGTCAACCGTGTTTACATCGAAGACGGCGCTGGCATCGACAAGGAATTCTACCTGGCCCTGCTGGTGGATCGCGGCACCTCGCGCATCAGCTTTGTCTGTTCCACCGAGGGCGGCATGGATATTGAGGAAGTGGCCGAAAGCACGCCCGAAAAAATCCTCAGCTTCAGCGTCGATCCAGCCACTGGCTATCAGGCCTTTCACGGTCGCCGCATCGCCTTCATGCTGGAGCTGACTGGGGGTGCTGTGAAGCAATGCGTCAAGCTGATGGGCACGCTCTACAAGATGTTCCTGGAAAAAGACATGGAGATGCTGGAGATCAACCCGCTGATCCTGACCACAGGCGGGGACCTCAAATGCCTCGATGCCAAGATGGGGTTCGATTCCAACGCCGTCTACCGCCACGCCGACATCGCCGAGCTGCGCGATGTGACCGAGGAAGACCCCAAGGAACTTGAGGCGTCGAAATATGACCTCAACTATATCGCGCTGGATGGCGAAATCGGCTGCATGGTGAACGGCGCGGGCCTCGCGATGGCCACGATGGACATCATCAAGCTTTACGGCTCGGAGCCGGCCAACTTCCTAGACGTGGGCGGCGGGGCCACCAAGGACAAGGTGACTGAGGCGTTCAAGATCATCACCTCGGACCCGCAGGTCAAAGGCATCCTGGTGAACATTTTCGGCGGCATCATGCGCTGCGATGTGATTGCCGAGGGCGTGGTGGCCGCCGTGAAAGAGGTGGGCCTCAAAGTGCCCCTCGTCGTGCGGCTCGAAGGCACGAATGTCGAGAAGGGCAAGGACATCATCAACAATTCCGATGTGGATGTGATCGCCGCCGATAACCTCAAGGATGGCGCCGAGAAGATCGTGAAGGCGGTCAAAGGATAATCGTAGGGTGGGTGCCGACCCACCTTCCCCACGAAAAGAAGTAAGGAGCCAACAATCATGGCAGTCCTCGTAGACGAAAACACCAAAGTCATCTGTCAGGGTCTTACCGGCTCGCAAGGCACATTCCACTCTGAACAGGCCATCGCTTATGGGACCAAGATGGTGGGCGGTGTGACCCCGGGCAAAGGCGGGCAGACGCATCTTGATCTGCCGGTTTACAATTCCGTGCATGAGGCCATGCATGAGACCGGCGCAAATGCCTCTGTGATCTATGTCCCGCCCCCCTTTGCGGCGGATAGTATCCTTGAGGCCATCGATGCCGAGATGCCGCTGATTGTGTGCATCACCGAAGGCATTCCGGTCCTCGACATGCTGCGCGTCAAACGCGCGCTGATGGACAGCACATCGAAACTCATCGGCCCCAACTGTCCCGGGATCATCACGCCCGATGCCTGCAAGATCGGCATCATGCCGGGCCACATCCACAAGCGCGGCTCCTGCGGTGTGGTCTCCCGCTCTGGCACGCTCACCTATGAGGCGGTGAAACAGACGTCGGATGTGGGTCTGGGTCAGTCGACCTGTGTCGGCATCGGCGGCGACCCGATCAAAGGCACAGAGCATATCGATGTGCTGGAATGGTTCTTGGCCGATGATGAGACGGAAAGCATCATCATGATCGGCGAAATCGGTGGCAGCGCCGAGGAAGAGGCGGCTCAGTTCCTCATTGATGAGAAAAAGAAAGGCCGCTGGAAACCCACGGCGGGCTTCATCGCCGGCCGCACCGCCCCTCCGGGCCGCCGCATGGGCCACGCCGGCGCCATCGTCGCCGGCGGCAAAGGCGGCGCGGACGACAAGATCGAAGCCATGCGCAGCGCCGGTATCGTGGTCTCTGAGTCCCCCGCCGGCCTCGGCGAGGCCGTGCTGGAGGCGATTGGGTAA
>CANMBU010000010.1 GCA_947496175.1 uncultured Roseovarius sp.
TTGCGCGGTTGCCATTCCGCAAGGGCTGCCGGAGCCGTCAAAGCAAGAGCAGCGGCACTTGCCGTTAGTGTTTTTAATAGCGTCATTCGACGTCCTCCCTATTTATTCGACCCTGCGGGCCTCTTGACGTTGTCAAAGCAACGTGAGCGCGGCATTGTATACCTTGGTATTTTTATTGCTTCATAAACGTGCATAACGAAACAAAAATACCCGCCTGGCGCATAGTTAGCACATATTCCGATAAGGCAAACTCTTAATGCGCCAAAACAATCGGAATTTCCGCAGCTTCCACCACGGTTTGCGTGTTCCCTCCAAAAATCGACTCACGCTCATAGCTGTCGTGATAGGCGCCCATGACCAAAAGGTCGCCGCCATCTGACACGCAATGGTCCAAGAGCTTGCGTCCTATATTGCCCTCTTTCTCGAACCTGTTGATGCGCGCGCTGATACCCCGGACGTCCAGGTAACCGACCAATTCCTCTGCGCTGGTCGCATGTGTGTCCTGCCCGGCCGTCAGAATGGTCACGGCTTCGGCTGCCTCAATAAGTGGCATCGCCATTGCCAGCGCACGGGTGGCCTCCAGCGATCCGTTCCAGCCAATGCAGACATGTCGCCCCAGATCGGGCGTGACCGCTTCAATCTCTGGACACATCATCACCGGGCGCGCAGAGGAAAACAGGTCGGATTTCAAAGTATTATACCCCAGATTGGTCGCCTTGTCCGGCTTGGGAACACAGATCAGATCGGCCAGTCGCCCATAGTGCCGCACTGCATCGGCTTGCTTGCCAGTGTATTCCAGAAACGATGTGCCCGCCTGACCCCGCGCCGGAGACTGCACCGGCAGTTCCAGCTTGTCGGCCAATGCCGTGAACGCGTCGCGCAGGGTCTCTTCGGTCACATCCGCCATATTCTTGGACACATCTTCCAATTGCTTACGCAAGAAATTGGGCACCACCACGCCATAGGGCATCAGATCCTGCGCCGCCGGGCGGCAATGCACCACCTGAACATGCGCGCCAAAGCGTTTGGCCAGCACAGCGGCATGGGCAAAGACGTTATCGCCTTTGCCATCTCCGCGCACCGGCAGCGTGATCTGATGCAACGCGCAGGCCATGCCGGGCTACTCCGCCGCTGTTTTCTGGGCTTCACCCACAGCGCCGGAGGCAATCACCTGCTCGAGCGCGTCGCCCTCATAGCCC
>CANMBU010000011.1 GCA_947496175.1 uncultured Roseovarius sp.
TTAAAAACACTAACGGCAAGTGCCGCTGCTCTTGCTTTGACGGCTCCGGCAGCCCTTGCGGAATGGCAACCGCGCAAGCCGGTTGAATTTATCATCATGGCCGGCACAGGCGGTGGTGCGGACCAGATTGCGCGTCTGCTGCAGGGCTTGATCGAGAAGAAAGACCTTAGCCCACGCCCGTTCATTCCGATCAATAAACCGGGTGGATCTGGTGCCGAGGCGCTGCGCTATCTGCAGGACAAGGCGGGCGACAATCACACCGTGATGATGACGCTGAACAGCTTTTACACCACACCGATCATTCAGGAAGACCTTGGCGTTGATGTCACTGAATTCACGCCCATCGGCTTGATGGCGATGGACACGTTCCTTTTGTGGGTCAACACAGACCGCGAGGATATCACCGATCTCGACAGCTATGTCAGTGCGGTGAAAGAAGCCGGGCTTGACTGGAAAGTCGGCGGCACGGGTTCGGGTCAGGAAGACAGCGTTCTGACCGCGATGATGGAGGCCGCGTTTGATTATGAGGTCACATATATTCCGTTTCCGGGCGGTGGCACCGTGGCCAAGAACCTTGTCGGCAACCAGATTGACAGCACGGTGAACAACCCGTCCGAGCAGATGGAATTCTTCCGCGCGGGCAACTCCAAGCCGCTGGTGCAGTTCACATCCGAGCGCATGGCGGCCTTCCCGGACACGCCCACGGCCAAAGAGCTTGGCGTGGATATCGAGTATTTCATGCAGCGCTCTGTCAACGGCCCTCCGGGCATGGATCCTGAAGCGGTGGAATGGTACACGAACCTCTTCCAGGAGCTGTTTGACAGCGAAGAGTGGCAGAGCTTTTGCACCTCAGACGGCCTGACATGCGACACGATGATGAAGGGCGATGATCTGGCCAACTTCCACGCCACGCAGAAAGACGCGCATGTGAAGCTGATCGAACAGGTCGGCGCAGACGCAATCACTGGCGAATAAA
>CANMBU010000012.1 GCA_947496175.1 uncultured Roseovarius sp.
ACTCCGCCGCTGTTTTCTGGGCTTCACCCACAGCGCCGGAGGCAATCACCTGCTCGAGCGCGTCGCCCTCATAGCCCAGCACATCGCGCAGGATTTCCACCGTGTGCTCGCCCAGAAGCGGTGAGCGCGTCACTTCAACGGGGCTGTCGCTGAGCTTGATTGGGCAGCCGACGCTCGCATAGGTGCCGCGCTCGGGGTGATCGACATCCACAATCGTGCCCGTGGCGCGCAGGCCCTCATCCTCGATGAGCTCCTTGGTGGACAGGATCGGGCCTACGGGGATGTTGAGCGGGTTGCATATGTCCATCACCTCAAACTTGGTCTTGGTCATGGTCCATTCTTCGATGGCCCCGAAAATCTCATTGAGTTTATCGAGCCGTTCCGGCGGGGTGGCGTAACCTTCTGCTGTCTTCCACTCCGGCTTGCCGATCACATCACAGACGTTTTCCCACACCGCGGCCTGTGTGATAAAATACGTGTAGGCGTTGGGATCCTCCTCCCAGCCCTTGCATTTCAGAATGCGCCCCGGTTGGCCCCCGCCACTGTCGTTGCCCGCACGCGGCGTGGCCTCGCCAAAGGGGATGCCCTCGCCAAACTGGCTGTATTCCTTCAAGGGTCCCGCCTCGAGCCGCTGCTGATCCCGCAGCTT
>CANMBU010000013.1 GCA_947496175.1 uncultured Roseovarius sp.
GGCGCGAGCACCTTTTGGCCCCGTCCCGAGCGTTCGCGCTGGAAAAGTGCGGTCATAATGCCAAGGGCCAGATGAAGGCCCGTGCCGCTGTCGCCGATCTGCGCACCGGTGACGAGCGGCGGTCCATCAAGGAACCCAGTGGTCGACGCCGCGCCGCCCGCGCATTGCGCCACGTTCTCATAGACCTTGCAATCCTCGTATTTGCCCGGGCCAAACCCTTTGACCGACGCCATGATGATGCGCGGGTTGATCTCCTGAATACGCTCCCAGCTGAACCCCATCCGGTCCAACGCACCCGGCGCAAAGTTCTCCACCAGCACATCGCATTCCTCAATGAGACGTGTGAGAACCTGCTTGCCGGTCTCGTTCTTGGAATTGAGCTCAATCGAGCGTTTGTTGTGGTTGAGCATGGTGAAATAAAGACTGTCCGCCCCCGGCACATCCACCAGCTGCTTGCGCGTGGCATCGCCCACGCCGGGGCGTTCCACCTTGAGAACATCGGCCCCAAACCACGCCAGAAGCTGTGTGCAGGTCGGACCCGATTGCACATGGGTGAAATCCAGAATTTTAATACCGTCCAACGCCTTCAT